>JAGRDS010000008.1 GCA_020446945.1 Parvularculaceae bacterium
TAGCTAATCTAACGCGGGCCGATCCCTCGGCGATAAATCTTTCACCCGAAGGTCGTATACGGTATTACACCCAGTTTCCCAGGGCTATTCCGTACCGAAGGGCACGTTCCCACGCGTTACTCACCCGTCTGCCGCTCCCTCCGAAGAGGGCGCTCGACTTGCATGTGTTAAGCCTGCCGCCAGCGTTCGTCCTGAGCCAGGATCAAACTCTCAAGTTGAGTTTGAGGATCCTATGCCGGGAGGGATAATCCCGACGCTCATCTTTACTGACGTCACAAAACCAAACTTCCTGAATGAACGGAAGTCATTGGTTTATTGAGTAAACGTCAGCGGATGATTGATCCTGATTGAGTCTTTCGACTCCGCCAGGACGCGCGCCGCCCACGTTTCTCTTCCTCGGATTCACTTGTCAAAGAGCCGCCGGCGAACCCCCGGAAAATCCGAAAATCAGCCGACAAAAAACCGACACTCCCGAGACCGCCCCTAGGCCCCCTTTCGAAGGCTGCGGCGGCCGTCCCGGCCGCGTCGGTGGAGCGCGGATTTAGTCGCCCGCACCCCGCCTGTCAACGCCAATTGCGAACTTTTTTTCGTTTTCGCGTTTTCCACGTTTTCCACAGGAAAATCGGGGCTTTAGCCGCGACAACGGCCGGCCGCGGGGCGAACGCCCCGCTTGGGCAGGTTCTCAATAACGCTGAGAGGAGGCAAACTATGAGAAAGGGGGCGGCGAATCAAGCGGTATTTCGCCCCACGATTGCGTTAATAAAACGTTATCGCGCCGGAAACCCCCGTATTTTCAAGTGTTTGCACGGGGCGTTCGCAAAGCCCCGCCTCGCCGCCCCTGCATCGCGGCTCACGCGCTGTTCGGGCGCCGATGCCGGGAGGCTGCGCCCTTCATCACGCACGCCCTGCGCCGTGCGCCGAACAGTCGATTTGATTTCTATACGGATGAACGCGGCGCATCTGCGCGCGCGACGATCCGCACACGCCTTAACCTGACCCGCCGAACGCCCGCGATTTTCATGCCCTGATTTGCGTCTTCAGGAGGCGATATATTCCTTCAGCGCCGCGGCTTCCTGTTCGGCGCTTTCGATCTTGCGTTTGACGACATCGCCGATCGAAACGATGCCGACCAGCTTTCCGGCGCTGACGACCGGCACGTGACGGATGCGCTTCGTCGTCATCAGGCTCATCAACTCGTCAATGTCGGTATCGAGCGCGCAAGTGATCGGCTTTTTCGTCATGCAGTCGGCGACGGGGCGCGACAGCACGCCGTGCCCTTCGCTTTTCAGGCGCCTGACGACATCGCGTTCGGAGAATATTCCGCATACGGCGCCGCCGCCATCCTTGACGATAACAGCGCCGATATTCTTTTCACCGAGGACGTCCACCGCCTCCTTGACCGTCATCGCATCCTGGACGGCGAAAACGTCCGCGCCCTTGGACTGAAGGATTTGTTCTACTTTCACCGGAACCTTCCTTTCTCACTTTGTGCGTTAGCGGTTGATCGGCTGTTTTGCGGCGCAGAGCGCCTGAAACGGGCGCAATTCGCAACGCCTGACGCCTCGCGCCGGGTGCGTTCGCCGGACAATGTCCGGCTGCGGATGATCGCGCGAAAACGCTGCGCCGCGCCGGCCGGGAACAGGCGCGTGGCCGCGCGCCGCCGGGCGGCGCGCACGCCGAAAACAGCGGGCGCGGCGTGAGCATTCATGGAATTCAAGGCGTCGCAGCAGGCGTCAAAAAGCGTCTGAACAGGCGCCCGATCCATATTTCAACCTCGCTTTAGCGGCGGAGCTTTCGAAGTCCTAGCACAAAACGGGGCCCGCGTCGCCGCCGGCGGGATCAATTCGCCGTCACGCGGCGACGACGAGGCCGGTTTTTTTGCGGCGCATCGTTAACGCGCGCGTCACCGCAGGCGCGGATCGAAAAGCGGGAACGCGACCAGGCCGAACAGATATCCGCCGACATGCGCCTGCCAGGCGATTTCCGCATCGCCCGCGCCGACGCCGGGTCCGAAAATCGCAATCGAGGCGTTCATGCCGATAACGACCGCCGACCAGGTCAGAACGCTCCTGTCGGTCAGCGGCAGGACGCCCTTCGCCGATACGGCCTTGGTGAACGGCCGGTGAAACGCAAATCGCACCATGCCGCCGAGCAGGCCGGTTATGCCGCCCGACGCGCCGACGAGCAGCGTCGGATCGTTCATGTGGAATGCGGAGAAAAAGACGCCGCCGGCGATCGAGCAGGCGGTGAAGAACAGGTAAAAGCGCAACGCCGAGCGAAACCGCCGCGCGACCGGCGCGCCGAAAACGGCGAGCCACAAAAGGTTGAAAAGAAGATGCGCGAGTGAGGCATGCAGCAGAAAATGGGTGAACAGCGGAAAAATCGCCCCGAACCAGCCGCCCGGCCCGGCGCCGCCCAGAAACAGGCGTTGCGGCGAAAGGCCGAAAGTCACGCTGATCCAGGCGTCGATTTGCGGCGGGGCGAGAAGCGGCGCGAAGAAAATGAACGCCAAAAGCGCGGCGAGCGCGGCGACGCTGGACGGCACGTCGCCGATAAGACCGTCAGGCTTCGGCCTTGCCGGATCGAACTGATCGCCTCTCATTTCGGCTCACATCCCCTCAACGCACGCGCGGCCCCGTCTTACCGCCTTTAATCCAAACCGCCCTGAATCGGCCGCGCGCGCACCCATCTAGAGACAAGCGCGCCCCGGAAGCAAACCTTTGTTCACATTGAGCGTTTAGAATTTCGCCCGATAAGGAAATTCTTAACCAAGAAGTCGCCTCGAATGGGAACCAACTCCGGCAAATCGCCCTGCGGAAAACCGGGCCCCGCGTCCGCCGCCAGCCCCGAACCGTCCGCCGATGAGCGCCGCCGGCATCGCCGCGTCGACCTGACGCTGAAAGCGCGGGTATTGAAGGCCGACGGCGAGGAAGAGCCGTGCCTCGTCATTAACATTTCGGCCGGCGGCGCCATGCTGAAAGCTGTCAATCCGCCGCAGGCGGGCGAAAAAGTGGTCGTTTACATCGACACGGTCGGGCGCCATGAGGGCCTCGTCATCCGCTCGTCAAAGCACCATTTCGCCGTCGACTATCGCAGCCGGCGGGCGAAATCGAAACGCGCGGCCGACCAGATCACCTACGCGGTCAACAATCCGCACATGCGGCTCGAACGCCGCCAGAACCCGCGCATCCGCACCGATGAGACGACCGTTCTGACAATGGAGAACGGCGAGAGTTTCGCTTGCGAAATGCTCGACATCTCCCTGACCGGCGCGTCGATCGCGATCGACCCCAAGCCCGAACTGGGCGCGATCGTCCATATCGGGCGCACATTGGCGAAAGTCGTCAGGCGTCACGAGAAAGGCGTCGGTCTCGTTTTTCTCGGCGCGGCGGAAAAGATGGAAGAAGTCATCGAAAACACAAAGTCCCCGGTTGAAACACCTGTTTTCGGCTCGGTTGTTGCAACGCCGTTCGGCAAGAAGGGCGGATGAGCCCGGCGGCGGTCGAATGAGCGGGGATTGAGCCGATGTTCGCTGACAATTGGTGTCTTAGAACGAACGACAGAACCTACGGTCCGTATTCGACGGCCGATTTGCGCAAATTCGCCCATGAAGGCCGCTTCGCCGCCACGTCGATGATCGCCCCGGCGGGAAGCCGCGAATGGCGCGAGGCGAGGACCGAGCCGGCCTTCGCGCAGTTTTTCGGATACGCTCCGGCGTGCGACGCCGCCCCCGGCTTCGGCAAGCGCGATATCGCCGGCGCAGGGAAAAGCCGCACGCCGCAGCGCGCGCATGCGCTCGGCCGCGCGACGGCGAATGCTCAGCCTACGGAACAACCGGCTCCGGCGAATTTCGTTCTCATCTTCGATGTGACGAGCGCGGCCGCAAGCCGCGTTGAAAACGCGCTGTCGAGCCTCGGCTCGTCTATCCGCCTCGCCGACAATGTCTGGTCGGTCAATTGCGCCCTGACCGCAATCGGCGTGCGCAACGCGATCACGCCCTTTCTGCACCGCACCGAAACGCTGTTCGTCATCGACGCGACGAACGGGCGGACATCCTGGCAGAATTACGCGCCCGAAGCGCATGCCAAGATCACGCAGGCCTACGTCCACGCGCGCAGCGCCTGATCCTCCCGGTTTGCGCCCCTCGGGGCGGGTTTGCGACAGTTTCCATAAATCTGCGCGCGCCCTCTCGACGTTTCGCCGCGAACGCGCATAGCCTTCGAATCAGGTTGAGTTTGGCGTCCACCCCTTACGGCGGCTGAATGCGCACGTTGCTTCGAAGCGAACTCCTCTGCCCGCATCGTTTCCGGACGCCCCGTCCCTTACCCCGAAATTCGAATTCGTCGGTCCGTCCGCGGCGCGCGATCGACGGCGTTTCAAACGCCGCGAGAGGAGAGCGTTCATGGCGAAGCGTTCCGCCCAGGCCCGCCGCAGACAACAACGTCAGCAGGGCGCTTATGGCGCGCAATATGAGGAATCGTATGAGGGCGATAATATCCGGCGGCTGTTCGACGAGCCGCAATGGTCGCCCCTCGGCCCCGACCGGGGCCCGCACGCCGAACGCGACCGGAAATACCGAAAAAACATCCGCGCGCACAATCCGGCGCAGCAAAGCCTGATCGAGGCGATCGATTCGGCGCCGCTTGTTTTCGCCGCCGGCGCGGCCGGCACCGGCAAAACCTATATCGCGGTCGCCAAGGGCGTTGAAGCGCTTGAAGCCGGGCGCGTCAGGCGCATCGTGCTGTCGCGTCCTGCGGTCGAGGCCGGCGAAAGTCTCGGGTTTCTGCCCGGCGACATGGAGGAAAAACTCTCGCCCTATCTGCGCCCGCTTTACGACGCCCTTTGCGACCGCATTTCCGGCAAGCGGCTGAAGGCGCTGATCGCGGAAGGCGTCATCGAGATCGCGCCGATCGCCTATATGCGCGGGCGCACGCTGAACAACGCCTATATCGTCATCGACGAGGCGCAGAACTGCACTTACGGCCAGCTTAAAATGCTGCTGACGCGCCTTGGCTGGTCCTCGACCATGGTCGTCACCGGCGATCCGGCGCAAACGGACCTGCTGCCCGGAATTTCGGGTCTTGAAGAAGCGATCAAGCGTCTTGAATCGCTTGAGCAGGTTGCAAGCGTTCGCTTTTCGCGCGCCGATGTGGTGCGCCATCCGCTCGTCGCCGAAATGATCGACGCGCTGTAGACGGCCCGCGCCTGCGGCGGGCTGATTGGCGCGCGCGGCGCTCGCGTGCTAAAAGCCCGCCCGGCGAGGGCGTCCGCGGACTTTAGCAATGACCAATCCGAAAAACGGCATCGGCGGCGGGGAGGAAGTCCGCCAGGAATCGAGCTGGCGCTATCCGCTCGGCATTTTCCTGGCGACGCTGATCCTGTGCGCCATATTCCTTTATTATTATGTCGGGCCGAGCGTCGACGAGCTTGGCGGCAATGTGCCGAGCCCGGCGATCAGCGAGGAGCCGGTGGCGCTGTCGGTCGGCGAAATGAAATTTGCGATCCCCGCAAATTACACGGTGTTCCCGCGCGACCGGCGGGGCGGCGAGCGCGATGAAATCTGGCTTTACGCGCTTTGGCCGACGCTTTCCGGTTACGCGCCCTCGCGGCGCGACGATTTTGTCGAGAACGCGCCGGACACGCGGCGCGTCGATATTCTGATCGCAGCGCGCACCTCGCCCTTCACCGAGCGCGAACGCATCGACATTCTTTATATGCCGCAGACGGTGGACCGGCGCGGCGCGCGCACGCCCTATCAACTCATCAAATACGAATTCAGGGAGCAGCGGGCGAATGTGCCGACCAACGGCTATTCGGGAACCGAGCTTTATCTCGGCGAGGACGAAAAAAAGAACATCGTGGCGCTGTTCTGCATCAAGGAGCAGGAAGGCTTGCCGAGCCCGGAATGCTGGCGCGAACTGGAGATATCACCCGGCGTTTCGCTGACCTATCGTTTCAAGCGTCCTTACCTCGCCGAATGGCGCACGATCGACGGCGAGGTTCGCAAATTCGTCGACGGGCTGAAGGCGAAGTCGAGCTGAAGCATTTCAAAGGCGAAGCGCGAGCGGTTCGCCGTCGGGAAACGCGAAAAGCGATAAGCTGAAGCGTCGTCCCGATTCCGTTTGACGCGCCGCCGCTTCAGTCCCTTCCGAACAGCGCGCCGACCGCGGTCAGCAAAGCCGGCCCGGCGGCGACGCCGATCGCGCCGAGCGCGCCGGCGTAAAGCGCGGCCTCGACCCCTTCGCCCCATAAGCCGGCGGCCTCGCTCGCCGCAATCGCCGCCGCCCCGACGATCAGCGCGGCGATCGCCGAAAAATAACTGTCGGCAAGCGCAAGCTGGACGACCTCGCGCGTCTTGCGGCGCGGATTGCGGCGCTCGCGCCAGGCGAGAAACAATTGCGCGTAAACGATCGCAGCGAATGCGGCGGCGATGATGCGGGCGGTCTCGCTCGGCGGGGCGGCGGCGAACAGATCCGCGCCCCAGGCCGCAATGCGCCCCGCCGCCGCGAACATCAGCGCCGTCATCAACGCAGTCCGCAGGGAGACGAACGCAATCGCGGCGATGACGGCGACCGCGCTGACAAGCGCGATCTCGCCCGCGCCCGGCGTCGTCCGCGCCTCGAACGCGGCGACCGCCGCGATGATGAGAAAAATCGCGCTCGCCGCGATCGCGGAACTCGGCGGCAGCAGGTTGCGCGCCAGCTTGAGAAACGGGCGCAACATGGCGCGGCGCCGGTTTTCCGCGACCGCCGTTTTTTCGCTTTCGCCCTTCATCGCGAGCGCGGCCGGCAGAAGAAAAATCGTCGCGGCGAGCGTGAAGGCGACGGGCCCGGCGGCGAGCCGCGCCGATCCGGCGATCGCTTCAAATTCCGCCCCCGCGCCGAGCGGAATGAAAGCGAATGCGCTGACGCCGACAAAGAGCGAAAAGAAAGCCGGCGCCGCGGCGTGACGCGCCGCCGCCGCCGCCGCGTCCGCATTGGCGCCGCCCTCGGCGAAATAGCGCGAAAACGCCGCGCTGATCTGGATCGCGAGCGCCGCGCCGGCCGCCGCCGCCAGCGCCATGACGCCGCCCGCGCTGTCTGGCGGCGCGCCGCGCGCGGCTTCGATGCCGACGATCGAAAAGCCGCCCGCCGCGCCGAGAACAACCGCCGCGAGGCCGATCAGCGACAGCGCGAGCGCCGAGCGCCACAAGGGCGCGCCGAGCGTCAGGATGAACAGAGGGGCGGCCGCCGCCGAAAGGGCGAGCGCCAGATCGAACGGGCCGAAAGAAAGGCCCGATTGAAGTGCGACCCGCCGCGCGCCGAGAAAAAGCCCGGCGCAAAGCGCTGCATATATAACGCGCAGCCAGAAATTTTTCGGCGCCGCCGAAGCGAGCGCGACCGGCGCGACGACGACGAGCGCGGTTGCGGCGATTGTGAAAAAGGCCGCCTCAGCGAAGGCGGCGTCGCTTCGCCGGAACGCGACCGCAGCGAGCGCGGCGGCGGCGAAGGCGACAATAAGGGATGAAAGGACCGGCCGGCCGGCCGCCATTCCGCCAATAAAACCCGGCGCCCTTTCGTTCATGGCGCTGCGTCCCCGTCCGGCGCGTCAGCCGCGTCTTTCGGGGAGATCTTCGTCAAGGATCGCCATGTTGAACTGGTAACACAGATCGCCGTCTTCATCGTCGCGGAAAATGACGCCGAGAAATTCGTCGCCGAAATAGACTTCCGCCGAATCGTCCTTGTTCGGCCGCCCGCGCACGGTGAGATTGCCGAGGCTGAATTTGGTGCGGAAATATTCCTGCAGGCGGGCGATTTCGAACGCGTCCATTTTCTTCGGTCCTCGGCTTCAGCGCCTGTCTTAACGGTATCGGGCGAGAACGCAAATTCGCCGCTTTGCAAGCCGGCGCGCACGGGGCTAGACCTCTGCGCGCAATCGCAAGGAACGCCGCGCCATGAAAACCGCCCTGATCCTGATTTCCGCCCTCGCCCTCGCAGCCTGCGGCGAGGACGCCGCCGCCCCCGCGGCCAAGGCCCTCAATTGCGAGGCGCGCGAGGGCGCAGCGCCGACCGCGCAGGGAGCCTGGATGCGCGAACAGGCGGACGCAAGCGCGATGAGCGCGGCCTACTTCACGCTGTGCAACAGCTCAACGGCGCCGATCGTGCTGACCGGCGTTTCGACGCCGATCGCCGGCGTGACCGAGATCCACGAGACGACCCGCGATGAAAACGGCGTTGTCTCCATGGCGCCGGCCGGCGAAATCGAACTCGCGCCTGGCGAACTCGTCGCGTTCGAACCGGGCGGCAAGCATGTCATGCTGATGAGCCTTCCCGCACCCATCGCGCCCGGCGAGCGCGCCGCGCTGACGCTTGAATTCGCCGACGGAACTTCGATCGAGGTCGAGGCGCTCGCCAAATCGCTCGCCGAGGCGGCGGCGATGAAGGGCGCAAACTAGCGCGCCGGATACAGCCATTCGAGCGCGCGAAGGAACGCGGCGGGAAACGCCGCCGCGTGATCGACGCCCTCCAGCGTCTCCTGTTTCAGCCGCAGGCTTTCGTAATTGCGCGCGCGCAATCGCGCGGCGAAGGCGATTTCGTCATTGACCATGTCGAAATTGACAAGGCCGCCATTTGGTCCTTCGAGATCGCCGACCGCGAGGTAAAGACGCGCCGGCAAATCGCCATGCGATTTCGCATAATCGTTTTCGAAATCGCCGAGCGCGTAATCGGCGTACCAGAGCGAGGGACTGACCAGGATATAATTCGCAAAGGGCGAGGGCTGCGCGAACATCGCGTAAAGCCCGAAGACGGCGCCGAGCGAATGGCCTGCGAGCGTGCGGCGCGCGGGATCGGCGCGGTACTCGCGTTCGATCAGCGGAATGATCTCATCGGCGAATAACGCAAGATAGCGCGCTGCGCCGCCGGTGGCGTTTTCAAAATCCCTGTCGATGACGGGCGTCAGATCGCGCTGGCGGCTGGCGATCGGATCCTCGTCCTGCGCGTAAGAAACGCCGACGACGATAACCTCCTCCAGCGTCTCGTTGAAATAGGAAAGCAGCGGCGCGCCGGACGCTGCCTGGAAAAACAGATCGCCGTCATTGAGGTAAATCACCGGATAGGCGCGATCGGCGTTTTCGCGGCGGTTATAGCCGGGCGGCGCGGCGACATAGATTTTATAGGCGCGCGCGCCATCCGTTATTTCGTAAACGGCGCTGCGCGGCGCGCGAAAGGCGGGTGCGTTCAATTCGGGCGCCGGAGATGCGGGCGAAGGCGATGCGAAAGCAGGCGCAACGCCGGCGAGCATCGACAGGGCCGCAAGGCCGGCGCTTATTTTGCTCCACATGTTCAAGACCCCGCCGCGCCGTCACGCAATCGTTCGCCCGCATCCTACGAGAACGGGCTTGCGGGCGCGAGCCCCCTCGCCTATCTCCGCGTCATGGCGGATTTTGACGACATTCTTGCGGATTTCGAATTTCTCGACGACTGGGACGATCGCTACAAATACCTGATCGATCTCGGGCGCGCGCTTGATCCGTATCCTGAAAACAGGCGCGACGACGCGCATAAGGTGAAGGGTTGCGCGAGCCAGCTCTGGCTCGACGCTGAACTGAAGGACGGCCGGCTGGCGATGCGCGGCGATTCGGACGCGCATATCGTCAAGGGGCTCGTCGCATTGATGATCGCGCTTTATTCCGGGAAATCGCCGGGCGAAATTCTTGCGATCGACGCGCAAAAGGCGCTGGCGCCGCTTGATCTCACCGCCCATCTGACGCCGCAGCGCTCGAACGGCGTCGCCTCCATGATCGCGCGCATTCGCGCTGTCGCAGACGCATCGGACCCAACGGGCGCATCTGACCCATCGGGCGCATAGTTCGCGCGACGGGGGGCTCATGCGAACAGGCGCATGCCCTTTTTTTCAAGCTGCGGGCGCGATTTCCTGTCGCCGGCGACAAATTCCCGGATTCTGTCCGCGAGCGCATTTTCAAGATGCTCGATCTGGCGGTCGAAAATGGGGCATTCGCGGCGGTCCTCGATCGCGTGGCAGGCGTGGCTGACCGTAGTGCGGTCGCGGCCGAATTCTTCAGCGACATCACGCAAGGACATGTCGGCGACGACGTGACACAAATACATGGCGAGCTGGCGCGCGAACGCGACCGGCGCCTTTCGATGCGTCGTCGCGACAAGATCATACTCGACCCCGCAGGTTCGCGCCGCAATCTGCGACGACGCGGTGACGATTTTCTTGCGATAGAATGCGTTCAGGCCGCCGCTCCACCCACCCATCGATAAGGCTCCCACTCCCCGGTCGAAAAGATCTCGCGCCTTGAAAGTCTACAAGTTTATTCGAACTGTCGGATAACTTCGGCCGACACGGTAAGAAAGCGGTTAGGATTTAAGGTTAAGCAAGCGCGACAACCGCGCGCATCCGCAATTATTTCGTCGTTGACCCTGCACCGTTCCAAGGCATTGGCTCTCTCTCCCGCGCGTTGAAAGGCGGCTCCTCTGTTATTAAACTGAACGGATGGTCGAATTTCTGGTCTGGCTTTGGCTGAAACTCTGGAATGAGATATTCAAGCCGGCGCTCTATATTCTCGTTCCGGTTTACCTGATCGGCGGATCGCTGGCCCTGTTCAACCTGCTTTTTGGAATTGACTAGAGTTCTCGTTCGCCGCGTCGAGATTTTTGCGAATGTCCGCGATGATCGGCGCAAGGCCGTGATCGGCCTGCCAGGAAATGCCTGCCAGGAAATGCCTGCTAGGAAATGAATGCGATAAAGAGCGCCAGGCCGAGAACCACGGCCGTCGCCAGCGCCATGAAACCTGTCGGCCAGCTTCGCGCCATCGCCCCTTCGGGCCCATGCACCGCATAGATGCGATCCATCGCACGCATGAAGCGCGTCGAGGCGAGGCGCCAGACAAGACGCCAGATCGCGCGCACCGCCGCGACCGCCCAGATGAACAGATCGCGTCCGGGTACGCGGTAAAACCAGTCGGTGTCGAGGTTCGCGGACGGAACTTCGGCCGGATACCATTTGATGAGAATGAGAACCGCGAAAGCAAGGACCGCCCAGAGAAGAAGCTGCAATTGCTCGACGACATGATAGGGCGCGTAGGGATGATAATCGGCGAGCGCTTCGGGATAGGGCATCAGCGCGTAAAGCGGTTCGGGGTAAACGCCGATCGCGATGCACAGGAACGCTGAAATTCCCATCGCGATCAACATCGCCGGCGGCGCTTCCTTCGGACGCCTGGCGCTGTCATGCGCGAAGAAGGTGAAATAAGGGATCTTGATGCCGGCGTGTTCGAGAACGCCGGCGGAGGCGAACAGAAGAACGAGCCAGATCCAGAAGGCGTGCGCCTCGCCCGCCGCATCGATGATGAGCCCCTTGGTGACGAAGCCCGCGAATCCCGGGAACGCCGAAATCGACATCGCGCCGATAATGCAGAAGACCATCGTGACCGGCATCGTCCGGTAAAGCCCGCCAAGCTCCGTCGCTTTCGATGTGCCGGTCCGGTAGATCGCAGCGCCCACCGCCATGAAAAGCAGGCTTTCGAAAATAATATTGGTGAAGGCGTAGCCGACCGCGCCGTTCATCGACGCGGCGGTGCCGAAGCCGATGCCGATCACCATGAAACCGATCTGGTTGTTGATCGAATAGCAAAGGACTTTCTTGAGATCGTTTTCAATGAGCGCGAAGAAGATCGGGAAAATCGTCATCACCGCGCCGATATAAACAAGCTCGCCCGTTCCGGGGAATGCGCGCGCAAGGCTCGCGACCGCAAGTTTCGTCGTGAAAACGGACAGAACGATCGTGCCCGCGAAATCGGCCTTCGGATAGGAATCCTGCACCCAGTTATGGAGAAGCGGAAACGCCGCCTTGATGCCGAAAGCCAGCAGCATGACAAGGCCCGACATCTTGATCGCGCCCGCGCCGTCGCGCAGCCCGATCTCGCCGAAAGCGAGCGAACCGGTCTCGCGATAGACGAGAACGATGCCGGCGAGAAGCAAAACGCCCGACAGGATCTGTATCGTCAGATAGCGCATGGCGGCGAGAAATGTCGCGCGCGTTCCCGGCCCGAGAACGAAAAAGGCCGAAGTCATCGCCGCCAGCTCCCACCAGACGAACAGCGTGACGAGGTCGCCGGCGAGAACGCCGCCAAGCGCGGCGGCGGGATAGGCGAGCGTTGCGAAATCCTGCGCGCGGTCGCGGCTGCGCCAGGCGTAAATGAGGTTGAGCGCGGCGGCGATATGAAAGACGACGGCGAATATCCGCGACAAGGGGTCGATGCGCAGCATCGTCACCGGCTCGCCGAATATCGACAAGGCGCCGTATTCGCCGAGCCCGAGCCTTTGAAGCTGGAACGCGCTCATCGCGACGAAAACGAGCATCAAAGGGCGGCGGATCGCGGCGAAGCCGTTCGGGACGAACGCGCCGAGAACGGCGCCGACGGTGAGGATCACCGCCGGATTCATCGCCAGCGCGGAAAGGAGGCCGTTATCGCCCGCCATTATTCGCGCTCCTCATAATAGTCTTCCTTGCGGGCGACGAGTTTGCGCAAATGCTGGCCGGCGAGAACGATGAAGGCGAAGGCGGCGAAACCGTAAATCGCGAAAAAGGCGCCGAGACCCTCGACTTCGAAATGCGGGTGTTCCTTTTGAAAGGCGGGGAGGAATCCTGCGGCGGCTGCGCCGAGCGAGGCGATGACGAGAACGGCGAGAAAGCCGTTGCGGAAGACTTTGGCGTCCGCCCAGCCCGGCTTTTCGTCGCCATGATGATGGTCGGCCATCAGCGCGCCTCTGCATTTGGGCCGATTAAATCGAACACCGGCAAATCGAAGAAAAAACTCGCCGCAAGATACGCGGCGGCTAGAAAAATGACTGCTCCAAGTCCGGCGAATACACTCGGGTTATCCCTAATAAACTCAAAGGAAATCTGCGCTGTCTTCCCAATTACGATCAACCAAAGTGTTGCAAACGCAAAAACCCAAATTCCGCGAACCTGCTCCAATTTTTCGGCGGTCTTGAAGAAATAGCCGCCGAGGCCTTGAAACCAAAATACTCCCAATCCGATGCCGATAACGGGAATTCCAAGGATTAGCCAAACAGCCGCACCAAACCGACTATAGGACTGAGGAAAGATAAATAAACTTCTGGCGACGAAAAACATGCCGAAAAACATAGTGGCGGTTGCAAATGCCAAGAATGCAATACCCGCGACAGGAATGTCAGAAGCGATCGACACTTAGCGCGCCTCCATGATCGGGGCCAGATACGCATAAAGCGGATCGGCGAAAAAGAAGAGCAGGAGCGCAAAGAGCGCGGTGATGATCGGCGGCAGGACGCACAATAGCGGCGCTTCATCTATATTGCGCCAGTCGATCGCTTTCGCGCCTGACCCTTGCGGCTTTTCCCCCTCGCCCGCCGGCGCAAGATAGAAGGCCTGCAACGGGATCGAGAGCAGATAGACGACGTTCAGCAGCGACGAGACGATCAAAACGGCGATGATCGCCAGTTGTCCGGCGTCGGCCGCGCCGAGCATCAGCAGGAATTTCGGCCATGACCCGCCCATCGGCGGCAGGCCGACAATCGACATCGCGCCGAAGAAGAATGCGATGAATGTAAACGGCATTTTCGGACCGAGCCCGCGCATTTCCGAAACGAGCGTCTTGTGCGCGCCGACATAGATTGCGCCGGCGCACATGAAGAGCGTCATCTTGCCCGCCGCATGCGTCGCGATCTGCATCGCCCCGCCCATGACGCCCATCTGCGTCGCCAGCATCGCGCCGAGCGTTACATAGGAAAGCTGCGAGACCGTCGAATAGGCGAGCCGCGCTTTCAGATTGTCCTTATGCATCGCAATCGCCGACGCGAGCAGGATCGACCCGGCCGCGATCCACATGAACGGAATGGATGCGCCGGTGTCTTTCAGGAAATCGACGCCGAAAATGTAGACGACGATTTTCAGGACCGAAAAGACGCCCGCCTTGACGACGGCGACGGCGTGCAGAAAGGCCGAGACCGGCGTCGGCGCCACCATGGCGTTCGGCAACCAGGGATGGGCCGGCATCAACGCCGCCTTGCCGATGCCGAATGCGAACAGGCCGAGCAGCAGCGCCGGCAGGGCGCCCGCCTCTGACAGCGGCGCGGCGAGAACGCCGCCGGGCGTGAAATCCGTCGTGCCCGCGATTGAGTAAACCCACACGATCGCCGGCAGCAACAGGCCGATCGACGTCCCCATCAACAGGCCGAGATAAACGCGCCCGCCCTGTTTCGCCGCCTCATCGCCCTTGTGCGTGACAAGCGGAAAGGTCGACAGCGTCAGCACCTCGTAGAAAATGAACAGCGTAAAAAGATTGGCGGCGTAGGCGACGCCCATCGCCGAGGCGATCGCAATCGCGAAACACATGTAAAAGCGCGTTTGATGCTTCTCATCGTGACCGCGCATATAGCCGATCGAATAGAGCGAATTGACGAACCAGAGGACGCTCGCAAGAACCGCGAACATCGCGCCGAGCGGTTCGGCCTGAAACGCGATCGGCAATCCGCCGACGACGGTGAAAAGAAGATAGCCGGGACGCGCGCCCGCGCCGACCGCGCCGAAAACGATGAAGGTCAGCCCCATCAGGACGAGACCGGTGATCAACGTCATCGCTTCGCGAAGATTGGGCGATTTTCCCGTCGCCCAGATGGCGAAGAAGCCGATCAGGGGAACGAGCAGCGACAAGACTGTCGCGTTGGCCGGGCTGACGATCATCGGCCGGCCCCCATCAGGGCGTGCGCGGCGCGCTCGGAAAGATCGACTGTCAGCTCGGTGTGCAATCCGAAATAAACGTTCGCCGCGACAAGGATCAGCATCGGAACGAGCATGGACAGGGGCGCTTCCTTTATTTCCGGCGCGTCCGCGGGCGCCGGCTTCAGGACCATCAGTTCAATGACGCGCCCGACATAGATGACGGCGAGGAAAGACGAGGCGACGATGAGAAACCCGGCCCAGGCGCGCCCCGAATCGAACGCGGCGGCGAGAAGCTGCCATTTCGAAATGAACCCGACGGTGAGCGGCACCCCGATCAGCGAAAGCCCCGACACGATGAACGCGCCCGCCGTAAACGGCATGCGCCGCGCAAGTCCGGCGTAGGCGCTGCAATTATGCGAGCCGACGCGCAGCATGACGCACGCCGCCGCCATGAACAGCGCCCCCTTCATCAGGCCGTGGTTGAAAAGATGAACAAGGCTCGCCGCAAGGCCCGGCTCCGTGCCGAAGGAAACGCCGAACAGCATGTAGCCGATCTGGCCGACCGACGAATAGGCGAGCATGCGTTTGACGTCATCCTGGAATATCGCAACGCCGGAGGCGAAAAACATGCCTGCAATCGCGAGCGGCGCGATAAGCCAGGCGAACGCCGCCGGCGCGAACGAGAAATCGGCGCCGATCACCGTATAGATGAAGCGGATGATCACATAGACCGCAACCTTCGTCGATGTTGCGGCGATGAACGCGGAAACGGCGGACGGCGCATAGGCGTAGGCGTTGGGCATCCACAGATGCATCGGGAACATCGCCGCCTTGAGGCCCATGCCGACGACGATGAAGGCGAACCCCGCCTCGACCATTCGGTTCTTGTCGCCCGCAAGCTGGATCTTCAGGTCCGCCATATTGAGCGTACCGGTCGCCTGATAAAGGAGGCCGAGGCCGATGACGAAAAACGTCGCGCCGATCGTGCCCATGACCAGATAATTGAACGAAGCGGTCAGCGCGCGCCGGTCCTTGTCGGCGCCCATGGCGACGAGCGCGTAGGTCGATAGCGAGGAAATTTCCAGAAAGACGAAAACATTGAAGGCGTCGCCCGTAATCGTAACGCCCAGCAGCCCGGTCATGCAGATCAAAAGCGCGGCGTAAAAATAGCTGATCTGACGCCGGTCGATTTCCGACCGGATGCTTTCATAGGAAAATGGAAAGACCAGCGCGGCGATGCCCGAAACGAGCGTCAGCACGAGCGCGTTGGCGAGATCAATCCGGTATTCGATGCCGATCGGCGGCGCCCAGTCGCCGAGATGATAGGAGATCGGCCCGGTCGTCGCGACCGAATGCAGCAAACCGGCGCAGGCGGCGAATACGGCCCACACGACAAACGTCGCAAAAACGAAAGGCGCGCGCCCGCCCATTTTTTCGGACGGCATGAGCATCGCGAGCGGCGCCGTGACAAGCGGCAGGATGATCGGAATGACGGGAAGCTGCGCGAGGATGTTCATGCGACCGCCTCTTGCGCGCGCGCCGCGCCGAATTCGGCGACATTGTCGGCCGATTCCAGCTCATCCTCTTCTATCGTGCCGTAGGCCTCGCGAATGCGCACGACAAGCGCCAGTCCGACCGCCGTCGTCGCAATGCCGACGACAATGGCGGTGAGAATGAGAACATGCGGCAGCGGATTTGAATAAACGACATCCCCCGCCTGATGCGCGACCTCTTTAACGGCGTCGGCGGCGGCGATGGCGTGTTCTTCGATTTTCAGCGCCGGCGCAGCGAGAATATCGTTGGCGCCGCTGCTATCCGGGGCGCCTGCAATGGGGGCGCCGGCATCGGGGGCGGCGTGCAGCGCCGGCGCATGCGCGCCCTGCGCGTTTCCCGTCAGCGTCGCCAGATCGTTACCTGCGAGTTCGAAATCCCCGTGCGGCATGTCATCGGCGTGCAGCGCCCCGGCGCCGAGCGCGTCCTTGCCCGGAAGCGCGTCGGCGCCGTCCGCGCCCGGCGCGCTATGTCCGCCCCCGTTTTCGGCGCCATGTCCGCCGCCATGCGCGCGGCTTTCCATATCGCCCGCAACATAAATGGGCGCGGTGCCGCCGGCGATCTTGCCGATCGAGATGTAGTAAATGAAAACCGATGTCTGAAAGACGTTGAGCCCGATCAGCTTCTTGATCAGGTTTCCGCGCGAGATGACGATGTAAAGACCCATCATCATCAGCGTAATGAAGATCCAGTAATTGTAGCGCTCGGCGAAAAAGTTGAGGATGTCCATGCCGCCTACCAGTCCTCATCGCGGATTTCAGGTTCGCGGCCGGCGAAATGATAGAAGATCATCACCATCGTCGAGGCGACCGCCATGCCGACGCCGAATTCGACAAGCAGGATGCCGTAATGCTGGCCGGCGTGATGCGTCGATTGCGGATCGATGGCGTCATAGCCGAGCAGGTTTGCGCCGAGCAGCATCGTCGCCGCGCCTGTGCCCGCGTAAAAAAGAAATCCGACGACCATCAGCGCTTTCAGCGCGCCGATCGGCAATACGCGCTTTGTTTCATCAAGCCCCATGATCAGCGCGTGGAGGATGAAAGCGACGGCGAAAATGACGCCGGCCTGAAACCCGCCGCCCGGCCCGTAATCGCCGTGGAACTGCACATAAAGCGCAAACAGCAGGATCGGCGCGAACATGACCTTGATGACGACGCGCAAAATGAGATGTTCGATGCTCATGCGCGGCCCTTTTCATTCGCGCCGCCCTTTTCATCCTCGCCGACATCGCTGACGGGGCGCCCGCCGCGCGCGCTGCCGGCGCCGAGCAGCATGATGACGCCGAGGCCGGCGGTGAAAATCACCATTGTCTCACCGAGCGTGTCGAAACCGCGATAACTCGCCAGCACGGCGGTGACGATGTTCGGAACGGCGATTTCCTGCGCCGTGCGTTCGACATAGGCCGCGCCGATATAGCTGTTCGCGGGCGCGGCGGCGTCGCCGAAGGCGGGCATGTCGAGCGTTGCGTAAATCAGCGCCGCGCCGACAAGCACCGCGACGAGGAGCGCAATCGGCGAGCGTCCGGCGATGATCGGCTTTTCGCGGCGCGTCGTCAAAAGCATCGCGGCGAGCATGAGGACGGTCGAAACGCCGGCGCCGACCGCCGCTTCGGTGAAGGCGACATCGACAGCGTCGAGCGAAACGAAAAACGCCGCCGACAACAGGCTGTAAATCCCCGACAGCATGACGATCGCGAAAAGATGGCGCGAGCGCACCATGAAAAACGCGACAAGCACCAGCATCGTTAAAAGAGAAAGGTCGATGAGCAGGTTGGCGTTAGCGATTTCGGCGCCGGTCATTGATCGTCCCCTTCGCGCTTCAGATCGGGGCCCAGCATCGGCCGCAACCCGACGGTCCACGCCGCATGGGCGATCGCATGCGTCGAAACGGGGCTCGTCATGAACAGAAAGAAGCCCACAAAGACGAGCTTCGCCGCGACAAGCCAGCTCGGCGCCTGAAGGATCATGCCGAGCAGGATCAGCTCGGCGCCGGCCGTGTCGGTTATGCCCGCCGCGTGAAGGCGCGTATAGAAATCGGGAAACCGCACGATGCCGATCGCGCCGATGACGACGCCCGCGCCGCCGATCAGGAACAGCGCCCAGGAAGCGATATCGCGAACAAGATCAAGCGTAATCATTCGACGTCGCGCTCCTCAAAACGCGGCGCATCCGCGCCCGGCCCGTCCAGCGAAATCGACAGGGTGCGATAACGGAAAAATTTCAGGATCGCGATCGTCGAGGCGAAATTCAAAAGCGCGTAAAGCAGCGAAATATCCAGAAAATCGGGCCGCCCCGCGAGATACCCCATGAGGCCGATCAGGATGACGGTTTTGGTGCCGAAGGAATTGCCCGCAAGCACGCGATCATAAAGCGTCGGGCCGGCGAAGGCGCGCACCAGCGCAAGCAGCATCGCGACGAGGATCGCCGCGGTGGCGACGGCGAACATCATGCCCCGCCCCCTTTTTCAAGCGCCGCGACGCGCCGGCCCATATCGTTGATTGCGGCTTCGTCGGCGAGGTCTTCGGTCAGCGCGTGAACGAGCATGTAACCGGGTTCGAGATCGACCGTGACCGTCCCCGGCGTCAGCGTGATGGAATTTGCAAATGTCGCAAGACCGGCGTTCGATCTGGTCGGCGAGACGATTTTCAGCAGTTTCGGCGACAGAGCCGGCTCGATCGCTATCGCCTGGCGCGCAACCGTCAAATTGGCCTTGCCGATCTCCACCATCAGCCACCACCAGTAGAAAAACACGCGCGGCATCAGCCCGGACGGCACGCCCTCGCCGTCGAGCATGCGCGCGCGATGGGCGAGATAAACGCAAAGAATGACGGAGGCGGCGCCGAATCCAAGCAGGAGCGGCTTGTCATAATAACCCGAAAGCAGCAGCCACAAACCCGTCAGCGCTAGGGTAAGGACAATCGTCCGCACCATTTCAGAACCAGCCCGCTCCCTTGCGGCGAAGACGCGCCGCGCAAACCACGATGAACGCCGATTCGCTCCGCCGCGCGCGCGCAATAATTCGAGCGCTCAGGATAATGCGGAACGGGGCGCGGAATGCGCCCGTCCTCATGCCTTCCCGGAATTTAACAGAAAATCAAGCCCTTGACGCGGCTTAAGCGGCTGCGACTAAGCGCCGTCCGGTTTCTTCGCCAACGCTTCGAGGCACGAACATCCGCCAAGCGAAAGCACGCCGCGCGCGTCGAGATAATCCTCGATCGCTTCGACGATGAGATCCTGCGCGGTTTCGCCCAGTTCCGCCGCGCCGAGCGACAGGCGCATGAATTCGCGCGCCGTCAGTTGAACCGTTACGCCGGCCTTGACCTCGAACGCGCCGGGCGCGACCGGCGGCACGCTTGCGCCCGCCCACGGGCCGGCGATTGCAACGCCGCCCGGCGCCGGCGCGCCGGCCCCCTCGCCGGCGATATCGTCCGAGTTGTCATCGTCGCCGAAATCGTCGATCGCCGCACCGTCTTCGATCTGATCCAGAACATCGCCGTCGCCGGCTTCCGGATCCGCGCCCTCATCGTCGCCGAATTCTTCTTCATCATCATCATCGTCGTCGCCGTAAAAATCGCTCTTTTCGAGCGCGACGGCGTCGTCGCTGCCGAAATTCTCGAAATAGGAAACGACCTCGTCGGCTTCAGCGTCAAGCGCGGCGATTTCCTCCGGCGACGGATTGTCCGGGTAACCCGCTTCCACGCTTCGCTCGTTTATGACGACCAGCGGCTCCGACTTTTCAGGAGGCGGCGCGGCGGCCGATTTTTGCGCGGGCTTGTTCGCCTCGTCTTTCTTTGCAGCTTTCTTCGGCGCTGACTCGGGTTTTTGCGTCGGCTCGGCGGGCGCGGTTTTTTCCTGTGCGGATTTTGCAGGCGCGGATTTCGCCGGCGCCGGTTTCTGGGCGTTTGAAGATTGGCCTTTCGGCTGCGCCGCCGCCGCGTCTTTTTCCTTCATCGCCTTTCGCGTCGGTTCTAGCGTAAAGGCGACCGTTTCCTCAGCCGGATCTTCGATGGGGGAATTCGACGGCGCGGCGGAACCCTTGCGCGCCAGCAGGCCGGATGTCAGCGCGGCGAAACGGTTTTCCAGTTTGCTTTCGCTTGCCTGCGCGCCTGCATTGCGTTTCATCTCAGCCTGCGTGGTCGGTCACATCTCTATTGCGCGGCGCGCCGCCCGAAGGGGCGGTTTTGCGCGGCGATCGTGGCGGCGTTCGGCTCCTCGCTCGGGCGGTAACCGCCCTCGGCGCGTTTCAGACGCTGATCGAGATATTGCCAGAGTTCGCTGACTTCTTTCGCCGATTTGCAATAGGGATCTATTTCCATCACGGTCCGCCCGTCGATCATGGCGGCGGCGTAATCGACGCGATGGTGAATGACCGTCGGCGCGACCGTTCCGTGCTGGGAGAGCGCGATCGCCGCTTCCGATGTTATGCGCGCCTTGGGCGTTGCGCCGTTGACGACGAACACGAGCGGCTTGTTGCGCGCCTGCGCGATGTCGACGGTCGGGCCGACCGCGCGAAGATCATGCGGGCTCGGCCGCGTCGGCGCGACGACGAGATCGGCGAAACCGACAACCTCCGAAATTGCGCGTGTGACGGCCGGCGGCGTGTCGATGACGACCAGTTTGAAACCTTCGTCCCGCGCCCGGTCCAGATCGTGAAACAGATTTGAAAAAACCGACTGGATGAACGCCGGCTGCGGATCCTGGCGCACGTTCCACCATTTCGCCAGCGACCCTTGAGGGTCAGTGTCGATCAGCGCCACGGGGCCCGCCCCGGCGCGACCTGCCTCCACCGCAATATGGCCCGACAAAGTGGTCTTGCCGGATCCCCCTTTTTGCGATGCGAAAACGATTACACGCATCGACGCTAGCATGCGTCCTCCACGAAATTCTCTCGCCGTTAAGTCGTCAGGCTCATCGCCCCTCGTCGCATCATCGCGCATGAGCCGTTAAGGCTGCGCGAGGAACGCGCGTCGAATTGTCCGGATAATTTTAAGAAAATCGCACGAAACGATACGCAACAAAATGCGCCGGAAGCAGCCTAGATACGCAAGGCCGCAACCGGCGCAGGTCGCGTTATGCCTGAAATCGTTTAATTGCGGATTAAAGCGCGAGACGACCGGAAGATCAGACGATCGCGTCGTCAAAGCCGAGCAGGCGCGTCACATGCGCGATGCGCGGATTGCCGTCCCAGTCCCAATAGCGCATGACGGCGCGCGCGTAATCGCGCGCCATCGAATCGAAAACGCCCAGCAGGTCTTCGGCGTGCGCGGGCGTCAGCGGATTGTCCGCGTCCTCGCGGCTGACGAGCGCAAAAAATTCCGCGCGCGGCATGCCGAGGCTTTTGCACATGACGGCGAAAGGTTCAGCGCCCGGATCGCGCAGAATGCGCGCGATCAGCTCGCGCGAAACGCCGGCGATCATGCCGACGGCCTGAATGATTTCCTGCGCCGGGTATTTGCGCGCCGCGCCGAGCGTTCTGATCACCACGTCCATTGAAACGGGCTCGCCGTTAATGCCGCGCGGGCGGTGCCGGCGGTCGAGCATGGTGAGAATTTCCTTGACCAGCGGATCGGCGCCCTCGCCCCTGAACACGCGGCCGTATAGCTCCTGCACCGAATCCTGAATGATTGTCCGGTCGAGTGCGAACCGCGTCAGGATGCGCTTGCGGCTGTCCCGGTCGGCCCACCAGAACATCATGAAGCCATGCGCCGGCTCCAGTTCGCGGCGGCGCAAAAGGAGCGTTTGGATTTCCTCGTCGCCGGCCGACCGGCTGACGAGATAGTCGATCGCCGTCGGCGAAAACTGGAATTCCTCGCGCCGCAAAAGAAGTTTGATCACTTCCGGCTCGGCGAATTCGAGCAATACGTCGGCGAGCGACGCGGTAAGGTCGATCCGGCGCGCAATCAACGCGCGATGCGCCGCCGATCCGGCGCGCGCGCATTCGATCAAAATCGCTTCCGGAATCGGGTCGATGCGGCGGATTACCGGCTGTGCGACGTGCGGGGTGTCGAGCAGGAGCGCGCGGATAAGCGCATTGGGCGATTCCGGCACGCGCGCGACGCGCTGCGAAATTTCAAATCGCAAGGTTTCGTCAACCTTGTCGAGAACCTGCAACATGATGTCCGCGACCAGCGAGCGCTCGTTCGACGACAGGCGCGTCGCGGGAAGGACGACGATATCGACGAGTTTTCGCGCCAGCAATTCGCAGGCCGAATGGCCGCGCGCGCCCGGTGCGGCCGTTTCCGGCGCGATCAAGGCGGCGTCTTCGGCGGCGGGTTCTTGCGTCGACATTCCTCTCCCTCGTCCAGGAACCCCCGAAACGGGGAACCGCGATCTAACAGCAACACAGTTAACCGGGATTGAATGGACCCCGTTCAAGCGGGGAGACGGGGCCGCCGGGGCCTGCTAAGGTCGCTTTTCGTCAGGAAAACCGGGGATCAGCCTTGTTGAAAATCTTGTTCGCCGCCGCGATTGCGGCGTTGGCCGCCGGGTGCGCCGCCGATTCGGGCCTGTCCGAGGAACCGGGCTTTCTCGCCGGCTATGGCGACGGGTGCGCCACGGCGAGCGAGCAGGAAAAGAGCTTTTCGACGAAAAGGGTCCGCGACGCCGACCAGTTCGAAAACGACCGGGCCTATCGCGCCGGCTGGCGCCAGGGCTGGCAACAATGTCAGTCGCCCTATCGTCAGGCCGACGACGGCGGGCGAATTCTCGGCAACGAACCCGATTTCTGATCGACGCCCGGTTTGAAGGTGCGCCGCCGTCGCACGCCTTAGAACCAGAACCTTATTCCCGCAACGAATGACGCGGCGCTCGCGTCCTTTCCGGCCGCGCGCGCATAATCGGCCGTATCGCCGAGACTGCGCTCCCATGAAACGCCGATATAGGGCGCGAATTCGCGGATGATTTCGTAACGCAGCCGCAATCCCGTTTCGACGGTCGAAAGGCCGGCGCCGGTTTCAAGCTCGGGAACGTCCTGGAACGCGAAATTAATCTCGGCGCGCGGCTGCAATACAAGGCGCTGCGTCAGCAGGAGTTCGTATTCGGCTTCAAGGCGCGCCGTGACATCGCCATGACCGCTAATGAACGCCGCCGCATCGATCTCGAACAGATAGGGCGCAAGGCCCTGAACGCCGAAAACAGCGTAGGTTCTGTCTTCATACGGCGCAAAATCGTGACGCAGGCCGGCCTGCAAATCCCAGAACGCGCCGATTGCGCGCGAATAAAGCGCCTGGACCTCGGCGTCCTCGAACGCATCGGCGGACAAGTCATATTCGCCTTCGGTCTTGACCCAGAATTTAGAGACGTCGCCGCCGTAAAACCCCTGCGCATCCCACAATAACATGCGATCGCCGTCGCCGGCGCGAAATTCAAGACGCTCGCCCTCGACATAGGACAGCGCGCCCGCGCCGTGATGGCGCGCCATATGCGCGCGGACAGCGGCGGTCGCTTCCGGGTCGATGACATCCTGCGCGCGCGCGGCGCCGGCCGCAAAAAACAGAATTACAACCGCGAGTACGCGCATCAGTGATGTCCCTCATGCGGCATGCCATCGCGCGTGCGCGCGCCGCGATCATCCCCGTGCGCGGCGCCCGTCGCCGCATCCATCGTCTTGTCCATCGCCGCATCCATCGCCGCCATGCGATGCACTTTCACCGTCTGCATCATGCCGGCGGCCATGTGATAAAGCAGGTGGCAGTGAAACGCCCATTCGCCCGGCGCGTCGGCCGTCGCGTCGAGCGAGAGTTTTTCGCCGGGTTTTACGAGAATCGTGTGCTTGCGCGGCTTGCGCGCGTGATCGCCGGTTACGACGTCGAAAAACATGCCGTGCAGATGAATTGGGTGGTTCATCATCGTATCGTTTACAAGCGTCAGCCGCACGCGCTCGCCCTCGTGAAAGGCGATGGGTTCCGTGACGTCTGAAAATTTGACGCCGTCGAAAGACCACATGTAACGCGCCATGTTTCCGGTCAGGTGCAGTTCGATCTCGCGCGCGGGCGCGCGCCGGTCCGGGTTTTCGTCAAGGCTTTTCAGTTGCGCATAGGTCAGGACGCGATGGGGCTCGCCTTCAAGGCCGGTCCCGCGATCGGCGAGCCGGTTAGCCGGCGAGCGCGCGAGCATGTCGACGCCGGCGCCCGTCGGGTGGTCGTGCGCCTGAACGGATTGCGCGCCGCCCATTGCGGAATGGTCCATCATTCCGCGATCCATCGATCCATGGCCCATCGCGTCATGATCCATCGCGCCGTGTTCCGTCACGCCGTGTTCCGTCGACGAATGTTCCGTCGCATCATGCGGCGAGCCGTGCGCGCCATGGTCCATCGCCATGTCGCGCATGGCGAGCAGCGGGCGCGCGCGCAGGGGCGGCGTCGGCGCGGCCATTCCCTCGCGCGGCGCGAGCGTCCCGCGTGCAAAGCCGCTGCGATCTATCGTTTCGGCGAAAATCGTATAGGCGCGCTCGGCCGGCTCGACGATAATGTCATAGGTTTCCGCGACGCCGATCTGGATTTCGTCCGTTTCAACCGGTTCGACATTCAGCCCGTCGGCCTGGACGACGCGCATGGCAAGGCCCGGAATCCGGAAATTGAAAATCGTCATGGCCGATGCGTTGATCAATCTTAAACGCACGCGCTCGCCCGGCGCGAAAAGGCCCGTCCAGTTGTCGCCCGGCCCGCGCCCGTTGATGAGATAGGCGTAGACGGCGCCGGTCACGTCGGCGATATCGCTCGGCGCCATGCGCATGGCGCCCCACATCGCCCGTTCGGAAAACGCCGCGCCGAAGCCCTTTTCGCGCGCATCGGTCAGGAAATCGCCGACAGTGCGCCTGCGGAAATTGAACGCCTCGCTCGACTTTTTCAGCTTACGGAATAATTTCTCCGGATCGGAATAGACCCAGTCGCCGAGCATGACGACATGCTCGCGGTCATACCGGACAGGATCGGCGTCTTTCGGATCGATTATGATCGGCCCGTAATGGCCCGCCTGCTCCTGAAAACCGGAATGGCTGTGATACCAGTAAGTGCCGGACTGTTTCAGCGCGAAGCGGTATTGAAACGTCTCATGCGGGCGAACACCCGGAAAGGAAACGCCCGGAACGCCGTCCATGCCGGCGGGCAGCAATACCCCGTGCCAGTGGATCGAGGTATCCTGATCCAGATGATTGGCGACGTTGATTTCAATCTCCTCGCCCTCGCGCCAGCGCAGCAGCGGACCGGGAAAAACCCGGTTGACGAGAACGCCGCCGCTCTCGCGCCCGTCGACTGCGACGCGCGCGCGCGAAACGGAAAGATCGAACCTCGTTCCGGTCAATTCGTTCCGGGAAAGCCCGCCCGATGCGCGCGCCCATGGGGCGATGAAGGGCGCGGCGAAAACGCCGGCGCCGAGCGCGGCTGACTGCGACAGGAAACGGCGGCGGGAAATCATTTGCAATTCGGTCCTGACCTGCGCGCGCAAATATACCCCAAAGGGGTATAAGTCAATTTCGGGCCGGCGCAAAGATGCGCACGAATGCGGCGCCGAAGCGCTGCCCGTCGTCAAGGCGGAAATCAGATCGCGGCGAGCCGCAATTTCTGGCGGTCGAACACGCGCAGCACCTGCGCGAGATCATGGCCGCGCTTTACGATTACACCGGTCATGGAAACGACGAGCCACGCACCCTGGCGTCCGGCGAGCGCCGGTCGCTTTTCGACGCGATAAAGCGGCGTTTCGGCCGAGCGGCGAAATATCGAGAAAATGGCGGCGTCGCGCAAATGATCGATCGCATAATCGCGCCACACGCCGGCGGCGACGAATTGACCGTAAAGGCCCAGAATTCGTGAAAGCTCTTCGCGGGTGAACGCGACAACATCCCCTCGCGCGCCCGCCCGATACTGATCCGGCGTCACCAACATGCAGGGCCGAGTTTTCAACTTGTCGGCGTTCAGGGCAAGAACTTTATTCGTATGCGGTTCAGCCGCGAAATTGATGCGCGATCAAGCTTTCGCCGCAATTCGCCCGCCGCGCCGCCGCAATCGGCCCGCATTCTGGACTTGTCGAGCAGGCGGGGCTGCTTGGAAATTCCGGTATTTTCATCGCCCCCAGCCCCCGGGAAATCTGGCGCGCCGCCTGTTTGACTTCTCATATTCCGATTTATCGTCCGCTCAGCGCCGCTTGACCTTGCGCTGAAATCCGCGAAGGACCGTCGGCGAGCAGTTCCCGGACGCAGATGAACGCCGCCACGACAGTCGCATTTCCCGTATTCGCCGTCATCGCCGCCGGGTATTTCGCCGGACGGTTCAGGTTTGCGAGCGCGGAGGATTCGGCCGCGTTGAACAGGTTCGTCTTCCGGTTCGGGTTTCCCGCCGCGCTGTTCGCGCTGATGTCGGGCGCGAAAGGGCTTACCGCGCTCGACGCGCGGATTGCGTTTTCCTATGGCGCGCCGGCGCTCATCGTCATGGCGCTCGCCTATTTGATCGGGCGCAGGGCGTTCGCGCTCGATCCGCAAACGGCGGGCGCGCATGCTTTCGCATCGGTCATCGGCAACGCCGTTTTTCTCGGCCTGCCGATCGCGCTCGGCGTCGAGGGATGGGCGCGCCCCTTTGTAACCTTGATGCTGGTTGAAGGAATTTTGATCATCGGCGTCGGCGCGGCCTTGATGGCGCCGCGCGATGAAAACCAGGGCGCCGGGCTCGCCGCCCGAACGATCGCTTTCGTCAAACGGCCATTGACTAATCCGCTCGTCGCCGCCGCGCTTGCAGGCTTTGCGTTCGCCTTGCTCGGTTTCGACCTGGCCGCGCCTGTCCGGACGTTTTTCGAATTGCTGGGCCGCGCGGCCGGTCCGGTCGCCCTCTTTTCGCTGGGGCTTTTTTTCGCAACGCACCCCGCCCCGCCGGTCGGCGAAACGCTCGGCAAGACGTTCGCGATCTTCGCCCTGAAAATGGCGTTGCTGCCGGTTTTGTGTTTCACCCTCGCCGCCGCGCTCCATGTCGATCAAAGCGTCTACAAGGGAGCGCTCGCGCTGTTCACGGTGACGCCGACGGCCGTCGGCGCCTATGTGATGGCGAGCCAATACGGCCGATATGTCGAGGAGACGGCGGCGGCGATCGCCTGCACGACGGCCCTGTCGATATTTTCGATCACCGCGGTGCTGGTCTTTTTCGCCGTCTGAGCATGAGGCTAGTCGCAAACCGGCGTCGCGGCGCCGACGTCGGGCCGGTTGAATTTTTCAGCGGCGGCGCGAATGCGCGGCGCGTATTCATTATACGCCGCGCGCTTCCAGTCCGGCAGCGCATCGCCGCCGAGCTTTGCGATCATCGTCGTTTGCGATCTGGCGAGCGCGGCGGCGGCTTTCACGTCGCTTTGCGGAAAACCGGCGCCGGTCTTGTACATCAGCGCGACATGATAGAGCGAGACCGGATCGTCCGCGAGCGCGGCCCGGCAGATCGTTTGCCGGGTTTCAAGGTCGGAAAGCGTCGTCGTCGCCGGTTCATTGCGGCTCGTTTTCATGCGCGCGACAGCCGCGCGCGTCGTCGGGCCGTAATCATTGTCGGGCCCGCTGACGAAATCGACATAACCGAGCGTTTCAAGCGCAAACTGCAACGCCGTCGTCACCGCGCCGTCATCGCCGAACGGGGCGGCGTCCGCGGATGCATGGGCGACGGGTATGGAAAAATCGGCGAGGCGGCGCAGCGCCGCCTTGTCTTCAAGATCGGAAAGGCGCGTTTCGAGCGCTTCGATGCGCTTTGGATCGCTGCGCATCAGGCGCTGTTTTTCGCGCGCGGCGAGGCGCCGTTCGGGCGCCGACAGCGCATTCGTTTTTTCAAGCGCAATTGTCGGCAGGTCGTATTCGCGGCTTTGCGCCTGTCCATAAACGCCGGCGCGCTGCGCGCTGCGCCAGCTTTCCGACGCCGCGCTCCACGCTGCGGCTTCGAATTCCTTTGACGCGCCGAAAGCGGGACAGGATGAAAGCTCGGCGAGTTTCAAAAGGCCGGCCGGTCCCATGCGCGAAAGATCATCGGCGAGGTCGTTGCGCGCCAGCGCGACATCCACCTCGCTCGCTTCATCGACAAGACGCGCGCGCCGTTCGGCGAGAAGCGCATTCTGCTCCTGGCGGTATTCGATAAATTCGCGTTCGCGCCAATTGAGCTTTTCGTTCTTTCTGAGGCCGCCGAAACGCCGGAATGAAATATTCGCATCTTCCTTGAGGGCGCGCAGGCGCAAATCGCGCTGATCGTGCGACGGCGAAATCTCGGCCTCGCAAAGCGCGAATGTCGTCCACCGCACCGCATAGCTGATTTCGTCCGGCGTCATCTTCGCGGCTTTTGCGCTGGCCGGAAAGGCGCATTGCGCGATCGCCATCTGCGCATGCGGATCGCCGCCGAGCGCAGCCCATTCGAGAAGAAGCTGGTCTTCCAGCGCATATTGGGATGAGCAGGTTTTTTCCTTGCCGGCCAAAGCCGGGCCCGCCATCAGCCCCAACGCAACAAGCGCCCCAAACGCAATCCGAACCACAAACGCCCCCTGGTCGTCTTCGCATGCGCCCGGAGCCCTCCCGCCCCGGACGGGCCCAGTCTAGGGCGTGCGAAAGCGCCCGCCAATGAAAAATTGCCGGAATAATTCGCCCTATTTCAACGGCTTATTAAACTTCATCCCGCCGCAACTCTGATTTTAGACGTCCAGTTCCGCCGTCAGGGCGTTTTCCTGAATGAATTCGCGGCGCGGTTCGACGATCTCGCCCATCAATTTCGAGAATATGTCGTCGGCGTCGTCGGCTTCCTTGATCTTCACCTGAAGCAGAACGCGCGCAGCCGGATCGAGAGTGGTTTCCCATAGCTGGTTCGGGTTCATTTCGCCGAGCCCCTTGTAGCGCTGGATCGACACGCCTTTCTCGCCGGCCGCGCGCGCCGCGCGCAGCAGGCTGTTCGGTCCCGTCACACGCTCGCGCTGGTCCTTGCGCATCCATTCGGCGGGCGAGGCGAAAATATCGGCCAGCTCTTTCATCGCTTCCTGCGTCCGGCGCGCATCGCCCGACATCAGGACGTCGCGCGTCAGCGCGTGACGTTCAAGCACGCCGCGCAATTCGCGCTCGAAGACATATCCGCCCTCGCCGTCGATCGCGCCTTTCCATCCGCGCTCGAATTCATCGGCGATCATGTTGAGCCGATCGGCGGCGAGATCGGCGAGCGCCTGCGCGGCGGCCTCGTCGGCTGGCGCCTCATGCAATGCGCGCGCAAGCGCGGCCTGTACGATGATGTCGCGTGAAAAGCGCTGCGGGAACTCGTCGATCGCCTCGCGCACCTTTCTCGCTTTGGCGATGATGCTGGCGAGATCGGCGCCGGCGATCGTCTCGCCGTTCGCAAGGGCGAGCTGCGCCTCGTTTGCACCTTCCGAATAAAGATAGTCTTCGAGCGCGCGGTCATCGAGGACATATTGCTCGGACTTGCCGCGCGAAATCTTGTAGAGCGGGGGCTGCGCGATATAGAGGCAGCCGCGCGAGA
Source organism: Parvularculaceae bacterium (assembly GCA_020446945.1). Taxonomy (GTDB): domain Bacteria; phylum Pseudomonadota; class Alphaproteobacteria; order Caulobacterales; family Parvularculaceae; genus Amphiplicatus. The sequence goes on from JAGRDS010000008.1 coordinate 29,729, forward strand.
TAATCTCCGGCATCTGACGGAAAAAGAACGTCAATAGAAGCGTGCGGATATGCGCGCCGT
>JAGRDS010000030.1 GCA_020446945.1 Parvularculaceae bacterium
ATCCATTTGGGTTTCAGAATAATGAGATAGTCTCAGCTTCAAATGTTGATGATTCTTTTGTTCAAAGAGTCTCTGAAGGAAATAGCTATGTCGATACCTTCTATGATTTTTCTACAGGAATACCAACGTGGGGAATTCAAACAAGTGATTCAGCAACTTTTAGATGGGAGCCATCTCAACAGCAAGCTGGAAATGGAACTGATCCTAGAATTGATGTGGATAGAGCAGGCAATGCTGTTATGCTTTTTAAGAACACAAATCAAAATGATCTTAGAGTTCGCCGATATAATGCAGCTAGTCAAAGCTGGAGTTCAATAACAGTTCTTGATACTCTCCTTTCTTCTGGCACATCCCCTGACATCAAGTTAAGCGCATCAGGAATCGCTATTGCAGTTTGGGTTCACAATACAGGTCTCGGTAGAGTTATTCAAGCAGCTTATTATGACCCTGTAACCCTATCTTGGACGAGCAACATTGATTTATCTTTACCAACAGCTACCGCAGATTTTGAGCCTCATGTTGCTATTAATGATAATGGAGATGGTATAGCTGTTTGGAATGCTTATCAAGATAACAACACAACTCTAATCCAGGCAGCGCATTTCAATGGTGCAACAAAAACATGGCAAGGATTCCCAACAAATCTTACATTTTCAAATGAATCATTTGATTCAAGAGTAGGTATAGATAACAACGGAAATGTAATAGCCATATGGACTCATAGTCCATTCGGAACAGGAGGGTCGACTTATATTGAAAGCTCTACTTATGATCCAGTAACCGATACCTGGTCTAATCCTGTGATAATTTCTGGAAATCCAGATCATGCAACATTGCCAGACTTAAGCGTGACTTCAAACGGAGATGCAATGGCTGTTTGGATTGATAATACTGGAAATAATCAACATATCTTAAGAGCTAACAAATACAGCAGATCGACTAAAACTTGGAAAACAATTGAATATGATATAGATCTAATAAACAGTAATTTAACGCCAGTAAAAGTCGCCATGAGCAATATCGGAACGGCTATTATAGTTGATTCAGATCAAGTTACAGGTGTCAGCGGTCTGTATAATATTGAAGCTTATCATTATGATCCAACCACAGATTTATGGGATGTTGCACCTAAAATCCTAGAACAAACGACTTTTTCAAGTGCTTCTCCTCAAGTTGCTATGGATGATGTAGGCAATGGTGTTGCTATTTGGGTACAAACAAATGGTCAAAACTACTATATAGAATCTTCAACTTACATGGAAGTAAGCCAAAAATGGTCTTTACCTGATCAAATATCAACCGTTGAGTCTAACGTCTATACCCCTCAAGTTGTCGCCAAACAGGGTAGTCAAGGTCTATCTGCTATCAATTTCGCAGCAGCGGTTTGGGAATTTATAGATGGCGACGGAAATCCTAGAATAACCGGATCTCCTGCGACTATTAACCCTCATA
>JAGRDS010000009.1 GCA_020446945.1 Parvularculaceae bacterium
GGCTGCGCGCCGCCCATGCCGCCAAGCCCGGCTGTCAGAATCCATTTCCCCGAGAGATCGCCGTCATAATGCTGGCGGCCCATCTCCACGAATGTTTCATACGTGCCCTGAACGATGCCCTGGCTTCCGATGTAAATCCACGAGCCGGCCGTCATCTGGCCGTACATCATGAGCCCCTTGGCGTCGAGTTCGTTGAAATGCTCCCACGTCGCCCATTTCGGCACCAGGTTCGAATTTGCGATCAGGACGCGCGGCGCATCCTTGTGCGTTGGAAATACGCCGACCGGTTTGCCTGACTGAATGAGCAGCGTCTGGTCTTCCTCCAGGCGTTCGAGCGTTTCGACGATCTTGTCGAAACACTCCCAGTTGCGCGCCGCGCGGCCGATGCCGCCGTAAACGACAAGCGCATGCGGGTCTTCGGCGACGTCGGGGTCGAGATTGTTCATCAGCATGCGGACGGCGGCCTCGGTCGTCCAGCTTTTCGCCTTGATTTGCGTACCCGTGCGGGCGCGTATCGTGCGGGCGTTTCGTCTCGATGCGGTCATTTATCCTTCATTCTCCCGGCTATTCCGGGGCGCGCGCAGCGAGAACCCGGAATCCATCTTCCCCGCCGCAAGGATCCCGGGTTCCGCCTTCGCCGGCCCCGGAATAACAATGTGAGGATTTCCGCTCATTGTTGTTTCCCTGCGATCAATAATTCCTGCGGGCCGCGATGCGCGATCCAGTAGGCGATTTCCGACGGGTGTTCGATGTTCCAGATCGCGAGATCTGCGGCCAGACCCTCTTTGATCATGCCGCATTCTCCGTCAAGGCTGAGCGCCTTTGCGGCGTTTCGCGTCATCCCGGCAAGCGCCTCTTCCGGCGTCAGCCCGAACAGCGTCGCCGCCATGTTCATCATCAGGGGCGCCGACAGGGCCGGCGAGGTTCCGGGATTCAAATCCGTCGCGACCGCCATTGCGAGCGAGTGCTTGCGGAACAGTCCGACCGGCGGTTTGCGCGTCTCGCCCAGCGCGTAAAAGGCGCCGGGCAGCAGGACGGCGACCATTCCCGCTTTCGCCATCGCGGCGACGCCCGCCTCGTCGATATATTCAAGATGATCGGCGGAAAGGGCGCCGAATTCTGCCGCGAGCGCGGCGCCGTTCAGGTTCGACAATTGCTCCGCGTGAAGTTTGACGCGCAGCCCGGCTTTTCTCGCCGCTTCGAATACGATGCGCGTTTCGTCCGGCGTGAAACCGATCGCCTCGCAGAAAACATCGACCGCGTCGGCGAGCCGGCGCATTTTCACCGCCGGAATCATTTCCTCAGCGACCAGGCGAACGTAACCGGCGCGATCGTCTTTATATTCGGGCGGCAGCGCATGCAGGCCGAGCAGCGTGCGCCTGACGCGCAAGCCTGTCGCGCGGCCGATTTCGCCGGCGGCGATGAGCATTTTCTCCTCATCGCCGACCGTCAGGCCGTAACCCGATTTGATTTCCACCGTCGCGACGCCCGACGCTTTCAGCATCAGCGCGCGCGCGATCCCGCTTTCGACGAGGTTTTCAAGGCTCGCCGCGCGGGTCGCGCTGACGGTCGAGATTATGCCGCCGCCGGCCTTTGCGATCTCCTCATAGCTCGCGCCTTTCCGGCGCATTTCAAACTCGCCGGCGCGATTTCCGCCGAAAACGAGATGAGTGTGGCAGTCGATCAGCGCCGGGCTCGCCCAGCGTCCTGCGCACCGCGTGGTTTCTTTCGCCGCCGGCGCGTCTTTCGCCGGGCCGACATAGGTGATCTTTCCGCCCGCCACGCCGATCGCCGCGTTTTCAACAGCGCCGTAGGGGGCGGCGCGCGCGCTGTCCATCGTCGCGATATTGAGGTCGGTGAACAGGCGGTCGAGCATCGGCGTTATCCAGGTAAGTCCCGCAGCCGATATAGACCGATTGGCCCAACGCCGCCATTCGCGCGTCCATTCGCGAAACGGGCGAATTTCCAGTCCCACCAGCGGTTGGTCGCCCGCGCAGGGGCGGTCCGCTTTTCCCGGAACGGTCAGCCGCGCCGACCGTTCCGCTTCATTCACGATGTCAAAGAGCCGCGCGCGAGCGTGCCCGCGCGCTTTTTGCGATTTAGATGTCGCAGAAACAAGAATGGCGGCCCGCGCAAAAAGCGGGGCCGCCGATTTCCTGAGTATCAGGCATAAGGGGGGTCTGCGCGCAAGCGACCGGCGGCTGCAATTTTCTGCGCCGCGCTCGCCTATTTGTCGCGTCGCCCTTATGCGGCGCCGTTTTCTGTTTGGGCCATTGCGCCGACCCGTTCCCCGCGCGCAATCCGACCTCAAAAACATTGTTTTCACATGGATTTTGAAGCCATTTTGTCGTCCGAAGGAAAGTCTGCGCCTTAAGCGGATGACTTTCGAAACTGCGCTTTCGCCTCTCTTGGCCATCTTGTCGAATCAGAATGTCCGTCGTTTTGCGCGCGCGCCGATTGATAAGCGAAGTTCGCTTAACACGGGTTGCATGGTTTCCATCGGGCCGAACGGTTTGCGTAGACTAGGGTGGACCGCAAATTACGAGTAGCGAGAGGGGCACTATGAAGTTCTTTTCCTTGCGCACGCGCGACAAAGACGAGCCGCATCGCACGGCCACGACACTCGAACTTATGTTCGATCTGGCGAGCGTCATCGCCATCGCCGCTGCGGCGGGGGGTCTGCATCACGGGATTGCAGAGGGTCACGCGCTGGACGCTCTTCCCGCCTTCCTCGCCGGCTTCTTCATGATCTGGTGGAGCTGGATGAACTACACCTGGTTCGCGTCAGCTTATGACGACGGATCAACGCCGTTTCGCGTACTTTCTATGGCGGCGATGTTCGGCGCTTTGACGATTGCTGCGGGAATTCCTGCGGTATTTTCCGAACGGCCCATTTACCTCAGCGTGCTGGGCTTTGTCATCATGCGGGCGGCGATGGCCCTGTTCTGGTTCGGGGCCGCGGCAGGCGACCCGAAACATCGAATGACTGCGCTCACATACGGATTTGGCATCCTCGTCATGCAGGTATTCTGGATTTGGCTTGTGCTGACGATAGCTCCCTCGGCGGCGCTTTATGCGCCGTTGTTAATCGCCGGGATAGCCGGCGAGCTGGCGGTCCCGGTCATCGCCGAAATGCGTTACGGCGCGACAGTCTGGCACCGTCATCATATTATCGAACGATACGGCCTGCTCAACATCATTGTTCTTGGCGAATGTTTTCTCGCCATTGCGGCGATGCTGACGACCGGAGATCGCGGCGCGCCCGCAAATGGACACGGATTTTTGACGGCCGTAACGGCTGCGGCGATAACCTTTTCTCTCTGGGGATTTTATTTCACCCGCGAAGAGCATCTGGAGCAGGATGCCCTGCATCGAGCTTTGCTGTGGGGATACGGTCATTTTGCGATTTTCGCATCGGGCGCGGCGACGGGCGCGGGCTTGGCCGTGTTCCACGAAGCGGCTATCGGCAAGGCGGACATCGGCTATCGCGGCGCGAGCTACGCGATCGCGATTCCCGTGGCGATATACCTGCTGACGCTGTGGTTCGTGCGCGACAGATTCTGTTTGACCGGGGCGAGCCGAATGTTGCTGCCGTTGATTGCGTTGATCGCCGTATTGCTGCCCTTGCTGTTCGCCGAAGCGCTTGTCCCTGTCGCAGCGCTCTGCGTCGCCGGCGTTGCGATCAGATGGACGGCGTCGAGGCCGCTTTCAAAAAGCTAATCAGGGTTTGATCGGGCCCATTCTTCCAGAGCCTTCAGCACCGGACGCAGGTTTCGCCCCTTACCGGTAAGCGAATAATCGACGCGCGGCGGAATCTCGCCGTAGTCCCTGCGATGGACAAGCCCGTCGGCTTCCATTTCCTTGAGAGTCCTGGATAGCGTGCGATGGGAGACCGTTCCCAGGCGGCGTTGCAGTTCGTTAAAGCGCAGCGGCTCATCCAGCAGCCAGTAGATCACCATCGGACGCCATTTACCTGACAGGAATTCCAGCGTCCGTTCCGCAGGACAACGCCATGCGTCCGGCCGGGCTACAGGATTGGTCATTTGCAGTATCCAACAGGACCGTACTTGTTGAGATGTAAGTGAGGAAATATGTAATTTCCAACGTGAAAGCAATGTCCCGGAGCAGGGCGGAAATATGCTCCCCCGAAAGGCGAATTCCATGAAGACCCTCGAAACGATCCTGCGCAACGATACCATGCACTGGGTGGGAGACGGGTTTCCCGTCCGCTCGCTGTTCAGCTATCGAGAGGAAGCCGACCGGATCAGTCCGTTCCTGCTGTTCGACTATGCCGGGCCGTGGAATTTCGAACCTGTAAAGGGTCATACGCGCGGCGTTGGCGAGCATCCGCACAAGGGCTTCGAAACGGTCACCATCGTTTTTGACGGGGAAGTCAGCCATCGCGATTCCACAGGAGGCGGCGGCGCGATAGGTGCGGGGGAAGTGCAGTGGATGACCGCCGGTTCGGGCGTGCTGCATGAGGAGTTTCATTCGCCCGGCTATTCGAAGACCGGCGGGCCGTTCCGCATGGTGCAGTTGTGGGTCAACCTGCCCGCAAGGGACAAACTCACTCCGCCCAGATATCAGGCGATCACGCGCGACATGATCCCCGAAGCGACTTTTGACGGCGGCCGCGCCCGGATCGTAGCCGGCGCGTTCAATAGTACGATAGGCCCCGCCAGCACGTTCACGCCCATCAATCTGTGGGACGTCAGGTTGGTTGCAGACGCTGATGTATCGCTTCCCGCGCCTGACGGCCATACGACAATGATCGCAGTTCTTTCGGGTCGCATCACGATGGACGGCGAAAGCGTGGGCGAAGGGGAAATCGCTCGCCTCACCCGCGATGGCGACGGCGTGGCGCTCAGGGCCGATGGCGACGCCATGCTGCTGGTGCTGACCGGCGAGCCGATTGACGAACCGGTTGTCGGCCGCGGCCCCTTTGTGATGAACACCGAAGATGAAATCCGCGAAGCGATTGCGGAGTTCAATTCCGGCGAATTCGGCGCTCTGGCGCCGTCGTGACCATGAACGCCCGGAGGGAAATCCTCCGGGCGTAACTTTTCGGCGCCGGCGTTCTGTCAGGGCGCCGAGAATAGCGGCGAAGGCGCAACGGCGGGTGTGCGTCTTTCGCTTGCCGGTAAGCGCGGCGCGCGCGAAAAAGCCGCCATGCGCCTTGAACCGACCTCGCGCCGCTTCGTCTCGCAGCGGCTGAAACTCCATTACGCCGACTGGGGCAATTCCGCCGCGCCGCCTCTCGTCCTGCTTCATGGCGGGCGCGATCATTGCCGCAGCCTCGATTGGGCGGCGCGCGAGCTGGCGCGCGATTATCACGTCATCGCCCCTGACCTTCGCGGACATGGCGACAGCGACTGGTCGCCCGACGGCGAATATCCGATGCACGGTTTCGTCTACGACCTTGCGCAGCTCATTCATCAATTGAACCTCGCGCCGGCGACGATCGTCGCGCATTCCCTCGGCGGCAATATCGCGATCCGCTATGCGGGGCTTTATCCCGAAAACGTCAAAAAACTTGTCGCGATCGAAGGGCTGGGGCCGTCGCCCAAAATGATCGCCGAATGGGAAAAGACACCGCTCGCCGATCGCATGCGCGCCTGGATCGAAAACAAGCGCGCGGCGAGCGCGCGCGCCCCGCGGCGTTACAAGTCGCTTGAGGACGCGCTCGCGCGGATGAAAGAGGCGAACAAATTCCTTTCCGACGAACAGGCGCGGCATTTGACCGAACACGGCGCCAACTGCAATGAGGACGGAAGCTGGAGCTGGAAATTCGATCCGTATGTCAATATCTGGCCGTGGCTCGACATTCCTCAGGACGAAAAGGAAAAACTCTGGGCGGCGATCGCTTGCCCGACGCTTCTGGTCTATGGCGAGGACAGCTGGGCGTCTAACCCGGAAAAGGACGGACGCATCCGGCATTTTTCGACCGCGCGCGTCGTATCGATCCCGAAGGCGGGTCATTGGCTGCATCATGACCAGTTCGAGATCTTCATGCGCGAGACGAGAGATTTTCTGAGCCGTTAGTTTCGGCTCTTTGCAAATCGTACGTGTGCAGACCATCGCCGAATCGACGTTTCATGCGAGCGAACGATCGCACCGAAAGGGCGCCCTTGATCCGTCGCCTGTCGCGCCCGCTGCGGCGCCGATCATGTTCGGCGAACTTCTCGTCGGGCTTGTCTCCATCAAAGGCGCGGCGCTGTTCCAGATGCAGCGCGGCGCGGTCGGCGCCGGCTCCTTTGAGGGCGCTTACTCGATGCGGTCATTTATCCTTCATTCTCCCGGTCATTCCGGGGCTCGCGCAGCGCGAACCCGGAATCCATCTTCCCCCATGTTTCCCGGCTCAAGCGCCTTCGCGCTGCTTTTCGTAAACCGGCCGGACGAATAGCCGGGGCGCGCCTGTTCGCGACCGGCGCCGCGAACCGTTGAGGCGGCGGAGGCGCTTGACGAGATATTTTTAAAAAAGTAGAAATATTGCGTAGTTGGAGAAAGAAACGCGATGAGCGAACAACCCCGCCCCAAAGGCCTTTCCAGCGCAGTTTTTTATGTCGATCCGAAAGCCGCCTTTCGCTGGCTTGAAACGGCGTTCGGGTTTGAACCGGAAATGGTGCTTCTCGACGCCGAGGGAAACCTCGCGCATTCGGAAATGTCGTATGGCGGATCGATCCTGATGGTCGGCAATGAATGGAGCGCCAATCACCAAAGCCCTAAATCAGTCGGCGGAAAGAATACGCAGACCGTTCACGTGCAGCTTGAAAGGGATGGCGATATCGACGCGCATTGCGAACGCGCGCGGCGCGCCGGCGCCGAAATCATCCAGGAGCCCGATACGCAGTTTTACGGAGATCGCACATACCGTGCGCGCGACATCGAAGGGCATATCTGGACCTTCGCCGTGATGGTGAACGAAACGACGCCGGACGATTGGGAAAAATCGGTCGGCCTGAAAACGCAAAAACGATTGTGAGGAACGCACGCGCGATTGACGCCGCGTTCGCCGCGCTCGCCGATCCTGCGCGCCGGCGCGCGATCGAACTTTTAAGCGAGGAGCCGCGGCGCGCCGGCGATCTCGCTGCGGCGCTCGGCTTGCCGGCGCCTTCGATGAGCCGGCATTTAAAGGCGCTGAAGGAGGGGGGGCTTGTCGAGGAAAAGCTCGCGGAATTCGATTCGCGCGTGCGGATATATTCGATAAAGTCCGGCGCGCTCGATGAGCTGAAGCAATGGCTCGCATCGACGGAAGACCTCTGGGCCGCGCGGCTTTCCTCCTTTCGCGCGCACGTCAAAAACCGGCGCAGATGACCTCCGCCGTGATCGTGTCCGTGCGGGTCGAGGCGAGCGCGCAGGAAGCGTTCGCGGCGTTCACCGAAGATATCGCGATATGGTGGCGCCCGTCGGCGCTGTTCGAGATCACGCCGCGCGGCGACGGCGAACTCTATTTCGAACCTGGCCCCGAAGGGCGGTTGATGACGCGCCTCGCTGCTGGAAAGCCATTCGAGATCGGACGAATTCTCGATTGGCAGCCGGGCGTCCGCCTCCGCTTTTCCTGGCGTCAGGCGACGTTTCCACCCGATCGGGTCACCGAGGTCGAGGTTCGTTTCGAACCCCTGGGCGATGAAACGCGCGTCACCGTCGAACATCGCGGCTGGGATGCAATCCCCGAGGGCGGCGCCGCCCGGCACGGCTTCCCGCTCCACCCGTTCCAGGCGCGCCTCGCCGAATTCTGGCGCGCGCAGCTTGGCCGCCTCGCCGATGGCGCGCGGGGCGGCTGAATACGGCTATTTCCCGATTGGACAGATTTTTTTGCGGCGCCAGTTGATTTGAGAACAAAAAGGGAATAAAGAACAAAGGACGAACAAAATCCTTTTTCGAATCGGCCCGCGCTTAGGCCAGCTTGGATGGAGGCGTCTTGTGAAAAAATCTGTGGAAAATCATGGGGAGATACTGGGGGAAATGAGCGTGTTGAATGACGCGCTCGGACTCGGCGTATTGCTGCTTCTTATCGTTTCGACGCAGCTGGCGAGTGCTGTTTTCGGCGCCTGACGCCGGTCGGCGAGGCGAGCGCCTTCGTTGAAGGCGGCTTTGATTTGTTCCAGCCGAAGGGCGGCCATGCGATGACCCAGCCGAAGGGCGATTTCGTCCATCTCCATCTTCATTCGGCCTATTCCCTGTCCGAAGGCGCGATCAAGATCGCCAAGCTGAGAGATCTTTGCCTCGCCGATCGAATGCCGGCGGTCGCCGTCACCGACACCAATAATCTTTTCGGCGCGCTCGAAGTCTCCGAGACGTTGAGCGCGGCGGGCGTTCAGCCGATCGCCGGTTTGCAACTCGGCCTATTGACGCCGCATCTCGCCGGGCTGGAAGCGCGCGGCGCGCGCCCGCCTTCGATCGTCCTGCTCGCGCAGAACGAGACCGGCTTCGACAATTTGATGAAACTGTCGAGCCGCGCGTTCCTGACCTCGGCGAGCGAGGAATTCACCTGCGCCTCGCTCGACTGGCTCGAACATCTCGGCGACGGGCTGATCTGCCTGTCCGGCGGGTTTGAAGGTCCGCTGGACCGATTGATGCGCGCGGATCGCGCCGGCGAAGCGCGTGCGCTCGCCGAGCGGCTGGCGGCGCTTTTTCCGGGCAGGTTCTATATAGAACTGCAACGCCACGCCGACCGGCGCGCGGTATCCGCCGAAGACGGGCTGGTCGATCTCGCTTATGAATTCGCCCTGCCGATCGTCGCGACGAACGAGCCGTATTTTCCGAAGGCTGACGATTATGAAGCCCATGACGCGCTTCTTTGCATCGCCGACGGCGCCTATGTGCATCAGGAGGACCGGCGCACGGTGACGCCGGATCACTATTTCAAGACGGCGGCGGAAATGCGCATGCTGTTCGCCGACCTGCCGGAAGCTGTCGAAGCGACGCTGGAAATCGCGCGCCGCTGCGCCTTCCGGCCGAAAACGCGGGCGCCGATCCTGCCGCGTTTTACAAGGGACGGCGGGGCCGGTGCGGAGGCTGTCGAACTCGAAACGCAGGCGCGCGAAGGTCTTAAGGCGCGCCTTCTCCAGGTCGAGCCTGCGGCCGAACCCGCCGCCTATTGGGACCGCCTCAAATTCGAACTCGACATCATCAACAAGATGGGATTTCCGGGTTACTTTCTCATCGTTGCCGACTTTATCAAATGGGCGAAGAAAGAGGGCGTTCCGGTCGGGCCGGGGCGAGGTTCCGGCGCCGGCTCGCTTGTCGCCTGGTCATTGACCATCACCGATCTCGACCCGCTGCGTTTCGGCCTTCTGTTTGAGCGGTTTTTAAATCCCGAGCGCGTGTCGATGCCGGACTTCGATATCGATTTCTGTCAGGACCGCCGCGATGAAGTCATCCGTTACGTCCAGCGCAAATACGGCGATGACCGCGTTGCGCAGATCATAACGTTTGGAAAATTGCAGGCGCGCGCCGTGCTGCGCGATGTCGGGCGCGTGATCGGCATGCCGTTCGGCCAGGTCGACAGGCTTTGCAAGCTCGTCCCGAACAATCCCGCCAATCCCGTAACGCTCGCCGAAGCGATTGCGAGCGAGCCGCGCCTGAAGGAAGAGCGCGACCGCGAGGAAAGCGTGGCCGCGCTGCTTGAAAAGGCGCTCAAGCTCGAAGGGCTATACCGTCACGCTTCGACGCATGCCGCCGGCGTCGTCATCGGCGACCGCCCGCTCGATGAATTGACGCCGCTTTACCGCGACCCGCGTTCCGACATGCCGGCCACGCAATACAACATGAAATGGGTGGAACCCGCAGGTCTCGTCAAATTCGACTTTCTCGGACTTAAAACGCTGACGGTCATCAAGCGCGCCGCCGAACTCGTCGCGCTTTCCGGGCGCGCTGTCGATCCGGACAATCTGCCGCTCGACGACAAAAAATCGTTCGAGATGATGTCCGAAGGCGCGACAGTCGGCGTATTCCAGCTTGAATCGACCGGCATGCGGCAGACGCTTCGCTCCATGAAGCCGGACTGTCTTGAAGATATTATCGCCCTCGTTTCGCTCTATCGGCCGGGTCCGATGGAGAATATTCCGACCTATGTCGAACGCAAACAGGGTTTGCAGCAGCCGGACTATCTCCACGACTCCCTGACTGAAGTTCTCGAAGAGACCTACGGCGTCATCATCTACCAGGAGCAGGTGATGCAGATCGCGCAGATCCTGTCCGGTTATTCGCTCGGCGAGGCAGATCTTTTGCGCCGCGCGATGGGCAAGAAGAAAAAGGAGGAGATGGACAAGCAGCGCGCACGCTTTGTTGACGGCGCGCGCGAGAAAGGCGTCGATCCGCACAAGGCGGGGTCGATCTTCGATCTCGTCGAGAAATTCGCCGGCTACGGTTTCAACAAATCGCATGCGGCCTGTTACGCCTATATCGCCTATCAGACGGCATATCTGAAAGCGAACTTCACGCCGGAATTTCTCGCCGCGTCGATGACCTACGACATGGCGAACACGGACAAGCTCGCCATTTTCCTTAAAGAAGCGCGCCGGAGCGGCGTCGATGTGCGCGCGCCGCATGTCAATAGTTCGCAGGCGGATTTCACCGTCAAGGACGGCGCCATCCATTATGCGCTCGGCGCAATCAAGAATGTCGGCGCGGCGGCGATGCGGCTGATCGCCGACGAGCGGCGCGCGCACGGGGCCTTCGCCGATATCCACGATTTCGCCGAACGGGTCGATCTGCGCCAGATCGGAAAGCGCGCGATGGAGAATCTCGCCCGCGCCGGCGCTTTCGACGGGCTTTACCGTTCGCGCTCGGCGCTGCTCGCAGCCGCCGATCTGCTGATCCGTTATTCGGCGCAGGCGTTTGACGAACGCGAAAGCGCGCAGGGCGGCCTGTTCGACCTCGCCGCATCGCCGCAGCTTGAGCGTCCGCGCCTGCCCGCCGTCGATGACTGGCCGCCCATGGAACGGCTCAATGAAGAACGCGCCGCGCTCGGCTTTTATTTCTCCGGCCACCCGCTTGACGATTACGCGGTTGAGCTGCGCCGCCTCAAAGCCTCCAGCGTCAACGAGGCGATCGAGACGGTCAAATCCGGCGCACGCTTTTCCGGGCGGATCGCCGCTGTCGTGCGCGCCGTGCGCATGCGCCGGTCCAAAGCCGGAAAACCCTTCGCTTTCGTTGAATGTTCCGACGCGACCGGCGAATTCGAGATCGCCGTTTTTTCCGACGTGCTTTCGGTTGCGCGCGATTTGCTTGAGCCGGGCATGCTGGTGCTGCTGACGGCGAACGCCGAAGATCGCGAGGGGGAGGTGCGTTTCGCCTGCGACGGCGTGCGCCGGCTCGATACGGCCGCCGCGCAAACAACCTCGCAATTGCGCATAGTCATCGGCTCGGGCGAGGGGCTCGACGCCGTGCGGCGCCGTCTCGCTGCGGTGAAGCCGGCAAGCCCGGCGGAAGCGGGCGACGTAGTGATCGCATTGACGCTGCCTGACGCCGGCGGGCGCGAGGTCGAGCTTCAGCTCAAGACAAAAGCCGCCTGCACGCCCGCAATGCGCGGCGCGTTAAAGGCGGTCGACGGCGTTCTGGATGTGGAGCTGGTTTAGGGCGCCCGTCTAAGGTGCGGAAAATCAGCTCCGATCGGGGTGCGCGGTGCCGAATCGTTTATTTTGACGATTCTGGTATCGCGTTGAGGGAATGCAGTTGGCTTTAGAACTTTTACCTCACTTCATCCGGGAAAACTATGAATGCCACGAATGGAAGCATGCGTGCGCAATTCTCAATTCAGATTTTCCGAATGAGTGGTCGGATATTTTGGAGGTCTTGGCGGCATTCAGATTTAAAAAAAGCTGGATATCGGTTGGCGGCGGCCGAAAATCGTTGGTGTCGTCCAATATCGATACTGCTCTATATGCGCGCGGTTGGATCGAGAAGCAATTTCAGACACAGATTATCGTGGATGACGTCGTCAACGAATCGCCGACCCATAAGGTCGATTGCTTCAAGAATGGGGTCGCGCTGGAAGTGGAATGGAACAATAAAGATCCGTTCTATGATCGCGACTTGAATAATTTTCGTTTGCTGTTCGATCTTCGGGCCGTTAGCGTCGGCGTCATCGTGACGAGGTCTGATGGGCTGCAGAAAATTTTTAAGGAGCTCGGACGGGGCGCGAGTTTTGGGCAATCGACAACACATCTGAGCAAACTCCTTCCGCGAGTGATTGGCGGCGGTGGAGGCGGGTGTCCACTACTCGTGTTTGGAATTACAGAAAAATTGTACGACGGGAACAATTGAAATGGTCGATTCTGCCGCTGCGGACATTGTAAAGAAGCTTGCCGGGCGCTCATATCGTACCGTCCTCGCAGATCCGCCATGGCAATTTCAAAATCGAACCGGCAAGATGGCGCCGGAGCACAAGCGGCTCTCACGATACGGCACAATGTCGTTGCCAGAGATTCAGGCTTTGCCGGTGTCGCGGCTGGTTGCGGAAACGGCCCACCTTTATCTTTGGGTTCCAAATGCGTTGCTTCCTGAAGGAATTCAAACGCTTCAGGCTTGGGGATTTAACTACAAGAGCAATATCGTCTGGCACAAAATCAGGAAGGACGGCGGTTCAGACGGGCGCGGGGTAGGGTTTTATTTTCGTAACGTTACAGAACTCGTGCTCTTCGGCGTGCGCGGCAAAAACGCCCGAACCCTCGCAGCGGGGCGCAGGCAGGTTAACTTCCTCGCAACTCGCAAACGAGAGCATTCGCGAAAACCGGACGAGCTTTATGAAATCATTGAAGCTTGCAGCCCTGGACCGTATCTCGAACTATTTGCGCGCGGCGCTCGTAAGGAGTGGGATGTCTGGGGAAACCAGGCGTCTGAAGACTATCGTCCGACTTGGAAAACATATTCCCACAACTCCATGAGCGAAGGCGTCGAGGCGCAGATCGCGGCGGGGGGGGAATAAATATTATTTGCTCCCAAATACGGACAAAAATCACACAGAGTTTTGCCGCCAATACAATTGCGGCGTGAAATTGCGCGGCGCGTTAAAGGCGGTCGACGGCGTTCTGGATGTGGAGCTTGTTTAGGGGCAAACTCCCTCGCAGTCGAAAGGATTGGAAGGAGGGCGGCGATGTTCACGCATGTTCATCTTGGCGCCAGCGATGTCGCGCGGTCAAAGCGGTTCTATGATGCGTTGTTCGAAGCGCTCGGCGGCGCGACAAGCTGGAAAGACGCCGATCGCGACCGCTGGTTCTGGCGCAAGGACGGCCTGTTTCTCGTTGTCGGCGAACCGCTCGACAAAAAGCCGCCCAATCCCGGAAACGGCGTAACGATCGGGTTTTCGGTCGAAAGCCCGGAGCAGGGCGACGCCTGGCACAGGGCCGGCCTCGCCAATGGCGGCGTTTCGGCCGAGGACCCGCCGGGCGTTCGCCCGCACAGCGCCAAAGGCGGCATTTACCTCGCTTATCTGCGCGACCCTGACGGAAACAAGCTTTGCGCCCTGAAATTCATGGGGCCGATCGAGGTCTAAGGCGCGGGCCGAAAGCGCTGGCGGCGGTCCCGGTTGCGGGCGAAAATGGCGCCTTTCACCCGCGCCGCGCCCGGATTTTCCGCGCCGGTTCCGGCGCCAGGGCGCCCTGAATGCGCCGGACGGGCGATGCGGGCGGCGGCGCGCGACGGCGAACCAGTTGAAACGCCGGCTTTTCCCGCCTATAGGGCGCGCCATCACTCACGCGGGGACAATCCTCGGTCGGCCGGCTTCGCCCGCCGTTCCAGACCCTGCGGCGGAAAAACCGAAGGAGACTTTGAATGGCGCTGCCAGATTTCAGCATGCGCCAGCTTTTGGAAGCTGGCGTTCATTTCGGCCACCAGACCCATCGCTGGGATCCGAAAATGAAACCCTACATTTTCGGCGACCGGAACGGCATTCACATTGTCGATCTGTCGCAGACCGTGCCGGCGCTTCATCAGGCGCTCGTCAAGATTCGCGACGTCGTCGCGGGCGGCGGACGCATTTTGATGGTCGGCACCAAGCGTCAGGCGCAACAGCCGATCGCGGAAGCGGCCAAACGCTGCGCCCAGTATTATATGAATGTGCGCTGGCTCGGCGGCACGCTCACCAACTGGGAGACGATTTCCAATTCCATCCGTAAGCTGAAGGAAATGGAAGAAACGCTCGAAGGCGGCGGCAAGGGCCTCACCAAAAAAGAACAGATGCAGCTAAGCCGCGAGATGGAAAAGCTGGAAGCCTCGCTCGGCGGCATTCGCGATCTCGGCGGCCTGCCGGATCTTCTTTTCGTCATCGACGTCAAGAAAGAAGCGATTGCGGTAAAGGAAGCCAAGAAACTCGGTATTCCGGTTGTCGCCGTCGTCGATACGAACTGCGCGCCGGACGATATCGACTACATCATTCCGGGAAATGACGATGCAAGCCGCGCGATCTCGCTTTACTGCAATCTCGTCGCGGACGCGGTTATCGACGGCATCGGCGCAAGCCAGGCGGCGCTCGGCGTCGACATCGGCGCCCTTGCGGACGCGCCGGCCGAAACCAATATCGAGCAAGCCGAGCCCGCGGCCGAACAGGCCGGGGCTTAAGGCGTCTCGCCGCCTGTTCCTCGCGCCGCGGTTTTTCGAAAAGCCGCAGCGCGCCCCATCGCCGGACCTTGCGCGATTTGGCGCGGGTTCGGCGCGACATGAAATATGAAGGAGAAAACGATGAGCGCCATTAGCGCCTCGATGGTGAAAGAACTGCGCGATACGACGGGCGCAGGCATGATGGACTGCAAGGCGGCCCTGACGGAAACCGGCGGCGACATGGAATCGGCCGTCGACTGGCTGCGCAAAAAAGGCCTCGCCAAAGCGGCGAAAAAATCGGGGCGGACCGCCGCCGAAGGTCTCGTCGTCGCGGCGATCGCGGACGGCAAGGGCGTGCTGGTCGAGGTCAATTCCGAAACGGACTTCGTCGCGCGCAATGAAATGTTCCAGAAAATGGCGGCCGACATCGCCGGCGTCGCGCTTTCGACGAATGGCGATGTCGAAGCGGTAAAGGCGGCCTCTTATCCGGGCTCCGGCAACACCGTCGCCGAACAGGTCGCGGAAATGGTCGGCTCGATCGGCGAGAATATGAATGTTCGCCGCGCGGCGATGGTCGGCGTCGATGAGGGCGCGGTTGCGGCCTATATTCATAATCAGACGGTCGAAAACGCCGGCAAGATCGGCGTCCTCGTCGGCCTGAAGTCGACCGGCGACAAGGCGCGCCTTGCGGCGGTCGCCAAGCAGATCGCCATGCATGTCGCCGCCGCGCGCCCGCTCGCGGGCGTCATCGCCGACCTCGATCCGGCGGTTGTCGAGCGCGAAAAATCCGTTCTCGCCGATCAGGCGCGCGCGTCCGGCAAGCCCGAAGAGATCATCGGCAAGATGGTCGAAGGGCGCCTGCGCAAGTTTTACGAGGAATCGGTTCTTCTCGAGCAGGTTTTCGTCATCGACGGCGAAAACAAGGTCGCGAAAGTCATCGAAAATCTCGGCAAGGAAATCGGCGCGCCGGTTGAATTCGCCGGCTTTGCTCGCCTTGAACTCGGCGAAGGCGTCGAGCGCAACGCGGACGAAGACTAGGATTGAAGCCGCCCGTCGAAACGGGACGGCTTTACCTTTCTTGCAAATCGGCGTTCGCCTCGTAAGGTGGCGCGCCGGTTTGCGGGCCGATACCTGCGGCGGCGCCGCGTGGGTGACTTTGGGGCGCGAATTTAGATCGCGGCCTCGGGCGCGCGCTGCCGGGCGGGACAAAGACGGGACGGAGCAGGATATGGCGCATTCGGCCGGAAGCGAAAAAAGCGGCGCACTGCTTTACAAGCGCGTGCTTTTGAAAATTTCCGGTGAAGCGTTGATGGGCCCCGGCCAGTTCGGCATCGACTATGAAACGGTCGAGCGTATCGCCGATGAAATCAAGGAAGCGCGCGAACTCGGCGTCGAGGTAAGCCTCGTCGTCGGCGGCGGGAATATTTTTCGCGGCATGCAGCAGGCCGCGCGCGGCATGGAGCGCGCGAGCGCCGATTACATGGGAATGCTGGCGACGGTGATGAACGCGCTCGCCATGCAAAACGCGCTCGAAAAAAAGGGTCTTTATACGCGCGTCCTGTCGGCGATCGAGATGACGCAGATCTGCGAGCCTTATATTCGCCGGCGCGCCATGCGCCACATGGAAAAAGGCCGCGTCGTCATATTCGCCGCCGGTACGGGCAACCCGTTTTTCACGACCGACACCGCCGCGGCGCTTCGCGCGGCGGAAATGGGGTGCGACGCGCTTTTCAAGGGTACGAATGTCGACGGCGTCTACACCGCCGATCCGAAGAA
The DNA here is from genome assembly GCA_020446945.1 of Parvularculaceae bacterium. Taxonomy (GTDB): domain Bacteria; phylum Pseudomonadota; class Alphaproteobacteria; order Caulobacterales; family Parvularculaceae; genus Amphiplicatus. Next base: position 16,318 of record JAGRDS010000009.1, read on the forward strand.
GGATAAGACCGCAACGCGATTTGAACGCCTTTCCTATCACGAAGTCATGGTGCGCGATCTTAAAGTGATGGATCAGGCGGCGATCGCTTTGACGCGGGAAAACAAGATTCCGATCGTCGTCTTTTCGATCGCCGAGCGCGGCGGCATTGTCGGCGCGGCGACCGGGCGGGGACGTTCCACGACGATCATCGACGAATGACGCGCAACCGCCGCGCTTTCGCCACGAAAAGGCGCGGCTGACGGAAGATGGAGATGAAGATGGCAGGCCCCGGCGCAGACATGAAAGATCTTGAAAAGCGGATGGACGGCGCCCTTGCGGCGCTGAAGTCGGAATTCTCCGGTTTGAGATCGGGCCGCGCTTCGGCGAGCCTTGTCGAACATATCCAGGTCGACGCTTACGGTTCGAACATGCCCGTCAATCAGGTCGGCACCGTGAACGTGCCCGAACCGCGCATGATTTCGATCCAGGTCTGGGACAAGGCGCTCGTTTCGGCGGTCGACCGCGCGATCCGCGACGCCGGAATCGGCGTCAATCCGGTCGTCGACGGGGTGAATGTGCGCGTGCCGATCCCGCCGCTGACCGAAGAGCGGCGCAAGGAATTGTCGAAAGTCGCGCACAAATACGCCGAGCAGGCGCGCGTTGCGATCCGCAATGTGCGCCGCGAGGGCATGGACCAGATCAAGAAAACGGACGGCGTCGGCGAAGACGAGCAAAAGCGCCAGTCGGAACAGGTGCAAAAGCTGACCGATACGATGGTGAAAAAGGTCGATGACGCGCTCGCCGCGAAGGAAGCGGAAATCATGCAGGTATGAGCCTGCACGCGCATTAGAGGTGAGGAAGTTGACAGGCAGTCCGGCGGCTGATGATCAAGCGGCGGCGCCGGACTCGTCCGGTTCGGCGCCGACGCATGTCGCAATCATCATGGACGGCAACGGCCGCTGGGCGGCGTCGCGCGGATTGCCGCGCCGCGCCGGACACAAGGAAGGCGTCGCGGCCGCCAGACGCGCGGTCGAAGGCGCGCGTGAGCTGGGCGTTCAGTACCTGACGCTCTACAGTTTCTCGACGGAGAACTGGAGCCGGCCGGCCAGCGAAATTCGCGATCTGATGTCGCTATTGCGAAAGTTCATCGGCGACGACCTTCCGACGCTGAAGCGTGAGGGCGTCCGGGTTTCGATCGTCGGCGACAGGAAAAGCCTCGATACGGAGCTTAAGCTCCTCGTTTCACGGGCGGAAAAGGAAACAGCGGCGAATTCGCAGTTTTTTCTTCAGATCGCGTTCAATTACGGCGGGCGCGATGAAATCATTCGCGCGGCGCGCAAGCTTGCGGCGGATGCGGCCGCCGGACGGCGGCGTCCGGAAGATATCGATGAACGAGCGCTCGCGAATGCGCTCGACACCGCCGCATTTCCCGACCCCGATCTTGTCATTCGAACGAGCGGTGAAAAGCGCATTTCGAATTTCCTGCTGTGGCAGGCGGCTTACGCCGAATATGTATTCCTTGACGTGCTGTGGCCCGATTTCGACGCGACGCATTTCGCCGCCGCGATCGAGGATTTCAAAGCGCGCGAACGCCGTTTCGGCGGCGTCGGCGCCGCGCAATAGTTATTGCGCAGATGATCGACGAGAACGGCAAGGCGTCGGCCCCGCGCAGCAAGGACACGCTCGCCTTGCGCATCGCGTCGGCGATGCTGCTGGCGCCGCTCGCGGTCGGCGCGTCCTGGGCGGGCGGTTCCGCCTTCGCCGGGCTTGTCGCGTTTTTAAGTGTCCTGATGGCGTATGAATGGGCGCGCATGATCGAACGCGATGAGCTGACGCCGGTTTTTTACGCGCTCGCGATCGGCGCCGCCGCAGCGATGGTTCTGGCGGCTGCGGAGCGATACGCCGGCGCCTACGCCGTTTGCGCGGTGAGCGCTCTCGCGGCCGGCGCAGGCTCCATGCGCGGCGCGCGCCGTCCCTTATGGGCGGGGCTCGGCGCCTTTTACTTTATCGCGCCGTCGATCGCGCTGATCTGGCTGCGAGAGGACGTCGCCGACGGGCGCGGTCTCGTCCTGCTGCTTTTCGCGATCGTCTGGTCGGCGGACACCGGCGGATATATCGGCGGGCGCCTGATCGGCGGTCCGCGGATTTCGCCCGCGATCTCGCCGGCGAAAACCTGGGCGGGTGCGATCGGCGGGCTGATGGCGGGCGCGTTTGCGACGGCGATCGGCGCGCCGGTGTTTTTCGGCGAACCGGCCCGCGCGGTTCACCTGATCGTCGGCGCGGTCCTCGGCGTTGCGTCCATTTCCGGCGATATGGCCGAATCCGGGATAAAAAGGCGCTTCGCCATCAAGGATATGAGCGGGTTCATACCCGGACACGGCGGCGTCCTTGACCGGCTCGACGGAATGATATTCGTAACAACAGCCGTGACGCTGGTTGTTTACGGGCATAGGCTGATTGCGGGATTGTAAGCAGGGGCAGGGATCTGGGAATGGGCGGTCAGGGCGCGCATCCGAAGTTCAATCGCCGCGTGACGGTGCTGGGTTCGACCGGTTCGGTCGGCGTCAATACGCTCGATCTTATCGCTTTCGCCGGCGCGCGCGGCGAGGCGCAGGTCGAAATCGAGGCGCTGACGGCGAATTCGAATGTCGCTCTGCTCGCGGAACAGGCGCGGAAATTCCGCCCGCGCTTTGTCGCGATCGGCGATGCGTCGAAAAAGGACGAATTGAAGGAAGCCCTTTGCGACATTGATATCGAAATCGGCGCCGGCGCTGAAGCCGTCGAGGAGGCGGGCGCGCGCGAGGCCGACTGGGTGATGGCGGCGATCGTCGGTGCGGCCGGATTGAAGCCGACATTGAACGCCGCGCGGCGCGGCGCGGCGATTGCGCTCGCCAACAAGGAATGCCTCGTTTGCGCCGGCGATGTCGTGATGGAGGCGATCAATTCGAACGGCGGCGCCTTGCTGCCGGTCGATTCTGAACACAATGCCATCTTCCAGGTGTTCGACTTCGAGCGTCCAAACCGGATTTCGCGCCTGATCCTTACCGCGTCTGGCGGCCCTTTCCGCACATGGCCGGCGGCGGACATGATGAACGTAACGCCGGCGCAGGCGGTCGCGCATCCCAACTGGACCATGGGCGCGAAAATTTCCGTCGATTCGGCGACGATGATGAACAAGGGCCTTGAACTGATCGAGGCGTCTCACATTTTCCCGATCAGCCACGAAAAAATCGAAATTCTGGTCCATCCCCAGTCGGTGATTCATTCGATGGTCGAATATGTCGACGGTTCGGTCCTCGCCCAGCTCGGCACGCCCGACATGCGCATTCCGATCGCGTCGACATTCGCCTGGCCGGATCGCACGCCGACCCCGTCGGCGCGGCTCGATTTCGCCGAAGTTGCGCAATTGACGTTCGAGGCGCCGGATCTGGAGCGCTTTCCCTCGCTTCGCCTCGCGAGAGAGGCGGTTCAGCGCGGCGGCGTTTACCCGGCGACGCTGAACGCGGCCAATGAGGCGGCGGTGGCGTCGTTTCTTGCGGGAAAACTCAAATTTCTGGATATTGCATCGGTGTGCGAGCATGTTCTCGATCAGGTCGATCGACGCAACGGGCCGTTGCGGCTTTCAAGCCTCGAAGAGGCGATGGCGGCGGACGGCGATGCGCGCCGGATCGCCGGCGAGGCGATCGCTTTGAGAGTTGCGGCGTAATGGCTGCGGTGCGGCTGGAAGGGTGATGCGCGAATAATGTTCCTGGAAGGATTTTCCATCGAATCTCTCATTACGCTGCCGATAACGCTGGTCGCTTTCATCGCGCTTCTTTGCATTATCGTTTTTTTCCATGAATACGGTCATTTTTCCGTTGCGCGCATGCTCGGCGTGCGCGTCGATGTGTTTTCAATCGGATTTGGAAAGACGATCGCGCGCTGGCGCGACAGGAAAGGCACCGAATGGCGCATCGCGATGCTGCCGCTCGGCGGATATGTGAAATTTTTCGGCGATGAGGGGCCGGCGTCGAACGCCGGCGCCGATGTTGAGGCGGCGCGGCGCGACGACCATCCGGCGACGACGCAGTTCCCGCGCCCCGGCCACGAGCATGAAGTCGGGCGCGGCATGAGCGCGGAAGATCGCGCCGTGTGTTTTCATTTCAAACCGGTATGGGCGCGCTCGCTGATCGTTGCGGCGGGGCCGGTTGCGAATTTCGTCCTCGCCGTGATCATCTTCGCCGGTTTGCTTATGACGTTCGGGCAAATGGTGGGCGAACCGAAAGTCGGCTCGGTTCAGCCCGATTCCGCCGCCGCCGCCGCCGGCTTCGAGCAGGGCGACATTGTTCGAACGGCGAACGGGCGGCGCGTCGAGACTTTCTCGGACCTGACGATGATCGTCCGCCTGTCCTCGGGCGAGGATATCGCCTTCGAAGTCGAACGGAACGGGGAAACGGTGAGGCTGGTGGCGACGCCGCGCCGTCAGGTCGTCAAGGATGCGTTCGGCAATGACGCGGAGATGGGCGTCCTCGGCGTCACCGGCGATCCCAAGGCGTTCCGCTTCCAGCGCTACAGCCCGCCGGACGCCCTCGCGGGCGGCGTCAAGCAAGTCTGGCAAATCATTGCGTCAACAGGGAAATTCCTGTCCCGTCTGATCCTTGGCAAAGAGGACGCCAAACAGCTTGGCGGGCCGATCAAGATGGCGCAATACGCCGGTCAATCGGCGCTTTCGGGCTTTGACGGCGATCCGTCTCTTCAGGGGGTGGATCTGCTGACGCGGCTGAAAATCAGCCTGGCGAGCTTCATCAGTCTGGCCGCCATCGTCTCGGTTTCTATCGGCTTTCTCAATCTGCTTCCTGTCCCGGTTCTGGACGGTGGCCATTTGATGTACTACGCCTACGAGGCCGCGGCCGGAAAACCCTTGGGGGCAAGGGCTCAGGCGATTGGCTTCAGGGTGGGAATCGTCCTCTTGGCGTCGTTCATGTTGTTTGTCACCTGGAACGACATCTCCAGTTTATTTGCAGTTAAGAGCTAGGTCGGCGGCATGCGTTTAATACGGTTGGGGTTGTGCGCCGCGGGCGCTGTTCTTTTAGCAGCGGCGAGCGCCGCGGGAACCGCCTTCGCGCAGGAGCCGGCGGCGCCCATTGATGCGTCGATTTTCGGATTGAAGGAAGGCGAAGCGCCGGTCATCCAGGCGATCCGCGTCGTCGGCAACCAGCGCATCGAGCCGGAGACGATCTCGTCCTATCTGGTGCTTAGCCCCGGCGACAAGGCGGAACCGCGCCTTCTCGACGCCGGCCTGAAAACGCTGTTCAACACCGGGCTTTTTTCCGACGTCGCGCTTGAGATGCAGCCAGATGATTCGCTGCTCATCACCGTTATTGAAAACCCGATCGTCAATCGCGTCATTCTCGAAGGCAATCGCCGCGTCAAGGAAGACAAGATCACCAAGGAAGTGCAGTTGACGGCGCGCTCGGTTTTCACTCGCGCCAAGGCGCAGGCCGACGTTCAGCGTATCATTGAGGTGTACCGGCGCAGCGGACGCTTCGCCGCGACCGTGACGCCGAAAGTGACGCCGCTTGAACAAAACCGCGTCGACGTCATTTATGAGATCGACGAAGGTCCGAAAACAGGCGTCGCCAAGATCAATTTCGTCGGCAACAGGAATTTCTCAAGTTCGGAGCTGCGCGGCGCGATACTGACCAAGGAAAGCCGCTGGTGGCGCTTCTTCTCGTCGAACGCCAATTACGATCCCGATCGCCTTGAATATGAACGCGATCTGTTGCGCCAGTTCTACGCCAAGAACGGTTACGCCGATTTCCAGGTTCTTTCGGCTGTCGCGGAGCTGACGCCTGACCGCAAGGACTTTTTCATCACCTTCACGGTCGATGAGGGCGACAAATATTCGGTCGGCGAAGTCAAAGTGAATACGAGCCTCGCCAAGCTTGACGAGAATGTGCTTGAGCGTTTCGTGCCGATTGAAACGGGCGAGACCTTTAACGGCGAGCGCGTTGAAAAGGCGACCGAGTCGATCACGTTCGCGACCGGCGCGTCGGGATATGCGTTCGTCGACGTGACGCCGCGGCTCGACCGTCACCGCGATTCAAAAACGATCGATATCACCTTCGAGGTGAATGAAGGTCCGCGCGTTTATGTCGAGCGCATAAACATCAAAGGCAACACGCGCACGCTCGACAAGGTGTTGCGCCGCGAAATCCGCATCGCTGAGGGCGACCCTTACAACAAGGTGCTTATCGACCGCTCGAAATCGCGCCTGAGGGCGCTTGATTACTTCACGGAAGTTGAAATCACGGACAAGCCGGGTTCGGCCCCCGACCGGACGGAACTCGACGTCGCCGTGAAGGAAAAGGCGACCGGGTCGTTTTCGGTCGGCGTCGGCGTTTCATCGACTGAAAACTTCATCGTCGATTTTTCGATCGAAGAACGAAACCTGATGGGGCGCGGGCAGAATTTGCGGTTCCGTTTCCAGACAAGCTCGCGCACGCGCCTTGTCGATATCCGCTTCACGCAACCCTATTTTCTCGACCGCAATCTGGCCGCCGGTTTTTCGATCACGAACCAGCGCACCGATTTCAAGGAAGCGGGCTTTGTTCGCGACCGGTACGGTTTCGGTCTCAACGCAGGCTTCCAGATCTCCGAATACTGGCGCGGAAGCCTTCAATACCAGCTCGCGCGCGATAATGTGACGCTCGATCCGAACAGCATCCTGTTCAATACGACATCGACCGTTCTGGACGGTACGGATTTGACGCCGATATTCGTCCCCGGTGCGACGCTGCCGGCGCTGACGCCGCTTTACCGGATTGAAAATGCGCAGGGCCAAGTGGTCGGCACGACCACCGATCCCACGGCGGCCGGCGTGGCGGGCCGCGCGCTCGACGGGTCCGGCAACCCTGTCAGCCAGTACCGCGCATTCGTATGCGATCTTATCGTTCAGGCGCTGACGCCGAGCTGCCAGTCGCGTGGTAAATTCCTGACATCGTTGGTTGGTTATTCCGTCGGGTTTGATACGCGCGACGATCCGATCGATCCGACGCGCGGATCGCGTTTCCAGTTCGCGCAGTCCGTGGCCGGGCTCGGCGGCGACGTTCAGTATCTGCGCAATGAGTTAAACGGCGCCTATTACCAGAAACTTTTCGGCGGATTCGTCGGCAAGATTCAGCTTCGCGGCGGTTACATCACCGGCTATGGCGGCGACGATGTGCGCCTGCAGGATCGCTTCTATGAAGGCGCCGACAGTTTCCGCGGCTTTGAAGTGGCCGGCATCGGCCCGCGCTATCTTCAGGGGCAGGGCACGCGCGATGGAAAAATCTTCGGCCAGGCGATCGGCGCGAAGGCTTACGCCATCGGCACGCTAGAGCTGAAACTTCCTTTGCCCCTGCCTAAGGAATACGGGCTAAGAGCCTCGCTTTTCACCGATTTCGGCACGGTGGGTCTCGTCGATGACTCAAACAAGTTCATCAACGACAACGCGGCCTTGTACGTTAACCCCGAAACCGGCAATTTATGCGCAACAGATGCGCTTCCGACCAGTCCGAACCGGAACAGTCCGGGGCTTGCCAACTGTATCAAACCGATTCAGGACGACCTTTCCATCCGGCTGTCTGCGGGCGTATCTGTAAGCTGGGATTCGCCCTTCGGTCCGGTGCGCTTTGATTTCGCCAAAGTTTTCCGCAAAGAAGAGTATGACAGAACAGAGGGCTTCCGGTTTAGCGCGGGAACATCCTTCTAACCAGTTGAGGAGTTTTGACTATGTCTTTGAGGATTAAGACGATTGCAGGCGCGGCGCTCCTTCTTGCGGGCGGCGCCGGCGCGGGCGCGCTCGTATCGGGCGCGCAGGCCCAGCAGGCGGCCAAGGCGCCGGTGATCCTGATTGTCGATCAGTCGGTCATCCTTTCGCAGTCCGACGCGGGCAAGACGATTCCGTCGCAGGTCCAGTCCATCCAGGGCGGCGTCCAAAAAGAGTTCGACGCCGAGGCGGAGAAACTCAAAAAGGACATCGAGAACTTTGAAAAGGGCTCGTCGCTGATGTCCGAGGAAGTCCGCCAGAAAACCGGACAGGAAATTGCGATGCGCCAGCAGGTGCAGCTTCCGCAGCAGGCCCAGATCATGGAGCAGGTGCTGAACAATGTCGTGCAGGTCGCGCAGGCGAAAATCCTGCAAGAAGCGCAGCCGATCATGAAATCGGTGATCGACAAGCGCGGCGCGACCTTGCTGCTTGATCGCTCGGCCGTCATGTACGCCGCGCCCGACAGCGACATCACGCAGGAAGTGCTGGCCGAACTGAACAAGAAAATGAAAACGGTCGAGGTCCAGAAAGTGACGCTCGCCGAAGTGAAGAAAAAAGCCGCCGAAGCCGCCGCCAAGCAGGCGTCCGCCGCCAAGAACGCTGACAAGAAGAAAAAATAAGGGCTTTAGGCTGACCCGAACCCGCGGCCGGCCGCTTCGCGCGCCGGCCGCAATTTTATCATAAGGCTTTATCGCGAATGCCTGACGCCCGCTTCTTCCTCACCAAAGACCCGCTTTCGGGCGGCGAGGCGGTCGGGCTGGCCGGAGCGAAATCCGCCCGCGTCGATTTTGAATTGCAGCGCGTCGCATCGATCGACCAGGGCGATCTTGGCGGGGCGCTGGTATTCGCCGATGACGAAGAAAAAGCGGCGACGCTTTCGGGCAAGTCATTCGCGTTGTGTCTGGTCTCGCGCGGTTTCGATATTGCGGCCGTCAAGGGCGATGAGCGCTTTCTCGTCGTCGACAATCCGCGCGCCGCATTCGCGCGCATCGCGATGGCGTTGCATCGCGTGCGCGGCCTGGCCGAGCCCGGCGACGAACCAAGGGTCGGAGCCGGCGCGCGCATCCATCATACGGCGATAATCGGCAAGGGCTGCGAAATCGGCGCGGGCGCGCAAATCGGCCCCTACGCCGTTATCGGGCCGGGGGTCGTCATCGGTCCGGGAACCGAAATTTGCGAACGCGCCTCGCTCTGGTGCGCGATTGTCGGCGAAGATTGCCGGATCGGCGCTGGAACATCCGTCGGCGGGGCGGGGTTCGGGTTCGCGCCGGGCGCGACGGGGCTGGAGCGCATCCCGCAGCTTGGCCGCGTCATACTCGGCGACCGGGTCGAGATCGGCGCCAATGTCTGCATCGATCGCGGCATGCTGGGCGACACCTCGATCGGCGACAGGGTTAAAATCGACAATATCGTTCAAATCGCCCACAATGTCCGCATCGGCGAAGACAGCGTCATTACCGCCATGGTCGGGATCGCCGGCAGCGTAACGATCGGCTCGCGCGTTCAGATCGGCGGCAATGCAGGTATTGCCGATCACCTCACAATCGGCGATGACGCCCGCATCGCCGCAAAGGGCGGCGTTATATGCGACGTGCCGGCGGGAGAGAGCTGGGGCGGCTATCCCGCGCGGCCGATAAAGACTTGGTTGAGAGAAGCGGCGACGCTGGCGCGCGCCGCCCGGAAAAAGAAGGCGCCCGAAAATGACCGTTGAACCGGGAAAAACCGTTCTTGAGATTGACGATCTCATGAAGATATTGCCGCATCGCTATCCGATGCTGATGATCGACCGGCTGATCGATATCAAACCGGGCGAAAGCGCGGTCGGCGTCAAGAATGTTTCCTACAATGAAGAATTCTTTCAGGGGCATTTTCCGCAAAAGCCGATCATGCCCGGCGTTTTGATCATCGAAGCGATGGCGCAGGCCGCGGCCGCCTATACGTCCTATACGGAAAAACTCGACGCGGAGGGAAAGATCGTACTGTTCATGGGCGTCGACAAGGCGCGCTTCAGAAAGCCTGTTATTCCCGGCGATCAATTGATGATCAAGGTATCGACGGCCCAGCGCCGCCCGCCCGTCTGGCGCTTTGAAGGGGAGGCGAGCGTGAACGGCAGGCTGGTGGCGGAAGCGACTTTCGCCGCAATGCTGGCGCAGATGGCCTGATCGCGCGAGGGGAGCGCAAAACCACGCGCATGGGCATTCATCCAACAGCGATCGTCGAAGACGGAGCGCGCCTCGGCGAAGGCGTCTCGATCGGACCCTTTTGCCGCGTCGGCGCGTCGGTGCGCCTTTGCGACGGCGTCGAACTGAAATCTCACGTCATTATCGACGGCCGGACTGAAATCGGCGCGCGGACCGTCATCCATCCGTTCGCCGTCATCGGCGGTCCGCCGCAACATCTTGGATATCGCGGCGAAGACACGCGCGTCAAAATCGGCGCCGAGTGTATTGTGCGCGAGCATGCGAGCGTCAATCTCGGTACGCCGTCGGGGCGCGGGGAAACGGTCGTCGGCGACAAATGCTTCCTGATGGCGGGCGCGCATGTGGCGCATGACTGCATCGTCGGATCGAATGTTATTTTTGCAAACAACGCAACGCTCGGCGGGCATGTCGCGATCGGCGATCATGTTTTTCTCGGCGGCCTTTGCGCCGTGCATCAGTTTTGCCGCGTCGGCTCCTACGCCTTTATCGGCGGCTGTGCGGCGGTTCCAACGGATGTGATCCCCTACGCTTCCGCGACGGGAAATCATGCGCAATTGTCCGGCCTCAACATTATCGGCATGAAACGGCGCGGCATGTCGCGCGCCGGCATACATGATCTGCGCGCCGCCTACCGGTTGCTGTTTTCCGATGGCGCGTCATTCCAGGAAAGGCTAGAATCGGTCGCATCGAGATATGCGCAGAACGAAGACGTCATGCGCATCGTCAATTTCATAAAAGAGGACACGCGCCGCCCCTTGATGGCGCCGCCGCGAAAACAATGGGCCGCTGGCGAAAACTTGGAATAATCGCCGGCGCAGGCGTTTTACCTTTGAAGGTCGCGCAATCTGCGGCGACGCAGGCGAGCAGCCCGTTTATCGTGCGCCTCGCCGGCGCGGCGGACGAGACGTTTTCCGGTTTCGCCGGCGTTGAATGCGGCATCGCCGAAGTCGGGCGGATCATTCGCAGCTTCAAGGATGCGGGCTGCGACGCGGTTACGCTCGCCGGCGTCGTTAAAAGGCCGGATTTTTCGCGGTTAAAGCCGGACTGGCGCGGCGCCGCGCTGTTGCCGCGCGTTATCGCGGCGGCGGCGAAAGGCGACGGCGCGCTGTTGGGCGTCATTGTCGAAACGCTCGAAGCGGAAGGGTTTCTCGTCATCGGCGCTGAAGAAGTGTTCGGCGATCTCGTCGCCCCGGAAGGCGCGATGACCGTACTGGCGCCGTCGCCCGACAATTGGAGCGACATCAGGAAAGCGGCGGCGATTATCGCCGCACTCGGCCCGTTCGACATCGGCCAGGCGGCGGTGGTCGCATCTGGGCATACGCTCGGCGTCGAAGCGGCGGAAGGAACCGACGCCATGCTCGACAGATGCGCGAAATTGCCCGCGTCGGCGCGCGGCGGCGAAAAGCGTAACGGCGTTCTCGTCAAGCGGCCGAAACCGGGACAGGAATTGCGCGTCGATCTGCCGACCGTCGGCGTTGAAACCGTTCGCCGCGTCGATGCGGCGGGGCTATCCGGCATCGCTATCGAAGCCGGCTTCGCCTTGATGGTCGATCGCGAAGCGCTGATCCGCGAGGCCGATACGCGCGGCGTGTTCGTATACGGATTTAAAGCGGAGGAGGCCGTAACGCGGTGACGGGCGCCTCGCTCAGGATCCTGCTTGCGGCGGTGGAGCCGTCCGCGGACGCGATCGGGGCGAGTTTCATGCGTGAGCTGAAAATCCTCGCGCCGGAAGCAAGCCTGTTCGGTTGCGGCGGCCCGGAAATGAAACGCGAAGGACTGGAAAGTCTTTTCCCGATCGACGCTTTTTCCGTATTCGGCGCAACCGATGTTCTTCGCGTTGCGCCGCTGGCGATGCGCCGCGCGCGCGAGCTTGCCGAAAAGGCCGCCGCCGAACGCGCCGATGTCGCGGTTTTTATCGACGGATGGGCGTTTTCCCGGCTTTGCGCGACGCGGTTTCGGAAAATATCGCCGCTGACGACCATGATCAAATTCGCGGCGCCGCAAGTCTGGGCGTCTCGCCCGCAGCGCGTGAATTTCGTCCGGAAATATTTCGACGGCGTCCTCGCGCTTCTGCCTTTCGAACCGGAATGGTTCACGCGCGCCGGCGCACGGGCGCAATTCGTCGGCAATCCGAATTTTCAGGCGGCCTGGAACGCACGCGGCAACGCCGCGGCGTTTCGCGTGCGCCATGGCGTCGGCGATGCGCCTTTGCTCGCTGTTTTGCTCGGCAGCCGCAAACGCGAAGTCTCGCGGCTTTCAAAACCTTTCGGCGAAGCGGTCGAATATCTTGCAAAGGAAATTCCTGGCCTGCGCATTGTTTCTCCGCTTGCAGAAAGCGTCGCGGGCGAGGCCGGGCGGATTATCGCAAACTGGCCGGGCGATCCGATTTTAACGGGCGCCGATGAAAAATACGATGCGATGGCGGCCGCGAACGCAGCCTTGACCGCGTCGGGAACGGCGTCGACTGAGCTTGCGATCAACCGCACGCCGATGGTGGTCGCTTACAGGGTCGATCCCGTCACCGCCTTCTGGGCGCGGAAAGTTAAAACGACGCCCTTCGCGTCAATTATCAATGTTGCGGCCGGGCGTTTCGTCATACCCGAATTCATTCAGGAAAAATGTGACGGCCGGCTGATCGCTTCGGCGTTGCTGGCGCTGTTTGAAGAGCCGTCGGAATATGTCGAACAGGCTGCGGCGTTCGATGTCATTTTGAAGGAGCTTGGGGTCGACGGTTTGCCCGCCGCCAGGCTCGCGGCGGAAAAAACGCTCGAATGGGCGCGTCTCGGCCGGCAAAGGGCCTTGCCCGTCGGGCGTTAAAGTCCTGAAATGGCGCAGGCGACAGGCGCGAAACTTGCTGTTTACCAGATAGTATTCGTCGCCCGGCGCCAGGTTGCGCGCCAGGTATTCGGCGCGTTTTCGGCAGGCCGCTTCGTGGATTAACTCATGCGCTTTATCCTATTCATCGCCGCAATTTTCCTTTCCGCCAGCGCGAGCGCCGCCGCCGCGCAGTTCTCCGCCTCGAAGGTCGTGTTTCAGGATGTGACAGGCGCGGTGAACATAAAGACGACCAGCGGCGATGTCGTCGACGTCACGATCAGGCAGGGCGAAGTCTATCGGTCTTTGAGCGTTAAAATGATTGACGGCGCGCTGGTCATCGCGGGCGAGCGCTGGCGCGACGATGATTTTCGCGATTGCTGCGACACGCGGATCAACCGGGTTGAAAACCTGAAACGCGACCGCGTCGCGGCCGCCGGAAAGGAAGCGGACGATCGTGACGCCTTTTTTGACGATTATCCGGTCATAGAAGTGACGATGCCGCGCCGGAACGATGTGACGTTCGCCGACGCGCGGATAAAACTCGCGATGGAAGCGCTTGATGGAAGACTCGTTCTTGAAGGTTGCTACGTCTACGGAGAGACCGGCGATCTCGGCCAGGCGACGATCGGCCTCATTTCGGGGAGCCGGCTCGCGGTCGGAGACGTCAAATCGATGCTTGAACTCGACCTGTCCGGAAAGGCTGCGCTGACCGGCGGCGATGCGGCGATGGCCGATATCGATATTGCAGGGCCGGGCGAGGCGATGATCGGCGCGATCGACGGCATGCTCGACATTTCAATCGCCGGATCGGGCCTTGTGCGCGCTGCGCGTATCGACGGGCCGATGACGGTGCGGATCGCAGGATCCGGCGCCGCCGCGGTGCAGGGCGGCGAAGCGAACCGCCTTACCGCGACGATTGACGGCTCGGGCGGGGTATTCTTTGAAGGCCGCGCGGTGCAGCCGACCCTGCGCCTTTACGGCTCGCCGACGGTCCGTCTCGATTCGGTTGAAGGGCGCATCACCCGACATGGCGCAGGCGAGGTCTATGTCGCGGACAAACTGGTCTCCCGGCCCTGATCGCCTGCCAGAACGCCCCCGAAACGCGCAGGACCGGAACCCGCGCGCTATTGCGCGCGAATTCTGGAATCGGGGGTTTAGCCGGATATTTTGTTGAGGCGCCGGACCTCTACGCCAGTCCTGAACTGGCAGGGGCGGAGGGACTCGAACCTCCGCGCGCTATTGCGCGCGAAATCTGGAATCGGGGGTTTGGCCGGATGATTTGTTGAGGCGCCGGACCTCAACGCCAGTCCCGAACTGGCAGGGGCGGAGGGACTCG
>JAGRDS010000010.1:0-77086 GCA_020446945.1 Parvularculaceae bacterium
CCATTACGAGCGTTTCACCGGCGTCAGCGCCTCTCAGGGCGATAACATTACGACCGGCCGCATCTACCAGACGATCATCGAACGCGAACGGCGCGGCGACTATCTCGGCGCGACGGTGCAGGTCATTCCGCATGTGACAGACGCGATAAAGAATTTCGTGACCTCGTCGGCCGGGGACGCCGATTTCGTGATCTGCGAAATCGGCGGGACGGTCGGCGACATTGAGGGCTTGCCTTTCTTCGAGGCGATACGCCAGCTCGGCAATGAATTGCCGCGCGGGGACGCGGTGTATGTTCACCTGACCTTGATGCCTTATATCCCGTCGGCGGGCGAGCTGAAAACCAAGCCGACGCAACACTCGGTGAAGGAACTGCGCGAGATCGGCATCCAGCCGGATGTTCTTCTGGTGCGGGCCGATCGCGCCATTCCCGAAGGCGAGCGCAAAAAGATCGCCCTGTTCTGCAATGTGCCGTCATCGGCCGTCGTTCAGGCGCTCGATTGCAGAACGATCTATGAAGTGCCGCTCGCCTATCATCGGGAGCGTTTCGATGATGAAGTGCTTTGCGCCTTCGGCATCGATAATCCGCCCCCGCTTGACCTCACGCGGTGGGAGGATGTCGTTCAACGCATCACCAAGCCGGACGGCGAAACGCGCATCGCAGTCGTCGGCAAGTACACGGTGCTGAAAGACGCCTATAAATCGCTTATCGAAGCGATCACCCACGGCGGCATCGCAAACAATGTCAAAGTCGAAATCAAATGGATCGACGCCGGCGTTTTCGAAGAAGAGGAAACCGCGCTTTCCGAACTTGAAGACGTGCACGGCATTCTCGTTCCGGGTGGGTTCGGCGAACGCGGCGCGGAAGGAAAGATCAAGGCGGCGCGCTTTGCGCGCGAACGGGGCATTCCCTATTTCGGCATCTGCTTTGGCATGCAAATGGCGGTGATTGAGGCGGCGCGTTCGCTGCTCGGCGAGAAAGATGCGACCTCGTCGGAGTTCGGCGCCGGCGGCAAGCCGATCGTCGGTCTGCTCACCGAATGGGTGCGCGGCAACGAAACCGAAACCCGCACTCAACAGGACGATCTTGGCGGCACGATGCGTCTTGGCGCTTATCCCGCGGTGTTGGCGAAGGGCAGCCGCGTGGCCGAAATTTACGGTCAGGCCGAAATCTCAGAACGCCATCGCCATCGCTACGAAGTCGATATGGCGTGGGCGGAACGGCTATCCGCGGCCGGCGTGATTTTTTCCGGAACCTCGCCCGACGGATCGCTTCCTGAGATCATGGAAATTCCGGGTCATCCCTGGTTTATCGGGGTTCAGTATCATCCGGAACTGAAGTCGCGACCGTTTGATCCGCACCCGCTCTTTGCGTCTTTCATAAGGGCGAGCGTCGCGCGTTCGAGGCTCGTATAGGGCCGGATCGCCGCTTTTGCCGAACGCTTTGGCGATACATCGCTTGAATGGAGCGGCGAGGTTTCGCAATATCGGGCGCGTCGGGCCGGTCCCGCCGGCCGTCCAAAGAATGGTAAAGCAAACAAGGTCGAGGCGGACACGCTATCGAACCGAAACAGCCGAACAGGAAAACCCATGAACGCGATCTCATCCGAATTCACCGCGCACGCTTCATTGACGAAACTCGCGATCGCGGGCGTTGCGGCGGCAGGGCTCGCATTAGCCGCGCCCGCCCATGCGAAAGACCGAAATATTGATTTCGACAAGTATCACCTGCTGGAGCAATTGATTGAGCTTGACGCCGAAGACATAGATGATTTGCGCGCAGAGTTGGCCGATGCGCGCGAAGAAATCGCAGATGCGATCGCCGAGATTGAGGGCGCGCGCGAGGAAATAAAGGATACGCCCGGCGCTAGGGCGGTTCTTAAAATCGCTTTCGCCGCCGCGCGCTCGGTTTCATCGGCGGCGATTAACGAAGCGCTGAGCGAGGCGCGGACTGAAATCGAAAAGGCGGAACGCGAATTAAGCTTCGCCGATGTCAGCGATGCAGAGCGCGCGGAGACGCAGGGCGTCATCGACATGTTGCGGGTCGAGATCGACATCCTTGAATCCTCGCTCGATGAACTGATTGAAGCGCTGCGCGCCTAAAGGTGCGCCTGTCGCACTATGGCCTGCCGCCCTATCGCGTGTTGGCTATTCGAACGCGGCGCCCTGATCGCGCCGCGTTTTTCGATCATCGCCTGCGCGCACTGCTGATGCCGATTGAAAAACGCCGGACCCCGCCGCGATAATGGCGTTCCGATTGGCGGAGGCGTCCATGGGCGGTGCGGCGAAAATATCGATAGCGGCTTTGATCGGCGTTCTTGCGCTTGCGTTCGCGGCGGGACGCATCCCCGCCGTTCAGGACCGGCTTTTCGAGCGCGCGCTAGAAAAGGCGTTTTCTCCGCGCGCCGCCGCCCTTTGGAAAAATGACGGATTGAGCGTCTTTTTTTGCGGCACGGGATCGCCGCTGCCGTCGGCGAAGCGCGCGCAAACCTGCACGGCGGTTTTCGCGGGCGGGAAATACTTCCTCATCGATGCGGGGACGGGAAGCGCCGAAAACCTGCAAGCGGCGGGCATACCGGGCGAGGCGCTCGCAGCGATATTTCTGACCCATCTTCATTCCGATCACATCGGCGATATCGGAGAAGTCGATCTCGCCTCATGGGTCGCCGGCCGCGCCGGGCCGTTGCCGGTTTTCGGCCCGGCCGGGACCGGGCGAATCGTGAACGGCCTGAACGAGGAATACGCGCTCGATCACGAATACCGGACCGCGCACCACGGAAAGGGCGTCGCGGAACCGCGGGCGGCGGGGCTGATTGCGCAAACTTTCAACGCCGCAGGAAATACGCTCGTCTACGAACGGGACGGTCTGAAAGTGACCGCCTTTCCAGTAAAGCACGATCCGGCGACACCCGCAGTCGGATACCGTTTCGACTACGCCGGCCGTAGCGTCGTCATTTCCGGCGATACAGCCTATTCGCAATCCCTGATCGCCGCAGCGCAGGGCGCCGACCTTCTGGTCCATGAAGCGCAGGCGAACCATATGGTCGCGCGCCTTCGCGAAGCTGCGGCAGAAGCCGGCAATGCGCGGATGGCCAAAATTTTCAGCGATATTCCGTCCTATCACACATCGCCCGAAGAGGCCGCGCGCGCCGCGAACGAGGCGGGTGTCGACTGGCTCATGCTGACGCATTTGACGCCCGCGCCCGATAACGCGATCGCCAGACGAATTTTCATGCGAGGCGTTTCGAAAATCAGGAAGAAGCATGTCAGGATCGCCGAGGATCGGACGGCCATTATGCTGCCCGCCGGCGGGGGCTTCGAATTCGAGCGGTACTAGGCCGCCTCACGTGAGCCAGAATGGCCGTCCGACAACGGCCGGCGGCATGTAATAAATTTGATTGAAAGCAAATCCGGTCTCCCGAATCCGGCTTCAGCCCGGAAAGGCTTGTTCCCCGGGGCCTATTGCGGCTACTTAGCCCGGCCCGGAGCCAGTCGCCGGACGGTCTCGATCATAGCCAGGGATTTTTGATGCCGACCCCGATCCTGATGCCAGCCCTTTCGCCGACGATGGAAGAGGGCACGCTCGCGAAATGGAATGTCAAGGAAGGCGACAGGATCTCGTCCGGAGACGTGATCGCCGAGATCGAAACCGACAAGGCGACAATGGAAGTCGAGGCGGTCGACGAGGGCGTTCTAGACAAGATCCTTATTCCCGCCGGGACTGAAAACGTAAAAGTGAACACCGAGATTGCGCTACTCGCCGGCGACGCAGAAAGCGCATCGGACGCAAAAGCGAACGGCGCCGCGCCGGCGCCCGCGAAAACGACTGAAATTGCGCCGGCGCAAAAACCGGCGCCGGCCGTTCCTGCGTTCGTTGCGGCGAGCGATCGGGAATTGCCGGATGGCGTGAAGATGATCCCGACGACGATTCGCGACGCGCTGCGCGACGCGATGGCGGAGGAGATGCGCCGCGACGGCGACGTATTTTTGATGGGCGAGGAAGTCGCGCAGTATCAGGGCGCATACAAAGTTTCGCGCGGGCTGCTCGACGAATTCGGTCCCGAGCGCGTCATCGACACGCCCATCACCGAATACGGCTTCGCCGGCCTCGGCGTCGGCGCGGCGTTCGCCGGCCTCAAACCCATCGTCGAATTCATGACCTGGAATTTCGCCATGCAGGCGATCGATCATATCATCAACTCGGCCGCGAAGACGCGATACATGTCGGGCGGGCAGATGGCGTCGCCGATCGTCTTTCGCGGGCCGAACGCCGCCGCCAGCCGCGTCGCCGCGCAGCACAGCCAGGATTTCGCCGCGTGGTATTCGAATGTTCCCGGCCTCATCGTTATCTCGCCTTTTTCCGCCGCCGACGCAAAGGGCTTGCTTAAAGCTGCGATACGCGACCCCAACCCGGTTGTTTTTCTGGAGCATGAGCTTCTCTACGGCGATACGATGGACGTGCCTGAGGTCGATGACTGGATCGTTCCGATCGGCAAGGCGAAAATCGCGCGCGAAGGCTCTGACGTGACAATCGTTTCCTATTCGCGGGGCGTAAAGTTCGCGCTCGAAGCGGCGGCGAGACTCGCTGAGGAGGGCGTTTCGGCGGAAGTCGTCGATTTGCGCACGCTGCGTCCTATGGACACGGCGAGCGTAATTGAATCGGTCAAGAAAACGAACCGCATCGTCACGGTGGAAGAGGGTTGGGCGCCTTGCGGCGTCGGCGCGGAAGTAGCATGGCAGGTGACGCAGCACGCCTTCGATTATCTTGACGCGCCGCCCGCGCGCGTAACTCAGGAAGATGTGCCGCTTCCCTACGCGGCGAACCTTGAAGCGTTGAGCCTGCCGAACGCCGACAAGATAATCGCGGCGGTGAAATCGGTGATGTATCGGGAGTAGGAATGCTCCATTCCGGCCACTGCCATTGCGGAAGACTGACCGCGTCGTTCGAAACGCAGAAAACGCCGCGCGAACTTGGCGTACGCGCTTGCCAGTGCGAATTTTGCAGGCGCCATGGCGCGGTCAACGTGTCCGATCCGGCCGGAAAGGTCGTGATTAATGCGGCGGAAGCCGATATCGCGCGGTATCGCTTTGCGCTTCGTACGGCCGATTTCCTTATCTGCAAACATTGCGGCGTCTATATCGCGGCGGTAATCGGGGAGGGCGATCAAATCTTTTCAACGCTCAATGTCGCCGGCCTCAGGATGAACGAATTTCTCGAAATCGAAGAACAGCCAATGCGCTATGGCGCAGAGGATGAAAACGCGCGCGTTGACCGTCGCCGCCTGAAATGGACGCCGACGCGCTTTATCGATGCAGCGCTCAGCGCTTCCTTCTTTGGGCCGCACCAATGACAATACCGCCATTGACTTTGTCGCCCGATGAAATGCGCCGCGCAGGTTACGCGGTCATCGACAGGCTGGTCGAGCATTACGCAACTTTGAACGAACAATCGCCTTGGGGCGATGGGGAAATTCCCGCGCCCAATCCGTTCGATGCGCCGCCGCCGCGCGAAGGCGTCGCCTTCGAGACACTTCTGGCGCGGCTGGACAAGGAATTTTTTCCCTACAATCTGCGCGTAAATCATCCGCGGTTTTATTCCTTCATTCCGGGCCCGTCGAATTTCATCGGCGTTCTCGCCGACACGCTCGCCGCCGGTTTCAACATCTTCGGCGGGACGTGGATCGGCGGCTCCGGCACGGCGCAGATGGAACGCGCGTCGATAAAATGGGTGCGCGACGCCGTCGGCTTTCCGGAAGACAGCTTCGGACTGTTCACCAGCGGCGGTTCGGCTGCGAATGTCATCGCCCTCGCCGCCGCCCGCCATTCGCGCCTTAAAGGCCCGCTTGAGAACGCACGCATCTATATGTCGAGCGAAACCCACTCGTCGGTTGAGCGCGGCTTGCGCATTCTCGGTTTCAAGTCGCATCAGTGCCGAAAGATCAAGGTCGATGAAAACCTGCGCATCGACGTTTTGTCGCTGACTGACGCGATTTGCGAAGACCGCGCGAAAGGCTTCGATCCGATCGCGGTTGTTGCGAACGCCGGCACGACCAATACCGGTGCGGTCGATCCGCTGCATCAGCTCGCAGATATCTGCCGCCGCGAAAATGTCTGGATGCATATTGACGGCGCCTATGGCGCTGGCGCGGTATTTTCAAAGCGCGGACGAGCCATGCTCGATGGTGTGGAGCGCGCCGATTCCGTCTCTTTCGACGCGCATAAATGGCTGTTCCAGCCGTTCGAGATCGGCGGCGTTCTGGTCCGCGACGGCGAGACGCTTCATTCAGCCTTTAATATCGACGCATCTTATCTTCGCGATACGAAGAAGCTTTTTGGACGCGGCGTCAATTTCGGCGAACATGGCATTCAACTGACGCGCGCTTCGCGGGCGCTAAAATTCTGGCTGACCTTCCAGGCGTTCGGCGCAGACGAAATCGAACGCGCCATCAATAACGGGTTGGATATGGCCGAAGCGGCCGAAACCATGATCCGTTCTTTGCCGCATTGGCGGGTAATCAGCCCGGCCAGTCTCGGCGCGCTGGCCTTTCGCGCCGCTCCTTCCGGATGGAGCGATGAGGCCGCCGACCGCCTCAATTCCGAAATCGCCGCCCGTTCGCGCGCCGACGGCAAGGATATGATCGTTACAACAGAATTTAAGGGGCGCGTTGCGCTCAGAATCTGTCCGATTAACCCGCGCCTGACGAAATCTGATATGCAGGGCACTATCGAACGGCTGGACCTCGCCGCGCTGGCGGCTATGTCTGACGCCGAAAACGCCGACGAGACAAGGTGAGACAATGCCGACGCCGATCCTGATGCCCGCGCTATCCCCGACGATGGAAGAGGGCACGCTCGCCAAATGGAACGTCAAGGAAGGCGATGCGGTCGCATCCGGCGATGTCATCGCCGAGATCGAAACTGACAAGGCGACGATGGAGGTTGAGGCTGTCGATGAGGGCGTCATCGGCAAGATCGTCATCGCCGCCGGGACGGAGAACGTCAAAGTCAATGAGACGATTGCGATCCTGCTGGGTGACGGGGAAAGCGCGGCCGATATCGCAAAAGGTCCGGTCCCGACGGCGAAAGCCAATGGCGCCGGCGCTCCGGCTAGGCGCGAGGACGCGAAGCGCGCAGCGCCGGCGCCCGTGGAAAGTCCGGCGAAGGCGGCGATGACGACGATGACGATGGCGGAAGCGGCGCCGTCAGTCGGCGGGCGCATTCACACATCGCCGCTCGCAAAACGGCTCGCAAAGGCCGCCGGCCTCGATCTTTCGACGCTGAAAGGAACGGGGCCGCACGGGCGAATCGTCAAACGTGATGTTGAGGCGGCGGAGAAAACAGGCGCGCCGAAACCGCCAGCGCAGGCTTTCGCTCCCGCGCCCGCGTCGGTTGATCCGCGCCTGTACCCGGCTGACAGTTACGAAGCGGTCAAGCTCGACGGCATGCGCAAGGTGATCGCGCGCCGATTGACGCAAAGTTTCAACAACGAAGTTCCGCATTTCCCGCTGAACGTCGATGTCGAATTGACCAGCCTTCTCGCCGCGCGCGCGGCGCTGAACGCAGCCGCGCCGAAAGAAGGCGAGGGCGCATACAAACTTTCCGTAAACGACTTCATCATCAAGGCTTCGGCGATGGCGCTCAAGAAGGCGCCGAACGCAAACGCGACTTTCACCGACGAGGCGATCCTGCTTCACAAACATGCCGATATCGGCGTTGCGGTCGCGATCGATGGCGGGCTTATAACGCCTATCATCTGGAAAGCCGAAACTAAAGGGCTGCAACAGATTTCCGCCGAGATCAGGGATCTGGCGGCGCGCGCGCGGGCGAAAAAACTAAAGCCGGAAGAATATCAGGGCGGCACTTTCTCCGTTTCCAATCTCGGAATGTTCGGAATTTCCTCCTTCGCATCGATCGTCAACCAGCCGCATGGCGCCATCATGTCAGTCGGCGCAGGCGAGGAGCGGGCCGTCGTTCGCGGCGGGCAAATAGTCGTGCGTAATGTAATGACTGTTACGCTTACCTGCGATCACCGCGTCGTCGATGGTGCGGTCGGGGCCCAGTTCCTCGCCGCTTTCAAGCAATTTATTGAAGAGCCGGCGTCGATGCTTCTTTGATCGGCCGGCGTTTATTCCGCCTGCGATCCTCGAAATATACACTTGGAAGCCGGCGGCGATTAAATTGCGCGCATTTTGCGAAGACGCCGATCAGGCGCGCGCGCTTTCTTCCTTGCGCTCTCTTTCTTCGCGCTCGTAATCATGATCGTAATCCGTCTCGCGCAGGCGTCTTGCGATCCATTTCGGCATCCGCTTTTCCACGCGATGCATCGCACGATCGAACCAGCGCCAGGATTTTCTGAGCCGGCGGACCTGCTCCGGCGCGGCGGCGACGAATAGCAGGAAACCGATTACGACAAGAATGATTCCGAACGGAATCGGCGAAATCGTCAAAACAAGACCGAACCCGATCAGGAGCAGCGCAAAGATTGAAACGGCGATTTTGAACAGGATCATGCGCCACCCTCTGCTCGTTGTTCGGGCGCGGTTTCTTCTTCGACCGATTTTACCGAAGCAGGCCCGCGCTTTGCGACAATCCTAACGAGACGATCGAACCACCGCCAGCGTCGGCGCATTTTGCGAATATAGGGCCGCGCAGCCGGATTCGCCGCGGCGATCATCAAAACGCCGAGAATAACCAACGGCGCGCCGGCTGGAAGCGGCGAGAACGCCGCGATAAGGCCGTATACGAACAGGACAAGGCCGATGATGGACGCGGCGATCCGCGCCGCGATCACGCGCATTGAAAAGCTGTGCCGCGCCATTCAGCCTCCCTTTTCGCGTCCGCGGCGCGCGGAAAATTTCCGCGATCTGGAAAAACCCTTCGGCTTCGGCCGCACATCGGCATCAGCCGCGCCGGTCGGCGCCATCCTCACCGCGACGGCGGCGATCTCGATCTTCGCAGACCCGCCATGCGCGTTGCAATGGCGATTTTCGTCATAGCGCATTGTTTCAGGCGATAAGTCGCGCGTCATAGAGGCGGCGGTAAGCAGGCATCGCCTTCGCCGCCACACTCTCCAGGTCTTCGGAAAGAGAAATCGGCCTCTCCGCATATTTTTTAAACCCGGTCGATCCCCACACGGCGTCGTACCAGTGCGCCGCCCACGGACCATCATACGGCCTTGGCCCTTTTTCCCAGCCTAGCATGGCGGGATCGAACGGGATCGACAAAACATCGCAGAGCGCTTCCAGCATCTTGTGGGGCGCTTTGAGCACATCGCTCGCGTCTATGATCGGGCAGGCGAGATCGCGCGCGCGCAGATACTCATACATCTTTAGTTCAATTTCATAGCTTCGGATAATCGGCGCCGCGTCGTCATATTTATTCGAGAAAGATGCGACCATCGCGCGCGGATCGCGAATCAGCAGGAAATTCCGCCAGCCTTCCAGAAACGCGAGATCCTGTCCGTCGGCGATGTGATAGGCGATGTGCTTCAGAAAAACGAGCGGCGCGTCTTCGGCGTGGGTTATCCAATCGAGTACGTCGCTGAAATCGTTCGGATAGGCGTCAAGGGTTTCGTGCCGATAGGGATGATCGGCTCCGCTCGCCGCGAGATAGCTCGCGTAAAACGGCTCGTCGAAGGCGCGCGTATCGGCGCGCGCGCCGAAAGAGCGCATCATCGTCGTCGAGATGTTGCGCGGACCAGACCACATCGAGACTATAGTCGTCATTATTCCGGCGCTTTCGACTTGTTCGCGTTTTCGCATTCGAGCCCGGACGCGACAAGCATCTCCCAGGCGTCCGCCGGCGTGCGCGCGAACCGGAATAGATCAAGATCGCTTCGGCTGATGGTGCCGTGTTCAGCCAGGTGTTCGAGATTAATCGCCTTTCGCCAATAATCCTCGTCGAACAGGACCACCGGAATTTCGTCGCCCTTTCCGGTTTGAATGAGCGTCAACAACTCGAATAATTCATCGAGCGTGCCGAAGCCGCCGGGAAAAATCGCGAGCGCTTTGGCGCGCATGGCGAAGTGCATTTTCCGCATGGCGAAATAGTGAAACTGAAAAGTAAGCGCCGGCGTCGAGTACCTGTTCGGCTCCTGCTCGAATGGCAGGCGGATATTGAACCCGATCGACGGCGCGCCCGCATCGTGCGCGCCGCGATTGGCCGCCTCCATCACGCCGCCGCCGCCGCCCGTGGCGATTACGTTGTTCCTTGTGCCGTCGTGGTTCGGATCAAGCGCGCCGCCGCGCTCGGATGCGATGCGCGCAAATTCGCGCGCCTGTGAGTACCAGCGCGCATGTTCTCCCGCGCCGTTTTCCTTAATCCGCGCCGAGCCGAACACAACGATTGTCGAGGCGACGCCCCAGTCGCGCAGGGCCCGTTCGGCTTTTTCATATTCGAGCAGGAAACGCACGCCGCGCAGCCCGTCGCTCAAAAGAAAATCCTGGTCCAGCGCAGCGAGGCGATAGGCCGGAGAGGCCATCTGTTCGGCGTTCGCCGCCGGTGTTTTCGCCCGTGTCATATGCGGCCTCTTTTGGCTTCCGCACCGGCGAGGGTCTTGTAGAGCGCTTGCAAGCGCTCAACCATCGGGCCGCGTCCGGCGCTGATCGCACGGCCGTCAATTTCGCATACCGGCGTTACTCCCGCGAAAGTGCCGGTGACGAATGCTTCATCCGCGCCGTAAACGTCGTGGAGCGAGAAATTTTTCTCGCGCGCCACGATGCCGTTCGCTCGCGCAAGCTCCAGCACGATCGCGCGCGTGATGCCGCCGAGACAATAATCGCCGGACGATGTCCAAAGTTCGCCGTTCCGGACAATGAAAAAATGGGTCGAATTGCAGGTCGCGACAAATCCGTGCGAATCCAGCATCAACGCTTCGTCGGCGCCGGCTTTCGCCGCCTGGATGCACGCCATGATGCAGTTCAGTTTCGAATGCGAATTGAGCTTCTGGTCCTGAACATCCGGATAGCCACGGCGCACATGTACTGTGAACAACCGCTTTCCCTTCGACGCGGTTTCCGCAAGCGGGCGCTTGAATTCGGGAATGATGACTATTGTTGGCGCGGTGATTGTCGCACGCGGATCCTGATAAGGCGTCGACTTGACGCCGCGCGAGACCATCAGGCGAATGTGAACGCCGTCATGGGCGTCATTCGCATCGAGGCAATCGTAGAGCCGCTTTGACAGCGCCGCCTTCGACAGCCCCATTTCAAAATCAAGCGTTTTGGCGCCGTCCCACAAACGCGTGAGGTGGCGGTCGAGAAAGGCGATCACTCCCTTGCCGTCAGGGCCCGGATGAACGCGCAATCCCTCCCATACGCCGTCGCCGAGTATGAACCCTGAGTCGAAAACGGAGACTTTTGCTTCTCCGCGCGGAAACAATTCTCCATTGACGTCGATCAGGATGTTGTCGTTGCGGGCGTCGATTTCATAGGCGTGCGTCGAGTGAGTCATATGGCGCCTGTTTTTCGGTTCTGCACCTTCGACCCCTATTCCGCGGGGAAAATTTGCGCAAGCCCGCCGCATCGGCCGCGTGCTACGCATGCGATATCAAAAAGGAGGCGCGATGCGGACAGCTACGGCCACTTTGCGATAGGCGGCAGCGAGGAGAGGATCGCCTCGACATTGCCGCCCGTTTTAAGGCCGAAAACCGTGCCGCGATCATATAGGAGGTTATATTCGGCGTAGCGCCCGCGACGGAAAAACTGTTCCTCGCGGTCGTCATCGGTCCATGGCGTATTCATGCGCCGCGCGACGAGTTCCGGATAGATGTCCAGGAACGCTTTGCCGATGTCCTTCGTAAACTCAAAATCCTGCTCCCAGTCGCCGGAATTATGCCGGTCGTAAAAAACGCCGCCGACACCGCGTGGTTCATTGCGATGGGGCAGGAAGAAATATTCATCGCACCATTTTTTGTACTTCGCATGCCATTCCCGATTGTGACGATCGCAAGCGCCCTTCATCGCGGCGTGAAAGTCGCGCGTGTCTTCATGATTTTCCGTGCGATAGCGATCAAGCATCGGATTGAGGTCGCCGCCGCCGCCAAACCATTGTTTCGTCGTGACGATCATGCGCGTGTTCATGTGCGCGGCCGGCGCATGCGGGTTGCGCGTATGCGCGATCAGCGAGACGCCGCATGCCCAAAATCGCGGATCGTCTTCGGCGCCAGGAATCTGCGCGCGAAATTCTTCCGAGAATTCACCGTGGACTTGCGAGAAATGAACGCCGGCTTTTTCAAAGACGCGGCCCTTCAGCAGCGCCATTTCCCCGCCGCCCTCATCTGCCGCGCCGTCGCCGCGCTCCCACTTCGTTCTCTGAAAACGGCCCGGCTCCCCGCCGGCGTATAGGGGGCCGGCCTCGTCCTCTAGTTTTTCAAAGGCGGCGATGAGCCGCGATTGAAGTTCTGAAAACCAGGCGCCGGCGGCGGCCTTGCGGTGTTCGAGCGGGATCATGCGCCGGGTTCCTTTTCCATCCACCCCACTTGCCGGCGCATTTCGGCGAGCGCAATCGCGCCCGTCGTCGCGGCGTTCAGGGAGCGCGCGCCGGGCGCCATGGGGATTCTGACCGCGGCGTCGCATTCCCCGCTCACCGCGTCCGGCACGCCGGCGCTTTCCTGCCCGATCAGCGCCATGTCGCCGTATCTGAAGCTGAAATCCCAGATCGAGGTCGCCGCCCGTGTCGACAGGAGGACGAGGCGCCCGGAAAGGCGCGCCTCGCTTTGAACAAACCCGGCCCATGAGGGATGAAGGGCCGGGGCGGCGAGGGCGCCGTAATCGAGCGCCGCGCGCTTCAGGCCCCTCGCATCCGCCGGAAAGCCGCAAGGCTCGATAATTTCGACGCCGGCGCCGAAACAGGCCGCGGCGCGAATCGCCGCGCCGACGTTCCCCGCGATCTCCGGCATGTAAAGGACAAGGCGCATCGCTCCCATCAACCCCTTATTTCCGCTCTTTTTTCAAGGGGGCGGCGGGTCCGCTCGCGACGCTAGGCCGCACTATAGGTTCGGCTGGACTTTCACTAGTAACTCGTGTCACAGGGATGCCCAAAATCTCTCCCGTTGCGGCCGCATTCGCGGCCGGTCACACCAAGTTTTCGGGCGCCGCGGCGTTAAAGGATCGAAGAGGGCGATGAGCGCGACTGACAGCACACATGAGGCGGAGCCGACCCGCCGCGACTTTATTCATATCATGGCCGGCGCCGCGACAGTTGTCGGCGTCGCCGGCGTCGCCGTACCGCTGATCGACCAGATGAATCCGGACGCTTCGGTTCTGGCGCTCTCCACCAAGGAGGTCGATCTTTCCTCGCTCGAAGTCGGGCAGGCTATCAAGGTGATGTGGCAGGGTAAGCCTGTTTTCATCCGCCGCCGCACCGCCGAGGAGATCCGCACGGTCGAGGCGACGCCGATTTCCGATCTTAAAGATCCGGTCGCGCGCAACGACAATCTTTCCGGAAAATTCGATGCGGAAGACAAGAACCGCGTCATCAAGCCGGAATATATCGTGGTCGTCGGCGTCTGCACCCATCTGGGCTGCGTGCCTCTCGGCACGTCGCAAGGCGAAGTGCGCGGCGATTTCGGCGGCTGGTTCTGCCCGTGCCACGGTTCGCATTACGACAATTCCGGGCGAATCCGGAAAGGTCCGGCGCCGCAAAATCTTGAGGTCCCGAAATATATCTTCGCGACCGACACGACGATCCGTATCGGCTAGGAGACAGGACCGGTGAACCATCCCTCGACTTACAAACCCGGCACCGCTTTCGAGCGCTGGCTCGACAGACGCCTGCCGATCATTCGTTTCGGCGCCGACTTCATGGACTTCCCGACGCCGAAAAACCTGAACTACTGGTGGACGTTCGGCGCCATCCTCGCTGTCTGCCTCGTAATCCAGATCATCACCGGCATCGTCCTCGCGATGCATTATACGCCGGAGAAAAATCTCGCCTTTAACAGCGTCGAACACATCATGCGCGACGTGAATTACGGCTGGCTGATGCGCTACGTACACGCGAACGGCGCATCCATGTTCTTCCTCGCCGTTTATATCCACATGTTCCGCGGGCTTTACTACGGTTCCTACAAGGAGCCGCGGGAGATGGTGTGGATTCTCGGCGTCGTTATCTTCCTTCTCATGATGGCGACGGCGTTCATGGGCTATGTGCTTCCCTGGGGGCAAATGTCATTCTGGGGCGCGACCGTCATCACCAACTTCTTCACGGCGTTCCCGGTCGTCGGCGATCCGATCAAGACGCTTCTGCTCGGCGGTCCGGCGGTCGACAATGCGACGCTGAACCGCTTCTTCTCGCTGCATTACCTGCTGCCTTTCGCTATCTTCGGCGTCGTCGCCATCCATATCTGGGCGTTCCATACCTCGGGCAACAACAACCCGACCGGCGTCGAGGTTAAGGACGTGAAGAAAGACACAGTGCCGTTCCACCCGTATTACACGGTGAAAGACGGTTTCGCGATCGCTGTCTTCCTGTTGCTGTTTGCGGCTTTCGTTTTCTTCAACCCGAACGGCCTCGGCCATCCCGACAATTACAAGCCGGCTGATCCGCTCGTGACGCCGCCGCATATCGTGCCTGAATGGTACTTCCTCCCGTTTTACGCGATCCTGCGCGCCATCACCTTCAATATCGGGCCGATCACGTCAAAGCTCGGCGGCGTCATTGCGATGTTCTCTTCGATCATCGTCCTTTTCATCCTTCCCTGGCTCGACACGTCGAAAGTGCGTTCGATGCGGTACCGTCCGGTTGCGAAACTGTGGTTCGTGCTTTTTGTTATCGCCTGCGTCTGGCTCGGCTATCTGGGCGGCCAGCCGGCGGAAGGCGTCTTCGTCATTCAGGCGCAAATCGCAACCGCGTATTACTTCGCCTTCTTCCTTGTCATCCTGCCGTTGCTCGGGGTTTTCGAAAAAACGAATCCATTGCCGAAATCGATTGCGGATTCGGTCCTGAATAACGACAAGCGCGGCGCCGCGACCCCGATCGCGCAGGCCGCGGAATAACCGAGAGAGTAGGTTCCAAGATAATGAAAACGATCCTCTTCACTCTCGCCGCGTTCGGGTCAGCGATCGCACTTTCCGGACCGGCGCAGGCCGCCGGCGGCGAGGTGCGCGAATACAAGCACAATCACTGGCATTTCGACGGCCCTTTCGGGGCTTACGACAAGGAAGCCGTGCAGCGTGGTTTTCAGGTCTATAAAACGGTCTGTGCAAGCTGCCATGCAGTCGAGCAGCTTGCGTTCCGCAGTCTCGGCGAGAAGGGCGGCCCGTTCTATCTCGACAAGTGTCCGGCCGGCGTCGCTGAAACCACCAATTGCTCGAATCCGAGCGAGAACCCGGTCGTCAAGGCGATCGCTGCGGAATACGAAATCACCGACGGTCCCGATGACAGCGGCGACATGTTCAAGCGGCCGGGCCTTCCTTCGGACAAGATTCCCGGTCCCTATGCCAATGCGCAGCAAGCGCGCGCGGCGAATGGCGGGGCGTTGCCGCCCAATCTCGCGCTCGTCATCAAGGCGCGCCATCACGGGCCGAATTACGTCTACAGCCTATTGACCGGCTATGAGGACGCGCCGATCAGCGTGCAGCTCGCGCCGGCTCAATACTACAACCCCTATTTCGCCGGCGACATGTCGCAGCTTCTCAAGGAAGAATATCGCGATGCGGAGGGGCATCCGCTCGAAGGCGTTGAGATTCCGCAGGGCGGCGTTCTGGCGATGAAAGCGCCGCTCGCCGACGGCATCGTCGACTACGCCGACGAGCATGTGCCGGAAACGGTCGATCAATACGCCAAAGACGTCGTCGAGTTTCTGACATGGGCGTCTGAACCGAAGATGGAGCAACGCAAGAGCCTCGGCGTAGTCACGATCGGCTATCTCCTTATCCTGACGCTCATCCTTTTCTTTTCGTATCGCGCCATCTGGGCGAAGGTCGATCATTAGGCAACTGCGAAAGAATTATGGAAAAGCCCCGGCGGCGATCCGGGGCTTTTTCGTTTCCGCCGCAAACGTTACTCGCAATCGCGGCGCGGGCGCGTAAAACAATTGCGGAGACCCATGATATGAACACCCTCCCGACGCCGGCTTCGAGCGACGTTACAGCCGCATGCGGCGCCTATCTGCTCGCGGTGTTTGCGGATGCGCGTGTTGAGGAAATCGAGGAAGCGCGATTCCTCGACGGCGTCGTCAATCACAAATCTTTCATCCCCTTCGGACCGAAAGCGCTGGCTGACGAGTATACGCGCCTGTTTGCAGCGTTGAGCGCCGATTTCGGCGCCGCGAAAGAAGAAATCCTGACAGCGATCGCGGAGCATAAGTCGAATCCGGACATTGTCGAGGCGGTCAAAACAGCTGTACGTCAGGCCGTGGTCGCAGATCAGGCGATAAAGCCCCAGGAGGAAAACATCCTCAGCGCGGTTGCGCGCGCGCTTGGGCTCGGTCCGGGAGCACTTTAAATGAAGCGTCGTATCGGCGTAATCGGGGGATCGGGCGTTTATGCGCTGGAAGCGCTCGACGACGTTGAAAAGCGCGCGGTCGAAACGCCCTGGGGTGAGCCGTCGGGTCCGTTAACGACCGGATCGCTCGGCGGCGTTGAGATGATTTTCCTCGCGCGTCATGGCGAGGGGCATACGATTCCACCATCGGAAGTGAATTATCGCGCCAATATCGACGCCATGAAACGGCTCGGCGCGACGGATATTCTATCCATTTCGGCATGCGGCTCGTTTCGGGAGGAGTTGCCGCCCGGAATGTTCGTTATCGTCGATCAGTATATCGACAGAACGTCGGGGCGATCGGGGAGCTTTTTCGGCGCCGGATGCGTCGCGCATGTTTCGATGGCGGCGCCGGTCTGCGCGGCGCTGGGCGATGCGCTGGAAGCGTCGGCGCTTGCGCTTTCCATAACCTGCCGCCGCGGCGGGACATACATCGCCATCGACGGCCCGCAATTTTCGTCGCGCGCCGAGTCGCTCCTTTACAAAAGCTGGGGCGCCGACGTGATCGGCATGACGAACATGCCGGAAGCGAAACTCGCGCGCGAGGCCGAGCTTCCCTACGCCAGCCTCGCCATGGTCACGGACTTCGATTGCTGGCGCGTTGAAAGCGGGCATGTCGAAGTCGCGCATATTCTGGAGGTCATGCGCCGAAACACCGAGGCGGCGCGCCGGCTCATCGCCGATGTCGCGGCGCGCCTGGGACCGACGCGGGAGATGTCGCCGGCCGGCATCGAACGAACCCTCGATAGCGCGCTCATAACCCCGCCCGACCGGCGCGATCCCGCCCTGCTTGCAAAGCTCGACGCGGTCGCGGGCCGCGTTCTGGCGGGCGGTTAAGGGCCTGTTAAGAGGGCGGGAATTGCGCGTTAACGCCTTGCGCGTAAGGTCCGCAAATGTCGCTTTCCGCTTTATTCATCCTCGCTGCGGGCGTTTATTATCCGCCGCCGACTTCCTATGACGCCTCGCGCGCAATCGCGCAGCACATAGCCGATGATCGTTATCAGGGCGATATCACCGCATTCGGCGGCGCCAATCCCGCTGACGCGCGCCTTGAAAGCTGTACGCCAGACGACGCGCGCGCGGTTCGCACCGCGCACGGCATCTGGCAGGTGTTTTCCGGATATGGCTGCATCTTCAGGGTCTCGTTCGAAAGCGGACCCGACTACAAGATGGAAGGCTTCTTTCACTACGATGGCGCCGAATGGTCCTATTACGGACCATTAAGGCCGCCGCTAGTCGTCGAAGCCGACACGTTTGATCGTTACCGCAAGGGATCGAGTCGCACGGCGAAACCCGGCTCCATCCTGTATAATGGCGGCTCAGGACAAGCCCGCAGCCGTTTCGACGGTATTTTGAACTGGGACAATTCGCTTCTTTCGCCGGCGGAGCAGCCTTATCACGCAGATATATATTCAATCGAGGAATGATCAGGCGTTGAAACGGAAGTTCATGACGTCGCCGTCCCTTACAATATAATCCTTGCCTTCGAGACGCATTTTTCCCGCTTCTTTTGCGCCGACCTCTCCATTGCAATTGATGTAATCGTCAAAAGAGATCGTTTCGGCGCGAATAAAACCGCGTTCAAAATCCGTGTGAATGACACCAGCCGCCTGCGGCGCCGTCGCCCCAACGGGGATGGTCCATGCGCGCGCCTCTTTCGGGCCGGCGGTGAAATAGGTTTGCAGGCCGAGAAGCGAGAACGCCTCGCGGATAAGGCGGTTCAATCCCGGCTCTTCAAGCCCGATCGCTTCAAGAAACTCGTTCTGCTCCGCCTCATCAAGGGGCGCGATTTCGGATTCGATGCGCGCGGAGATGGCGACAAATGCTGCGTTCTCTTTCTTCGCCGCTTCTTCAACGCGCCTTGAATAATCATTGCCGGTTCCGGCCGAGGCTTCATCGACATTGGCGACGAAAAGCACCGGTTTTTGCGTCAGCAATTGCAGCGCGCGCCACGCCTTTCTTTCCTCCGGCGCAAGCTCTACCGATCTTGCGGGGCGTCCGTCTTTCAGGGCGGCGAGGGCCTTGTCGACGAGGGCGAGCGAGATTTTCGCTTCCTTGTCGCCGCTCTTTGCTTTCTTCTCGAGCGCGTTGCGGCGCTTTTCGAGGCTTTCAAGATCGGCGAGCATCAATTCGGTCTCGACGGTTTCAAAGTCGGCGAGGGGGTCGATCTTGCCGGCGACATGGGTCACGTCGTCGTCTTCAAAGCAACGTAATACATAGATGACGGCGTCCGTTTCCCGGATATTTGCAAGAAACTGATTGCCGAGGCCTTCGCCCTGGCTGGCGCCTTTAACAAGGCCCGCGATATCGACGAACTGCATGCGCGCAGGAATGATTTGTTGCGATTTCGATATCCCGGCGAGCCTTGCGAGCCTTGGTTCAGGAACCGCGACATCGCCGACATTCGGCTCAATCGTGCAAAAAGGATAATTCGCCGCCTGCGCGGCCGCCGTGCGCGTCAGCGCGTTAAAAAGCGTCGATTTGCCGACATTGGGCAGGCCGACGATGCCGCATGAAAGCGCCATTTATCTTTTCCCGTCTTTTTTACCGAAAAGTTTTTGCAGTGTTTTCGTCATCGCGTTGGCGGGCGGCGCGGCCTGCGTATCCGGGGCGGGCGCGCGCGTTTGCGCCGCTTGCGTTTCCGGTTTCGGTTCGCGCTTTTCCCTGACCGGTCTGGCCGGCGCCAGTTCGTGCGCGAGAGCTGTCGCAAATCGCGCGTCGCCTTTAACGAGATACTCCGCTGATTTCGTCATTGCGCCGAGCAGGGGATCGAGCCAGTCGTAATCGGCCCTGGCGAAATCGCCGAGAACATAACCCGTGACGCGCTGCTTGTCGCCTGGATGTCCGATGCCGATCCTTACGCGGCGAAATTCGTTTCCGATATGCTCGTCAATCGATCGAAGGCCGTTATGGCCCGCATTGCCGCCGCCGGATTTGACCTTGACCTTGCCGGCCGCGAGATCGAGTTCATCGTGAAAGACGATGACGTCGTTAAGCGAAAGCTTGAAAAACCGCATCGCCGCGCCGACGGCTATTCCGGACTCATTCATGAAGGTGCCGGGTTTTAGCGCAATCGCCTTTTCGCCGCCGAATTCGCCTTCGCGGATTTCGCCTTGAAACTTCGCGCGCGGCGCGCTGAAATTATGCGCATCCGCGATCGCGTCGACGGCCATGAAGCCGACATTGTGGCGGTGTTTCCTGTATTTCTCACCCGGATTGCCAAGGCCGACGAGCAAAAGCATGGCTCCCCAATCCTCCGCCAGGCGAGAATGAATTCAAAGAAAGGGCTAGTCTTTCTTTTCGTCTTCTTCGTCGGCCTTCTGCGCTGTCGCAGGCACCTCAGCGGAGCCTTCTTCCGGCGCCGCAGCCTCTTCTTCAGAGCGCATTGCGGATGGCGCCGCGATCGTCGCGATCGTGAAATCGCGGTCCTTGATAACCGGCGTTACGCCCTGGGGAAGCGCGATAGACGAGATCTTGATCGCATCGCCGATATCGAGCCCGTTGCAATCGGCCTCAAGGAATTCCGGAATTGACGTCGCCGGCGCGTAAACTTCAACTTCGTGGCGCACGATGTTGAGAACGCCGCCGCGCTTGATGCCGGGCGAAAGCTCTTCATTGGTGAAACGGACATGAACCGCGACGTCGATGCGCGTGTTTTCGTTGACGCGCATCATATCGACATGGATCGGCGCATCGGTGACCGGATCGACCTGCACCTGACGGGCGATAACGGGTTGAAGTTCCTTCTGGCCCGGAACATCGATTTTCGCGAGATGCGACTGCATGCGTCCGGCGGCGAACGCCATCGAGACTTCCTTCTGACGCAGGCGGATAGAAACCGGATCCGAGCCGCCGCCGTAAAGGACGCCCGGCACCCAGCCTTCACGACGCGCTTCGCGGGCGCCGCCGCCGCCGGTCCGCTCGCGGACTTCGCAATAAAAAACGTCTGTCTCGGCCATGACTGGACCCTTATGCAAATAGCCGCGTTCCGGGGGAGGCGCATTCCGCCCCATTCCTCTCGGACGGCGCGGCGCCTGTCGTTCGTGAATGAGCGGCGGTCTATAGAGGAAAGGCCAATGGGTGGCAAGCGCGCCAAACGGCTAATTTCGGGGCTTTCAGCCGGCATCTTCGGGCGGCTCGCCATAGCCGGGCCAGGCGCTGTTCAAGAAGGCGAGATAGAGGGCTTTAAGACGCGGATCGCCGGCGAGGGCGGCGAGATTCGCCTTGATGCTCGCCCCGTCGCGGCGAGCGACCGGGCCGGTCATCGAATCAAGCGGCGACTCGCGAAAACGCTCGACGACGCCGGCGAGGTAGCTCGCAAAAACCTTTTCGGCGGGCAGATTGAACCGGGCTTCGAAAGCGCGCGCCGTCTCATTCCATAAATGGGCGGCGAAATTGCCCGAAACGACCGCGAGCGCGTGATAATAGGCGCGGTCTTGCGCGCTGACGACGAATTCCGGGTTCGGCGCGCCCGGGAAAAGGCTCGCAAAGGGCGGCGCGCCTTCCTCTCTGGCGATTGCGATTTTCGCCATCTGATCGGGCGGCAGCGGCGCGACCGGGAACGAAAATAGCGGATGATAGCTCGCCATCCCGTCGATTATCAGCGCGCCCGAGAAATGGATCGCAGGTTTCGGGCCTAGGGCGGCCCGCCATTCCTCGATCCAGCCGCCGAGCCTGTCATCGGGAATTGCGGCGGCGACGACATCGGCGCTTTCGACCAGCGTGCGCGTGCGCGAGATTTGGGACGCGGCGTCAGCGCGGGTAATCACATCGACCTCGGCGCCCAGCGCGCGCGCATAGTGCGCCATGCTCGATCCGACGCGGCCAGTTCCGAAAATTGTCACCCGCATGACGCACTCGCTCCTGAAGTTTCAACATTGGCGCCTGAGTCCTTGCGCGACATGGAAAGCGCTCCTAATTTTACGCCGTGACCAGACTAATTTGGGCCGAATTCGACAACGCCTAGCCTAACCCGGACTTTGCCTTCCACCGCAATTCGTCCCGGCCTAAGCCTTTTGTGGATGCCTCCCGAACTAGAAGGTCCGAAACCAGTCGTCCGCAGGTTGCGGGCGTCATTCAGGCCGCCGGTCCGCACCGTCAGTGCGAACCAACAGATCAGGAGATCAAAATGGCGACAGGCACGGTTAAGTGGTTCAACGCAACAAAAGGCTACGGCTTCATCCAGCCTGATGAGGGCGGAAAGGACGTTTTCGTCCACGTCACCGCCGTCCAGCAATCGGGTCTCAACGGCCTCGATGAAGGCCAGAAAATCTCATATGACCTCGCATCGGACCGCGGCAAGACCTCGGCGACGAACCTGAAGGTCGCCGGCTAACATCTTGCCCTCACAGGTAAATCGGGCGCTCCTCCGGCGACGGATGGAGCGCCTTTGAATCTGTGGAAAAGTCCGGCTAGCATCCCGCGCCGATAGATTGGGGATTTTTCTATGGCGGGGAACAGCGACGCGGCGCGCGGCGCGGATGGCGCGCATGGCTATCTTTCGAGCGCCTTCGTATTCGCGGGCATAACAGCGCTGTGGGCGGTCATCGTCCGCGACGACCCGTATTACCGGTTGACTGACCTGTTCGGCGTTCGCGTTCCGTCGATGCTGATCGCCTATCTGGTCTTGATGCCGCTCGCGGGATTGATTGTCGGCCGCTGGCGGTACCAGGCGCGCCATCGCGGCGGCGCGGCCGGCTATATGGTCAAACTTGGCGCGCGCGTCGTTCAGTTTACATATGTCCATCTGTTGATCGTGTTGTTTACGCTGGCGATGGCGACCGACTATTTCCTGGGACTGAATATCGACGAACAGGTGCGAACGCTCGATGATCGATTATTCGATCTGGCGGCGCGGTTCGCGCCATGGCTCGCAGCCTATCTTACCGGTTTCAATCTCGGTCGCGCGATGCGTGCGGATGCGAGCCCGCAAAAACCCGTCAGCGACTTGCGCGCAACGAACCATTCCGCCATCGACGACAAAGCCGAAATTCAAAAACGCGCGGAACCGGCGATGGGGGCGAGTTTTTTCAAGCCGGCGGACAGTCTTGAGCAGGGCGATCTTTCATTAAGCGAGTCGGAAGATTTCGGCGAACACCCGCCGACAAGCGGCGCAGACGACGCGGC
Organism: Parvularculaceae bacterium; assembly: GCA_020446945.1. GTDB lineage: Bacteria > Pseudomonadota > Alphaproteobacteria > Caulobacterales > Parvularculaceae > Amphiplicatus. The sequence continues at coordinate 22,610 of JAGRDS010000010.1, forward strand.
TTCGCAAGCGCCCGGATTCCTGGCGCCCCAGGATTTCGACAGCATGCGGCCGAAATTGAACGAATTGCGTTAGCTGTCGATTTTGATCAAAAATTTGTCGCGCCGCGGCTGATTTAGCGGTGAAGCGGCCTAAACTCGGGTCGCACCGCAGGATCATAAAACGGCGGATATGACGATACTGACCGCAATCGGGCTGACATCGGGCGCGTCGCTCTCCGGCGTTGAAGCCGCTTTATTGAAGACCGACGGCGAACAGGGCGTCGAAATTGTCGCCCACCATATTCACCCCTATGACCGCGACATGAAAATCCTGCTCAACCGTGCGGCGAAAGCGGCGGGCGAGGGGCGCGACGGTGCCGCCGATATCGGCAAGGCGGCCGGCGAGCTCACGAATGCGCATGTCGTCGCGGTTGAAGAATTGCTCGGCGAAGCGGGCCTTAAACGGACAATGATCGACGTTATCGGTTTTCACGGGCATACGATCCTGCACAGGCCCAGACGCTCGCCCGACGCGGTGGGACGGACCTGGCAGATCGGCGACGGGCGCGTGCTGGCCGAGGAAACGAAAATCGATGTCGTCAGCGATTTCAGAACCGCCGATGTCGAGGAAGGCGGTGAGGGCGATCCTGTTTCATCGACTTATCTGGCGGCGCGGATCGCTGCGCTGGAACCGGACGGCGCGGTCGGCGTTATCGACCTTGGCGCGATTGCGAAAATCCTGTTCGTCCCGTTAGGGGGCGGCCCGCTCGATCTACTCGCTTTCGACAGCGGCCCCGGCCTCTCGCTTGTCGATGAGTGGGTCGGGCTGAAGACCGGCGCCTCCGGCGACGCCGACGGCGCGCTCGCCCGCTCAGGAAAAGTTCATTCCGACATTTTGCGGCTGATGCTGCTCAATCCCTATATCCGCCGGAAGCCGCCGAAAAAATTCGATCGCAGCGACATCAGGATAGACCCTGCGCTGGACCTTTCCGCAGCGGACGGCGCGGCGACGCTGACAGCGTTCACGGCGGCGGCGATCCGCTCGTCGCTCGCCCATCTGCCGTGCGAACCGCACGATTGGATCGTAACAGGCCGCGGACGGCGCAACCCGGCGATGATGGATGCGATCCGCGCGGCGCTGGGGGGCGAACTGCACGAGGCCGATTCACTCGGCTGGCGCGCCGACATGCTGGACGCGGAAAGCGCGGCGTTCCTCGCCGTTCGATGCTTGCGAAAATTGCCGCTTACCTATCCGGGAACGACCAGGGCGCCGCGCCCTGTCCGGGGCGGTGTTTATCATCGCGCGCCCGTATAAGGCGAATTGGGGATTTTCTGCTGGCCCCTTGGGGCCGGGTTCTGTTATCCCGCGCGACGGCGCGCATGGCGACTCGTGCTAGCGGCGAATGACAGACAAGCGGGAAGGACTGGGTGATGAATCAGATCCGGATGGAAATCGAACGCTCTTTCGAGGGGTTTGTCGCATTTCTTCCAAACGTCCTCGGGGCGATCGGTCTCGCCGTCCTCGGCCTCATTCTGGCCCGTCTCGTATCGGAGTTTGTAAGAAACCGGATCGACAAGTCCAGAATTGGCATGGCGGCGAACCGCGAAGCCATTTCTCCGGGAAATCCCTCGCTCGGCAAATCGCTTGGCGCGGCGGTGTTCTGGTTCATCCTGTTGCTGTTTATCGCGCCGATCCTGACGACGCTCGGTCTTTCGGAAACGCTGGCGCCGCTGAATACGATGCTGACGACCGTTATGGATTACCTGCCGCGCATCGCCGGCGCGGCGTTGATTATCGGCATTGGTTTCGTCATCGCGACAGTGGCGCGGCGCGCCGTCACCAGCCTCCTGTCGGCGGCGCCGATCGATCATGCGGCCCGTCGCGCTGAAATCGGCGATCTGATCAAGGGAACCGAAATTGCGCGGGCGTTCGGTCTGATCGTCTATGTGCTGATCCTGATCTTGTTTCTGCTGCCCGGACTTGAGGCGCTGGCGATCGCTTCCATTACGGCGCCGCTTACCGTGATGCTTCAAACGATGCTGAACGCGATACCTAACATTGTCGCGGCCGCACTGATCCTGTTCGTGTTCACACTTTTTTCGCGCGCGGTGCGCTCATTGATCGTATCGGTCCTGACGGGCGTCGGTTTTGACAATTTCTGGCGCCAGCTCGGCATCGTCATCGAACATGGCGATATGGCCGATATGGAAACCGCGCCGAAGTCGACCGGCATAACGCCGACGGTCGTCGTCGCGAATATCGCAATGGCGGCGATGCTGATCGTCGGCGCAATCACCGCCGCGCAACAACTCAATATTGAACCGGTTTCAACGGCGCTTAGCGAGATCCTGGCCGTCGGCGGCCAAATTCTGCTCGGGTCAATCGTCATTCTCGCCGGCATTCCGATCAGCCGCTTCGTTGCAAACACCTTGCGGCGCGCCGGCGACGCGCGCTCGGAACTGGTTGCGACGGCCGTCCAGTGGGGCATCATGGTGCTGGTCACCGCGATCGGCATTCGCGAAATGGGCCTTGGCGCGGATATCATCTACGCCGGCTTCGTGCTTATCCTCGGCGCGGCGGCGCTGGCTGCGGCGCTGGCGTTCGGCATCGGCGGGCGCGGTGCGGCGGCCCGTTTCCTTGAGCGGCTCGACCGCGACGACGACTAGTTTTCTCCTGGCTCAGACAAGACGGTCCGATGAAAGTAGGCGTTTCAGGTCATCGCGACCGCGAAGGTGCGGATTGGGATTGGGTCCGCGCCGAGATGGAAGCGGTTTTGGAGCGGGTCGATTGCACGTCCGGCGCCTCCTGCCTCGCGCCGGGCGCGGATATGATTTTTGCTGAAATTATCCTGACGCTCGGGCGCGAACTTACTGTGATGACGCCGGTCGCGCCGAGCGCCGCCGCCGCGGGCTGTAACGAAAAGGAAGACGCGCTGATCGCCGCCGCGTCAAAGGTTCGCCGTATCGCCGGCGCCAACGCAGATGAAGCGTTTTTCAACGCCGGCAAAGCCGTCGTCGATGACAGCGATCTGATGATTTTCGTTTGGGACGGCGGCCCGTCGCGCGGGCTGGGCGGAACGGCGGATATCGTCGCTTACGCGCGCGAATGCAATCGGCGCGCCGTTATACTCGATCCGCTGGCGCGAACGGTTCGCGATCTGGCCTGAGCGTTTTAGATTGCGATCTTCAGCGCTGCGGCCATCTGCGCGATCAGGGTTGTCCAGCCCTTCGGCGATCCCCATCTCATAACAATCAGGCAACGAGGCGCGCCGCGCCCCACGCGCGCGCGTCAGGGCGAAAGGTGCTTTACATGAACAATTTTCTGTCTCTGGAAACGTTGCGTCGACGCAAGGTCGTTTCGCGCGCCGGGCAGGCGCTTGGGCGCGTTGACGATTTCATCGTAGATCCGGAAGACGGCGCCGTTCACTACCTCGTATTGAGTGCGGGCGGCGCGCTCGGCATAGGCGACAGGCAGTTCGCGATACCGTTCGCCGACGCTGTGATCGACGAAACGGCGGAACGCTTCATTCTGCCATTTGACCACGCGGATATCGCCAACGCACCGGGTTTCGGGCGCGGCGCGATGCCGGATTTCGCGCCTGCCTATCGCAAGGATATCGACGGGTTTTACGCCGCGCGCCGTAAATCGGAAAGTTGAACCGCTAATAGCTCGCGTCCAGAGGACGTGCGCTGCGAGCGAATTCCTGCGACTCGACTTCGGCGCGGAAATCTTCAAGCTCGGCTTCGGCGAAATCGACATCTCGCGCGAGGCGCGGAATGGAGTCGCGGATTTTGTCGCGGCGCTGATAAAGCGTTTTCATTTCCGCGAGGTGATCGATCCGTTCCGGGTTCGGCGTCGCCGGATTGACGATTGCAGCCTGCGAATGGGCTATTTGATGCTCGACATTGTCAAGATCGGTGTTGGCGCGTGCGAGCGCACGCGACGCGGCGTCGAGATTTGAAACGAGACCGTGAAGCGTCAGCCCCTTTTCATAGGCGGCGACGAAGGCGGTTTCGCCGCGCGCCTGGCAAACGCCCGTGTATCTGAGGCCGCGCGACCCGACATCAAATCCGTTCGCCGGGCGGCAGAACTGGTCGAGCCCTTCATCGCGCCCTGAAAGATAAGCCTGCATGTCAGGCGTTACGCCGGCCTTTTCAGCGCAGGCGACACGTCGCTGCGAAACCGCCGTAGCATCGCGGCCCGCTGCGCCATCTTCAAACCCGATCGCGCGCCAGTCTGCGTAAAGACATTCATCTTTCGACATCCCCGACGCGCAGCCCGCTGCGGCGAGGAGGAGGCTCGCAATAATGAAGAGGCGCATGGATTTCTCACTTTTGTCCGACGAAAGTCTCGCCGATTCTTCTTAAGTCAAAACTTTCAGGAGCGCATGCCTTTCGCGAAGACGCTCAATCAATCGTTAACAATGCCGCGATTTCGTCGAAAAACGGAACTAGTTGAGCCGCATTGCGCCGCCGGATAACAGGCGCCGCGCCAGATATTCGGGCGTTGCATCGAGCAGGCCCTCGGATATGAACGGCGTCTGCGAAAAATGCGCGAGCGACAATTGCGCCGCGTGCGCTGCGCCGAGTGCGGCCCCAATCCGCCGCGTGGCGTCGAATTTTGTGATAATGAGACGTCTCGCGCCGAATTCGCGGAATGCGATCGCCCAATCCCTGTATTCCTCAGGATCGCCGCTGGCCGGAAGCACAAGGACGGCTTCGCCGTTCGTCGCCTCGCGAAAGGATCGCAACGCTGCGAAGTCGCCGGGATCGTACGGGCTGACGCCCGGCGTATCCAGAATAACGGCGCCGGAGGGCCGCTTGGATCGCAGGGCGGCGGCGACCTCGTCGGGCGTCTCCGTCAAATAATAATCGGCGCCGAGCGCGTCGCCATACGCCTTGATCTGGTCGATCGCGCCGGCGCGCCCGACATCGGCCGTCATCAGGAACGCCGTCGAACCGCTATTGAGAGCCGCGGCGGCGAGTTTCGCCCCGCAGGAGGTCTTGCCGGCGCCGGTCGGACCGACAAGCATGACCGGCGTCATCGGCGAAAAATGAATTGGCGCAAAGTCAAAGGTTTCGGCTAGTCCGGTTTCTAGACGGTGGAGATCGTCATCCGCCTTCGCCTGGCGCGCGCCGTCGATAATCCGTGCAATGAGTTCATCCGCCATAGAATGCGGCCGCAACGCCTCGGCCATCTGGCGCGCTGCATTGTCGGAAAGATCGATTGCGCCGTTGCGCGAAGCGCGCCCGGAAAGCTCGCCTGACAGGCGCGCAAGCGCGTCCTGTGAAAACCGCTGTTCGAGCGGTTCGTGAAGCCTTGCGCCGGTCGATCGTTCCGCGCGCAGCGTTGCGTCGGTCAACACCTGTCGCGTGTGATCGCCGAAACCCGGTTCAACCGGCAGGGGCGGCGCCGCCGGCGCGGGTGCATCCGATGCGGACACTTCAACATCGCCGGAGGGAAGGTTTCGAACCGAAATGATCGAGGCGTTATCGCCAAGAGCGCGCTTCGCCTTGGCTTTCGCGGCGTCAACGGTCGAGGCGATGAATTTCATCATGGGGCGAAACGCAACTCCTGATACGGGACCAGTATTGTTCGCCGGCCGGGCGTTCGCAAGGGGCGCATGAACGCGAGGGCGAGGTTACTAGACGAGGCCCAGATTGCGGAGCCTGATCTGCGGATGAATTTCGTTCTGGGACAGCACCATCGTCTGCGGTCTGACACGTTCGATTACGGAACGCACGAATGGGCGCGCGCCGGCGCTGGTGACGAGCGCGGCGGCGTGGCCGGCGGCGGCCGCTTCTTCAAGCCGTCCCAACACGGCGGCGACGAATTCCTGGATCTTGCTCGGCGCCATGGCGAGCCGTCGCTCGTCTCCGGCGCCGATGAGATTGTCGGCGAATTCGCGTTCCCATTCCGGCGATAGCATCACAATCGACGCGGCCCCGTCGGCGTCTTTGAGCGCGCCGCAAATCTGACGCGCCAGGCGTGCGCGCACATGCTCGCCGATCTGTGCGGGATTTGAAGAGGCGGGCGCAGCCTCCGCGATCGCTTCTAGGATCGTCGGCAGGTCGCGAATGGAAATACGTTCCGCAATCAATGACTGAAGTACGCGCTGGACGGTCGATATCGTCACGACGCCGGGCACGATGTCGCTGACAAGCTGGCGATGCTTGTCGGGCAGGGCGTCGAGAAGCTTCTTCGTTTCCGCATAGGAAAGCAGCGCCGGCGCCTCGGCGCGGATTATCTCCGTCAGATGCGTCGTCAACACGGTCGCCGCATCGACAACGGTGAGGCCGCGCAAAGTCGCCGCCTGGCGTTCGCTTTCATCTATCCACATCGCTTCAATGCCGAAAGCGGGTTCTTTCGTCGGCTCGCCCGCGAAATCGAGCCGGCGGCCCGTCGGGTCCATGACGAGATACTGGCCCGGCCGTACCGAGCCGCGTCCCGCCTCCTGCTCCTTGATGCGGATGACATAGTCGTTCGCCTCAAGCTGCATGTTGTCGAGGATGCGCACCTGCGGCGCAATGAAGCCGATTTCCTGCGCGATGGCGCGGCGAAGGGCCTTGATCTGGTCGGTAAGCTTCGGCCCGGCGCCGTCAGCGACAAGCGGCAATAGCCCGTAACCGACTTCGATTCGGATATCGTCCATCGCGAGCATCGCCGCCGGATCCTCTTCCGATTTGCGGCGCACTGTTGATTGTGCGGTTTTCGCTTCGTCATCCGCCTTGCGCTTCTTCCGCCGCGAAATCGCATATGCGGCCGCGCCGACAAGCGTTGCAAGGATCATGAAGGGTGTGAACGGCATGCCCGGCAAGACGGCGAAGGTCGCAAGCACGCAGGCGACGATCGCAAGCGCCTTTGGATATTCCGAAAACTGCGCGCCGAGCGCGGCGTCGGCAGACCCCTCAACGCCGGCTTTCGAAACGAGAAGACCGGCCGCGACGGAAACGATCAATGCGGGGATCTGACTGACAAGACCGTCGCCAACAGTCAGCAGCGTGTAGGACTGGCTCGCCTCGCCGAGCGTCAATCCGTTTTGCAGGACGCCGATCAAGATGCCGCCGAGAATGTTGACGAGTGTGATCAACAATCCTGCGATCGCATCCCCGCGCACATATTTCGACGCGCCGTCCATTGCGCCGTAAAAATTCGATTCATCCTCAAGCTGCTTTCGTCGCGCACGCGCCTGCGTCTCGTTGATGAGGCCGGATGAAAGATCGGCGTCGATCGCCATCTGCTTTCCCGGCATCGCGTCGAGGGAAAACCGCGCGGCGACTTCGGCGATGCGCCCTGAGCCGCGCGTAATGACGACGAAATTCACGATAACGAGGATGGCGAAGACAATCATTCCGATGATGAAATTGCCTTGCATGACGAAGCCGCCGAAAGCTTCGATGACGCGCCCCGCCGCATCCGGCCCCTCATGCCCGTTGGCGAGGATGAGCCGCGTCGAGGCGACGTTCAAGCCGAGACGGAAAAGCGTCGAGATCAGCAGGATCGCCGGAAAGGTCGAAAACTCAAGCGCCTTGCGCGTGAAAAGCGCCGTCATCAGCACGGTGACGGAGAGCGTGATCGACAGCGCCAGCAAAAGGTCCAACAGGAAGCGCGGCGTCGGCAGGACGAGCAGCGCAAGCATTGAGAGGATCGCGACGGAGAACACGACGTCGCTGCGCGCAAGCGCCTTTAATCTCGCCGGCGAGAAAAAACCTGAACGGACCGCCGTATTCTGATCCATGACCTAGGCGCTCGCGCGTTCGGCGGCGGGCGGCGGTACGGCGACGCCGTCTTCGGAATATTGCTTCAGCTTGTTCCGGAGCGTGCGGATCGAGATGCCGAGGATCGTCGCCGCGTGGGTGCGGTTTCCGAGACAATGATCGAGCGTTTTCAATATCAGCGCCTGCTCGACCTCCGCGACGGTGCGACCGACGAGCGATTGACCGGAATGCGGATCGGCGACGTCCGCCGTTTTCGGCGCGAGATCGGAACCGTCCGGAAGGCGGATTGCGTCCTTTTCGATCATGTCGCCGACAGATAACAACACAGCGCGGTGAATTGCGTTTTCAAGTTCGCGCACATTGCCCGGCCATCGCGCATTCGCAACAGCAAGGCGCGCCGCATCCGATAGCCCGCGTTCGGGAACGCCGTTGAGGGCGGCGAATTTTTTAGCGAAATGATCTGCGAGAGCCACGACATCCGCCGGGCGGTCGCGCAAGGGGGGGACTTTCAGATTGACGACATTAAGGCGAAAAAGAAGATCCTCGCGGAAAGCCCCCTTGTCTACCTCCTCGGCGAGATTGCGGTTCGATGTAGCAATTACGCGGATGTCGATCTTTACCGGTTTCGATCCGCCGACACGGTCGACAACCCGTTCCTGCAAGACGCGCAGCAGCTTCGCCTGAAGGCGCACATCCATTTCCGATATTTCGTCGAGCAGGATCGTACCGCCATTGGCCTCTTCGAATTTGCCGATGCGGCGCGCGACGGCGCCTGTAAAGGCGCCTTTTTCATGGCCGAACAATTCCGATTCCAGAAGATTTTCCGGGATGGCGGCGCAGTTGATCGAGATCAGCGGCTTGTCGGCGCGGCGCGACTTTGCGTGAAGGTGCTTTGCGACGACTTCCTTGCCGACGCCGGATTCTCCGGTGATGAGAATAGACGCCTCGGACGGGGCGACCTGATCGGCGAGGGCGATAATTTTTTTCATCGCCGGGTCGACGGCGATCAGATCGCTTGAGTCATCGGCGACGGCTTCGAGAACTGCGGCGATCAATTGCGCATCGGGCGGCAGCGGAATGAATTCTTTCGCGCCGGCGCGAATGGCGTTAACGGCGGCGTCCGCGTCCGTTTTTACCCCGCACGCGACGACGGGAACGGCGATACGTTCCTCGCCGAGCGCGGCGATGAGGCGCGCAATGTCCTGACGCACATCGACCATGAGTACGTCGGCGCCCTGTCCCTTTCGCAGCGCCGTCAGCGCCGCTTCGACATCGGGGGAAAAGGCGACGCGCGCGCCGCGGTCCATCGCGATTTTCGCTGCGGCAGACAACTGGCCCGAAAGGCCGCCTACAATAAGCAGTCTCATGGCTTAAGCGTCCGCTTCCTTTACGACTTCGGTCATCGTGACGCCCAGAACTCCGTCCACGAGAACGAGTTCGCCGCGCGCGATAAGCTTGTCGTTGACATAAAGATCGATCGGCTCGCCGACGCGCCGGTCGAGCTCGATTACCGCGCCCGATTCGATCTGCATCAGTTCCGCAAGGTTCATATGCGTTTTTCCAAGAACGGCGGTGACGCGCACCGGCACGTCATAGATGCTCTCCAGGATGGCGCGCGGCGCATCCTGCGCTTCGTCGAGTTCCGGCAGCGTCGCCGCGGCGTTCGATTTTTCAAGGGCGCTCATCATTGCGGTTCCGTTCGTGTGTGTGAAAGGGAATCAAATATCTGCGAAACGGCGGCTTCTATTTCGCGGCGGGAGCGGCGCAATTCGCCGCCGCGCCATTCCAGGCGGCATTCGCCGGGTTCGAGCGCGGCGTCCGGCTCTATGGAAACGAAGTCCGCGAGCCGGCGCGCATCGATAAGGTCTTCGATATGGGGCGCGATACGCTCGAAGCGGCGCGCAGCGACAAAAAGATGGGCGGCGCGCCTGTCCTCTGAATTCTGGGTCAGCCGGCGCAGCATATCTTCGGCGGCGTCAATATCGCGCTCGCGCGCAATGGCGCAGCAAAATTCCTCGACAAAGGCGCGCGACAGCGAAATGAGATCGGCGCGCGCCCTTTCGACTTCGCCAAGCGCGGCGCCGACCGTCGCGTCGAGCGCGCCGGCGATCTTTTCAAGCGCGGCGGCTTCATCGGCGGCGATCGATTCCATGGCGAGGCGGCGCCCTTCGGCGAGGCCTTCGGCGCGCGCGGCGGCGAGATCGTCGGCGTCGAAACGGCGCGCAGTTTCGACTTCCGCCGCCTTGCCCGGCGCGTCGAAGGAGACGAAGTCGTATGGGCGCGGATTCGCCATTTAGTAGACTAGCTCCTCATCGTCCGATTTGGAAAGGAAGATTTCGCCGTCGTCGGCGAGTTGTTTGGCGATCTCGACAATCCTGTGCTGGGCCGCATCGACTTCCTTGACGCGCACCGGGCCCATAATTTCGATATCGTCGCGCAGAATGCTCGACGCGCGCTCTGACATATTGGCGAAAAAGTGCGCCGCCACGTTTTCGTTTGCGCTTTTCAGCGCGAGCGCCAGGTCCGACTTGTCGACGAAACGCAGGAGCGACTGCATGTCCTGCCCGTCAAGGCGCGCGAGGTCTTCAAATACGAACATCAGCGAACGGATGCGATCGGCCGCGCCCGGATTTTTCATTTCGAGCGCCTCCATGAAGCGGCGCTCCGTCGAGCGATCGAAATTGTTGAATATCTCCGCGACTGCATCATACGGGTCGCGATCCTGTCCGCGCGTCAGCGCCGCCATGAATTCCGTGCGAAGGGTAAGTTCGATCTGGTCCAGGACTTCCTTTTGTACGGGGCCGAGGCTCAACATGCGCCCGATCACTTCCTCTGCGAACAAGGGGGGGAGCGAGGCGATGACCTTCGCCGCATGTTCGGGTTTAACGCGCGACAAAATGACGGCGACCGTTTGCGGATGTTCGTTGCGAAGATATCCGGAAAGCGCGCGCTCGTTCACATTGGCGAGCTTGTCCCACATTGTTTTTCCGGCCGGTCCCTTTATGTCCTCGAGGATCGATTCCGCCTTGTCGGCGGGAAGAACATTGCGAAGAAATCGTTGCGCCGCGCCCGCCGAACCCGAAATCGCGCCGGTGGAGGAAAGGTTTGTGACGAAATCATATAGCAGACCCTCGACGACGTCCGACGCGACGGAGCCGAGTTTGGAAATCGCGAGCGTCACGTCGCGCAGCTCGTCTTCATCGAACGAGGCCCAAAGCGGCTTTGACGCCTCTTCGCCAAGCGCTAGCATAACGACGGCGGCGCGCTCGACGCCCGTCAATTCGTCTGCGGAAAGTATTGTGCGCGGGGTCATGACGCCTGCCTGATCCAGCTTTTAAGAATGCCCGCCGATTCATCGGAATGCGCCTTGACGACTTCCGCCACGCGCTTCAGCGATGAAGCTTTTACTTTTCCATCGACTTGAGAAAGGTCGATGAGATTTTCAAGCCCGCTCGATAGCGGCGTCGGCAAGGCGATATTCGCCGCTGCTGACGGCAGTTCGCGCGCGGGCGCGCTTTGCGCGATCTGCGCCGATGCGTCCGCACCCGGCGCGAGGAGCGGGCGCAGAACAAAAACAATCAGCGCCAGCGCGACGAGCGCGATTGCGCCTATTTCCGCGCCGCGCATAATTTGCGCATTGGTGAGCGCGCGCGGCTCGGCTGCGGCGGCGACGGTTCCGGCCGGGGCCGAAGACGAAATCGGCGCGAACGATGTTTCGATGACTTCGACCTGATCGCCACGCGCCGAATTATAACCGACCGCGGAACGCACTAGCGCTTCGATACGCGACAGCTCTTCCGGGCTGCGCGGAACCGAAATAAGCGCGCCCGAAGCGTCGCTTGTCGTCGCCATGTTCAGCGCGACTGCGACGGAAAGGCGTTTGACGCCGCCCATTTCCCGCACTTCATTGCGTACGGTCCGGGTCATTTCGTAATTCGTCGTTTCTTCCGTCCGCCGGGAAGACGACGCTGCGGCGGCGAGCGAAGCGGGATCGACGAGTTGCGCTTCGGGGAGCGCATTGCCGACGGAAACGCCGCGCGAGAGCGCGGGATCGGTTGAATTCTGCGCGTCCTCGATCGTTGTTGCGGAAAGGATGGTCTGGCTGTCCGGATCGATGATGTTCGCCGTTTCAGTAACGCGGCTGAAATCGATATCGGCGGCGACCTGGACGCGGAGATTTTGCGCGCCGACGATGCGCCCGACCAGGTCTTCGACCGTATGGCGGATGCGCGCCTCGGTTGCGGCGATCCGCTCGTCGACGCCGCCGGACATTGCGAGCGGATTGTCGCCGTCCTGCCCTGAGGCGAGAAGATCGCCGGCGGAATCGAGAATGGTAACGCGCCCCGGCGCAAGGTTCGGCACGGCTGAGGCGGCGAGGTTGACGATGGCCCGGACCGAACGGCTGTCGAGGCCGCCGGGCGCGTCAACGACGATCGAGGCGGTCGCCGACTGACGATCTCGCGAGAATAGTTCGCGCTCGGGCAAAACCAGGTGAACGCGCGCCGAGCGCACGCCCTCGATCGATGCGATCGTGCGCGCCAGCTCGCCTTCGAGCGCGCGCAGGCGATTAATGTTCTGCTGGAAAGACGTCGCGCCGAGCGCGTCCTGATTGTCGAAGATTTCGTAGCCGACTTCGCGTGTTCCAGCGACGAAACCGTCGCCGGCGAGTTTCACCTTTAACGCCACGCCATTGTCTGACGCGGCGTAAACCGAAACCCGGTCGCCGCGTTCGCGCAGGTCGTATTTGACGCCGTCGCGCTCAAGACGCGACGCGAGTTCCTGTCCTTCTTTCAGGTCGAGATCGGCGTATAGCAGCGACAACGGCGCTTCGCTGGCGCGAATGACGATAAATCCGAGCGCAAGCGCGACGCCGGCTGTTACGCCGACGATCGCGGCGAGCCGCGCGAACCCGAAAGAACGGATCATCCCCATCAAGTCATTCACGGTTTTTCGCCCTCACCATTCGGCGCCGCCAATCCCAGAGCCATGGAAGCGCCCGGCAAAATTTGCCGCGCTCAGCGTAAATATTCCGTTAGGCGCGAGGGCGTTCGCGCGCGAATTTGCGGATTTCGAAAAGAAAACCCCGCGCTTTGAAGAAAGCGCGGGGTTTCAATTCTTGCGAATTTGTTAATTCAGGCGTCAGCGATATTGTTGAACGCGCGTCGCACGAAGGCCGGGCATGCCGTATTGGTCAATCGCCTTTTGCCAGGCGAGAAATTCCTCAAGCGTCAGCTGATAGCGTTCGCATGCTTCTTCAAGCGTCAATAATCCGCCGCGTACAGCGGCGACGACTTCGGCCTTGCGACGGATAACCCACCGCTTTGTGGAAGGCGCCGGTAGATCGGCGAGCGTCAACGGAAGCCCGTCAGGGCCGATAACATACGGCTCTTTCGAACGTTGTTGCGCTGCTTGGTGAGCGGCGACGGTCATTGCTTGTCGTTCCTTCGAAATACGCAACCCAGAGTGCGCAACATACGCGATGCGCTTTTAAGAAACGCCTAAATGTCAAGGTAAATTCGATGCTAAGGCGTTGTTACAGCGTCAGGTTTTTCATTTCGAAATGGGACGCGCCATTGCGGGACACTATGTTTCAAATTGCGCCTTACGCCGCTGTCCCGACAAGCGTTCGCCAAAGCTCATCGGCGGTCGAGATAATCCGCGATGCGGTTGAATAGGCGCGCTGCGTCGCGATGAGCGTTGAAAACTCCTGGCCGATATCTACGGTCGAGATTTCGAGCGCAGAACCTTCTATAGCGCCGGCGCCGTCGGCCTGCGCCGCAAGCAGCCGCGCGTCGCCGGAAAGCGTCGTGTTGCGAAAGGCTGAACGCCCGGCGGTCTCGAGCCCGTCCGGATTGACGAATAGCGCCAGGGGAATGCGGTAAATCGTATGCATGGCGCCATTGGCGTAGCTCGCATTCACTGCGCCGTCCGCCGCTATCTCAACGCCGGTGAGCGCGCCGAGCGTTGAAGCGTCGACGCCGGCGGGCGCGCGATTAAGATTTATCGTCTGCAGGCTTTGCAGGCTCGCCGACCCGCCTGCGCCGGCGCCCTGAAGATAGTATCCTGAGGAGTTGACGAGATTTCCGAACGCATCGGCCGTAAAGTCGCCGGCGCGCGTAAACAGGAATGCGGCGTTCCCTGCGGCGTCGGGCGCGACGACGAAAAACCCTTCGCCCGAGACGGCGATGTCGGTATCGTTATTCGTACGCGCGAGTGCGCCTTGTTCGCCGATCAGATGCCGGGAGACGGCGGCGACGCCGCCCCCGATAACGCCTGCGCCCGACGATCGGCCGAGCGCGGGCTCATTCGTCGGCAAAAGGTCTGCGAAATCGGTTCGAACGCGCTTGTAGCCGGTTGTCTGGCTGTTCGCGATGTTGCTGGAAACCGCTTCCAGCCCGGTCGAGAAGGCGGAAAGGCCGGAAAGGCCGATTGAAAAAAGGCCTGAAAAGCTCATTTATTTCTCCTCGCCGGCGATGACGCGGCTGACATCGGATAGCGCAATGGCGCCGGCGTCCGTTTCAAGCGCAGGGCCCGAGGCGGAAAAACCGACGCCGGTTACGCGCGAATGCGATTGAATCTCGAACGGCGCTTTCGCCCCGGTCCCGTCTTTGGCCTGGACTAGCAACTGATAGACGCCGTCCGGGGCGCGCGCGCCGTCCGCCAGTTCGCCGTTCCAGTTGAAATGATGGGCGCCTGCGCGCGGATCTCCGGCGAAACTCGCGACCGGGCGCCCCTTATCGTCGACGATGACGAGGCTGGCGGAGGTCGCTCCGTCCGGAAGGGTGTATGTCCAGCTTGCGCCGCCCCCGCGAATGGCGGCCTTGTCGCTGTCAGCGACAATCGTTTTGCCGATCATGGCGAGCGCGCCGTCGCGATCGGCGGCGGCCTGCAGGCCGATCAATGTCTCCAGATGCTTGTTCGTCTGTATGGTTTGCTCGACCGACGCGAACTGAACGAGTTGCGAGGTGAATTTCTCCGTATCGAGCGGATCGAGCGGGTCCTGATTTCTTAGCTGCGTCGTCAGCAGCGTCAGGAAGGAATCAAGATTGCCGGTCAGTTGCGACAAGGCGCCGGTGGAGGGGGAGCTGGGCGATGATTGTAGTGCGGAAATTTCCATGTTGTTTCTCGTTTCAGATACGGATATCGAGCGCGCCGGCGGACCATGGGGCGAAGTATTGCGGCGTGTCGTAGCGCGAGGGCGCCTCGGCGCCGGCGAATGCGCCCGGCGCATCCGTTTCGGAAGGCTGCGCGGTCTCGCGGAAGGCGAAGGTGAAGTCACCCGAGCCGAATTCCAGGCCGGCCTGGTGAAGCGCGGTGCGCAGCGCCTGCTCGTCGCGGGAGAATAGGTCGAACGCGGATTGATTATCGAATGTGAGAGATAAAACCGCCTTTCCGTCGTCATTGACGGTCAGGCGGCCCTCGACGCGACCAAGGTCCGGCGGATCGAGACGCAGGTCGAAGACGCTCGTCTTTTCGAGGCGGCGCGCGAGAACTTCGGCGAACGCTTCCTTAAGCGCGGGCGGGGCCTGTGCGATGCGCGGCGCCTTCGCCTGTTCCGTTTTCGCCTTGATCGCCGATTCAGTGCGTAAAGCCGGCGCATCGACGGCTTTCGCCTGCGCCGGCGGCGTCTGCGCGGCCTGGCCGGGCGTGACGGATGCAACGTTTGCGGAGGCGGGCGCGGCGTTTGCGCTCTCTGGCGTGCGCTCGGAGGGCGTTTTTTCGGCGGCGGCGTAGTCGGCTGATCCAGCCGTCTCCGGCGCATTTTCCGGTTGCGACGCTTTTTGTTGATCGGAGGATTGCGCGCGCGCGGTATCGCGCGATGTTTGCGCCGATTGCGCGTTGCGCGTCTGGTCCGGACGCGCGCCATGCGCTTCAAGCGATTGCGCCGCGCCGCGCTCCAGCGACGCCGACGCCAGTGCGTAGGAAAATGCGTCGCCGCCTTCGCGTCCGCTGTTCGCCGACGAGCGCGCGCGCGCAGGCGTCGATGGACCATGTGAAGCGACGATATCCGTCACGAAAGACCTCTTGTTCGTGCGCATGTATTGGCAAAAGAAGGGCCAAGGGCGCGAATGGCGCGTTTGCAAGGCGATCATGCTTAAGCGCGCTTAACGTTTTTGCGTCAGAGGAAAAATCAGCCTGCAGAATTTTCCGCAGGCGGCGATACTTGCCGGGCGCGCGGCGACTGGTTCGCCCTTTGCAATTTTTCGCCTGCAAAAAAAGCGTGAGCATCACAACGATGACGGAAAGCGCCATTTTACAGGGTTATTTGAGGCCCGCCGCTGCAGATCGTGCAATCGGCGCCGGGTCGATTTTGCCGGCCCGGCAATTATTTCCGGCGGTCAGGAGCGCGTCATGAGCCTTTATGTCGCGTTAAACACGGCCGTCTCTGGCCTTTTCGCGAACCAGCGCGCAATCGCTGCGACGTCGGAAAATATCGCCAACGTCAATACGCCGAATTTCGCGCGGCGCGAGGCGCATTTTTATTCCGACGCGATCCCGAACCAGTTTTCCGGCGTTGATGTCGATATCGCACGTGCGGCCGTCGACCGGTTTTTGCAGACCGCGACCTATGGCGGCAATGCGGATGAAGCCGCCTCGACCGCGATCGCCGACGCCTTGTCGCGGGTCGAAGCCTCTCTCGGCGCGCCAGGCGACAATATCTCATACGCCAACAAGCTCGATGAAGCTTTCGCATCGTTGACGCAGCTTTCGGCCAATCCTTCGTCGACGGCGGCGAAAGCCGATGCGCTGTCCGCGTTACAGGCCGCCTTCGACGCGTTCGCGCGGACACGCGCGGCGATTGGCGATGAAAGCGCATCCTCTCTCGGCCGTCTCAACGAGGGCGTTGCGCGCGTCAATGCGCTTCTCGGCGAAATCTATCATCTCAACCAGGTCGTTCAGGACAGCAACGGCGCCGCCGATCTGATCGATCAGAGGTTATCGGAACTTTCGCGCTACCTTTCGATTGATGTCACGCGCAGCGAGGATGGCCGCGTCGAAGTTTCAACCGCAGGCGGCGCGGCGCTTGTCGATTCGGCCGGGTACAGCGCGCTCGGCGTGAGCGCGGGTCCGCCGACGGCCATATCCCTGTCATCCGTCGATCCCGAAACCGGCGCGTCGGCGCAAAGCGCCGCCGATATCGCGGCCTTGATCGGTCCCGGCGGAGAAATCGGCGGCCTCATTACGCTGCGAAATACAGAACTGCCGCAATTGCAGGCGCTGGTCGAAACGACGGCGCGCGCCGTCGCGGCGCAGCTCAATAACGTCTACGCCGGCAATGTCGCGACGGGCGCGACGGCGCCCGGCGGCGGCGGTCTTATCCATGAAGCGAACGGCGTCTTTTTTGTCGATCCCGCGCTTATCGCCGATCCTTCCGGTTTTGCGATCGCGCGCCCGGCGGGCGGCGCGAGCGCCGGCGCCAACGACGGTTCTGGCGCAGTCCTTCTCGCCGGCGTCGCGACCAGCCTTGAAGCGCGCGCTGTCGTTGATTCTATCGCATCGATCGGGTCCGCCGCCCGCAACGCCGAACTTTCCGCAACGTCGAACAAGGCGATTGCGGCGGACCTCAATGCGCGCGCCAGCGCAGATTCCGGCGTCAATCTCGACGAGGAATTGTCAAACCTTATTTTGTACCAGCGCGCTTACGGTGCGAATGCGCGCGTCATCTCCGCCGTCGACGAGCTGTGGCGGTCCCTGCTGCAGATCATTTAAAGGCGCGCCATGACCCGCATATCCGATATCGGCTTCCAGCAAATTCTCCTCAACAGCTTCCAGCGCGCGCAGGCGGGCGCCCAGACGCGCCAGATCCAGCTTTCGAGCGGCAAGATCTCCGATCGTTACAGCGGCGTCGGAATCGCGACCGGGCAACTGCTTTCGTCTGAAGGCCTCATCATGCGCGCGACGGCGTATGAGAAATCGGCGGCTGTCGCCGCATCGCGCCTTCAAACGCAGGAGGCTGCGCTGTCGTCCATCGCCGATAGCGTCGCCGCGCTGCGTGAGCAATTCGTCGTGACGATCGCCACCGGCGGGGCTGAACTTCTGGCGCCCAATATCGCCGCCGAGGCGCAGCGCATCATCGGCGCGCTCAACACCGAGCTTGGCGGCGTTTACGTCTTCGGCGGCGTAAACGGATCTGTCCCGCCGGTGACGGCGGCCTCCATCAGTGATATCGGCGCGGCGGCGAATACCGATGCGCTGTTTATCGACGCCGCGCGCCAGCGCCTTTCCGTCGAGGAGGGAACGACAATTGACGGTGGTGCGACCGCGCGCGAAATCGCCTCCGATCTTTTTGCGAAACTGAAAGAACTGGCGAACGCGCCGGCGTCGCTCGGCCCGTTTTCCGGTCCCCTGACACAGGCCCAGCAAACATTCCTGTCGCAAAAGATCGCGGAACTCGACGCGATTTCGGACAGTCTTTATTCCGAACTTGGTCTGAACGGGCTTTCGCAGGGACAGACGGAGGATGCGCGCGCACGGAACGTTCAGCGCCGCGATCTTGCGGAGATTACGGCGTCGAAACTGGAGGACGCCGATCTCGCCGAAGTCGTCGCGCAACTCAACCAGGACAGGATCGCGATTGAAGCGGCCGCACAGGCGCTTTCGCAGGCGAGCGAGTTATCGCTTTTGAACTTCCTCTAATCCGCGTCGTAGCCGAATTTTTCGACCCACGGCGCCAGGACCGGCAAAGCGCTCGCCATACCGTCGCGATAGTTTCGCCATTTTCCGATTGAAGTGGCGTACGGTTTTTGAATCACCTGGCGCAGGCTCGGCGTATTGACGGCGCGCCGTTTGGCTGTTTCGCGATAATCGCGAACGCTGTCATCCCATTCAACACCCAGAAAATTCAGCACCGCGGCGACTTCAGCGTCAAAATTTTCTACAACGCGCTCATACCGGACTTCGTGGAAAACGAGGTTCGATTTCCTGCGCGTCAATTCCCCGATGGTCATGACCTTGTCGTAAAACACGGCTGAGGTTTGCATGTCGAGGAAATACGCCATCCCGACATTCAACTGGAAATACTGCTGGAACGCGCTCATGACGCAATCGCGCGGATCGCGGAGGGCGAAAATGATCCGCGCTTCGGGAAACAGTCTTGCGATCAGCGGCAATTGCGCGGTGTTCAACGGCGCCTTGTCGATGATGAGCGGCCGGGCGATGTCATCCTTCAACACAGCCTCGGCCCGGCGCCAGTAAGCGTTCCGATAGGCGTTGATCTGCGCGTCGGAAAGGGCGCCGATCCGGTCAAGTTCGCCGTCCGCGATCACGAGATCGCGCGAGGCGTCGACGAAATGGTCGTGTTCCTCCATTACTGCGATGTCGGGATGGGAGGACAATATCTGATCGAGCCAGGTGGTTCCTGAACGCACGAACCCGACCAGAAACACGGGCGCGGCGCCGGAAAGAATACGCGGCGCCGACCAGAAGCTCATATCCGCTTGCTCCAGATAACTTGTCAGTCGCTCCAGATTTTTTTGATGCAGAACGCTCGGCGTGGTGCGCGCGATGTCGGGTTCAATGGATTTTTGCAGCCGGTTCGCCTGCGAGAATGCTGCGAACGCTTCGTCGAAACGTCCAAGGCGTTCGAAGGAAACGCCGGCGATATGATTGAGGCGCGCGCGCACGCCGGTGTTGATCTGATCGCCGGCGAGGAGCGGGCGCACGATATCGAGAACCTTTCCGAACTCCATGTCGCGCAGCCGGATATCGGCGAGGGAAATCTGGACTGCGACATCGCGCGGATCGCGCTTGAACGCCGTTTCGGCGAGCTCGCGCGCGCGCGCCATATCGTGGATCGTTTCGAAATGCTTCGCTGCGCGGGCCTGTACGCGCGCCGAGTCGGGTTCCGCCGACAGGGCGCGTTCAAATGCCTGTGTCGCTTCGTTCTTGTTGTCGGACTGGTAAAGCGTCTCGCCCAGCATACACCAGGCCTCGCCGTATTTCGGGTTGATGCGAACCGCCGATTCCAGCGCCCGCCGCGCGGCCGGGTTATCCCCGCGTTCCTTGTGCAAAAGGCCAAGCCAGAAAAGGAGCGCCGGCTGGTCCGGCTCTATCGCATTCGCAGCCTGAAACGCCTGCAGGGCCTCGCTGCTGCGACCTTGCCGGAAAGCGGCGTAGCCGAGGATCTGATAGGCGTGGACGTCGCGCCGGTTGCGGGCGAGAAGCGCGCGGGCGATCGAATTCGCCCCTGCGTAGTCGCCGGCGTCGGCGGCGGCCAGCCCCGCCTGGAACGGATTTTGTGTCGATCGGCTCATTCGGCGCGCTTGTGGCGGCTCATATTCCGCCGCGCAATAGCGCCCGGCTGGATATTCGCGGTGTCGGTCCCTATGTTCCGCCCATTGTGACAGAGCTATTGGACATCGCGCAACTTGACGCGCCCAGGATCGACCTCGGCCTGCCGGCCGGGGCGCGGGTCGTGGTCGCCATGTCCGGGGGCGTCGACAGTTCGGTTGCGGCCGCGCTGGTCAAGCGCTCAGGCTATGATGCGGTCGGCGTGACGTTGCAGCTTTACGATCACGGGATCGCCATTCAGAAAAAAGGCGCGTGCTGCGCGGGACAGGATATTCAGGACGCGCGCAATGTCGCTGAACGCCTGAATATTCCGCATTACGTCCTCGACTACGAAGACCGCTTTTCTCAAAGCGTGATGGAAGATTTCGCCGACACCTATCTTGCGGGCGCGACGCCTATTCCCTGCGTTCGCTGCAATGAGCGGGTGAAATTTCGCGACCTGATGGATGTGGCGCGCGATCTCGGCGGCGCGGCGATGGCGACCGGTCATTACATTCGCCGCGTTGAGGGCGCGCACGGGCCAGAAATGCGCCGCGCCCATGATGCAAGCCGCGATCAGAGCTATTTTCTGTTTTCAACCTCGCGCGAACAACTCGATTTTCTGCGCTTTCCGCTGGGCGATTTGCCGAAAGACGAAGTGCGTCGCATCGCCGGCGCATTCGGTCTTGTCGTCGCCGACAAGCCGGACAGCCAGGACATCTGTTTCGTACCGGAAGGAAAATACGCCGCCATCGTCGAGCGCCTGCGCCCCGGTTCGGCTGAACCGGGAGATATCGTCCATGTCGACGGGCGATTGATGGGAACTCATCCCGGCGTCATTCACTACACGGTCGGGCAGCGCCGCGGGCTCGGCGTTGCGACCGGCGAGCCCTTGTTCGTCGTTCGCCTCGATGCGGCGCGCCGGCGCGTTATCGTCGGCCCGCGCGAAGCGTTGCTGGTCCGGCGCATTCGGTTGAAAGAAGTCTCATGGCTCGGCGACGCGCCGCTTGAAGCGGCCGCGCGCGCGGGCGCGCAAATCGCCGTCAAAGTGCGCTCGACGCGCCCGCCGAAGCCGGCGCGCCTTGTCTGGGACGGGGCGCTGGCGGTTGAACTCGATGACGCGGAAGAAGGCGTCGCGCCGGGGCAGGCCTGCGTATTCTATTCGCCCGGCGGCGATCATGACCGCGTGCTTGGCGGCGGCTGGATCGCGGCGACGAACATTCTCGAAGGGGAGGCGGCGTAAGCGGATGAGCCTGACGGTGCGAAAGCTTGAAGCCGGAGACGAAGCCGGCTGGCGCCGGCTCTGGGCCGGGTATCTCGCCTTTTACAGGGCCGAACTCGCCGAGGCGACGACCGCGGAAATTTTCGCCCGGCTGGTGAAGGGGGAGCCTCATTTCGCATTCGTCGCCGAGTGCGACGGCGCGCTCGCCGGATTCGTACATGCGCTTCCGCACGCCTCGACCTGGGCGCTGGAAGGCTATTGCTATCTTGAGGATCTGTTCGTTGATTCTTCGGTTCGCGGCGCCGGGATCGGCCGCGCGCTGATCGAAGCTGTCTATGAAGAGGCGGAACGGCGCGGCCTTTCCCGCGTCTACTGGCACACAGAAGAGGGCAATGCGACCGCGCGGCGGCTATATGACAGGGTTGCAACCTTGAGCGAGTTCATTCAGTACCGACATGCGAAGCATTAAGAGGACAATCTCCGTTCGATGGCGAAAAAGCAGTACAATTGCCTGAAATGCGTCGGCTATTGTTGCACGTATACGCATATTCCTGCGACCCGGCGCGATATCAAGCGCCTCGCGAAATATCACGGCGTTTCGGAAAAGCAGGCCGAAAGGAAATTCACCAAAAAAGGCGACAAGGAAAATCCGCGCGTGATGCGGCATGAAGCCGACAAGCATTTCGGTTCGGCGTGCATGTTCCTTGACCAGAAAAAGCGCGTTTGCACGATCTATGAAGGTCGCCCTCAGATTTGCCGCGATTTCCCCACGCAGTCGCGCTGCGGCTATTATGAATTTCTGAAATTCGAACGTGAAGTTCAGGACGACCCGAATTGGGTCGCAACGACAGACTAGGCGCAAATGACTGAGCGCGTCGACGCGGCTGTAATCGGCGCCGGCGTCATCGGCCTCGCCGTCGCGCGCGCGCTGGCTCTCGCCGGGCGCGAAGTCATCCTGCTTGAGCGCAATGACGCCTTCGGATCTGAGACTTCAGCGCGCAATTCTGAGGTTATCCACGCCGGCATCTATTATCGTCCGGGCGGACTGCGCGCGCGCCTGTGCGTTGAGGGGCGCGCGAAACTCTATTCCTATTGCGCCGATCGCAATGTCGATCATCTCAATTGCGAAAAGCTGATTGTCGCGAGCGACGCGGCGGAGCAGGCGAGGCTCGCGGCGATCCGGGCGAACGCCGAAGCGAACGGCGTCGCCGATCTGACGCAGATTTCGGGCGGCGAGGCGATGAAGCTCGAACCGGGCTTGCGCTGCGTTGCGGCGCTAAGATCGCCCTCGACCGGCATTATCGACAGCCACGCCCTGATGGTCGCAATGCTCGGCGATATCGAAAACGCCGGCGGCGTCCTTGCATTGTTGTCGCAGGTTGTCGGCGGACGGGTTGTCGACGGCGGCCTCGAAATCGATGTCGGCGGACAGGGCGCGATGACGCTTCGCGCTTCGCTCGTCGTCAATTCGGCGGGGCTGTGGGCCGATCAGGTCGCACGCTCGATCGCCGGACTGCGCCCGGAATTCATCCCCGCGCTGCGGCCCGCCAAGGGCCAGTATTTCACCTATTCGGGCAAGGCGCCGTTTTCGCGCCTCATCTATCCGCTTCACGCGCCCGACAGTCAGGGCGTCCATTACACGCGCGACCTCGGCGGTCAGGCGCGGTTGGGCCCGGACATTCGATGGGACGCTGCGCTCGGCGATTATTCAGTCGACGAGACGCGCCGCGCCGCCTTCGTACAAAGCGTTTCGAAATTCTGGCCCGATCTCGATCCGGCGCGGTTGAACCCCGGCTACGCCGGCCAGCGCCCCAAAGCGACCGGGCCGGGCGAGGAGGGGGATTTCCGGATTTTCGGGCCGCAAACGCATGGCGTGCGCGGCTATATCGGTCTTTACGCCATGGAATCGCCGGGGCTGACGTCATGTCTGGCGATCGGCGATTATGTTGCGGCGATGGCGGCGGCCTGAATGGCGAACGCCGCCTTGCGAGGCGCGGGCGAGGTCGTTATAGACCCGGCCTCTGGCCGTATGGCGGGGTAGCTCAGTTGGTGAGAGCGCAGGATTCATAACCCTGAGGTCGGCGGTTCAATTCCGCCCCCCGCTACCAATCATCAAATTGTTAGAAGACGTTCCGCAGGAACAAGCCCGGACCGGTTACGGGCGGTTTACAGGGGTGGTGCGTTTTTGGACCGCGTAAGGGGACTTTTGTTGACTCGAATATGGCTTTGAGGCGAGCAACGACAACGGATAGGTATCATCTATGACATTTGGTTGTGGGTTCGTTGTGATTGCAATGGTTGGGCTTCCATTTTTGGTTCCCGCTGTTCACGTGTTGGCTTTGCCAGCAGTTAGCGGCAACCGCCCGTTACTCACTGTAAGTATGGCGCTTTCTTTAGCACTTGGATTGTTTGGAATGTTGGCGGTTGCCGAAGTATTTCCTTCGTGTTGGTCAGATGGAATCGACGCCGAAGCAAGGTTGCTGGCTATAGCGGTTTCATTTGTGTTCTATTTGGTAAGCGCGATCCATAATCGACTACTTAGATTGTTTAGTGAAGCATGGCGCGGCGTTTAATAACACTATCTTTTTTTACGATCCCGCATCCGTTCAATCGCGGAAATGACCACCGCATTGCGGCTGATATAGCGCCGCCGGATACGCGCCGGCTTGCCGGCTTTCCTCTTACGCCGATCGCACGTTAAGACAGTCGTCATCGCAATCAAAGGTCAATTGAAAAATTGCGGCTGGGAAGGTCCGAATAATTGAAAGCGGCCCCTCGCGGAGCCGCTTTTCTATTCGTCTTGTCGATTACTCATGCATTAAAAAACAATGAAACAAATGAATACGCCGACCGTCGCAAACGCGAGCGGCACGAAAATCCACCGGATCATCCTGTCGCCGGCGGCGAAATCACGAAACGAAACGAAAGCTGCCGCGCTCCACACGCAGAGTGCAACGACGAGGCCGCCGAAAGCCAAGCCGAGGGCGACGGCTTGCAGCGGGGTATCCGCAATTGAGACGGACATTAAGTCGCGAGCCGGCGCTTTAATGTTTCCCTGACGGCGGCGGCGAGGGCGTTGACGGTCGCCTCAGTATCGGCCGGGCTGGCGCCCGTCGAGTAAAGATAAGTTTCGACGTGTCCGGCGAGCCGTTCGATCGCGGCGAACGCAAACACTACTGTCATTGCATCAGGACCGAAGCCGTCGAGATCGATTGCGGCGCGCGTCATTTCTTCCGCTTGTCGATAGGTTTCGGCAATTGCGCTCGTGATGCGCTTCGCGCGAATTCTCTCGTCCGGCGTTAGAGCCGGGTTCTCGGCCGGATTCTGGATTTTCATTTTCTCCCCCGCTTTACTCAACCGGAGATTGATTACCGGAATTTGGATTGCAGTCAACCAGGCCGCGAGCGATCGCCACATCACAATCGGCGATGGCCGGATTTCGGCTGAGCGCGCACCGGCGCATTCACGCGCCAAGCGCCGGGTTTTCAACTGGAAACGCATATTCCGCCGCCGCGGTGGTTTTCGTCCGGCGCGACGGGGCGCAACTGAGGCGCGCAAGTCAGGCCCGCAGATCAGGCCCGCAACTCAGGCTCGCAAATCAGGGCCCCGAAGCGCCCTTGTCCGGATAATTCGCCGCGCCATTATCCTGCCAGCGGCCTTTTTCCTTCAGCGCGTCGGCGACCTCTTTCGGCATGTAGTTTTCATCGTGCTTGGCGAGGACCGTATCGGCGTTCAGATGGTCGCCGTCCGCCGTAAATCGCCCCTGTACGATGACGCCTTGCCCTTCGCGGAAAAGATCGGGGAGGAGGCCCGCATAAGCGACCCTTATCCGGTTTTCGCCGTCGGTGACGATGAATGCGACGTGCGGCCTTGTCCTGTCTTCGGTCTCGCCGAATTCAACGCTGCCCGTTTCGACGAGGCCGCCGAGGCGGATCGCCGCCGCCGGCCGTTCATCGAGCGCGGCGAGATCGCTCGGCAGGTAGAAATAGGTGATCGAACCTTTCAGCGCGTTCAGCGTCAACGCGACGGCGCCGGCGGCAAAGGCGAACAGGCCGAGCGCAAGGTAAAGGCGTTTGGTTTTCTTTTTCACTGTTCCACCAGCGTCGCTGCGGTTTTCTTTTCGCCGCCTTCAAGCCGCGCGATCCGGCGCGCCATGAGTTCGTTGCGCATGGATTGCAGCAATGCGGCGGCGAAAAAGAACATATAGGCGCCCGCCATCAGGAATAAAGGCGGCAGCATCGATGCGTGAATGGACGGGCCGCCGTCGCGAAACACGCTCGCCGGCTGGTGCAGCGAATTCCACCAGTCGACGGAAAACTTGATCACGGGGATATTGACGAAGCCGACCATCGCGAGAATGGCGGCGAGGCGCGCCGCGCGCGCCTTGTCGTCGAATGTGCGCCAGATCGCCATGTAGCCGAGATAAAGGAAAAACAGGATCAGGACGGAGGTGAGGCGCGCATCCCACGCCCACCACGCGCCCCACATCGGCTTGCCCCAGATCGAGCCGGTGAAAAGCGCGAGAAAGGTGAATGCGGCGCCGATGGGCGCGGCTTCTTTCGCCGCGACATCGGCGAGCGGATGTTTCCAGATAAAGCCGACAGCCGACGATATGGCGATGGTCGAATAGCAAAACAGCGCCATCCATGCAGCCGGCACGTGGACATACATGATGCGCACGCTTTCGCCCTGCTGGTAATCGGCCGGCGAATTGAACAGCGCGTAATAAAGCCCTGCGAGGAGCAGCGCGATTGTCGCGCCGGAGAGCCATGGTATGGCGGGGCGCGCCCAGCGTTCAAAGCGCTCGGGATTGGCGAGTTCGTAAAGGTTCGGCATTTCGCGTCTTTCAATCCTGGTTGGAGCGCAGGGCCGCCGCGCTGGCAATGGGGGCGAACGCCGCAGCAAACAGGGTCGCCGCGCCGAGAAGGCTCAGATTCGCCCCATATTGGGGATCGCCGGAAGCGCCCGCCGCCGCGGCCCCGGCGCCGAAAATCAGAACGGGGATATAAAGCGGGCCGACGATGATCGAAATCAGCAGGCTCGCACGCGGCAGGGCGACGGCGAGCGCGGCGGCGAAGGAACCGATCAGCGACAATGCGGGCGTGCCGATGGCGAGCGACAACAGGAGCGGGACAATGGCCTCGCGTTCGAGATTAAGGAGGACAGCGAGAACAGGCGTTGCGATGATGAGCGGCAGGCCGGTGGACAGCCAGTGGGCGATCGCCTTCGCCGCCGCGGTGAGGATCAGCTCGTCGCTGGTCCCGATGATGACGTCGAGCGATCCGTCCTCGCGATCGGCGCGGT
Source organism: Parvularculaceae bacterium (assembly GCA_020446945.1). Lineage (GTDB taxonomy): Bacteria > Pseudomonadota > Alphaproteobacteria > Caulobacterales > Parvularculaceae > Amphiplicatus. The sequence goes on from JAGRDS010000010.1 coordinate 49,104, forward strand.
AAATCTGATCGAGCGAAATCTGCGTCGCGAGCAGCGCGCCGGTCCAGATCAGCGGCGCGGCGATTTTCGAAATCAGCGAAAGATCCGGCCCGACGGCGAGCGCGAACAATACGGCGATAATGGCGAAAAAGGCGACGGCCTGCGGCGCCCCGCCGCCGGCGCGAAAGGCGAGCCGCAGATCGCGGGCGATAATGGCTTTGAGCGCGTTCATGAGGATGCGCTTTGCGAAAGGCGCAAACGGCGTGCGCCATCTATTTCAAGCGCGTCATGCGTCGCGATTACGGCCGCGCCGCCGCGCGCGCGATGGTCGGCGATGTGGCCGAGAAATATTTCGATCGATCCGGCGTCGAGCGATGCGGTCGGCTCGTCGACCAGCCAGACGGGTTTTTCCGCAATGATAAGACGCGACAGGCCGAGACGGCGAAACAGGCCCGTCGATAACGCCCCCGCGAGACGATCCGCATAGGGATCGAGGCGAAAGGCGGTGCGCGCCTGTTTGATGCGCGCGCCCGGCGCGCCGTAAAGCGCGGCCCAGAAGCGGAGATTTTCATCCACGGTGAGCGCCGCCTTGGCCGCGTTTTGCGGCCCGCAATAGATGACGCCGCCGCGCCCATCCTCGCCGTGTTCATCGTCGCCCGCAACAAGACTGGTCTCGCCCGCGTCGGGACGGAGAAGTCCCGCAAGCGCGCGCAGCAGCGTCGTTTTTCCCGAACCGTTCGGGCCGGTCAGGATGACGGCGTCGCCGGGGCCGATATCAAGCGAGATGTCGCTGACGATGCGTGCGCCGCCGCGTGAAACGGCGAGCCCCTTCGCGCAAAAACGCGCGCTCCACCGGCGCGCGATCATCCCAGAATCGTCCGTTCGCATGCGCGGAGTATAGAGGCGGCGGATCGGGGCTCAAGCCGCCGGCGGGATGATAAGGGCGCGCGTCAAAAATCGCGCTTCCAGTTTGCGGAAACGGTCTGGTCGCCGTCCTGCCTCAATTCTGTTTCGACGGTGAAGGAATCGTCGATTTCATATTCTATCCGAACCGATCCGTTTTGGCCGCGCGCGTCCTGGGTCGCCGATACGAAGAGGCCGTCTGCGACATATTTGCCGACCGTCAGGGTGCTGGCGGCGCTGTCGGTCTGGTCGATGTCGAAATTGAGCAGATCGAGGCCGAGCGCGCGCCGCGCCGCGCCGGTAACGCCGTTTCCGCCGAACGGGCCGATGCCGCCGAGTTCGGCAAGGCCTTCAGCGACCTGCAACGATTCGATCGCTGACAGTTCATTCGCCGGCTTGTCGAACAGGATGAGCGCCATAATATCCTCCGGCGGCAGGGTCGGCGACGATTCAAGCGTGATTTTCGGCGCCTTTGCGCGTCCGGCGACTACGATTTTCGCGTCGACGCCTGAGCGCGTTTCGCGTTCGGCGCGCATGTCGAGAATGGGATCGTTGACGGACAGGCGATCGAACGCGACGACGCCGCGCGTCATGTCAAAGCGCCGCCCCGCGAAAGCGATGTCGCCCTTTTTCAATGACATTCGCCCGATGATGACCGGCTCATCGGCGCGCCCGCTCATGTTGATGTCCGCGCTCCATTCGCTTTCAAGGCCGCGCCCGCGAATGAATATGCGATCCTCGCCCTTTACCGATATGTCGTAGCGGATCGAAGCTGACGGCGCGGCGCGGTTAAAGTTTGCGGCCGGTTCGCCGTCGCCATCGACAATGACGACATTGACATCGACGAGCCCGGTCGGCTCCGGCGTGATGATCTGCGCGTCGAGATTGCGGACTGCGAACGCACCCTTCGCAAGAAGGTTGTCGAACGGGCCTGAAAGTTCGATCTCGCCGTCCGCGGTCACGTCGGAAACGGGACCGGCGCTGAGGCGGGCGTTGTTCATCGAGATTGTCGAGCCAAGGCGCGCTTTATCCGCGATCGTCACGAACCCTTTCGCGGTGATGGTTTTTTCCGTTTGCGCGACGCCGCCGCCTGACGCCTCGAACATGATGCGCGATCCTTTCGCGGCGGCGTTCGCCTGCGCTTTCGCATCGATATTGACGATGGAAAGGCCGGTTGCGAGTTCCGTGAACGCGCCGTTTGCGACCGTCATCGCGCCTGTCAGGATCGGGTTGCCGAATTCGCCGGACACGCGCCCTTCAAGCGAGAGATCGCCTTCGAGCGTTTGCAGCGTCGCGGGAAGGAAGCCGGCGACCGTTTCAATGCGCCCGTCATATTTCGCCGCGCCGGAAATAGCGCCCGACATGTCGAGCGAAAGCGCCGGCGCGCGGTTAAGGCGCGCCGGCAGGCTGAGATCCAGATTGAATGCGCTGTCGCCGCCCGCATCCGTTGCATGAACACGGCGCCCGTCCCAGACGAATGCGCCTGAAAGGCTCGCCGTCTCGGTTTGAGATATCTGCGACGTAATGGAAAACCGCCCATGTGCGGGCGCCGGCTCATTCGTGTCGAGATCAAGATCGAGATCGACAATCGAGGCCGCGCTCATAATCGGCGCCGACCGCGCAATGACATTCCCGCGCCAGAGCGTATCTGAAAAATCTCCATCGATTGCGAGCGATCCCCTGGCGCCTATATCGGCCCGGAAATTTTCGACGCTTATTGTGTCGCCGAATTTTATTTGCGCGGGAGCAGTTGTTTTGACCGGCGCGCCGCCGATTTTCGCATCGAGCCGCGCAAGCCTGAGCGAGGGCCCGTTATCAGGCTCCAGCGTCATCACGGCGACGGCGTCCTTGATAGGGGCGAGGGCGGCGATCGAAATTTCGCCCGCTTTCGCATTCACCAGCAGGCGTTCGGGCGATCCCGCCGCGATGACGGTGAGGCCGTGCGTCGCCCATCGTTTTGAGGCGAGGTTCGAAGATTTAAGCTCAATGCGGTTCTTTTCGCCGCGGCGCAGCGCGCCTTTCGCGGTCAAATCGCCGGACAGGCGCAATCCGGGCCAGGGTTCGCCATCTCCCTCGCCGCGATAGTCGAGATCGATTTCGCCTTCGCCTGTTTTCGCATGATAGGCGGCGGCGCCTTTGAGCGCGAAACCCTCGCCGGCGTAGTCGATATCGCCGACGCGCCAGGCGGCGCCGTCCGACTGCGCGAAAATTGCGTTCAGGCGCCGCGAGCCGTCGACGGCGCGCGCGGAAATGCGGCCCTTCGAATTTGACGGCATGCCGGTCGCCGCAAGCGTTGCGCGCATCGGCGCCGTCAGCGCTTCGCCGCGCCGCATTGCGGGCAATGTCGCTACGATGCGTCCGCCGAAATTTTCAACTACGCCCTGAAGATCAAGATCAGCCGTGACAGCGCGGGAAAATTCAAATCCGCGCGCGGCGCGTTCGGCGAGGTCAGGCGCGATCGTCGCGGCGCCGTCAACGGAAAACGCCTTGCTGTCGAACGCGAAATCGGCATCGCCCTTGAATGCCAGGCCCTGCGCAGTTTCAAGGGCGACCGACGCGGCCTTTACCGCGCCGGCGAAATCCACATCGAAATCACCGGAGGCTCGCGCGCCTTTTTTAAAACCCGGCGGCAACGCCTCGTTTTCCTTCAGATCGACATTGGCGCGTCCGCGAATAAAGCGGCGCAAATCGGTTTGCGCATTTTCGAAATCAACCGATGCGAACGCGGCGTCGATGCGCCCGGATGCGCGATAAGCGCCTGAGCCGGGCGCGATTTCCCCTGAAACGGAGAGACTGTCGCCGATATAGCGCCGGATATCGGGGCGCCAGTCGTCAGCGAGGTTTGCGCGCGCGCCAATCCCGACGCTTGAAAGGGCGCCGTCCCGGTTTCGCCAAACCGCCTCGCCGTCAACTTCTATGATCGGCGAGACGAACCGCACGATCTTGAGCGCGCCGCCATCTTGCATCGGCGCGAACTGCGCCGACAGACGGCCCGTACGTCCGATTACGTCCGAAATGTCGGCGAGGCGCGCGCCAGTATTTACGCTGAAATCGAGATCTATTCGGTCGAGCTTCTCTAAATTTCCTGAAACGGCGCCTTCAAGCGCGCCGAATGCGCCGATGCGCGCGTCGAGCGTCAATTCGTAATCGGCAAGCGGTCCGTCGCCTTTCGCAGTGACCAGCAAGGCGCCGCCCAACCCGGCGAGCGACGAGATCGCGCCGTCTTCCGCAGACTTTATCGTCATATCGCTTGAAAGCGAACGGCCCGTTTTTTCGAGCAGCACCGCGATTTCATCGCGCGCGTCGTCGCCGTTCAAATCCAGCCGGACATTCAGAAGCGGCCCGCCCATTCGCGCCGCACCTGATCCGCTGATGCGCACGGGTGCGGCGCCGGGTGCGGCGACTTCAAGGTTTCTGATCGAAAACGCATCTATAGCGAGAAGGGGAAGTTTTTCCGGCAGCTCAAAGCCGCGAAGTTTCGACTGATCGTCCTTTTTCCTGCGCGGCGCGCGCGTCAGGCGCGCGCCGTCGATCATTGCGTTCTTTACGACGTATTTTCGCTGAAACGCATAGAGCGGGCGCCATTCGGCGCTTGCATGCGAAATGAAAAGCCACTCGCCGTCTTCGTCGCGAAAACGCAGGTTTTTCAAAACGATCGAGGAGGGCAGGTCGCCTTCAAGCGCGCCGATCGCGACTCGCCCGCCGGTGAGGCCTTCAAGGGCCGCTTCGATCCGGCCTTCCAGGAAGGCGCGTCCCTGCGGCGATGAAAACAGCCAGCCATAGGCGGCGAGCGTCGCTGCGCTTGCGATTGCTGCAAGGCAGGCAAGGATAATGAGCGCGCGTTTCATCAAAACGGTTGCCCCAGTGAAATATATATCTGGAAGTCGCGGTCGGTCGGGCGCTTGTCGAGCGGAACGGCGAAATCAAGCCGGATTGGACCGATCATCGAAAGGTAGCGCACGCCGGCGCCGGCGCCGACAAGATAGTCGCCGTCAAAGTCGGGAAAACTTTCGGCATAGACCGCGCCGGCGTCGACGAATGCGGCGAGTTCGAGACGTTTGAATATGCGCGCACGCGCTTCCAGCGCCGTTTCCACAGCGGACCGTCCGCCGATCGGCGCGCCATCGGCTTCGATCGGCCCGACCGATTGATAATCATAGCCGCGCACGGACGATCCGCCGCCGGAGAACACGCGCTTGTTGACCGGCAGGGTGCGTAAAGCCAGACCCGTTGTCGCGGCGATGCGAATGCGCCCGGCAAGCGTGAAGCGGTCGTCGCCGCCAAAGTGAACGCGCGATCTTGCGACCGCTTCAAGGCGCGTGAACTGATCCGATCCGAAATACGGCGTCGCCGAAATCGAAGCGCGAACGCCTTTGCGAAGGAAAAGGGGATCGTCCTCGGTGTTCCATGTTGCGGAAAGCGGGACGGAGATAAAGTAATTGCGCTCCTCGCCCGTCGTCAGCGTTTGCAGCTTCGGTTTGACCTTCGACGTTTCAAGGCCGAGCCCGGCGCGCGTTTCAAAACGATCGTCAAACCATTTTTTTGCGAACCCGCCGGAGATTTCAAGCGAACGGGCGGTGAATGCGTCTGTCGTATCGTTTGTAAAGGCGAGATTGGCGAATGTTGATCCCGGCAGCGCAGGCAGGGGTTTTATGATGTCGAAACTGATCGACTGGCTGACGCCGGACGCCTCGATCTGCGTTCGCGCGCGCTCGCCTTCGTGGAACAGGTTGCGGTAATCGAGGAAAAGCCGACCGCCGGGGCCTTGCGATGTTGAATAGGATACGCCCGCGCCGATCGTGCGCCGTTTGCGTTCGGCGACTGTAACCTGAACTGGCGCCTGCCCGTCGTCATTGATCTGGCCCGGCGCGACCTCGATCGATGAAAACAGGCCCGTCGCCCCGAGGCGGTCGCGGTAGGCGACAAGCCTCGCGCGATCGAAGATCTCGCCTTCCTCCCACGTTTTGAGTTTTTCAAGAAAGCTCTCATTCGTGATTTCGGCGCCCTCAATATCAACGCCGTCGAATACGGCGCGCGCGCCGCTTTTGAATGTGTAAACGGCTTCGGCCGTTCCATCTTCAAGGCGCGCGTCGGCGCGCCGGGCGACGATCTGGGCGCCGGGAAATCCGCGCGACCAGAGGGCGGCGAGAAAAGCCTGCTGGTTTTTTGCAAGCGCGGCGCCGTCGGCGTCGCCGGAAAAGCCGACATTCGCCTCGTCGAAACTTTCCGGGCGCGCAAAATTCTGATCGTCTTCGTAAACGATCCGGTGGCTGGAGATTGTGAAAAGCGGACCGGCCTTAATGTCGAAAACCGCTCGCAGCTTTTCCTCGCTTTCGCCTTCAAGTCGAAATTCGACATCGGCGGCGTAATACCCCGCGGCGGTGAGCGCCCTCTTGACGATCGCCAGATCCTCGATTCCCATGCGGCGTATCGCGGCGGCGGTCGGATAGGCGCGCCGTTCAAGCGAGAGATTGGTGAGGCGTTTGAGCTTATCTGCGATATCGCCCGGCGCGCCCTCGTAGACGACGGCGTAATTATCCGCAGCGCGGGCATGGGGGGCGAGCGCGACGGCGCCGAGCGAACTCAAAAAGGCGATGGCGAATTTCGTCACTTGCAAAGGCCCAGCCGTCACTCGAAATGCGGTGCTTGTCGCCGCGAAAATCACCCTTGCGCCGGGCCCGTCAAGGAAGCGTTAACCAAAAGCGCCTGCGGTCCTAAATAGGCGGGAATATGTGTCGAAATTCGGCTCAAATGGGGCCGTTTCCCGGCGCGGCTAGCCTCGGCCGGCGGGCTTTGTTAAAGGCCGCGGTCTTTACCAGAAAGACCGGCGAAAGTAAGAGCGATGGCCCACCCCCTTTGCGGCGCGAATCTGGAAACGCTTTGGCGGGTCGTCGGCCGCGCCGGCCCGCCGGCGAAGCCCCTCGCCGGGGCGATGATCGCCGGCGCCGCGCTCGGGCGCTGGCCGTTTTCGTTGGCCGAACGCCTGGCGATTGAGAATCGTCTGGCGAGACCGGAAGACCTCGCGCCGCCCGTTTTCATTCTCGGCCATTGGCGCTCGGGAACGACGCATCTTTACAATATCATGTGCAAATCCGGCGACTGGGCGTTCACCCCGCCGGTTGCGACCGGACTTCCGTGGGATCTGTTTGGTCTTGGTTCGGCTTTTCGTCCCTTGCTGGAAAAAGCGCTGCCCGAACATCGTTACATCGACAATATTCCGGTCAGGCCCGACAGCCCGCAGGAAGATGAGATCGCCATCGCCAACATGACCGATCTTTCGTTTTATCACGCCATCTATTTCCCGAAGGCGTTCAGCGCCTTCATGGCGCGCGGGCTTTTCTTCGACGGTTGCGGCGAGAGAGACATTCAGCGCTGGAAGTCGCGGTTCGTCTATTTGATGAGAAAGCTTTCGAAATATCAGGACGACAGGACGCTCCTGATAAAAAATCCTGTATACACCGCGCGCCTCGCCATGCTGCGCGAGATTTTTCCAACTGCGAAATTCATTCACATCCGCCGGAACCCGTATGAAGTGTTCGTATCGATGCGGAATTTCTACAAAAAGCTGCTCGGCGAATTCGCGCTTCAGCCGTATGAGCGCGTCGATATCGATGAGGTCATCCTGTCCGTTTATGAGCGGATGATGGATACGCTCGAACGCGATGCGGCGGGCCTTGGGCCGCCAACCTATCTCGATCTCGCCTATGAGGATCTCGATCAGAACCCCCTCGGCGCGCTCGAGCGCATATATGACGGGCTTCACCTGCCCGGATTTGCGGCCGCGCGGCCGAAATTCGAGGCCTATCTTGCGTCCGTCAAAAGCTTCGAGAAGAATAAGTTCGCCTATTCGGACGAGGCGGCGGAAAAGGTCGAAAACCGGCTTGGCCGCTTCCTGGAAAGATACGGACACAGGCGTCCCGGCCGGTAACCGGGAAGGTACGGCGAAAACCTTGGCCGGGGGGCTTTGTGGCGGGAAGAATCCTCATCGGGGCGGCGGCGCTCGCGCTTGTCGCCTGTGCGAAAAAAGTCGAAGGCGATCCGTTATACGCGGCGGCTGATTGCCGGCGCGCGACAATCGTCGACAGTGAAACCGGCGCGTCCGTCATCGGTGCCGAGGATTTCGCATACGACGCCTCGGCGCGGCGCGTCATCATCTCCGCCTATGATCGCCGGCGCGTTGAAAAAGAAGCGCGAAAGCGCGCCTATGACATTTCGCAGGGCGGAGTTTACGCCCTGTCGATGAAAGATATCAAAAGCGGGGCGAGCGTGTTTTCGCTTCCCTCAATCGTATCGAGAGACAGCGTGGCGGGCGGATTGCGCCCGCACGGCATCGCCTTTGACGCGACGCGCCGCGAGATTACGTTCATCAATCGCTCCTATCAGAAGATCAACGGCAAGTGGCGCATGACGCCGCGTATCGAACGGGCGAGCGCCGACGGCGCCGTTTTTGTCGGCGACGGCGACCGGCCGCGCTGTTCGGCGAACGATGTCGCCCTGCTCGGAGATCGCACATTCGTTTCGTTCGACCACGAATTTTGCGGTTGGCGAAAGGGCGTTGAGGATATCGCCGGCCTCGCCGGAAGCGGCGTCGAACTCGCCGGTTCGGGCGCGGTGTTCAATAGCGCGCGGCATGCGAACGGCCTCGCCGCGACGCAAGAACGCGGTCTGGCGCTGGCGGCGACGAGAGAGGCGGCGATTTATGTTCTCGCGGAAAAAAGCGACGGGCTGAAAGTTGAGAACAAGGTCAAGGTTCCGGGTGCGCCGGATAATCTGACGGTCAGTTCCGACGGGTCGCTGGTCGCTGCGCTGTACCCCTCGCTCGCCGCCATCGGCGCACAACGAAAGCTCGGCTTCGGGCGCAGCGCCAGCCGAATCGTGCGCATTGATCCGGAAACCGGAGCGATGACATTGTTGTTTGAAGATCCGAAAGCGAAACTGTTTTCAGCCGCTTCCGTCGCCATAGAGGAAGAGGGCGTTCTCATACTTGGCTCCGCCCTTGATCGCGGCGTCCTGATCTGCCGGCGAAAAGCTGACGGATCGTGAGTCTCAATCTGGTCACGGGCGGATCGGGATTTGTCGGACGCCATCTCGTACAAGCGCTGATTTCGCGCGGCGAAACCGTGCGCGTTCTCGATCTGGCGCCATGCGATCTTGCGCCAACGCAGATCGGATCGGTCGCCGATCCGGCGGCGGCTGCGCGCGCGGCGGCGGGCGCCGATTTCGTTTTCCATCTCGCCGGCGATGCGCAGCTCTGGGCGCGCGACGCGCGCCGGTTCGATCGCGTCAATCATCACGGAACGCGCGTCATGCTGGGCGCGGCGGCGGCCGCCGGCGTTCGGCGGTTCGTTCACTGCTCAAGCCTGACGACGCTTGTCGGCCGCAATACGCCGCTCGGCGCGTCGCGCGCCGATGAAGAAACGCGCCATTCGGCCGCCGAAATGCTCGGCGCCTATCCGCGGTCGAAACTTCTCGCCGAAAACGCGGTCGAGGCGAGCGATCTCGACGCCGTGATCGCCATCCCGACCGAGCCGCTTGGCGCGGGCGATGAAAGCCTGACGCCGCCGACGCGCATGATCCTCGATCTTGTCAATGGGCGCACGCCGGCGACGATTGATTGCACGCTGAATTTTGTCGATGTGCGCAGCCTCGCCGACGGGTTCATAGCGTCGCGCGACAAGGGGCGCTCGCGCGCACGCTATCTCCTCGGCGGGGAAAACGTATCGATGCGGCGCCTTCTAGCAGCGCTTGAAGAGCTGACCGGCGCAAAGATGCCGCGCGCTCAACTGCCATACTGGGTCGCGCTCGGCGCCGGGCTTGTCGATACGGGGCTCGTCGCATCGCTCACGGGCAAGGCGCCCAAAGCGCCTTTGACGGGCGTGCGGCTCGCCGGACGGCGCGTTGAATTTTCAAGCGAGAAGGCGTTTGCGGAACTTGGCTGGCGGTCGGCGCCGTTCGAGACGGCGCTGAAATCGGCGCTCGACTGGTTCGAATCAAAAGGCCTCGTCGCTCAAAGGCGGTAAGTGCGCCCCTTCCACGCGCCGCCTTCGCCGCGCGCATGCAAGATTGCGGAAGAAACCGTCATAAGCGAATAAAAAAACGCGGCGGCCGGCAGCAGGAATGTCTTCCATCGCGCCTGATCGTAGATGCGCGCGGTCGGCGAATAGGCAAGGGCGATCAACGCCCAGGCGGCGGCGCTGACCGTCGCTGCGCCCGCATTTTGATGCAGGGGATAGGAAAGCGCGATAGCCGGCGCTGCGAGATAAAGCGCCGCCATGCCGGCGACAGCTCCCGCCAAAGCGGCCCAGGAGTGGTTAAGCTGCGTAAACGCCGTTCGCGCGACCATGGACCAGACGGATGAAAGCGCGCGATTGTCGCGCAGGGAAACCGCTTCATCTTTCGCCATGCCGAGCCAGAGCGCGCCGCCCGATTTTTTTATCTCCGCCGCAAGCGCGCAATCGTCAATCAGCCGGTCGGCGATTTTTTGAACGCCGCCGATGGACGAAAGCGCGTCGCGCCGGACGAGCATGCAGCCCCCGGCCGCCGCCGCGATGCGCGCGGCGGGGTCGTTGACGCGATGAAACGGGTAGAGCTTGTAAAAGAAAAATACGAACGCCGGGATCAGCAATCCGCCCCAGACCCCGCGCGCATCAAGGCGCGCCATCAACGAGACAAGCGCCGCGCCGCTTGTTTGCGCCCTGGCGACCAGCCGCGACAAGGTCGTCGGCGCCAGGACAATGTCGGCGTCCGTCAGTAAAACGAACTTCGCATCGGGCGCCGTTTCCATGGCGCATTGAAGTCCGGCGTTCACCGCCCAGAGTTTTCCCGACCAGCCGTCGGGAAGCGGCGGCGCCTCAATCACTCTCACGCGGTCGCCGCCAGACTGCGCGGCGCGTGCGCGGGTCGCATCGCTTGAGTGGTCGTCAACGACGATGACGGAAAATTCGCCGGGATAATCGGAACCAGCATGCGCGGCGACGACCGCCCCGATGGTCGCCGCCTCGTTACGGGCCGGTATGATCGCGACGACGCCGGGCGCGTCCTGCGCCGCGCCGGCGGCCTCAAGGCGCGGCGGCGACCCGAAGGCGCGCAGGCGCGTTTGCGCCAGCCAGATCCAGGCCATGAGAATCGCCAGGGAAAAGCCGAATAAAAGCATGGCGTTCTATAATATTCCTCACATTGCGCCGAGCCGCTTTCAAAGCTGCGCCGGAACGGTTTTCATCGGCTCGAAAACTGCCTACACCACGCGCGGCAGGCCAAGAAGGGTCAGATGGCGACAAGCATGCAAGGCGCGGTGGAAGCGCCCTCCGGCAAGGGGGCGAACGACGAGAATTTTCCCGTCGGCTCCTTCCTGCTGCCGCGCCGCCTTCGTCCGCATGTCGCCGCCTATTACAATTTCGCCCGCGCGATTGACGATATAGCCGATGATCCCGCGCTCGATCCCGCGGAGAAAATCCGCCGCCTTGAAGCTTTCGACGCCGCGCTGAGGGGCGAGCCCGGATATGGCGGCGAATTCGCGAAAGCGCACGCCCTGCGTGAGAGCATGCGCGAAACCGGCGTGGCGAACGTGCATGGATCCGATCTTGTCGCGGCTTTCGTACAGGATTGCAAAAAGCGTCGCTATCATTCCTGGGAAGAGGTTGCGGGCTACTGCGAAAAATCCGCGAACCCGGTCGGGCGGTATCTTCTCGATCTTCATGGCGAGGAAAAGTCCGGCTACAGATATTCCGATGCGCTTTGCACCGTGTTGCAGGTCATCAATCATCTTCAGGATTGCGCCGATGACAAACGCGATCTCGACCGGGTGTATGTGATTGATGCATGGCTCGCCGACGAGGGTGGAAGCCTCGACGATATCGACGGCGAAAAATCGTCGCCCGCGCTTCGCCGCGTCATTGACCGCATGCTCGATGAATGCGACCGCCTGATGCGAGATGCGCGGCGCCTGCCCTTCGCGCTTAAAAGCCGCCGCCTTGCAATGGAATCGGCGGTGATCGTGCGGCTCGCCGATCGTCTGATCTTATTATTGCGCAAGGGCGATCCGGTCGCCGGGCGCGTCGCGCTGAAGAAAACCGATTTCGCTCTCGCCGGGCTCGCCGGCGCCGTTTCGGGCTTTTTCGCAGCGGGGCGGGGCGCATGACGGCGGCTTCGATCGATATCGGCGCGGCGCGCCGCCATACGCAGGAAACCGTGAGGCGTTCTGGCACGTCGTTCAGCGCCGGCATGGCGATCCTGCCGAAAAAGCGGCGCGAGGCGATGTACGCGATCTACGCTTTCTGCCGCGAAGTTGACGATATCGCCGATGACGATGGTCTGACGCGAGACGAACGCCTGCGCGCGCTCGCCGATTGGCGCGCCGAAATCGACCGCGTGTATGAAGGGCGCCCGGAATTTGCGACCGGCCTCGCCCTGCTGGAGCCGGTGCGCGCATTCGCGCTTCCAAAGAGCGAATTCCTGATGATGATCGAAGGGATGGAGATGGACGCCAACGGGCCGATCGTAGCGCCGCCCCTGGAAAGACTGAACGCCTATACGAGGCGCGTCGCCGGCGCCGTCGGCTGTTTGTCGATGCCCGTTTTCGGCGCGCCTGATTGCGCCGCCTCCGCCCGTTTCGCACTGTCGCTCGGCGACGCCCTGCAATTGACGAACATATTGCGCGACGTCGCGGAGGACGCCGCGATCGGCCGGCTCTATTTGCCTGCGGAACTGCTGGAAAAATACGGCGCGCCGAAAACGCCGTCCGCAATCTGCGGCGCGGCCGGCCTTGGCGATGTCGCGCGCGATCTCGGCGCCAAAGCGCGCGGAAAGTTTAACGAAGCGCGCGCCGCGCTTGGCGAACTCGACTGGCGCACGGTGCGCCCGGCGCTGTTGATGATGGGCGTTTACGAGGCTTATCTCGGCAAGATGGAAAAGCGCGGCTGGGCGCGCGCCGGCGAACCGGTGCGCGTGTCCAAATTTGAAAAACTTGCGATCGCTGCGCGTTACTGGCTGGCGCCGCCGCAATGACCCGCGTTCATATTATCGGGGCGGGCCTTTCCGGTCTCGCCGCTGCGGTGCGCCTCGTTGAAACAGGCGCGAAAGTGGTTATCCATGAATCAAGCGGTCATGCGGGCGGGCGCTGCCGGTCGTTCCATGACAGAACGCTTGAGCGCGATATTGATAACGGCAATCATCTCATCATGTCGGGCAATCGTTCCGCCCTCGACTATTTGAAGCGCATCGGCGCGCAGGACGCGCTGACCGGGCCGGCGGACGCATCCTATCCCTTTGTCGATGTTAAATCGGGCGAGCGCTGGCGCGTGACGATAAATGACGGGATCATACCGTTCTGGGTGTTCGATCCGGCCCGCCGCGTGCCGGGAGCCACACTCTTCGACTTTGCGAAGGCGGCGGGCGTCGCTTTCGCGCGCAAAGGCCAGACCGTCGCCGATATCGTCGATAAAAAAAGCGTTCTTTACGCCCGTTTCTGGGAGCCGCTGACGCTCGCCGCGTTAAACACGACGCCGGATCTGGGGCAGGCGCGGCTATTATGGTCTGTCATTCGCGAAACGTTTCTGCTTGGCGGCGCCGCGTCGCGTCCTCTCGCGGCGAAAAAGGGGCTTGGCCCCGCCTTCATAGATCCGGCGTTGAATCATCTTCAATCGAACGGCGCCGAAATCCGGTTCAATGCGCGCCTGCGCGCTGCGGAGTTTTCCGCCGGACGCATCAGCGCTCTCGATTTCGGCGAGGACAAAATCGCGATCGGCGCCGGTGATGAAGTCATTTTCGCCGTTCCGCCCTCGCGTCTGAAACAGCTAATGCCCGAGGTCGATCCGCCGGGGGACAATACGTCGATACTGAATGTTCACTATCGCACGCCCCGTCCGGTTCCGGCGGCGCTTTTGGAAGGCGCGCCGTTCATCGGCATGATCTCGTCCGATGCTCAATGGGCGTTCGTGCGCGATGATGTCGTTTCTCTGACCGTCTCGGCGAGCCATGCGATCGGCATGGACGAGACCCCGAACAGGAAGGCCGCCGACGATATGTGGCGCGAGACGCAGATCGCACTCGGTCTCGGCGATATGAGGTATGAGGCGGTGCGCGTCATTCGCGAACGGCGCGCGACGCCGGACCAGTCGCCGGAAGGCGCGGCGAAACGGCTGAAACCGCAAACGCGCTGGTCCAATCTGACGCTCGCCGGCGATCACACGGCGACCGGCGTTCCCGCGACCATTGAAGGATCGATCAGATCGGGCGATAGAGCGGCCGCGATCGTATCAAAACGCCGGAGGACCGCATGAGCGGATTTATCGGAATCGTCTGCGGCCTGAAATCGGAGGCGAACGCCGTCCGCGCCAGCCTGAAAGCGGCAGGCGTTGACGTGTCGAAAGTGATGATCGGCGTATCGGGCGCGAACGCCGACCGGGCCGAGGAAATCGCGCAAGGCTTCCTCGACGACGGCGCAAAGGCGATCGTCAGCGCCGGGCTCTGCGGCGGGCTCGATCCGGCGTTGAAATCTGGCGAGCTTGTTCTCGGCGAGCGCGTCGTTTCGGCGAAAGGCGATATCGTCATCGCCGACAAAGCGCTCGCCGCGGCGGCCGACAAATTCTCGCCGCGCCACGTGGCGATATTCGGCTCGGACGAAATCGTCGATTGCACGGAAAAGAAAGAAGCGCTGTTCCAGCGCTACGCTGCGGAAACCGTGGATATGGAAAGCCACGGCGCCGCGCGTGCGGCGGCGCGGGCGGGCGTTCCGTTCATTGCGATTCGCGTTATCGCCGACGGCGCCGCGCGCGCCTTGCCGAAAGCGGCCTTGCGCGCGGTTACGCCTGCTGGCGGCGTCAATGTCGCCAATGTTCTCCTCGATTGCATTAAACAGCCGCAACAGTTTGAAGAGATTTTCGCGCTCGGCCGCGATTCCGGCGCGGCGACGCAAACGCTTCGCCGGGAATTCGGCGGCTATCTCGGCGCCTTCCTGGCCGCGCTCGGCCTTTAATAGTCGCGAAGCCTGTAGTTTACATTCGGCCGCGCGGTTTTCTTTCAATTCGTCCTGAAAATTATCCGCTCAGGGATCATTCTCCGGAAAACATGCGGTCATGGAATTGCGAAGCGGCGGCGGCGAGCGCGCCGGAAAATATCGACGCTGCCGCAAGCATGCTCTGGAAGCCGGCGCAGGGGCCGCAAGCTGCGCCGCAATTCAAAGGAACGCGCCGAACGTCGGTTCAGGCGCTTGCGCGCCTACGCCGCGACCTCGGCCCGCTTTTCGCCGGGCTTTTTCGCAGCGTCGATCTTTGACATTTCCTCGGCGACGAGTTTTTCGTGAATATCGACCGCCGGGCGCACATTCGAAAGATTTATTTCCGGCGCCATCGGCCCCTCGGTCGCGACCGAAAACATGTTCTTGATCTTCATCATCTTGAACGGGTTCTTGACCGCATCCATCGCCGCTGTCGGCTCATAGCCGCAATGGGCCATACAGTTTGAACATTTCTCGTATTTGCCGGTGCCGTAGCTGTCCCAGTCGGTCGTTTCCATCAGTTCCTTGAACGTGGAGACGTAACCTTCGCCGAGCAGGTAACAGGGCTTTTGCCATCCGAATACATTGCGCGTCGGCGAACCCCATGGCGTGCACAGGTATTCTTCATTGCCGGCGAGAAAATTCAGGAATAGCGAGGAATGCGAAAGGTTCCATTCGCGCCCGCGCTCCTTGCCGATGCGGAAGATGTCGCGAAAGAGGTTTTTCGTTTTCTCACGCGACAGGAAATGGTCCTTGTCTTCTGCGCGCTCATAGGCGTAGCCCGGCGAGATTGTGATATTGCAGCCGAGATCGGTCGCGAAATCGAGATAATCGGCGACCTGTTTCGCCGTCATATTGTCGAAGATGGTCGCGTTGACGTTGACCTGGAAACCCTTTTCCTGCGCCGCCTTGATCGCTTTGACGGCGATCTTGAAGGTGCCTTTCTGATCAACCGCGCGGTCATGTTCTTCTTCCAGCCCGTCGAGATGGACCGAGAAAAACAGGAAGGGCGACGGCTTGAACAGGTCGAGTTTTTTCTCAAGCAGCAGCGCATTCGTACAAAGCGAAACGAATTTCTTGCGCGCGACGATGCCTTCGACGATTTCGCCGATCTCCTTGTGGATCAGCGGCTCGCCGCCTGGAATGGCGACAACCGGGGCGCCGCATTCATCGACCGCGTCGAAACATTCCTGAACCGATAGCCGCTTGTTGAGGATCGGCGCGGGATAATCGATTTTACCGCAGCCCGGACACGCGAGATTGCAGCGGAAAAGCGGTTCGAGAAACAGCACGAGCGGGTAGCGTTTACGGCCCAACAGCGTCTGCTTCATGACATAGGCGCCGACGCGAATTTGCTGGTGAAGCGAAACTGACATCCCCTGACTCCGGTTTTCTTGTTCTAGGCGTTTTCAACGGCCCATGCGTCCGCGGCCGCTTGCGGGCGCGGCACGTCGGCGAGGCCGGCCGGTAATTTGAAATGGACGTTTTCCTGAACGCCGTCCAGCGTTTCGACCGACACGTCCCGGACGGTTCGTAATTTTGCGATCGTTTCCTGAACCAGCGTTTCAGGCGCCGAGGCGCCGGCGGTCACGCCGACCGTGTCGGCGTCCTTCACCCAGTCGAGATCGAGCATGCCGGCGTCTTCGATCAGATAGGCGGCGATGCCGAAATTCTGTCCAATCTCGCGCAGCCGGTTCGAATTCGATGAATTATGGGCGCCGACAACCAGCAGAACGTCGACCTTCTTGCAAAGCTCGATAACGGCCGTCTGACGGTTTTGCGTCGCATAGCAGATGTCGCGCGTGTCGGGGCCGACGATGTTCGGAAAACGCGCGCGCAGGGCGGCGATAACGTCTTTGGTATCATTGACCGACAGCGTCGTCTGCGTCACGAAAGCGACGCGATCGGCGTCGCGCACTTCAAGCGTGTCGACTTCATGCGGCTCGGAAATGACGTGGACGACGCCCGGTATCTGGCCAAGCGTTCCTTCAACTTCAGGATGGCCGAGATGGCCGATGAGAACGATGTCGAATTCCTTGCCCGCGTAGCGCCGCCCTTCCTTGTGAACCTTGGTGACAAGAGGGCAGGTCGCATCGATCACGTCGAGATCGCGCAGGCGCGCGCCGTCCTCGACCTTTTTCGCAACGCCGTGGGCTGAAAAAATCGTCACCGCGCCGACCGGCACCTCATCGATCTCTTCAACGAAAATGGCCCCGCGCGAGCGCAGCGTATCGACAACGCGTTTATTGTGGACAATCTCGTGGCGGACATAGACCGGCGCGCCGTATTTTTCGAGCGCGCGCTCAACGATATCGATCGCGCGTTCCACCCCGGCGCAGAAACCGCGCGGCTGGGCCAGAATAACGCGCAAAGCCTTTCCATCGCCGGTCATCGCCTGAAATCCTCTCGCAGAACGCTAAAACCCAGTCCGCCGCTAGGCGCTCGGGATCTTATTCCATGGGGCGCGGAGCCGGGCAACCGCCGGAAAGCGGGTTCCCGTCCTTTGTTGCGCTGCGGCTATAGCCCGGCTTTCGCCGCAGCGCAAAAGGTAGGCGCCGTTCGGCTGTGCGGGCCGACCGCCCTCACAGTGATTTGAGCGGTCGAAAGGGCGAGGGTTGGCCGGAGCTAGCGTCTCTACTACGCTCGCCCGATCGAGGGCGTTGCGTAAGCGGGAGCGACATGGGGCTGTTTTTCAGAAAATCGGGCGAATCGGCCTTGCCAGACGGCGTATGGCCGCGCGCGCAAATCGTCGCCGCCTTAAAAAGCAGATATGGCGATGTCGACGAGCTGGGCGAGGAACGCGGCTTTGGAATATACGGCGTCAGCGACGGCGATATCCGTTTCGCCGTTGTACTGGCGCTGGTCGAGGGCGCGCCAGACAAGGTGGGCGAGGTCGGTTTTCTGGCGCGCTTCATCGGTTTTGACGTCGGCGAGCGTCAGATCGAATCCGTCAACCGGAACCTTCACATTTCAATCGCCAGTCTTCGCGGCGACGGCGAACTTTACCTCATCGGCGGGGTCGCCGCGTCCGGCGTCTTCAATGAAAGCTCCTTCATGCTGATTTTGGAGGCGTGGAGGCGCGATCTTCTCGTCCTGATGCAATCGCTGGCCCCGGCGCGCAGTCTCGCAGACGCGCATCCGGCTGCGAAGCTGCAAGCTGCGGCGCGCTTTGCGATGAACAGGGCGCCGGCGGAGGCTGCGCGCGCAGACGAAATTTTCGCCGCCTTCGCCGGCGGCGCGCACCGGGCGAAGGCGGTTTGCGATGTTTGCAACGGGCGCGGAAAAACCGGCTTTTTCGCCCGCCTGTGCCCTGAATGCGACGGAACAGGGTTTGAGGCTGCGCAAGGCCGATGACGACAAGTTGAGCCGGACGCCGAGGCCGTTTAAGGAGCGCGCCATTCGCAGCAGCAGACGGGTGCGCCCATGACCGCTTTTGAAAACCGAATCAAGGAAAGCGCGACGCTGGTCGAAGACGCGCTTGATCGGCTGTTGCCGCGCCGATCGGGCCCGCTAGGCCGCGTCGTCGATGCGATGCGACACGGCGCGCTTGACGGCGGCAAGCGCCTGCGCCCCTTCCTCGTCATCGCCGCCGCAGACATGTTCGGCGCGCCGCGCATGCGCTCGATCCGGACAGGGTGCGCGGTAGAGATGATCCATTGCTATTCGCTTATACATGACGATCTTCCCGCCATGGATGACAGCGACCTGCGCCGCGGGCGCCCTTCGGTTCACAAGGCGTTTGACGACGCGACCGCGATTCTCGCCGGCGACGCGCTTTTGACGCAGGCGTTTGAAATTCTCGCCGACGCCGAAACCCACCCCGATGCGAATGTGCGTTGCCGCCTTGCGCTCGAACTCGCCAAAGCGTCGGGCAGGGAAGGTATGGTCGGCGGGCAGATGATAGACATCTACGCCGAACAGAAAGATTTCGATCTGGCGGGCATTGAAGAACTGCAAAGGCTGAAAACAGGCGCGATCATCCGCTTTTCTGCGATGGGCGGGGGCATAGTCGGCGGCGCGTCCGACGCGGAGGTCGATGCGCTGCGCCTATACGCCGAAGATCTGGGGCTCGCCTTCCAGATTGTCGATGATCTCCTCGATGCATTCGGCGATGCGCAAGCGCTCGGCAAGCCGGTCGGGCAGGACGCAGACATGGACAAGGCGACATTCGTCAAACTGCTGGGTGCGCAGGGCGCGCGCAGTGAGGCGAAAAAACTGGTTGAGCGCGCCAAGGACCGCCTTGCGCCTTTCGGCGCGTCCGCCGAACCGCTAAAGGGTGCGGCGGATTTCGTCTTCGTACGGAAAAACTAGCCTGCGTGCCTGATGATCATCGCCATTACGATCGCGCCGAAGAATAGCGCGGCCGGAACGGACAGAACCTGAATCATCGCCTCGCGACCGGAAACGGAGCCGGTCCAGGTCTCAAACGGTTTTGAAAGAAAATCGCCGAAGCTCTCCGCCGAAGGCGGGTCAATGTGTTTAACGCGCGACAAGATAAACGGCGCGCCGACATAGGCTGCGAGATAAAAACCGCTGATCGCGACCATGAACAGCGCTTCGCCGTCGCCCTGGAAAGTCAGCCAGAAAGCGATGAGAATGCCGAGATAGCAAAATGTCAGCATCTTGTAGATCCGCCCGGGCAGCGCGTGCGTGCGTATTTGCGCGTCGCGCGCCGGCGCGGCTGCGCGCGGTTGCGCCGGCGGGGAAATTACTGCGGGCGGCGATTTTCCCTCGATCTCTCCGCTGTCAAATTCGTGTCGTTTTATGCGCTCCAGGTTCAGGGCGGCCATGATGCTCTCCAAAAGATGTATTACATATGCATCTTAAATATTGACTGCGCGCCGGAAATGCAATATCTAAGATGCATCTTTAGAGGGGCCCATGCGTCTAAACGTCCAGACCGACTACGCGATGCGATTGTTGATGCACCTTTCGGTGAATGAGGCGGCGTTGCCGACCATCGCCGAAA
Organism: Parvularculaceae bacterium; assembly: GCA_020446945.1. Classification (GTDB taxonomy): domain Bacteria; phylum Pseudomonadota; class Alphaproteobacteria; order Caulobacterales; family Parvularculaceae; genus Amphiplicatus. The sequence continues at coordinate 68,948 of JAGRDS010000010.1, forward strand.
TTGCAGCGCGTTTTGATATCTCCAGAAACCACTTGATGAAGGTTGCGCACACGCTTGCGCGCGGCGGGTTCATCGAGGCTGTTCGCGGACGCGGCGGCGGGCTGCGTCTCGCGCGGGGGCCGGAAAAAATCGGAGTGGGGCAGGTCGTGCGCCTGATGGAAGGCGATTTTTCCATCGTCGAATGTTTGAAGATAGACGGGGGCGAATGCCTGATTACGCCGAGTTGCCGGTTGAAAGGAGTTTTCCGCGAAGCGACCGAAGCGTTTCTCGCAACGCTTGATCGATATACGATCAAGGATCTGACGCAGCGCAATACGCGCCTTCGCGGCCTGCTGAGCGTAGTGGCGGCGTGATGGACACGAATGTGCGATCCGCGGGCGAGCGCCGCGCGCAGCTTCAACTTGATGCGGCGTCAATCGGCATAGATGAGGCGTTCATCTCCCTCATGGTTGATGAGTTCTATACGCGCGTTCGCGAAAATCCGCTTATCGGGCCGATATTCGATGACGCAATCGGCGATAACTGGACGGCGCATCTCGCCAAGATGAAGCTTTTCTGGGCGTCGGTCGCGCTGAATGCGGGGCTTTATTCCGGCAAGCCGATGGACGCGCATCGCCGCCTCGAAGGCGTGCAGCCATGGCATTTCAATATCTGGCTGGCGTTATTCCGCGCCACGCTGGACGATATCGCCCCGACGCCGGCGGTCAAACTCTACTTTGTCGAGCGGGCCGAGCGTATCGCGCAAAGCTTGCAACTCGGCATGTTCGGCGTTCCGGGCATTGCGCGAAAAAAAGACGGCTGACCTTCGGTTCAGGCGCCGCCCTCGGTCCTGATCCGCTCAATCAGCGCGTCGACGCTGTTTTGCGCGATATAGGCGGAAAACTCCTCGCGCTTGACGAGCATGATCGAAACGCCGCCGACGATTATGTCGATCGCTTTTTGATCGCCCGAGCGCAGTTTGCGAATGCGCCAGTCGACATTGATCGGCTCGCCCTGCGCGCGCGTGAATTGAGTACGCACGATTACGTCTTTCGCGCCGAGCGCTTTTGAATCGACCACTTCGAGCGGGCGCCCGACGATGTCGGCGAACTGGTCGGCGTATAGGCGCGTGAGATAGGCGGGGAAGGCCGCGTCATAACGCTCGATCTGTTCCGGCGTCATGGATTTGCGGATGTCGCCGATCATGAATTTTCCGATCACGTCGAGCGCAAGACCTTCGCTGAGGACAGCCTGGAAGTCGGCGAGCTGTTCGGCTTCGCTCTTGTCCGATGTCAGCGCCGCGCTCGCCTTGTCGGTCAGATTCCTTGCAAAGGCGATCGCCGCGTCGATATCGGCTCCCGCTGTTTCGGCGGCGATCGCCGGCGCCGACGAGAAAACCGGGGCGGCGAGGCTTAGGGCGATGGCGGCGAACACTTTTTTCATCCGGCTGTCCTTTTATTCATTCCGCGCGCGTTTAGGCGAACATTGCGGCGGGAAGGCGGCGCGCCGCGCGCAAATTTCCGTGATCGGTCGAACTTAACCGAGTTTTCGGCCCTCAAACACCCTGAACGCGAAGGGAAGAACGATCAGGGTGCAAAGCAGGGTAAACGCGATGGCGATCGACAAAAGCTCGCCCATAGACGCGGTGCCCCGGTGCGGGGAGAGCATGAGACTGCCGAATGAGGCGACGGTCGTCAGCGCGGAAAAGAAAACCGCGCGCGGGGTCGAGGCGCCGTAAATATCTTCGCCGACATCGAGCTGGCGCTGGCGCATGACGAGGTGGATGCCGCTGTCGATGCCGATCCCCATCAGCAACGGCAGAACGATCACATTGGCGTAGTTGAACGGAATATTGAAAATCACGCCGGCGGCGGCGGTCAGGATCGCCGCCAGGCCGAGCGGCAACAGCATCAAAAGGACTTCATCGACCCGCCGCAGCAAAATGATCAGGAACAGGGTGATGATCGTCAGCGCAATCGCCGAAGCTTGCAGCATGGAACTGGAAATGACCTCGCCGGCCTTTTGCGTCTGGATTGCGCCGCCGGCGATATCGGGAATCTCGGCCTCGACCGATTTGACGAATTGCTTCAGCGTATTCGGATCGCGGACGTCGCCGGCGGGAAGAATGTCGATCCGCCATTTTCCGTCGTCTGACAGATAACGCCGCCGCAGGTTGTCGGGCAGCGCGTCATAATCGACGATGTCGGCGTTGAATTGCGTTTGCAGGCGTTCGACGAGATCCGGCCAATAGGCGAAAATATTGCGCTCGGCGCGCGCCAAAGCCTGCGCATCGGCGCCGGCGAGAGCGGCGGCGAGCCGGCGCGCCGGCGTTGCGTCCGCATAGGCGCTTTCAAGGCGGGAGGCGAGTTTCGCCGCGCCGTCCGCCATGTCCGGTGCGAGCGATCGGTCTTCGTCGGCGGCGAGCGCGAAGGCGAGCGGCCCGGAGGCGATGTCGATAAGATCGAGCTTGTCTTCCTGATTGTCCGGGATGAAGTCGATAAGCGAACGCGCGCCGCCGACTTCGTTTACTGCGCGCGCGCGTTGCTCGATCGCGGACGCCTCCGCCTCGCTGGCGGCGATCGCGGTGAGGCGATAGGGAATCGTGTCCTTGTCGGCGAACAGGAGGTTGAAGCCGATCACCGATTGGGACGAGGGATCGCGCAGGCTCATCGGATCGGCGTCGAAGCGCGCCTTGGGAACGACGAACAGGGCGAGCGCGCCGAGCGCAAGCGTTGCGAGCGCGACGGGCGTCGATAGCGCGCCGAGAAGCTTGCGGGATTTATTTCCGCCGTTTTTCCTCACCGCGCCCGCCTTCCCGAATGCGCGCCCGCCGCCGCCGAATGCGCCAAGCGTTGCGGGAATAAAAGTCAGCGAAACGAAAAGCGCGATCAGGACGCCGACGCCGGCGATTACGCCGAGTTGCGCGATTCCATCGAATTTTGTCGGAATGAACGCGAAAAACGCGAGCGTCGTCGTCAATGCGGCGAGGCAGAGCGCGGGGCCGACTTCATGAACGGCGCCCTTCATCGCGGCGGCGATGTCTTCGCCGCCGCTGCGGCGTTCTTGTATGTGCAGCAGAAGGTGGATCGCAAAATCGAGGCCGAGCCCGACAAGCAGGACGGTGAAGGCGACCGAAACGAGGTTAAGCTCGCCAAGCGCGGCGGCCGCGAAGGCGGAGGTCAAAACGATCGTAATGACAAGCGCGACGAGCGTCGTCAGCGAGATGAATACCGAACGGTAGCAAAGCAGCAATAAGATCGCGACGGCGAAAAACGAAATAAGGAACGAAGTCCCGATCCCGGTCGTGACGGCGGCGAGTTCGTCCGCGCGCAACGCCGGATCGCCCGTAATGTATGTTTCTACGCGCCCTTCGAAGGCGGCGTTAAGATCGTCAATGTCGGCGCGCAGGGATTCAATCGCCGGTTTGGCCGGCTGGAGGCGGGTGAAATCAAGCGCCGGCGTCGCGTAGAACATCCGCGTATGCGCGGGTTCGGCGTCTTCCCCCGACAGGGCGCCCATCCAGGAAAAGGGGCGCGTTTGCATTTGCGCGCTCGCCTCGACGACGTCGGCGAGTTCGTCATAAATGCGCGCCAGCGTATCGCGGCCAAGTTCTGAACGCTCGGCCAGCGCGTCGTTTTCGGCGAGCGTCGAAAATAACTGCCCGCCGGTCGGCGCCTTTATCAGCTTTTCGATAAGGCCCGAGGCTTTCGACATTTGCGTCAGGCGCGCTTCGAGTTCATCCGTTCCAAGATAGAGCAGTCCGTTGTCGCGGAAGAAAGGTTCCGCCGACGGGGCGAACACGCCGGCGAACAATTCGGGCTTTTCAAGCGCGCGCTGTCTGAGCGCGGCCGCGAAAGCGTCGGCTTCATCCAGCGTCGGCGCGCGTATGACGACCGCGATGTCGTTTTTGACTTCCGGAAACGCCTCTTTCAGCTCGCGCGCGCGCACCTGGAACGCCAGCGAGGAATCCAGCATCGCGCTCGTATCGGTGTTAACTTTCAAATTCGCCGCAGCGAACCATCCGCCAGCGCCTGCGGCGACGAGGAATGCGAGGACAAGCGCCAGTCCCGCGCGGCGGGATGCGTCCGTCCAGCCGATCAGCATTCTTTCAATCAGATTAAGCATGAACCGCGTTTGTAAATGACGATCGGGATAACGAACGGAAAGACCATAGGCGCCCGACCTTAAGGGCCGGGCGCGGACTATAGAAAGGTTCGATTCGCGAGGGCAATGCCGCCGCGCCGCGCCCGCTGCGACTTGCCGCCGTCACCGCCGGCGGCTAGAGCTTGGCCCCAATGACCGGAAAAACAGACATTTCCAAAGACTTGGCGTTCCTCGACGGCAAGCGGGGCGAAATGACCGCAAAGCTGAAGGAGTGGTGCGCCCTGAACACAGGCAGCGCCAATCTGGACGGGTTGGCGGCGATGCGCGCCGTTCTGGCCGAGGCTTTCGCCGGGCTCGGCGCTGACGTTGAAACGGTTCCCTCCGCGCCGCAGCAAGTCGTCGCCGCGGATGGCGCGGTCATCGAAAAACCGGTCGGCGATTGCCTGCGCATCGTCAAACGCCCGCAGGCGCCTGTGCGCGTCCTGCTCGCCGGACATATGGATACGGTGTTCGGCGCCGGTCATCCGTTTCAATCGGTCCGCATGATCGACGATGATACGATGAATGCGCCGGGCGGCGCCGACATGAAGGGCGGCATCCTCGTCATGCTTTACGCCCTTATGGCGGTTGAGCGCTCGCACCTCGCCGAGCGGATCGGGTTTGAAGTCATACTGAATGCGGATGAGGAGATCGGCTCGCCTGGCTCGTCGGCGATACTTCACGAAGCGGCCGGGCGCGCGCAATTCGCCTGCGTTTACGAACCGGCGATGCCGGACGGAAAACTCGCCGGCGCGCGCAAGGGCAGCGGCAATTACTCCGCAGTCTTTTCCGGCCGCGCCGCCCATGCGGGCCGCGATCACGCATCGGGCCGCAACGCTGTCGTCGCGGCGGCCGCATTCGCATGCGCCGTTGATGCGCTGACCGGCGCGCGCGCGGGGATGACAGTCAATGTCGCGCGCATAGATGGCGGCGGACCGAACAATGTCGTCCCTGACAGCGCCGTCGTACGCTTCAACATTCGGGTCGAAAAGCCCGAAGACGCGGAATTCGCCGACAACGAGATCCGGCGCATGATCGCCGACGCCGATAAATGCGAGGGCTACGCGGCGCATGTTCACGGCGGTTTCGCCCGCCCGCCGAAGCCGATGACGCGCGAGCTTGAGGCGTTCTTTAACGCGCTCAAGGATTGCGGCGTCGAGCTTGGTCTCGATATAGGCTGGAAATCGACCGGCGGCGTTTGCGACGGCAACAATATCGCCGCAGCGGGCATACCCGTTATCGACACGCTCGGCGCGCGCGGCGGCGATATTCACTCAGCGTCGGAATTCGTGAAACTCGATTCGCTCGAAGAGCGCGCCAGACTTTCCGCCCTTCTACTTCTTCGCATCGCCGCAGGCGATATCCCAAATCCCGGAGCCAGACTGAGATGAGCGTCCCGTTCGTTCGGCCGGTCAGGCCCGAAGACTTCGCCCAGTTGCGCGAGTTCGCCCGCGTGACCGGCGGCGGCATGACCAATCTGCCGGACGATGACGCGGCGTTGAGCGGGCGCATCGCGCACGCGGTTTCAAGTTTCGCCTCGTGCGCGCGCGCGCCGGGCCCTGAAGTCTACATGATGGTGCTTGAAAGAGACGGAAAGATCCTGGGCACGACGGGCGTTTTCGCCTCGATCGGCCTCAAGCAGGGGTTCATCAACTACAAGCTCATTGACGAAGTTCACTATTCGCAGGAATTCGACCGCACGACCCGGCGCACCGTATTGATGCCCAGCCATGATTTCACCGGCTGCGCGGAAGTCGGCATGCTTTTCGTGTCCCCCGATGCGCGCGGGATCGGCGCGGGAAAGTTGCTGGCGCGCGCGCGCTATCTCTTTATCGCGCAAAAGCCGGAGATTATCGCCGATCATATCTGCGCCGAATTGCGCGGGTGGCGCGAGGAAAATGGCGAGCAGCCGTTCTGGGATTCAGTCGGGGCGAATTTCTACGAAATGAGTTTCGAGGAAGCCGACCTTCACAACGCGGCGATGGGCAACCAGTTCATACAGGATCTGATGCCGCGCCATCCGGTCTACACGATTTTGCTCTCGCAGGCCGCGCGCGACTGCATCGGACGGCCGCACAAAAGCGCGCAACCCGCATTCGACATGCTGATCAACGAAGGCTTTGAATTTGACAATTACGTCGATATTTTCGACGGCGGCCCATTGGTTGACGCTCGAACGAGCCAGATTCGCACGATCCGCGAAAGCAGGGTGAAGCGCCTCGCGGCGACGGAAAACGTCGAGGGCGGACAAAAATTTCTGATGGCGGCGGGCGAGGTGTCCTCTTTCCGCTGCATCCAGGAAACGGCGCGGATTGAAGGCGATGCGATCGTCGTTTCGAAAGCGTCCGCGAACGCGCTCAATGTGAGGATCGGCGATGAAATTCGCTGTATCGCGCGGTGAAACGCGGCGCCGGGCGGAGTAAAATGATAACGCGGGCGTTTGAATGAGATTGTTCGGCCTGTTTGCGATGATTGTCGGCTGCCTGATGGGCGCGCCGGCGCTCGCTTTGCTCGCGGGGGGAAAGGCGGTCTATCGCGCCTTCGACGAGGCGATGGGGCCATTCTTTCCCTATTTCGCCGACCTGATCGGCGATGTCGCCGGAAAGGCGCATCTGACCGGGGCGAAAATGCTGGCGACGTCGATCGTCATGATCGCCGGCGGTATTTTTCTTCGCCGCAAATATAAAGAACCCGAGGACGAGGAATCATGAACCAGATTTTCATCAACGGCGAATGGCGCGATGGGCGCGCAGAGGCGTTTCAATCTTTCGATCCATCGACGGGCGAGAAAGTGTTCGAAGCGCGCGCCGCGACGCGCGAGGATGTCGGCGCGGCGATCGGCGCCGCGCGCGCGGCGTTTCCGGGCTGGGCGCTTGCGCCGCTTGAAAAGCGCATCAGCGTTCTTGAAATGTTTCGCGAGCTCGTTCAGCGCGATGCGGAAGACCTGGCGCGTCTTATCTCGAAAGAAACCGGCAAGCCGTTCTGGGAAACGAAAACGGAAGCCGCCGCCGTCGCCGCCAAGGTCGATATTTCCGTTCAGGCCTATCGCGAGCGCACAGGCGAAAAATCGGCGCCGGCGGGCGCGGGCAAGAGCGCGCTGCGCCACAAGCCGCATGGCGTCATGGCGGTTCTCGGCCCGTTCAATTTTCCGGCGCATTTGCCCAATGGCCATATCGTCCCCGCGCTGATCGCCGGCAACGCGATCGTTTTCAAACCGTCTGAACTGGCGCCCGGCCCCGGCGCGTTTCTGGTCGAAAAACTCGAAGAGGCGGGACTTCCCGCGGGCGTCGTCAATCTCGTTCATGGCGGGCGCGAGACCGGCGAAGCGGTTCTCGATCTCGGCGGGATCGACGGCGTCCTGTTCACTGGCGGCTACAAGACGGGCCTCGCCATCCACCGGAAATTCGCCGACCGGCTCGATATCATCACCGCGCTCGAACTCGGCGGCAACAACCCCCTTGTCTGGTGGGATACGGAAGATATCGACGCGGCGGCGTTTACGGTCATTCAGTCGGCGTTTTTGACGTCGGGCCAGCGCTGCACCTGCGCGCGGCGGCTCATCGTTCCGGAAGGGGCGGCGGGCGACCGGTTTATCGATGCGCTGGCGAAACTGCGCGACCGGTTGATTGTCGATCAACCCTTCGCCGATCCGCAGCCGTTCATGGGGCCGGTGATTTCGCCTCGCGCGGCGCAAGCGCTGGAGCGCGCATTCGATTTTCGCGCCAATCAGGGCGGCGAGGTTATTCGCGCCTTGTCGGTGCAGGATGAAGGCTCCGCCTTTGTGTCGCCGGGCATCATTGATTTGACGCGCGCCGACGCAATCCCGGATGAGGAACATTTCGGTCCGATGCTCGCCGTTTACCGCGCGCCGGATTTTGACGCAGCGATTGCGCGCGCAAACGCCACGTCATTTGGATTGTCGGCGGGACTTCTCTCCGACGACGCGAAGAAATGGGAAAAGTTTCTGGCTTTAAGCCGCGCCGGCATCGTCAACTGGAACCGCCAGACGACGGGCGC
>JAGRDS010000010.1:77138-238891 GCA_020446945.1 Parvularculaceae bacterium
GATTACTGCGCCTATCCCGTCGCCTCGATGGAAGGGGAAAAACTGCTCGCCATGCCCGAAGGGCAGGTTGGGGTGAAACGGAATTGATCGTTCAAGCGGTGCGACTTACGCAAAATGACGCCGGATTCCTCCAAGGCGTTCGGCGCGACAATAACTGAACCAGAATTCGAGATATGACCCACCACGAAATCAACTTCGACGGCTTGATCGGCCCGACGCATAATTACGCCGGGCTGTCTTTCGGCAATCTCGCCTCGGCCAGAAACAAGGGCGCGGCGTCGAACCCGCGCGCCGCGGCGCTTCAGGGCCTTTCAAAGATGCGCGCCGTCAGGGATCTCGGCTTGCATCAGGGTTTCCTGCCGCCGCTTGATCGCCCGTCCCTCAAAACCTTGCGTGCGCTCGGCTTTCGCGGGACGGACCCTGACGTGATCGCGAAAGCGGCGAAGACCGCGCCGGAAATTCTCGCAAATTGTTACGCCGCCTCATCGATGTGGACGGCGAATGCGGGAACCGTCGCGCCGTCGCCCGACACGGAGGACGGCAAGGCGCATTTCACGCCCGCCAATCTGGCGTCGAATTTTCACCGCGCGATAGAGGCTGACACGACGGCGCGCTCGCTGAAGCATATTTTCGCCAGCGACAGATATTTCGTTCATCACCGCGCGCTGCCGGGCGGGGTCCATTTCGGCGACGAAGGCGCCGCCAATCACGGCCGGCTTGCGCAAAGCCATGACCGGCAGGGCGTTCACCTGTTCGTTTACGGCGTCGACGGCGAAAAATTTCCCGCACGCCAGAAACTGCGCGCAAGCGAGGCGGTGGCGCGCAATCACCTGCTCGATGCGAAGAAAACCGTTTTCGTTCAGCAATCGCGATCCGCGCTTGACGCCGGCGCCTTTCACAATGATGTCGTCGGCGTTGCGAATGGAACCGTCCTGTTCCTGCATGAACAAAGTTTCGAAGACCGCGCGTCCGCGCTCGCCGCTATCAGGAAGGCCGCCCCTTTTGTCGAGATCGTCGAGGCGCCGGCGGACGCGGTGAGCCTTGAAGACGCTGTCGCGTCCTATCTTTTCAACTCGCAGCTTTTGTCGCTGCCGGGCGGCGAAATGGCGCTCGTTCTGCCGAAAGAGTCGGAGGAAAATCCGCGCGTCAAGGGCTTTGTCGACGACACGCTTGCGAAGAACAATCCGATCAACCGAGCCGTTTACATGGATGTCCGCGAATCCATGCGCAATGGCGGCGGGCCGGCCTGTTTGCGGCTGCGCGTAATCCTGTCCGATGAAGAACTGGCCGCAACGAACCAGAATTTCATTCTCGACGACGCCGGATTCGATGCGCTCGAAGCCTGGGTTAAAAAGCATTATCGCGACCGGCTGACGCCTGACGATCTCACCGATCCGAACTTCATGGACGAATCGCTCGCCGCGCTCGATGCGTTAACCCAGCTTCTGAAAATGGGCGCTTTTTACGACTTCCAGCGTTAGGCCGGACTAACGCCCCGCATTCACGGGAACGGGCGTGACGACTTTGCGTTCGACCTCGCGAAGCGTGAAGCTCGATTCGACCGTGGCGACTTTCGGCATCCGCAAAATGGTTTCCGACAGGAATACTTCGTAGGCGGAAAGGCTGGGGATCACGACGCGGATGAAATAGTCGAATTTTCCGGTGACGAGGTAGCACTCCATCACTTCAGGGCGCTTTTTGATCGCCGCTTCGAATTCGCGAAGCGTCGAATCGTCCTCGCGCTCCAGCTTGACGAGGATGATAACCGTCACATTGACGCCGAGCATTTCGCGGTTGAGTTCGGCGTGATAGCCCTTCACGACGCCTTCGGTTTCGAGGCGGCGCAAACGGCGCAGGCACGGCGTAGGCGAGAGGCCGACCTTGTCGGCGAGATCGGCGTTGGTGATGCGCGCATCTTCCTGGAGATGGCGCAGGATAGCGTGGTCGATCTGGTCAAGCTTCATAGGATGACATATCCAATTAGACTGGCATCGCGCCATAATACGCTACTTATTTGGCAGCATCTGCTAAGAGTCAAGCTGGCGTCGCACCAGTTTGAAGAAAAGTGCTTTGACGATCGGTCTAGATTGGCGCTCATTCCGGGGCGTTTGATGAGCGTGGAGGCGCACAATGAAGGCGGAGGAGATCGCGGTTGAGGGGTGGCGCAAAGTCGTGCGTTTTCGCGATGGGGAATCGGGGCTCGACGCGATCGTCGCCGTTCACGATGCGACGCTCGGGCCTGGCTGCGGCGGGTGCCGCATTCGCGCCTATGAAACGCCCGAGGCGGCGCTCGACGATGTGAAACGCCTGTCGCGCGGCATGACCTTCAAGAACGCGCTCGGCGGCATTCCGTTCGGCGGCGGCAAGGCGGTCATCATCGCCGATCCGAAAACGCAAAAAACGCCGGAGATGATGCGCGCGTTCGGGCGGGCCGTCGAGAGTCTCGACGGGCTTTATTACACGGCCGAGGATTCGGGCGTAGACGAACGCGATATGGAAATCGTTCGCAGCGAAACGAAATTTGTCGCCGGCATCCGCGAGAAGGATGTCGGCGGAAACCCGTCGCCGTTTACCGCGCGCGGCGTCTGGCGCGGCGTGCAGGCTGCGGTTCGCGCGCGTCTCGGCCGCGATTCGCTGGACGGGCTTCGCGTCGCCATTCTCGGCGTCGGCGCCGTCGGCATGGCGCTCGCCGAACTGCTGCACAGGGACGGGGCGAAACTTGTCGTCGCCGATATCAACGAGACATCGGTCAGGCAGGCCGTCGAGCGCTTCGGCGCCGCCAGCGTTTCGCCGGATGCGTGCGTCGCGGCTGATGTCGATATTTTCAGCCCTTGCGCGCTCGGCGGATCGATCAACACGGAAACGATCGACCTGCTGAAAGCGAAAATCGTCGCCGGCGCGGCCAACAATCAGTTGCTGACACCCGACATGGATGCGGCGCTTCATCAGCGCGGCGTCCTTTACGCGCCTGATTATGTGATAAATGCCGCCGGCGTCATTTCGGTCGGCCTCGAAATTCTCGGCGAGTGGTCGCAGGATGAACTCACCCGCCGCATCGACGCGATCGGCCCGCGGCTTTCGGCGATATTCGAGCGGTCGGCCAAATCGGGGCGGGCGACCGGCGAAATCGCCGACGAAATGGCGCTCGAAGTGATCGCAAACGGTAAGAAGGCGGCGTGAACGCAATAGCGCGCACATAAGGAAACTGGCGACGATGATGCAATGGGATCCCCCGATGGTTGGCGGTTGTCGTTGCGGCGGGGTTCGGTTTCGCCTTTCGGCGCCCCCGATTTTCACCAGCGCCTGCCATTGTCGTGGATGCCAGCGCATGTCGGCGAGCGCTTTTTCGCTGTCAGCGGCGTTTCCGGCCGATCAATTTGAAGTGACCCAAGGCGAACCGGTGATCGGCGGACTGCATGGCGAGCATCGACATTATCACTGCGCCCACTGCAAGAGCTGGTTATTCACGCGGCCGAACGGTTTCGAGAGTTTCGTCAATGTGCGCGCAACAATGCTGGACAATTGTGCGGATTATGCGCCATTCATGGAAACCTGCACATCGGAAAAACTCGCCTGGGCGACAACGCCTGCGAAACACAGTTTCGCGCAGTTTCCCCCGATGGAAAAATTCGAAGACCTTGTTGCTGAATTCGCCGAACTCGAATTGCGCTGACGCGCCGGAAAAGGAGCTTTTATGTCCAATCAGGATCCCATCGTCATCGCCGGAATGGCGCGCACGCCGATCGGTAATTTTCAGGGGGCGTTTACAGGCGTTCCCGCGACGGCGCTCGGAAGCTGCGCCATCAAATCCGCAGTGGCGCGCGCCGGCGCCGGCGTCGATGAAATCGGCGAGGTGTTGATGGGCTGCGTGCTGCCGGCGGGCCTTGGCCAGGCGCCGGCGCGCCAGGCGGCGCTCGGCGCAGGAATTCCCCAATCGGCCGGCTGCGTCACCGTCAACAAGGTTTGCGGCTCCGGCATGAAGACCGTGATGATGGCGCATGATTCAATCGTGGCGGGCGTCAACGATGTCGTCGTCGCCGGCGGGATGGAGGCGATGACGAACGCGCCTCATCTGCTGCCGAGCGGACGCGCAGGCATCAAGTTCGGCGCCGGGCAGATTTTCGACCACATGGCGTATGACGGCCTTGAAGATCCGTATAACGACCATGCGGCGATGGGGATTTTCGCTGAAAAATGCGCCCGCGAATGGCAGTTCTCACGCGAGGAGCAGGACGAATTCGCAGCGCGCTCGGTGACGCGGGCCCAGAACGCGATCAAATCGGGAAATTTCGCCGATGAAATCGCGCCCTATGAAATTCAAACGCGCAAGGGGGCGGTGATCGTCAAGGACGACGAGAAACCGGCGACGGTCGATGCGGCGAAACTTCCGGGCCTGCGGGCCGCCTTCGAGAAGGACGGCACGGTGACGGCGGGATCTTCGTCGGCGATTTCCGACGGCGCAGCGGCGCTGGTCGTTGCGCGCGCGTCGAAAGCCCCGAATGCGCTGGCGCGCATTGTCGCGCATGCAACGCACAGCCAGGAGCCTGAATGGTTCACGACCGCGCCAGTCGGATCAATTCGCAAGCTGTTTGACCGCACCGGCTGGTCGGCGAGCGATGTCGATCTTTTCGAAATCAACGAAGCCTTCGCCGTCGTGCCGATGGCGGCGATGCGCGAATTGAAAATCCCCGCCGAAAAAGTCAATATTCACGGCGGCGCCATCGCGCTCGGCCATCCGATCGGCGCATCGGGCGCGCGCATCATCGTCACGCTTATCAACGCCCTCAAACAGACGGGCGGCAAGCGCGGCGTCGCCTCGCTTTGCATTGGCGGCGGCGAGGCGACATCGCTTGCGGTTGAGTTGCTCTAGATGCTGGACCATGTCGGCATAAGCGTTGCAGACTTTGAAAAGTCGAAAGCGTTTTACGCCGCCGCGCTGAAACCGCTCGGCTACGCTTTCCTTTTCGAAGTTCCGCGCGAACATACCGGCGGCGTCGGCGTGGGCGGTTTCGGCGTACCGCCCAAACCCGATTTCTGGATCGATGGCGCGGGCAAACCCGCGCCGAAACTCCATGTCTGCTTTCGCGCTGAAAACCGCGCCGCGGTTGACGCCTTCCACAAGGCGGCGCTCGCGGCGGGCGGAACGGATAACGGTGCGCCGGGTCTTCGCCCGCACTACCATCCGAATTATTACGGCGCATTCGTGTTCGACCTCGACGGACATAATATCGAGGCTTGCTGTCACGCGCCGGAATAGGTCTCGCCTTTGACGGCGCGGCTGACGGCGCGGCGGGCTTAACCGAATACGCGCCGCAAAATTTCCGAAGTGCGTTTGGCCGGATTGGCGCGGATCGCCGCTTCTTCCCGCGCGATATAGACGAACATGCCGTCAAGTCCGTATTGGACGCCGTGGCGGATGAGATCGTCCTTTGCGTCGGCGCCGAGTTGCGGGGCGAGCGGGATCGTCTTCAGTCTCGCCGTAAGACTGTCGAGCGTTTTGATGGCGCCGGCCTGTTCCAGCGCCGTCGTCATGATCGGCGTGAACAGCCCCGTCAGCGGCGAGAATGTACGCCCTTTCAGATAATCTGTCGCCGCATTGTCGCCGCCGCGAACGACGCCGACCGCGTCGGTGATCGACATCGAGGAAATTGCATCGACGAAAATGCGGCGCGCTTTTGGAACCGCCGCTTCAGCGCCGCGGTTCAATTGCATTTCGAGCGTGTCGAGCGGTCCTGACAGGCCGAAGCGCGATAGCGAGCCCTGAATGTTCTCAAGCCGGCGGGGAAGGGGAATGCGTATCAGCTTGTTTAGCAGAAACCCGTCGCGAACGCCGATTGTCGAGATTGCATGGCTGACGCCGTTATTCAGCGCGGCGCGTATTCCGGCCGCCGCATCGGCCTGGGTCAGGCCGCCTGCATTCGCGCCGGGAATTGCGATCGTCGGCAATCCCTCGACGGCGCAGCCCGCCGTCAGTCCCGCGCCGCCGAGCGCGGCGATAAAATTGCGGCGGGAAATGCGGTTTTTATCGTTCATGACGGCCTCCTGTCGCGTGCTGTGCGCTGCGCCGCGATCACGCATCGAACAATGCGGGAAACGCGGCGCGCCGGTTTCATTCTCCCTGATCGCCGCTTACGGCGGGATGCGCGGTGAACGGCGTTATTCCGAATTCAGGATAGATTTCGCTCGGATAATAGAAAGCGCCGCCGCGCGAGACGAGCGCGATTTTTTTGATCGCCCTGATGTCTTTTGTCGGATCGCCGGGAACGAGGAAGAAATCCGCCAGCTTGCCCTCTTCTATCGAGCCGCGATCGTCAAAGCCGAGATAGCGCGCCATGTCCAGGTTTGCGCGCCGCAGCGCCTCGGCGGGCGTAAAGCCGAATGTCGTCATGAGTTCGATTTCGCGATGCAGTTCGAACGCGCCGCCCATATCCGTGCCCGGCACGATGAATACGCCTCGATCGTGCAGCATCGTCAGCAATTCGATGATCTTGTCGTAAGAGGCGCGATAATCGGCGTCCTCGGCTTCATCGGCGACATTAAGCAGGGCGACCTTTGCGTCGCGCTGGAGCGATACAGGCATATTGTCGATGTAATCGACGACGCCGGCGCGCGTTTCGCCATTGCGCCCTTTAAGCGCGTATTCATGAATGACGGTTGTCGGATCGACCGCGATTTTATTATCGACGATCGCGTTCACTGTCGCCTGGACCTTTTCGCTGTTGAGGTCCAGCCCCGCGAAAGCGCGCATTCCGGTGATGCGTTTCAGCGTGCGCGTATCGTCCTGCGGTTCGAGAACCCAGCTCAGCATCACCTGGTTGATATGCGTGAGTTCGTCATATCCGGCGGCGATCATTTCATCCGGCGTTGAAAAAGCGGGGACGTGGCCCGCGACGCGCAGACCGCGCGCATGCGCGGCTGCGGCCATCGCCGGCACCCATTCGCCCCTGATCGAGGAATAAACCTTGATCTGAAAATAGCCGCCGCGAT
Organism: Parvularculaceae bacterium; assembly: GCA_020446945.1. Lineage (GTDB taxonomy): Bacteria > Pseudomonadota > Alphaproteobacteria > Caulobacterales > Parvularculaceae > Amphiplicatus. The sequence goes on from JAGRDS010000010.1 coordinate 84,126, forward strand.
CGGCGTACATGTTGACGAGATCGACGGCTTCCTGTTCGGACCTGGCGAGTTCGCCGGTCGCATTGCTGGTTTCGCTTTCGCCTTCGATAAAGCCGCTCATGGAAATGCGCGGACCCGCGAGCGTTCCCGCCTCGATCTTGGCGCGCAAGGGTTCGAGAACGTCAATCTCATTGCCCATATCGCGCACGGAGGTGACGCCGGCCAGAAGGTTCAGCATCGCTTCATCGTCGCCGATATGGGCGTGCATGTCGTGAATGCCGGGCACGAGCGATCCGCCGGCGGCGTCGATTGACACTTCGCCTTCGCCGCCCTCCGCGTCCGCCGCCTCGATCCGCGCGATCCTGTCGCCGACAATGACGACGGAAGAAAGGTCCGTCATCGCGAGCGCCGCCGGATCGAATATCCGTACATTGCGGATGCGTACGGGCTTTTCATAGCGATGCGCGTATTGCGCCTGCATCGCTTCAAACCTGTCGGCGCCGTATTTCGCGGCGAGATCGCGCAGGCGTTTTTCCTCCGCCTCGAATCCTTCGCGAACAGCGACGAAGCGCGGCGACATAACGGCGAAAAGTCTGTTATCGGCGTCAAGCGCGAAATAGTCTGGATCCAGCGATGCGCCCTTGAGCGCGAATGTCGTAACGTTTTCAGCGCCGCTCGTTCCGTTAACGGAGAATGTCTCGATCTCGGAGAGCGTCAGCGCGCCGGCGGGCAGGGCCGGCATCGTGCGGTCGTCGTCTGCGAGGAGCGCGCGCGCGGCGAAGAAAACGGCATAAGGACTGGCGAATTGCGAGACATAGATTGACGGCTCGCTTACCTGCGCGGCGCCTTCGCCGGCGGCGTCGCGCCAGATGGCCTCGCCTTCCCTGATCGAAAATCGCTCCTCGACCTCATTGCCGAATACGGTTCGCCCGCTGATCGTCCAGTCGGCGGGAAGTCCGTCATCGCCGAAAGCGATTGTTTCCTTTATCGATGGACCACGGCCGTTATTGGAGTAGGCGTATTCGATCGCGGCGCCATCCGTGTCCGGGGAAAAGGTCAGCGCGCCGACCGGCGCGCCGGCGATGATGACGGTGAAACGCTCCGCGTCCGGCGCGGATGAGGGGGCGGAATTCGCCGCCTCTTTTTCCTGCGCCGAACAGGCGGCCAACAGGCAGAGCGCCGCAGCGGCGGCAGAATTTTGTTTCATGATCCCCTCGGATTTTCTGTTTCGGCGAGTTTTGGAAATATGACACACTCGTCCCGAAGCCGCCAGCATTGCGGCCTGGCGGCGAAATCATCGTCGCAGATCGTCGCGTGAAAACCGGACCGAAATAGCCGGTCCGGAATTTCGATGCGAATGTACAGCGGCCGCAGGCGATCAGCGGCGCGCCGTTATTTCCAACTGATCATATCGCAGGCGACATCGTCTTCCGCGACGCCGGTCCATCCGTGGACGTACTCAACGCCGGCGTCGAGCGCGCCTGCGCCGCCGCCATGCGCGACGGTGACGCCGGCGGGCGATCCGTCAGCGTTCCAGTGCGCGCCGGTTCCCCAGCCGACGGCGAGCAGCGACAGGGAGCCCTGAACGCCATTCGTTTCGCCGGCGAGGGTCGTAAAATCGCCGCCCCATTCGCCAAGCTCCATCGCGCCGCCGCCGCCGATCGCGATACCGGCGGTGAAAGTGTTGCTCCAGACTTTCTTGCAGGTATAGGCGGCCCATTCGCCTTGGCCGCGGGCGGTGAGAGAGCCGCCTTTTTTCATCGCATAGCCTTCGGCGTGGCCATAGCCGACGATAAAGGCGCCGGACCCGCCCGCCATGAGAGTGACGACGCTGACGCCGTCCTCGTCGAGGCGCCGCTTCATCAGGCCGCGCCGTTCGGCGTCGGTCGATTTGGCGACGATCTTGTCCGTCTTGTCGAGCCCCGGTCCCTCGCCGACGCCTTCCGCTGCTGCGAAGGCGCGCGCGGCGGACGCCTGGCGCGTTTCTATCGAGGCCTTGGCGGCTTCATATTGCGCGCGCGTTCGTTCTTCCGCGGACCGGTCATCGCTTGTGCATTCCGCGTCCGCCGCCTCGGTCCAGACGCCCCACATACCGCCTATGCCGTGATTGTCGCAGCGCGTCGGCGTTCCAATATCGACGCCCTTATAGGTGAGCCGCGTCAAGCTGCATGCGTCTTCCCAGCTTTGCCCGGACGGCACATCGCGAATGACAGATGAAACATTCGCTTTGCCCGGTCCGGCGCATTTGTCCCGCTTCGCCGTGTCCCAGCGCGCGCCGCAGGCTGAATCCGCTACGTTCCACACGCCCCACATGCCGCCCGCGCCGTGATTGTCGCAGCGCGCCGGCGTTCCGACATTGGCGCCTTTATAAGTGAGCGGCGTTTTCGCGCAGGCGTCCTCCCAGCTTTGTCCGGGCGGAATGTTATGAATGACGGAGGATATCTGACGCCGGCCAGGCGCGGTGCAGGCGTCTTCCTTCGGCGCGCCCCAATTGGCCGAACAGCTCGCGTCGCTGACGAACCACACGCCCCACATGCCGCCGACGCCGTGATTGTCGCACCGGTTCGGGGCGCCGATATTGCGGCCGCCGAGACTGGCGCTCGTCGCCTTGCAGTCGTTCTCCCAGCTCCATCCCGCATCAAGCAGGCGCGAAGAATATTGCCGCGTGCCCGGACTGACGCACGCATCGCGTTTCAGATTATCCCAGCGCGCGGCCTCAGCGCCCGATACAACCGCCAGCAACGCAAATGAACCCGCTATCAGATATCGCATTGTTTCTCCCCTTTGGCTTGAATGAATGTCCAATCCGCGCCTTCACCTTTCGCGCCGCGAGCCTTGGACCCTTAGCGCCCCGCAATCCTAGCCGTTTCCGTCTGGCGCGGCCATGCTTTGCGGCGCTGCATAGCGGCCCTGACGATCTCCATTGCGCCGCGCCGCTGCGCGCGCAGAAGGGGCGCGTCATGAGGCGGCATTGCGGCGGATATCGGCACATTTAAGGAAAAATTGACCCGCTTTCGCACCCGCGTTATGGACCGCTGCGAAAGCCCCAAGGTGACCTATGGCCGAAATGAAGCAGACTTTTAACTGGGAAGATCCGCTCTCCCTCGAAACGCAATTGTCGGACGAGGAGCGGATGATCCGCGACGCTGCGCGCGGCTATTGCGAAGACAAATTGGCGCCGCGCGTCATCGAAGCGAACCGCAAGGAGCATTTTGATCGCGAGATCATGCTGGAGATGGGCGCGCAAGGGTTGCTGGGGGCGAGCGTTGCGGAAGAATTCGGCGGCGGCGGGGCGAGCCATGTCGCCTATGGGTTGATTGCGCGCGAGGTTGAGCGCGTCGATTCCGGCTATCGCTCGGCGATGTCGGTTCAATCCTCGCTTGTCATGTACCCGATCGAAGCGTTCGGGACGCAGGAGCAAAAACAGAAATACCTGCCGAAACTTGCGACCGGCGAATTTATCGGCTGCTTCGGGCTTACTGAGCCGGATGGCGGATCGGACCCCGGAGCCATGCGCACGCGCGCTGAAAAAGTGTCGGGCGGCTACAAGCTCAACGGCTCGAAAATGTGGATCACCAATTCGCCGATCTGCGATCTCGCGATCGTCTGGGCGAAGCTCGACGGCGAAATTCGCGGCTTTATCGTCGAGCGCGGGGTGAAGGGATTTTCAACCCCGAAAATCGAAGGCAAGCTTTCCCTGCGCGCGTCGATAACGGGCGAGATTGCGCTCGATGACGCGATCGTGCCGGAAGACGCGCTGATGCCGGGCGTAAAGGGCCTGCGCGGACCATTCTCCTGTCTCAACAAGGCGCGTTACGGAATTTCCTGGGGCGTGATGGGCGCGGCGGAATTTTGCTGGATGGCCTCGCGCGATTACGCGATGGACCGCGTTCTGTTCGGAAAGCCGCTCGCCTCTACGCAGTTGATCCAGAAAAAGCTCGCAGACATGCAAACCGAAATCGCGCTCGGACTTCAGGGCGCGCTGGCGCTCGGCCGGATGCTGGATGCGGGCGCCTATGTTCCCGAAGCGATATCGCTGATGAAACGCAACAATTGCGGAAAGGCGCTCGATATCGCGCGCCTTGCGCGCGACATTCACGGCGGCAACGGCATTTCGGATGAATATCACGTGCTGCGCCACGCGGTTAATCTCGAAACCGTCAACACCTATGAGGGAACGCACGACATTCACGCGCTTATCCTCGGCCGGGCGCAAACCGGCATGCAGGCGTTCGGCTAGGGCGATTATTCCGCTGCGATTTTTTCAATGCGGCGCTGGCGGCGCTTCATCCATTTGCGGACCGGGCGCGGCCAGAAATAGCCGGAATATTTCGGCAGCCGGTATTTGCGCGTAAGCAGGTTCGCAATCGCGTTCGAACCGGCGCTTTCTTCGTCTTCCGATGCGTCGCTTTCGACAGCGACAGAGTCTTCAAGCCAGCGCGCATTGCTCATCGGCTCGGGAATTTCGTCCTGGCGCGCCGCATCACCCGCATCTGCGATCGCCGCATCTTCAAGCGCCGCGTCCCCGGCCGGGGCGGGGCGATCGTCGGTCGCGGGGTCGTCAAGGCGCGCCGGGTCTTCGTCAAACTGCCGCGCGTTCTCGGGTCGGGCGGAAGGTTCGCCTTCGTCGAGATCGCCAAGGTCGCCCATGGTATCGTCAGGCGGCGAAAGTTCCGGCGTTGAAACGCGGATTGTCGGCGTGAAGCGCGCCAGCGCGCCCGAAACGCCAATGCGCATGTCAAACAATTTTGCAGCGCTCATCGCACGCGCGGCGAGACCTTGCGCTTCTGCGTCCGGTTCGGCGCCCGGTTCGGCGTCCTTGCGCGCGCCGATTGCATCGGCGTTGGCGGCGGCGTTTGCGGTTTCATCCTGCGCCGGCGATTCGGCGCTTTCCGCCTCAGGCGAGAAAACGTCGATTTCGTCGGTCTGATCGGTCCAATCGTTTTCCGGCGCCGAAGATTCGTCACCGGCCGCCGCCGTTTCAGCGCGCTGGGCCGAGGGTGCAGCTTCCTCGTCGGCGAATATGCCGAACTCGCGCGACAGGCGTTCCTGCATATCGCGCGGCGCGGCCTGTTCGGCTTCGGCGCGGGCTTTCGCCTTCGCGGCGAGCGCATTCCTGGCGGCGAGTTTTTTCTTCAGCAGGCTCCTGCGGCGCGCGCGAACAATCGCCGCGGCTTTCGCGTCCGCGCCGGCGGCCTCGTCTGCGTCGCCCGCTTTGTCGCCGCCGGAAAGGGCGAGGCGGCGCGCGAGCCGTTCGACAAGCTCATCATCACTCGCCGCCGGGCGCGCCGGCGCGGCGGGTTTCGATCTTTTGCGGCTGACGGGCTCGTCGCTCCCGGCGTCTGCGTCCGCCGCAACGTCGTAAGGCGCGGCGTCGCTCCCGGTTTCGGCTTCGCGCGCGCTTTCAGGATCGGGCGCGGTTTGCGCCGGCGCGTCCGCCTCCGGCGCGTCAGCGTCCATGTCTTCAGGCGCGCCGCCCGCATCGCCCTCGCGCCAATCGTCTTCGCGCCCGGTCGCGGCCTCGTTTTCGTTTCCGCCCTTGTTCTCGCCCGCGTCCGCGTTCTCGGTCTCGTACTCAGCGGCGCCCGGCGTCGGCCCGCCGGTGCGGAACAGGGCGACCAGATCGTCGCTCGACAGCGCCTCAAGCCCCATGAGCGCGCGCACGTCATTGACATGCGAGGGCATGAACTGGTCGAGAGATCCGACCCGCGCGAGATGATTTCCCTGCGCCGCCGCAAAGCCGAGGCCGCGCAGCGCCGATAGCGACGCCTGATCCTCGACGCCGACTGCGGTGATCGCGGCGTTTTGCTCCGCGGCGAGTTCGAGCAGCTCGGAAATCGCGCTGAGGCCGGGGCCGCGCACGGTGCGCGCAAACCGCAATATCGCCGCGCCGCCCGTTTTGATTTCCGCGAACGGAAACGGGCGGATCGTTTTGAGGAAGTCGTTGGCGCGGCCGCGCACTTCGATCGCGAGACGCGCGCCGGTGTCGGAAAGGCGCTGCAATTGCCGCGCCGTCGTTTCCATGTCGGCGTCAACCGCCGGCATTGGACATTCGAGCGTGATGAGTTCAGGCGGGAATGCGCGCTCGCGCAGCAGAACGGTGAAATGCGAGGCGAAGGATTCGTCGGAAAGATCGGTAAGGGCGAGGTTGATCGAAAAGCCCGGCGGATTGGCGCCGCGCCAGCCTTCATAGGCGGACAGCGCCTCGCCGAGGACATAGCGCGTCAACTCGCTCATGCGCCCTTGCGATTCGAAAAACGAGATAAACGCGCCTGGCGGCAAAACGCCGAGGCTGGGATGACGCCAGCGGATGAAGGTTTCGACGCGCGCCAGCGCCCCGTTTCCGAGATCGAAAATGGGCTGGAAAAGGACTTCGAATTCCTTGCTCTTCAACGCATTGTCGATGTCGACATTGGATAGTCGAACCGCCTGCGCGCCCATCCGCATTCCTCCGCACGGCCCGCGCGTTTGATCCGCGCGATCAACCTGAATTTCGCAAGGCGCCGAAACGCCCCCAATCGCGGGCTCGCGCCCGCCGGCCCATTCAAACGCAGCTTTAACGATCCAAGTTAAAGCTAGCTGAACGGGGCGCGCCCAAAAGCGCGCGCAATCCGCGCGCCCGCCTCGATTTCAGGCCAAACTGGATCGATTCAGGCCCGGCGGTAAATGGTTAATTTTCGGCGGCTCGCGGGCCTGAAGCGTCGTCGCTTCAAAGAGAATCGGGACGACGCTTCAAATTGATGCCTTTCGCATGGCCTGGCGGCGAACCGCTCTCACTTCGTCTGGAAGCGCCTTAATAATCGAACTGTTCGCGCAGGATGCGCTCGTCAAGCGACTGGCCGCGATCGAACAGCAGGGTCATCGAGATATCCCGGTTCTCGCGCGCCTCGACGCTGACGGCGTTCCTGACCTCCAGATTGTCGGCGACGGCGGAAACCGGGCGAATATCGCTCGACAGCGCTTCGAAGCGAACGATCGCGTCATGGGACAATAGGGCGCCCTTCCAGCGGCGCGGGCGGAAAGCGCTGATCGGGGTTAGCGCCAGAAGGTCGGCGCCGATCGGCAGGATCGGCCCATGCGCCGAGAGATTATACGCGGTCGAGCCGGCCGGCGTTGAAAGCAGGACGCCGTCGCAGGTCAGCGAGTCCATACGCACCTTGTCGTTGACGCTGATCCTGACGCGCGCGCTCTGGCGCGTCTGGCGGAAAAGCGAGACCTCGTTGATCGCGAGCGCGAAATGCTTGTTCCCCGCGTCATCCGTCGCCTTCATCGACAGGGGATGAATAACCGCCTTTTCCGCGTCGGCGATACGCTCCGGCAACCGGTCGATATCCGGCGCGTTCATCAAAAATCCGACCGTGCCGCAATTGACGCCGTAAACAGGCTTTCCGGCCTTCATATAGGCGCGCAGGGTTTCGAGCATGAAGCCGTCGCCGCCGACGGCGACGATGACGTCGCAATCTGCCGGTCCGTAATCGCCGAAGCGCGCACGCAAAAGCGCCGCCTTTTCGCTCGCCTGCGCCCTGGCGCTCGACAAGATGCACAAGCGTTGATCCGACAAGCGCTCTCTCCTTTGCTCGCCGCCATGATAGGCCGCATCGCGGCGCAATGGAAACGGGCCGGCGCGCTGTCCTTCAGCCTCGCCTTCACCGTCAGGGCTGATAATATCGCCGCGACGTCTGTTGGAGGCCAAGCCGATGAACGCGCACACGAACATGGCCGAAACGATCGGCCGGGAGCCGGGTTTCGATCTTCCCGATCCGTCAAGCCTTCCCTCGCTCAAAGGAAAAGTGTCGAAAGAGGAATGGCGCCTCAGATGCGAACTGGCGGCGACTTACCGTCTTGTCGCCCTATACGGCTGGGACGACATGATCTTCACGCACATATCCCTGCGTCTGCCGTCCGAAGAAGGCGAGGAGCGTTTTCTTCTCAATCCCTACGGCGTTTTCTTCGAGGAAATGACGGCGACATCGCTGATAAAGGTCGATCTGAACGGAAACGCCGTTCAGGAAACGCCTTATTTCACCAATCCTGCGGGCTTCACTATTCACTCCGCCCTGCATAAATCGCGCAAGGATGCGCATTGCGTGCTTCACACGCATACGCCTTACGGCGTCGCGGTTTCCGCGCAGCAAGACGGATTGAAACGATATTCCCAGTTCGCCATGGTCGTGCATGACGATGTCGCCTATCATGACTATGAGGGCATCGCGACCGATCTCGACGAGCGGGAACGCATCGTAAAGGACATGGGCGCCCATTCGTTTCTCATTCTCAGAAATCACGGCGCGCTGACGGTCGGGCTGAATTGCGCAACGGCCTTCCTGCGCATGTATTTTCTTGAAAGCGCATGCGAGGCGCAGATCCTCGCGCAGAGCGACACGAAGGAACCGCGCGAGGAACCGCCGGCGATGGGCGCCAAGGTCATGCAGCAGGGCGCGCCGGCTTTCGCCGCCGGGCTCGGCGACAATCTCGCCTGGCCCGGATTGATCCGCAAACTGCGCCGCGAAAATCCCGGCTGGGACGCCTGACGCCCTTGCCGACGATCGAAATCGAAACGCGCGGGCCGGGGCTTTACGAATTCACGGGAGAGTTGCGCCGGATGCTCGAAGGCGAGGGCGACGGCCTCGTCACCTTGTTCGTGCGCCATACATCCTGCTCGCTCGTCATCCAGGAAAACGCCGATCCGGATGTCCGCGCCGATCTGGAGGAGTTTTTTCGCCGCCTCGCGCCGCGTGCGGATGATCCTGCGATGGGCTGGGTCCGTCATCGTGCGGAAGGGCCGGACGACATGCCGGCGCATATCCGCGCCGCCCTGTTGCCGGTTTCAATCTCGATCCCGGTGGAGGGGGGCGCGCCGATGCTCGGCGCATGGCAGGGGGTTTATCTCTTCGAGCATCGCGACGCGCGCCAGCTCCGCAAAGTCGCAGTGCGGTTTTCGTCCTAAGGCGTTTCGCGGCGAAGCATGAACGGTTCGCGGTCAGGAAATGTGAATAAGCGCAAACCGGAAGCGTCGTCCCGGTTCCGTTTGAAGCGACGACGCTTTGGCGTATCCGGCGCAGCGCCCTGAAAGGTTGAACATCCGTCTACGGAACACCTGCCTGCGGTAATAGGAATTGAACGATCCTGCTAATGATTTTCGGGGTCGTTTCCGCGTTAACCACGATTTTTCATTAACCATGTAGCGCCTTGATTTCGGCGGGATAAAAAAACTTATCCCCCACCTTATCCCCCGGGTTATCCCCCTACTTATCCCCCACCTTATCCCCCTGTTTATCCAACACCCGCGACGGTGCGGTTATGATCGTCTCCATCGACGGGATTCGGGTTCGCCCGCCGTCAAAGGGGCGCGCCCCGGCCGGCGGCGCCTCGCGCAGAAGGAGGAATTATGCGCCGAAACAAACAGGTTCCGCCCTCAGGGTGTGCGGGCGCATTTGCTTGGCGCGGAACAGGCACTATACGTCCGCCCCATGCATGATCTCAAATATATCCGGGAAAATCCCGACCGTTTCGACGCCGGCCTCGCCCGCCGGGGGCTGGCGCCGCGCGCCGGCGAAATTCTCGCCCTTGACGCCGAGGCGCGCAAATTCACCGCCGCGCTCCAGGATTTGCAGACGAAGCGGAATACCGCCTCGAAAGCGATCGGCGCCGCCAAGGCCAAAAAGGATGAGGCGGAAGCCGCGCGGTTGATGGCCGAGGTTGAAAGCGTCAAACACCAAATGCCGGCCGCCGAAGCCGAGCAGAAAAAATATCTCGACCGGATCGATGAAATCCTCGCCGCGATTCCGAACATTCCCGCCGAGGATGCGCCGCCGGGCGCCGATGAAAACGACAATGTCGAAACGCGCAGATGGGGCGAGCCGAAACGGATCGAGAATGCGCGCGAGCATTTCGACATCGGCGAGGCGCTGGGCCTCATGGATTTCGAAACCGCCGCCAAAATGTCCGGCGCGCGGTTCGTTTTGTTGAAAGGGCGGCTGGCCCGGCTCGAACGCGCGATCGCCAGCCTGATGCTCGACACGCATACGGGCGAATACGGCTATACCGAATGCTCGCCGCCGGCGCTGGTGCGCGACAATGCGCCGTTCGGCGTCGGCCAACTGCCGAAATTCGAGGAAGACCTGTTCCGCACGACCAACGGCTATTGGCTGACATCGACCGCGGAAGTGACCTTGTCGAACATCGTCGCCGATTCCATCGTCGACGCCGATGAACTGCCCTTGCGTTTCACCGCCTGGACGCCGTGTTTCCGCTCTGAGGCGGGCGCGGCGGGAAAAGACACGCGCGGCATGATCCGCATGCACCAGTTTTCAAAGGTCGAACTCGTTTCGATCACCGCGCCGGATAAATCGAATGAAGAACATGAGCGCATGACGGCCTGCGCGGAATCGATCCTCAAAAAGCTCGAACTGCCGTTCCGCACCGTAACGCTATGCACCGGCGATATGGGCTTCGCCTCGCGAAAGACCTACGACATCGAGGTGTGGCTGCCGGGCCAGGAACGCTATCGCGAAATATCCTCCTGTTCGAACTGCGGCGACTTCCAGGCGCGGCGCATGAAAGCGCGTTTCCGCAAAAAGGGAGAGAAAGGCGCGGAATTCGTCCACACACTGAACGGTTCGGGCCTTGCCGTCGGGCGCACGCTTGTCGCCGTGCTTGAAAACTACCAGCAGCCGGACGGCTCGGTCGCCGTGCCGGATGCGCTTGCGCCCTATATGGGCGGCGTGAAAGCGATCGGGCGCGATGGAAAGGGGTAGGGCCGTGTCGATGGGAAACGGTTCGGCGGGTTGCGTTTGCTGCGGCGAAAGCCGCAACCGCTATGCGCCGGCCCGCCGCATCGCGCGGCTTTCGGTTCGCCGGCCGGCGGGGCCGCAATCTCTCAACTTTGGAATCCGATTTAGATGAGAATTCTTTGCACCAATGATGACGGCGTTCATGCCCGCGGCCTCGACAGTCTCGTCAGGATCGCGCGCGAATTGTCGGATGACGTCTGGATCGTCGCCCCGCATGAGGAACAATCAGGCGCGGCCCGCGCGCTGACGCTCGCCAATCCGATCCGTATTCGCCAGTATGACGAAAGGCGGTTTTCGGTTTCCGGAACGCCATCTGACGCCGTGATGATGGCGACGCAGAAGCTGCTCGGCGACAAGGCGCCCGATCTCGTGCTTTCCGGCGTCAACAACGGCCAGAACCTCGCCGAGGACGTAACCGTTTCCGGCACGATCGCCGGCGCCTTTCAGGGCATGTCGCTCGGCATTCCCTCGATTGCGCTGTCGCTTGCGCGGCTCAATCGCGACAAGGCGCGCTGGGCGACGCCGGAGGTTCATGCGCCTTCGATCATCAAACGGCTGCTCGACGCCGGCTGGCCGAGCGATGTCGTCATCAACGTCAATTTTCCCGATCGCGATCCCGATGATGTCGGCGGGATCGAGGTGACGGAGCAGGGACGGCGCGACGATTTCAAACTCTTCATCGAAGAGCGGCGCGATCTGCGCGGCGGGAAATATTACTGGTACGGGTATGAGCAGTCGCTGTCGAACCCGCCGGCGGGCGTCGACCTTCGCGCCGTCTATGACGGACGGATTTCGATAACGCCCCTTCATCTTGCGCTGACGCATGAGGACTCGCGCGCGCGCCTTTCCAGGGTGTTTGCGCAACCGAAAGGCGAGCGGGGTTGACGGGGCCGCGTTTGCGAATCGATTCTTAACGGGTTGTTAACCGAACCGGGCGAAATCTTACCGTAAGGTTAACGGCGTTGAATTCAGACCTTTGGGGCAAGGAGGTTTTATGGCGAAGCTTCAGTTGACGTTGGCGTTGCTGACTTCATGCGCGCTCGCGGGCTGCGGCAGCCATAATCGCGCGCCGGTCGTTTACGGAACGGCGCCGACCGCACAACATACTGCGCGCATTTACACCTCGCCCGAACAGATCGCCGCCGAACGGCGCGCCGCGCAGTCGGCGCAATACGCCCGCGCGCCCTATGCAAGCGCGCCCGAATATTCCGGCGGCATCTCGCCCGCCGTCAGTTCAAACGGCCTCGCGCCGTTGACGCCGGTGACCGAGACGCGGCGCGAGGGGCGCGACTCCCCCGTTTATCTCGCCGCCGCAGGCGAGCCGCCCGCGCCGGCCATGGATGAGGCGTTGCCAGGTCAGGTGACGGTGTTGCCGGGCGACACCGTTTACGCGATTTCGCGCCGCACGGGCGCGACGCCGCAATCGATTATCGCGCTCAACCGGCTCGCCCCGCCATATACCTTGTCGGTCGGGCAAACGATCCGCGTACCGTCGAGCGCGGTTCCGCCATCGCGTCTTACCGCAAGCGCCGGCGCCGCGCCGGCGCAAAGCGAACTGCGCGACGGCCAGCACATCGTTCGTCCCGGCGACACGCTCTATTCGATCTCGCGCGCGACGGGCGCCGCCGTCGGCGATATCGCGCGCGCAAATCGCCTTCGCGCGCCATATACGCTTTCCGTCGGCGAAACGTTGCGCATACCTTCGGCGCGCGTCGCCGGCGTCGCGCCCGAACGCGCGCATGCAGCGGAAACGAACAGCGATGTCGGAGATTTCGCGCGCTCGGTTTCCTATGGCGGCGAGCCGGCGAAGAAACCGAGCCTGTTCGATTGGCCGGTTCAAGGCGCCATTATCGGCAATTACGGTTTGTCGACGACGGGAAAACGCAATGACGGCGTAAATATCGCCGCGCCGGTCGGCACGCCGGTGCGCGCCGCCGCCGACGGCGAAGTCGTTTACCGCGGCTCTGAACTGAAAGATTACGGTAATCTCCTGCTCATCAAACACGAGGACGGTTTCGTCACCGCTTACGCGCATAATGACGCGATGCTTGTGAAAAAGGGCGACCGCGTGCGCCGCGGGCAGGTGATCGCCAAAGTCGGCCAGTCCGGTTCGGCCGGCGAGCCGCAACTGCATTTCGAGATCCGTCAGAATCTGAAGGCGGTGGATCCTGTTGCGTTGCTCGGATCGTTATAGATCCGGGGAGGGGCTTGTTGCGTACTCCTGCACCGGGGCGCTTTCGGCGAACGTCGAAAGCGCCCGCGTTTTTCAGCGCCGGCCGAAGTTGAAACAGGCGCGCGCGACCGCGACAAGCCGCGTTTCGCCGGCTTGCCATCCTTCCGCTTCAAGAAATGCGATGCGCCGGCCCACTTTCAGGCGCCTGACGCGCGCGGTCATGTTCTGCGGCTTCGATGATGATAAATAATCGATTGAAATATTCACCGTCGATACGCGCCCGCCATACTCGCCGACGAGTTCAGCCTGCATCGACAGCTCGAGAAAAGAGGCGATAACCCCGCCATGCAGCGCGCGGATTGCGGGATTTCCGATATGCGCCTCGTGAAATGCGAGTTCGTATGAGGCGCATTTTTCGTCCGCGACCGTAAACCCCAGCCATGCGGCCAGCGGCGAGGCGGCGGCGAATTCCTCGATACGCTGAATACGCTCCGTCACAGCATCATTCCCGCGGGCGGGCCTTTTGCGCCGACTATGAAGGCGCCGCTCGCCTTCGCCAGAAGCGCCCGCGTTCCTTCGTTCAACAGGCGTCCGGATACATGCGCAACCTCACCCTCGACAGCTTCGCATTCAGCCTCGCAAACGGCGCGTGCGCCCGGCTTGATCGCCGCGATATAGTCTGTGCGCAAATTGATCGTTGCAATCGGCGTAATCTGTTCAAGCGCGGTGAATACGGCCAGTCCGAATATCGAATCGAGAATGATGGTGTAAAGACCGCCATGGATCGAGCCGTCAGCCGCCGCGAATTCCTTCGGCAGCGACATGGAAAATGTCGCCTTGCCCTTTCCTATCAGGATCGGCTTCAGGTCAAGCGTCCGGAACAGCGAATGCTCATGGGTGAGAAAATCCCTCGCTGATCGCAACATGTCGCCGATCGCGGGATTGATATCGCCATAGGTCTGTGCGGAGTTCATTTGAGGATATTAGCGCGCGCGCTCATGCGGCTGAACCATGATCAGCAGTTCAATTGTCGCGAAGGCGTTCTTCCTGATACTGTATGCCCCAACCGATAATCTGGCGCCAAAGAGCCTCGGCCATTTCGGCGGGAAGGCCTGTTTCCTCCGCGCGCCGACGGATCTTGTCAATCACGGCGCGGTTGCGCCAGGGAACATTGGCCGACGCCGCCTGCGCGCGCTTCAGCTCCCACATGCGATCGACAAAAGACCAGCGTTCGGCGAGGAGGTCGACCAGAGCCTGATCGACCCGGTCGATTTCGGTCCGCACGTCATCCATCGTGCCGCAGTCGGCCGGCTTCTTCATTTGGCTTCTCCCTTTCGATCCCATAAGGGCGCAATTACGCGCCGATATCTAGGCGCCGGCGTCTTTATTCGCCTGCTCAAGTTTTTCCATTGCCGCCAGCAACCTGTCCTCCGCTGCGGCGATTGCGGCTATGAGCGCGGCGCGCTCCTTTTGTAATTTTGTCGCGCGAGCGACGTTGTTTTCATAGAGCCCGGCGTCGGCGAGCGCTGCGTCGAGACGGGGGAGGATGGCGCCGAGTTCTTCAAGGCGCGATTCGGCGGCTTCGACTTTTCGCCGCAAAGGCGCCGTCGCCTCGCGCCTGGCGGCGGCGGTCTGGCGTTGCGCCGTTTTGGGGTCGGCCGACTTGCGCGCAGAATTTTCGCCTTGCGTCCTTTGCGCGTTCAGGATTAGGGCCCTGTAGTCCTCCAGGTCTCCCTCGAACGGCGCGACGGCGCCGTCCTTCACCAGCCACAGCCGGTCGGCGACTGCGCTCGCAAGATGCGCGTCATGGGTGATCATAATGACGGCGCCGGAATATTCGTTGAGCGCCTGGGAAAGGCTCGCCCGCGCCTCGATGTCGAGATGGTTGGTCGGCTCGTCGAGAATGATGAGGTGCGGACCGGAATAGGTGATAAGGCCGAGCAACAATCGCGCTTTCTCGCCGCCCGACAAATTCTCGACTTTGGTGTCCGCTTTGTCGGCGCCGAAGCCGAACGAAGCGGCGATTGCGCGCACCTGGGCCTCAGTCGCGTCAGGGGCGAGCGCGCGTACGTGATCGTAAGCGCTTTCAGACGGCGTCAATTCGTCGAGCTGGTGTTGGGAGAAATAGGCGACGTTGAGTTTTTTGTTTTTGAAAATGTCGCCGCTCAGCAACGAAAGCCGTCCCGCGAGCGATTTTACAAGCGTTGTTTTGCCCTCGCCGTTCGGTCCGAGAATTGCGATGCGATCGTCCTGATCTATGCGCAAATTCACCTTGCGCAATATTGGCCTTGCTTCCTCGTAGCCGAGACAGGCGTCGGCGAGTCTGATTATCGGCGGCGCCATTTTTCTGGGGTTGTTAAACCTGAAACCGGCGACACGTTCCTCGACCGGTTCGGCGACGAGCTGCATCTTTTCAAGCGCCTTTATACGACTCTGCGCCTGTTTCGCTTTGGACGCCTTGGCTCGGAAGCGGTCGATGAAAGCCTGCATGTGCCTGCGCTGGGCTTCCTGTTTCGTCCGGAAGGCGAGGGCGTTCGCGCGCGCCTGCGCGCGCTTTTCTTCGTATGAGTCGTAGTCGCCTGCTGATACGTCGAGCTTGCGATTTTCCAGCGCAAGGATATGCGTCGCCGTTCGATTGAGGAAATCGCGATCGTGGCTGACGATTATAGCGGCGTAGGGATATCGACGGATAAAAGTCTCCAGCCACATCGCGCCTTCGATATCGAGATAGTTTGTCGGTTCGTCGAGAAGCAGCAGGTCCGGTGCGGAAAACAGCACGCCGGCGAGCGCAACGCGCATTCGCCAGCCGCCGGAAAAATCTTTCGCAGCGCGCTTTTGGTCCGTCGAAGAAAAGCCGAGGCCGAAAAGGATCGACGCCGCGCGCGCCTCGGCGGAATGCGCGTCGATATCATTGAGGCGGGCGTGGATCTCCGCGAGGCGAAGCGGGTCTGGCGCGCTTTCCAGTTCCTTCAAAAGGGCGCTTCGCTCGCTGTCGAATTCCAGCACGATATCAAGAAGGGTCGAATTTGAAGCCGGCGCTTCCTGTTCGACCCCGCCGAGCCGGCGGCGGGACTGGAATGCGATTTCACCCTCATCGGGTGCGATCTCACCCTTTATCAACCTCAACAGGGTCGACTTGCCCGCGCCGTTGCGCCCGACGAATCCGACTTTCCATTTGTCGGATATCGCCGCGGTCGCTTTCTCAAAAAGCGGCTTTCCTTCGATGCGATATGTCAGGTCGGTGATATGGAGCATTGGGCGCAAGATCGTAAGGGGCGTTCGACCTACCCTTGCGACGGGCCCGGAACAAGCGCCAAGGGCGGGGCCGGAGGTTTATACCTCGCTTTCGGCGCGTCAAAATGGCCTTTCGGACCCGGAAGCCGCAGCTTATCTTGCCGTGCGGCGATCATGTTGTTAGGGAACGCGCCAAATTCAAATGCCGCACCAGACAGGAGTTCGACCATGGCGCTTGAGCGCACGTTTTCCATCATCAAGCCGGATGCGACACGTCGCAATCTTACCGGCAAGATCATCGCCAAGTTTGAAGAGGGCGGCCTTCGCGTCGTCGCCTCCCGGCGGATCCATATGACGCGCCGTCAGGCGGAGTCCTTCTACGGCGTCCATCGCGAACGCCCCTTTTTCGGCGAACTTGTCGACTTCATGATTTCCGGCCCGGTCGTCGTGCAGGTGCTTGAAGGTGAAAACGCGATTGCGCGCAACCGTGAGATCATGGGCGCGACGGATCCAAGCAAAGCCGACGCCGGCACGATCCGCGCCGAATTCGCAGAATCGATCGGCGAGAATTCGGTCCATGGATCGGATGCGCCGGAAACGGCGAGGCAGGAAATCGCGCACTTTTTCTCCGAAGCCGACATCGTCGGCTGATGAGGCGATGGGGCCAGGGCTGATCACCGAACTCGCCTTTTCCGTATTGGGGGCTGCGATCGTGGTGGTCGTGACCTGGCTGTTCGGCGCCTTAAAGTCCGCAAGAGTGACGCCGCAGGCGGCTTCTGATCGGCTGGCGTTTGACGAGCCCGATTTCGCCGCCGGCGAATGGATGATCGGCGCGGACGGGAAAAGCGCCGCCGTCGTTTCCGCCGATGCGCGCGAAACGGCGGTCGTATTCGTCCTGGGCGACGGCCTCGGCACGCGACGTTTTCGCCGCGGGGCGGTCAGCCTCGAAAGGGACGGGGCCGAATTGACATTCCGGATTAATGAACCCTCCCTCGGGGCGGTCAGCATAATGGCGCGCAACGACGCCGAAGCTGAACAATGGGTTTTGAGGCTGGCCGGCGCTCGCCTATAATCCGCGGATGGAGTTTCCCGACCTCGTCAAACTGGCCGTTCCGGTCTTCCTGCTGTTGATCCTTATCGAGTTTGCGGCATGGCGGCTGACCGGTCGCGGCCGATATGAAACGCGCGATACTGCCGCCAGCCTGATAATGGGCATGGGCAGCGAAATCATTCCCCATCTTGGCGGGCTCGCCTTTCTGAGCGGCGTTTGGGCGACGGTTTATAATTTCAGGCTTTTCGAAATTCCCAATACCTGGTGGGCGGTGCTGTTATGTTTCGTCCTCGACGATTTCCGTTATTACTGGCTCCATAGAATAGCGCATGAGCGCCGCCTGTTCTGGGCGACCCATGTTGTCCACCATTCCTCGCAACATTATAATCTGTCGACGGCATTGCGGCAGACCTGGACAGGCGCCGTACTCAACGGAATAATTTTCAAGACTCCGCTCGTATTTCTGGGTTTCCACCCGGCGATGCTAGCCTTTGTTTTCGGATTTAATCTGATCTACCAATTCTGGATTCATACCGAGATGATTGGCCGAATGGGTCCGTTCGAGATCCTGTTCAATACGCCGAGCCATCATCGCGTACACCACGCGACAAACCCGAAATACCTCGATGCGAATTACGCCGGCACATTCATAATCTGGGACAAACTGTTCGGAACCTTCGCGCCGGAGGACGATGCGGAAAAACCCCGCTACGGGATCGTGAAAAACCTCGGCTCGTTCAATCCGCTGGTGATCGCGTACAATGAGTGGATCGGCTTGTTCAAAGACCTTGCGGCGGCGAAGTCCCTGCGCGAAATGATCGGCTACACGTTCGGCCCGCCCGGATGGTCGCCGGACGGTTCGCGCCTCACTTCCGCCAAAATCAAGGATCGATGGGCGCGAATTAAGGCGGCGTCACCGGCCGAATAGGCCGGTCGGGGCGCCATGCCCCATAACAGCCCCGTTCGCCTTGACATGACCCGATTTCCTTCCCTTTCGCGCCCGGAATCCATTCCATAAAGGGCGCCTGGACCGAAGGAGAAGAAACGTGATTTCAGCGCTGATCCAGAAAGCAGCCATCCCGGCGTTCGCCGCCATCGCCGCCGCCGGCGGCGGCTTGATCGCAAGCGTCGAGCCGCACCCCCCGTCAGCCTATCTCCACGAGGCGAATTTCTTTGAAGTTTCGTCGGCGGCGCGCGCCGCCGAAGCGAGCTATTCGAGGGCGGATCTCAACAATGACGGCCATATAGACCAGGACGAATATGTGACGCTGGCGATCGTCAGCGCGGAGTTGTTTCGGTTGAACGGCTTTGTCGCGCTGGAAACGACCAACGGCGCTTTGCGTGTTTCGATCGCCGCCGCAAACGAGGGCGCGCTTGCAGATAAGGAGAAAGCCAGCATCCGCGCACGCGCGCGTGCAGAGTATGCGCGCCTTGCCGGCGACGACCAAAAACTTTCCGAGCGCGAATTTGTCGATTCAAAGGTCGAGGAGTTTTATTCGGCCGACATCGACCGAAACGGCGTATTGACCGGCGCGGAACTAAAGCATTTCGCCTTCGCGCAAACCAGGATCGGCCTGCTGGTCGGTTAGACCCTTATCTCATCCCGCTGCAGATTCATCCCATGCGATCGCTTCGTCGATCCATTTATCCAGCGTCTGGTCAAGCTGCGATTTGCGGATCGGCTTCGGGATGAAGTCGTTCATTCCGGCGAGCCTGCATTTATCGCGGTCTTCTTCCAGCACATGGGCCGTCGCGGCAATAATTGGCGTCGGCTGCAATCCGCGTTCGGCTTCGAGTTTCCTGATTTGGATGGTTGCTTCCAACCCGTCCATTTCCGGCATTGAAAGATCCATGAGTATGGCGGCGGGACGAGACTCCAGGAATTTCTCCACCGCGACACGCCCGTTTTCGGCGATAACGACGCGATAGTCGTTTTCACAGATCATGTTTGTCACGACGAGCTGATTGACGACATTGTCTTCTGCGATCAGCAGCACCGGCCTTCCGTCTGAAACGGTTTCGACCGGCTCCTCCGTTTGTCTCATCGCTTCGGCGACTTTCGCGACCGACCGCGACGATTCATCCACCATGATGCGCGCCAAAACGTCCATGAGTTGTGACGGACGCACCGGCTTTGCAAGCGAGGTTACGATTTTTGCGCCCGAACGGGCTGGATCGATCTGCGCGGAGTCAACAGATGACAGAAGCACGACCGGAATCGAATCGAAGCGTTTGTCGGTCTGTATGCGCCGCGTCAGGGACACGCCGTCCTCGCCCGGCATCTGGAAATCCATCAGGATGGCTTTATATCGCCGCCCGCTTTCGACAGACTCTTCAAGCGCCGCCAAAGCCGTCTCGGCGTTTGCGACTATAGTCGCGTCAAGCCCCCATCCGCTGGCGAGTTCGGCGATGACGCGGCGGTTTACGGCGTTATCATCAACCGCCAGGATGCGCGCGCCGTCGAACGTGCTGGCCGAAACCGAGGGCATCGCCTTGATCTTGGTATCGACGGGAACCTGGATTTTGAACCAGAAGCGCGACCCCTTGCCGATATCGCTCTCCGCGCCGATGGAGCCATCCATCATCTCGACGAGGTTTTTTGAAATCGCAAGGCCAAGGCCGGTTCCGCCGAATTTGCGTGTGTTCGAGCCGTCTGCCTGTTCGAATTTTTCAAATACGCGGGATAGGTCGCTGTTTTCGATCCCGATTCCTGTGTCCGTAACGCTGACGGTTATCTCCGCCATCTCACCGTTTCGCTCTCCGGTTACGTCGATCATGATGTAGCCGTGTTCGGTGAACTTTACGGCATTACCAACCAGATTTCCGATGATCTGGCGTAACCGCGCTTCATCGGCGACAATTCCTTCCGGCATGTTCGGTGCGTAACGTACGACAAGTTCGAGATCTTTCTCGATAGCGCGTGCCTGCATCAGCGTAGCGAGATCATAGACAGTCTGACGAAAATTGAACGGCCGGGGAAGCAGGGACAGTTTCCCGGCTTCCATCTTTGAGAAGTCGAGAATGTCATTGATCACTGTCATTAATGCGCCGCCTGAGGATACGATGATCGATGTAAGCTCCTTCTGGCGTGGATTGAGACCTGTGTTGATCAACACGTCCGCAATGCCGAGAATGCCGTTCATCGGCGTGCGGATCTCATGGCTCATGGACGCCAGAAAATCAGACTTCGCCGCATTCGCCGCATCCGCGGCCCGTCGAGCGGATAAAAGCGGACGCACTAGGACGCGATGAATGACAAATCCAAGAACGCCGACGGTTACGAATATGGCGAAAATCGCGGCGATCGCAGCCGTGCGGCGAAATTCGGCGAGGCTTTCAAACGCCTTGTCCTGATCGACGACAAATCCAAGCCGCCAGTCAATCGTTGAATTATCCGACGCTTTGGAAAACGAAATAAACTTGTTTTTTCCATCGATACTTGTTCTCTGCATTCCGCCTTCCACATCGAGCGCCGGCCCGTCGAAAAGGTCGGACAGGGACCTTCCGGCAAACTCATGTTTTGGATGGGAAAGAACAACGCCTTGCGGCGAAACGAGAAACACAAATCCCAGGCCGCCGAGATCTGTTTCGGCGAGAATTTCACTCAGTTGTTCGGTTGTAAAGTCCGCGGCGGCGACACCGAACAGGGCGCCGTTTTTACGAACGGGCGTCGCAACAGTTATTGTTTCAACATTCGTTGATATGTCGCGATAGGGTTCGGTGAAGGTGGCGCCGCCCTTTGCAATAGCGGCGAGATACCATGGCCGCGTTCGCGGGTCATAATCGGCCGGTAGATTATCATCCGGCGGCCAGATATGATAGGCGCCGTTCGTTTCGCCGAAATAAGTCCAGACGAATGCGTTTTGATAGACCTCCTCACGCAGCTCAGACGTGATTGACCTTTCGCCGTGGGAATTTGAAAGCTCGGCGTTCAACCCGGAGATCAGATGCTCGCGCTCTGCGAGCCATTTATCGACGCCCCAGGCGGTCGTACTGCCCATCGCCGAAAGGTAATTATCAATTTCAATGAGGCGCAGACGCCGGGCCGTCTGGTCATAGTGAAAAGCGAACGCACTGAATATTATGGTGATGATCGCTACGCTCACCGCGACAGCAAGAGCCATGAGCCGGGAGCCGGACTGGGACGCGAGTTTTGAATCGATCGAGCTGATTTGGGCCATTTTTAACGGATTCGCTTTCTTCGATTTTGAACCCGCGTATCATTTCGTGGTTAACATCCTGCCAATCGGCGCGCGGAGGCGGCGCGCATCGCTCGCAGCGTAAAATAAGGGGAAGAACCCGCTTCAAAAATTATAGATTTGTTAATCGTACAAATTGGCCAGCGCAGAAGACATTCCGCTGTCAGGAGCGGCGCCGATCCAGAATAGACTGTGACAGGAGTTGCAACGATTGCGGCGTCATTCGCGCTTTGGCGAGCGGAAGAAGAACGCCGTTTTCGAGCGCCAGATGCCCTTTTAGGTGCTCGGAAAATGAACGAAGGATTTCAGCGGCGCGAGTGCTTGGAGCCTCCCCATTTAGTAGATGCTCCAGAACTTCAATCAGCTTTTCGCTTTCTTTTTCATCTTCACGATGTTCTTCGGCGAGAACGCCAATCAGATCATCTATCTTGTCCTCGGGACGGCACAGCGGACGGAGGAGGGGAAAGAACGAAATCTCCTCATCCAGGATGTGAAGAGTGAGGTCTGTTCGGACAAATTTCAAAGCCGCTTCGATTGCACGCTCATTGGCGAGGCCATCGGCGATAAGTGACAAAAGCTTGGCGAATTGGCGTTGGCGCAGATGTTCCGCGTGGAGGAAATCCAGCGGCGAGGAAATCAGGGCGGCTGGCAGCGCGTCGATCGACAAATCCGGCCCGGCTCGGCGCGGCGCGCCGGCGGTTCTGGCGGCGTCGAATCTTTCGTCTCCCGGTCGAGCGGCCGCCATAACCTCCTCCGTCAATACTTAAATCTCAGCGACGCCCAGATAAGATTTCGATCGGCGTAGCCGGCAACGCCATTGTAAACGGCGCCTTTCAGTTCTGCTGTAATATACTTGCTGAAGCTGGCGGCGAGGCCCGCATCATATTCCGCACCAAGATCAGCGCCGCCTGTCTCCGCCTTGAAATCATGATAGGTGAAGAAGAATTTCAGATCGGCGTCGAAAGGCGCTTGTTTCCAGTCATATTGAAGCGAGCCGTAGAAATCCTCGATCCCGTTGGCTGGCGTCGATAAAAAGACGTCGGCGAAGCCCTGGAATTTATGAAGCGTGGCGAGAGGCGTTGAAAATCCGATTACGCCATTCCCGCTTAATTGTTCATATCCGAGTTTCAGTGTGGACCCGCGAGCGGCCAAGGCGCCTTCTGCGTGGATATAATGCTCGGAATAGTCGAAAGGGTTGGAGGCGTTATCGCGCTGGTTCGCATATTCGCCCGCGAACGCGACGCTCAGTCCCGCATCCGTGTCAACTACGAACCTGTTTTCGTATCGCAGGCCTATTGTTTTCGACGATAACGCAGGCGCTTCGTCAAAATCCAAGAATATCCCGTAACCGCTCAGTTTGCCAAATTTCTCTGCATCATAGGTCGCGGCGAACACATGGCTGTCGCTGTCGAATTCTCCGAGCGGGTGATCGTCGCCAAAAATCCGATGTACGCGGCTGATATAGAGATAATCGACGGACAATCCCTTGATTGAACTCGATGAAAGGCGCGCAGCGTCGAAAGTTTGTTGGTTTTGGCGAAAATCAACTGCGCCGACGAAGCGTTGATTCCCAAGATTATAGGTTTGTCGACCAATCGTAATCGGCGTCTTTGCAATACCCGTAAATGTGACCTGCGCGCGATTAATTTCAGTCGCGTTTGGGTCAGCGATTACGGGGTACTGGGTCTTCGCGTTAGTCGTCGAATTAAAATGGTCGTTGCCTAAGGACGCGACATTTTCAAACTCCACAAGGACTTTGAAATTAAGGAAGTCACCCGTCTCATAGCCGAGCCGGGTTCTGATGGAGTTGGCGTAGGCGTCTTGCGGAAAACCGGATTGCCCTTTGTGTTCAAATCGATACCGAACGTCAATAATCGGCTTTCCGGATTTAATCGCATCGGAGATTGAGTGTTGGGACTGATCCGGTTCCCCATCCTCGGCGTATGCCGGGGCCGGGGAATTCAAGAGCAATGCGGTCGCAGCGACGGCGCCGACCCACACATTTCTTTCGTTGGCTGTCATTGCTATTTCCATTATTGTTATTTTGCAGAAATCGGCCGGCGTTTGGTGCGGACGATCTGGTATCCGCGACGACCGAGATACCAAACCGGCGCCGAAAAGATGTGAACAAGGCGCGTGAAGGGAAAGACGAGGAATATCGTCAGCCCGAGCGTCAGGTGTGCTTTGAATACCGGATGAACATCGGCGATAAGCGGTGCGGCGCCGCCGCGGAATGTCCAGATGCGTTGCGCCCATTCCATGAATTTCGTCATCTCGTGGCCGTCGAGATGTTGCATCGAAACCGGGATCGTTCCGAGCCCGAGTAAAAGCTGTGCGAACAGGATGAGAAGGATCGCGGTGTCGCCGAAACTCGATGTCGCGCGGATCCGGGCGTCGAAAAGTCGGCGGTGGGTCAGCATTGCGATGCCGACTAAACAGAAAAGCCCCGCGCCGCCGCCGGCTATGATGGCGAGAAGTTGTTTCGCGCCATGCGATATGCCAAGCGCGTCAAAGACGGCGATCGGCGTCAGCAATCCGACCAGATGGCCAAAGAAAATAACCAGAATGCCGAGATGGAAGAGGACGCTTCCGACGACAAGCTGTCTGCGCCTCAGCAGTTGGCTTGAGCCTGAACGCCATGAGTACTGTCCGTGCTCGAACCGAAGAATCGATCCGATAAAAAATACTGCGAGACAGATATAGGGATAGTACCCGAACAGGAACTGATTCAGGAATTCTTTCATTGCGTCATCTCCTCGATTGTGCGATTTGCTGCGAATCGCACGCCGCATCGCCGGGCCCGAATGTCACCGGTTTGTCTTCCCATTGCGCGTCAAGCGCCGCAAAATCATTCGGATCGTCGTCCGGCGCCTTTCTTAATTCATCGAGTTCCTTTGCGGACGGTTCGCCGGCGGCGATTGCTTCAAGCGCGCGCAATACCGTCGCATAGGGGGATTTTCGCCGCGCGAGGCGTTCACGCAGTGCGGCGATCACGGAAATCGGCTCGACAAGCAGGGCCCGCGCTTCGTCTACGGGGCGAAGCGATAAATATTCGAGAAACATCGGAAGGAAATCCGGTAGCTCGCGCCCATCGATATCAAGGCCCGAGGCTTCGTATAATGTTCTCAGATCGACCATCGCCTGGCCGCGGTCGCGCGATTCACCGTGAACATGCTCGAACAGGTGAAGCGAGAGTGATCTCGTCCGGTCAAACAAGAAGACGTAACGTTCCTGAAGCTCCATCAGGTCGGTGGATTCGATCTCGCCGATAAGGCCGTCGAGGCGTTCGATAATCCATTTCGGCGCAAGTCCGTCAGACCGCAGCGTAGCGCGAATTTCCTGCGCCGCTGCTTTCAACTCGCCGTTCGGGTAGGAAAGAAGAGCGGAAAGCGCCTTGAACGTGTTGGCCACTATGCGTTCTCCTCTTTTTGCGACTTGGCGAACAGCCCTGTCCATTGCGGCGCATTTTTTGGCTCGCCGCATCCCTCGCCGAAGGAAAAGCCGCATCCGCCGCGCAAGTCATAGGCGTTTTCGGCGTATTCGCGGTGCGAAGTCGGGATGACAAAGCGATCTTCGTAATTTGCGATCGCCATCAGCTGATACATTTCCCGAACCTGATCCGGCGTCATGCCGACCTTGCCGGGCAGGCTCGCATCTTCTGCGCTTTCGTAGTGTATGGAGCGCATATAGGCGCGCATCGCGATCAGCTTTTCGAGCGCCTTGGCGACCGGCTCCTCGTCGCCGGCTGTCAGCAAATTGGCGAGATACTGCATCGGAATGCGCAATGAGCGTACATTCGGCATTGCGCCTTTTTCGCCGAATGCGCCGGCCTCAGCCATCGATTGAATCGGCGACAGCGGCGGAACGTACCAGACCATCGGCAAGGTGCGGTATTCCGGATGGAGGGGGAAGGCGATCTTCCACTCCATCGCCATCTTCCAGATGGGTGACTTTCTCGCCGCTTCCAGCCATGCGTCGGGAATGCCTTCCGCGCGCGCAGCTTCCTGAACCTTTGGATCATTCGGATCGAGGAAGATGTCGAGTTGGCTCTGATAGAGGTCTGTTTCTTTTTCGACCGACGCGGCTTGCTCGATACGATCGGCGTCATAGAGGACGACGCCGATATAGCGAATGCGCCCGACGCAGGTTTCAGAACAGATCGTAGGCTGCCCAGCCTCCAGCCGCGGGTAGCAGAGAATACATTTCTCCGACTTCCCGGTGTTCCAGTTGTAATAGATTTTTTTGTATGGACAGCCGGAAACGCACATGCGCCAGCCGCGGCANNCACTTGTCCTGGTCGATCAGGACGACGCCGTCCTCCTCGCGCTTGTAAATAGCGCCGGACGGACAAACTGCGACACAGGTCGGATTAAGGCAGTGCTCGCAAAGTCGCGGCAAATACATCATAAATGTATTTTCGAACTGGCCGTATATGTGCTTTTCGACCTTGTCGAAATTGTAGTCGGCAGATCTTTTGGAAAATTCCCCGCCTAGAATCTCCTCCCAGTTCGGCCCCTTGTTGATTTTCTCCATCCGCTCGCCGGTAATGAGCGAGCGCGGCCGCGCCGTCGGAAAGGCTTTCGTTTCCGCCGCTTTTTGCAGATGGTCGTAGTCAAAGGTGAATGGTTCATAATAATCGTCGATCTCGGGAAGATCCGGATTGGCGAATATTTTCGACAGGACGGAAAGTTTTCCGCCGAGCTTGGGTTCCAGCTTACCGTTGGACTTGCGTTTCCAGCCGCCATTCCAGCGCGCCTGGTTTTCCCAGTCGTCTGGAAAACCAATGCCGGGTTTCGTCTCGACATTGTTGAACCAGGCGTATTCAACACCCTCTCTACTGGTCCAGACGTTTTTGCATGTAACTGAACAGGTGTGACAGCCGATACACTTGTCCAGGTTCAAAATCATCGAAAGTTGAGCGCGGACTTTCATTGGGCTGCCTCCATGGCCTGGTTTGGGGTATCGAGCCAATCGACTTTCTTCATCTTCCGGACGATGACGAATTCGTCGCGATTTGATCCGACCGTTCCGTAATAGTTGAACCCATACGCCTGGTGCGCGTAACCGCCGATCATATGAGTCGGCTTCAAGACGGTGCGTGTGACTGAGTTGTGAATGCCTCCGCGATGTCCGGTTACTTCAGAACCCGGCGCGTTCACGATTTTCTCCTGGGCGTGATACATCATGATCATCCCCGGTTTCACCCGTTGGGATACGACCGCGCGCGCCGTCAGCGCGCCGTTCGAATTGTATGCCTCCACCCAATCATTATCGACGATGCCGGCGTCATTCGCGTCATCCTCGCTGATCCACACGATCGGCCCGCCGCGCGATAGTGTGAGCATTAAAAGATTGTCGGTATAGGTCGAGTGAATTCCCCATTTCTGGTGAGGTGTGATGAAGTTCAGCAGAATTTCCTTCTCGCCGTTCGGTTTGCGCTGACCTGTCGTTTTCGTGTCGATCGGCGGCCTGTAGACGCACAGCGCCTCGCCGAACGCGCGCATCCAGAGGTGATCTTGATATAGCTGCTGGCGCCCTGTCAGCGTGCGCCAGGGGATCAACTCGTGTACATTCGTGTAGCCGGCGTTGTAGCACACATTCTCGGACTCGATTCCCGACCAGGTTGGCGACGAAATAATTTTGCGTGGTTGGGAAACAATGTCGCGAAAGCGGATTTTTTCATCCTCCTTCGGAATGGCGAGATGCGCATGTTCGCGCCCGGTCGATTTTGACAGAGCCTCCCAAGCTTTGACCGCGACGTCGCCGTTTGTTTCCGGCGCGAGCATTAAAATAGTTTCGGCCGCATCGATATCGCTCTCAATCTTCGCCATGCCCTTTGTGGGGCCTTCGTCCGTTACGACGCCGTTGAGAGATTTCAATAGCGCAACCTCGTGTTCGGTGTTCCACGAAATTCCTTTGCCGCCGTTTCCGGCATTCTCCAGAAGCGGGCCGAGCGCCGTATAGCGCTTGTAGAGATTTGGATAATCGCGTTCGACGACCGCGACGGCGGGCATTGTCTTTCCGGGAACCGGGTCAACCTCGCCATGTTTCCAGTCTTTTACACCCAAAGGCTGGGCCAGTTCGCCGGGACTGTCGTGCTGGATAGGTACGAGCACGACATCCTTTTCAACACCGAGAACTTCCGGCGCGACTTCGGAAAATTTCCTCGCGATACCTTTGAAAATCTCCCAATCGCTCCGGGCCTCCCACAAGGGGTCCACCGCGTTGGTGAGCGGATGGATAAAGGGATGCATATCCGAAGTGTTCAGGTCGTTTTTCTCGTACCAGGTCGCTGTCGGCAGGGCGATGTCGGAATAAACGCATGTCGTCGACATGCGAAAATCGATCGTAACGAGAAGGTCCAGTTTTCCTTCCGGCGCGTCCTCGCGCCATTTGACGTCCGTCGGCGGTTGTCCGCCGGCGGCGCCGAGATCTTTTCCTTGTACGCCGTGCGTTGTTCCAAGCAGGTGCTTGAGGAAATATTCGTGGCCCTTGCCGGACGAGCCCAACAGGTTCGAGCGCCAGACAAACAGATTGCGCGGCCAGTTAACGGGCGCGTCCGGATCGTCGCAGGACATGGAAAGCCGGCCGGATTTCAGTTCCTGTGCGACGAAATCTTTCGCCTCCATTCCGGCTGCGGCGGCCTCTTTTGCAATGTGCAGCGGGTTTCGCTCCAGCTGCGGGGCGGATGGCAGCCAGCCCATGCGCTCGGCGCGGGCGTTGAAGTCGATCAGACTGCCGGACCATTCGCCGTCCGGCGCAAGCGGCGAAATGATCTCGTCAATATTCAGCGTTTCGTAACGCCATTGATCCGTATGCGCGTACCAGGCGGACGTTGAGTTCATCTGCCGCGGCGGACGATTCCAGTCGAGCGCAAAGGCCAGCGGCAGCCATCCAGTTTGCGGACGCAGCTTTTCCTGTCCGACATAATGCGACCAGCCGCCGCCCGACTGTCCGATGCAACCGCACATTACCAGCATGTTGATAATGCCGCGGTAATTCATGTCCATGTGGTACCAGTGGTTCAACCCGGCTCCCAGGATGACCATTGATTTGCCATTGGTCTTTTCCGCATTGTCGGCGAATGCGCGCGCGACGGCGATGACTTTATCGCGCGGCACGCCGGTGATGCGCTCTTGCCATGCAGGCGAATAAGGCGCGTCATCGTCATAGGTCTTTGCGGTATTTTCATCATCGAACCCGCGATCGACCCCGTAATTTGCGACAAAAAGATCATAAACGGACGCAACCAGCGTTTCGCCGTCTGCGAGGGCGAGTTTTTTCACCGGAATATTGTGTTCGATAATATCGGGGTGGTTCGTCCCATGGAAATGATCGTGTTCGCGATTTCCGAAATAGGGAAATGCGACTTTCGCGAACTGATCTTCACGTCCCTTGAGCGACAGGCCCAACTCGGTTTCCGCACCGTCGGACGCGCGTTCTTCGAGGTTCCATTTTCCCTGTTCGCCCCAGCGAAAGCCGATTGACCCGCGCGGGCAGACGATGGCGCCGGATTTATTGTCGATGGCGATTGTTTTCCATTCGGGATTGTTGTCCTCGTTCAGCGCGCCGTCGAAATCACTGGCGCGAAGGAGCCGGTCAGGCAAAAGACGTCCGTCTTTTTTGTGCAAACGAACCAGCATCGGCATGTCGGTGTATTTTCGGGCGTAGTCGAGGAAATAAGGCGCCTGCCGGTCGACGTAGAATTCTTTCAGGATCACATGGCCGAACGCCATTGCGAGCGCGGCGTCGGTTCCTTGTTTCGGCGAAAGCCAGATATCGCCGAATTTCGACGCTTCTGAATAGTCGGGCGAGATGACGACGCTTTTCGCGCCCTTGTAACGCGCTTCCGTATAGAAATGCGCGTCGGGCGTTCGCGTTTGCGGAACGTTCGATCCCCAAAGCATCAAAAAGCCGGAATTGTACCAATCCGCGCTTTCTGGAACGTCGGTTTGCTCGCCCCACGTCATGGGTGAAGCGGGCGGCAGGTCGCAATACCAGTCGTAAAAACTCATGCAGACGCCGCCGAGCAGCGAAAGATACCGCGATCCGGCGGCATAGGAGACCATCGACATCGCCGGAATCGGCGAGAAGCCGAAAACGCGATCTGGTCCGTAGGTTTTCGTAGTATAGGCGTTCGCCGAGGCGATGATTTCGTTCACTTCCTCCCAGTTTGCGCGAACGAATCCGCCAAGGCCCCTTTGTTTCACATAGTCGGCGCGCTTGGCTGGGTCTTCGACTATAGATTTCCATGCCGCAATCGGCGTTTTGGTCGCACGCGCCTCGCGCCATAATTTCAAAAGGCGGCTTCGAACTAGCGGATGCTTCAGCCGGTTGCCGCTATACAAATACCAGGAATAGCTCGCCCCGCGCGAACACCCGCGCGGTTCATGATTGGGCAGGTCAGGCCGCGTGCGCGGGTAGTCGGTCTGCTGCGTCTCCCATGTGACGATCCCGCCTTTTACGTAAATCTTCCAGCTGCATGACCCGGTGCAGTTCGCGCCGTGCGTTGAACGGACGATCTTGTCATGCTGCCACCGCTTTCGATAGCTGTCCTCCCATGATCGATCGTCTTTGGTGACGACGCCGTGCCCGCCGGAGAACTCTCCGACGCGATTTTTAAAGAAAGTCAGGCGATTTAAGAGATGGCTCATGCCGGTTCTCCTTGGGGGAGGTTGGTGGAAGCGGAAGTGCGGCGCCCGCGCTCTATGTCGTGGAGCATGGCGCCTTTGCGCGTGTACATTACGAAGGTGATCGCCGCGCAGACAAGATAGAAAATCAGGAAACCAAATAGCGCCGCATCCGGTCCGCCGGTCATCGAGATCGATGTGCCGTAGGATT
The DNA here is from genome assembly GCA_020446945.1 of Parvularculaceae bacterium. Taxonomy (GTDB): domain Bacteria; phylum Pseudomonadota; class Alphaproteobacteria; order Caulobacterales; family Parvularculaceae; genus Amphiplicatus. The sequence continues at coordinate 114,396 of JAGRDS010000010.1, forward strand.
TCGGAATGAAGAATGCGCCGTAAGCCGCGATCGCTGAAGTAAAACCAATGATCGCAGCCGATTCCTTTTCGGCCTGCCGAACCCGTTCCGTCGCATTAAGATGGGGCATCAGGCGCGACAATTCCTCGCGCATGATAATCGGAATCATCTGGAATGTAGATGCGTTGCCGACGCCGGTTGCGAAGAAAAGGAACATGAACATCGCGAAAAAGCCGACGAATGCCCCCGGCTGGTCTTTCACGCTGAGGAAGTAGAGGACGCCGGCGACGCCGACGATCATCATGAGAAAGACCCAGAAAGTGACGCGCCCGCCGCCGAACTTATCTGAGACCCATCCCGTCATTGAGCGTGACAGCGCGCCGACAAGCGGTCCGAGAAAGGCGAATTTCAGCACATTCACATCCGGAAACTGCGTTTTCATCAACAGCGGGAAACCGGCGGAATACCCGATGAACGAACCGAATGTGCCGGTATAGAGAATGCACATGATCCAGTTGTGGCGGCGCTGGAATATTATCGACTGTTCTGCGAACGAGGCTTTCGCGGCCGCAATATCGTTCATGCCGAACCAGGACAGCGCCGTCGAACCCATAAGGAACGGCACCCAGATAAATCCGGCGTTCTGGAGCCACAACTCGCCGCCTTCCTTTGTCGTTTGCGAATCGCCGCCGAGGGCGCCGAAGACGCCCGCCGTGATGACGAGAGGGACGGCGAACTGCATCACCGAAACGCCGAGATTGCCAAGTCCCGCATTGAGAGCGAGTGCGTTTCCTTTTTCCTTCTTCGGAAAGAAGAAGGAGATATTCGCCATTGACGAGGCGAAATTTCCGCCGCCAAGCCCGCAAAGAAGCGCCAGAACCAGGAAGATAAAATAGGGCGTATTCGGATTTTGAACCGCGTATCCGATTCCGAACGCCGGAATCATCAGGGAGGCGGTCGTCATCGTCGTCCAGAGGCGTCCGCCGAATATCGGCACCATGAATGAGTAGAAGATTCTCAAAGTCGCGCCGGACAAGCCGGGCAGAGCCGCCAGCCAGAATAGCTGGTCGGTTGAATAGTCGAATCCGATTGACGGCAGCTTCGCAACGACAACCGACCAGACCATCCAGACCGCAAATGCGAGCAGGAGCGCGGGAATCGAAATCCACAGGTTTCTGTTCGCGATTTTCCGGCCCTTTTCGTTCCAGAATTTTTCATCCTCGGGTCGCCAGTCTTCGAGAACCGGCGAGATGGCTTCGCCGCGTTCCTTCGTGTGGATTTCCTGCATTTCGGGGAATTCCGGCAGCTCGCCAAGCTCTTTTGCGAGCGCCTTGCGTTCCATGTGCAGGATGGAAAGGTGCATCCAGAGCAGCGCGACGCCGACCAGCGCGAAAAGCAACATAAAGCAGCTAGTCCAGATGCCGGTCAGATCATTCATGACGCCGAAGAGAATCGGCAGAACGAAACCGCCAAGACCGCCGATCATTCCGACAAGGCCGCCGACAGCGCCGACATGGTCGGGATAATAGACCGGAATATGCTTGTAGACTGCGGCCTTGCCGAGCGACATGAAAAAGCCGAGGCCCACAATGCAGATGATGAATGGAATGACGCCCATTTCCGTGGAAAACGCGATTGGCCCGTCAATGCCGTGGATGATGTAATCCGTTTTCGGATAGGACAGCATGAAGAGGAAGATGATTGACGCGGCGAAGGTCCAGTACATCACCTTTCTGGGGCCGACCCTGTCTGACAGATAGCCGCCATAGGCGCGGAAAAGGCTGGCGGGGATCGAATATAACGCCGCGATCATCCCCGCTTTCTTGATGTCGAAATCATATACGCCGACAAGGTAGCGCGGCAGCCACAGCGCCAGCGCGACGAAAGCGCCGAACACGAAAAAGTAATAGAGTGAAAAGCGCCAGACCTGCAGCCGCTTGAGCGGCTCCATTTGTAAAAGCGCGCCCTTCGCCTTGATGCCGGCTTTGCGCCGGGCGACGAGTGCGGGATCGTCTTTCGTAAAAATCCAGAAGAGAACCGCGATGACCGCAAGCGCGCCCGCCCATATCTGTGCGACAGCCTGCCAGCCATAGGCAATCATGACGAAAGGCGCGACGAATTTCGTCAGCGCTGCGCCGACATTGCCCGCGCCGAATATGCCGAGGGCGGCGCCTTGTTTTTCCGCCGGATACCACTTCGAAACATATGCAATTCCGACCGCGAACGACCCGCCGGCAATACCGACGCCAAGAGCGGCGAGAAGAAACTGGAAATAGGTTTCAGCCTGGGTCAAGCCAAGCGTCGCAAGCGCCGCCGAAATCATCACGGCGACGTAAACGCGCCTGCCGCCATATTGGTCCGTCCAGATTCCAAGCAGAAGCCGGCTCAACGAACCGGTTAGAATCGGCGTTCCAACCAGCAGGCCGAATTCCGTTTCGCTCAGGCCCAGATTGCTTTTGATCTGAACGCCGATAATCGAAAAAATCGTCCAGACCGCGAAACAGGCTGTAAACGCGATCGTGCTTGTCACGAGGGCCTGGCGGCGTTCGCTCGGTTTTACTGTTTCGAGAGTGGTCATCCGGGTTGTCCATCGTTGGCGCGCGAACCGAATGCGCGACTGATGGACGAGACCGTGGGAGCTGGCGCATTTTCTTTTTTGATCAAAATCAAAAGCTTCGACGCCGGGGTTCAAAACAAATGGAGGCTTTGATTTGGTTTTTTCGACCGGCTCAATTCTGCATACGCGCACTTGCCATGACGCCGATTTTGACTTGACATTAATCAAGCGAAAGGCAAATTGCGATAAAGCGGCCAGGGAACACGAATCACTGATGCGGCACGAAGATCGCGACCAGATCAAAAAGTTAAGCCTGTTCCGCGATATGCCGGAAGCCGCCATCGATCGCCTGCTGGCGGGGTGCTATCTTCAGCGCTTCCCGGCGCATGTTGTACTGATAAGCGAAGGCGAGCCGGCCGATTTCCTGCATATCGTAATTGAGGGGGGCGTTGAGCTTTTCAGCACCTGGCGCGACCGCGAAACGACGATGTCGATCGCGCGCCCGGTTTCGACGTTCATTCTTGCGGCCGTCATCAAAGACGCGCCTTATCTGATGTCCGCGCGCACGCTTCAGCCTTCTAGCATATTGATGATTCCGTCCGGCAATATCAGGGCGATGATGGCTGAAGACCGCGTGTTCGGCGCCGCTATGGTCAATGAGCTTTCCGCGAGTTTTCGGGAAGTCGTAAAGTCGCAAAAAAATGTAAAGCTGCGATCCGGCGTCGAGCGTCTCGCAAACTACCTGTTGCAATTGAGCGAAACGCATGACCGTTGCGCTGAAATCGAACTGCCGATCGAGAAAAAGACGCTAGCCTCGCTGTTGGGCATGAGCCCGGAAAACCTGTCGCGCGCATTTGCGTCACTGAAGGCTTACGGCGTCGTTGTTAATGGCGGCTCGGTTACTTTGACCCAGCCCGGCGATCTCGAACGCCTCGCCAAACCGAACAATCTGATCGACGATCCGCAATCGTGAATTGGCGAAACGATTTGAAGCGCAAAGGTGGCTTTTCCCCTCAAACGCAGCCTGAAGGGAAGCGGCATCTTTTGTTCGAGGAATAAGGTTTGGCATGCTGAGGACGTAACCTGCGCCATCTTCAGCCAGAGAAAATAATCGCTCATCAAAATTCTCTTTCGGAGAATTTGAATCACGTCTCGCAGCCGAGGCAAATCATTTCATGGATCCGATCCCTGAATAGCGCAGGGTGATAATTGCAAAACTATCATTGGCGCTGTTCAAGTGTATACTGATAAATTTTTGCGCCAATAAGATGTCGCAATTATAAAATTACTTCACGGTTTTTTGCTGAACGACGGCTTTGGTGAATTCCTCAAGGTAATCCATATGCGCGTTGACCGCTCTTAATGCTTTTTCCTCATCGCGTTCTATTATTGCGTCGGCCAGTTTGGTGTGATGTATGTTGCCGGTGCGAACATCGCCGTACTCCCGTCCGTATGCGTACCAAAATCTGCGCGAGGCGGTAAATATCGTTTCCAGCATTTCGGCAAGGACGGGATTTTTACTCATTCCATGCAATGCGTATTGCAGCTTCGCAGCTTTTGCTACGAATAGATCGAGATCTTGAGGGCCGTTGAACTTTTCCACTTCGGCCGCAAGTCGGCGAACGGTATTGAGATCTTTGTCGCTCGCCCTCGCAATTACGCATTTGGCGAGCAGAACGGTCAAATATCGCCTTACTTCAATGTGGTTCAGTTGATTGAAGATATCGATAGGCGCGATCACGATGCCTTGGCGTGGGTTGACCTTGAGCAATCCTCGGGTTTCGAGCCGATGAAGCGCTTCGCGAACCGGCGTTCTCCCGACGCCGCATAAATCGATAATGTTGGCTTCTGTGACCGATGCATTTGGGGAGAGTTTTAGCGTGACAATCGCCTCAAGCAGGACTTCGTAGGCCTTGTCGGCTTTTGTTTGCGTTTTCCGGGTGGGCGCCGCGAACGGCTCTAAAATTGTCGGCATCAATTGTTGTGTCCTGCGCTTTACCTGACGAACCGGTATTCGCTTTCGTGACGGCGCGAAAACCGCTTGTTTGCAAGGGTATTGACAAATTCATCAATATATTCCAGACATCTATTACAGATATATCAGATATATATCACAATGATCGGGCGTCATTATGAGCGTGGAGGGTGAATATGACGAAGTGCCAAAAGCTAAGTCGAAAGGCCGCCTGGTTTGCGGGGCGGGGGGCGTCCGTAATTGCACTACTCGCCGCTACGGGCGGCATCAGCCAAGCGAATGCGCAAGGCGCCGAAAGCGAAAAAACGGCGGGGATCGATGAGCTGGTCGTGACGGCGCAGAAGCGGGCGCAAAGCGCACAAGACGTCGGGATTACGATCAACAGCTATGGCGCCGAGCAGATCGAAAAATTCGGCTGGGATGCGCCGGAAGATGTTGCAGGGATGACGCCGGGGCTGTTTGTCAGCCCAGGGGCGTCTGGCGGAGCCGCAGCGAATTACTCCATTCGCGGCATCGGCCTCAATGACTTTACGACAAACAATTCTTCGCCTGTCGCCGTCCATATTGACGAGGTTTTCCTACCGTCGATGAATTTTTTGAACTTCGGCCTGTTCGATCTTGAACGAGTGGAAGTGTTAAAAGGGCCGCAGGGTACGCTGTTCGGACGCAACACTACCGGCGGTACGGTGAACTTCTACACCAGGAAACCTACAGAAGAGTTTGAAGCCGGGATTACCGCCGGCGCCGCGCGGCATTCGCGAGCGGACATTGACGCATATGTGAGCGGTCCCGTCAGCGATACGTTATCCTATCGCTTATCAGGCTTTTTCAGAACCCAATCGGGAGGGGATGGCTTCAACTCCTTCTACAATCGTGAGGTTGGCGGCATTGATGAGTGGTGGTCTGTGCGCGGACAACTCGCCTGGCGCCCGACAGAAAATTTCGATGTCAACATATCGGTTTTCGGGGGAGTGGAGGATCAGGAAGGCAACACCTACGGCGACGCCTTTTCCTACGATGCGACCGGCTATGTGCCCGGAACATTTGGGGCTTTGTGCAGCGCCTACGCTAACGGAGATGTAATCAAAAACGGCGTCGTCACCGGCTGCGTCGGATTCGAAGGCGTGCCAAATGACGGCGATTTCTACACCAACAATCCGGGCGTCGTGAACAATTCCCGTGTGAAGAGTTTTGGAACGATCGTAACTGGGAATCTGGATTTCAGCTTTGCGACCCTTACGTCGGTCACCGGATATCTCGATGTCAATCGTTTCGACGGGGAAGATGCGGATTTCTCGCCGCCGGTGTTGCTCGATATTTTTTATGACCTCGACCACCAATCGTTCAGCGAAGAGATTCGATTGACCTCGAGCGAAACGACGCCTCTGAGCTGGACCATCGGGACGTCCTTTGCGACCGATGAGGTCGACGCGGTGCTGCATGCGATCTGGCCGCTATTCGGCGGGTATTTTCCGAATATCTACACCCAGAAAACCGATGCTTTTGCCGTGTTCGGGCAAGGCGAATACGCGCTGACCGATCAGTTGAGCATTTTGGCCGGTCTGCGCTACTCGATAGAGGATCGTTCTTTCCTCGGCGGTACGCAAGCTCACAACGTGCCGGCGAACCTCGCGCCATACGAAATTCCACCAGAAAGTTTTGTTGCTCAATTGGCCTTTGCAGATGACTCCGTTCGTGCGGAAAAAGTCAACTACAAAGTCGGCGTGAATTACCACCTTACCGATTCGGCGATGCTCTACGCGAGCTATACGACCGGCTTTAAGGGTGGCGGATTCACCGGCACTTGGACGTTTAACCAGAACGAACTTGAAGGATTCAACGAAGAAAATCTGAAAGCGGTGGAGGCTGGGTTCAAATCGCAGTTCCTCGACAATCGCGTCCGCTGGAATACTTCGTTTTACTATTATGATTATGAAGACATTATTCTTCAGATAAACGAGAACGTTCCGCAGCCTGTATTCCGGTTCCAAAATGGTGCGGACGCCGAGGTGTTCGGCGTCGAAACAGATTTAGTGGTCGCACCGACAGCGGGGTTGCAATTCGGCGTAGCCGCCGCCTGGCAGGACAGCGAAATTGTCGATGTGGCGATAGGCAACGAGGCGCTGCTTGGCCAGCAGTTGGTGTACGCTCCGGAATGGTCGGGAAGCTGGTTCGTCGATTACTCGTTCCCGATCGGTCGGGAGCTTGAAAGCACATTGTCGTTTAACGGCAAGTTTTCATCCGATTATCAGGCTGAGTATCCGCCAACGCCGGTTTCGACCCTGCCGGGGTATGCGACAGTAGATGTGCGTCTCGCTCTGGCGCCGCTGTCGGGGCAATGGGAAGTTGCGGCCTGGGCGCGCAACTTAACCGATGAGCACTGGATTTTATATCTCAATGACATAGCTGGTTGTTGTTCTCAGCCGGCCTTGATCAACAGCCAAAGACGGTCATTCGGATTTGAAGTGACTTATCGGTTTGGTGCGTACTGATTAGCGCCGTAGCGTGATCCGCGAGCTGGACCTGGCTTTCGGGTCACGCAAAGATTGCATCTCAGGCGGATGACCGTTTCGCCCGGACGCAGATCTACGAGCGTGCGGACCGTTTTGTTCGATTGGAATTGCATCAAGCCGAGTTGAAAACGCAGATGTCGTTGAAGTCACTCCACTACGAAAGTTTGAGCAGGGTCGCCTCGCTCATTCGTCGCCGAAAAATATCTCCGGTTGAACTTGCCAAACATCAGTTCGAGCGGATTAACGATATCGATCCTGGCTTGCATGCATTTGTTCTTCTAACGAAGGAGCGCGCGCTTCGTCAGGCGCGCCAGGCTGAGGAGGAAATCCGGTCAAATATCTATAGGGGGCCGCTGCATGGTATTCCGATCGCATTGAAGGATCTTTTCTATGTCGCCGGCTCGCCGACCGCCGGCGGGCTCGATTTTTGCGCGGACTTCCTTCCGGACTATAGCGCCACCGTTGTAGAGCGACTTGACGCTGCCGGCGCCGTTATGCTCGGCAAGCTTGCAATGACAGAGGGGGCGGCCGGGAATGTCTATTCCCCTTCATGCGTGCGGCCGGTCAATCCCTGGAGAGGCGACCTTTATGAAGGCGCGTCGTCGAGCGGCTCAGGGGTTGCGACAGCGGCAGGCCTTTGTTTCGCGTCGCTTGGATCAGATACGGCGGGTTCATTGCGTTATCCGTGCGCGCAAAATGGACTGACAGGGCTAAAAGTCACATACGGGCTGGTCTCGCGTTTCGGCGTATACGACTTGGCGCCCAGCCTTGACACTTTCGGACCGGTTGCGCGCTCCGCCGAGGATTGTGCGATCGTTCTCAGTGCTATCGCCGGCCGCGATTCAAATGATCCAACCTGTATGCAGCTTGCGCCGCAGGATTTTACCGCGAATGCGCCGCGTAATCTAAAAGGCGTCGTTATAGGGTTCGACCCGGCCCTAATGGAAAAGCGCGGGGTCGAGAAGAAAACCCGGGCCGCGCTCGAAGACGCGCTGGCGGTGTTTACTCGCTGCGGCGCGGCTATTCGCGAATTCGAATTCCCCGACATCTCAGAAATTGAAGCTTTGTGGTTTGAGGCGTTGTTCGTTGAAATTGCGGGCGTTCACAAAGAGAATTTCGCCAAAAATCGCGGCGCCTACGATCCAGTGAACATGCCGTTTATCTTTGAAATTGCGCGATCCGTAGATGTGATAGACTATCCGGCGATTTTGCAGAAACGGGCTGCATTCGCTGGGCGCGTGGCGGAAATGTTCGATCAGATAGATCTGTTTCTTTCGCCGGTTATTCCCTGGGATGAAGCGACACACGAGCGAATTATCGCCCTTGCTGATCGCGCGAGCACTAATAATCTCTATGGTTTTAACTGGCCGGTGAATTTCGCCGGCATTCCGGCGATGGTGTTCCCTGCGTCAAAGGCGGTGAATGGTCCTCCGGTCTCACTGCAACTGTTAGGCCCAATACTGGGCGAACGATCGCTGTTAGGCGCTGTCAGGCTGTTTCAATCGAAAACAGATTGGCACGATCAGCACCCAGAACTCTAAGTCTAGGGAGAGGCGCGGAAATCGGGCAAAGGACCGGCCCGTCCACTGAAAATTGACGAAAGTACTTATGAATACAAGACCGGCATTAATCATGGGAGATGGCGCCGCGCCCGCCGATGTTGTTGAGTTCAATAGGCGGTTTGCGCAGCGGCTTTCATCATTCCGCGGTATTCACACGACTCATCTCGATGATGAGAGGGCGCGTCGTGAGGCGGGTGAGGGGGTTTTTGGTGAGTACAGGATCGTTCAGACTGCGCGAGAGCAAGTTATTAATGGGCGCTCAGGCGACATTTCTGTCAGGATCATAGAGGCGAAAGAGCCGCGTGGCGTTTACTTGCATTTTCATGGCGGCGGGTGGGTGTTTGGCGCGGCGCATCATTATGATGAACAGAATTTGTTTCTGGCGGAAAACTGTAATTTGACTACGATGAGTGTGAATTACCGGCTAGCGCCGGAAAATCCGTTTCCTGCTGCGCCAGATGATTGTGAAGACGTTGCGTGTTGGCTGATCGAAGAAGGTGCGCAATCCTTGAATGCAGAGCGACTTTATATCGGCGGGGATTCAGCCGGTGCACATCTGGCGGTTATGACTCTCTTGAAGGCGCGCGATCGATATCGGCGCATGCCGTTTTCTGCGGCGAACCTCCTTTATGGATTTTATGATCTGGCATTATCGCCGAGCGCCCGTGCGTGGGGCGAGTTGAATTTGCCGCTCTCTACAGAAAGTCTTGAATGGTATGCGCAGCAATTCGCCGGAGGGCGACCGTTGTCGGACAAGGCGCTTTCGCCGATCCACGCGGATCTGACTGGCATGCCGCCTGCAATATTTACAGTCGGCACGCTTGATCCGCTTCTGGACGACACATTCTTGATGGCTGGCAGATGGATCTCTGCGGGAGGGCGGGCGTCCATCCTGCCTGTCGCGGGCGGCGTGCACGGCTTCATGCAAGTCAATGATTTATCGATAACCTCCCAAACGCAGCGGGCTGTTTGCGAATTTCTTAACCACAGCTAGATTTGAGTGACGAAAGCAACCTATTCTGATGAAGAGTTTTGGACGGTTCTGGAAGCAACTGTCGTTGCCTACGTCCAAGCAGAGAAGCTTCCGGGTGCATATGCACAGGATGCGCGGAAATATCTTCGGACGATACTGCAAAACGCGAGAAAATCCTGCGAAGGAGTGGACTGCCCGATAATCGGCGTGAATGGGCCGCAAGGTTCGGGAAAATCAACATTCGCCAGATTATTGGCGTATGGATTTCAACTTGCATTCGAACTGCGATCTGTTGTCATTTCTATAGACGATTTTTATTACGGAAGGGAGGTGCGCGACCGCCTCGCACGTGAATTTCATCCTCTGTTTTCAGTTCGCGGCGCGCCTGGAACCCATGATGTGCAAAGTAGCCTGTGTCTTATCGAAAAACTAAGACACGCAGGGCCGGGCGAGAAAACCCTAATACCGAAATTCGACAAGGCGCTCGATGAACCGTCTGCGCCGTCGGATTGTAAATATTTTACGGGGCGCCCGGATCTTATCATCCTTGAAGGTTGGTGCGTTGGTGTGCCACCTCAATCCGATGCGGATTTGCTCGTTCCGGTTAACGATCTTGAACGTATTAAGGATAGTGAAGGCGTTTGGCGGCGGCGTGCAAATAAACTGTTGGCTGAGGAGTATGCAGAGCTATTCCGCAAGTTGAACTTCCAGATCAGTCTCGTAGCGCCGTCGTTTGCAAAAGTGGTGGAGTGGCGGCAGCTCCAGGAGAAAAAGCTGAGATCAAAGCGCGGACGAACCGGCGCTGTCATGACTGATGATGAGGTCGCGGCGTTCACCCAGTTCTTTGAACGGCTGACCGTCTGGTCGCAAGAAAGCATGCCGGAATTTTCTGATATCGTTCTTGTTCTTGATGATTTACATCGCTGGACACAGCTTCGCATATGGGTGAATGAACCGGACGGTAGAAAACGACTTATTCACCTTGAATAGTCGGTGAGGCGCGAAGGTGCGGGCGCGCCGGTCCGGGATTGGTCATGTCCGTAGACGAATATGTCGGCGGGAAGGTCGAGGCGCGCGATTACTCGGCGACGAAGCAGGCGGCGTCTTCGGCTGCGCGCCGAATGCTTGAATAACCGACAAGTTACACGCGCATCGGCCCACTAATCCGAATATGGCGCCGTAACCCGCCGAAAGTGTATCAGACTAAATCCATAAGCCATCGGGGTCACGTCTCAAGATATCAAGCGTGACGGACTAGCGCTGCGCAAACTATATATTAAACCCCATCAATCGCTGTGCAAAATGCACACGGCGCGTCACATAGCTCCTGAAGGTTAGAGTTTCCGTTTCCTGCGATACAAATATTCCGCAAGAAACGGAATGATGTGGGTTCGGATTTCTGCAATTTGCCATGCTTCTCGATCGGGAGGCGTGCGTGAATTGCAATAGATTTTCAGTAATATTATTTTCTGCCGTATTTTCCAGTTTCTGGATAACCGGCGATGCGCACGCACAAGCCACTGCGGATGCGCTCAGGGAAGCCGAAGATGCGTTTGGATCGCAATTTGGCGATGAATCTATTGGAATCTACACGCTGAACTCGGTTCGCGGCTTCGACCTTTCTTCAGCGGGGAATTACCGCTTCGACGGCGCGTATTTTGTGAACAGCGCAGGTACGAGCCGCTTTTTTGTCGAAAGGCAAGACGTGCGAATTGGCTATAACACTCTTACGCTTGATTTTCCGGGGCCTTCCGGCGTTGTCGACATAAAGCTTCGTGACTTGACAACGCCGACGCGGCAGGAACTGACGATTGGATCCGAGCCTTTCGGTACGCTTAACACTCAACTTCTCGCAAATTTCAAAACGAAAAACTCAGATTACGCCGTATCGGTCGGCATGGGCGCCAATATCGTCGGCCAAACGCCACAAGGCGCCGAAAGCAGTGATTTAATCGTCGCTGGTATTGTCCAGGCGCAACCGGCCGCAGGGGTGGACCTCAAGGTTTTCTTTGGCGACTATGGTTTTCGGGAAGAGGCGGCGTCAAAGTTTCAAATCGTCCAGAATGTCGACAGACTACCGCCTCGTATCAACCGTCGCCGATTTCTCGGACAGCCGTGGGCGGTGACGGACGCGCGCCGCCGTATTATTGGAGCGTCGAGTGAATTCGCTTTTGGCGGCGGCTGGCGCGGTGAGAGTATTTTCGTCGCGACGCAAACCGTGTTCGATGAACAATATACTACGCTCTTTACTATCGGCGCCGATCTGCTTGCGGCAGACGGTGTCGTGATAGCCTCGCCGAGGCAGTCGTTTGACGCCATCTCGGCGGAAGCAATCGCGGGTTGGCGCGGTGCTATGGGTAAAAGCGTTCATGACATTTCCCTGCATGGCAGGCTACGGCGTTCGCATAGCGAATTTGGCGGGGAATTGCACGCGCCGCTGGGAGAAGCGCCCATCGGTACGCCGACGGCCGCCGCACCGCCGCCGGACCTTGGCTCGACACGCGCTTTGTTGGCCGACCGGGTCGATCAGATTTCACTCGGATTAAGTTATCAGGCGCTCATCGGCGATCGCGTGCGGCTCAATCTCGGCGTTATGAAAACAAGATATGAAAGGACATTCCAAGATATTTCGATGAGCGTTGAGACCGGCGCAACGAGCGCGCCTTGGCTTTACAATGTCGGAGCCGCCGTCACCGTGTCGCCGGGAGTGGAGCTTTATGGCAGCTATTCTCGCGGTCTTGAGGAGTCCGGGCGCGCGCCGTCCACCGCTGCGAACGCTAATGAAATATTGCCCGCCGGATTGTCCACGCAAAAGGAAATCGGCATTCGAACGGAATTGACAAACAATATCGTGGCTTTCGTCGCCGGTTTTGATACAACCAAACCGCTTCCAGGCTTGTCGCCCGATACGAACGAGTTCCGCCTGATTGGCGATGTCCGACATCGCGGAATTGAGCTTTCTGTTTCCGGCTCCATTAATGAAAATCTTCGCCTCGTCGCTGGCGGGGTTTACATCGACGCCGCGGCGGCCCTGCCGGTTGGCGGCGGCGAGACAGGCAAAGAGCGTCCAATCGGTGTTCCGGACCTGAAGGTGATCGCCAATCTGTCCTACTCGCCGGCGACGATCCCCGGCCTCACGTTCGATGGGGGCATCGAATATATTTCTTCGCAGCGCGCATTGCGGCGGGCCGGCGCTTCGGGCCGGGAGTCGCAATTGCCAGACTATCTAACCGCCAATCTTGGCGTGCGCTATGCTCTCGAGTTCGACAATATAGACGTGACGTTGCGAGCGCAGATACAAAACCTTTCCAACACCTTTTCCTGGACTGTCACGCAGGCCGAGATCCTGGATTACATTTCGCCTCGGAGTTTTCGTTTCGTTGCTACGGCGGCATTTTAAAAACACGCACGAAAAATGTGTTTTTGCGCCGGGAAAGTTCACGTCTTATTTGCAATAGGGCGATGTAGCCGGCGGCTCCTTTGCTAGCGCCGCCGACACAATCTCTTTCCAGATAGCATAACCGTCTGAATTCATATGCAGACCGTCACGGACAAATATATCCTTTAATCCGTCTTTGCCGAACATAGCCGAAGCGACATCGACGTACACAAGATCATTCCGCTGTTCGGCAATGGCTTTGATGCGCCTGTTCGCTTCTTGCTGTTTCTCCCTATCCATGGATCTGTCGAGGGACGGCTTAATGGATATGAAATAGACGGGAGCGTCTCCCAATGCTTTCGATTTCATCTCCATAAATTCTCGCATATCATCTGCAATGACATCTGGAGATTTTCCGCGTGAGAGATCATTTTCGCCGGCGTACAAAACAATATCTTTCGGTTTCAATGGCGCCACGATCAGGTCGAAATAATAGATTACATCGCTCAGTTCCGACCCGCCGAACCCGCGGCGGATGATTCGGCGGTCCGGCAAGTCGTCATTCGCTGTGAACCAGAAACGAATACTGGAGCTGCCGACAAATACGGTCGAGCAGGGTGGAGGATTAAGAATTTCCTGTTCCATAAGGAATGCGTAGATTTCGGTTGCGAATGGCGAATCGGCTGTTAACGCCGAAGCACGCTCGCGGGCATTCGCGCCTTGCGCCCACAATCCAGGCAGGAGCAGAATAAAGCATGCAACGACACGGGGCGCGAAGCGGCGACGGTTATGTCTAGGTGATTTGAAGCGCATAGCTCTGTTTCCTTCCGTTAACACACGGATTTATCAACAATACATCGATGAATGCCCAGATCGCGAAGTGCGCCTGCGCCGCCTCGGGCGATAACGGTTAAATAATAGTGAAATTGTCCATCGTCAAAAATTCTGGAGCTTTTGAACGTTCGACCTAACGGCGGAATCGGCTCATCTCTGGTTTTAGTTTAGGCAGCGCGTTTGACGTGCTGCAACCGCCGTTATTCAAACATCTTGATGTTGGCCTTAGTCACTAAAATAAAATTGGCGGGCCGCGCAGAAATTCGTATTGCAATCGGCGATTAGGCCGCATTAGGTTCATTTAGCCATTTAGAGACAACGGAAGATTTATTATGCCTTGTATCAAGTTCTCTGCATCAGTTCGCCATGTTATTGCGTTGTTTGCGGGGATTATGTGCCTGCTGGCTTCTCCCCTTGTTCTTGCGGATCAGCACGATGGGCTGGCGGCGGCGCGTTCGACGATTGCAAATGTAACTCGCATTACCACCCCTGACGGCGTGCAGGAGCGTTATTCGGTAAATTTGGGCGGTGTCGAGCAGTGGATATCAATTCGCGGACGCGACCGGAAAAATCCGGTGCTCCTGTTTGTACATGGCGGACCTGCGGCGCCGGAGATGCCTCTGGCCTGGATTTTTCAATCTCCCTGGGAAGAATATTTCACTGTCGTGCAATGGGATCAGCGCGGCGCCGGTCGGAGTTACGCTGCGGACACGGAAAATCTGACGGCGGATCAGATTGTCAAAGACGGCGGCGAACTTATAGCACATTTGCGCGCGCATCTCGGCGTCAAAAAAGTGATCGTCCTCGGTCAATCATGGGGAAGCTATGTCGGACTTCGGATGGCGCTTGATCATCCGGAGTGGGTGCATGCCTATGTCGGCACCGGCCAGGTTATCAACTTCGCAGAGGGAGAAAAGGCCGGTTATGAATGGACCGTCAATAAGGCGAAAGCGGATAACAACACTGATGCCTTGGCTGATCTCGCCGCAATTGCGCCTTATCCAAACATCGACGGCTCGGCGTTAATCGAAAAGATCGGGATTGAACGGCGATGGTCTGTGCATTATGGGGCGTTGATGTACGGCCGCAGCGCATATGATTTTGATCGAGGCGTCGCTCGTCTTAGTCCAGATTATGAATTGGGAGACGTCGATAAAATCAGCCTTGGAAGCGCCATATCGCTTGAGCCTTTGTTGAGAGATCTCGAGTCTGCGAATTTCGATAAAATTACTGATGTAGATTTTCCGGTGATCATGTTGCTTGGACGTCATGATTATACGACCCCGTCGGAATTGCCCGCACGTTGGTTGCGCGCTGTGCGCGCGCCCAAAAAACAGATCGTATGGTTTGAAAACTCCGCCCACCTTGTGCAGATTGAAGAGCCCGGGCGTTTTCTGGGAGCGCTGGTCGAACATGTGCGCCCAATCGCGATAGAGAAATAGGCAAGCAGGACGCATAAAGCAGAGTGCAATTCACCCTACGGGCTTATTGATCGGCTTGCCCCGACAAGTCGAGACGGCGGCGCATTGAGAATTTCATTAATTACGCTCGGCGTATCTCCGCGCTTTGGCGAGCGGCTTAAGATAGACGCATCGGGCGCGCTTCTTCGATCGCCTCCATGGCGAAATAGGATGTGACGCTTTCCAGCTCGATGCCGTCTATAAGCCTTTGATAGACAAGATCGAAATGCGCCATATCGCGCGTGACGACTTTTAGCAGGTAATCGAAATTGCCGCTAACGCGGTAGAAATCGACGACTTCGGGAATTGAGCGAACTTTCTTTCGAAACTTGTCGAGCCATTCGGCGGAGTGGCTGCGCGTCCTGACGAACATGAAGGCGGCGAAGGTGAGGCCCAATTTCTCCCGGTCGAGGATCGCAGTTCTGGCTTTGATGACGCCGCTCGATTCCAGCGCCTTCAACCGGCGCCAGCATGCGTTCTGCGAAAGGCCGACCTCCTCGGCGAGGGCGCGCTGGGACGCGGTCGCGTCGCGCTGGAGGGCGGCGAGGATCTTTAAATCAAACTGATCGAATGAAGCGGCCATTTAAGATCATTTGACCACAAAATTCGGGTAAGTGCATCATAAATTTCAGCAAATTTTGCGCGGAACCGGGTCTATTTTCTGGCGAACATTAGAGGTCCAGATGTCGGTATTATCCCTTTCCCAATTCGTGGCATCGCTCGAAAAGGGCGATCTTATCGCCAATCTTCGCGCCGGGCTTGTCGGCAAAACGGCTATGACGGACGGCCCCTTCGGGCCGAAGCCTCTAATCTATTGCGATTACGCGGCGTCGGGCCGGGGGCTGAGGCAGATCGAGGACTATATTATTGAGCATGTCCTGCCGTTTTATTCCAACAGCCATACGGAAGCGTCCTATTGCGGTCGGGTGATGAACCGCATGCGCCATGAGGCGCGCGCGGAGATCGCGCGCGTTTGCGGGGCGAGCGATACATGCAGCGTCGTCTTTTGCGGATCCGGCGCGACGAGCGCCATCAACAAGCTCGTGTTTCTTTTTCTCGGCGACCGGCTTGCGCGCGCGAAATCGGCGCCGCTCGTTCTGATCGGGCCTTACGAACATCATTCGAATATTCTTCCCTGGCGCGAAAGCGGCGCGGAGGTTGTCGAAATTTGCGAAGCCGCCGATGGCGGGCCCGATCTTGAACATCTGAGGCGCGTTCTGGAGGCGCAGGCGAAAACGCGCGCTGTCATCGGCGCCTTTTCCGCCGCCTCGAACGTCACTGGCGTCATGACCGATACGAACGCCGTTACGCGGCTTTTGAAAAAATATGGCGCCCGCGCGGTCTGGGACTTCGCTGGCGGCGGCCCCTATATGAAGGTCGATATGGCGTGCGGGACGGACGCGGAAAAAGACGCGGTCGTTTTGTCGCCGCATAAATTCGTCGGCGGTCCTGGCGCCTCGGGCGTCCTGATCGTTCGCAACGGCGCGGCTGTCGTCGAGGCGCCGAGCCAGCCGGGCGGGGGAACTGTTTCGTTCGTTTCGCCGTGGCGGCACAGCTATTCCGCATCGCTCCAGGTGCGTGAGGAATCGGGAACGCCGAATGTCATCGGTGACATTCGGGCGGCGCTTGTCCTGATGATCAAGGATCGCGCGCGCCGCCTCGGCCGCGATGAAGTCGCCGCGCGTCATCGCCGGCGGGCGCTGGCGCGCTGGGGCGCCAATCCCCGGCTTCAACTGCTCGGCGCAGATTTGCGCGAATGCGCGCCGATCGTTTCCTTCCGCATTCGCGACGGGCGCGGCGGTTATGTGCATCACCAGCTATTCACCCGCATGCTGACGGACATGTACGGCGTGCAGGCGCGCGGCGGCTGCGCCTGCGCCGGGCCTTATGCGCACCGTTTGCTCGGCATTTCCGAAGCCGAATCCGAACGGATTTTTTCCGACATCATGGCGGGTCATGAACTGAACAAGCCGGGCTGGGTGCGGCTGAATTTCTCCTGGCTGCAAACGGATGAGGAAGCCGACCATGTCATCGCCGTCGTCGATCATCTGGCGGCGTCGGCGGTCGAGCTTTCCGATCTATATGACGCAGACGCGGCGAGTGCGCGCTTTACCGCCAAGCCGGGCGCGCGGCCTGAACATCTCGCGGCCATGGCGGGCGCGCCTGCGGTCCCGGCGTGACATTCGCGGGCGTGACAATCGCGTCCGTCTGGACTTGAATGGCGCGCGCCGAACGGAGGATTTGCGCCTTTCATGTGCGGACGTTTCTGGGCTTCGCTGTCGTGGGAGGAATATCGCGACCTCCTCAATCTTCTCGGCGATCCTCCGGGAACGAATTTCGAACCCAACTGGAACGCGGCGCCGACGCATGACGTGCTTGTCTGCAACGAGCGCGGCGGTGTGCGCCGGCTTGAGAAAATGAACTGGGGGCTCGTGCCGGTCTGGGCGAAAGAGCCGCTGAAATTTTCAACCATCAACGCAAAAAGCGAAACGATCGAAGAAAAGGCGACGTGGAAAGGCTCGCTCAATAATATGCGCTGCGTCATTCCGGTGAGCGGCTTTTACGAATGGCGCGGTCCGAAAGGAAATAAGCAGCCCTTCGCCATCAAAAGACGCGACGGCATAGCGATGCTGCTCGCCGGGCTCTGGGCCTTCAACGACAGGATCAACAAGGACGGCGTTCGCTCTTTCGCGATCATCACATGCCCGGCGAATGAAACCATGGGCGAAATCCATACGCGCATGCCGATTATACTCGATCCCGCCGACCTCGATCTCTGGCTGTCGACCGCGCCCTGGGGCGCGGGACATCGGGTCTTGATGCGCGCTTGCCCCGACGACTGGCTGACCGCCTTCCCGGTCTCGAAAGACGTGGGTGCGGTGCGCAATAATAATCCGGTGCTGATCGAGCCGGTCGGCGCGGCGATTTTCTAGACATTTGATCTTGTTGGGAATTTATGACCTGGCGCACCGGCTTTCAAAAGCCGATTGACTCTTATGTTCCTTTTTTGTTCTCATTCCCGGTCCCGCTATCGCCGAGGCTTGGAATGTCCCCACGGATTGGCGCCGCCGCTATCGAAAGGCTGAAAGAACGCCTTGCGCGCCTTGAGCCGCGCACAAAGTTGAAACGGGTCTCTTCGCCGGTCATCGGCGGGCGGGACGAACCTGTCTGGCGCGATCTTGCGCCGGGCGCCTTGCATGAAATTGCGGGGAGCGACTGGCGCGACGGCGCGGCGGCGAGCTTTTACGCCCTGGCGATGGCGAGCCGTCTTGCGCATGCGCGCCGCGGCGATCTTGTCATTGTCTCGCTCAAAAGCGACGCGCGGGATGCGGGACTTCTTTATGCGCCGAAAGGCGCCTTGTGCGGCGTTGACGCGATGCGCATCGCGCTTTGTTTCGCCGGCGATGTTGAAACGCTGCTCTGGGCGGCGGAAGACGCGGCGCGCTCACCTTCCGTCGCCGCGCTCATCATTGAAACCTGCAAGCCCCATCGTTTGCTGAACTTGACCGCGACGCGCCGCCTGCAACTGGCGGCGGAAGCCTCCGGCGCAACGCCGATCCTTTTGCGCAGCGCGCATGACAGCGCGGCAAGCTCCGCCTTTCGGCGCCTGCGCGTCACGCCGGCGCCGAGCGCTGCGGATTCTTATGACGCCGCCGCGCCCGGGCGCTTGCGCTGGCGCGTTGCAATCGAACGCTGCCGTTTGGGCAATTGCGGTGAATGGATCGTGGAATGGGATGATGAAACAGGCGAGCTTAAAGAGGCGCCGGCGCTTTATGTGCCTCGCCCTGCCGCGCTGGCCGACCGATCGGCTGATGCGCGCGCGCGCATTGCGTGACGAAACGTTGTGTGATGGGGCGTTGATTGACGGGGCAAGGCCGGTCGTTCTTTACGAGCGAACGGCGAGGGCGCTGCGTCTATACGCCGTCAACAGGCCGGCGGCGCGCCTTGGCCTTGCGCGCGGACAGGCGTTGAGCGATGCGCGCGCGATGGTTCCGGGGCTGGTCGCGGAAAAGGCCGAACCCGAAGCCGACCGCAAGGCGTTCCTGAAACTTTGCGCCTGGCACATGCGCTATTCACCCCTTGTGACGCCCTATGGGGCGAACGACATTTTTATCGACATCACGGGCGCATCGCATCTTTTCGGCGGTGAGGATGACATGCTCGATGAAGCGCGCGCGCGCCTTCGCGGCTTGGGCGTTGAGGCGTGCGGGGCGATCGCCGGCAGCGCCGGCGCGGCCTTCGCGCTCGCCCATACGCATCGGCGCTTCATCGTTCCTGAGGGCGATGAACGGCGCGCGCTTGCAGGGCTCCCCGTTTCGATGCTGCGCCTCGAAGCGGGCGCGACGGAAAACCTGATGCGCCTTGGACTGAAAACGATCGGCCAGCTTTACGACATGCCGCGTGCGCCGTTGACGGCCCGCTTCGGCGCTAGGCTTAACAGGCGCCTCGACCAGGCGCTTGCGATCGTCAGCGAGCCATTGACGCCGCTCCATCCCGCACCCGATTACAGCGCGATACGAAAGCTCGTCGAACCGATCGCGACACAGGAGAGCATTCTTGTTTGTCTCGATGCGCTTGCAAATGATATTGAGACTGTGCTTTCGAAAGGCGGCAAGGGCGGTCGGCGGTTTGATCTTGCGCTTTACCGCGTCGATAATGAAGTGACGCGCATCAGCGTCGGCGCCAGCGCGCCGGCGCGCGATGCAAGCCACATCAAGCGGCTTTTCAGGGACCGGCTTGACGATCATCGCAACGATCTTGACGCCGGCTTTGGTTTTGAACTCGTTCGCCTGTCGGCGCATCAGTGTCAGCCGCTCGCAGCGATGCAGGTCGACGCGCTCGCCGCAAATGACACAAAAGACGATGCCGCGGCGCTGATCGACCGCCTATCAAACCGGCTCGGGCCCCGCAATGTCGTGCGCATGCGCGTTGTCGATACGCATGCGCCTGAACGCGCCGTTTCCTATGCGCCAGCCTTGTCGCGCGCGAAGAATCCCCTGCCGGCGCCGCTTGCCGCAGCGCGTCCCTTGCGGCTGTTGAAAGACCCGGAGGCGATCGATGTCATGGCGGAAGTTCCGGACGGCCCGCCGCTCGGTTTCAAATGGCGGCGTGCTTCCTATCGTGTCGTCAAGGCGAGCGGGCCGGAACGCATCGAAAGCGAATGGTGGCGCGGGAAGGCGGGACCGCCGCGCGACTATTACCGTGTTGAGACGGCGCAAGGCTGGCGCTTCTGGATATTCCGCGCCGGATTTTACGGCGACGCCGATGCCGCGCCGGAATGGCGCCTGCACGGATTTTTCGCATGACGGGTTACGCAGAACTTTCAGCGCTTTCGAATTTTTCGTTCCTGCGCGGCGCCTCGCATCCAGATGAGCTTGTCTTTCATGCCGCATCCCTCGGCCAGCGCGCAATTGCAATCACTGATCTGAATTCCTTCGCCGGCATCGTGCGCGGGCACATCGCCGCGAAGAAAGCCGGCTTCGCCTATATTGTCGGAACACGCCTGCGCTTTTCGGACGGGACGCCCGACCTTCTCTGCTATCCGGAAAATCGCGCCGCTTACGGACGATTGTCAAAAATGCTGACGCGCGGGAAGCTGCGCACCGGGAAAGGAAAATGCGTTCTCACGCTCGCTGATAGTCTCGAAGCCGGAAAGGGACAGTTTTTCGCATTGGCGCCGAACGGCGCCGGCGCCGGCGTTGAAGGCGCACTCAATGAATTGCGCAGCGCCTTTCAGGGGCGCGTCTGGCTCGCCGCCAGCCGGCGCTTCCAGGGCGATGACCGTGCGCATCTCAATCGTCTCGCCGCAATTGCGAGACGAGCTCATGTTCCGTTTCTTGCGACGAACAATGTTCTTTATCACGCGCCGGCGCGCCGGCCTTTGCAGGACATTCTCCACTGCATTCGCGAAGGCGTGACGATTGACGCGGCGGGCCGCGCGCTCGAAGCGAACGCCGAGCGTCATCTCAAAACGCCGCAGGAAATGGCGCGGCTTTTCGCCGATCACCCGGCGGCGATTGAGGAAACGCTTCACATCGCCGAGCGTATCCGTTTTTCGCTTGATGAGCTTCGCTATGAATACCCCGAAGAAACGTCCGGCGAGAGCGCCAGCCCACAGGAAGAACTTGAACGCCTCTCATGGCTCGGCGCAAAGGCGCGTTACCCGTATGGCCTGCCGGCGAAAGTGCGCGCAGCGATAGACCATGAGCTTCAACTGATCGGGGAGCTTTCATACGCACCCTATTTTTTGACGGTTCATGACGTCGTCACCTATGCGCGAAGTATCGGTGTTCTTTGTCAGGGGCGCGGCTCGGCCGCGAATTCCGCCGTTTGCTACTGCCTCGGGATAACGTCGGTCGACCCTGACAAGGTCGATCTCCTGTTCGAGCGGTTCATTTCAGCCGAGCGCGGCGAGCCGCCCGATATCGACGTCGATTTCGAGCATGAACGGCGAGAAGAAGTCATCCAGCATATTTACAAGAAATACGGCCGCCATCGCGCCGGTATTACGGCGACGGTCATCACCTATCGCGCCCGTTCGGCGGTACGCGAAGTCGGTAAGGCGTTCGGATTGAGCGAAGACATTGTTTCCAAGCTCGCCGGTTCGATCTGGGGCTGGTCGAGCGAGGGCGTCAAGGAAAAGGACGCGAAAGAATCCGGTATCGATCCGAGCGATCCTCTCGTGCGACGGACGCTGGCGCTGACACGTGAACTGATGGGATTTCCGCGGCACCTGTCGCAGCATACTGGCGGTTTCGTCATCACGAACGGCCCGCTTGAAGAACTAATCCCGATCGGCAACGCCGCGATGGACAATCGCACCTTCATCGAATGGGACAAGGACGACATCGACGCACTTGGCATTTTGAAGATCGACGTTCTCGGTCTCGGCATGCTGACCTGCATCGCCAAAAGCTTTGCTTTTTTGAGAGCTCATTACGGCGTCGAACACGATCTTGCGTCATTGCCGGCGGAGGAGAGCGCCGTTTACGACATGCTGTGCAGGGGCGATTCTGTCGGCGTATTCCAGGTCGAAAGCCGCGCGCAGATGGCGATGCTGCCGCGCCTTCGCCCGCGCAATTTCTACGATCTCGTCATTGAAGTTGCGATCGTCCGACCCGGTCCCATTCAGGGCGATATGGTGCATCCCTATCTACGCCGGCGCAATGGAGAGGAAACGGTCGCCTATCCGAGCAAGGATCTCGAAGACGTTCTTGGAAAAACGCTCGGCGTTCCCCTGTTTCAGGAGCAGGCGATGAAGATCGCCATTGTCGCCGGCGGTTTCACGCCCTCGCAGGCGGACGGGCTTCGCCGCGCCATGGCGACGTTTCGCCGCTCCGGCGCAATCTATTCCTTTCACGACAAGCTGATCAACGGCATGGTCGCGCGTGGTTACGATCGCGAATTCGCCGAGCAGTGTTTCAAACAAATAGAAGGGTTCGGCGAATACGGGTTTCCGGAAAGCCATGCGGCGAGCTTTGCCCTTCTCGTCTATGTTTCATCATGGCTCAAATGTCATTATCCGGACGTATTTTGCGCGGCGCTTTTAAACAGCCTGCCGATGGGGTTTTACGCGCCCGCACAGATCGTTCGCGATGCGCGTGAACACGGCGTCGAGGTTCGTCATGTCGATGTTAATCGCTCCGATTGGGACTCAACGCTTGAGAGCGCCCCGCCGGGCGCCGTCGCCGCGCGCCATTGGTCGATGAAAGAAGAAATAAAAACCGCATGCGCCGTTCGGCTCGGCTTTCGTGAAATAAAGGGGCTGCGGAAAGATGAATCCGAAAAGATCGTCGCCTGTCGGGGGCGTTCTTATGACAGCCTGCGCGAGCTTTGGCTGAAAACGGGATTGAGCCGCGCCGCGCTGGAAAGGCTCGCCGACGCGGACGCTTTTCGCTCGATCGGTCTCGATCGTCGCGACGCTCTTTGGGCGGTGCGCGGGCTCGATCCCGTCAAGGGCGATGACGCGCTGGCGCTGTTCGCACATGAAAGCGATATTCAGCGCGAGGCGGAGGTGCGCCTGCCGTCAATGCCGCTTGGCGAACATGTCGCCTGTGATTACAGAACGATACGCCTTTCCCTGAAAGCCCATCCCGTTTCCTTCATTCGCGCGCGATTGTCTGCGTTGCGATTCGTTCGGGCGTGCGAACTTGCACAGCGTGCGGACGGCGCGCGGCTCGGCGTTGCGGGCCTTGTGACGATCCGCCAAAGGCCGGGCAGCGCGAAGGGCGTCGTTTTTATAACGCTTGAGGACGAAAGCGCCGGCGCCAACATCATCGTCTGGCCGAAAACATTCGAGCGGTTTCGCCGCGTCGTCATCGGCGCGCGGATGCTTGGCGTTTACGGGCGATTGCAGCGGCAGGGCGAGGTCATTCACCTCGTCGCCGACCGCCTGGTAGATCTTACAGGCGAGCTTTCGGCCCTCAGCGCTGATTGCGACGAATTGGACGAGGGGCTGTCGCGCGCTGATGAAATCAGGCGCCGCGTCGTCGCTGATCCGCGCGAGACGAAACTGCGCCGCTCCCTCGATCTCGCCGGACGGATGAAAGAAATCCTGCCCAAGGGCCGGAATTTTCATTGAGCCCGGCGATAATGCTTTGCGTCGCGCGCCGCCGCACTCTTGTCATGAAACTGTGATGGTTCGGTCGTCCACATGTAACAATCATACTCTAGCCATGTCGTCGGAACGGGAATTTGACGCTGGCAAACCGACGACGCGACGATGTTTTCTAGAAATGAAAATGCATTGCAGCGCCCGCCGCAGCGTTCGATGCACACGCCGAACGGACTGCGCGGCGCGTAATGGCGAAGAGCGCAGCAGATTACGGTTTGGGCCGCAATTGTCCGCGGTGCAAAGCCTTTACCGTCATATTTCGCGGCGTTGCGCCTGATGCGCTTCACTTGCTGCCCGTTACCGGAAAGTTCGTTTATCCTTGCAGGAAATGCGGCTGGACTATGGAATGCGATTCGCGTTTTCTCGTTGCGTCCGATGCGCAAGCGAAGACAAAAGAATAACGAACCATTACTGTCGCAAAAAATTCTTAATTCATGATCGTAACGCGCATATGATTGCGCGCCGCGCAGACGCGCCGCTTTTACAAGCCAGCGCATTCATTTGTCACACCGTTGACAAAAAACAATCATTCACACGTAACAATCCCTGACTAACGCCACCCCCGTCGCGGCGCGTGGGGCGCTGCGGGCCGCGAAAAGATCGCGGGCTCATCACGCGGGGATATACGCAAATGCGCCATAAACAATCATTCAAATCCGCCCTCCTGCTCGCCGCTTCGGCGACGCTCGCCGCCTGTTCGCAAGCTGACGTCGCGTCGCCGGGCAATGGAACGCCGGTTATCGTCCAGCCGATTCCCGGTGGCGGCGGCGGCGGCTCAAGCGGCAATTTCGCCACGCGCGCATCGGCGCCGCTGAGTGCGAGCGACTGCCCGGCGGGCCTGACCTTCGTTTCCAACGTTCCGCTTCTGTCGACGGGATCGAGCACGAATTTCTGTTCACTGACGAAACTCGACGGCGATACGGTCAGCGGCGCGATCAACATTCCGTTTCAGGCCGATCCGATCCTGATATCGGGCACTGTGTTCCTCGGCGATGGCGCGGGCGCGCCGGCGAATGTGACCTTCGCCCCCGGGCAGGTGTTCGTCAGCCAGGGCAAGAGCGGTCAGGTTGATTTGCTTGTCGTTTCCCGTGGTTCGCAGATCAACGCCGTCGGCACGCAGAATTCGCCGATCATTTTCACCTCGATGCAGGATATTCTCGACGACTTTTCCGGCAATGTCGCGGCGGCCGCAAACGGCACGAGCGGACAAGGCGACTGGGGCGGACTTGCAATCAACGGCCGCGCGCCGTTGAACGAATGCACTATCGATCCGCTGGCGACGGCAGGAACGGACGCCTGCCGCCAGCTTGGCGAAGGCGGTTCAGGCGAATTCGGCGGCGGCGACGCGCATGATTCGTCAGGCTCGCTGCAATATGTGCGCATCCAGCATGCCGGCTTCCCGTTCACGACATCGAACGAATTGAACTCGATCGCCATGCAGGGCGTCGGCGACGGTACGACGATCAGCCACATTCAGATCGTCGAAGGCGCCGATGACGGCATTGAATGGTTCGGGGGCACGGTGAATGTCGATCACCTCATCGTCACCGGCGCAAATGACGACTCGATTGACTGGACTGACGGCTGGCAGGGGCGTCTTCAATTCGCGCTCGTTGTGCAGTCCAATGGCGACGATAACGGCATCGAAGGCGACAATAACGGCGATACGGTTCCCGATGCGACGCCGCGTTCCGGTCCGCGTCTTTCCAACCTGACCCTGATCGGCGACGGCGCTTCCGGCGAGGGCATCCAGCTTCGCGCCGGCACGTCGGGTACGATCGTCAACGCGATCGTCGCGAATTTCGCCGAAGGCCTTGAATTTAACCCGGCGGGAACGGGTCCCGACCCGATTGTCGATTCCCTCGCTCTTGAAGGAAACACGAGCGATTTCTCCGGCTCCGGCGCAACACTGTTTGCCGCCGGCTCCAAAAACCGCTCCTTTGCGGGCCATTCGCTTGACGGCGTCCTGCCGGGCGTCAACGAAGCGGCGACGCCGGCGACGGACCCGACGACGATCGATGCAGGCTTTGCGCCGGCGAATTATATCGGCGCCTTCGGCCCGACCGAAACGGCATCCAACAACTGGACGACCGGATGGACCGTGCGCATTCCGGGCTCGGCGACGAGCGCCTGCCCGTCAGGCACGACTCTCGCCTCTGAAACGCCGGCGTCAGCCGGTTTCGCCGGCCGTAGCGAAACGCGCATCTGCAGCATCAACACGCCGATTATCGGCAATGTCGATCTGCCGGCTGGAAACCTTTACCGCCTCGACGGCACCGTGTTCGTCGGTCAGGACGGCGGGCCGGACCCGCTCAGCCCGACAGGTGCGCAGGGCGTTCTCTCCGTCGCGCCTGGCGTCACGATTTTCGGCAACCAGGCGCCGAGCATCGTAGATCTTCTGGTCGTCACGCGCGGCTCTAAGCTGTTCGTCAACGGGTCGCCGTTCGCCCCCGTCATTTTGACGAGCCGCGCCGACCTTGCAAACGGCGGCGCCACGATCCGCGCCGGCGTTACGGGCGAAATCGGCGGTATAGCAATTAACGGCCGCGCACCCTTGAACGAATGCACGATCGATCCGCTTGCGACGCCGGGTTCGGTCAACTGCCAGCAAAACGGCGAGGGCGGTTCAGGCGCTTTCGGCGGTGCGACTTCGGATGACAATTCCGGCCGCATCAATTATCTCCAAATCCGGTATGCCGGCTACCAGTTCACCGTTTCGAACGAATTGAATTCCATCGCGGCGCAAGGCGTCGGCGACGGTACGGAAATCGACTATGTCCAGATCATCAACGGCGCCGATGACGGCATCGAATGGTTCGGCGGCTCGGTCGATGTGAAGCACCTTGTCGTTCTCGGCGCCAATGACGATTCGATCGACTGGACCGACGGTTGGACCGGCAGCCTTCAATACGCGATCGTTCGCCAGAATTCCGGCGACGACAACGGCATCGAAGGCGACAATAACGGCGACACCGTTCCCGATGCGACGCCGCGTTCCGCGCCGACGATCGCAAATTTCACGCTGATCGGCGACGGTGCGTCGGGCGAGGGCGTGCAGCTCCGCGCAGGCACGTCGGGCGCGGTCGTCAACGGCATTGTGACGAACTTCGCCGAAGCGCTGGAGTTCAATCCGGCCGGCATCGGTCCCGATCCGATAGTCGATCGTGTCGCTTTTTCCGGCATCCAGACGCCGCCGACGCTCGGGGTCATGGCCGGTTCGGGCGCAACACTGTTCGCGGCGGGCGCAAACACCAACACCGCATCGAACACGCTCACCGCGCCCGCAGGGTTTGTCACGCCGCTCATCCCTGGCGCCAATGAAAGCGCGCCTGCGGTCACTGCGCTGGATCCCAAGGCGATCGATCCCTCACTCGATACGACGGATTATATCGGCGCCGTTCGCGATGCGAGCGACACCTGGTTCGCCGGCTGGACGCTTGGCCTCTAGCGCCGATCGCCGCAGCCGCCCGAAAGGCGGCTGCGGCTTTTTTGACAGTCAACACGCAACAAACAAAATGATTGGCCAGGTGGGGCATGAAATATCTAACTAAAATACTCCTCTCGTCGCTGCTCTCAACGACCGCGCTGACGGTCGCGGCGGGCGCCGGCGCGCAGGAACTCGATATACCGACCGACGAGATCGTCGTCAGGGGCGCGCGCATCCCGGACGAAAAGCGCGCGACGTCCGAAATTTCCAGTCTGCTCGACGAAGCGTCATTTCAGCGTACGGGCGATTCCGATATCGGCGATGCGCTTCGGCGCGTGACAGGCTTGTCGCTTACCGAAGGCAAGTTTGTCGTCGTTCGCGGACTGAACGAACGCTATTCATCGGTTACGCTTGACGGATCGCCCTTGCCGAGCCCGGAGCCGTTAAAGCGCGTCGTACCGCTCGATATCATTCCGACGAATATTTTGAGCGGCTCGCTCGTACAGAAAACCTATTCGCCGCAGTTTTCTGCAGAATTCGGCGGCGGCTTGATTGAACTGCGTTCGAAACCCGTTCCAGACGAGGCTTATTTCGAGATCGGCGGCAAAATCGGCCTTGATCTGCAAACGACAGGGCGCAACGGGTATTTCGTCGACGGTGGAAAGCGCGACTGGACTGGTTTCGACGACGGCGCACGCAATATTCCGCGCCCGCTCGCAGATGCGTTTTTCGGAACAACCGGGGTCGTTCGCACGCCAGGCGACCAAAACATTATCGACGCGAGCGCCGAAAGCGCGAATACGACCGTCACCGTTGAAAATGTCATTCCGCCGAACTGGGACGTCAATCTCGCTTTCGGCGCGAGCCGCGACATTTCCGACAGCGTTCGCGTCGGGGCCAATATCGCGCTTGGATTTTCACATGACTGGCAGACGAAAATCGGACGCCGTGAGCAGGGCTTCACCGATTCAGCGGCCGCCGCCGCTTCCAGACCCTTCGATATTGTCGGCGGAACGTTTCCGAACGGCGCGCAGTCTTTTGATTTCGAAAGCACGACGCAGACGATCGGCTCAAACGGCATCGCCACTTTCGGCGTTGAACTCGGCGACAATCACAAGATCACCTCGACCAGCCTTATGTTGCGTTCGACGCATAAGGAGTCGCGAATCGGAAATGGCGTGCGCGGTGAAGAGCCGGCGATTGAATTGTTTACCGAAAACATGGAATTTTTCGAGCGTCAGGTCTGGCAAACGCAGTTGCGCGGCGACCATGTTTTCCCCGGCGTCAGCGACCTTTCCGTCGTCTGGCGCGGTGCATACGGGCGCGCCTTTCGCGATGCGCCCTACCAGCGTTCCTTCCGCCGTTTCCGCAATACGCCGGACGGCGAGTTCCAGCTCCTTTTCGGACAGATCGGCGCGCTTGAAAACGATTCGGTTCTTCTCACCTTCTCCGATGTCGAAGACGAAAATATCGACGCCGGCGTCGACTTTGTATTGCCGTTGACGGTGAGCGACGGCGCTTTCGACGTGAAATGGGGTTACAACTACACTGACAAAGAACGGGATTCTCTGGTTCGCGAATTCCGTTACGCGCAGGGTCCGCTCGGCCTGCCGGGGCAGTTGCGCAATGTACGCAACGACATCCTGCTCTCGCCGGGCGTTGTCGGAACAGATGTGTTCGACATTCAGTTCGTCAATAACCCGACTGCGCTCGACAATGCGTTCTCGACGCTGAAAGTACACGCCGCTTATCTGGGACTCGATTTCGACCTCGGCGAATATTTCCACTTCGCGGTCGGCGGAAGGTATGAAGACGGCGAGGAAACAACGACGGCCTTCGCGACGGCGTTCGCGCCGACGCCGACCAATCCGAGATCCTTGTCGGTAACGACGATCGACGAAGATTATTGGTTGCCGGCGGTGACAGCGACCTGGAATCCGATAGGCGATCTTCAGGTTCGCGCCGGCTATTCCAAAACGATTACCCGTCCGCAGTTCAGGGAGCTGACGCCGGCGACCTTCCTTGACGATGACACAGATCAGCTTGTCATCGGCAACCCATTCCTTATCAATTCGCGGATCGACAATTATGATGCGCGGATTGAATATTATTTTGCGCGCGGCCAGTTTGTCACTTTGAGCGTTTTCTACAAAGACATCCAGAATCCGATCGAGGTTGCGAACGCGCAGATCGGCGGCGCTGACGCTCAAACCTATATCAACGCGCCTTCAGCCAAGCTTTACGGATTTGAAGTCGAGTTTGAGAAGAACTGGGAGCTTGGCGGTCGTTTCACGGGCAAAGATCTTATCTTCAAGACGAACTACACCTGGAGCGATTCGGAAGTCAGCGCGGACGGATTTGTCATTACGTCGAGCGTTAATTCAGCGACCGGCGCGTCGCCGACCATGGTGCCGGGCGGCGGGTTCATTGTCGATGGGCGTAAACTGCAAGGCCAGTCGAGCCATCTGTTCAATCTTCAGATCGGCTACGAAGATCTTGAACTCAATTCTCGCGCAACAATCCTCGTGAATTGGGCGTCAAAGCGCATACGTCAGACGGAAAACCTCATCACGGGGCAGCCGGCGGTTATAGAATATCCGCCTGTGACGCTTGATTTCGTCTGGAGCCGAGAGCTTGAAACTTGGGGCGGCGGTTGGGAAATCGGCTTCAAGGTTCGCAACATACTCGGTGACGATTATGAAGCGACGCAGACTTTCGCATCGGACGGGACTGTCGCCCTTTTTGACGCCTATGACCTCGG
The DNA here is from genome assembly GCA_020446945.1 of Parvularculaceae bacterium. GTDB lineage: Bacteria > Pseudomonadota > Alphaproteobacteria > Caulobacterales > Parvularculaceae > Amphiplicatus. The sequence continues at coordinate 144,430 of JAGRDS010000010.1, forward strand.
GCGCGAAATATCCTTCAGCCTGAACAAAAAGTTTTAGGCGGACGATATCGGGCAGCCGAACACGCAAAACAGAAGGCCCGCCGGCGTATTCGGCGGGCCTTTCGTATCCCGCGGCGTGCCTGTCAGGCGCCGATCCGCGCGTAATAGGCCGAAAGCGGTGAAAGTTTTCCAGGCGCCGCCGCGCCTTCTTCGCCGGCGCCGATGCTCGCGATGACGGTGTTCGCGCCGGCGATAGGCGCGCGCCACTTTGCGCTGCGTCCTCCGATATTGAACGCGCAGACTACACGCTCGCGCCCGCTCCGTCGCGCAAATGCGACAATTTCGTCTGGCGTATCGAAGAATTCGATGGTCCCTGTGCGCAACGCATCGCTATCGCGCCGAATGCGGATCAGCCGCTTGAAGAATTTCAGGACAGATGTGCTGCTTTTTTCCTGCGTGTCGATGGAAAGGGCGTCATGGCGCGGATCGACGGGAAGCCAGGGCGCGACTTGCGAGAATCCGGAATTCGGCGCGCCGCGCCGCCAGGGAAGGGGCGTGCGCGCGCCGTCGCGACCGAGCGTAAGCGGCCAGTTTGCAATCGCTTCGGGATCTTGCAGGGATTCAAAAGGAACGACCGCCTGCGGCAGGCCAAGCTCCTCGCCCTGATAGACGAATACGTTGCCGCGAAGCGCCATCAACAGCATTGCGAAGACGCGCGCGGCGCGATCGCGATCTTCCTCCTTCGCCCAGCGGCTGACGGCGCGCGGCGCGTCATGGTTTGAAAACGCCCATGAAGGCCAGCCTTCGCCGGGTTCGCCGGTCCACGCGCTTAAAGACTGGGCGATGCGGCGCGGAGAAAGCTTGTCCGCATAGAGAAAATCGAAATTATAGGCGGAATTCAGCCGGAGATCTTCGGCGGTGTAGGATTTCATTTCGGCGAGCGGATCGGGGCCGACGACTTCGGCGACGGAGAAAGTTCCGCAAAAGGCGTTCATTTCCGATCGCACCCGCTCAAGAAATCCGGCGATCCCTTCATGCGACATGTTGTATTTGCAAAGCTGGTAGTCGAAAGGCCGCGTCAACCGTCTGTTTTCTCGCGGCGCGGGCGGATTGTCGCGCAATTGCGGATCGTGCATCAGAAAATTGAGCGCGTCGAAGCGAAACCCGTCAACGCCGCGCTCCAGCCAGAAGCGCGCAACGCCGAGGACGGCGTTCTGGACTTCCATATTATGCTGATTGAGATCTGGCTGGCTGGCGAGGAAGTTGTGCAGATAATATTGCCGGCGCCGGGCATCCCACGTCCACGCCGGCCCGCCGAACACCGATTGCCAGTTGTTCGGCGGCGCACCATCTTCTTTCGGATCCGCCCAGACATACCAGTCCGCTTTCGCATTGTCGCGATCGCGCCGGCTTTCCTGAAACCAGGGATGGCTTTCCGATGAGTGTGAATAAACCTGGTCTATAATCACTTTGAGGCCGAGGTCGTGGGCTTTTGCGATCAGCGCATCGAAATCCGCGAGCGTTCCGAATACAGGATCGACATCGCAATAATCGGCGACGTCATAACCGAAATCGCGCATCGGAGAGGTGAAGAACGGCGAAAGCCAAACGCCGTCGACGCCGAGCCGGGCGATATAGTCGAGCCCGTCTATAACGCCCTGAAGATCGCCGACGCCGTCATTATTGGAATCTCTGAAGCTTCGCGGATAAATCTGGTAGATCACGCCGCCGCGCCGCCAATCGGGCGCGCCATGGCTCGCGCGGCGCTCATTATCGTTATCCATGTCGCCCGGTCTCATATTCCGCTCCCGATTGAGCTGCTTTCAGCGCGAATAAAATCGCCAGTCTATTCCCGTTCCGGTTTTGGGGCGATCGGCGGGCGCAGGCTCATTCATCCTCCATCGCCGCGGCCGCGCCGATCAATGCCGCGTCGCTCCTGACGATCAACCGGATCGGGACCGGTTCGACATAATCGCGCATGCGCCCCTTATCGAGGAAATTATCGACGAACGCGCTTTTCAACAACTGCGAGCGGATCTTCGGCAATATCCCGCCGCCGAGGATGACGCCGCCGCGCGCGCCTGTCGTCAATACGCCGTCGCCGACGGCGCGCCCGAGTATCGCGAAAAAAATATTCATCGTTTTAACCGCAATCTCGTCCGCGCCCCGAAGCGAAGCGGCGCTGATCTCGGCGGCGGACGAAATATCGCTGCGCAGTTTCAGTTTCGAACAAAGCGCGCGGTGAATATCGACGATGCCGCTCCCCGAAAGCAGCCGCTCGATCGAAACGCGGCCGTATAACTGCGCAAGGCGGCTATGTATCTCGCATTCATCCGCGGTCTGCGGGGCAAAGGCGACATGACCGCCCTGCGTCGAGACGATGCGCCGACTGTTTTCGAAGGGAACAATGAGCGAAACGCCGAAACCGGTGCCAGGCCCGACAACGAGAATGGGCGCAGCCGCATCGCCGGCGCCGGCTTTGACCGGTGCGAAATAATTATCGGGAAAATCCGCCGCCCCGGCCGCAAGCGCGTAAAAGTCATTAACGGCTGTAAACCGCGCCAGGCCGAGCGCGGATTTGAGATCGTCCGGACGAAAACGCCAGTGCGAATTTGTAAACGCTATCTCATCGCCGCCCACAGGCGCGGCGACGGCGAAACAGGCCGATCGGGGCTTTTGCGCGATCGTATCGAGATAGGCGGTCGCCGCGTCTTCAATCGTTGCAAAATCGGCGACGCGATATTCCCGGATCATGTCCAGCTTATTCGGCGCGCCGCTGTAAATCGCGAAGCGCGCATTCGTGCCGCCGATATCGGCGACGAGCGTCCTTTCCCGCATAGGCTTTCTCCAGAATGCGCGTTTCGACCTTGTAGACAGTTTTCCATATCCTGAACCAGACTTGGCGCCCGCGCTCGCGATCCCGGCGCAGGGGTGCGGCGAAATCGCCGTTCCCGGGTGCGCCCGCCGTCTCGACCGGATGCCGGCAAACCCGCAATCCATCCCCGAAAAACGGCGATGTCGGGCTTTTGCGCGCTCGTCGGGAAAAGAGACCGTGACGTCGCGGCTTTTTCCTGCTTTGATGCTCGTGTGAACCGGCCGCTTGCGAGGCCCCGCCGGTCGCTCCCGAGCTTGACCGGCGCCGCCCCCGGCGAGGGCCGAATTTTTGCCGAGGGAGCTTGGTATGAATGACAAAAGGCATAACGCACGATGCGCGGTCATTGTAGGACCGCAGGGCGTCGGCAAAACGACGCTCCTGTCCCAGTTGATGAAACGCGCCGGCGCCGAGACGCCGGCGTTTGATTCTTCGGCGGAGGCCAGGGAATTCGCAATGTCGACGGAGCCGAATTTCTCGCGTTTCGACTATCTGGGCGACACGTGGGCTATGATGGATTGTCCGGGGTCGGTCGAATTGTTCGAGGCCGGCGCCGACGCCATGCGCGCCGCCGACATTGTAATCCTGGTCGCCGATCCGCATGTCGAAAGGGCCGCGTCGCTTGCGCCCTATTTGAGGCTGCTGGACGATCAGTCGATTCCGCATGTCATCTTCATCAACCGCATCGACGAAGCCAATGTCAGTATCCGCACCCTGATGGAAGCGGTGCAGTCGCATTCGGCGCGCCCGCTCGTTCTGCGCCAGGCGCCGATTCGCGAGGATGGGAAAATCGTCGGCGCCGTCGATCTGATAAGTGAGCGCGCGTGGAAATATCGCGAAAACGCCGCATCCGATCTTGTTGAGCTGCCGGAATCCGACGCCGCGCGCGAAAAAGAGGCGCGCGAGACGCTTCTCGACGCGCTCGCCGATTTTGACGACGGCCTGATGGAGCAGATACTGGAAGACAAGACGCCGCCGAGTGCGGAAGTATTCGGATTGATGGCGAAGGAGCTTCAGACCGATCTTATCGTACCTGTCGTCATCGGTTCGGCCTCGCACGGAAACGGCGTGACGCGCCTGCTCAAACTTCTGCGCCATGAGGCGCCGGACGTTGATGTCGCCGCCGCCCGGATCGGCATAAACGGCGGCGCAAACGTCGCGTCGGTGATCAGGACGTTTTACGCACCGCATGCAGGGAAAATCTCCGTCGCGCGAATCTGGAAAGGCGGCCTGAAAGACGGCGACGCGGTTGACGGCGCGCGCGTTTCAGGTCTCGTAACGTTGCAGGGCGACGCGCGCGTCAAGATCGAAAGCGTTCGCGAAGGCGAACTGGTGGGTATTCCGCGCATTGAAGAGCTTGGCGCCGGGGACTTCATCGTTGACGGCGGCGTCAGGCGCAACGGCGAAAGTCAGCGATCCGGACCGCTCTACGCACAGGCGATCAGCGCGGCGAATGAACGCGACGACGTAAAACTCTCATCCGCGCTTCAAAAAATGATCGAGGAGGACCCTTCCCTGTCGACAGAGCGCCGCGCGGATACGGGCGAAACAATTTTGCGCGGACGGGGCGACATGCATTTGCGGCTCGCCCGGGCGAAGCTCAAAAATCGCTACAATATCGACATCAGGATGAAAACGCCGAAGCCGTCCTATCGCGAAACGATCAAGGGTGCGGCCGACCATCACGCGCGGCACAAGAAGCAAAGCGGCGGCCATGGGCAGTTTGCGGACATCAAGGTGAAGATCAAACCGCTCGGACGCGGCGACGGTTTCCATTTCGATGAGAATATTCACGGCGGTTCGGTGCCGAAACAGTTTATCCCTGCTGTCGAGGCGGGCGTTAAGGAGGAACTCCTGTCGGGACCGCTCGGTTTCCCCGTCGTCGATGTCGCGGTGACGCTTTATGACGGTCAATTTCACTCGGTCGACAGCAATGAAATGTCGTTCAAGATGGCGGGGCGCCAGGCGATTCGCGATGCGCTGCCCGGCTGTCAACCGGTCCTGCTTGAACCGATCTATGAAACGGTGATTTACGCGCCGTCTTCACATACGAACAAAGTGCATGGCGTCATCTCTTCGCGGCGCGGCCAGATTCTGGGATTTGACGCGCGCAAAGGCTGGCCCGGCTGGGACAGCGTAACTGCGATGATGCCGGAGGCGAGCATTCAGGACCTGATCATCGAGCTTCGTTCGATTACGCAAGGCGCGGCCTCATTCGAGTCGCGGTTCGATCACTATGAGGAACTTCACGGCAAGGACGCAGATTTGGTCGTTCAGGATCGCCGGCGCGAATTGGGTTCCTGACGTCGATCCGGCGCGGTCCGCCCTTGGCCACGTTGAGGCGCGCCCGCGCCGTATTTCGCGTGGAAAACCGGTCATGGCGATGATAATGTGCGCGACTGCTTGAACGATGGGCGCGATTGCGCCTAGTGGATGGACGTGCGGCGCCCATTGGCGACGGCGCTGTCGCGGGTTCGGATTTCGACTGACTGGATCGATAAGGCTTCATGCTTTCCGTCATCATCGTCAATTACAACTCCGCAGGCCGGCTCGTCCGGTGCATCCGCCATCTTGAACGTCAGACCTTCCGCGATTTTGAGATTATCGTTTTCGACAATGCATCCTCCGACGCTTCGGCGCAGGCCGCGCGGGAAAATGGCGCGGTTCGCGTTATCGAGTCTGCGGCCAATCTGGGCTTCGCCGCCGCCAATAATCGCGCGGCCGAAGCGGCGAAAGGCGATTGGCTCGTTTTTCTTAACCCCGACGCATACGCGGATGAGGCGTGGCTGGAGCGCCTTGTCGAAGCGCGTTCGCGTTACGGCGACGCCGATGCGTTCGGATCGACGCAGTTGAACGCGGACGATCCCGAACGCATAGACGGCGCGGGCGATGTTCTGCACGCATTCGGAATCGCCTATCGCGGCGGGTTCGGCGCACCGGTTTCGCAGTTGCCGGAAGATGGCGAATGCTTTTCGCCATGCGCGGCGGCGGCGATGATAAGAAAGTCCGCCTTCGACGCTCTCGGCGGTTTCGACGAACGCTTTTTCTGTTACGGCGAAGATGTCGATCTCGGGCTTCGGTTGCGCCTATTGGGCGGGCGCGCAATTCAGGTCGCCGACGCGCGCGTGCTTCACGAGGGATCGGGCGTGACGGGACGCCACAGCGCATTCACCGTCTATCACGGCCATCGCAACAGGATCTGGCTCGCGCGAAAGAATTTTCCCGCAGCGTTTTTCTGGGGCGCGCTTCCCATGCGCCTCCTGACTGATATTGCGCTCCTTATTCGCATGATGTTGATTGGCGAGGCGCGCGCATATCTTCGCGCGATGCGGGACGGTTATTTCGGCGGCGGGCCGATCCGCTCGCTTGGTCGCGAGTTTCGACGCAGCATGAAACCGGGCCTGATGGAGTTTTTGTCGATGATGTCGTGGTCTCCTGTTGCGCTCGCGCGCAGGGCGCCGCAAATCCGTCCTGCGACGGCGGCGCGCGCCGGAAAGGCGGATGGCGTCGCCGGGTTCGCCAGCGGATAGACAGGGCTCGCGTGACGACTTTTTCAATATCCGTGCCGGTAGGCGCCTATCACGAGCTGATGCCAACCTGCCTTTCAAGCCTTGCGAGCCAGAAAGGGCCGTTGCAGGTCGCGCTTCTTGATGCGTCGGGCGATCCGCGCGTGGCGGCGCTCGCCGACGGTTTCGCCGGCCTGTTCGCCTATCGCAGGCACGGACCAGACGCCGGCCAGTCGGCGGCGATAATCGAGGGCTGGGAGAAAACGGGCGGGGAAATTCTCGGCTGGCTGAACGCCGATGATTTTCTATTTCCGGGCGCGATTGAAAAAGCGCGCGCGGAATTTCTTTCCGCCGCCGATGTCGATGTCGTCGCCGGCCACAGCGCAATATGCGACGAAAAAGGGCGGATGACGGGCTATCACTGGGCCGTCGCGCCGCCCGACGAAAATCTTCGGGCGGGCTGCGTCATCTCGCAGCCCTCGTGTTTTTTCCGGCGCGACGCCTATGAGAAAGCCGGCGGGCTGGATCGCGATCTTCATTATACGATGGATTGGGATCTCTGGTTGCGCCTGCTTGAAAGCGGGGCGCGATTCCGCTTCATCGATGAGGCATTATCCGTCGTTTATTGGGGCGCGGGCACCAAAACGCTGGGGCTCAACGCCGCGCGACGGCGCGAGCTGTTCCGCCTGATCGAGATTCACACGCCGCCCGGATTACGGTTTCGGGCGCGGCGCGGCTTTGTCCTGCGCGCGTTTCTCGATGAATTGAAACCGCGCTCGCTCAGTCTTTTTCTTGAAGATCGCCTGCGCCGGAAAACGCCCCATGTTTTCGGTCTCGGACCGCGCGGCGCCATTGACAGGAACGCAAGGCTTTTCTGGACGCATTATGACAAGGCCGCCCGCGCGCGCATGCGTATTGAAACGACGGGCGCCGGCGCGGTCGAGGTGCGCGCAGGTTTTCCCGACGCGGCGGTCCGCCGGGAGGGCGGTGCGTTTATCGTCGATTTCCAGGAGCCCGTTCCCGCCGGCTGCGTCGCGGAGATTTTATTGCGCCGCTTCGGTTCGGAAAAGGCGAGGCTCGTGAGTTGCGCCTGGCTCTAGGCGCGTGCGTTATTTGCGTTCATCTAAACCGCTCGATCGAATATTGACGCAGGCGATTTCCTTGATGAAGGATATCGCTTCAAACGCCCAGTCTGGCTCCGGCCGCTTGCGCGGCGCGGCGCGCCTGCGCGTCCATCCACGCGCGGCGCTTGCGCATTTCGGCGACGCGCGCGGCGCCGGCCTCCTGCGGGGTTCCATTCTCGAATGGTGGTTCGCGCGCGTATTCGATGATCAACTGCGCTCGGCGCGCGGCTTCTTCGCCCTCCATCTGCGCGGCGAGCGCTAGCGCGAAGTCTATGCCGGCCGTCACGCCGCCGCCGGTCATGCGATTGCGATCGCGCACGATGCGGTTATCGACACGGCGCGCGCCCATAAGCGGAAGCAGATCGGCGACGGCCCAATGGGCGGTCGCTTCATACCCTTTGAGAAGCCCGGCCGCTGCGAGCAACAGCCCGCCCGTACAAACGCTCGTCACCCATTTGGCGCGCGCGCCGCGATCAGCCAGAAACGCACAGACTTCGGGATCGTTCATACAATCGACCGTGCCGAGGATTCCACCAGGCGCAAAAAGGACATCCACATCCTTCGGGCATTCTTCAAACGTCTGGTCAGCTGCAAAATGCAAGCCCACATCGGTTGAAACCGGCGCCTTGTCTTTCCAGACAAGCTGGACGTTAAAACGCATGATTTTGAACACGGTCATGGGGCCGATCAGATCGAGAGCCACCATCCGCGGATAGATGAGCATGGCGACTGTGGGCGCATCGGGCGGCGTTTCCATCATGGCGCGCAGATGTTCGCTCCCGGAATGTTGTTGCGCAAAACCCTGCGATGAGGCGCCCGCGGCGACCAATCCGGCGGCGGCGGCGAGAAGGCTGCGGCGTGCGATGGGATCGGTCATGTCAGGGCTCCTTTGTTTTGGCGAACGTTGGGCGGGCGCCTTAAGGCGCCGGCGACGAGGAATGTCTTAGCGCGCCGTCGATGACGCATGTCCAGACACATCTTCATGAGTCGTCTCGAACATTAGGATTCGAATTCGGCGCGCGCGGCGCCGGCGACGCCAGACGCGGCAAACACCGCGCCGCGAGCTTCGGAAATCGATTTAAGGATTGGCGCGTCGAGGCGGGATTGCCGAATTGCTCCGCGCACGGCCTTCGGAAGGTGGCGACGATTCGTCTGATCGAAGCGGGATGCACGCCGCACGAAGCCGCCGCGATTACGGGCCATGATTCGATTCGCGTTCTTGAAATCTACGCGTGCGAAAAAGTCCCACTTGACCGCACCAGGCCAACTCCTTGGACGTTATCGCCGTCTAATCCATTGAAAGGAAAAGGATCATGGAAAAGGTCTGGCTCCCCGAACTGGACTCGAACCAGTGACCCGCTGATTAACAGTCAGCTGCTCTACCAACTGAGCTATCGGGGAATAGCCTTAAGGGCCCGCCCTATAGCAAAGGCGACGGGACGAATCTACAGCTAAATTTCCTTTTGCTTTCAGCGGTCTGGGCGCGCGGCCGCGACGCACAATCAGCGAGACGGCCGCGTCTTGGGGAAACGCGGCCGCTACTCACTATCGTGGGGTATGGTGGGGTATCTTCTCGGGAGAAGACGCCCGAATCTTGCGCTCCAGTCCTTAACGCAAGGTTAACAATCCGGGGCGAATGCGATCTTTCTATTCGGCCGGGCGCAGGACCGGGGGCGGGCCTTTCCGGGGCGAATCAAGCGCGTCGCCGTAGTCCTGTTCGGCGGATTTGCCGAAGCCGACCGGCGGCTGCTTTACGCCCGTCCACGCCCAGCGGTAAAACCGCGCGATGTCGGCGCCGACGGCGTACATGGACGGCACGAAGAACACAGTCACGAACAGCGCGAAGAAAACGCCCCAGGCGAGTGCGACGACGGTCGGCATCAGGAACTGCGCATCCGTAGAGCGTTCGAACATGATGGGCATCAGCCCGAAAAAGGTAGTGACGGACGTCAAAAGGATCGGGCGGAAACGATCGACGGACGCCTTGGTGAGCGCGGCGATCGCGCCCATGCCTTGCGAGCGCAGGCGATTGACATAATCGATCAGGACGAGGTTGTCGTTGATGACGACGCCCGCCGCCGCGCCGACGCCGAAAAATGAAAAGAGCGCGAAATCGAGACCGAGCAGGAAGTGCCCGAACATGGCGCCCATAAAGCCGAACGGAATCGCCGACATGATCAGCAATGGCTGCCAGTAGGAACCGAACGCAATCGCGATCAGCATATACATGGCGATGATCGCGGCGAGATAGAGCGAGCCGATATCGCTCATGAATTCGGCTTGCTCTTCGGCGTCGCCGCGCTCGGCGAGGCTGGCGCCCGGATGGCGGTTGCGCCATTCGGGAATGAAATCTTCCTTGAACACCTTCAGGATCGCCGTGCGATCGGCGCCTTCGGGTATCTCCGCCGTTACGCGCGCCGAGCGTTTCCGGTCGCGCCGGTCGATCCGCTTGTAGCTCGGCGCGAATTTCGCGTCGGCGACGGCCGTCAGCGGCACTTCGCGCCCGTCAGCGGTGCGTATGCGCATCGTCTCAATCGAAAGGAGGGATTCGCGCGCTTCGGCGGGATAGCGAACCATCACGCGAACGTCCTGGCCGTTTCGCGGCAGGCGCTGAACCTCTTCGCCGTAAAATGCCTGACGAACCTGTTTTGAGACTTGCGCAAGCGTCAGGCCGAAGCGTTCAGCGCCCGGTTTCAACTCGATCTGCAATTCCGGCGTTTCGGATTGCAGGCTGTTTCGCACGTCGTAAAGATCCGGAAGGCTGCGCAGATAATTTTGAATATCCACAGTCGCGAGCCTTAGCTCATCGAGGTCTTTCGCCTCGACGCCGAAGGAGAAATCGGGGCCGCCGTCATTAATCGTGTAGCCGACATTTATTTCTTCCGCATCCGGAATTTCGCCGATTTTCTTGCGAAGCATTTCGGCGACTTCCTTGGTCGATTCCTTTCTTTTGCGCCCGTCGACAATGTTCACATAGGAAACGATCGAGCCTTCGCGTGCATTGATATAAATAGACTGTACGTAATCTTCGTCCCTGGCCTTGCCGAGTTCAGACTTCAGTTCGTTTGTCGCGCGATCGACATCGTCATAGATTTCAAGGCTTCGCGAAAAAGGAGCGCCCTCGGGCAGGCGAATATTCAGGGAAATAAACGTTCCCTGCACCTCAGGCATGAATTTGAATGCTACCCAACCCTGTTGCAGCAACGCGAAAGCGAACATGAAAGCAACGATAAAAAACGCGACCGTAAAATAGCGCAGCCGCAAGGCGAGGCGAACGAGCGGCTTGACCCTGTTATGCGCAAAATTGACGAGGCCGTCCGCAAACAGGCTTTGCATGCGGTGGTAAAAACCGGACTTGTCTTCTTTTTGAAGATGCGACAGGTGCGAGGGGAGAATAAAGAACGCCTCCACCAGCGAAAACAGCAGGGCGAAAATAACCGTATAGGATATGTGCTTGGTGAAATTGGACGCGCCGCCGCCGACGAACAGCCAGGGCAGAAACGCGATTATCGTCGTCAACACGGCGAAGATAACAGGTTTGGCGACAAGCTGGGCGCCTAAAATGGCGCCGTCGACGCCGCCGCGGCCTTCTTCCGCCTGGGTATGGATATTCTCGCCGACGACAATCGCGTCATCGACGACGATGCCGATGACGAGCAGAAAACCGAATAGAGACAGAACATTTAGCGACACGCCCGCTGCGGGCATCAGCGCAAAGGCGCCGAACAGTGCGACGGGAATGCCGACCGCGGACCAGAATGCGACCGCCGGGCGCAGGAATAGCACAAGAACGATCAGGACGAGGACAAGTCCCTGAATCGCATTGCCGCCGACAAGCTCCATGCGATTGAAATAGATGCTCGCGGTGTTGAACCAGATATAGATTTCCGCGCGGCCGTCGAGTTCCTTGTTGGTTTTATCAACCCATTGGGTGACCGCTTCGGAAAGCTTTACGATATTCAGCGTTTCGGGCGCCTGCACTGCGATCGAGATCGACGGTTTGCCGTTCATCGTCCGTTTTGACTTGGCGTCCTCAAATCCATCGACAACCGTTCCGATATCGCGCACGCGTATGGTCGAGCCGTCCGGCAACTGGCGCACGATGATTTCGCCGAATTCTTCTTCGCTGTCGGCGAGCGCGCGCGCGGCGACCTGTATGCTGCCGGTTTCGGTGCGGACCTGACCCGCAGCGATGTTCAAGGAAGAGCCGCGAACGGCGTTGGCGACATCGTCGAATGTCAGGCCGTAGCGGCGCAGCGTCTCTTCGGACACTTCGATGGAGACTTCTTCCTGGCGCGCGCCCCAAAGATCGACAAGCGGCGAGCCGTCCGGCAATTGCGCCAGTTCATCGCGCAGCCGGCGCGCAAGGCGTGTCAGCTCGCGTTCGTCGATATCGCCGTAAAGCGCCATGTAAACGGCGCCGTCCTGATTGCGCCATTGCGAAACGACGGGCGGGAAGGAATCGCGCGGCAGCGTCGAAATGCCATCGACGCGGTTTTTGATCTCGTTCAGGAACCGCGTGGCATCGATTGTGTCGATGCCTTCAATATTGATTTCGGCCCTGTTCTCGCGCGCCGTCGATTCGATGTGCTTGATGCCGTCGACGCCGGAGACCGCTTCTTCAATGCGCAAAATGATCTGTTCTTCGATCTCCTGCGGCGATGCGCCGGGCCAGGCGACGTTCACTGTCGCGCCGTTGAAATCGGCCGACGGGAAAACCTCGCGTTCGATACGCGCGAAGCCGAAAAACCCGGCGATCAAAATCGCGATCAGCAGCAGGTTCGCCGCGATCGGATTTTTCGCCCACCAGGTTATCAACCCGCTCATTGAACAGCTCCGTCGCGCGTGGCGCTGGCGATGGCTTCATCTTCCGCCGTGCGTCCGCCCGCGCCGGGAAGGCTGGCGGGGTCGGTCGGCGTCACCTTGTCGCCGCCTTTCGCGCCGCGCAGCGGCGAGGTGACGACACGTTCGCCGGCCGCAACGCCGCCCGAAATCGTGATCGTGTCGCGGTCGGCGGAAACGACGATGACTTTGCGTTCTTCAAGCGTGTTATCGCGCTTGATGACATAAACGATATCGCGTCCGTAAAGTGCGGTGCGCGGCAGCACTGTCGCATTGTCGATCGGGCGTCCCTTGATCCGCGCATCGACATATAGGCCCATCGCGAGCGGCGTTCCGTCATCGGAACCTGCGCCATAGGGATCGTCGACGACTGCAATCGCGCCGATCTGGCGGGTCGAGGCTTCAATCGCGCCTTCGGTGCGTGCAATGCGCGCGTTCCATTCGTGAAACGCGCCGCCGAATGAGGCTGAAATTACGACCGGCGGGCCGGGTTCGTCTTCCGTTTCGACATAGGCGATCGACAGGCCGAGCTTTGCAAGGTCGGCGTCGGTCAGGGGCAGGCGAATCTCCGCGACGTCGGTCGAAAAGATGCGCCCGATCGGCGCACCCGGCGAAATGAACTGGCCGACGCCGGCGCTTCTCTCGCGCACGCGCCCATCGAACGGCGCGCGAATTTCGGTTCGTTCCAGATTGAGTTTTGCGGCGCTGTAGTCGGCTTTTGCGGCGGCGAACTGGGCGCGCGCCTGCGCCAGTTGGGGCATGCGCAAAGTCAACTCGCTCGGATCGCCGTCGCGGCCGAGCGCTTCATAGTCCTTGCGCGCGAGATCGGATTCGGCTTCTTCGCGGCGCAACAGCTCCTCGGCCTGCGCGACACGCGCCTTTGCGCCTGCCAGCGCGGCGCGGTAATCGGCGTCTTCGATTTTGACCAGAAGATCGCCCTCGACGAATGCGCCGCCGATGACGAATACGTCCGTCGTTTTTACGATGCGGCCTGCGACTTCCGCCGTCAGATTGATGTCGGTTCGCGGGCGCACCTCGCCCTGGGCGGATACGTCAAGCGTCACCGATCCCGGCGCTGCGGTCGTATAAAAGACGGCCGGCGGGGCGAGTTCGACCTCCTGGGGGGTGATCGTCGGGCGGAGTTTGCCCATCAGGAAGATCAGCCCGAATCCGACGGCGAAAATTCCGATCGTGCCGCCAATCGTTATGATTTTACGAAACATGTTTGTGTGAGCCCGTTACTCGCTTTACTGATTCATTCGCCGTCCGCAGGTTGCGCCGCCGCGATCGTCGTCGTTTCCGTTATGAAATCCCCCCCGATGGCGAGATAAAGCGCCACGCGGTTTGATACGCGCTGGCGCTGCGCCTGGATGTAGGAACCTTCCGCGGAAATGCGACGGGTTTGTGCGTTCAAAAGATCGAAAATCGTCGCCGTGCCGCTGGCGTAACGCCGCTCGGTGAGGTCTTCGGCCGCCGCCGCCTCCTCATAAGCCAGTTTCAGCGCGCTTTCGCTCGCCGCGAGGTATGTTTCGGCGTCGATCGCGTTTTCGGCCTCTTCATACGCCTGGAGCGCCGTCTGGGCGTAGGAAAGCAGCGACGATTGGGCGATCGCGCGCTGGCGCTTGGCGTTGGCGCGCACGCGCCCGCCCTGAAACAGCGGCTGGAGAAGGCCGGCCGCGATATTGCCGGCGAGCCGTTCGGGGTCGAAAATATCGGAAAGGTCGGGGCCTCCGGCGCCGATCTGCGAGGAAATCGTCAAGCGCGGCAGGATCGCCTTGCGCGCCGCGCGCGCGCGCAGGCCGTTCGCCTCCATTCGCGCTTCGGCGGCGATGAGATCGGGACGGCGCGAAAGAATGTCGCCCGGCGCGCCCGCGCCGGAAAGTTCCGGCAGTTCCGGAAGGCTTTCGGCGGCGGCGAGTTCAGCGGCGGGATATCGTCCGAGAAGGACTTCGACCGAGCGCGACGCGGCGTTTTCCGTGCGCTGGCGGAATGCGAGGTTCGCCTGGCTCGACCCCAGGGCCGACCGCGAAAGGCGCACGTCGAGGCTCGACGCGACGCCGCGTTCGTAACGGCGTTCGGTGACGCGCAGATTTCTTTCGCGCGCATCGACGTCGCGTTCGGCGAGTTCGCGTTGCTGGCGCGCCTCGATCAGTGCGAACCAGGTTTGCACAACCGCGCCGGCGATCGACAGGCGCGCGCCTTCAAAATCGGCGAGGCTGGCTTTCGCGTCCTTGTAAGCCGCGCGAGTTTCATCGGTGAGGCGTCCCCACAGATCAAGCTCCCAGTTGATCTGGGCGCCGAGCGAAAAATTATTGATATAGGCGCGCCGGTTCGGCAGCGGGCTTTCGGCGATGCCGTCGCCGTTCAGATCCAGGCCGTCGAGCCTGCCGTCGCCGTCCGCATCGACGCCGAACTGGTCTTCAAGCTCTTTCGCGCCGACGCCGCTTGAAACGGGCGCGCCGCCGGCTTGCGCCGCGAGCGAGGGATCGGAAACGATCGCATTGCGGCTCGCGCCGGCCTGCGCGTTCAGTTCGGGAAGCAAATTCGCCCGCGAAATACGCGCGCTGGCGCGCGCCGCGTCGAGATTGGCCGCAGCGGCGAGAAGATTGTTGTTGTGCGCCATCGCTTCGCTGACGAGGCCGTAAAGCGCGTGATCGCCGAACGGGGCCAGCCAGTCGCCGACCGGCGGGTCGCCGACTTCGTCCGAAGCGGCCCATTGCGCGGGCGGTTCGGGAAGTTGCGCGCTCAGCAATTCCTGATCGACGCTGGCGCAACCCGCAGCGAACAGGGCGAGCAATGAAACGCTCCCTCTCAACATTCAGTCCTCCAATACTCGCACTTGCGCATGTTTTCGTACGAGAAAGGCGTTTCCGTCGCCAATCTCAAGCGTTTAGCGGCGGGCGGACGCACGATTGCGACAAGCCGGTCAGACGGCCGACCGTCGCCATTGGGTCATATATCGGCTTGGTTAACCCTTTCACGCTTCCCGCACGGCCAAAACCCGCATTTCCGCAGAAACTGTGGGTTCTTGGCAACGCAAAAGCCCGAGATTCGCCGAATCAACGCGAGATCGGGCCATCATCCAAGGATGAGGCCCGATCAGCGCATGTTCAGACGGGTCGAAATACCCCCCCGCGGCGGCCGAATTCCGGCTTATTCGATCGGCTTCAGATTGGGGTTCTCGATCCAGCCGACATTGCCGTTCTCGTCTTCGACTTCCCACCACATGTCTTCCTTGGCGCCGGTCGGGTAGACCATGTCGCCTTTTTCAAGCGACCTGACGGCGCTGGATGACGAAGAGGGGGAGCGTTTAAGCTCGACCGATTTCACCGAGACCTTGAAAGCTTCCTTCGGCGCGTCGGCGGCGGCGCTGTCCGGAAGGCCGCCGAGCTGGCCGACAATCTGCCGGTAGGCGTCGAGGAACGCGAAGGTGACGACCTTGCCGACTTCGGTGTCTTCATAACCGCCGCCGATGGCGCCGCCGAAACCGTATCCGCCGCCGGCGACGAAGCCGATGTCTTTCTTCGACGCCGAACCTTCCGCCGCGGCCTGAATTTCCGAGGTGCGGACATTCATCAGCGTCAGAACGGTCTGCGCCTCGACGCGCTTTGACTTGATGCCGCCGAGAAGGCCGCCGACCCGGCCGCCGATGACGGCGCCCGCGACGCCGCCGACAGCGCTGCCGCCGGCGTTCGAATCCGTATTCGCAATGTCGGCGACGAGGACGTAGTCCGCCGCTTTCACCTGTCCCGCGCCCATATTCGACCCGCGCTGTAGTTGTCCGCCGGCGGCGAGGGCGCGTTCGCGCTCAAGCGCCGACATGCCGGCGCCGCGATCAAGAAGGGAGAAGCAGCGCGACTTGGTGACGAAGGCTTTCAGCAGTGTCGAGGGCGCGCCGAGATTGTAATAGGTCCAGCCTTGGCCTTCGCCGTCGACGATCGCAACGGAACCGAGGCTCTGAGCGCAGATCGGGAGTTCGGCGTTCTTGGTCGAGCCGCGCTCATTATCGACGCCGTCATCGGTGCCTTTTCTCTTGGCGACGGCAGGCGCTGACAGGGCGACAGCGAGAATGGCCGCGCCGAGTGTGACGATTGGAAGTTTTCTGTGCATGAAGCCCCCTTGTGAATGCATCGGATTCGCGCCGGAGAATGCCATTTGCCGCGCGCAACGGCAACCGACGCAAAATGACCATGGGACCGAGGCCGGGATTTTTTGAAGGCTGCGGCCGGAATCGAACCCAGGCGCGCGAAGGCGCGCCAATGAAAGATACCGGTTCGCGGGATAAGAATATGGAGGCCACGGCCGGAATCGAACCGGCGTACACGGCTTTGCAGGCCGCTGCGTCACCACTCCGCCACGTGGCCTCTTTTGACGCCCCCTTCGGGGAGGCGCTCTATTAGCCCGGCGATTAGCCGCGGTCAAAAGGGAAAACCGGTCGGTTGCGGCGCGGCGCGGCTGGCTGTAATTGCGGCCCGTCGGGATCGCGATTGCAGGATAGAGGCTCGCATGGATTTTCAAGCGGCGCGCAAGCATATGGTCGACAGTCAGGTTCGTCCGCACGACGTAACCGACACGCGCGTTCACGCCGCTTTCGAAACGATCGCGCGTGAAAACTATCTGCCCGCCGAATTGCGCGGCCAGGCCTATATCGATCGCGAGATTCGCTATGCGCCGACGCGCTCGCTGGCGACGGCGCGCGATTTCGCCAAGCTGGTCGATGCGCTTGAGATCGAGGCCGACGACCTCATTCTCGATGTCGCCTGCGGGTCGGGATACTCGTCCGCCATTCTCGCCCAGCTCGGCGAGATGGTTGTCGCGGTCGAGGATGACGAGGCGCTCGGACAGGCCGCGCAGAAGAACTGGACCGACGCCGGCATCGCCAACACGGCGGTCGTTAACGGCGCGCCGGCGGCGGGCGCCCCCGGCCAGGGTCCGTTCGACGTAATTTACATCGGCGGCGCGATCGAGGTTGAACCGGCCGCGCTGCTCGCCCAGTTGAAAGACGGCGGGCGTCTCGGCGCGTTTATGCGCAGGGGCGTTTCGTCGAAAGCGGTCGTCTGGAGAAAGTCCGGCGAGATCGTCGCCGCGCAGGAGATATTCGACGCCGCGATAACGACGGTCGCGAACGGCTTCGAGCGGCCGCGGGCGTTCGTTTTCTAGGCTGCGCACGCGCATCGCCGCGACGCAGCCGATCGGGCGATGATCGTTCGCTCGCGCCCGGCGACGCCCGCGCGCGGGCTGTGAAAAGGGTTTGTGATGCGCAGCGTACTCAAAATCGGATTTTTTCTCGCAATGGTCTCGGCTTCGGCCTCGGCCCAATCGCTCGAAGAAGCGCTCTCTCTCGCCTATCAGACCAATCCGACCATCGCCGCGGAGCGCGCGCGCCAGCAGGCGACGAAAGAGCAGACGGCGCAGGCCTGGGCGCAGGCGCTGCCGCAAATCCAGGCGAATGCGAGTTACGTCAAGAACGACGAAACGCAGAATTTCAATCAGAGCGTATTCGGCCAGCCGGTCGCCACCGAACGCAATTTCAAGCTGACGTCCAAAACCGCCGGCGTTTCCGGCGAGCAGCCGATCTTCACCGGCCTTCGCAATTTCAACGCTATTCGCGCCGCAAAGTCGCGCGTAAGGGCAGGGGATGCGCAATTGGCGCTTGTCGAGCAGGACGTCCTGCAACGCGCCGCCCAGGCTTATTTCGATGTCGTGCGCGACCAGGCCGTATTCGAGGCGACAGGCAATAATGTCGAGGTATTGTTGCGCCAGCAGCGCGAGGCGCAGCTTCGGTTTGAAGTCGGCGAAGTGACGAAAACGGATGTGGCCCAGGCCGACGCGCGCCTTGCGCAATCGCGCGCGCAATTGACGACGTCGCAGGCGCGCCTCGCGGTCAGCCGCGCAGCGTTCGCCGAAATCATCGGCCAATCGCCCGCAACGCTCGACGCAGATCCCGACCTGCCGCCGGCGCCGAACTCGCTCGACGAAGCGCAGTCGATCGCCGCTTCCGGCGCGCCGGTCGTCGTGCGCGCGCGCATGGCCGAGCAAGCCTCGCGCCGCGATGTCGCCATCGCCAAGGGCGCATTCTCGCCGACTATATCGCTGACCGCATCCTATCAGTATGCGGACGAGCCGAATTCGTTCATCAACACGGACGAGCAATTCGCCTATGGCGCGCGCGCGCGCATGCCGATTTTTCTCGGCGGCCTCAATATCAGCCGCGTTCGCGAGGCGAGGGCGCTCAACGAAGCGGACCGCCGGCGCATCGAGGAATCGGAACGGCGCGCCACGGCGGCGGTGACAAGCGCGTGGGAGCGTTTGCAGGCGGCGCGCGCCAATATCGTCTCCGCGAAGGCGCAGGTTGAGGCGAATGATCTTGCCCTCAAGGGCGTGCGCCGCGAAGCGCAACTGGGCGTCAGGACGACGCTCGACGTCCTCGATGCGGAGCAGGAATTCCTGAATGCGCAGGTCTCGCTCGCCAACGCCGAACGCGATGCCAGGTCGGCGACTTTCCAGCTTCTCGCGGCCATGGGCGTCCTTGGACCGGAGAGCGGCCCGGAAATCGACGCGGACAACGCCGGCGATTCCGTTAACCCGGGTTAAATCAGAGGGTTGCACCTTGGCGCGAAGCGGCCGAGAAAGGGCGGTTGAAGGGTATGCGATCGATCGCCGACCGCAGCCGAAAACCAACAGGGCGACTTGTTCATGAGCAACGCACAGCCAGAACCGAGCATGGAGGAAATCCTCGCCTCGATCCGGCGCATCATTTCCGAGGATGAGGAAGACGCGCCGCCGGCCCGGCCGGCCGCACGCGCGCCGACGCCGCAAGCGCAGGCTGCGCCGGCTCCCGCGCCCCAACAAAGACCCGCTCCGGCGGCGGTCGAGCCTGAACAGAAATTCGCAACGGAAGATGTTGAGATGATTAGAAAAAATGTGGCCGAAGCTATCGCCGACGAAGAAGACGGCATTGTTGAGGAAACGACGGCTGCGGCCGCTTCGCAGGCGTTTATGAGCCTTTCCCAGACGGTCCAGGTGTCGAAAGGCGAAGGGCACACGCTTGAAGACATCGTCGTCGAAATGCTTCGCCCGATGATCAAGGACTGGCTCGACGCCAATCTCGCCGAGATCGTCGAACAGAAAGTAGAAGAAGAGGTCCAGCGCGTCGCTCGCCGCCGGCGTTAGCGCAGGTCCGAAAGGATTTCGAAAAGCCGGCGGAAACGCCGGCTTTTTTGTTGCGCCCGCCCGCCCTGCGCTGTCCCTTTTGCACTGCGGCAAGTTCGCGTTAAAACCGCCGAACCTGACCCTTCCAACCAGACCGGACCCATGCTCGACAAAGCCTTTGACCCGAAAACCGCCGAACCCCGCCTTTACGAGGCGTGGGAGCGCGACGGCGTATTCAAGCCGTCCGGCGACGGGGAAGCGTTTACGATCGTCATTCCGCCGCCGAACGTGACCGGCTCCCTGCATATGGGGCACGCGCTCAACAATACTTTGCAGGACGTGCTTTGCCGGTTCGAACGCATGCGCGGGCGGCGCGTTCTCTGGCAGCCGGGATGCGATCACGCCGGCATCGCGACGCAGATGGTCGTCGAGCGCCAGATGATGGAGCGTCAGGAACCCAGGCGTTCTGAAATCGGCCGCGAAAAATTCATCGAAAAAGTCTGGAAATGGAAAGCCGAAAGCGGCGGCGCGATCGTCGCGCAGTTGAAGCGTCTCGGCGCATCCTGCGACTGGAGCCGCGAGCGCTTCACGATGGACGAAGGTCTTTCCGAAGCGGTCAAAAAGGTTTTCGTGCAGCTTTACCGCGAGGGCCTCATCTATCGCGACAAGCGGCTCGTCAACTGGGATCCGAAACTGCTGACCGCGATTTCCGATCTCGAAGTCGAGAACACGGAAGTCGCCGGCCAGTTCTGGCATTTCAAATATCCGCTTGAAAACGGCGAGACCTACCGGTTCCCCATCGCCTATGACGAGGACGGCGAACCGACCGAATGGGAAACGCGCGATTACATCTCGATCGCCACGACGCGCCCTGAAACGATGCTGGGCGACGGCGCTGTCGCGGTTCATCCCTCCGACAAGCGTTACGCGCCGATCGTCGGCAAGAAATGCCTCTTGCCGCTCGCCGATCGCTACATTCCGATCATCACCGACGATTATCCCGACCCCGATTTCGGATCCGGCGCGGTGAAAATCACGGGCGCGCATGATTTCAACGACTACAAGGTCGCCACGCGCAACGACATCAGGCTTTACGTGTTGATGGACGAGCATGCGAAAATGCTCGACGCCGATTACATCCCTGAAAAATACCGCGGGCTCGACCGGTTCGAAGCGCGCCGGCAGGTTGTCGCGGATATCGACGAACGCGGTCTTCTCATCAAAACGGAAGACAAGAAGATCATGCAGCCATTCGGCGACCGGTCCGGCGTCGTCATCGAACCGATGTTGACCGATCAATGGTATGTCGACGCCGAGACGCTGGCGAAAAAGGCGATTGCGGCAGTGGAGGGCGGGCGCACGCGCTTCGTGCCGGAGAACTGGACGAAAACCTATTTCCAGTGGATGCGCAATATCGAGCCCTGGTGCGTGTCGCGCCAGCTTTGGTGGGGACACCAGATCCCGGCCTGGTATGGACCGGACGGGCATGTCTACGTCGCCGAAACGGAAGAAGAGGCGACGAAGGAAGCGATACGCCGTTACACGGCCGAAGGTTACAGCCTTGAAGACATCAACAACATGCGCCGGCATGAAGGCGGCGAAGGGCCGTTGCTCGTGCGCGACGAGGATGTTCTCGACACCTGGTTTTCGTCCGCGCTCTGGCCGTTTTCGACGCTCGGCTGGCCGGATGATACGCCGGAACTGAAAGCGCATTATCCGACGAGCGTTCTCGTCACCGCCTTTGACATCATTTTCTTCTGGGTCGCCCGCATGATGATGATGGGCTGTCACTTCATGAAGGAAATTCCGTTCAAGGATGTTTATATTCACGCGCTGGTTCTCGATGAGAAGGGCCAGAAAATGTCGAAGTCGAAGGGGAATGTCATCGACCCCCTCATCCTCATCGACAAATACGGCGCCGATGCGCTTCGTTTCACACTGGCGGCCATGGCCGCGCAAGGGCGCAATATCCGCCTTTCCGAAGCGCGCGTCGAAGGATACCGCAATTTCGGCACCAAGCTCTGGAACGCGGCGCGCTTTTGCGAAATGAACGAGTGCGCATTCGATCCGGCATTCAAGCCGGGTGACGCGCGCCAGACGCTCAACAAATGGATCATTCACGAGGCGGGCCGCTGCGCGGAGGAAACGACGGCGGCGCTTGAAACCTATCGTTTCAACGATGCGGCGGGCGCGCTCTACCGGTTCGTCTGGAACGTATTCTGCGATTGGCATCTTGAACTCGCCAAGCCGATCCTGATGGGCGCCGACGGGGAGGCGAAGGACGAAACGCGAAAGGCGACGGCCTTTGTGCTGACGCAGATCATGAAGCTGCTGCATCCTTTCATGCCGTTCGTCACCGAGGAACTCTGGGGCGGGAGCGCCCGGCGCGAAAGCGCGCTCGTCATCGCCGATTGGCCGCATGCCGCCGAATTTCCCGCAGCCGGCGATGCGGCGGCGGAAATCAACTGGATGATCGGCCTCATCACCGCGATCCGCTCGGCGCGTGCGGAGATGAACGTTCCCGCCGGCGCGAAAATTCCAATGGTCGCGATCGCGCCGGATGCGGCCGTTTCGCTCAAACTCGATCTTCACCGCGAGTTGATCCTGCGCCTCGCGCGGCTTGAATCGATCCATGTCGCGCCCGCCGCGCCGAAGGGCGCGGTGCAGATCGTTCACGAGCGCGGCGTATTCGCCTTGCCGCTTGCGGGGATCATCGACATCGATGCGGAAAAGGCGCGGCTGGGGAAAGAGATCGACAAATGCGACAAGGAGATCGCGGCGATCGACAAGAAACTCGCGAACGCGAATTTCGTCGAGCGCGCGCCGGCGGAGATTGTCGAGGAAAACCGCGAACGCCGCGTCGCCTTCTGCGAACGCAAGGAAAAACTCGCCGCCGCGCTGACGCAGATTTCCGGCGCCTGAGAGATCGCGCGGGCCGCCGGCGGAAAATTCGCGCATCGCGTGAACGCACGGCGCGGGATAAATGCGCGCCGCCGCGGGGGCTGTGCTTTTCATCGCGTATCCTCCTTTCTTCTTTTCCTTCGCGCGTCATCGCGGGGGCCGCGCACCGCGCCCAAACCGCAATGACAGCGGCCGACGCGATAATCATAAGGGCGCCGGAAGGGAGGGGGATAAGTAGGGGGATAACTTGGAAAGCGGTGCGATATCAGCGCGCTATATGGTTAACGCGCGGGGACGTCGAAAAATTTTTTCGCCGGTGGACGCTGTTTTTCACGTTCGGCCGCTGCGGGGCGGGGCGCCGCGCCGAATCCGCTATCGGGCGAAGCGTTCGCTGTGACGGGCCTGAGGGGTGGGCGTTTTCATCTCGCCCCGCAGTGCGGGAAGATAGTCGGCGCCCTGAATGATTATCAGATGCGCCGTTAATCCGCCGGCGTTGTTCCCGTCACTGTTCTTTGCAGTTCCCTCGCGCTCGTCGTGTGCTGGAATTTTAGTTTGCGGTCCGGAAAGACATAGTGAAACGCGCCATGGCTCATCAGCGCGGATTCATGGAAACCCGACAAAATGAGTTTCAGCTTGCCGGGATAACTCGCCATGTCGCCGATGCAGAAAATGCCGGGCGTTGAGCTTTCGAATTTTTCCGTATCGACCGCGATGCGGTTTTCATTGAGGTTGAGGCCGAAACCCGCGATCGGTCCGAGCTTCATCGTGAGGCCGTAAAAGGCGAGCAGACGCTCGCAGCCGATGATGCCGGCGCCGCCTTGCGTATCTTCGATTGCAACGCCGGATATGGCGCCGTCGTCGCCTTCAAGCCCTTTGATCTGCGCGATTTTAAGATCGATCTTTCCGGCGTCGGCGAGCGCGCGCATGCGCGCGACGCTTTCGGGCGCGCCGCGAAATTCATCGCGCCGGTGGATCAGCGTCACATGTTCCGCGACCGGTTCGAGATTGATCGTCCAGTCGAGCGCCGAATCGCCGCCGCCGGCGATGACCAGTTTTTTTCCGGCGAAGGCGTCGCGTTTTCGAACCGCGTAAAAAACCGACTTTCCCTCAAACGCCTCAATGCCGGGAATGGGTGGTTTCTTCGGCGTGAACGACCCGCCGCCGGCCGCGACAATGATCGCTTTCGCCTCGATCACCGTGCCGAGATCGGTGGCGATGCGCCATCCGCTTTCGGTCTTTTCAAGGCTGTCCGCCATTTCGTTGAGGTGAAATACAGCTCCGAACGGCGCGATCTGTTCAAGCAGGCGCGCTGTCAGGTCGGCGCCTGTAATGACCGGGATGCCCGGAATGTCGAGAATGGGTTTTTCAGGATAAAGCTCGGCGCATTGGCCGCCGGGTTTGTCCTGAATGTCGATGACATGCGACTTGATGCCGAGAAGGCCGAGTTCGAATACGGCGAAGAGACCGCACGGACCCGCGCCGATGATAACGGCGTCGGTCTCGTGCCTGCCACCCGGCTCCGCCGATTGAACGCCGTCAACGCTCATTTCCCGTCGGCCTCCCGCGTCGGCCCGTAAGGCCGGCGGACCAGCCTATCGGATGTCGCGCCCTGAATGAAAGGCCGCGCCGAATATCGGCCTTTCTATTCGTTTTCAGCTTCGTCCTTCGATTTCGCCGGATCATATTTGGCGAACCAGCCCATTATATTGTCGGTCTTGGCGATGAGCCGGCTCGGGCGCGAGGCGATATAATGCGGAGAGCCGGGAACGCGCACGAGCGCGGTGTCGATCTTGCGCAGTTTGAGCGCGCCGTAAAACTGCTCCGCCTCCCATGTCGGCGTGCGCCAGTCTTCCTCCCCGACCATCACCATGGTCGGCGTTTCGACATTGCCGACAAGCGAGAGGGGGGAGAGTTTCCAGTAGGTTTCGCGGTCCTCCCACGGGTCGGCGCGTATCCAGTGGCGGCGCACAAAGGCGCCGATATCGCCGAGCAACGCCATGGTCGACCAGTTGATGACGGGCTTGACCGTTGCGGCCGCTGCAAAACGGTTCGTCTTGCCGACGATCCACGCGGTCAGAACGCCGCCGCCCGATCCGCCGGTCACGAAGAGGCGCTTCGGATCGACATATTTTTTCGCGATGAGCGTATCGACGACGCTCATCAGGTCGTCATAGTCATTGCCGGGATAGGCGAGATCGATCAGTTGCGCGAACTCCTCGCCATAGCCGGTCGAGCCGCGCGGATTTACGTACACCGTGACATAGCCTTCCGCCGCGTAGCGCTGGATTTCAGCGGCAAATGTCGGACCGTATTGCGTGAACGGCCCGCCGTGAATCTCCAGGATCATCGGATAGCTGGCGTCTGCGTTGAAGCCGTGCGGCAGCGCGATCCAGGCTTCGATCTCGCGCCCGTCGAACGATGACTTCACCTTGATTTCTTCAAGGCGCGCCATGTCGAGATAGGGGAGCAGGTCGGAATTGAGATCGGTCAGTATTTTCGGCGCGCCGCCGCGCCAGTAGCCGATTTCCGCCGGGCGGTCTGCGAAACCGGCCGTAAATGCGATCGACCCGTTTTTCGCGACGGAAAAACTTCCCGACGCATACGGGCGCCCGAGCGATGTGCCGCCGACGCCTTTGACAAGCGTTTGCGCGCCCCCGCCCGATCCGAAAGACACGAGATGGATGTCGCCGTCGACTTCCGTCTGCGCGACGACGGCGCCGCCGCGCCAGGCGATGGCGTCGATATTGCGGTCAAAATTTTCCGTCAGGTTGCGCACACCCGACCCGTCGCGGTTCATGACGTAAAGATCAGCCTCCTGATAGGATTTCAGCTTGTCGTCATAACCGATAAAAGCGATGCGCCGCCCGTCCGGCGAAACGGCGGGCGAAAAATCCGGACCGTCGCGATGCGTCAGCGCGCGCATCGAAAGATCTTCAAGATCGACGGCGTAAATCTCGCTCTCGATCGGATCGAGATATGCGTCCTCGACGTCATTGCCGACAACGAGAAGCGTTGAATTGTCGAGCCATTGCGGGGCGCCGAAATCATTCTCGCCTTTCGTCACCTGCCGCGGCGTTCCGCCTTCGGCCGGAATGGTGAAAACATGCGTCGTTCCGTAGGGAAGGTAACCCGCGCCGTCGAAACGGATCTGCATCTTGTCGAACACGCGCACCGGCGCGTTCCATTTCGCGCCTTCGGGCGCTTTCACCGGTTTGGCGAGGCTTGGCGCGTCTTCGCGAACGAGCATTGAAAACGCGATGGTTTTTCCGTCCGGCGACCAGACGGGCGCGCCCGGCCCCTCGGGCAGTTGCGCAAGCGAAAAACTCTCGCCGCTATCGGCATAGAGAACGCGAAGCTCGGACGAGTTTTCCCCAGGCGCAAGATAAAGAAGGCGATCGCCGTCCGGCGACCAGCGCGCCCCTGCGATCGATCCCGCGCCGTCGATCAGCGGGCGGTGCGCGCCCGAAGCGGTGTCGATCGTCCAAAGATCGGCGGTGTTCGCGTCCTTCATCTTGTCCATCGAATGGCGCGCGTAAACGATCATGCGCCCGTTCGGCGAAATTTGCGGATCATCGGCGTATTCGAGATCGAACACGCGCTCAGCGGTGAATTTGCGCGGATTGTCCGCCTCGTCCTTATCGGCGGCGAGCGCGGGCGCGGCGACGAACGCTGCGGCGAGGCAGCCGGTCGCAATCCTCGTGGTCATCAAAATCCCCTCTTGGTCATTTGTCTCTGGCCGCAACGCTACCCCATTCGGGCGCTCGCGCAACAGCGCTCAGTTTTTCGCAGGTGCGGTATCGGCGAGCAGGCGGGCGAGATGATCCTCCCACAGCGCGGCCCAGGTGTGCGTGCCGTGTCCGTGCGTCTGCGCGCTTGCGGGGATCAAAACAAATTCGCCGTTTTCAAGACGCGCGGCCGCGCGCTCGGCGACGCCAAGCTCGGGCGGATTGATGAAATCGTCGGCTGAATTTATCCAGACGACGCGCGCCTTGATTTTTTCAAGATCGCGCAAGGGATCGTAACTCTTCGACGCCGACACCTGGTACAGCCAGTCATTCGCGTCCATTCCGTCGATATATCCGGCGACTCGCGCTTCGACCATCGGGTCGACCGCCGCGCGCGTCGGGTATTCCTCCTGGAGCGGTATCGCCGATCCGCCGGCGATAAGAAGAAGGCTGGCGACAGTCCTCAGCGCCTGTTCGGGCTGTTCTTCATATTCGCCGCCCTTCCAGTCGGGATCGTTGCGGATCGCATCGATCGACAATTTTCGCCACATGCGGTTGCGCCCGGCGATTTCGACAGGCTGACAGGCGAGCGGCATCATCGCTTCCACGAAATCGGGATAAATCTCGCCCCACATAAAGCCGTGCATGCAGCCCATCGACGTTCCCATCAAAAGTCTCAGGCGTTCGACGCCGAGCCCCTCGGTCAACAGCCGGTGCTGCAATGCGACCATGTCGTGATAATCATATTCGGGAAACCGCGCGCGCAGGCCGTCGCTCGGCTTTGAGGATTTACCGTGTCCGATATTGTCGGGCAGGATGATGAAATATTTCGCCGGATCCAGAAGGCCGCCCTTTTTGAACAGCACATCGGCGAATTGCGGGCGAAAGAATTGCCGCCCCGTTCCGCCCGTGCCGTGCAGGATCATCACTGCGTTGACGATCCGGCCTTCACTGTCGCGTTCCGGTTTTCCCAAAGTCGTGTAGTGCAGGTTCACCTCGTCAAGCGTTTGACCTGAGCGGAACTCGAAATTTCTGACGACGAAATCGCCTTCGCGCGCGCCTTTCGGTTCGGCGCCGGCCGCGCCATACAGAACGGCGCACAGAACAAAAGCGAATACTGTCTTGAAGCGAAGCATGTTTACTCTCTTTTTTCGATAGCCGGTTCCGGCTGGTCAGGTATTGGTCGTAAAGGGACGATAAGCGTTTTGATCCAGTAGGATCATGAAATTGAGAACGTGCGGAAAAGCAAACCACATCGCCGGTACGAAAATAAGAATGGCGAGAACGCCGCCAAGCAATGTACGATCTCGCTCATATCCCTCGGCCCTGGTTTCGACCGGCGTCATCGTGCGGATGAGCAAGGCGGTCATTCCGATCGACATCGCGACGAGGGCGCCGATGAAAATGGCGACGAGCAGCGAGCGGTTGTTTCCGCCCGCGAAAAGCGAGGCGGGAAACCCAAAGCAAACGCCGCCAAGAAGTGCGGCCATCGCCATGCCGAAAAATCCGGACCAGAACGGGGTCGAGAAGAAAAAGTCCGGCACGCCGGCGCCTTTGGCGCCAGCGTCTATCATCGGCTTTTCCTTCATGGACATGGTGTTATTGTGTGCGGATTTAGTCGATCGTCAATACGGCCTTTCCCTGCACCTTCCGGCTTTCAACGAGCTTTAACGCCTCGCCGGCCTGTTCCAGCGGAAAGCGCGCGGTGACGCGCGGTTTAACTTTGCCTTGCGTGTACCAGTTGAGAAGTTCGCTTACATGTTCTCCATGGCGCTTCGGATCGCGCATCGTAAACGCGCCCCAGAATACGCCGACGATCTGGCAGCTTTTCAGCAAAGTAAGATTGAGCGGCAGTTTCGGAATGCCGGCCGGAAAGCCGACGACAAGGAAACGCCCTTCCCAGGCGAGCGCGCGCACCGCAGGTTCGGCGTAATCGCCGCCGACCGCATCATAAACGACGTCGACGCCGTCGCGGCCGGTAAGTTTTGAAGCGGCGGCCTTTATCTGGTTCGAAAGCGCTTTTTGCCCCTCCTTATCGATATCTTTCGGGTAGATGATGAAATCATCAGCGCCGAGCGTGCGGGCGAACGCGGCTTTTTCCGGCGATGAAACGCCCGCGATCACTTTCGCGCCCATCGCCTTTCCTATTTCGATCGCCGCCGCGCCGACGCCGCCCGATGCGCCGAGAATGAAAAGCGACTCGCCGCTTTTGATATGCGCGCGGTCTTTAAGCGCATAATGCGACGTTCCATAAGTCATAAGAAAGCCGGCGGCTTCGTCGAACGCCATCGCGTCCGGAATTTTCACCGCTGCTTTCACGTCGACGACAAGATCGCTTGCATAACCGCCATGAAGCGTCATCGCGAGAACCCGTTCGCCTATCGCGAAAGCCGTAACGCCGTCGCCGAGCGCGTCGACTACGCCGGCGACTTCGCCGCCCGGCGCAAAGGGGCGTGGCGGGCGAAACTGGTACATGTCGCGAATAATAAGCGTATCCGGAAAATTGACGCCGGCCGCTTTCACGCTGATCCTGATCTGTCCGGGACCGGGTGCGGGCGTCGGCGCTTGCGTCAGTTTCAGGCTGTCCGGACCGCCCGGCTCATGGCTCATCATCGCTTTCATCGGAAATCCTGCTTCTTCGACTTGCGGAAAACCGGCATCTTACGCATGGTCGCGGTCTCGACAATGTCGAAGCTCACCTGCTTCGGCGCGAATTCTTGCGGAGGGTTTCATGCGGATTTGGGGTCAGCTCGCCGGCGCGGGTATTGCGTTTGTACTGCTCGCCTCCTGCGCGACGGCGGCGAAATATACCCTGCGCGACCGGTTCGAGGCGATCGGTCTTTCGCCGGCGATGGCCGGGTGCATGGTCGATGATCTCGACGACCGGCTGGACGATCGCGACCTGCGCGATCTCGCCGACTACTCCGTTTCGATTTCACGCGCCGACACGCCGCTGGAGGCGGTCGAGCGCCTGCTTGAAATCGACAATCCGCGCGCTGTCGCCGCCGTCGGGCGCGCCGCGTTTTCCTGCGTGACCGGATTTGTTCGGTGAGGGATATCGCGGGCGGTCCCGCGCCGGCGAACAGGACTGAAACGAAGACGGATCCATATTCCTGGTACGTCCTTGCGATTTTGACGCTCGTTTACACGTTCAACTTCGTCGACCGTCAGATAATCGCGATCGTTTCCCCGGCGATCAAGGAAGAGCTTGGGCTGTCCGATTCGGTTCTCGGCCTTTTGAAAGGGCTCGCCTTCGCGGTGCTTTACACGCTGCTCGGCATTCCGATCGCATGGGCGGCGGACCGCTGGAACCGCGTCAATATCGTTTCGCTCGCGCTCGCCGTCTGGTCGGCGTTCACGGCGATGTCGGGGCTTGCGGCGAACGCGCTGCAATTGACGCTCGCACGTATCGGCGTCGGGATCGGCGAGGCGGGCGGATCGCCGCCTTCGCACTCGATCATCTCCGATTATTTCCCGAAAGAAAAACGCTCAACCGCTTTGTCGATCTATTCGCTCGGCATTCCGTTCGGCCAGACGCTTGCTTTTCTCGCAGGGGGTTGGGTGCTTGAAAATCTCGGCTGGCGAAACGCATTTTTCGTCGTCGGCATTCCCGGCGTCGCGCTCGCCATCCTCATGAAATTCACCGTGCGCGAACCAGAGCGCGGCGCGCAGGACGCCGGCGCGCGCGCGCATGCGGTGTCCTTCAGGCAGGGCGCGGCGAGGCTGCTCGCCATTCCTTCATTCTGGGGTCTTCTCGTGGCGGCGACCGCGGCGTCCTTCACCGGATACGGCGTTGGTTTGTGGGCGGTCGATTATTACCGGCGCACGTTTGAGCTTTCCTATCAGGAAATCACAATTCCGCTCGGCGTATTGAACGGCACCGCTTACGTGCTTGGCACCTATCTCGGCGGCGTGCTGACCGACCGTTTCGGCAGGAAGAACAAGGGCGCTTACGCCTTTATCCCCGCGCTCGGCATGCTGTTCACAATCCCGGTCGGGCTGTTTCAGCTCTGGGCGCCGACTCCGTTCTGGGCGTTTTTCTGGGCGGCGCCGTTTCTCGTCGGGCTGGGAATGTATCTGGGGCCGACCTGGGCGCTCGTGCAAACGCTCGCGCCGGCGAATATGCGCGCCTTCGCTGTCGCTTTCATGTTCTTTATCCTCAATCTGATCGCGCTCGGCTTTGCGCCCCTATGGGTCGGCGCCCTGTCCGATTATTTCGCGAACGCTTTCGGCGAGGTCAAAGGACTGCAAATTGCGATGTCGACGCTGGTCTTTACGAGCGCGATCTCTGTCGGCGCCTTTTTCTGGACGGCGCGGAAATTGCCGGCCGACTGGGCGAAGGCGACGGGAGAGGCTGCGAACTAACGGAGGCGTAGATGCCTGCTGCGGAAAAAAAGAAAAAAACGCCGGCCAGGAAGATAACGGCGGAACTCAAAACAAAACCGACCGCAAGAAGCGTCGCCGCCTTTATCGACGCGACGCCGAACGAACAGCGGCGCAGGGATGCGAAGACAGCGCTTGCGTTGATGAAGAAATGGACCGGCCTCAAGCCGAAAATGTGGGGGCCGTCGATTGTCGGCTTCGGGTCTTACCACTACAAATATGACAGCGGGCGCGAAGGCGACATGTGCATGACGGGATTTTCGCCGCGCGCCTCGGCGCTTGTCTTTTATGTTATGGGCGGCGCGCCGGAACGAGACCCCCTGTTCGGGAAACTCGGCAAATACAGGACCGGAAAGTCATGCCTTTACATCAATAAGCTCGACGATGTTGATCTCGGCGTGCTTGAGAAGATCGTGCGCCGGTCCGTCGCCTATATGCGAAAGACCTATCCGACGACGGACTAGACAAAAGAAGCGCCCGCGCGCCGGATAAGCGCAGCGGGCGGTTCTTCCCCAGCCGACAACTCGATATTCCGCCTAAATTTCTATCGAACCGTCCGCGTTCTTTATTCTCCGTGTAAAGAATAAGCCGGCCAGCGCGGAGGCGAACAGGAAAAGGGCGCCCGGTATCGGCGTTTCAAGAACGGGCGGTTCGATTTCGCCGTCCGGATCGCCCGGCGTCACGCCGCCGCCGCCCGGTGTTTGACCGCCGCCGCCCGGTGTTTGACCGTCGCCGCCCGGCGCGGCGCCGTCTCCTGGATGGGGCGGATTGGGTCCGGGCGGATGCGGCCCTCCGCCGTCACCGATTCCGCCGCCGCCAATTCCGCCGCCATCGCCGAACATTCCGAGCGCGACCAGCGTGTCGAAACCCTGAATGCGGGGAACGCCGGCGCCGTCGCCGTCTGTTTGAATGCCGGAATCCTCCGCCGACAGGCCGGCGGCGATTGCAATAGGCGATTCAGGCTCGCGCGCGAAATCGTCGGACGTTAGGCCCGCAATCTTAAGGGAGGGTGCAATAACGCGCGAACCTTCGCCGCCCTTGGTGACGCGCGGCGCTGGAAGGACGGGTTCGTCGTCCGCAGGCGCGAGCGCAACAGCCTCCGGCATTTCAACCGGCGCCGTCGCGGCGGGTGCGTCGCTTTCGGGCGCCGTCCGTTTCGCCTGGAATTCCGGCGCGAATGCGACATAAAGATCGGCGGCGAGCATTGCGGAAAGCAGGACGCAGGCCGCGATGATTGCGGCGCGCCGTTTAAAGCGGGCCGATATTCGCTTTTGAACTGGCTTGCGTGACGGTGCGGCGCCGCAATTATCCGATTGCGACGCCGTTGCGCCTGTCGAGATGTCGAAGGTCGCGGTCACGGTTTTTACTCAGCTTTTACGCTGACGCCGCGCGAAGGAAAATCCGGCGAGCGCGGAGCCGAACAATAACGCCGCGCCGGGGATCGGCACTTCAGATGTCAGGAGATCCTGAGATCCGTTGGCGGCGAAAACGTCAAAACGCAGCGGTTTGTAATCGCCGGATATGATCTGCGCCCAGAATGTCTGCGCTTTCGACAACACGTCGGTCGAAAGGACTTTGAACGAACCCGAGGACAGGTTGAAATTGGCGGCGCCGTCTTCGGTGATTTCCCAGATTATCGTCTGCAGCGCGGCGGCCGAGGTGGAATCTTTCAGGCCCGTTCCGGCGGTGAGGAAATTTCCGTAAAGCGCGCCGACCGCATTCCTGTCGGACGCCGTCGGAAAATAAGTCTGGTCGGCGACGCGCTGATGTTCTCTCGGCAGGCTCAAATGCTCGTCGATCTGCAGGCAGAAGGTAAGGAAGTCCGTCCAGGCGCCGCCGTCGGAGAACTGGAGGCTGAAAACGCCGGCTGAAACCGCACGATTCGAACCGTCATGCGAAATCCAGACATTTCGTCCGAGGCCGCTCGCAAATGCGGATGAGCCGTTATTCGGGTTGTCTCTTACGGTGACAAGGGCGGCGTCTGCGGCGCCGGTTAACGCTAGCGAAGCCGCCGCTGCGGCGAAGATTGTCTTAATTCGGGACATTTGAGCCTCTGGAACTGTGAACGAAAGGTTACAGGGCCGCTCAATTCAAGTTTGCTGCCAGCGCGAGGCTCTCAGCCTGCGGCGGCTGCGATCGAATCGCGTGCGCGCCGGCGCTGGAAAGCCGGGAACGGGGGAACAAGCGTGTTTGCGCGCCGCCTTGTCGTTTCGCCGCGCCTGCCGCTATAGACGGGGCCCCTCGCTCTGAAAGGCACCCATGGCCCGCATCCTGATCACTTCGGCGCTGCCCTATATCAACGGCATCAAGCATCTCGGCAATCTCGTCGGCTCGATGCTGCCGGCCGACGTCTATGCGCGCTTTGAGCGGGCCCGCGGCGCCGACGTGCTTTTCCTTTGCGCAACCGACGAACATGGAACGCCGGCCGAACTCGCCGCGCGCGCCGCCGGACGCACTGTCGAGCAATATTGCGAGGAGCAGCACGAGATCCAGAAAAAGGCCTGCGCCGATTTTGCGCTTTCCTTCGATCATTTCGGGCGCTCGTCCGGCCCGCAAAACGAAAAGCTGACGCAGCATTTCGCCGCCGTTCTCGAAAGGAACGGCCTGATCGAGGAACGGGTCGACCGGCAGATTTACTCAATCGACGATCAGCGCTTCCTGCCTGATCGCTATGTCGAGGGTACGTGCCCGCATTGCGACTACGAAAAGGCGCGCGGCGATCAATGCGACAATTGCGGGCGATTGCTCGATCCGGTCGAGCTGAAAAATCCCTATTCCTCGATATCGGGTTCGAAGAACATCGAAGTGCGCGAGACAAAGCACCTGTATCTCCTGCAATCGCAATTGCAGGGGAGGATAGCCGACTGGGTGGCGTCGAAACCGGACTGGCCTCAGCTTACGAAATCAATTGCAGGAAAATGGATCAAGGAAGGCCTGCAGGACCGGTCGATAACGCGCGATCTGTATTGGGGCGTGCCGGTCGAACAGGACGGAAAAGCCCGCCCCGGTTTCGAGGCTAAGGTTTTCTATGTCTGGTTCGATGCGCCGATCGAATATATCGCCTGCACGCAGGAGTGGGAGGAGGCGGGCAAGGGCGCCGGCTGGCGATCCTGGTGGCGCCTCGACGAGGGCGCGGACGATGTTCGCTACGTCCAGTTCATGGGCAAGGACAACGTCGCCTTTCACACCGTTTCCTTTCCGGTGACGCTGCTCGGCTCGCGCGAGCCGTGGAAGACCGTCGACGCGCTGAAATCGTTGAACTGGCTGACATGGTATGGCGGCAAATTCTCGACCAGCCAGAACCGCGGCATTTTCATGGACCAGGCGCTTGAGCTTTTGCCCGCCGACTATTGGCGCTGGCACCTGATGGCCAATGCGCCGGAATCAGACGATGCTTCCTTCACGCTCGAACATTTCGCGGGCGTCGTGAACAAGGATCTCGCCGACGTTCTCGGCAATTTCGTCAATCGCATTACGCGCTTTTGCAATTCGAAATTCGGCGCGGAAATTCCCGCAGCGGGCGCCTATGGCGACGCGGAAGAAACGCTTGTCGCCGATCTCGACGCGAAAATCGCAGCCTACACCGCTGCGCTCGAAGCGATGGAGTTCAGGAAGGCGTTCGCCGAGCTTCGCGGCATCTGGGTCGCGGGCAACGAATATCTGCAAATCGCGGCGCCGTGGACCGCGTTCAAGACCGATCCGGACCGCGCGGCGGCGGGCGTGCGCGCTGGCCTCAATCTTATCGTCTTGTTCGCCGCGCTTTCTGCGCCGGTCATTCCGGATACGGCGGAAAAAATGTTCGCGATTTTCGGCCTCGATCCCAAAGCGGCGGGCCGCTGGCCGCAATCGGCGAAGAACGCGCTCTCATTCCTGGAGCCGGGACGAAAATTCGACCTGCCGGATGTTCTGTTCAGAAAAATCGAGGATGAGCAGATCGCCGAATGGCGGGAAGAATTCGGGGCGGAGTGATCGGCGACTGCGCGCGCTTGATGACTTGACCCGGCGCCGCGCGATAGAATGGCGCGGATGATTTCCACGCCAGACCGGAGCGCTGCCGCATGAAAAATCTTTTCTCTCTTGAAAACCGCACCGCGCTCATCACCGGCGGCTCGCGCGGGATCGGCAAGATGATCGCGCGCGGCTTTCTAGAGCATGGCGCGCGCGTTTACATATCTGCGCGCAAGTCTGAGCAATGCGAGGCGACGGCGGAAGAATTGTCGAAATTCGGGAAATGCGTCGCAATTCCCCAGGACGTTTCAAGCGTCGATGGCTGCAAGGCGCTCGAACGCATTTACGGCAAATCGGAATCCTCTCTCGATATTCTCGTAAACAATGCGGGCGCGGCGTGGGGCGCCGATTTCGACGATTTTCCGGAAAGCGGCTGG
The DNA here is from genome assembly GCA_020446945.1 of Parvularculaceae bacterium. GTDB lineage: Bacteria > Pseudomonadota > Alphaproteobacteria > Caulobacterales > Parvularculaceae > Amphiplicatus. The sequence continues at coordinate 179,299 of JAGRDS010000010.1, forward strand.
GACAAGGTGATGGACCTGAACGTCAAGTCGCCGTTCTTTCTTACGCAGGCGTTTCACGAAAAACTGAAAGCCGCCGCGTCCAGCCAAAGGCCCGCCAAGGTGATCATGATCGCCTCGATCGACGGCGTGCGCATCAATCCGTGGGAGACTTACTCCTACCAGGCGTCGAAAGCGGCGGTCATTCACCTGACCCGGCGCATGGCCGCGCGCCTCATCAGGGACAATATCTGCGTTAGCGGCATCGCGCCCGGCGCCTTCGCATCCGAAATGAACAAGGCCGCGCGCGATCACGAAGCGATGGTCGCGAAAATGGTGCCGGCGGGACGCATCGGCGCCGAAGAAGACATGGCGGGCGCGGCGATTTTTCTCGCCAGCAGGGCGGGCGACTATGTCGTCGGCGATACGCTCGCGGTCGACGGCGGCGTCGCCTATTCAAGTTTCGGCCATTTCGGAGGATAGGCGAATGACCAAACAGCAACCGATAAACTCGCCCTTCCACGCAAAATCAACCGCGCTTGAAGTCGTCGAGGGCGTCGATTTGGCAGGCAAATTCGCCATCGTCACCGGCGGCTATTCCGGCATTGGGGTTGAGACAGTGCGTGCGCTCGTCGCCGCCGGCGCCGACGTGCTCGTTCCGGCGCGCGATATCGCCAAGGCGAAGGACGCGCTGAAGGAATTCGGCGCGAAGGTCAGCGTCGCTGCAACAGACCTTTCCGATCTTGCGAGCGTCACGGAGTTTGCGCGCGTTCAAGTTGCAACAGGCAAGCCTTTGCATCTGCTTATTAACAATGCGGGCGTAATGGCGTGTCCGGAAAAGCGCGCGGGAGATAATTGGGAGTTGCAATTCGCGACGAACCATATCGGCCATTTCGTGTTGACGAATGAACTGGCGCCGTCGCTGAAAAAAGCGAATGGCGCGCGCGTCGTTTGTCTCTCCTCCACGGGGCATAAACTCTCGCCGATCCGCTGGGGCGACATTCATTTCAGGAAAGAGCCCTACAACAAATGGATCGCTTACGGTCAGGCGAAGACGGCGAATTCGCTCTTCGCCGTTGAGCTCGATGCGCGGATGAAAAATGACGGCGTTCGCGCTTTCGCGGTGCATCCGGGCGGCATCTTCACGCCCTTGCAGCGGCATCTCGACAAGGAGGAGATGATCGCACTCGGATGGCTCGGACCGGACGGCGAATTGTCCGACATGGCGAAGCAGATGTTCAAAACGCCGGAAGCGGGCGCCTCGACGACAATCTGGGCGGCGACGTCGGCGCAGCTTGACGGCGAAGGCGGCGTCTATTGCGAGAACTGCAATATCGCCACGTTAGGGGGCGAGGGCTCGCCGCGCTGGGCGGACGTGCAGCCGCACGCCGTCGATGCGGAACAGGCCGCGCGCCTCTGGCGCGAAACGGAAGCGATGCTTGATCAAGCGAAAAAATAGTCGCTCTACTAATGTTGCGACAGATATAGCAATCCCGGAACACGCAGCGAATATTCAAACACGGGTTTTTCGGTTGTCGCCGCTGTAATCGAGAGTGTGACGGGCGAAACGCTTGAAGAAACGCTTAGAAATAAAATATTCGAACCGAACGGGCTGAAACGAACAGGCTATCATTTCAACCTTTCGGACGGCCAGTCCTGTGCTTACGGATATGACAATGACGTATGTCAGGACAATATTTCAAACCGCATCGCCGATTTGGGCGAGGATTGGTGGGTGCTGAAAGGCAAAGGAGGCATTCAAGCGTCGGCGCGCGACATGCAGCGATGGGCGCATGTCTTGCGCGGCGAGGGCGCATTACGCCCGCAGACGATCCGCGCGATGATTTTTTCTTTTATCTTGTCGGGAATAGCGGTGAAGAGGTGTCGAAAGACGCCGTACGGATGGTGCGCAAGAAATTGTTCGAAGCGGGCGATGGACCGCCGGGCGGTTAGGCGCCTGCGGTCCATCGAGATCGAATAGTTTCTCGCGCTAGAAAACCGCCTTCGCTTGCGATTCACCCATCATCGCCTTGCGGACCATCGGGATCGGCGGACCGCCATAGGAAAGGAATTCATCGTGGAATTCCTTCCACCCTTCAAGGCCGGTCGCGTCCGGATAGTTTTTCGCAACCCAGTCATTGCGCAACCGGCGGATCATCAACTTGCCCATCGTATAATTGAGATAGGCGGGATCATAGGTGCCGCGTGCGGCCTGCTGCATCGAATTGCCGGCGTCCTGATAGCATTCGTTGCGGAACAGGTTGAGGCTTTCCTCAACCGTCATGCCTCTCGCATGCAGACCGATCGCCGACAGGTAACGGCAATTTCGCAGCAGCGCGTTCGAAAGCTGGCCGATTTTTGTTTCAGGATCGCCGTCATGCAGCCCGGCCTCCAGCATCATTTCCTCGCCGTAATGCGCCCATCCCTCGGCGAAGGCGTAACCGACGAACAGCTTTCCGAAAATCGACTTGGCGCGATTTGCATGCAGGAAGTTGAGGAAATGGCCCGGCCAGACTTCGTGAACGGACGTGCCGAGCAAATCCATCTTGCCGGGAATATACGCCGCGCGCGTTTCCGCATCCCATGACGGGTCCGGCGGCGAGATATAATAGACGGACGGCAAGCCGGTTTCATAAGGGCCGGGTATGTCGATATAGGCCGAATTCTGCCGGTTATAGGGCGGGGATTCCTCGACCAGCGCTTCTTCCGTACCCGGAATGGAAACGAGATTCTTCTCGATCAGGAATTGCTTTAGCGGCGGCAATTGCCGGCGCGCTTCTTCAACCGGTCCGTCCTCGGGCTTGTCCGCAGCCATCTTGCCCATGCAATCGGCCATCGACGCGTCCGGCGCATAAACGGCGCAAGCCTCCGCCAGCGCATCCTGGTTGCGCTTCAGGTCCGCACGGCCGATCGCTTCGAGTTCGTCGAGCGAAATATCGACGCCCTCGGTGCGGCGCACCATTGCGTGAAACTTGTCGGCGCCGAGCGCGAAGCCGGCATCTGTCGCGGGCACGGAGCCGACATGGTCTGAGACATCCTGCATCGCGGCGGCGGCTGCGGCGGCGGCGTCGTCGAATTCGGCCTGCAACTGCGCGTCATCGACCGAGGCGAAAGCCGCTTTCGCATCGCCGAGATAATATTCGGCGTATCCGCTAAAGCCCGCCTGCGCCAGTTTCAAATAGGTTGCCGGGAGCGGCAGCGTCAGATTCTCCTTGATGTGTTCTGCGGCCTCCGGCACGCCTTTCAGATATTTGATGAATGCGCGCAAGCGCGTTTCCGCGTCAGCGTAGGGGCGCGTCGCATATACCGAAGGGCTCAATCCGCCGATATAAAAACGGGGGTTCTTGTGCGGCGCGTCGGCGTCTTCGAGCCAGAAGAGTTCGCCATCCATCACGCTGATCAGATAATCGCGTTCGAATTTTTCGGCGTCCGTCATATTCGTATCATCGACGGCGCGCGCATCGGCGATCGCCTTTTTGCGCATTGCGATATTCGCCGCGATGCCTTCTTCGCTCCAGTCGGGAAGTTCGCCGTCGAATTCGTGCTTGCCCTGATTGACGGCGAAACCGGGGTTCAGCGGAAAGTAACCGTCGAGAAAAGACGCCATGAAATCCGGCCAGGGCGAGGCGGCTTCAATCTCGGCGCCGGATGCTGTTTCAGCGGGCGCGGCGATTTCTTCGCCTGTTTCCGTCCCGGCCTGTTTCGCGCAGCCCGCCGCAGCGAGCGCGCCGAGCGAGGCGGCGAGCAATAATTTGTGCAATTTCATGAAGGTCTCCGATCGGTCGAACAGAATTGACGGGCCGGACCATGGCACGATGAACGTATTAATGCCAAGGACCGCATGGTCGCATGCGTCTTTAGCTTTCGCGCCCGTGCGCCGATGGATGCGAAGCGGGCGCGCGCGTTAGGGTTACGCCAGCTATCTAATCCATCGTTACGCCGAACAAGGCGCCGATTGCGAATGTTGCGCCGCCGGCGAGCGCGCCGATGACGAGCATTCGAACGCCGCCGAGAAACGCATTGCGGCCGGAAAAGAGGCTCGTAATCGCGCCGACGCCGAACAGCGCAAAGCCGGCGATAATGCAGGCGAAGGGAACCGGCGAAGACGCGCCGGCCAGAAACGGAATGAGCGGCAGGAATGCGCCGCCCGAAAACGCGGCGAATGACGACAGGCCCGCGCCGGCGGCGGAGCCTAGATCGTCGGGGTTGAGGCCGAGTTCTTCGCGCGCCAGCGTATCGAGGGCCGTTACCGGGTCTGCGATCAGTTTCTTCGCGACGCTCCGCGCTTCCTCAAGCGGCAGCCCGCGCGCTTCATAGATAAGCGCTAGTTCTTCGGCTTCTTCTTCAGGATAGAGTTCAAGCTCCTCTTTTTCCTGCGCGATCTGGTACTCAAACATTTCGCGTTGCGTGCGCATGGAGACATATTCGCCCGCCGCCATGGAAAAGGCGCCGGCGAGCAGGCCGGCGACGCCGGTGATGAATACGGTTTCGTTGGCGACGCCCGCGCCCGCCATTCCGAGAACGAGGCTGGTGTTCGAGACGAGTCCGTCATTGACGCCGAAAACGCCGGCGCGCAGGACGCCGCCATTGCCGCGCCTGTGCCGCGCGCCGATCTCGCCGATCGTCGTCGGCATCGCATGCGCGCCGGGAAGCATCCTGCCGGAATAGACGGAAAGACCGCGCACTTTCATCGCGGTGAGAACGATCCTGATGCGGCGGGGACCGAAGATCGCGATCAATTTTTCGACTATTCGGGTTCTAAGGTTCGGCGTAAAGGCGCGATCAGTTTTGTATTTGCGGGCGATGATCGCCGCCTGACCTTCGCATTCAGCGGCGAGTTCTTCGAACAGGCGCTTGATTACAGGGTCTTTTTCAGCCGCGGCGACTGCTCTTGTCAGATAGGCTGCGGCTTTTTCCCGCCGCCAGCTTCGCTCATGTTCGATATGCGAACAGGTCATTTTCAGGTAAGGCCTTTCGAAATGCTGCGAATTGCCTAACATGGACTGACTCGTGTTCTCCGGAGGGGTGTTGATGAGAGTGATAGCGTTCGCGGCGATGCTGGCCGCGATGGCGGGGCAGGCTTTTGCGGCGCCCGAAGGTGTTGCAGCGCGTCATGACGCGACAGGACCGTACAAGAGGCTGATCGTTCGCGGCGCGACATTGATCGACGGATCGGGCGCGCCGCCCTTCGGACCGGTCGATATCGTCGTGGAGAACGATCGCATTTCGCGGATCGTGTCGGTTGGAAGCCCCGGACTTGAAATCGATCCCGAAGATCGCCCGCCTTTGAACGGCGGGACGGAAATAGATGCGACCGGCAAATATGTCCTTCCGGGTTTCGTCAACCTGCATGGCCACATCCACAGCAGGGAATCCGGGCAGGGCGTGCCGCCCGATTACATTTTCAAGCTCTGGCTGATGCATGGCGTGACGACGGTGCGCGAGGTCGGCAACGACAAGGGCGCGGCCTACACGAACGAATTGCTGAAAGCGAGCGCGCGCAATGAAATCGATGGGCCGCGAATTTATTCCTACCCGTTTTTCGGCACATGCGGCTCGGGCGGGGTCGATACGCCGGGCGAGGCGCGCGCGGAAATCCGCGCCTGCAAGAATTCCGGCGCGTCGGGAGTCAAGTTTTTCAGCGCCCCCGAGGAAATCTTGTGGGCCGCCTTCGATGAAGCGAAAAAACTCGGCCTCAAGACGACGATGCATCACGCGCAACTGGCCGTCGCGCATGCCGACGTTCTCGACACATCGGGCCACGGGCTAACTTCGATGGAACACTGGTACGGCCTTCCCGAAGCGCTGTTCGAAGACAAGGCGATCCAGGATTATCCGGTCGACTACAATTATTCCGACGAGCAGCACCGATTCGGCGAGGCGGGGAAATTGTGGGCGCAGGCCGCAGCGCCGGGCAGCGAGCGCTGGAATTATGTTCGCGATACGCTGCTGGAGCGCAATTTCGCAATCATCCCGACTTTCACAATCTATCTTGCAAGCCGCGACTGGATGCGCACGCGCCGCGCCGAATGGCATGACGAATTCACAATGCCGTCGCTTTGGAATTTCTATCGCCCCGACCGCAACGCGCACGGCTCCTACTGGTTCGACTGGGGCACCGAGCAGGAGGTCGCCTGGCGCGACAATTACAAGCGCTGGATGACGTTTATCAATGAATACAAGAACAAGGGCGGGCGCGTCGGGGCCGGAGAGGACGCCGGCTATATCTACTCGACCTATGGTTTTGGATATATCCAGGAACTGGAACTGCTGCGCGAGGCGGGGTTTCATCCGCTCGAAGTCATCCGCGCGGCGACGCTTGACGGCGCGCGCATCCTGGGCGCGGAAAGCGATATCGGCTCAGTGCAGGTCGGCAAGAAAGCCGATCTTGTAATCGTCGGTGAAAATCCGCTCGCCAATCTGAAAGTCCTCTATGCGACGGGCCATATCAAACTCGATCCGGAAACGAACAAGCCGGTTCGCGTCGGCGGCGTTGATACGGTGATCAAGGACGGGCTCGTCTATGACGCGAAAGCGCTGGCGGCCGAGGTGAAAGCGATGGTTGCGGCGGAGAAAGAAAAAGCCGGCATCGCGCCGGGGCCCATGCCGATCGTCGATTTTAATTTTGAGAGTACGGAGAGATGAAAATGAAAAGACTTTTGCTCGCCGCCGCCGCGTCGGTCGCTTTTTGCGCGCCGGCCATGGCCGAAGACAAGGCGCTCGCTGACGCCGTCGCCGCCGATTACCCTTATGTTTTCGAACTCTACAAGCATTTCCACGAGAATCCGGAACTCTCGTTCAAGGAAAGCGAGAGCGCCAAACGCATGATCAGCGAACTTGAAGGGCTCGGCTTCAAGGTGACGGCGGGCGTCGGCGACAAATGGACGAAAGCAAAGGCGAAAAAGGACGCCGGCAAGCTTGAGGACGGTGTCGGCGGCTATGGCTTTGTCGCCGTCATGAAGAACGGCGAAGGGCCGACATTGATGATTCGCGCCGATATGGACGCGCTGCCGCTCGAAGAAAAAACCGGGCTTTCCTACGCCAGCAAGGTCGTCTCGACCGACTATAACGGGCAGACGGCGCCTGTCATGCACGCCTGCGCGCATGACAGCCACATGGCGATCATGGTCGGAACGGCGCGCCGTCTTGCGGCGATGAAAGACCAGTGGAAGGGCACGCTCATCATGATCGGCCAGCCCGCCGAAGAAATCGGTCTCGGCGCAACGGCGATGCTGGAGGACGGGCTCTACAAGAAATTTCCAAAGCCGGATTACGTCATCATGGAACATACGTCCGGCTGGGATCCCGCCGGCGCGGTCACCTATACGTCCGGTTACGCGCTCGCCAATGTCGACAGCGTCGATATTTATGTGAAGGGCGTCGGCGCGCACGGTTCGGCGCCGCATATCGGCAAGGATCCGATCGTCATCGGCGCGCAGATCGTCAACGCGCTGCAAACGCTAATTTCGCGCGAAACCAATCCGCTCGATTCCGGCGTCGTTACGGTCGGCTCGTTCCAGGCCGGCTACAAGCACAATATCATTCCGGACGAGGCGCATCTCCAGATCACCGTGCGCTCCTACAAGGACGAGGTGCGCGAACACCTTCTCGAAGGCATCAAGCGGATTGCGATCGCGCAGGCGCAGTCGGCCGGGCTTCCTCCTGAATTGATGCCGGTCGTGAAAATCGAACAGGATTACACGCCCTCGACCTACAACAATCCGGAGCTTACTGCGCGCGTCATGGCGGCGGTCGGCGAAAGTCTCGGACAAACGCGCGTCTATGAGCGTCCGCCGTCGATGGGCGGGGAGGATTTCAGCCAGTTCGGGCGCACGGAAGATAAAATTCCGACCATGATGATGTGGGTCGGCGGCCTCGATCCGGCGGCCTATCGCGCCGGCGTCGATGGTACGGGGCCGGTCCCGCCGGGCAACCACTCGCCGCTTTTCGCCCCGGTCCCCGAACCGACATTGAAATCCGGCGTGCAGGCGATGACGGCGGCCGCGCTCGAACTGCTCGGCGAATAATCGCCAAGCCGTTTGACGCGCCGCGCTTTCCCTAAGAAAAGCGGGCCCCTTTCGGGGCCCGCTCGTGTTTCAGGGTCGAATTTCGACCCTTATTGCGTCGCCTTGTCGGCGCGCACCATGCCATGTCCGAATTCCTGACGGCTGCCGATATTTTCGGCGCTTCGCGTCAGCAGAGCGCGCAATGCATTCGGCTTCATGCCCGGATTTTTCGCCTTGACGAGCGCGGCCACGCCGGAAACGTGCGGCGTCGCCATCGACGTGCCGCCTTTCCAGCCCCAGCCGGGCGCGCAGCTGAACGTCGCCGCGCAAGCGGGGTCAGCGGCTACGGTCGTGCTGAGGATGAGATATTCAAACCAGTTGGCGGGGCGCCCGCTGTCGCAGGTGTCGATCTGCCCGCAATCGCCGCCAGGTCCGGCGATGCCGACCGGCGCGCCGTAGTTTGAATAAAACGCCCGGATGTCGAACGAGTTCGGGAACGGATAGCGAGGCGCCGGCTGAACGCCCGTCGCGCCCACATTCAGGATCTGCGGAATGTCGCCCGGCACATGAATGATGGTTCCGTTAAGGTCGAGCCCGCTATTGCCGGCTGACGCGACCATCAACGTGCCCTGTTTCGCAACGTAATTGGCGACACGCTTTTCAGCGGCGACATAGGTTGCGAGATCATTCGTGCCCTGACCGCCGAACTGGGCCGTCCCGCCAAGGCTCATCGAAATGACATCATAGCCCAGATCCGCCGCGTCGATCATCGCCGCCCAACGCGAGTCGGTGTAGGAGCAAACGCCGCAATCGGGGATCACCTCAAACGTATTGTAGGATGCGATTTTGGCGTCGGGCGCGACGCCGACGGCGCCGCCGCCGAAATTCGCCGCAGCCGTTCCCGCCGTGTGCGTACCGTGATCGCTATATTCCGGATACGGATTGCATCCGCCGATCGTAAAATCGCCGCCATCGGTCCCGGCCGAGGTGAAGCATCTCGCCGACACGACATTGCTGGCGAGATCCGGGTGGTTCCAAGCGACGCCGGTGTCGATGATCGCGACAGTTGCGCCGTCGCCGGTGTAACCGTTCGCCCATGCCTCCGGCGCGTGAACGCGGTCGATGCCCCACATCAGACCGGCGTCCGAAAACGCCGCGCCGCCCGCTTCGGGCGCCGCCGCATCCGTTGTCGCCGGCAATGTATCCGCTGCGCCGCCGCCGACTTTCGCTACGCCTGCAATGGCGCTTGCGTTGGCGATGAATTGCGCATCGGCAGACGTTGCGATCGCAACGCCGACTTGGGGCAAGGTGCGCACAATCGCGCCGCCCGCCGCAGCGACATCCGCCTCCAGGCTGCTCGGAATCCGATTGTTCTTCATCAAGATGATGTAACGACCGTCATTCGCCATCGCCGATGCGCCAAGCGCAGCGACCGATACCGTTGTTGCGGCCAGGATTTTTCCTATTTTCATGCAACGTCCTCCAATGTAATTCACAGACCTGTGAACGCTATCGAAAACAAAAAACGCCACAAGCGCTTGACTGAATTGCGCTAGAATCATTCAAATTTGAAGTCCGAAACGGAGATTTGCTGCCAAGAATTCGTGCATTTGGTGTGCGTTGGAAAGGGATCAACCCTTTCCCGATGTGTCGGAATGCGGAAGCCGCGCGCGCCCTATCGCACGTCCGAGGCCGCTCGGCGGCGGCGGGCGCGCACAGGAATGAAGGCCTGCGCGCGGGATCGTTTTCTCGACATCGGCGCGATCATCTTTTTACCTTTCACTCTCGGCGTCATTTCCTGTTTGATCGATATGACCGTGTTTAAATGATTGCGCCCGGCTTTAGGAGGCGCAATTCAGGATGTTCCACTTAAGCAACTGAAAACAAATACTATTTTCGACCTGGACGCCGACACCTTAATATGTGGGCGGCGCTTGGGCGATTGGTTAATGCGTGGTAACTATTTGGTGAGGCAACTAATGGGGAAGTTGGAATGCCGAAATCAAACAGTAATGCATCCTTGTTCCGTAACCGCTTGAACGCCGGCGTATCAGGCGTCGCTCTCGCTCTTATCGTTTCTTCGATAGCAGGTCCGGCGAACGCACTGGTCGTTCGCGATGATGTCGGCGTCGACGGCGCCGTTGACACAACGAACATCTGGGGCGGCGTCGGCCAGATGTTCAATCGCCGCGACAATGGCGATGGAACCATCTCGACATTCCTATGCACCGGACAGCTAATCAATCCGCGTACGGTTGTTTTCGCGCAGCACTGCACATCCGGCGTGATGGATGAAGGATACGGACCCGGCCTGACCAACCATATGGGTTTCAGTTTCAATCCGACCGACACATTCACCGGATTTGACGATTGGCGGCGCGACGAGTTCGGCGTCATCAACGATCCATTGACGGGCGTATGGGAAAGCCTTCCCGATCAGGATTTCTATAACGTCCTTCAGGTGCAATCCGTATTCAACGTCGCGGAGCCGTTTCCGGGCGGCGATGTCGTGATGGCGTCATTCGATACGCCGGCGGCGGGCCTGCCGACTTACGGCATGTTGTTTTCGCCGCTGACCGCGCCGACCCATGCGACCGTCGTCGGCTATGGAACGAACGGCGTCGGTTCAACCGGCGATATCGGCGGCATCGATTTCAAACGCCGCGTCGGCGAAAACATGATTGACGGCCTTTTTTCGCAGAATGATTTCGTCGCCGGCGTCTTTAACGTTCCGGGCGCCGATTTTGCGGATCCATCGGCCGAACAGCTTTTATATCACGTCGATTTCGACCGGCCCGACCGGACGCCCGGCGATTGCGCGCGCGGCGAATTTTTCGGATTCGGCTTCGGCAACGATATTGTCTGCAACACGCCTCCTTTCGCCGGTTTTCAGCCGCTGACCTGGGACAACACGTCGGCGATCCTGACAAATGACCAGATCGACTGGTACCCCGGCGACGCGCTTCCAAATGAGGCCGGTACGGCGGGCGGCGATTCCGGTTCCGCGCTCTTCGCCGATCAGATCTATTCGCGCCCGCTTATCACCGGCGTGCTTTCCGGCGGCTGGGTCACGGGTTTCTTCGGCGTCAACGGCGGCTATGGCGATGTCAGCTATTATAATCCGTTGTTCCTGTTCCGCGACTGGCTCGTTCAGAACAATCCGTATGTTTACGCCTCGGCGCGGCACGGAAACGGAAACTGGAGCGATCCGTCCCACTGGGTCCAGAATATGGATCCGAACTATTTCTATATCGACAAGTTCGGGCGGGTCCGTAACGGATTGCCCGCGCAGCCGGAGCCCGGCTATGGCGCGGACAGGCCGAAATTCGGAACCGTCTTCGATCTCGATATTCCAACTGATGTGGAAGGCCAGACCGGGGCCGCGCCGGCGGCGCCCGCTGCGTCCGCGGCGAGCGGACTGGCAACCGCAAGCGATATCGGCGTTCTCGGCTCAGCGCCGCAGAGCTGGTCGGCGGGCGGACATTCGAGCTCGTCCGGCCCGACGGCGAGCGTCGGCGCGCCGACAGGTCCGGGCTCACGGAATTTCGTTCCGAACAATGATTATGGAACTTACGGAACGTGGACATCATCGGCGGACGGCACAGCCCGCTTTTACGATGTGACGCTCAACAATTTCGGGCGCACGCGCGTCGATATGGATGTCGAGATAGACAATCTGACCGTTTCCGGCTTCTTCTCGACGCTGGACGTGCTGGCGGGCAAAAATCTCAACGCCCTCATCGCCGTCGACCAGAACCGCGGATTCGTCAATGTCGATGGAACGGTGTCGGCGCGCGAATACATGCTTTGGGGCGGCGTCCTCACCGGCGATGGAACCATCAACACGCAGACGCTTTACAACGTCAAGGGCGCAATGTCCGCCGGCGGCGTGCTTTCGACAGGCGAACTGACGATCAACGGCGACTACGTTCAATCGTCGCACGGAACGCTTTTGATCAACATTCGCGGCGACCGGCGCGGCGTTTCGAATGATCATATTCAGGTCAATGGCGACGCCAGCCTCGCGGGCTATGCTTTGACGACGCTCAATAACGGCAGCAGGATCCTGCGCTGGCAGGATACGTTCAATGTATTGAGCGCCAACAATGTTATCGGCAATTTCGATCATGTGATTGTGCCGTCGCCGGTTCTTTACGGCGTAAGCACGGTAAATGGCGGCGAGGTCGACATTCAGATCAAGGCGCGCAGGATCGGTTCCCTGTTCGGGGCCGGCAGCTCGCTTTCCTCGCTTGGCTCCGCGCTTGATAAGATTAGGTGGGGCGGCGGCTATTCGTCTCTCTCCAATGTGTTCACGCTTGTCGACTCGTCATCATTCGACAACTTTGCGACAAGGCTGTTCAGCCTGACGCCGCAAAGCGCGTTTTCGCAAGCGGGTCTTGTGACGGGCTTTAACAACACATTCGTCCAGCACCTGACCGCTCGAAATGCGGAACTTCGCGCCGGCGTGCGCGGCGTATCCTACAGCGGCCTTCGCAGCGCATTCGCAAACGCCGAGCGTGCAAGCGGCGCGCCGATAGCCGCGTCTGGCGCAGACAACGCTTTCTCGCAGCACACGAGAGCCGCGCCGGAGGAAAATCGTCTTGGAATGTTCATTTCCTCTCGCGGTTTCTATAACGCGGATACGCATTCGTTGACGGCCGGGGCATTTCAGAACCTGTCGCGTCTCGATCCGATGCTGCCTTCGGCGTCTTACGATCCCATAATCGGCGACACGACGAATTACGGCGATCTGACAATCGGCGCGGATTATCGTTTGACCGATACGATGGCGGTCGGCGTTTCAATGTCGACGACGAAATTCGACCTGGCTTCGAATGCGGCGTCGCCGCTCTCCAGCAGCAGCGTCGGCCTGTCCGCCTATGCGACCAAATATGGCAGGAACTGGTATGTCGACGGCTATTACAGCGTGTCGCAGCACGAATTCACTGCGGCTCGTTCGACGCTGGACATCGCCGAGGAACTCTCGCCCTTTGAGCGGTTCAACGGCGCACAGGCCCAAAGCGCGCCATCCGCCCGCCAAACGCTGGCCGGCGTGCGCTCCGGCTATACGTTTGAGCCGCTAAAGGGCCTCCTGATCGGGCCGATGGCGAGCCTGATCTACTCGAACACGGAGTTTGGTTCGTATACTGAAAACGGCGCAGGCCAGTTCGACCTGATCGTCGGCGAACGCAATCTGACGTCAATCGCAACGTCGGCGGGCGCGAGCATTCAATACAATCACGTGACGAGCCGCGGAAAGCTGATCAGCGCGTTCAGCGAATTTTCCGTCTCGCACGAATTGGGCGATACGAGAGAAGTTATTCCGGCGGCGTTCGCGCTGGCGCCGGATGCCCAGTTCGAAATCGACCGCTTGCTTGATCCGACATGGTACTCGGCGTCCGCCGGGTTGACGTTCGCCGCAAGCGACAAGCTTTCGACGTCCGTCGTCGTCGGCGCGGATCTGGATCGCGGCCCGCTCAGCCAGTACTATACGAGCATGCGGTTCAATTTCCGGTTCTGATGTCCCGCGCTCTAGCGCGTAAATAAAAAAAGGCGGGGCCAGAGCCCCGCCTTTTTAATTTGCCGGCCCCGCGGATCGCCGGCCTAGAGGCGCGCGCGGATATAGTCCGCGAGGGCGGCGCCGAATTCGTCGTTTTTTATGCCGAGATCGGCATTCGCCTGGAGCCAGCCGAGTTTCGATCCGCAATCGTGAATGACGCCTTCGCAAATGCAGGCGTGAAACGTCTGCCGCGCATTCAGCTTGTTCATGGAATCGGTTAGCTGAATTTCCCCGCCGGCGCCTTTTTCCTGCGTTTCAAGCAGCGGGAAAATATCCGGTTGCAGGATGTAGCGCCCGATAATGCGAAAGTTCGACGGCGCGTCTTCCGGCTTCGGCTTTTCGACCATGCCGGTCATTTCAATCAGATTTTCCTTGCGCGCTTTGGGTGCGATGACGCCGTATTTGGACGTGTCTTTCTGCGGCACTTCTTCGACCGCTACGAGATTGCCGCCGACGTTTTCATAGGCGTCGACCATCTGCCGCAAAAATCCCGGCCTGTGCGGCACGATTTCATCGGGAAGCGAAACCGCGAACGGTTCATCGCCGATTATCGCGCGCGCGCACCATACCGCGTGCCCAAGACCGAGCGGGGCCTGCTGGCGCGTATAGGAAAGATCGCCCGCGCGCGGGATCGTCTTCTCGACATTGGCGAGAATATCGTTTTTCCCTTTCGCTTTCAGCGTCGCTTCCAGTTCGAAGGCGTGATCGAAATAATCCTCGATCGCCGATTTGCCGCGCCCGGTGACCAGAATAACATGCTCGATCCCCGCATCGCGCGCTTCCGACACGACGTAATCAATCAACGGACGGTCGACGACAGGCAGAAGTTCCTTCGGAATGGATTTTGTCGCAGGCAATACGCGCGTGCCGAGGCCGGCGACGGGAATAACGACTTTTTTGACTGGCTTTGGCATTTCGCTCCACTCGTTCAGTTCGGAACCTTGTTGATCGGGCTGGCGCCGAGATCGATTGTTTCGCCGATAGGCGCAAGCGGTACGGGCTCGACTTTCAACCGTTCGTTCAACGCTTTAAGGCGCAATCCTGCGTTTTCGGCGAGATCATAGTAAAAAAGGTTAAAGGGCTGCGATTTCCATTTATCGCCGAACCAGTCGCCGCGCCGCAAAATGCGCCGTTTGGGCGTATCGACGACAAGAACGCCGTTCGCGCAGCGCGCCCCGACCGCGCGGGCGATCGGCGGCGGCATTGCGCCATAGGCGATGCCTGTCGCAGACGCCGCGCCGATATTGTTTGCGGCGGGCGCGTAGTCGCCGCCGCGCCGCCAGGTGAGCGGGTTGACGCAGACCAGATCGGAGCTCGTGAAGGAGCGAAGCTCCCCGGCCGCGTTCCAGGCGAGCGAGCGGTCGCGTATGCGCTCCATCTCCTCGTCGAAACGTGGCTCGTAATCGACATAGGAAACGAGACAGCGCACCGCATCCGCCGCGTCGCATACGGGAAGCGGCGGATTGAGACCGTTGAGAAATTCGCCGGGCGTCGATGCGCCGATCACATAGGCGGCGACGAGGTGTCGGCGAAGCGGATTGAACTCGCCCTGAAAATATTCGTTGAGAAGGCCAAGAACATGAAGACCGCCCTGGCCGTAGCCGACGAGAATGATCGGACTGGCCGCATCGCGCGTTTCAAGGAACGCCCGGAAGGCGCGGCTGACATCGTCATAGGCGAGGCGGCGCGCGGCGAGGCCGTCATATTTATGCGTGAAAAGGGAATAAAGCGTCGCTTCGCGGTAGCGCGGCCCGTATACATTGGCGACGCCGAGAAATGGCCCCGCCTCGTTCGGCGCTGCGATCTTGCGCCGGACCTCTTCGGATTTGCGATCGTTGATCGGCGCATTCCACGCCTTGCCGCGGTAATAGGTCGTTGAATGAACGTAAAATGCGTCCGCCGGCGATTTGCGCGATCCGTCCGGCCATAAAAGCCAGGCGCCGCGGGCCGCATATTCGGGTTGAGGCGGCGGCGTTACGGTCTGGAAGGGCGCACGGGGCGTTGCGAAAAACCGGAAAATCCCGTTCTGGAATACGACCACCGAGGCGATGAACAGAACGGCGAGGAGGCCGGCCGCGCCGTATCCCGCCCGTTTCCACGTCAAAAAAGCCATCAACACGCCGTCCCGTCGTCTCGGCGCCGACAATAAAGGGTCACAACCCATTGATAAACGGCAAGGATGAGATTTTGCAGATTGCTCCCGCGATAGGTGCTTTGGTAATCCCTTTGGGAGAGGATCGATCCGAAAGACAGGCGTGAAAGCGGTTTATGAGCGAGGAAAGCGAAAAATCGGACCGGCCGGATGCTGAAAAGCCGGCGCTGGAAACGCCGCTCATCAGGCCGCGAAAGCCGACGCTTCTCTCCGGCCTGAGGACGAGTTTTATCGCCGGCGTCGTTGTCGCTGCGCCGCTCGCCATCACCGCTTCGATTATTTACTGGTTCGTCAGCGGACCGATGCGCAAGCTCGACCTGTTCGTGCGCAATATTCTTCCCGCCGGCGACAGCAATATCGAAACGATCACGCGGGCCATTCCCGGTTTCGGCGTCATCGTCGCGATCGCCGGTCTCGTCGTTCTCGGCGCTTTCGCCAAGAATTTCGTCGGGCGCTCGCTTATTCGCACGGGCGAGAAAATTCTCGATTCGATGCCGGTCGTCCGCAACCTGCACCGCTTCTTCAAGAACGTATTCGAAACCGCGCTTCAAAAATCGGCGCGCTCG
This sequence comes from Parvularculaceae bacterium, assembly GCA_020446945.1. GTDB lineage: Bacteria > Pseudomonadota > Alphaproteobacteria > Caulobacterales > Parvularculaceae > Amphiplicatus. The sequence continues at coordinate 195,559 of JAGRDS010000010.1, forward strand.
TTCAAGGAGGTCGGCCTTGTGGAATATCCGCGCAAGGGCATGTGGGCGATCGCATTCGTCGTCGGCGAGAGCATGGGCGAAATCAATCATCATCTGGCGGGCGGTAAGGAACCGTTCGTCAGCGTATTCATTCCGACGGTGCCGAACCCGACTTCGGGATTTCTTATCTATCTGCCGCGAAAAGACCTGACGCCGCTGACGATGTCGATAGAAGATGCGGCCAAGCTTGTATTCTCGATGGGTCTCGTCGTGCCGGAGTTTTCGAATCCCGACGATGCGGTGAAGAAACTTGAAAAAATGGCCGAGGAAGCCGCGCAGGAGCGCCGCTCGCTACTTTCGCGCTTTTCCGTTCGAAAAACCGGCGCCTGATCCTATCCGGCGCGCAACAGCCTGATCGCGTTATCGCGGCTGAACAGGTAAAGCAGCGTTCTCAACGCTTCGCCGCGCGGCGTTTTCAGCTCGGGATCTTTTCCGACGATCAGCGCGGCGTCGTCGCGCGCGGCGAGCAGCAATTCGCCGTGTGCGGCGTAATCGGCGAACAAGAGATTCGGAAAACCAGATTGCGCCGCGCCAAGCAGGTCGCCCGCGCCGCGCAGGCGCAAATCTTCTTCGGCGATCTTGAAGCCGTCCTGCGTCTGCCGAAGGATTTTAAGGCGCGCCGCAGCGGTCTCGCCGAGCGGTCCCTTGTAAAGGAGAAGGCAAGAAGCCGCCTTGTCGCCGCGTCCGACGCGCCCGCGAAGCTGGTGAAGTTGCGCAAGGCCGAAACGCTCGGCGTGTTCTATCGCCATAACGACGGCGTTCGGCGCATTGACGCCGACCTCGATCACCGTTGTCGCGATCAGGAGGGACAGCGCGCCTTTGTGGAAACGCTCCATGACGGCGTCTTTTTCCGCCGCCGGCATTTTACCGTGTACGAGCCCGACCTTGTCTCCGAATACGCTATGAAGATGGCGATAGCGTTCTTCAGCCGCTGTCAGATCGAGCTGATCGGATTCTTCAACGAGCGGGCAAACCCAGTAGACCTGGTCGCCGCGTTTGATAACGCGGGAGACGGCGCCGATAACTTCGTCGATGCGCTCTACGGGGATAGCGCGCGTATCGACGGGTTTGCGTCCCGGCGGTTTCTCGCGGATCGCGCTCGCGTCCATGTCTCCGTAAGCCGTCAGCGCCAGCGTTCGCGGGATCGGCGTCGCCGTCATGACGAGAAGATCGGCGCGCCAGCCCTTGGCGGTGAGCGCCGCGCGCTGCTGGACGCCGAAGCGGTGCTGTTCGTCGATGATGACGAGGCCGAGATCCTTAAACGCGACATCTTCCTGGATAAGCGCGTGCGTGCCGATGAGCAGGTTGATTTCGCCGGCTTTAAGGCGCGCCAGCTTTTCGGTTCGCGCCGCGCCCTTGTCGCGGCCGGTGAGCACTTCGACCGCTACGCCCGACTTTTCCGCGATCGGCGCCAGCGTTTCCAGATGCTGGCGCGCGAGAATTTCGGTCGGCGCCAGCAGCGCGGTTTGCGCGCCGGCTTCTATTACGAGCGTTGCGGAAAGAAAGGCGACGACGGTTTTTCCCGAACCGACATCACCCTGTATGAGGCGCACCATGCGATCTTCCGCAGCGAGATCGGCTTCTATCTCCTTCAGCGCAGCGTCCTGCGCGCGCGTCAGCGTGAACGGAAGCGCTTGCAGCGCTTTTGCTTTCAATGCGCCGCGCGCCTTGAACGGTCTTCCCGCAGACTTCTTGCGCGACCTGCGGATGAGCGCGAGCGCTAACTGGTTCGACAGGAGTTCATCATAGGCGAGGCGCAAAAGGGCGGGCGCGGACGGTGATAAATCCGCTGACGATTGCGGCGTGTGCAAACGCTCCAGCGCATCGTTGAAGGATGGAAATCCGTTCTTTTCAAGCCACGCCGCATCCTGCCATTCGTCGAGCCTCGGCGTGCGCGAAAGGGCGCCCTGAACCGCCTTGCGCATGACGGAGGCGGGCAATCCCGCCGTCAGCGGATAAACAGGTTCGAACAGCGCGAGCGCGCCGTTCTCAGCCGGATCGACGATGTGGTCGGGATGCGTCATCTGGCGCGCGCCGCCATATTCTTCAACGCGCCCGGAAATTATGCGCGTCGATCCTTCCGGCAGGGCCCGCGCAAGGTAGTCTGCGCGCGCATGGAAAAAAACGAGCGTGATAAAGCCCGTCTCGTCCGAACAGATAACCTTGTAAGGCGCGCGTTTTACAGGCGCGGGATGATGCTTGTCGACGCGAACTTCCATCGTCGCGATCGCGCCCGGCGCGGCGTCGGCGATTTTCGGCCGGCTGCTGCGATCTATAAGGGCGTGCGGGCGTGTGAAAAGCACGTTTACGACGCGCGGGCCGGCCGCCTTTTGAACGAGTGCGGCGAGGCGCGGCCCGACGCCTTTCAGCGCGGTGACGTCGGCGAAAAGAGGGTTGAGAACTTCCGGACGCATGCGGCTTGATTATCCGGCGGTTTTTCCCTTTTGTCTAAGGCGTCGCAAGGGGACCGCGAATGCCCGTCGAAAAAACCGCCGGAACGCCCCAGGAGAACACCGTGGAGAACTCTCTGGAGAACGCCGCCGAGACCTTGGAAACGCGCCGCAAGCGCCTGCTCCATCGCGCCCGCTATCGCGGTTTCAGGGAGGCGGATATCCTGGTCGGCGGTTTCGCCGAAGAGGCGCTTCCCGAAATGTCGGCCGAAGAACTCGCCGCATTCGAGATTTTGCTCGCGTGCAACGACCATGATCTTTACGCTTGGATAACCGGCGGCGCGCCAGCGCCGGGGGATGTGGACGAGGCGATCATCGCGCGTATGCGCGCCTTCGATGCGGCGGCGAAAATCCGCGCCGGCTGAAGGGTTGCGAAAGCCGGGGCGAGCAGTTAGCTCTCGCCCCCCGTTTGAGAACGCGGGCGCCAAATCCGGCGCCCGCGCGAAATGCTGTTTGCGCGAAGGTTCCTGATGACGCTCGTTTCCGGCGTTCAGAAAATATCCGGCGAAGAAGGCTGGACATCGAAGGCCAGCTTTCCCGTTTATGACGCGCCTGACGGCGCCGACGCGATGGCGCTTGCGCAAGCTGCGAAAACGCGCGGCGGCCTCATCGTATACATAGCGCGCGATGGCGCGCGCGCCGCCGATATGATGAGCGCGCTCCAGTTCTTCGCACCGGAAGTCGCCCGGATTGACTATCCGGCCTGGGATTGCCTTCCCTATGACCGCGTTTCGCCCTCGGCTGCGGTTTCGGCGTTGCGCATGGCCGCGCTCAGCGTTCTCGCGCGGCGCGAGGAGCAATCCCCGCTAATTCTCGTGACGACGATCAATGCCGCGACGCAGAGAACGCCGCCGAAAAGCCTTGTCGAAAAATCAGCGTTTCGCGCGCGCCCCGGCGAAAGCGTTTCGATGGACGCGCTTGTCGCCTATCTCGTATCGAACGGTTACGCGCGCGCATCGACCGTTCGCGAGGCTGGCGAATTCGCCGTGCGCGGCGGGCTTGTCGATCTTTTTGCGCCCGGCGGCGAGGAGCCGATACGTCTCGATTTTTTCGGCGACAGCCTAGAATCGATCCGCGCCTTCGATCCCGTTACGCAGATGACGACGCGCCAGCTTGTCGAGGTCGATCTCTCGGCCGCGACGGAAGCGTTGCTGACCGAGGAGACGATTGCGCGATTTCGCGCCGCATTTCGCGCCGAGTTCGGCGCGGCGAGCGACGATCCCGTTTACGCCGCCGTCAGCGAGGGCCGCAAACATGCGGGCATGGAACACTGGTTGGCGCTTTTCTACGAGACTATGGACACGCTGTTCGATTTCGCGCCGGACGCGCTGTTCGTTCTCGAACATCTCGCCGATGAAGCCTCGACGGACCGCTTCGCCGCCATCGACGATTATTACAATGCGCGCGCGGAAGATCTCGCCGCGCCGCGGCCGAAAAATTCCGAATTCGCCGCGCCGTCCTATCGCCCGCTTAAAGCCTCATTGATGTATCTGCCGGCGGATGAATGGGCCGAAAGGCTCGCCGCCGTTCCCGTAAGGCGGCTGACGCCTTTTTCTCCGCCCGACGAAAAGCGCGCCTTTTCTTTCGGCGCCAGGATCGGGCGCACGTTCGCGGCCGAACGCGCGGCGGAAAAGGTGAACGTATTCGACGCGCTCGGCGCGCATATCGACGATCTCGCAAGCGAAAACCGGCGCGTGTTCATCGCCTGCTGGACGGACGGGTCCGCAGATCGCATGCGCGCGGTTCTCGACGAACATGGCATGTCCGATGTTGCGCATTTTTACGACTGGCGGGCGGCGGTCGGCGCGAAAGGGCGCGTGGCGACGATCCTGCTCGGGCTTGAAACGGGCTTCGTCACGGCGGACGCCGCATTCATTTCGGAACAGGATATTCTCGGCGACCGGCTCGTGCGGCGCGGCCGGCGCAAGCGCGCCGAGAACTTTCTCACCGAGGCGTCGAGCCTTCTCGTCGGCGATCTCGTCGTTCATGTCGATCACGGCGTTGCGCGCTATGCGGGTCTGAAAACGCTGGACGTGCAGGGCGCGCCGCATGACTGCCTGCAACTTGAATATGCGGGCGGCGACAAGCTGTTTTTGCCGGTTGAAAATATCGATCTCCTGTCGCGTTTCGGTTCGGACGATCCGAACGCGCAGCTTGACCGGCTCGGCGGCGCCGGCTGGCAGAACCGCAAGGCGCGCATCAAGGCGCGCGTCAGGATGCTCGCCGAGCAGCTGATCGCGATTGCGGCCAGGCGCGAAATGAAAACGACCGACAGCGTTTCGCCGGCGACCGGCGCCTATGACGAATTTTGTTCGCGTTTCGCCTACGCCGAAACAGAGGACCAGGAAAATGCGATCGCCGATGTTATCGAGGATCTGGCGCGCGGGCGCCCGATGGACCGGCTCATTTGCGGCGATGTCGGGTTCGGCAAGACTGAGGTCGCGCTGCGCGCCGCATTCGTCGTCGCGATGACGGGGCGCCAGGTTGCGGTCATCACGCCGACTACCCTGCTTGCGCGCCAGCACCTGAAGAATTTCACTGAACGCTTCAAGGGCTTTCCGTTGAATATCGGCGGTTTGTCGCGGCTCGTCAGCGCCGGCGACGCCTCGAAAGTGAAAGCCGGTCTCGCCGACGGCTCGATCGATATTGTCGTCGGCACGCACGCCCTGCTTTCAAAGACGATCAGGTTCCGCGATATCGGCATGGTCATCGTCGATGAGGAACAGCATTTCGGCGTCAAACATAAGGAGCGCCTGAAGGAATTCCGCGCCGATACGCACGTGTTGACGCTGACGGCGACGCCGATCCCGCGAACGCTTCAACTGGCGATGAGCGGCATTCGCGATTTGTCGCTTATCGCGACGCCGCCGATAGACCGCCTCGCCGTGAGAACGACCGTCGGCCCGTTCGATCCCGTCGTCACGCGCGAGATGATCCTTCGCGAGCATTATCGCGGCGGGCAGAGCTTTTACGTCGCGCCGCGTATCGCCGATCTTGACGGGATCGCGGAATTCCTGACCGAAAGCGTTCCGGAAGTTCGCTTCAAGATTGCGCACGGCCAGATGGCCGGCGGCGAGCTTGAAGATATCATGAACGCCTTTTACGACGGCAAGTTCGATATTCTCGTTTCGACGACGATCGTTGAATCCGGCCTTGATATTCCGACTGCGAACACGCTCATCATCCACCATGCCGATCGCTTCGGTCTCGCCCAGCTGTACCAGTTGCGCGGGCGCGTCGGGCGATCAAAACTCCGCGCCTATGCGTATCTGACGACTTCGCCGCGCAAAACGCTGACGCCGGCGGCGGAACGCCGGCTGAAAGTCATGCAATCCCTCGATACGCTCGGCGCCGGGTTCACGCTGGCGAGCCACGATCTTGATATTCGCGGCGCCGGAAACCTGCTCGGCGAGGAACAGTCGGGGCAGGTCAGGGAAGTCGGCGTCGAGCTGTATCAGCACATGCTTGAAGAAGCGGTGGCGGAATTGCGCGAGGGCGATGCGCGCGCTGACGATCAATGGTCGCCGCAGATAAATCTGGGCGCGTCGGTCCTTATTCCCGAAGATTATGTTGAAGATCTGAACGTGCGTATGGGGCTTTATCGCCGGCTTGGCGATCTGCGCGAGGATGGCGACATTCAGGCGTTCGCCGCAGAAATGGTGGACCGCTTCGGGCGATTGCCGCGCGAGGTCGAACACCTTCTTCAAATCGTTCAGATCAAGGAGCAATGCAGGAGAGCGGGCGTTGCGAAAATCGACGCCGGGCCGAAAGGCGCCGTCGTATCCTTCCGGAACGACCAGTTCGCCAACCCGGCGGGGCTGGTCCGGTTTATTTCAGACTCGCATCTGGAGGTGAAATTGCGGCCCGATCAGAAACTCGTTTTTCATCAAAGCTGGCCGGACGACAAGGCGCGCCTCGCCGGATGCCGGAAGGTTCTGGCGCTTCTGGGCGAAATCGCCGCGGCGTGAAAATTCCGTTCCGGCCGACGCCGGAAAAATCTGGAGAAATCCCCCGCTTCGCAGACCCGGCGCGAATGCTAGCCCTGTCGGCTCGCCTCAGGCTCCCAGAGTTCGATCGCATTTCCTTCCGGATCGTGAATGCGTGCGAAACGTCCAACGCCCGGCATATCCCATTCAGGTTTTCTGATAACTTCGATACCTGCGGCCCGCAGTTTCTCGCACATTTCGTCAAGATCATCGACGCGCAGGTTCAGCATCCATTGCTTGTCCCGTTCGAAATAATCCGTGTCGGCGGCGAAGGGAGAAAAAACGCTCGGTCCGGCTTGCGTGTCCCAGACGCCGTATTCTCCGGCGCCGACGCCGAGATGTTCGGCGTACCATGCGCGCAGCGCGTCAGGATCGTGCGATCGAAAAAAGAACCCGCCAATTCCTGTAACGCCCATCCGGTATTTTCCTTGCGCGATTGAAAAAGCGGCGCGAGCCTAACACGCGCGCGCCCGATCGGCGAGTGCTATGCTGGGATAATCGCGCTAGCGGAATCCGCGTTGAAGATCGCGGCGCATCCGGCCTATCCCGCCGCGCTGTACGATGACGATCGCAGATTTCGGAACAGCGCGGCGATTGTTTCTTCAAGATCATCGCCGGGATGGCGCTGGACCGCGCCGACGGCGATTTCGGCGCCGGCGATCGCGGCGCGCGGCAAAGAACCGCCGATTACGCCTTCCAGTCTTTCGGCGATGCGGCGCGCTTCGCTTTCCTTTACGCCGCGCAACAGGACGACGAGAGAACCCGGCGCAAGGCGCGCGATCATATCTTCCGCGCGCAGGATGCGCGATGCGGTTTTGGCCGCCTCAAGAATAACGCTGTCCGCCGTCTGCGGCCGGATCTGCAACGCCGCGAAGGAAACGGCTTCGTTCGCGTCATCGGCGCGCTGGAAAATGCGTGTCGCATGAAAGGCGAAGAAGCGCGCCGAGGCGGCGTATCCCCGGCCGCCGCCGACGCCCTCCGGTGCGCGCAGGAATGCGCGGACGGCGGCCGCCATGCGCGCGCGGCGCGCCGCGAGGTCGATCCGTCGCGACAGATCGGCTTCGATATGGCCGGCCTGTATAACGTCGAAGCCGTCGCGAACGAGAAACCGGTCGAGAATATCGGCGTCTTCGCACGCAAGCAGGACCGGAACGGACCGGTATTCGCGGTGGCGGCGCAACGCCCGCGCCAGCGCGAAAAGGAGATCGCCTTCGCTTTTCGGAAGGAAGATCGCACTGTCGAATTCGCCGTGATCGAGCGCGCGCATCACCTGTCCGGCGGTGAAAACGCATGTCGCCTGAGCCGCGCCCGCGCGCACGGCGTTAAACGCAGTCAGCGTCAAGGGCGATGGCGCGCCCGCGACAAGCACGCGAAGCGCCTGCTTTTCCTGATGCAATCGGGCGAAAGAAACGGGACGCCCGTCAGCGACCAGGCTTTTCACCCTTTCACCCATTTCATCGACAAGCGCCGAAAGGCGCAGGCGCTCGCGGATCGCCGCCATGACGGGCGCGGCGTCCTCTCCGACAAAGCAGACATCGCCGCGCCGGCGCAAAAAGGCGCGCGTATTTTCGTCAATCTCCGATGAGGCGAGAATAACGGCGCCCGCCGTCGGCGCGAGGCGCCGCGCGCGCGTCAAAAGCTCATTGGCGAGCGTCCGGTCGGTTTCAACGCCGCGCAGATCGACGACGGCGATGTCGAAGCGATCCCCGGCGGCGCTCTCGTCAGGATCGACAAGGCGGTATTTCGAAGTCTTTGCAGCGTCGCGAACCCGCGCGCTCACCGCCCGGCCGCGAGAAAGCCAGGCGACGATCGCCTTCCTGTCGGCGCCGTCAAGGTTAATCATGCATTCAAAGCCTTACGGAGCCGGTTGGAAAGGGACAATCCGCTTAGGGCCGGCCGCCATTCGGCCTGTTATTCAATTTGCGGGCCGCCGCGAGGTTTTCACCGGCGCGGTCTTTTACGATCGCGGTTTCGTCACCGCCCGCGGGGACGATTTTCGGTTCTTCAAGGCAGATGTCGCTCTCTCCGGCCGCTGAAAAACCGCCTGTCACCGCCCTTTGCTGATAGCAGGGCAGGGCGGCGAGAAATTCCTGCGGTTTGTGGATCGGTCCGACTTCGCGAAAGAGCTGCGCGGTGCGTACGCCGACATATCGCCAGTGCCAGGGCTCGTAACTGTCCGCGCCCGGCAGATAGTTGTTCCCCGGCGGGTAAGAGAGAATGAAACCGAAGCGGAAACCATTTTCCTCAAAGCACTGATAGGAATTGTCGCTCTGGCGCATGAGGCGGCCGTCGACGTCGATATCGGCGGCGAGGCCGGTTTGATGTTCGGACATGCCGGGCGGCGTGACGGTGCCTTTCGCGCCGATCCGCCTGAATAATTCCCGCTGCGTCGCGTAAGCGCGATAGCCTGAACGCAGCGAAAGGCGCTCGCCCGATTCCGCGCGGCAAAGCGAAATCAGTTGCGCGAGGCGCACCGGCATATTCGCCTCGCGCGCATCGTCATCAGGATCGGCGGCGAGCCTGATCGACATTTCCTCCAGATCGGCGTTTTTCGAAAGCGCGATCGTATAGTCTGCGGCGCGAACGAGATCGCCGGGCGCGTAGGACGCCTTTAACGGAAACTGCTGCGAGACGGGGCGGTCGATATCGAGGCGCCGGTCGCGAATTCGATTGGCGGCGTAGCGCTGCTCGCCGAATGCGTCGCGAAACAGGCTGCGCATATGTTCGTTCAGCGCCTGCGCTTCGGTCGCGCGGCCCTGCGCCTCGTAAACGCCGGCCAGCAGGCGGATATAAAGGCTGAGTTCGGGGCTGTTTGCGCCTTTCGCCTTTTCCTGCGCGTGAAAGGCTTCAAGATAAAGTTTCTCCGCGTCTTCCAGTCGTCCCATCCGCTGATAGACGGGGCCGAGCATCAAGGCGATGCGCACTGTGTCCTGATGATCATCTCCCAGAATATCGCGCCGGACGGAAAGCGCGGTGGAAAGCAGCCCGGCCGAGGCGTAAAGGCCATCGTCGCGAAGCGCGAAGAACGCGCCGACGCGCGTCATGTCGGCGGCGGCGGAAAGTTTCGCCTCGCGCGCGCCGGAAAAATATTCAGGGCTTCCCGTCGGCTTCAACGCTTCAGTGAACAAGGCGCCCGATGAGGAGATAAGGCCGGCGTAAAATGATTGTACGGAATGACCGGCGCCGGCCTCGCTTCGCGATGCCGCGTCTCCGGAAAGTTTCAGGAATTCGTTGTAGATCGAAACGGCGCGCGCAATGTCGCGTTCGATGATGCGCGCGCGCGCAAGCCGGTCGTCGAGGATTGCGCGTTCGATTTCGCCGAGACCGCTCGCCCAGTTGGTCGAAAGCGCTTCCTCATAAAGCGCGGCGCTGCGCGCATAACGGCGCGCTTCGAACGAGGTCGCTGCGACTTTCGCCCTGAACGGCGCAAGTTCGTCGGCGCTGGCGCCGTTTTCGGCGCGCAGTTTGATCGTGCGAAGGCCGTAACCTTCCGCCATGCCGGGATGGCCGCCTTTTCGAAGCGCGTCGAAACGGCTTTCCGCGGCGTCGGGATCGGTCCAGACGGTCGCATAAAAAGCAGTCGCATAGATCGCGGCGAGCGCCAGAAACGCGCACGCAAACATTGGCGGCGGACGCAACTTCATGCCCCAGCTTACCCCTCGTATCGCCGAAACCCCATCATTTGTGACGATATCACCCCAATCGCGTCAAGGCGAGCTTTCGGGCCCGGCGCAGTTCCTGCGGTTGGCGCGCGCCGGGGAATGCGGATAAACGGTCCGGCTGATCGGCAGGAGCGAGGCGATGAAGCGTACCGGACGGCGGCGAATTTATCTGATGCGGCACGGGCATGTGGATTATTTCGAGCCCGGAATCACGGACCCGCGCTCTGTGCCGCTGACGCCCGAAGGCCGCCGCCAGGCCGGCGCCGCGCGCGACGCGCTCTGCGATGTCGAATTCGACCTGGTTGTCCACAGCGGGCTGCCGCGAACGCGCGAGACGGCCTCGATCATTCTCGAAAACCGGGAAATCGCGCCGATCGTTGAGGCGGGGCTTGAGGAACTAAAAAGCGGCTGGGTCGTCGCGGAAAGCCGCGAGGAACTGGCGGCGATGCTCGCCTTCAGTTTTGACGATGCGGCCGAGCCGGGCGCGAGCTTCCTGCCTGAGGGGGAGACATTCGCCGACGCGCAGGAACGGATCGTAAAGGGGATCAACGCGCTTATCGCCGGGCGCGATTGGCGGCGCGCCCTCATCGTCGCGCATGAGGGGGTCAACCGCATCCTGCTCGGCTGGGCGTGCGGCGGCGGGCTGAGGACCATAGGCGCGTTCGAACAGGATCTGTGCTGCATCAATGTTATCGATCTCGACATCGCCCCGCGCGAGGATGGCGCCGGCGTCCAGATCGAGCGCGCGATCATCAAGGCGGTGAATGTGACGCCCTACGATTTCCTAAAGGATGCGCTCCCGCGGACGAGCCTTGAACACCTGTTCGAAATCGATTTCGGCCGCGGGCGCCCGGCGCGCCGCTGATCGCGAAATTGTTGATTTTGACCGTCTGCTCATCAAAGGTATGGTCCGGCGTCCGGGCTGCCATGGTCGTTCCTCATGAGCGGGCGGCGCGGGCAGGGGGTTGAGGGCGGAGTTGCGGGCTGGGGCGCGCAGACAGGGGTGCGACATGGCATATGGAGCCAAACGCGGCATCAAGACGCCGGGCGAATACGGACTGTTCGATTTAGCGGGACTGGGGCTTGCCGGGTCAGCCGGCATCGTCGCCGCGCTCATCACCGATTATCAGCAAAAGGGCGAGGCCTCCTCGCTTTACACGATCAATCAATGGGCGGCCGCGCTCGGCGATATTCTGGGCTTTGGCCCGACGCCGTTATGGATGGTCGTACTCGGTCTCATCGCCGCAGGCGCCTTGTCGATATTCTATTTCCAGCCGATCACGCGCCAGGGCGCGTTCGCACAGGGCTTCGGCCTGCTGGCGGTTATCATGACGGCCGCGCCCGCGGACCTTGCAAGCGGAATTCAATCCACGGGCATGGCGCTTCCCGATCTCGATCCTGTCGCGATCGAGCGCGAGGCGTCGCTTTCCGGCGGCGTCGTGCGCGCTGCGTTCGAGGGTGAGGGCGCGCGTATCGTCGAGGCGCAGGAATCGCGCGCGGCGCGATACGTCGTTGAAATAAACGTTGCGTTTCCCGGCGGCGTTCCCGCCGATGTCAGCGCGATGATACGGCGCGGCGACCTGCGCGGCCGGCTGCATAACGCCGACACGAACGAGACGTTCAACCTTTTCCGTTCCGCCGGCGGCGATATCGTCGTTCGCGGCGACAGTCTCGTCATTCGCGCCGGCGTTCCCGCACGCTCGACGCAGGCGACATTGTGGGTGCGCATCGAAGCGGTCGGTTACGCGATCGAAGAGCAATCGGCGCAAGCCTCCGTCGGTGCGCCGCTCGATTGGAATGTGACGATGCGCCCCTCATCGACGCCGCTGTTCATCCAGCGTCTCGGCAAGTCCTACTGGTTCTAAAGCGCCGTTGCTTCGAACGGAATCGGGACGCCGCTTCAGGTTTCTTGTTTTTCGCATTCATGACGGCGAACCGCGCATGCTTTGTGTGGAAACGCCTTAGCGCGGTCGAAGGGGCATGCGCATCGCCACACGCGGCGCGAAAGCAAAGCCCCAGTCCGCTTCCTTCCGGATCGTATCGACAAGGCCCGCGCGCGCAGGCTCGGGCGAAAACAGTTCAAATCCAAGCCGTGCGTAATAGGGCGCGTTCCACGGCGCGTCGCGATAAGTCGTCAGCGTCATCTCGCCGATATTGCGCGCGAGCGCCCATTCGCCGGCTGTTTCGATCAAGCGGCGGGCGACGCCCCGGCGCTGAAATTCGGGCGCGACGTCGATCTCTGCGAGGTGAATGACGCCGTCCAGCAGCTCGCACATGGCGAAGCCGACAAGCTCGCCCAAATCGGTTTCGGCGACGAAGGTTATGCTTTCGTCTATAGCGCGCCGGTGTTCGGCCTCGCTGCGGTTCGGCGCATCGGCGCAATAGTCGTAACCGATCGTACGAAACAGCTCCGCCGCGCGGTCTTCGATTTCGATCATCTTTTCGATGTCGCCATGGCGCGCCGGCCGAATGGAAATAATTGAACTCATGCGAGACCGATTTCTTCAAGGCGCTGTTTCAAAAAATCATCCGCCCTGATCGGCGCGCGCGCAGGGCGCGAACCGGCGCAGCCCGGAATGCATTCAAGCATCGCGTCGCGATGGGGATGCATGAAAAACGGCATCGAATAGCGCGAGACATTGGCGCCTTTCGGGTTGACGACGCGGTGGGTCGTCGCCGGAATGACGTCGTTGGTGATGCGCGCCAGCATGTCGCCCGCATCGACGATAAGGTTTTCCGGCGCAGTCTCGACAGGCATCCATTCGCCGTCGCGATCGAGAAGTTCAAGGCCGGCGCCGTCGGCGGCGACGAGAATGGTGATGAGGTTGATGTCTTCATGCGCCGCCGCGCGAACGGCGAGCGGGTCGGCGTCGGCGGGCACCGGCGGATAGTGAAGGAGGCGAAGAATGGAATTGCCGTTGGTCGCCATCTTCTGAAAATAATCGTTTTCAACGCCGAGCGACGGCGCGAGCGCTTCAAGCATCGCGAACCCGGCGTCTTCAAGCGCGGCGTAAAGATGCAGGAAGGTTTCGCGAAACCGCGCCGGCTCGGCGGGCCATTTATTGGCGGGATAAATATCGGCGAGCGGTGAGGCGAACGCGAATTCGCGACCGACATGCCAGAATTCTTTCAGATCCGCGACTTTCGCGTCCTTCGCATGTTCGCGCCCGAACGGCGTGTAGCCGCGCTGGCCGTCCGGGCCGGCGAAACAGGCCATTTTCCGCTCCAGCGGACGGGCGAAAAACTCTTTCGACAATTGATAGGCGCGCGCCAGCAGTTCGGGCTTTATCCCGTGATCCTTCAATATGATGAAGCCGAAATGCTGAAACCCCTCCATGAGATCGGCGATAAAGGCGCGCCGCGCGGCGCCGTCGCCGAGGACAAACGAATTCAGGCTGAGTTCCGGCACCCGATTCAATTTTCGGGTCATGGCTGTTTCCCGTATTTTTTTTCGATTAGCGGCGCATTCAGCGGGCGCGTCAAGGGCGCGGCAGCGGTTTGTTAACCAAAATTGCTTTCTATCTACACAATTGAAGAGGGACGAATGGGCCTCAAGCTCAGTCTGAAGCCGGGTGAAAAACTCGCCATAAACGGGGCTGTGATCGTGAATGGCGAGCGCCGTGCGGAGTTTATCGTCGAGAACAGGGCGAGCATCCTGCGCGAGCGCGACATTATGCGCGCTGAAGATGCGACGACGCCGGCGCGGCGCGTCTATCTTCCAGTGATGATGATGGCGCTCGACCCGTCAGAGCGCGTGCGCCTTTTCCGCGAGTTCGAGCAGCGGCTGACGGAAATCGCCGGCGTATTGTCGGAGCCTTCGGCGCTTTCAATCTGCCTGAAGATTTCCGCCGCGGTCGCCAACGGGGCCTATTACAAGGCGCTCGGCCATTGCCGCGCGCTAATCGAGTATGAACGCGAAAGATTGAACGATGTCGCATGAAGCCTATCAGCGAGCGCAGAAAACGACCGCGCAGCCGCGGGACGCGGAATATCGCGCATTTTCAGAAGCGACGCGGCGGCTGATGGCCGCGATGGAATCGGGGCGCGAGGATCTGAAGCAGTTGATCGACGCCATTCACCTGAACCGCTCGCTTTGGGGCGCGCTCGCGTCCGACTGCGCCGATCCGGAAAACCGGCTTCCTTCCGAAACGCGCGCGCTTATTATCTCGCTGTCGCGCTGGGTCTCGCTTTATTCGACGGATGTGATGCAGAAGAAGGAAAGCGTCGAACCGCTGATCGATGTCAATCGCATCATCATGGACGGCCTTGCCGGAAAAAAACCAGCCGCCTAGCCGCAATAGCTCACCCGGCAAAAATTGACCGCCCGGCAGATTTTGCCGGGCTGTTTTTTCCGTCTGCTGAGGAAAATCCGTTTAGGTCTCATTAGGCTTACCCGCGCAAGCAAGAAAAATCGCGCCTTGCAAAGGGCGAAATTAATCATTCTTTCCAGTTTCCAAACCGGCAGGTTCCTTGCTCGCGACATTACGCCGGCCGTGCGCCCCAAGCGCGCGCCGGGGGAGCGAAAAATCGCTCTTGAACCCAGAAAGGGAGTTTGACCGATGGTCAACAACGTCTCCACCAATCCGGGCGCGCTCGTCGCCCTTCAGAACCTCAACCGCATTTCCGCCCAACTTGAAGACGTGCAGCGCCGCGTCTCGACCGGCAAGCAGGTTTCGAGCGCCAAGGACAATCCGGCGCTCTACGCGCTGGCGCAAAAGCAGCGCGCCGAACTCGCCTCGATCGAACCCGTTCAACAGGGCTTGAGGGTCGGCGCGTCTGCGGTCGACGTCGCGATTGCGGCGGGCGAGGGGATTTCCGACATTCTCGTTCAGATGCGGGCCATCGCCTCTCAGGCGTCGGACCCCGCGCTCGGCGCGTCGGAGCGCACCTTGTTGCAGGATCAGTATGTGGCGCTCGCCGATCAGGTCGGGCGCCTAGTCGACAGCGCGACGATCGGCGGCCGCAATCTGCTCGACGGCACGACCGCTCTCCTTTCCGTCAACGCCAGCACGGACGGTTCGTCCACGATCGATATCGACGGTTATAACCTGACTTCGGGATCGACGACGGTTTTGACTTTCGACTGGACGGGCGGCGATCTCGGCGCGGCGGGAACCGCGGCGACCGAACTGGCCGATATCGACACGTCGATCGACAATCTGACGAGCGCGCTTGCAGCGCTCGGCGCCGGTTCGAATTCGCTGACATTGCAGGGAAATCTTCTGACCCGCGTCGCGGATGCGCTCGAAGTTTCGATCGGCAATCTTGTCGACGCCGACCTCGCGAAAGAAAGCTCGCGTCTCCAGGCGCTGCAGGTGCAGCAGCAACTGGCGATCCAGACGCTGTCGATCGCGAATGCGGCGCCGAACGCGATCCTTGCGCTGTTCGCGTAAGGCGCGCTTTCACCAGCCGCCGCGCCACGGTTGACGCGGCGGCGGGCAGGCGAAGATGGATGTGAATGCATTATCCCAGGCGTCGGCGGCTCAAGCGGGAGCGAATTCGGAATTCGAACGTTCCGGCCACGCCCGGCGCCAGGCGCTGGAAGAAAGCCGGCGCTCCGTCACCGAACGCGAACTTGCGCGCGCCGATCAATCGAAAGCGCGATCGGCCGAACAACTCGCCGAATTGCGCGAAGCGGTCGCGCGCGCCGTCGGCGCCAATACCCGCCTTTCGATAGCGCGCGCCGAAAACTCGCTCGAATTCATCTACCGGGCGATCGATATAGATACCGGCGAGATCGTCAATGAATGGCCGCAGGACGTATTCATCGAACTTATCCGCGGGGTGCGCGAAGACGTTCGAACTGATGTCGATGCGGGTCTGATACTCGATAACGTCGCCTGATTTGGCTGGGGGGCCTGCCTGCGCCCGGTGCGCGCCAGCGGCGCGGCCGGGCGTCTTTTTATCTCGATTGACCGACCCTGCGGCCCCGGCGCATAAGGGCCGCCATGTTGAAACAGACCGCCGCCCGCCATCTCGTCGACGCGCTCGTTATGAACGGCGTCAGCCATGTATTTTGCGTGCCGGGCGAAAGCTATCTCGCCGTTCTCGACGCGCTTTACGATGTCCGCGACCGGATCAGGCTCATCGTCTGCCGGCATGAAGCCTCAGCCGCGAACATGGCGGAGGCGTATGGCAAGCTGACCGGCAAGCCGGGGATCGTCATGGTGACGCGCGGGCCGGGCGCGACGCAAGGCTCGGTCGGCGTTCACACCGCCTTCCAGGATTCAACGCCGATGATCATGTTTGTCGGCCAGGTGGCGCGCGACCAGCTCGACCGTGAGGCCTTCCAGGAGATCGACTATCGTCAGATGTTCGGTTCCGTCGCCAAATGGGCGAGCGAGATCGATATCGCGTCGCGCGCCGGCGAATATGTGAACCGCGCTTTCGCGACGGCGCAAAACGGCCGGCGCGGCCCGGTCGTGCTGGCGCTTCCTGAAGACATGCTGACAGAAGAGGCGGAGGCGGAACCGCTGCCGCCGGCGCCGCTTGCCATGGCCGCGCCCGATGAGCGCGCGCTTGAATTGCTGCGCGAGCATTTGGGCGGCGCCGAGCGCCCGTTCCTTCTGGTCGGCGGCGGCGGCTGGACGCAGCAGGCCGTTGCAGACCTGAAAATTTTCGTTGAAGCGACCGGCCTGCCGGTCGGCGCATCTTTCCGCTCGAAGGACCTTTTCGACAATCTGCATCCCCAATACGCCGGCGATGTCGGCATCGGCCCCAACCCGAAACTCGTCGAACGCATCAAGGCGTCCGATCTTGTCATCGCCTTCGGCCCGCGTCTTGGCGAAATGACGACTTCCGGATACTCGCTTCTTGAAGCGCCTCTCGCCAGGCAGCCGCTCATTCATATTCATCCGGGCGCTGAGGAACTCGGCCGCGTCTATTCGCCGGTGCTGGCGATCAACGCCGCGCCGGAAACGATGGCGCGCGCGCTCGCCGCGGAAACCTGGACGCAGGACGAAAGCTGGCTGCAACAGGCGTACGCCGCCCATTCCGATTTCGAGGCGTTTTCAGCGCCGGTGAAAGTCGGCGAGGGCGTGAACCTGTCGGAGGTGTTTTCGTGGCTCGACAGGAATCTCGCCCCGGATGCGATCATGTGCAACGGCGCCGGCAATTATGCGGCGTGGCTGCACCGGTTCTATCGCCACAAGGCGTTCCGGACGCAACTGGCGCCGACGTCGGGCGCAATGGGCTACGGCTTTCCCGCCGCGATCGCGGCGAAGGCGGCGTTCCCCGCGCGCGAGGTGGTCTGCGCGGCGGGCGACGGCTGTTTCATGATGGCGTCGAACGAACTGGCGACCGCCGTACAATACGGCCTCAATGTCATTACGCTCGTTTCGAACAATTCGATCTACGGCACGATCCGGATGCATCAGGAACGGGACTATCCGGCGCGCATAAGCGGCACCGATTTGCGCAATCCGGACTTCGCAGCCTATGCGCGCTCCTTCGGCGCCTTCGGCGCGACAGTGACGAATACGGAAGATTTCCCGGCGGCGTTTGAAGCGGCGCGCGCGAGCGGTCTGCCCGCCGTCATCGACCTTAAAACCTCACCCAATGAAATCGCGCCCGGGCGGACGATCGAGGGGTTGAGGAAGCGCTAGTCCGGCGCCGAACCGGGCGGCGGCGAATTCGTCAACATGGCGATCTGCGCCAGCGCGACGGGAAGCGACAGGGCGCCTTTGGTTACGAGATAGCGCGGCTCCCATTCCGGTTTGAACTTGTCCTTGAATTTGCGCAGTCCGTCGAAGTTGTACCAACGCCCGCCCTGTTCGTAGATGAGTCGGCCGAGCCGCGCGAAAAGCGGCGCCTGGCGTTCTTCGGCGAGACCCGATAGGGGCGCCATCGAAAGATCGAATTTTTCGTACCCCGCGCCCTTCGCCCAGAGCAGTATCTCGGCGAGCAGGAAATCCATGGTGGAGGGCGGCGCCTCGTCCGGCGCGTAACGCATCAGATCGAGCGCGGCCCATACACCGTCCGGCGTTTGCAGGATCGTGCCGAATGCGACGGCCGCGCCCTTCACGCGCGCGACGGCGATCGGGCAATGATCAAGAAACGAAGGCTCGAAGCGTCCGAGCGAAAACCGCTTTTCGCCCGTTTTGTGCATGGCGAGCCAGGCATCGGAAACCGGACGCAATTCTTCGATAAGCGACGCGCTGTGCGGCGGGGCGTGTATCTCGAATTTCGCCCCGTCGCGCCGGGTCAGTTTCCTGCTGGCGTAGCGAATGGATTCGCGCGCCTTTCCGGCGAGTGAAAAATCAGCAAGCGGAATAACCGCGTTCTCGCCGATTTTCTCGATCTTCAGGCCGAGGTCGAGAAGATCGGGGAGCAATTCAACGGGTGCGGAGTAAATGACCGGTTTCAATCCCTGCGCATCCGCATGCGCGCAAAAGGCGGTGATGAGCGCCCGGCGTTCGGATTTCAGACCGGACGGGCCGCCGAGCGAGATGAGACTGCCGCCGAACGCGACAAAGGGAATGAAACTCGCCCCGCCGGGCGAGAACAGGAACGCGAATTCACCAGAATAGGACAGCATCGTTTCGGGCCTTGCGCCTTCGGCCTTTTGAAGGACGGCGCCGATACGCGAAAAATCATCCGGGTTTGCGGTCTCTGGCGGCGGTCTGTGGATGCCGGCGATATAGCGCCAGATTGCGATAACGCCGACGGCGGCGAAAGCCGTCGCCACCGGCCTTGCGCCCCGGCCGATTACCGGATCGGTGAACAGCGAATGAAACGGCGCGGTGCGGAATGCGGGGTGCGTCGCAGCCCACAGGACGGCGGCGAAGGCGCCGGCGATAAGCGCCGCGCCGGCGCCGGCGAACCAGGCGAGCGGCAGGCGCAGCGAAAATGCGCGCGCGCGGCGATAAAAAGCGCGTCTTACAGCGAACAGAAAAAACGCGAATGAAATTTGGAACGCGGCGTCGAAATACCGTTCATGATGGAACACGAAATAGATGGCGGCGATGACTGCGAGCGCGCTCGCGGTCCACATTGAAGCATCGACGCGCCGGCGCAATCCGATTGCGAGCGCCATTTGCGCAACGCCGACAAGCGCGGCGATCATGCTGGGCGCTTCAACCGCAATCAGCGCGACTGCGTCGGCCGTGCGCGGATGCGCGCTTGGATTCGCCGCCGATATGATCGTCGCCGCGCCGGCGAGAAAAGCGATCGCAGCGGCGAGATTCGGCGCAGCGTCGCTGACGAACGCGCTGATGATTTTTGTTTTCTGCGCGGGTTCAGGACGCAAAGTGACCCATCCCGATGGTTGTTGCAGCGATCAACAGCGCCGTTTTGCGGCGGAGCGCAACCGGCGGCGTGAAAGTTCTAGATTGTCGGGCGGCCGATCCGTTCAAGCGTGTTGAAGGAATCGATCAGCTTGCGGCCAGCAGGCGTCGGCAAGCCGTTCTTGTCCAGCCAGCGATGGGCGATCGCCGCTTCGAGCAGGCGATCATTGTTTTCGACGCCGTCGAGCTGGCGCACGAATTTAAGGATGTTCCTGGCGATAACGTCGTCGGTCACGCGGCCCTCTCTTGAACGATCAAACCAGCCAATCACATAGCATTGGCCGAAATGGCTAGTTTTTTTCGTCTAAATGGTACGCCTACGCTGAAATACGACTTTGGCGATTACACACCCGATTTTCGAATCTGGCAAGAGAGCCTGAAGCGCCGGCGCCGGCCGAATGGGGCGTTGAAACGTCGCGCCCCCTGTAAACGCCCGTGGAACGTGATAAATGGCCGCAAATTCCTCGAAATCCCTTGAAAAACGACGGTGCGCTCATGGACCACGGCAAAAACGAATTCACCACGAATGCGGCTCTCAAGGCCCGGCGCGATGAGGCGTTGCCGGCTGGATTGCCTTCAAAATCAGGAGTTTATGTCGCCAAAGCGGAAAATTCCGAACTTTGGGACGTCGAGGGCAAGCGTTACATCGATTTCATCGGCGGCATCGGCGTGCTGAATGTCGGCCACCGCCATCCCAAGGTTGTCGAAGCGGTCAAGCGTCAGGCCGACGCGTTTTTGCATACGAGCTTCGGCATTGCGCAGTATGAGGTCTATGTCGAACTCGCCGAACGGTTGAACAAGCTCGCTCCGGGGCCGACGAAAAAGAAAACCGCCCTGTTCAATTCGGGCGCGGAAGCGGTCGAGAACGCCGTCAAATTCGCGCGGCGGATAACCGGCAGACCCGGAATTATTGCATTCGAAGGCGCATTCCACGGCCGTACGCTTCTCGCAACGACGCTGACCGGCAAATCGAAACCCTACAAGCAGGGCTTCGGACCGCTCGTGCCGTCTATTTTTCATGCGCCCTATCCGGACGCCTATCACGGCGTCAGCATTGAAAGCTGCGTTCGGTATCTCGAACAGATTTTCAAGACCTCGATTCCGGCGGAGGAGGTTGCGGCGATTATCGTCGAGCCGGTGCAGGGGGAAGGCGGCTTCAATCCGGCGCCGGCGGAATTCTTGCGTCACTTGCGCATGCTCTGCGACAAGAACGGCATCCTGCTGATCGCCGATGAGATCCAGTCCGGCATGGGCCGTACAGGTAAAATGTTCGCTTTCGAACATGCCGGCGTCGAACCCGATCTGTTGTGCGTCGCCAAATCGATCGCCGCCGGCATGCCGCTTTCGGCGCTGGTCGGCAAAGCCGATCTTCTCGACAAGATCGCACCGGGCGGAATGGGCTCGACCTATGGCGGCAACCCGGTCGCCTGCGCGGCGGCGCTCGCCGTTCTCGATATTTTCGAGGAGGAGCAATTGCTCGCGCGCTCGGACGTGATCGGGCGGAAGGTCGCCGAAAGCTGGCGCGCGCTTCAGAGCGGCGTCGCGAAGGGATTTTTCGGCGATGTCCGCCAGTTCGGCGCCATGATCGCGGTTGAATGCGTGAAGGACGGCGATGCGGCCCAGCCGAATGGCGAGCTTGCCGGCAGGATTCAGGTGGAAGCGCGCGACCGCGGACTCATCATGACGACCGCCGGCGCCTATGCGCAATGCCTGAGATGCCTCGTCCCCCTGACGATCTCGGACACGATGCTCGATGAAGGGCTGGAGATTTTCGCCGAGGCGACGAAGGCCGCGCTCGCCGGCTAGGCCCGGCGCCCCAAGGCTGGCCGTAGGCGGAGACTCAGGCGACGATCCGTGCGCGATACGCGGATCGAGGGGCTTTCTATGGTCAGGATTGTCGCATTCTGGGGCGGATTATGCCTTCTGGCGCTTGTCGGCGCCTATTTCGCCACAAGCATCATCGTGTGCGCCGGTGCGATCGGGGGAAATATCGCCCAATGCGCGAAATCGACCGCCGCGTCGGTTTTGCAATCGCCCGCCGCCATAATGGGGTTGTGCCTGTCGCTGCTTGCAATCCAGTATTCGGTTCACCGGCGCAATCCGCAGCGCTTTATCCGTTAGCGGATCGTTTCGCGAAAAGACGGCTAACGCCGGATTAACAAGCATTGAAAATTTGCTGCGTATCCTTGCACACCCGCGTTCATTTTAAACCGGAGTTTACGATCGAATGCAAAATTGATCGCGACGAGCTATGCGATGGCGGGCGGGCGTGTGCGACTGAATACTCTGTTAACTGCGATTTTTGTCGCAACATGCTTGTACGGAGCGAAGGCCGAAGTGATCGGCGCCGAATCGCGTCACGGGCATGCAAATCCGGACAAGCCGGAATGGTATATCGACGCGGAAAAACTCGCGCACGCCGTATACGAAGAAAAACTGTTCATCACCGCCGATGATGACGCAAAGCTTCGTGCTGAAGCGCTGGCGGCGAGCGGGGAAGAGCGCCTGCGCCGGCTCGTCATGGTGATCGAGGATGATCTGACGTTCGGTTATGCGCAGACGGCGCGCGAACTTTATCCGTTATTCGAGCAAAGCGCGCGTGAGTTGAACAGCGCACGTTATATGGAATTGCTCAAAACGCTGAAGATTTATGAGCGAACGACGCAGGGCGATTCGTTGAGCGCGGCGCGCGATCTTGAAACGATTACGGTTCGATCGAGAGATCCCTATGTGGTCGCAAAGGCTGCGACCTACGCGGCTTATGCGCTCGCCGATAGCGGTATGCCGGGCCGCGCATTCGAACTGATCAGAAAAGGTTTCGACGCGGCGAATCTGATCGACAATAATGAGGAGTTGCTCTCGAACCTTCACGGCGCATGGTCTTATGTCGCCCAATCCTCCGGCGACAGCGAATCGGCGATCAACCAGACGCGCTTGTATGTCGACTATTCGCGGCGCGCCGGCCTGCCGGTTGACGGCGTGACGATACTTTTCAACCTGGCTATACACATGGCGAATAATGACGAATTCGCCGCCGCGCGTGAATTCGCCGCGATGGAATGGGAACTGGCGCGCGATAGCGGGTTAGAGGCGGAAAATTTCTTCGCCGCCTATCTTTGCGCGACGATCGCTGATGCGGCGCATGATTTCAGCCAGTCCGAAAAATGCGCGCGCGAAGCGGTGGAAAGCCCGACGCCAGCGGAAGGCCACCTTCCTATCGCAAGGACGCTTCTCGCCAAGGCGCTCGCAAATCTCGGCCGCGTCGGTGAAGCGCGTAAAATCTATTCGGAACTCGATGCGACGATCGACCCCGCCGCCGCGCCGGTGGAAGCGTTGGGCGTTCAGAAACTGAAAGCCTATATCGCCGCCGCCGAAGGGCGGAGCGCCGATGCGATGCGCTATTTCGAGGATTTTCATCGCGCGCATTCGCGCATGCAAAGCTCGAATTTCAACAGCGGCGTGAGAGAACTGCGCGCCTCGATGGAGGCTGAACTCGCCAGCGCCAAATCCGTCGCCGACGCTAACGCCGAGATCGCCCGCATGATGGCCGAGCGCGTCAATAATCAAAGAATGATGCTGCTGTTCGCCGCCCTTTTATCGGTCGCCGCAGCGCTGGCGATTTACGCCTATCAACGCAATGCGCGCATCCTCGCCGAAGCGCGCCGATCGGCTGAGGAGGCGAACCACGCCAAAACCGAGTTTCTTGCGCTGATGAGCCATGAACTGAGAACGCCGCTGAACGGCGTTCTCGGCATGACCGCTGGATTGTTAAGCGACGAAATAAGCGGGCCGCAACGCGAGAAAGCGTCGGCGATCCTCGATTCCGGTCAAACGCTGCTGGCGTTATTGAACGATGTTCTCGACTTGTCGAAAGTCGAGGCCGGAAAGCTTGAGGTCTCGCCGGTCGACGCCGATTTTCGCGAAACGCTCGATCGCGTCGTCAAACTGTTCGAGCCGCTCGCGGAAGATCGCGGAACGAGGCTGATCGTCAACTACGATGCCGGCGCGCCGGACTGGGCCCGCTTTGATCCGGTGCGCGTGCGCCAATGCGTTACGAACCTCATTTCGAATGCGGTGAAGTTCACCAGCGTCGGCGAAATTGCGATCGATGTGCGCGCGCAACGCGCCGAAGCCGGGAATGTCTTCGCCGTCACGGTTCGCGACACCGGGATTGGCATGGACGAAGAAACGCTGAAGCGCCTCTTCCGTCCTTATTCGCAGGGCGACGCCACAATCGCGCGGCGCTTCGGCGGAACCGGGCTAGGACTCGCGATTGCGCAAAGGCTCGCGCGGGTGATGGGCGGCGACGTATCTGCGCAAAGCGCAGTGGGCGAGGGAACGACAATGACGTTCACCTTCCAGGCCGGTCCTTCGCAAGCGCCAGCACCCAAGGACGAGAGCGAAAACCTGATCGGCGATCCGCTCAACGTTATTTCCCTGCTGCACGAAAAAAGCGTGCTGATCGTCGATGATGTCGTGGTGAACCGGCAGGTCGCGCGCCTTTTCGTAAAACCGTTCGGCGCCCGGATCATCGAAGCGCAAAGCGGCGAGGAGGCGCTTGATATTCTAAACGCCGAGAAGGTCGATCTTGTCCTCCTTGACGTGCAGATGCCCGGCATAGACGGATGCGAAACCGCCCGGCGCGTCCGGGCGTCGTCTTCGGTCAACGCCGATGTCGCGATAATCGCTTTGACGGCGGGCGTTGTCGAAGGCGACAAGGAGCGGTGCCTTGACGCGGGCATGAACGAATTCGTCGCAAAGCCGCTCGACGTGCGCGGTCTTTCCAGCGCGATCGTCGCAGCGATGAGCGACACGACGCGCAGCGCACGCCGCGGGGCGGCCGCCTAAAACGCCGACGCGCTTTCGAATATTTCGAGATGGCGCCGCATGATCGCCGGCCATAGCTTTTGCGCATCAGGGCATTCGACGCCGAAAACATCGCGAACGGCGCGGGCGTATTCGTCCGCTGTTTCGATCAGCGACTTGTTCTCGCCGCGCGGCGACAAAATCCTCAGAACGCGGCCGCGCATCGAATAATGCGTGTCCTCGGCCCAGCGTTGCAAAACGGCGTTCTGCATAAACGGCGACGAGGGATCGGTTTGCAGGAACCGACACTGCCTTTCGAGCATCGCCTCATCATCGACTGCGCGATTGAAGTCATAGCTCATCGCGCCCATGCGTTCGTCTTCGGTGAAACGCCACCACCCTGAGCCGAGATCGGAAAGGCGGTAATTGAATGCGCCGATGCTGATCGGGCCTTCGCGCATGGCGAACGGGTCGATCGGCCCGCTTCCAAATCCGACATCGCAGATAAAGCGCGCGTCGTCGATTTCGACGAGAAGGACAAGATGATTGCCGATCACGTCGTCGCCGGATTTTTCGCGCATGACCGCGCCGGCAAGGCGCGTCACCCTGAAACCGATCTCGTCCAGCGCCCAGCCGAGCAGACCGTTCATTTCATAGCACCAGCCGCCGCGACGGCGATTGACGATCTTGTCGAATGCGTTCGCGGCGCTGCGGTCGGAGGGGGCGCCAAGTTGCACGTCCAGGTTTTCATAGGTGAGCGATAGCGCATGCGCGCGGTGAACGCGCCGCAGCCCGTCAATATCGGGCTTTACCGGACCGCGCACGCCGATGCGCGCTAGATAGGCGTTGAGATTCATACGGTGCGACCCCCCAATAAAAAACAAGGCAGAATTCGCGGCGCCAAGTAGTCTCAAGCCGCTAGCGGTTTGGCAATTCGGCCCGGAAAAGAAATTTTAACGCCCGAACGAATCGTTCCCAACGGCGACGCTTTTGACCTGTGGCGATATTGTCCTGCGGCGCGCCGGGGGTTCAGGGCTTGTCCGTTTGCGGCTGGAGTCGTTCGGGTTCTGACGCGAGAATCGTCGTTGAATCCTCAAAGCGGTCGGCGCGCGCCATCTGCGGAAACAGGCGGAACCAGGACAGCGCCGTGACGATGGCGACCGAGCCGCCGAGGATGACGGCGCCGATCGGACCGAGAAATCGCGCCGCGACGCCGGATTCGAATTCGCCGAGCTCGTTCGAGGCTGAAATGAAAATGAATGAGACGGACGCGACCCGCCCGCGCATGGCGTCCGGCGTTGCAAACTGGATGAGCGACTGGCGAACATATACGGAGATCATGTCCGCCGCGCCCGTAATCGCCAGCGCCGCCATCGACAGCCAGAAAAACGGAGAAAAGGCGAAAGCGAGCGTGCCCGCGCCGTAAACGACGACGGCCCACATCATCCAGGGGCCGACGCGCCGTTCGAGCGGGCGCATGGCGAGCAGCATGGCGACGGCGGCGGCGCCGAAGGCGGGCGCGGCGCGCAGCACGCCGAGCCCTTCCGCGCCGACATGCAGGATATCGCGCGCGAAAACGGGCAGCAGCGCCGTCGCGCCGCCGAAAAACACGACGATGAGATCGAGCGATATCGCGCCAAACACGATCTTGTTGTCGCGAACATATTTGAGGCCCTCTATCGCCATCGCAAATCCGCGCGCGTTCGCAATGGGCTGTTGTTTCGGCGTATTCGCGGAAAGGATGGCGATCACCGCGGTCACGATCATCGCGACGCTGACCCCGTAGACGATCTCGCCGCCGAATGCGTACAAAATTCCGCCAATCGCCGGTCCGACGATCGCCGAAACCTGAAACCCGAGCGAATTCCACGCAATCGCGCTCGCAAGTTCGCTGCGCGGCACGAGCGTCGGATAGAGCGCGTTCGACGCCGCGGGCGTAAAGGCGTTAACGCCGCCGAGAATGACCGCGATTGAAAAGATCGTCGGCAGAACATGCGGCCCGCTCATATTGACGGTCGCGATCAGCCCCGCGCCGGCGATGGCGCGAATGATGTTGGCGATGACGAGGATCGATTTCCGGTCGAAACGGTCGGCGGCCTGCCCGCCGACAAGCGAAAGTCCGAGTACGGGAAGAAACTGCGCCAGCCCGACAAGGCCGAGAATGAACGCTGACTCTTCCACGGGGTGCGTCTGGCGCGCGACGTCATAAACCTGCCAGCCGATTGCGACGGCCTGCATCTGGCGGGCCGCCGACAGCAATTGCCGCATGATCCAGTAGCGGGCGTAATCGCGGTGGCGAAAAATCTGGAACGAAGGGACGAGTGTCATCAGGGGGCGGGGCGGCGAGGAAGGGGAAGACCGGGCCGCTATAGGCGAGGTCGCGCGCAATGGCCATGCGCGCGGCGAAGATAGCCCGCCCTTACGCCTTCACTTTTACGTAGCCGCCCGGCGCATCCTCTATCGGTTTCAATCCGCCGTCGCCGGGCGTGCGCGCCGGAACTTTTCCGGGCGATACCTTGTCGAGCCATTCGATCCAGTACGGCCACCACGATCCGGCGTGACGTTCGGCGCGCTCTTTCCAGTCGTCGAGTCTTTGCGGCAGCGCGGGATTGATCGAGTGATGATATTTCTTTTTGTCCGGGTGGTTGACGACGCCGGCGATATGGCCAGATCCGGCGAGCATATAGGTGACATCCGCGTTGTCCTTCGACGCGAACAGTCGCGCTGTGCGATAGACCGAGTTATGCGGCGCGATATGGTCGGTTTCGCCGGCCTGCATGAAAATCGGAATATCGACGTCGCCGAGATCGAGCGTTTCGCCGTCGATAACCATTTCGCCTTTGGCGAGGCGATTGTGCTGATAGAATTCGCGCAAATAAAACATGTGGACGTTTTTCGGCATCCGCGTCGCATCCGAATTCCAGAACAGGAGATCGAATTTCGCCGGATCCTTGCCCTTCATGTAATTGTCGATGACGAACGACCAGATGAGATCGTTAGAGCGCAACATGTTGAAGGTTGTCGCCATCGCGCGCCCTTCAAGTACGCCGCCGGCAGCGTCCATCTGTTTTTCGATGGCGTCGAGCTGTTCGTCATCGACAAAGAGAAGGAGATCGCCGGATTCTTCAAAATCGGCCTGCGCGGTGAAGAATGTCGCCGATTTGATCCGTTCATCGCCCTTTTTCGCCATCAGGGCGAGCGCGGTCGCGAGCATTGTTCCGCCGATGCAATAGCCGATCGCGTCGACCTCGTTTTCGCCCGTCGCCTCCTTCACGGCGTCAAGCGCGGCGAAACATCCGCCCTTTATATAGTCCTCAAACGTCTTGCCCCCTTGCGAGGGTTCGGGATTGACCCAGGAAACGACGAATACCGTCCGCCCCTGTTCGACCATCCAGCGGATAAACGAGTTTGCCGGCTGGAGATCTAGAATGTAAAACTTGTTGATCCAGGGCGGGAAGATTAGAAGCGGTCGCTTTGCGACTTTCTCCGTCATCGGCGCGTACTGGATCACCTGCATGATCTCGTTCTGGAAAACGACCTTGCCGGGCGTCGTCGCGATGTTCACGCCGAGTTTGAAATGCTCGAGATCGGCCTGCCGGATGGCGAGCGCGCCTTCGCCCCGGTCGAGATCCTCCAGAAGGTTGCGCATCCCTTTCAGGATGTTTTCCCCCTTGGTTTCGATCGTCGTTTCGACGACTTCGGGATTTAATATCGGGAAGTTCGTCGGCGCGATCGCATCAAGGAATTGCTGCGTGTAAAATTCGGCTTTTTTCTTTTCGTGTTCGTCCATCCCCTCGAGCTGGTGAATGGTCGTTTTCAGCCATCTGGCGTAGGTCAGGTAGGATTGCTTGACGAAATCGAGCATCGGGTTTTCGCGCCACGCCTTGTGCGCGAAGCGCCTGTCGCCGGGTTCCGGTTCAATCGCCGGACCGACATCCTCGCCGGCCATTTTGCGGCCCATCGTCGCCATCAGCTTCGCGTAATCGCCCCAGAGATTGAACTGGCGCTGCATGACGGTGCCGGGATCGCCGGCGAGCGCCTCCATCATTTCCTGAAGCGACTCGCCGATATTGAGCGGATCGGCTGATTTACGTCCCGATGCGACTTTAAGGGCGTCCGCCTGTTTCAGGAAGAAGTCCCGCACCACTTCCTGCCCGGCGCCGGTCGTTTCGACGAGATATTCGGACAGGGCGTCGAAATCTTCAAAGAGGCTTTTTTCCGCCCCGCCATCGTCATTCGCGGCCTTTACGCCGGCGCCTTTCCTCGCCGAAGGCTTTTTCTTCGTCGTTTTCGGCTTGTCAGTCGGATGTTCAGCTTGCGTCATGGCCTCGGTTCGCGTTTAGCTGGCTCAATCGTTATAAGGCGGGCTACACTTGCGTGCAAAAGTCTCATATTTCCTTATCGCGCTCCTGGCGTCGGCCGGATGCGCGAACGGGCTTAAGCGGATAGCTCCGCCCGGCATTGTCAAATACGAAGACCGCGCGAAGGGCGAACCGGTCAGCCCGGAGATCGAAGCGCGCATTGAAACGCATAATCGCGAGCGCGCCGGCGGCTTTCCGACCCTGGGCGAGCAGCCGGGAAGGGCGCCGGACGGCATTGCCGCGCCCGAACGCGCAGCAATGGAGGCGTCGCTCCTTCAGGCGCGCGATGAGTTGAACGAGGCGATTTCGAACGATCGCCGGCTCGCCGACGCCGAACGGCTCGAAAGTCTGGAGGAAAGCCGGGATGCGCTCGGTTCGGCCGTATTGAAGGACGACGCCGCTGCGCGGCGCGAGCGCGGCCTGCCGGCGCGACGCGCACCCGACGCGCCGCAAAACGCAGACGAGCGATAGGCCCTCAACATGCCGTCGGCCGAAGAATTTTACCGGATCAAGCGTCTGCCGCCTTATGTCTTTGAAGAGGTGAACGCGCTCAAGGCGCGCCTGCGCGCCGCAGGGCGCGACGTCATCGATTTCGGGATGGGCAATCCCGATATGGATACGCCCGCGCACATTATTGAAAAACTCGTCGAAACGGCGCGGAAGCCGCGCACGGGGCGCTATTCCGCGTCGAAAGGGATCATCGGCCTCAGACGTTCGATTGCGCGCTATTATGAGCGCCGTTTCGGCGTCGCGCTCGATCCCGCGCGCGAAGTGATTGCAACGCTCGGCTCGAAAGAAGGTTTCGCCAATCTGGCGCAGGCGATCACCGCGCCCGGCGACGTCATCCTCGCGCCCGATCCCGCCTATCCCATCCACGCCTACGGCTTCATCATCGCCGGCGGCGTCATTCGCGCCGTTCCCGCGCCGACGCCTGAGGCTTATCTGTCGGGCATGGGCCGGGCGATCGCGCATATCACGCCCAAACCAACGGCGATGGTGCTGAATTACCCGTCCAATCCGACGGCGCAGACGGTCGATCTCGACTTTTACAAGGACGCCGTCGAATTCGCGAAAAAACACGATATCTGGATCCTGTCCGATCTGGCATATTCGGAGATTTATTTCAGCGAAACGCCGCCGCCTTCGATCCTCGCCGTTCCGGGTGCGAAAGACATTTGCGTTGAAGTGAACTCCTTGTCGAAAACTTACGCGATGGCGGGCTTTCGCATCGGCATGGCGGTCGGCAATGATCGGCTCATCGCCGCGCTTGGCCGCGTCAAATCCTATCTCGATTACGGCGCCTATACGCCGATCCAGGTGGCGGGCGCCGCCGCGCTGGACGGCCCTCAGGATTGCGTCGACGAAATCCGCGCAATCTACAAATCGCGGCGCGACGCGCTCGTTGAAAGTTTCACCAACGCCGGCTGGAAAATCCCGTCGCCGCCTGCGTCGATGTTTGCGTGGTCTGAAATACCCGAAGAATTCCGTGCGCTCGGCTCAGTCGGTTTCGCCAAAAAGCTCATGGAGGAGGCCGATGTCGCCGTCGCGCCGGGCCTCGGCTTCGGCGAACATGGCGAAGGTTTCATCCGCATCGGTCTCGTCGAAAACGAGCAACGCATCCGGCAGGCCGCGCGCAATGTGAAGAAAATGCTGATGCGGTGAAATGCCGCCCAAGTAAAGACGCCGCGAATATTTAGCGTTAATCCGAATTTAACCGTGAAGAACTAGCTCCTTCCTGACCTTAACAAAGGGGGAGAATATGAAACGCTTTGCACTCGCGGTTGCTTTATCTTTATGCGCGACGCATGTCGGCGCGCAGGACGTTTCGTCCGGATCGTCCTTCAAATACGGTTCTTCCGGCGGCTCGGTCTATTCAAACTACGGCTCGACGGTTTTCGTTCGCGGAAGCTACGCATTTTCGGGCAGGATCGCCGGCGTATCGGGTTCGGTTGATGCGCCTGGCGGCGCGGTCGGCATTCGCTGGCCCTTGCGCCGGTCGGGCCGATCGACGATCGGCGTTGAAACCGAGTTGTTTTACCTGCGCGATTCTGAAAGCGCGTTGCTGGCCGGTTCGCCTGTAAACGCTTCGGCCTGGGGTTTGACCGGCCTTGTCGGTTTTCGCTGGGATCTGAAAACCGACGTCGGCGTCAATCCGTTCATGTCTGTCGGCATCGGTCCGAGTTATCAAAGAGCGAAGGGCGATGTGAGCGGAGTGACTTTCTCCGTCGACGATTTCACCTTCGCCTATTCCGGCCGCGCCGGCGCGACGATCGATCTGAGCGACCGGCTCGCGCTCGAAACCGCCTATCGGTATCTTGGCACCAGCCAGGCCGGAACGCCCGGCGTTCATGCCGGCGAAATCGGCTTGAATCTCAATTTCTGAACGCCGCGCCGCGCGCCGCCGGCGCTTCATGCGCCGGCGGGCGTCCCTTATCGGTTATTCCAGCGTCTGCTGATTTTCCGCGTTCGAAATTGTTGTCTGGATATCGAGCGGCTTTGCGATCTCGGCGCCAGGCGTCTTGTAAACGCTCAACTCGCCATCGACCCAAAGACCGATCTCGATCGCGTTCGCCGAAGGTTCGGCGAGGAAATAAAAGGCGTTTGAGCCGCCTTCATGCGCCTTGTTTCCAGATGTGAAGAATACGTCGCCCTCGCGTTGCAGTGGGGCGGACGTCTCGCTGTTCTGGACGAGGATGTCGAACCGGTCGCCGAGAAGGCTCTTGAGCGCAGGCGTTAAAGCGCTTTCCTCAAACAGCTTGCTGTCGCGAGGATGCTGACCGACAAAGGCGTCAAGAGCGCCGACGGTTTCGACCGCTGACGAAGCGGTTTGTGCGCCGGATTGCTCCGTCGCCCGCGTCGAGGTCGGATGATCGGTCGTGTTGCCGCACGCAGCCAGAAAAGCCGCCGAGATTACGGTGATGGATAGGGCTGAGCGCATTTTTGTTCTCCATAATGATGAAATCGAAAACATCCCGCCTGCGGAAAATTTCCGATGGTTTTGTTGTTCGTCCAGGCGCGATTTCGGGCCGATGACAGTTGCACGAACTGGCCTCATGCAAACGGTTTGCGGCCGGAATATGTTGTCGATATGGCGGCCCGCCGGCGCTGTTCAAGGCGTTTTTCGGCGCAAAACATCCCAAAATCTGCGCGCGGCGCCGGCGGCGGGGCTCAATTCGCCTGCGGCCGGACTGGATTTTGGCCCGCTCTGTGCTAGTCGGGGCCTTCAACGCTTATAAACGCCGATTCAACGCTAAACCGGGGACTATGATGGCCGACGCCGAATTTCTTGACCGTATTCTGACAATGGAGATCGGACGCTGCACGGAGGCGGCCGCGGTCGCCGCATCGAAGATGATCGGACGCGGCGACAAGAACGGCGCCGACCACGCGGCGGTCGAGGCGCTGCGCCGGGCGTTCGACAAGCTCGATGTCGACGGGACGGTGGTGATCGGCGAGGGCGAGCGCGATGAGGCGCCAATGCTTTATATCGGCGAACCGGTCGGCACCAGGAAAGGCCCCGCCGTCGATATCGCGCTCGATCCGCTCGAAGGAACGGACCTGACCGCGAAGGGCATGGGCAACGCGCTTGCGGTCGTCGCGATGGCGACCAAGGGCACCATGTTGCACGCGCCGGACACCTATATGGACAAGATCGCGGTCGGTCCGGGCTATCCTGAGGGCGTCGTCGATCTCGACGCCAGCGTCAAGGACAACATCACCGAACTCGCCAGGGCCAAGCGCGTGAAGCCGGAAGACATTACGCTTTGCGTTCTCGACCGCGAACGCCACCAGCATATTATCGAGGCGGCGCGCGGCGTCGGCGCGCGCATCATGCTCATTCCGGACGGCGACGTCGCCGGCGTTTTCCATACGACGGAACCGGCGACCGGCATCGATCTCTATATGGGACAGGGCGGCGCGCCGGAGGGCGTTCTCGCTGCAGCGGCCCTACGCTGCGTCGGCGGGCAGATGCAGGGCCGGCTCGTCTTTCGCAATGACGACGAAAAAGCGCGCGCGGCGAAGGCCGGCATCACCGATCTCAACCGTAAATACGCCTTGATGGACCTTTGCGGCGGCGACGTCTTTTTCGCCGCCACCGGCGTCACCAACGGGACCATGCTCGACGGCGTTAAATGGGAAAAGGATCATGTCGTCATGCATACGGTCGTGATGCGCTCGAAAACCGGCACGATCCGCTATGTCCGCGCGAGGACTAAACGCTGGTGATTGCGCGCGGGACGGGGCCGAAACGGCTCATTCCCCTGCCGCGTTAACCATTCCGGCCCGCGTAACCGGCCGATTTCCCCCGCAAAAGGCGATTAGGCACGGTCATTGCAGCCAACCGGAAAGGCGCGGCGTTGGGAATGCCGGATGGGAAGCGCAATGAGAGTTAACGCGGTCACGCCTTTTGGACAGGAAAGCGGCGCCAGCGATATTTCGCTGTACGATCTCGTTTCCCTGCACGCGAAAATCACGCAAGCGTCAGGCGCCCTGTCGCCCGCCGCGCGTTTTACCGCCGGTTCGCTCGACGAAACCGGCGACGCCTCCAGCGACGCGCGCGTGCTGGAAGTCCTGCTGCGCGAGGAAAAGGAACAGCTCGACTGGCGCAGGCAATTGCTGGCGCGCGAGATCCGGGCGGCTATTCCGCGCACGCGCTTTGAACAACTGCAAAAGCTTCGCTTCGAACTGAACAATTGCGGCGAGGATGAAATCGCCGCCGAGGCCGCACTTGCGGGTTTCCTGAAAATCGAAAGCGATCCGATGCATGAGCTGGGGGAGAATGCGACAATCGAGCTTGTCGCCGATGGCGAACTCTCGCGCACGGAAATGGTCGAAAGCATCTGTGAGGAACTGGCCCTCGCCGAGCGCGCCGTACAGCTTCTTTGCGGCCAGCGGCCCGAACTTCAAGGCCTGAAAAGCCTGATAGCCCGATCGGTCGCGCGTCTTGAGAGCATGGACGACGAGCCATACCCCTACGCGCTGGCCGCCGAATAACGCGCCGCATCCCCTGATCGCTGACGCCGCTATGCAGCCTCCCGCCGTCATGGCAGAAGGCTGCCATGTTTTCGTTTTTTGAACGCCGGCTTGATCCCTTTCCGCAAACGCGCCTCGGCGCGCCGCCGAAGGGCTTGCTTGCTTTTTGCTGGCACTTTGTTCGCGATGCGCGCTGGTGGCTTGTCGCCGTTGTCGTCCTGACGGCCGCGATCGCCGTTGTCGAAGTGATGATGTACGGGTTTTTGGGCCGCATCGTTGACTGGCTCGCCGGCGCCGAGCGCGAAGGGTTTTTGAACCGAGAGGCGGGAACGCTTGCGGGCATGGGTGCGGTCCTTCTCGTCATTTTGCCTTTGACGGTCTGGTTCCAGTCACTCGTCGTGCATCAGGTGCTACTCGGCAACCTGCCGATGAGCGCGCGCTGGCGCATGCATCGGCGCCTTCTCGGCCAGTCGATGGGATTCTTTTCGAGCGATTTCGCCGGACGTATTGCAACGAAAGTGATGCAGACATCGCTCGCCGTACGCGAGGCGGCGATGAAGCTGCTGGAGGTTCTGGTTTACGTCGTCGTCTATTTTCTCACCATGATCACGATGATTGCGAGCGCTGACTGGCGTCTCGCCGCGCCGCTGGCGCTCTGGCTCGTTGTCTATATTCTGCTTGTCGTTTATTTCGTGCCGCGCCTCGCCAAAATCGCCGAGCGGCAGGCCGATGCGCGTTCAGCGATGACGGGGCGGATTGTCGACAGCTACACCAATATCGCGACGGTGAAACTATTCGCCCATGCGGGACGCGAAGAAGCCTACGCCCGCGACAGCATGGAGAATTTTCTTTCGACCGTTCATCCGCAAATGCGCCTTGTCACGCTGTTTCAAACGAGCGTTTACCTGAACAACGGCGCTGC
The DNA here is from genome assembly GCA_020446945.1 of Parvularculaceae bacterium. Lineage (GTDB taxonomy): Bacteria > Pseudomonadota > Alphaproteobacteria > Caulobacterales > Parvularculaceae > Amphiplicatus. Next base: position 230,043 of record JAGRDS010000010.1, read on the forward strand.
GATTTTCGCCATCGCCGGGTTCGGCGTTGCATTCTGGCTGGGTGATCAGATTTCCGTCGGCGCCATCGCCGTGGCGATCGCGCTCGCGCTGCGCCTTAGCGGCATGTCGCAATGGGTTATGTGGGAGGTCGCGGCGCTGTTTGAAAATATCGGCACGGTCTATGACGGCATGGAGACGATGACGAAGCATCTTGACGTTCGCGACGCGCCGGATGCGAAAAAACTGCAACGCCCGGAAGGTGCGATCGACTTCGACAACGTCTCGTTCCACTACGGAAAAGACGGCGGCGTAATCGATAAATTCGCGCTGAAGATCGCGCCGGGCGAAAAAGTGGGACTGGTTGGAAAATCCGGCGCCGGCAAAACGACGCTGATGAATTTGCTTCTTCGTTTCTACGACGTTGAATCCGGGCGCATCCTGATCGACGGCGTGGACGTGAAGAGCGTGACGCAGGAATCGCTGCGCGCGCATATCGGCGTCGTGACGCAGGATACATCGCTGCTGCACCGGTCGATCCGCGAAAATATCGCCTATGGCCGGCCGGATGCGAGCGAGGCGGCGATCTGCGAGGCGGCGCGCCGCGCTGACGCGATTTCGTTTATTGAAACGCTGGAGGACAATTACGGCGGAACGGGCTTTGACGCGCAGGTCGGCGAACGCGGCGTCAAGCTTTCCGGCGGCCAGCGCCAGCGCATCGCGATCGCGCGCGTCTTTTTAAAAAACGCGCCGATCCTCATTCTTGATGAGGCGACTTCCGCACTCGATTCGGAAGTCGAGGCGGCGATCCAGGAAAACCTGTTCCGCCTGATGGAAGGAAAAACCGTGATTGCGATCGCGCACCGGCTATCGACGATCGCGCAACTTGATCGGCTGATCGTTCTGGACAAGGGCCGGATCGTGGAATCGGGATCGCATGAAGAGCTGATCGGGCGCGGCGGGCTCTACGCCGATCTCTGGGCGCGTCAATCGGGCGGGTTCATCGCCTATGACGCAGAGGTTGATTAAGGCGCACAGGACTTGCGGCGGCGGCCCGTTTGCGCGTTCCGGCGCAATGGCGCATTCGCTGCGCTACCAATCGAGAATGACCTTTCCAGATGCGCCCGAGCGCATGACGTCAAAGCCTTTCTGGAAGTCGGCCGCCGGAAGGCGATGCGTCAGGATCGGTTTCAGATCGAGCCCCGCCTGCAACAGCGCGCCCATTTTGTACCAGGTCTCGAACATGCGCCTTCCGTAAATGCCCTTGATTTCGAGACCCTTGAAAATAACCTTGTCCCAGTCGGCGCCGGCGCCGTTCGGCATGATGCCGAGCATCGCAATCTTGCCGCCATGGTTCATCGTATCGAGCATTGAAGCGAAAGCGGCCGGTGCGCCGGACATTTCAAGACCGACATCGAACCCTTCGCTCATGCCGAGATCGGACATCACATCGCGCAGGTTTTCTTTCGAAACATCGACGGCGCGCGATGCGCCCATCTTCCGCGCAAGGTCGAGGCGGTAGCCGTTGACGTCGGTGATGACGACATGGCGCGCGCCGACAAAACGCGCAATCGCCGCCGCCATGATGCCGATAGGCCCCGCGCCGGTGATCAATACATCCTCGCCGACAAGATCATAAGCGAGCGCGGTGTGCGCCGCATTCCCGAAGGGATCGAAAATCGCGCCCATCTCGTCGGGAATATCGTCCGGCAGGCGATAAACGTTGAAGGCCGGCGCCGATACGTATTCTGCGAACGCGCCCGGCCTGTTGACCCCGATGCCGAGCGTGTTGCGGCATAGATGGCGCTGGCCCGCCCTGCAATTGCGACAATAGCCGCACGTCACATGACCTTCGACGGAAACGCGGTCGCCGATTTTCATTTTTGAATGTTCGGGATGAACCTCCGACCCGATCTCGACGATATGGCCCATGAATTCATGGCCGACCGTCATCGGTACGGGAACCGTCTTTTGCGCCCATTCATCCCAATTATAGATGTGGACGTCAGTGCCGCAGATCGCCGTCTTTTTCACTTCGATAAGAACGTCGTTGGGGCCGATCTCCGGCCGCGCGACATCGGCCATCCAGATCCCTTCTTCCCGTTTGGCTTTGACGAGCGCGCGCATTCATTTTTCCTCCCAGAGGGTTGGCGATGATTAGCGCGTCGGACAGGGCGGGGGAAGGGCGGGCGTTCACGTTTGATCCGATCCGCACCGGATAAATCCCGAAAGGCGCTAGCCGGCCGACCCGAAGGCGCGGGAATCGCCGGACAATGCGTTTTGAATTCCGCCTTGCCGGGCCGGGCGCGAAGCGGCTAGTCATCCCGCCTCGGTCAATAAGACGAAGAGATATGTTGTTTCGAAAACGCAAACACGGACGCCTCAGGCAGTCGTCGAGTTTGAAATCGCTCACGGCGCGCGGCGTCGAGATTGCGACCGTCATAGATGTCGGCGTTCAGCGTGAAACGCCGTCTTTGATCGAATGCTTCCCGACAGCCGGGCACCTTCTTTTTGAACCGGTGAAAGAGTTTCACGGCGATATCGCCGCGAATTACCGCAATATTCGCCACGCGATTTTCGATTGCGCGGTTTCGAACCGCGACGGCGAGGGACGCTTGAAATCCCTGCAGATCTCCGGCGCCGGCGTGACGCACGCTCATGTCGGCGAGGAAGGGGAAGCGGTGCGTCTTGCGCGCCTCGACACCGTCTTGCCCGTCGCCGGCTTTGCGCCGCCCTATTTGTTGAAAATTGACGTCGACAGCATGGATGCGACCTTGAACGCGCTTGCCGGCACGGAAGGAATTATGAACGATGTCGCCTGTATCGTTTGCGAAATGGTGGCTGTTCATTTCGTATCGCTCGCCCAGCGTATCGAAGCGGCGGGTTTCAGGCTTTGGGATATCGTCGAATGCTGTTATTACGACGATGTTCTGTATCAAAGCGATGCGGTGTTCGTTCGCAGCAGCCTGATCCGGTCGAACCCGCGCCTCAAGCCGTTCAATTTCGACAAATACGATCCGCAGAAATGGCGAATGATCGGGGGATAGGGCCTATGGCGCCTGAAAGACCTGAACCGGCGGGCGAAATGAAAAAGGTGGTTTTCCGCCTGGCATGATCGCCGAACCGCTCATCATTATCGCGCTTTGCGTCATTTTTTACGGCGCATTTTCCTCGCTGCTCTCCAGAACGGTTTTCTCCGCGCCCATGCTGTTTACTTTCGCCGGGCTTGCGACCGGCGCGGGCGGCCTCGGCCTCATCGACATTCAGGTCGAAAACGCAACCCTTGAAGGTTTCGGCGAATTGACGCTCGGGCTAATCCTGTTCGCCGACGCGGCGTCCACCAATTCGCGCATCCTCCTGAAACGCAGCGCGTTGCCGCTGCGGCTGTTGCTGATCAGCCTGCCGCTGACGATCGGTTTCGGCGCGCTTGTCGCGATCGGCCTGTTTCCGACTATGAACTGGCGCGAATGCGCGCTTGTCGCCGCCATTCTCGCGCCGACGGACGCTGCGCTCGGCCTCGCCGTTACTGCAAGCAAACAGGCGCCGGAGCGTATCCGTCAGGCGATCCTTGTCGAATCCGGTTTCAATGACGGGCTCGCCTTGCCAGCCGTGCTGTTATTCGCCGCACTCGCCTTTTCCATGAAGGTAGGCGGCGGCGCCGGCGCGGCGGACTGGATTTCTTTCGCGCTTCGCCAGATCGTCGTCGGCGTTTTCGTCGGCGGCGCGATTGGTTATGCGTTTGGCCGTTTTATCGGTCTCGCCGATGTGAATGGCTGGATCGCGCATGGGTTTGGTAATCTTTCGACGATCGGCGTCGCCGTCCTTACGCTCTTCGGCGCCCATATCGCAGGCGGCAACGGATTTATCGCCGCATTCGCCGGCGGTCTCGTTTTCGGCGGCGTCTGCATGTCGCGAGCGGGCGCGCTTACCGATTTCGTCGAAGAGGAAGGCCAATTGTTCAGCCTGATCATTTTCTTTTTCTTCGGCGCCGTTTTGCTGCCGCGCGCCGCCGAGCAGGTCACACCCGCCTGCATCGTTTATGCGCTGTTGAGCCTTACCATTATCCGCATGGCGCCGACATGGATATCGCTGTCAGGTACGGGGCTGAAAGCGCCCTCGCGCGCATTTATCGGCTGGTTCGGCCCGCGCGGGCTCGCTTCCATCCTGTTCCTGATGGTCGCGGTCGAACATGAAGAAAACGCGCGCCTCTCTCAGGCCGAGGCGATCGTATATGTCACGGTTTTCCTCAGCATTATCCTGCATGGAGCGAGCGCAGCGCCGTTCACACGCGCTTACGCGAAAACAAGGGCGGCGAAAGAGGAAATCAATGAAAGCGCCGGCGCCTGAGCGCGAACGCCGTCAGCCATTCAAAAGCCTCGCGGCCCTGGCGGCGAAATAGGTGATGACGCCATCCGCGCCGGCGCGGCGGATCGCGGTGAGGCTTTCGAGTATCGCGCGTTCCTCGTCTATCCATCCATTTTGCGCGGCGGCCATGATCATCGCATATTCGCCGGAGACCTGGAACGCGAAGGTCGGCATCTGAAATTCAGTTTTGACGCGGTGGATAATATCGAGATAGGCGCCGGCCGGCTTGATCATCACGCTGTCGGCGCCTTCCGCGATATCCATGGCGGTTTCGCGCAGCGCTTCGTCCGTGTTCGCCGGGTCCATCTGATAGGTGCGCTTGTCGCCCTTCAAAATCCCGGTGGAGCCGATCGCGTCGCGATAGGGTCCGTAAAAACATGAAGCGTATTTCGCCGCGTATGACATAATCTGGACGTTTTCAAATCCTTCCGCATCCAGACCTTTCCGGATCGCGCCGATGCGCCCGTCCATCATGTCCGACGGCGCAATAATGTCGAAACCGGCGCGCGCCTCGACGACAGACTGGCGAATGAGCGCGTCCACTGTGAGGTCGTTTACGATTTCGCCGTTCTCAAGGAAGCCGTCATGTCCGTGATCGGTGTAGGGGTCGAGCGCGACATCGGCCATCAGCCCGATATCGGGGACGGCGTCCTTGATCGCCTTCGCCGCGCGGCACATCAAATTGTCCGGATCGAAGGCGAGATCGGCGCTCGCCGAGCGGTCCTCGGCCGAAGTGTGGGGAAAAAGCGCTAGCGCGCTTACGCCCAACGTTTTTGCTTCCCTGGCGGCGGCGACTGCGCGATCGACCGACAGGCGGCAGACGCCGGGAAGCGAGGCGACAGGCTCCTCGATGTTTTCGCCCTTGCGGATCACCATCGCCCAGATGAGTTTTTGCGGGGAAAGGCTTGTCTCGGCGACCAGCGCGCGCGACCAGGGCGCCGATCGCGTCCTGCGCAGGCGGGTCGACGGAAAGGTTTGGGAAACATTCATCTTTTACAAGCGCTTTTACGGACTTCAGCGAAGTCATGCCCCTTAAAGACGTTCATTGCAATTTGATTGCAAATTGATCGACGGCATTTAACGGGCCTTTTAGAGAATTCGCTTAGCGTTACTAGAGAATTTGGTCGAGTGAGGCTTATTATGGCGGTGGTGGGACAGGCGATGGTCGGAGCGGCGGCGCAGGGCGTTAACAGCCAGGCTGATCCTGAGGCGTTGCGCGGCGCCTATCTGCAACTCCTCCACCTCGTTGAACGCATGCACCGTCAGCTTCTGGACGTCATCAAGGACGAACTTGAGCGTCTTGGCCAGACCGATATCAATTCCGTCCAGGCGCTGCTTCTTTACAATATCGGAGATGCGGAGCTGACGCCGGGCGAATTGCGCTCGCGCGGCCACTATCTCGGCTCGAACGTTTCCTACAACCTTAAGCAATTGGTTGATAAAGGGTATATTCGCGACCAGCGTTCGGATGTCGACCGCCGCTCGAAGCGGGTCTCGCTCACGCAAAACGGGCTCGATGTTCGCGACCGCCTTTCCGAACTCTTCGAGCGCCAGCTCGGTTCGGTCGAACAGGTCGGCGGCGTCGATGTCGCGCTGATGGAGCAGACCAATAAATCGCTGCAACGCCTTGAGCGCTTCTGGGCGGATCAGGTTCGCTATCGCCTTTGACCAACGGCCGATATTCCGGCCAGTTGCGATTCATTCTTAAAAACCAATGGCTAATGCGGCGATCCGTCCGCAATTAACGATCAAAAAAACTAGCATTCGACGCCGGGCGGCCCTTAATAAGACGCTTGAGATCAAACGGCGCCGGTCATGACATTCGACTATAATGAAGCTTTCCAGAACGCTCTCGCCGCAGTTCGCGGGGAAGGGCGTTATCGCGTATTCGCCGATCTGGAGCGCATCAGGGGCCGTTTCCCCCGCGCGCTCTACCATGGCGGCGGTTCTGCAAAAGAAATCACGGTCTGGTGTTCGAACGACTATCTCGGCATGGGCCAGCACGATTGCGTCATCGCGGCCATGAAGGCGGCCGCTGACAAGGTCGGCGCAGGCGCGGGCGGCACGCGCAACATCGCCGGCACGACGCACTTTCATGTCTTGCTTGAACGCGAACTAGCAGCGTTGCACAGAAAAGAATCCGCGCTGCTCTTCACCTCCGGATATGTTGCGAATGAAGCGACGCTGGCGACGCTGGCGAAAATTCTCCCCGACTGCGTCATCCTTTCGGACGCGCTGAACCACGCTTCGATGATCGAGGGTATTCGCGGCGGACGCTCGGCGAAACTCGTCTGGCGTCACAACGATCTCGCACATCTGGAATCGCTGCTGCGCGAATTGCCCGCCGACAAGCCGAAGATCATCGCATTTGAATCCGTCTATTCGATGGACGGCGACATTGCGCCGATCGGGGCTATCTGCGACCTTGCCGAGAAATACGGCGCGTTCACCTATCTCGATGAAGTTCACGCCGTCGGCCTTTACGGCGAAGAGGGCGGGGGCGTCGCGCAACGCGACGGCGTTGAGGCGCGCATCGACCTAATCGAAGGTACGCTTGGAAAAGCGATCGGCGTCATGGGCGGGTATATCGCGGCGAGCAGCGCCATCGTCGATGCGATTCGCTCTTACGCTTCAGGCTTCATCTTTACGACGGCGTTGTCACCTGTTCTTGCGGCGGGTGCGCTGCGCAGCGTCAAGATTCTGCGTACGTCGAACAACCTCCGCGAACGCCACCAGGAGCGCGCGGCGACGTTGAAGGCGCGCCTTCTGGCGGAGGGGCTGCCGGCGATGCCATCGGTCAGCCACATCGCGCCGCTGCTCGTCGGCGATCCCGTCCAATGCAAGGCGGTGACCGATTTCCTTCTCGAACGGCACGCGATCTATGTGCAGCCGATCAACTATCCGACAGTCCCGAAGGGAACGGAGCGCCTGCGCCTGACGCCTTCGCCGCTGCATACCGATGAAGATATGGACCATCTGATTTACGCGCTGAATGACGCCTGGGAGACGATCGGCGTCGCACGCGCGGATGTAATCAGGGGCGCAGACAAGGTCGGCGGGCGGAAAAAAGGCGCCGGAAAAGCAAACGCCGCTCTTGTGTAAGAGCGGCGCCTTGCCGTTTATCCCTTTCGAAACCTGATCGGTCTAGCGGGCTCGTCTGCGGCGCGCGGCCGGCTTTTTCGCCGCCTTTCTGCGCTTGGGCGCAGCGGCGCCGGCGCGCCCGAGCCCGATCTCCTTGGCGAATTCCGAACGGCGTTTCGCGTAATTCGGCGCAACCATCGGATAGTCCGCCGGCAATCCCCATTTGCGGCGATAATCCTCTGGCGACAGGCCGTATTGCGTACGGATATACCGCTTCAGCATTTTTAGCTTTTTGCCGTCTTCAAGACAGATCACGTAATCGGGCGTTACGGATTTCTTGACGGGAACAGCCGGTTGCTGGTTTCCCGCGCTGGCCGTACCGCCGGAGGCCAGTGCGCGAACCGCGTCATGAACTTCCTGCAAAAGGCTCGGAAGCTTTTCGGCGCCGACTGAATTGTTGCTGACGAATGCGGCGACGATTTCAGTCGCCAATTGCAGCGTCTCGTTTGATTCTAGCCCTTGTTTCATTGATGTCATTTATATTGCGTCCCTTCCAAACGCGAAGTCGGTAGTCGTTTATCCAAAGCGCTATTAAACGCCCAGCCGCCCAAAACCCGCCGGGATTCAATTGACTTAGACGTTTGTCCAAATCGCGGCAAGGAGAACCGGCCGGCTGGCCGGCTGATTATTTCTGCATTTCTTGGCGCCGGATCGTCTGTCATCGAATGAATAAGCTGGCTTCGCCTGGCGCGTGTCTGCGCGCTTTCGCGCCGCGCCGGCCCCGCCCCACGCATTGCCGGGCCCGGCGGGCGCGGCTATACGGGGCGCATTGTTCGTTCCCGGCGCTAGGAGACTTCTGAATGCGTGAGGCTGAAGCCTTGATTCAAAACGATTTTTTCACATCACCGCTGGACGGCCGCGATCCGGAGATTACTTCCATTATTGCGCGTGAGCTTGATCGCCAGCAACACCAGATTGAGTTGATCGCCTCGGAAAACATAGTTTCGCGCGCCGTTCTGGAGGCGCAGGGCTCGGTGCTGACCAACAAATACGCCGAAGGATATCCCGGCAAGCGTTACTACGGCGGATGTGAAATCGTCGACGAAGCGGAAACGCTCGCGATCGAGCGCGCGAGGAAATTGTTCGGATGCGCCGAAGCGATCGTGCAGCCCCATTCGGGCAGCCAGGCCAATCAATGCGTCTTTATGGCGCTTATGCAGCCGGGCGACTGCTTCCTCGGTATGGATCTTTCCGCAGGCGGACATTTAACGCATGGCGCGAAAGTTAATCAGTCCGGCAAATGGTTCAATGCGGTTCATTACAGCGTCAAGCCGCAAGACTGCCTGATCGATTTCGATCACGTTGCGCGCCTCGCCGAGGAGTGCAAGCCGAAATTGATCATCGCCGGCGGCAGCGCCTATTCGCG
>JAGRDS010000011.1 GCA_020446945.1 Parvularculaceae bacterium
GTCTCGAGGGTTCGAATCCCTCTCTGTCCGCCATTTTTTTTCGCTCACGAACAATCGCTTCACGGCGGCCCCGTCTCAACCAACAAGGGGCGCCTCAGCTACGCCGATGCTCGTCCGGCGGCGATCGCCTTGACCTTTTCGGAGGTCAGGGCCTCGCCGCCAATCGCCCAGTCGCCGCTTTCGATCTCTTTGATCTTGACCCAGGTTACGCCGCGCATGTTCTCGCCCTCGACGGCGACCATCGCGTCGGTCACTTTCTCGATCATGGCCTGCTTCTGATCCGGCGTGAACACGCCGCGAATGATGTGGATATCGACACAAGGCATATCTTCTCTCCTTTTCCGAGGCTTGTTGTTCCGGCGGGCGCGACGCCGCGCGCCTTCGGTTCGTGGACGCGGCCGCGAAGAACAGGCGTCACCTCGATCTTGAACTACGCGTCGAGCAAGCACATTAGATGAGATGGAAGTCTGACGAGAAACGGGGCGTGTTGCGGTCAAAGAGATTGATCGCAACGCCGCGTTTCAAGGCGAAACGCGGCTCGGCGCCGACATACGGAAGAATGTGGATGAGCGTCGCCGCTCAAATGGCGTTCTCGATTGTTTCGCGGATGTCAGGCGCCTTGCGCCGCTGCGGCCGTCTGGGCCTTGCCGCGGCCGAACAGGCGACGCACCAGCACGTAGAACAGCGGCGTAAAGAAGACGCCGAGGAACGAGGCGGCGAGCATGCCGCCCAGCACGGCGGCGCCGATGGCGGTGCGCCCCGCCGCGCCCGCGCCGCTGCTGAGGACGAGCGGCGTCACGCCGAGACCGAAGGCGAACGAGGTCATAAGAATAGGCCGCAGTCTTGTGCGCGCCGCCTCGATGGCGGCTTCGACCGCCGTACGGCCCTGCTTTTCGAGAGCTTGTGCGAATTCGACGATCAAAATCGCGTTCTTTGCGGAAAGACCGATGGTCGTCAAAAGGCCGACCTGAAAGAAAATATCGTTTGAAAGCCCGGTCAGATACGCCGAGATGACAGCGCCCATGACGCCGAGCGGTACGATCATCAGCACCGAGATCGGCACCGACCAGCTTTCGTAAAGCGCCGCGAGACACAGGAACACGACTAGAATTGAAAGCGTATAGAGGATCGGCGTTTGCGCGCCAGTCTCGCGCTCCTCGATGGAAACGCCTGTCCATTCGACGCCGAAACCGCCGGGCAGCCGGCTGGCGAGTTTCTCGATTTCCTCCATGGCCGCGCCGGAGCTGACGCCGGGCGCGGCGGAGCCGAGTATTTCGATCGCAGGCGCGCCGTTATATCTCTCAAGCTTCGGCGAACCGGTAATCCAGGACGTATCGGCGAACGCCGAAAACGGCACCAGTTCGCCGGTCGAATTCGGAATGCGCCATGCGTTGAGATCTTCCGGCGCCATTCGATAGGGCGCGTCTGCGGCGATATAGACGCGCTTGATGCGCCCGCGATCGAGAAAATCGTTGACATACAGACCGCCCATGGCGGTTGTCAGTGTCGAATTGATTGCATCCGGGGCGAGACCCATCGCCTGCGCCTTGTTGTGGTCGATGTCGATCTTGAGTTGCGATACGTCGTCGAGTCCGTTCGGACGCACGCCCAGCAGCGCAGCGCTCTGGTTCGCCATGCCGAGCATCCGGTTGCGAGCGGCTACGAGCGCCTCATGGCCCTGACCGGTTCGGTCTTGAAGGAAAAAATCAAAGCCGTTCGCCTGGCCGAGGCCGGGAACGGAGGGCGGCGCAAAGGCGAACACCTGCGCGTCGCGTATCTGTGAAAACGCGCCGAACGCGCGATTTGCAATCGCCTGCGCGCTGGCGTCGGCGCCCTTGCGTTCGCTCCAGTCCTTAAGTTCGATAAAACCGATTCCGGCGTTCTGCGCGACGCCGGCGAAACTGAAACCGGCGACGGTGAAATAGGATTTTACATTTTCGCTTTCATTGTCGCGCAGATGCGCTTCCACCTGGTCGAGGACGGCGGTCGTGCGTTCGAACGTCGCGCCGGGCGGCAATGTCGCCTGGAAAAGCAGGATTCCCTGGTCTTCGTCCGGCAGGAAGGATTGTTCGATCCGCGTGAATGCAAACATGGTGACGCCGGCGAGCGCGAGGAAAATCAGGAAAAAACGCGGCGCGCGGCCGATAATTGCGCGCACGCCGCTTTCATGCCGGCGCGCCGAATTCGCGAATAAAGTATTGAAAGCGCGGAACGGCGCCATCAGTCGGTGACGCAGCGTGCCGGGCTTCGGGCCTCTTTCAGGATCGTGCGGCTGCAATATGCTCGCGCACAGAGCCGGCGTCAGGATGATGGCCGTCAGCACAGAGAGGATCATCGCAGACACGATAGTGATTGAGAACTGGCGGTAAATGGCGCCGGCGGTGCCCCCAAAAAACGCCATTGGCACGAAAACCGCCGAAAGCACAGCGCCGATGCCCACAAGCGCGCCCGTGATTTGCGACATCGCCTTTCTGGTGGCTTCGAGAGGCGGGAGGCGATCTTCCGCCATGACCCGATCGACATTCTCGATGACGACAATGGCGTCATCTACGAGCAGTCCGATCGCCAGCACCATGGCGAGCATGGAAAGCGTGTTGATTGAATACCCAAGGGCGAGAAGGATCGCCATCGTGCCGAGAAGAACAACCGGGACAGTGATCATCACGATCGCCGTTGCGCGGAAATTTTGCAGGAAAACGAACATGATGAATGTGACGAAAATCGCCGCTTCCAAAAGCGTCTTTACGACCTCCTTGATCGATTCCTTTACGAACGGCGTCGTATTGTAGGGGAAGGCGTATTCGTATTTCGCCGGGAAAAACGCCGAGAGTTCCCCCATGCGCTTTTCAACCGCCGCTGCGGTGTCGAGAGCGTTTGCGCCGGAAGCAAGCAGGACGGCGAAACCAGATGCGGGGCGATTGTTAAACTCGCCGATCATCGCATAATTGTCGGCGCCGATTTCAACGCGGGCGACGTCGCCGATCGTGACCTGCGAGCCGTCCTGAAGGGTGCGCAGCGATATGGCGCGAAATTCTTCCGGCGTCTGCATCAGAGACTGGATTGTGATCGTGGCGTTCAGCTGTTGGCCTTCAACGCTCGGCCCGCCGCCCAGTTCGCCGCCGGCGACCTGCGTGTTCTGTGCGCGGATTGCGTTGGCGACATCCTGCGTAGAAAGACCATAGGCGGCGAGCGCATGCGGGTCGAGCCAGATACGCATTGCGTATTGCGCAGCGAAAAGCTGCACGCCGCCGACGCCGTCAACGCGGCTGATCGGATCTTGAAGGCTGCTCACGATATAATCGGCAAGATCGACTTCGGGAACCGAGCCGTCTTCGCTCGTCAGGGCGACGACCATCAAAAAACTGGTCTGCGTTTTGTTGACAACGACGCCGCGGCGCTGGACCTCAAGAGGCAGCAGGGGCGTAGCGAGCGACAGCTTGTTCTGAACCTGGACCTGCGCGATGTCGGGATCGGCGCCCGCCGCGAAGGTGAGGGTCATCGTCATCGTCCCGTCCGAACTCGATGAAGCGGAAATGTAGCGCAGATTGTCGATGCCTTTCATCTGCTGCTCGATCACCTGCGTTACGGCGTCTTCGACGGCCTTCGCGGACGCGCCAGGATAGACCGCAGTTACGGTGACGGCCGGCGGCGCAATCTCCGGGTACTGCTCAACAGGCAGATTTACGATGCTGATCGCGCCGGCGAGCATCGCGATGATGGCGATCACCCACGCAAAAATTGGGCGCTCAATAAAAAAGTTCGCCACGCAAGCGGTCCTTTTCTTCGTTATTCAGCCGCGCCGCGCTATTAACGCACGCCTGCCTCGTCCGGGGTATCGGGCGCTTGATCCGAAGCGTCGGCGACGAGGGCGGTTTCCACCGGGGTGACGGAATCTCCCGGGCGAAATCTCTGGAATCCCTCCACGACGATTCGCTCGCCCGGTTTCAGCCCCGCCGTGACGATCCATCGGTCGCCGACGGCCCGTTCGGTTTTGACGATGCGTTCCTCGGCCCTGTTCTCTGCGTCGACGACGAATACGACGCCGTCGCCCTGGGAATTGCGCGAAATCGCCTGTTGCGGCACGAGTATCGTTTTGCCGCGAACTCCTTCGGCTATTTCCGCGCGCACGAACATGCCGGGCATCAGCAGACCGTCCGGGTTCGGAAAAATCGCTCTCAAAGTCACTGCGCCGCTCGAAGGATCGACGGCGACTTCCGTCAGTTCAAGCGTTCCCTTGTGCGCGTAGGCGCCGCCATCCTCAAGAACGAGAGAGACGGCGAGTTTTTTGTTTTCCGCCGTCTGCAATTCGCCATTCGCGCGTTTACGTTTCCAGCGGAGAATTTCCGCGCTGGATTGCGTAACGTCTACATAGATCGGATCGAGCGCGTTGATTACGGCGAGTTCCTGCGGCTGTCCGGCGCTGACAAGGGCGCCGGTCGTCACGAGCGTCCGTCCGATGCGTCCATCGATAGGCGCTGTGATGGTCGTGCGATCGAGATCGATCCTGGCCGCGTCGCGCGCGGCGCGCGCGGCCGCGATGTCGGCGCGCGCCTGGGCTGCGGCGGCGGCGGCTTCGTCATTATCCTGCCGGCTCACCGCGTCGGATTTGACCAGTTCGGCGTATCGTTCGGCGCGGTTCGACGCGGCCCCGGCGGTCGCCTCGGCGCGCGCGAGCGCTGCAACGGCGCTGTCGTATTTCGCCTGATAGGGCGCGGCGTCGATCTTGTAGAGCGGCTGGCCGGCTTTCACCGCGTCGCCCTCCTCGAAAAGCCGCTCCTCGATCAGGCCGGAGATTTGCGGGCGAATTTGCGCCACGCGCCAGGCGGTCGTTCGCCCCGGCAGGGTGACCGACATTGCGGCTTGCTCAGTCTTTACGGTCTGGACTGCGACTTCTGGCGGCGGCGGCGCGCCGCCCTGCGGCCCGGACTGTCCGCTACAACCGAATGCGGCGAGAATGCCGATCGCGAGCCCAAGGCTCATCAATCTTTTGTGTGAAATCAAAGGCATGGGTGTTCCCAAGTCGATTTGCGAAAGCGCTGGCTGTAGCCGCTTCAAGCGGTCTTGATTAGAATGAACGTTTATTCTAGTCCCGCTGGCGAGAAGTCAAGCAGGCGGATATTAAAACTTTCTGTAACTCGAAATATTCCCTCGAGGAGATTGAATGACCGAAGTCCAGCCAGTGAAAACCGAAGACAGGCGTCAAATGCTGTTACAGGCGGCGGAACGCTGTTTTATTGAAAGCGGCTTTCACGGCGCGCGCATGGCGCAGATCGCCAAACAGGCGCGGATGAGCCCGGGTCACATCTATCACTATTTCGAGAGCAAGGAGCAGATCATCGCCGAAATGGTGCGTAGCCATGTCGATGAAAAGCAGACGATGATTGAAGAACTCGAACGCGCCGGCGACCGCGTAATCGACCTCCTGATCGAAAACGTCAAAGATAACGTCGATAAAAACCCCGATACTTTCTGGTCCGCGCTGATGCTTGAGATGACGGCGGAGGCGACGCGCGACGCAAATGTCGCTGCGATCTTGCGGGGCGCTGACGCCGAGATGAAGGCGCGCGTGATGAAGAGCCTTGGCGCGGGCGTCATCCAGGAGGATCTTGAAACGCGCCTTGAAGTGCTTGTCGCCCTGATTCAGGGTGTCGGCATACGGAGCATTTTGAATCCGGATCTTGATAAAAAGGCGTTCGTGCGTCTGATGCGCCAGATTGTCGATTCCCTGTTTCGCAAGGAAAATGGGAAAGCCGGCGTTTGACTCCTTACCTGTCGGCGGGCGCATGCGTCCAGCGAGCGGTCGCCGCCCTGAACGAGGTTGCGGCCATCTTCTGAGGATAACGGCGCTTGCTTTCTTCATCAGGGTTTTCGCATAATTCCGGCGTTTGTTCATAGCCACACGCGCGCGGGATGATGGAAAAGGTTCAAGGCGAGGGGACCGGGTGCGATCGCGATAACAAGCGATTGTTGATCAGCCTTCGCGAATCGTCCCGGATCGCTGGTTACGGCGACCGAACAAATGACCCGATTGCGCTCGCCGACCACTTTCACACATTGCGTAATTTGTCGGAACGGTCGGCCGATGAGGCGCTGCATCTTTCTCATCGCCCGCTCGCGCCCGGCTCCATCGACTTTGTGCTCGACACATTGGTCCATGCGGAAACGCTGGAAGCGGCGATGCGGCAGGCCGCCCGCGCGTTCAATCTCCTTCATGGCGGATATTACAACCGGGTCGAACAGCGCCGCGACCGCCTGGCGTTTATTATCGACGACCGCGCCTTTCCCTATGCGCCGTCCTTTGAGGCGGAAGCGTCTTATGTGCTGATGGAGGGGCTGCTTATTTTTCTCCACGCGATGCTGGGGCTTGTTGTCGATCGCGCTGCGCTCCCGGTTTTGGGCGTGCGCACCCGCCGGCCGAACCGGCCTTCGCCCGACGGGCTCTTGTCGTTCTGGGAAGCGCCGGTGCGAACCGGCGCGGCGACATACGCTATCGAATATGGCTTGCAGGCCCGTACGCTCTCGGCTGCGCACCCGTCCGATCCGCCGGCGACGACGGCGGCGGTATACGATTATATCGATCAACTCATCGCCGAGCGGGAGGAGCGTGAAATTCAGCGCGACCTCCCCGAACGCGTTCTGGCCTCGCTTTACGAAGGGGTAAACGATCAGAAAACCGTCGCCCGCCTGCTCGGCGTTTCTGTCGCCACCTTGCGGCGGCGCCTCGCCGATGCAGGCGTCAGTTTTCGCGACCTCAGAAAAACGGCTTTGAATGCGCGCTCTCATGCGATGCTGGCGCAGGGGCGTCCCGTTCTGGCGATTATCGAAGAGCTTGGGTTTTCCGACATACGCAGCTTCACCCGCGCCTTCAAAGAATGGAACGGCTTTACGCCCAATGAATTCGTCAAGCGCATCCGCAAGGTCCGGCGCGATGAAAACTGAGCGAATTTGTCCGTCGAATTTGAACATATCCGTCATCGGCGCGGCGGCGCATCTCGGTTAGCGTCTCTCAAAACAGGGAATCCGGACGCCGCAGGAATGAATGCGGCGTGAACGTCCGGCGATGGGAGGCGATGGAGATGTTTCGGCGCGTTTTGAAATCCTTTTGCCTTTCTAATGTCTCGCCGCTTCGGCTTTCCGCCTGCGCGGCGGCGATGACATGCGCAGCCGGCGGCGGCGCATTTGCGCAGTCCGGGTCTGTCGCCGACGGCGCGCACGCGCGCGACGAGATCGTCGTTACGGCGCGTCGGCGCGCCGAATCTCTGCAGGACGTGCCGGTCGCCGTATCGGCGTTCAGCGGCGATCGCGTCGACGAGCTGCAGGCGGACGATATTTCGGGGCTGCAATACGCGGCGCCGAATGTCTATATCGATCAGGGCGACGCGGCGAACGCCGTGATATATGTCCGCGGCGTCGGGCAAAACGACTCGCTGGCCTTCGCCGATCCGGGGGTTGGCGTTTATGTGGACGATGTTTTCATCGCACGGTCTCAGGCGGCGTTTCTCGAATTGTTCGATGTTGAGCGGGTTGAGGTTCTGCGAGGGCCGCAGGGCACGCTTTACGGACGAAATACGATCGGCGGCGCGATCAAATTCGTTTCAAAGCGGCCGAGCGATGAAGTCGACGCCTATCTTGAGGCCGGTTACGGCAATTTCGATGCGGTTTCGGTCAAAGGGCGCCTTTCGGGTCCGATTTCGGCGGGAACGCTGGCCGGCAACGTCGCCTTCGCCTACTCCAGGCGTGACGGGTATAACGCCAATCTCGCCGACGGGCGCGACGACGGCGATTTCCAGTCGGTCGCAGGCCGCGGATCGCTTCTTTGGACGCCTTCCGACGATGTAGAGTTTTACCTGTCAGTCGACGGGCGCATCGACAGGCCCGACACATCGCGCAGTCCGGTGCGGGAAACATCGATAACCGGCGCGCCGGACCCGACCGATCCGACGCTGATCGTCACCCTTCCTGCGAGCGGTGATCCGTATTCTGTCGACGTGAGCGCCAACCGCCTGTCCGATCTCACCGCGTTCGGCGCGGCGTTGACGGGCAAGTGGCGCGCTAGCGATTCTCTGACGCTTGAGTCCATTACGTCGTTTAGAACTCTCGATTTCGACCTCAATCTCGACACGGATGGTTCGCCGCTGCCGATTCTCGATATTCTGCTTTTGCAGGACCAGGATCAGTTCAGTCAGGAGCTGCGCGCGGAATACGACGACAACGGCGCGTTTACTTTCACCGGCGGGCTTTACTACTTCCGCGACGACGACACGACATTCTCCGGCGTTGACAATGGCGCGGCGACCATTTTCGGCTTTCCTGTCACGCTGTTCGGATTTCCGACTTCCAGTCTCGCCGAAACTGCGCAGGTTACGAATTCCTATGCGGCGTTCTTCGACGCGAGTTTTGCGCTCGGCGAGCGCGTCGATATCAGCGCGGGATTGCGTTACACTCATGAAAAGCGCCGTTCCGCACGCCTGTTCGAGAATTTTTTCGATCCAAACGTATCGGTGATCGCGAACACGCCGCCTTTTCTGCAAGGGGTCGGCGTCGCCGGCGCGCCGATTTCCGGCGAGGCGGATTTCGATGCGTTCACGCCGAAAGTTTCCGCCTCTTATAAAGTGAGCGATGCCGCCATGGTCTACGCATCGGTGTCGCGCGGATTCAAAAGCGGCGGTTTCGACGGCCGTGCGACGACGGATTTCGGCTTCCAGCCTTTTGAGCCGGAATTCGTCTGGAGCTACGAAGCGGGACTAAAAACGAGCTGGTTTGACGGCGCGTTGATCGCCAACGCCGCCTATTTCTATAATGACTACACGGATGTTCAGGTGACGTCATTCGGCGCCGATCCGGTGTCCGGCGTCTTCGTCAGCCTGTTCACAAACGCGGCCGCAGCGCGCATGCATGGGGTGGAGCTTGAGCTTCTCGCCCGGCCGAGCGACCGGTTCACGTTGACAGGCTCCGTCGGCTGGCTTGACGCAAAATACACTGAATTCGACATTCTTGTCGGCGGCGTCGCAACGGATGTGAGCGATCGCCCGCTTGTGAATGCGCCGCGATGGAATGCAAGCCTTGGCGCGACATATGAACAACCATTCGCAAACGGGTTGACCGGCGTTCTGCATGTGGACGGCGCCTATCGCGGCGAAACGGCGACGGAAATCACCGGTTCGCCCGCCCTTACGCAGGAACGTTACGGCCTGCTGAATGCGTTCGCCGCCATCAAGGCGGATGACGGGCGATGGGAGCTGCGCGGCGGCGTGAAAAACGCGACGAATGAAGCGGTTCGCGTGCAGGGGTTCAATCTCTCGGAATTTCCCGGCGTAGAACTCGGTTTTTACAAGGCGCCGCGCACATATAACGTCCAGGCGATATTCCGGTACTGACGGCATGGCGGATGATCGAACGAATGTCTTCGACCGCGGGTTTGCGCGGTTGAGCGCCGAGGACGTATCGCCGGATTGCGAAACCGCCGAACTGGTGAACGAGATCAATGAAATGCTCGCCGCGCCGCGCGCGCCGACCCTTTCTCCCTTGGAGGCCGGGCGCGACGCGGCGAGCGCAATCTTTCAGGCTTATTCAGGTCCGCCCGGCGAAACGGAGATCGATGAGATAATTCTGCCGGAGGGGGAGGGCGTGCGCACGCGCCTCTACAAGCCGCAGAACGAGCGATCGGGCGCGCTCGTCGTCTACATGCATGGCGGCGGATGGATGTTCGGCTCGCTTGACGACTACGACGCGCTGTTGTCGCGCCTGGCGGCGCGGAGCGGCGCAGGTTTTATCAGTCTCGATTATCGGCTCTCGCCGGAAAACCGATTTCCCGCGGCGCTCGATGATTGCCGGCGCGCGCTCTACGCAATCAGCGACAATGCGGACGCCTTCAACCTCGACCCCGCCCGGCTCGCCGTTATGGGCGACAGCGCCGGCGGCAATCTGGCGGCGGTTCTCGCGCAGGAAAGCGTGCGAAGCGGGCCGGCGATAGCCGCGCAGTTCCTGCTCTACCCGATGCTCGATATCAGCAGTCCGCATCGGGTCTATCCTTCCCGGATCGACTTCGGCGACGGCGATTACTTCCTGACGCGAGACGCCATTGACGCCGCTGCGGCGAATTATCTCGGCGATCCCGGCCTTGCGCGCGATCCGCGCGTTTCGCCGCTTCTGGCGGAAAACTTCGCCGGTGCGCCGCCGGCGTACATTCTTGTCGGCGCCTGCGATCCGCTGCGGGACGAAGCGCGCGCTTACGCCGCTCGCCTCGCTGACGCAGGCGCAACGGTTGAGTTTGATTGCGCGCCCGGCGCGATTCACGCCGTTTTGTCGTTCGGCTTTCTGCAATCGGCGAGGCGCGCAGAGACGCGCCTTGCCGATGCTGTAAGGCGAATGCTCAAACCGTAGGGCGCTCACGGGCGAAGGCGGATGGCGATCGTCGTATTGAAATCTCCAATCGACGGGAAGCGGCGCGAAAAAAATTCAGCTTGAGCGTATTGGGCGCCGAAAACGCCAGTTTCAAACTGCATGGTGAAATGTGCATTCCGACGTTTGAGGCGGGTTTCCTGCGCCGTGCGCCTGCGAAAGCCGGAAGAATCGCCCGCTCGCATGGCGGCGCGGGGATGCAGTAGCCCTTCGACGATAAAAAATCGACGTTGAACGACCCGCAACGACGCTCTGTGACATTTATCCTGCGTTCACACAACGACAGATTGTTATCCATCCGTACGCGCAGGATTGTCGATGCGTGAGCGAGGTTGCAATCGATATTTCAGCGCCGGCCCGACCGGCGCGGCGGCCGATGGGCGAGGTGGGCGATGAATTGCTCGACCGATGGTACCGCCAGCATTATTCTTTGCTTGTCCTGTGGGTCGGAAAGCGCGTTCGCGACCGGGAAGCGGCGGAAGATATTTGTCAGAACGCCTTTATTTACCTGCATAAGCTATCGTCGCGCGCCGAAATAACGTGTCCGCGCGCGGTCCTTTACAAAACGGCGGCATGGCTTGCGGCGAACGAATTCAGGAGACGCCGACGCGCCGCGCTCGACAGCCGGTCCTTTGATCTGCTCGAAGAATCGCAATGCGAAGAATCGCACCTTTTTATGGGCGATTCGCTTGATGCGCAGATAGTTCGGCGCGAAGAAGCGCGGCTTGCCCTCGATGCGATCGGTATGATGCCCGACAAGCCGCAGCAGGTGTTTCGGCTGAGCAGGTTTGAAGGAAAAACATATAACGAAATCGCGCGGCAGATGAAATTGTCGAAAAGCAGCGTCGAAAAGCACATGAGTTCGGCGCTGAGATTTGTGCGCGCTGCAAAGGCCGCAATCGAAAACTGAAAAATATGGCGCGGCACGGGTGAGTGATTTTCGATGAAGCGGTTTCTTCTGGTTGTCGCGAGAAATTATTCGTAGACATCCAGTTGAACTGGCCGAAGCGTCCCCCAGCGCTTCGGCCCCTTTTTCGTTCGCGTGTTTCCGACGCGCACTGAGCGTGTTGAAAATCTGCAACACAGTCGACATTCCGAAAATCATCGATGCTTGCAAACCGTTTTCCGGTTTCTTCGGTTGCGCAGGCCACGCTTCGAAAGCGGCGGAGGTCGAAGCTGCGTTCAATCGATAAACAGGCAGGGGACTACATGACAATCTCGATCAAAAACCGAAAAGCGCGAAGCGCTTTGAGCGTATCCTACGCGGCGATAGCGGCGGCGATCGCCTTTCCTTCAGCGGGTTTGGCGCAATCGTCGGCCGCAGATGACGAAATCATCGTCACCGGCTCGCGGATTCCTTCGGCGAACGCCGTTGCATCGAGCCCGGTCACCACGATCGGCAACGTCGAATTCGACATTCGTGGCACGACGCGCGTTGAAGATCTCGTCAACACGCTGCCGCAGGCCTTCGCGGCCCAGGGCGCGAACACTTCGAACGGAGCCACCGGCACCGCGCAGGTTTCGCTCCGCGGTCTCGGCGCCAACCGTACGCTGGTCCTCATCAACGGCCGGCGCATGCAGTACGGTTCGATGATCTCGTCCGCGCCTGACCTTAACCAGATCCCGGGCGCCCTTGTTGAGCGCGTCGACGTTCTGACCGGCGGCGCCTCGGCCGTTTACGGTTCGGACGCCATCGCCGGCGTTGTCAACTTCATCATGATCGACGATTTTGAAGGCGTCCGCATCGACGCCCAATTGTCCGGCTATCAGCATGGAAACAACAATTCGCGTGCGCATGATGTTTTAAATAGCGCCGTTCCTTCTCCCGGATCCGATATCTCTATCCCGGAATCGGGCGTGTTCGACGGCAAGGGCCAGGAAATCACCCTGATCATCGGCGCGAACACCGAAGACGGCCGCGGCAACGTGACGGCTTACGCGGGCTATCGCAACAATGATGCGATCCTGCAGGCCGACCGCGACTATTCGAAATGCGCCTATTCGGGGGGCGACCCGACTTTTCGCTGTGCAGGTTCGTCAACGACCCCGAATGGAAGGTTCTTCACCAGCAATGGCGATTATACGCTCGATGAAAACGGTCCTGGCGATACGTTTCGTCCGCGCGTCGGCGCCGATACGTTCAACTTCAATCCAACTAATTTCTATCAGCGCCCTGACGAGCGCTACGCGCTCGGCGCCTTTGCGCATTATGAGGTGAACGAATATCTCGAATTCTACAGCGAAGTGATGTTCTATGATTTCAAGTCCGATGCGCAGATCGCGTTTACGGGAACGTTTTTTACAACCAACCAGGTAAGCTGCGCCAACCCGCTGATCAGCTCGACGCCGAATTCATCGGGCGTAAGCCAGCTCGATTATATCTGCGGCGACGGTACGGCGGGTTCGGGAAGCACGGCGGCGGGAGATGTCGCGTTTTACCCCGGAAAGCGCTTTGTCGAGGGGCTGCCGCGGAACAATTCGCTGAGGAATCAGAGCTACAGAATGCTTGGCGGGATTCGCGGCGAGGCGTTCGAGGGATGGAATTACGATGCGTATTTCCAGTACGGCACGACGCGCGGTTCGAATACGTTCGACAATGATGCGGTGATTCCCAATATTCAGGATGCGCTGTTCGCTGAAGACGACGGCATGGGCGGGGCGCAATGCCGCTCGGCCACTGCGCGCGCCGCCGGCTGCGTGCCTTTGAACCTTTTCAGTGTCGGCGGCGTCAACCAGGCGCAGTTGAATTACATCATGCGTCAATCGTTCCAGGAAGGGGCTACAAAACAATATCTCGGTGAAATGTCGATGGCGGGCGATCTCGGCCAGTACGGCTTTAAATCTCCCTGGTCCGAGGACGGGGCGGGTATCGCTTTCGGCGCCCAGTGGCGCAAGGATGCGCTGGAGTTCAATCCGGATTCATTGTTCGAGTTCGGGCTGCTTTCCGGCCAGGGCGGCCCCGCGGTTCCCGTTTCCGGTTCGATCGAAACAACCGATTTTTACGTCGAAGCGGAAATTCCCTTGGTATCCGATATGGCGTTCGCCGAACGGCTTTCGTTCAATGGCGGCTATCGTCATTCGGATGTGTCGACTTCGGGCTCCTATTCGACATGGAAGCTTGCCGGCGATTGGCAGATCACGCCCGAGTTGCGCGTGCGCGGCGGTTGGCAGCGCTCATCGCGCGCACCCAATGTTATCGAGACATTCCTGCCGCAGGCGATCGGCCTGACAACGCTTCCCGATCTCGCCAATGACGAGCAGGATCCATGCGCGGGCGCCGCGCCGGCGCGTTCGCTTGCAGAATGCGCCAACACCGGCGTTACGGCCGCGCAATACGGCTCGATCGTTGGAAACCCCGCCGCGCAGTACAATGGATTGTTCGGCGGCAATCCGAATCTGGCGCCGGAAATATCAGATACCTACACGGTGGGGCTTGTTCTGACGCCGGGCGATCTGGTTCCCGGGAACCTGTTTCTGACGGTTGATTATTTCGATATCACGGTCGAAGGGTTCATTTCCGGCGTCGCTGCGGAAACGACCCTGAACCACTGCCTCGATACCGGTCTTTCGTCGATCACGACATCGACTGGAACCACTATCCCGATTTGCGACGCGGTGCATCGCGACGGGCAGGGCACGCTCTGGCTTACGCCGGCCGCTTTTATTGAAGCGGTTAACCTGAACACCGGCTCGCTTTCGACTTCCGGTATCGACATCAACGGGAGCTGGAATTTCGACTTCGCCGATATCGGTCTTGGCGACGCCGGCGGTCTGGCGCTCGATCTGGTCGGCACCTATCTACTGGACCTGACGACTAACGAACTGCCCGGCGACGTCGTGCCGGAATATGATTGCGCGGGATGGTATGGCGGGCGCTGCGCGACGACCAGCGGCGGGGTGAACCCGGAGTGGCGGCACAAACTGCGCGCCACATGGCAATCTCCGTTCGGCGTGGACGCCTCGCTCACCTGGCGGTATTTCTCCGCCGTACAGCAGGGCGATTCGTTCCAGGGCAATACGTCCAGCGGACCAACCGATGAAGACTACAAGCTGGAATCGCGCAATTATATCGATCTCGCCGCAAGTTACGGCGTCACCGAAAAGTGGAACGTAACGGTCGGCGTCAATAACCTGCTCGATAAAGACCCGCCCTTGACGACCCAGACTGCGGGCTTCGCTAACGGCAATACATATCCGCAGACATACGACGCGCAGGGACGATTCCTGTTTATCGGAACGACCGTGGATTTCTAGGCGTCCAACAAAGGGGCGATGGCCGGCGGGCGAGAAATCGCCCGCCGCTTTTCGTGGCTTCAGTCTTCAGACGGCGCTTCGGCGCCGGCGAACGTCGAATTTTCGAGGTTGAACGTCGCTCGACCCGAAGGGTCGTCTCTGGCAAAATGAATGAGGGACGAGCCGAAATCGGCGCGCCATTTCTGTCGGGTTGGCCAAAACAGCGATGAAAACGCGATCGGCGACAGTATTTTTCGTCACGCTTGCGATCTGGATCGTCCATGTCGCGGTCTTTACGCTATCGAATGCGCTGGAAAATAACCCGCAGACCCGAGAGCTGGCGGCGGCGCGAATTGTCGTTTCATTTGTAGGCGTCGGTTTTTGTTACGCCATCCTGTTTGTCCTTCACCGGCTTCCGACCCGCCGTTTGCCGTATAGGGTAATCGCGCTCGCCCTGATGTCGCCGATCAGCGGCGAGCTTTTCGCATGGATCGCCTATTTCGCCATGAAGTTTGCGACTGGAAGCGAGGCCAGTCTGGAGTTCAGGTGGAGTTCGGCGCTCCTCGTGCTTTCGATGTATAGCTGGTTGTTTTTCGCATGGGGCGCGTTGATATTGTCCATAGAGTACAGCTTTGATCTGAGAGAGCAGGAAAAGCGCAACGCCGAGTTTAGAGCCCTTGCGCAGGACGCAAAACTTCGCGCGCTTCAGGCGCAGATCAATCCGCATTTCATGTTTAACAGCCTGAATTCGCTGTCCGCATTAATTCTGGAGAAGCGAAACGACGACGCTGAAACGATGTTATCGCGCCTTGCGAAATTCCTCCGGTTCACGCTTTCCGCAAACGCATTGAAAGATATCACTCTGGAAGAGGAGTTCGGTCATCAAAAAGATTATCTCGCCATAGAACAGGTCCGAGATCCCGGATTGCGTGTTCGGTTCGATGCTCATGAGGATATTCTGCCGGCGAAAATCCCGGCTTTATTGTTGCAGCCCCTTGTTGAAAACGCGATCAAGCACGGCGCGGCAGGCGGTGCGAGCGTTGAAGATATCGTCATTTCCGCGTCGAGAAATTCCGACCGGCTCGTTATAGAGTTGACGAACCGCGTTGGCGGCGATGCGGCGCGGCGAATAGACTGCGGCGGCCTTGGAATCGCAAATGTACGAGACCGTCTTGCGAACAGGTTTGGCGACGACCAATCGATCGAGGCGGGCCTTTCAGATGACGGCCATTATCGCGTCCGGCTGGAAATGCCGTACCGGACATGACATCCGCCATGAAACTCATGATCGTCGACGATGAGCCCCTCGCGGTGAGGCGACTGGAAATTACCCTTGGCGCGATAGCCGGCGCCGAATGTGTCGCAACCGCGCGCAATTGCGAAGAAGCTGTACGGAAATTTCGCGAAAGCGCGCCCGATATCGTGTTGCTGGACATATGCATGAAGAATGGGGACGGCTTTGATTTTCTGGAGATGCTTCCCGCCGACGCGGCGCCGGGAATAATCTTCGTCACTGCGTTTGATCACTTCGCCGCCCGCGCTTTTGATGTGCTGGCAGCTGATTACGTGCTGAAGCCGGTGGAGCCTGATCGTCTTAAGCTCGCGATTGAGCGTGCGCGCGTATTCTTGCAGGCGCATGACGCCGACAATCGAATCTGTGCGCTGCGCGAGACGGTCGCTCAATTGCGGGAGGAAATCCGCAAAACGCACTCAGACTACGACAAGGAAATCTGGGTGAACGGCGCCGCCGGCGCGCATATTCGCGTTCCGGTCGACGATATTGTTTTCGCCAGAAGCGAAGGCGAATATGTTCGCATTCATACGAAATTCCGTTCGCACCTTATTCGAATTTCCTTGTTGCAGCTCGAAGAACGCCTCGATCCAGCCGAGTTCATAAGAACGCATCGCAGCGCCATCGTTCGATTAAGTGCGATCGAGTCGTTCGGCGCCAAGGCGAGCGGCGGCGGCGAAGTGCGGTTGCGCGATGGGGCGACGGTTCCGCTTGGGCGTGTCTATGCAAAACGTATCCGCACGATCGCCGCGTCTCGCAGCTCTCCAGTCGGCCGCGCAGAATCGTTTAGCGACAAAAATTCAACGCCCGATAGAAATTAGACCTAATCGACAGCGGTGTCGTCTATATTGACGGCGCGCTTCGCCGGCGCGCCCTTACGGGCGGATTATTGCGCCTGAAAACAGAACGGGAAGCCTTATGGAAAGAGTTATGAGTGAACGTATCGATGTGCGGCGGCCGAAAAACGGGCTCGCCGCAGTTTTTAAGGCGATCATTTTGGCGGGCGCCGCCGGCGGACTGCTCGACATATTCGGCGCCGTGATCGTTTACGGCCCAATTCTTCACTTGACGAAGTCATCGCTGCAAATATTTCAGTCAGTCGCGACGGGCGTTTTGGGGGCGGGCGCATTTGACGGCGGCGCCGCGACGGAGTTTCTCGGCTTCACTCTCCACATGTTCATATCGTTTGTCGCTGCGGCGATTTACGTGTTCCTGGGGTTTGCAATTCCGACCCTGTTCAGGCGTCCGATCATTTTCGGCCACGTGTTCGGCGTAATCGTCTATTTCGTGATGACGAAAATAGTCGTGCCGTTATCTGCAGCGCCGGCGCGCACGCCGCCGGATTTGGACCAATTGTTGATCGCGATGTCTTTGAATGTCTTTTTATTCGGCGTTCCGATCGCCATTGTCGCCGGCCGGCTGCTTTCGCCGCGCGCTGACCATTGAATAGGTGCGCGCGCGGCGCGCCGCAATTTTGAAACCGCAAGGCGTCCCGCGTTTGAGCGGGATCAGTGGACTTCGGAAATTTCGGTGATCTCCGCGATGCCTTCGCCGCCGCAATTGATGAGAATGCTGCGATAGGCCGGATAGGTCGCCGCACCTTCGTATTTCACCGGTGTCGGCGTAACGACCTGAGGGACGATGCCGTCCGGCGGCGTCAGAACGAGCGTGAACCGCTGCCCCGGCGGATTGGCGCGATCGGCCGGCCCTTCGATCCATTCAACGGAATATCCCGGCGTCGGCAAGTCGACCTCGCCGGCGATATTGAGCCGCGCGCCGCCGTCGACGGATGGCATCTTGTTCAACCAAGCGCTCCAGCCGCGGCTGTCGATGACGGGGCAGTTTTCTGACATTGCGCTTTTCTCCTCCGTCGCCACGCCGACCGTTTCATTCAACACGGTTTGCGTCGGCGCAGGCGTTTGCTCCTGGGCGCATCCTGCAAGACACGCCGCCGCCAGCAGCAATGCAACTTTGTTCATAGTCTCCTCCATTTTTGACGCGCCGGCGAATACCGGAATCGTCAGTTGACAGAAGTGTCGATGACTTTTGCGCTCGCAATCAGAATATTCAATCGCAAAGTCAGAAAATTTCGGGCCGCCCTGACGCCGGAGTTTTCCGCAACAAGCGATACATCGCGCAGCCCCGCATCGTTCGGCCAATCGGGACCGTCCGGCGACGATGGCGCGCCCGTTCGGGCGAAAGAAATCAGGTATCCGGAAAGTTTGGCGGCGATCGCCTTGTCGGCGGGCGTGTAGTCCGCCGCGCCGGCGCCGATATAGTCGAGCGTGTCGAGCAGGAACGCGACGTCATAACCGTGCGGCGCGCCCTGCATCAGCGCCGGCCGGTCTTTCTCGGCGACATAATCGAAATAATACCGCCAGGTCGGCGCCCGCTTCGCGTGATTGTCGGCGACCCATCTCGGGTTCATAGTAAAGACAATGTCGCGCAGCGCCTGGCGCGCGCGTTCTTCCTTCGTCAGGTTCGGATAAAGAAGTTTCAGGCCGACGTCGGCGGCGCCGAGTTGTTCTATCACTTCGGCGGGATCGACACCGAAGGCGGGGATGACGCTGGCGTCATCGCTCGTGCTTCCCATTATAAGGGGAACCGGCGCTTCGTCTCCATTGCGGAAAACTTCGGCGATCGGTTTCGGCGTCATGGTGTCGCCTGCGATCGGCGTCGGACCGAGTGCGGCCGCCGGATCGTCAATCTCCGCGAACATGTGCGCCGGAATGCGCTGCAATTCCTCCAGCGAGGCTTTTGCGCCGTCAAGACCGACGGCGCGCGCGACGGCCGCCGCGACTTCACCCGCTTTTTCCCGCGATGCATCGGGCAGCACATAGGCGCTCATGGCGACGCCTTTATGGAAAAGTCCGCGCGACAATGGCGAGGCAATATGCGCCATAACGCTTTTTGCGCCGGCCGATTGCCCCATAATCGTAACATTGGACGGATCGCCCCCGAAATTCGCGATATTCGCCTGCACCCATTCAAGCGCGGCGACCTGGTCGAGAAGGCCGAAATTCATCGCCCCGCCATTGCGGCTCACGGTCGATGGATGCGCAAAAAATCCGAGCGCGCCGAGGCGGTAATTGATGCTGACAAAAACCACGCCCTTTTTCGCGGATGGCGCGCCGGAATATCCCTTGACGCCGCCGGAACCGAACACAAAACCGCCGCCGTGAATCCATACGACGACCGGCAGCTTCGCATTCCGGTCAAGTTTCGGCGTCCAGATATTGAGGAAAAGACAGTCTTCACTGATCGGTCCGGGGTCGCCGCCATTGGCCGCGGACAGGGCGGGGTTCTGGATGCAGGCGGCGCCGATCTTTTTCGCCATGCGCACGCCTCGCCATGACTTGACCGGCGCCGGCGGCGCCCAGCGCCGCGCGCCGACCGGCGCTGCGGCGTAGGGAACGCCCCTGAACGTAAAAACACCGTCTTCGCGCATACCCTTTATCTTGCCGCCGCTGACGCGCACGACCGGATCGGCCGGTCCGCTTTCCGCGCCCGCGGGCGGGGCGAGCGCGAATGCTGCGGCGGCGAGCGCCATGAGGAGCGGAAAGCGCCGCGCCATCGCGGCTAACGCGCGGGGCACAGCATCTCCCCCTTGATGCGAGAGAATGTTCTGGTCGCTTCTTCGTTTGAAAGCGTCAGAACCAGAGTCAGCTTTTCGTCGGTCAGGTCTTTAATGTGCGCCGGGATTTCCGCCATATCCTCAGTCCAGATGAGCGTTGTTTCACCCGTCGCGCGCCACTCGGCGATGCGGTAGGTTTCAAAACAGGAATCCATGACAAGCGTTCCGTCAGCCAGAAATATGCGAAAGGATCCGGGCGCGGCGGCGGGATCGTCCAGCGCCCAGGCGATGTTCGCAAATCTTTGCGTCGCAGCGCTCGCCGGCCCGTTTGCGGCGGCGTTTTCTTCCGGCGCCTCGCCGCCCCCTTGCGCGCAAGCCGAAACCGCAAGGCCGAGTGAAATGATAGCGTGACGCAGCATCAGTCTGTGTCCTTCCTATTTGCCGGCGCATAAGAGGGGTGCGGCGCGCCCGCGTGCGAATGCGACTTCGCCGCTCTTGACGAAAAGCGTCATCTCGCCGTTTGAAAACGATTTCTCGTCGGTTTCGCCGGGGGGCGTCATCAACGGTAACAGGCGAGTCGACGTGTCCGCAAATGTGACAAAGGCGCCGCCGGCCTCGATTGCGACCAGCAGCGCTTCGCCGCCGCAGTCAAAGCGATCTTGAGGCGGGGTGATCATCATGCCGTCAGCGCCCGAACCGTCAGCGCCCGCACCGATCGCGCTCCTACCGACTGCGCCCGCACCGCCCGCAACCGGGCCGCCCGCTTCGTCGCGCACTGCCGAAATCTGTTGCAGGCGCACATTCATCGGCGTTTGCGTATCAACCGGCGTGTGCGTTGTCGTCATGTATAACAACCTGTCGCCGGAAAATACCTGCGCGAATATTGCGATCCGGGCATTAGGCGCGATCGCCGCGCGCGGCGCGCTTATATTGAATTCAGCCGGCAGACGTTCGATCGGCATTTCGTCGCGTGCAAGAATTCGCGCGGCGACATCGACCATGGAAACGTCGCGAATCTGGATGCGTAGGGCCGCGTCCGACGGCAAGGCGACATCGTGTTCCGCCAGAAGCGTTCCGCGCACGACCAATTGCGCCGCCGCACCCGGTTCCTCCGCTGGCGAGGTCTCGTCGTGCGCTGTCGCGTTTGCGATGTCGGCCTGGATGGGCGTCGGTGCGGCGGGCGTTCGCGCATCATCGCTTCGCCTGGAACACGCCGTGACGCAAAGGGCGCATAGCGCTATCGCGATCATCGGATCTCGCATGAGCGCGCCGCCTCCCCACGGTCGCCGGATACGCCGCCGTCGCGAAACCGGCGGCAGGCGCTTATCAAGATGGACAATCCGTCGCAGTTGTCAACAAATCCGGTCGCTGAACGATTCGCAACCTTCGGCGTTGAGATCAGGTTTATGCACCGCCCGTCACCGCGATGTTGAACGGAATCAGGATTTGGTTTCGCGAAAGGGGCGCGCAGATTGACGGCGCGTTAGATCGCGTCAAAATCCAAGGTGCCAGTCAGGCCTTTGCCGCGCGCAGGTTTTGTTGGTAGGAAACGCACGCAATTCTGGCAAACAGGACGTTTCCGCGAATGCTCGCCGAACTCGGTCAATTCACGCTCATTCTCGCGTTTCTCGCCGCGATCATCCAGGCGCTGTTTCCCTTTGTCGGGCTGATGCAGCGCGATGACGGTTTGAGGGCGATCGCCCGATCGGCGGCGCTGGCGCAGGGGGCGCTTGTCGTTTCGGCGTTCGCCTGTCTCATGGCGCTGCACGCGACATCCGATTTTTCGGTCGCGAATGTCGTTGAGAATTCCCATTCCGCCAAACCGTTTGTCTACAAGCTGAGCGGCGTTTGGGGGAACCACGAAGGCTCGATGCTATTATGGGTCCTTATTCTTTCTCTCTACGGCGCGACGGCGGCCCGCTTCAGCCGAAACCGCCGATCGTCGCTGACGTCAACCGCGCTCGCGGTTCAGGGCGCGGTGGCGGCTGCGTTCATCGCCTTTATCCTTTTTACGTCGAACCCGTTTGAACGGATATTTCCGCCGCCGGCCGATGGCGCCGATCTCAATCCGCTTTTACAGGATCCCGGTCTCGCGGTTCATCCGCCGTTTCTTTATCTCGGCTATGTCGGTTTCTCGATAACTTTCGCCTATGCGATCGCCGGCCTTATCGAGCGCCGCATCGACGCGGACTGGGCGCGCACCGTCCGCCCCTGGGCGCTCGCGGCGTGGATGTTCCTGACGATCGGAATCGCGCTGGGTTCCTGGTGGGCTTATTACGAGCTCGGCTGGGGCGGCTTCTGGGCCTGGGATCCCGTTGAGAACGCCTCCTTCATGCCATGGCTCGCCGGAACGGCGTTCCTGCATTCGGTGCGCGTCGTCGAAAAACGCGAAGCTCTAAAGGTGTGGACGGTGCTGCTCGCGATTTTGGCGTTTTCGCTCAGCCTGATCGGGACTTTTCTGGTGCGTTCGGGCATTCTCACATCCGTTCACGCTTTCGCAGTCGATCCCGCACGCGGCGTTTTCATTCTCGCCATACTTTCCGCCGTCATTGGCGGCTCATTCGCTCTTTTCGCCGTTCGCGGCGCATTGCTTAAATCGACATCGACGTTCCAGCCCGTTAGCCGGGAGGGCGCCATTCTGCTCAACAATGTTCTGTTGATGACAGCCTGCGGCACCGTTTTTATCGGAACATTTTATCCGCTTTTCGTGGATATCGTCAGCGGCGAGAGGATTTCGGTCGGCCCGCCCTTTTTTAATGCGACTTTTCTTCCCATCATCGCGTTGCTGCTTTTCGTATTGGCGCCGGGCGCGGCGCTAGCGTGGAAACGCGGCGATCTGAAAAGGGCCTGCGCGCAATTCTGGACGGCCGCCATTGCAGGATGCGCGTTTTTTGCGATCGCCGCATGGCTCACCTGGCCCAAACCCGTTGCGGCGGCGTTCGGCGCCGGGCTTGCGGTCTGGGTTTTTGCGGCGACGCTTGCCGATCTTTCATCACGAATAAAGCTCGGCGACGGTCCCTTGTCGGCGGCGTATGCGCGGCTCAAGGCTCTGCCGCCTTCATATGCCGGAATGATTGTCGCGCATATCGGTCTCGCTATCGTCGCACTCGGCGTATTGGGCGCGGGCGTATGGCGGACCGAGGCTGTGCAACTGATGAACACGGGCGACGTCATTCGCGTCGGCGCCTATGACGCGCGCCTGATCGACGTCGCTGACTTCGCCGGACCGAATTTCGCCGCCGAACATGCTGTATTCAGAATCGAAAAAAACGGTGCGGCGATCCGCGAACTGATTGCGGAGCGCCGGTTTTATCCCGTGCGCGGAATGCAAACGACCGAAGCCGGCATCTGGACGACGCTCGCCGGGGACGTCTATTTGACGCTCGGCGAAAGGACGGCCGGCGCCGGCTGGGCGGTGCGCGCCTATTATCACCCTCTTGTCGCGCTGCTCTGGTTCGGGGCCGGCGTGATGGCGTTCGGCGGGATCCTGGCTGGTTTTGATCGCCTTCCGACGCGGCGGCGCGTCGGCGCGCCGCAAAAAGCCGCAGTTCTCGGAGCCGCGACGTGAAGCGGTTTTTCCTTCTGGCGCCGCTTGCGCTCTTTATTGTTCTCGGCGGCTATTTCGTCGCCGGGCTAAAGCGCGACCCGATGCGTATTCCCTCAGTCCTGATCGACCGGCCTTTGCCGGCGATCGAACTTGACGCGATAGAAGGTTTTGAAAAAGGGTTTTCATCGCGCGACATCGAAGGCGAGGTCGCGCTTGTAAATATTTTCGGATCCTGGTGCGCGAGCTGCGTCATAGAACACCCGATGCTGATGGAGATCGCGGCGAGCGGCGAAGTCGTTATCGTCGGCATAGACTGGAAGGATCCGAAAGGAGCGGGCGCGCTCTGGCTCAGGAAGAACGGCAATCCTTATCATTTTGTCGGCGATGACGCGGCGGGCCGAACGGCGATCGATCTTGGCGTCACGGGTGCGCCGGAAACCTTCGTCGTGGATGCAAACGGGCGGATTAGATACAAACATGTCGGCCCGGTCACGCCCGAAGTCTGGCGATATCAATTACGCCCGCTCGTTCGGCAATTGAAAGAACTGGAATACGATGTCGAGGACGACGATGTCGAGGGCTAGGCTTCTCGCGCTCATACTGGTTTTCCTTTCGGCCGCGCCGGCGGGCCAGGCGGTCGAACCTGACGAAATACTGGCCAACGGCGCGCTCGAAGCGCGCGCCCGCACTATCAGCCGCGAACTGCGATGCGTCGTGTGTCAAAGTCAAAGCATTGACGATTCGAATGCGCCGCTGGCGAAAGACATGCGCATCATCGTGCGCGAACGCCTGGTCGCGGGCGACAGCGACGATCAGGTGCTGAAATTTATGGTCGATCGCTACGGCGACTATGTACTCCTGAAGCCGCCCGTTCAGAGGAATACGATATTTCTCTGGATGGCGCCGGTAATCATATTCCTGATCGCGTCCGGCGCCGCAGGCGCCTATCTGGTCGGCGTGAAGCGGGCCGATGATTTGGCCGGCGACGATCCGTCGGACGACTGGGACGGCGACGAGCCGCGCGACAGAGCGGACAGCGCGCCGCGCGATAACGTCGCGAAAGCAAGCAAACAAGAGAGTTGACGTGACGGTATTCTGGCTCGTCGTTTTGTCGGTATCGCTGTGTGCGATCATCATTATCGGCTATCCTCTGTTGAGGCCGCGCGCCAAATCGCAGGCGCTGCGCGAACCCGCCGAAAGCGAGGCCCTTCCGGCGAATGGGGCGGATGGCGGAACGCGCGCGCCGCGTATTTCCCGCGCCGGACGCATTGCGGCGTTCGCTGCAATCGGTGTCGCGCCGCTCGCCGCCGTGCTGATTTATTTGCAGATTGGCGCGCCGCAGGCGCTGAACGCCGCGCGCCTGTCGCAATCGCCGACGTCGGCCGGCGCGGTAGAAAAAGCGATCGCAACGCTTGAAGCAAAGGCTGAAGCCTCGCCCGGCGATTTCGGCGTCTGGATGGATCTCGGCGATGCATACGCCGCCGCGAACCGGCCCGCGAATGCGGCGACAGCCTATGGGCGCGCAGTAGAAATAGACGGCGCGAACGCCGCCGCCTTGTCGGCGCTTGGCGAGGCGCTGGTCGTCAAATCCGGCGGCGTTGTGACGATGGAGGCGCGCGAGGCGTTTTCACATACTCTCAAAATTGAGCCGGAAGACCCGCGCGCGCGGTATTTTCTCGCAGAAGAGCGTTTTCAGGTGGGCGCCATTGATGAGGCCGCGAAAGCATGGGCGGCGTTGCTGAACGATGCGCCCGCCGGCGCGCCGTGGTTCGATGCGGTTGCAGCGCGATTGCGCGACGCGGCGGCGCAGGCGCAAATCGCAGTTTCCGATCTCGGACTTGATGAGCGCGCGACCAGCCGGCTGGAGGCGTCGGCGTCCGGCGCCGCGCAAGGCGTCGGCGCGCCGAATTCCGAACAGATGGCCGCGATCGCCGCACTGCCGGACAGCGAGCGTCGTCAGATGATCGAAAACATGGTCGATCAATTATCCGCGCGTCTTAAATCCGATCCCGACAATCCGGAGGGATTGCGCATGCTCGCACGATCCTATCGCGTCCTCGGGCGCGCCGATGAAAGTGTCGAAACCTGGCGCAAATTCGTTCAGCGTTATGACGCCGGCTGGGAGGATTGGCGCGAATATGCTTTCGCATTGATAGAAAGCCGTCCGCAGGATGAACTTTCGGTTTCCACGGAACTCGAAAACACGCTGGAGAAAATTCGCTCGTTTGAGGCTGATGATCCGCTGGCGCTTTACTATCTTGGCTTTGCAGCGCGCGGCAGAGGCGACAAGGCGGCGGCGGTGACCCTTTGGACCCGGTTGGAGGAAACGCTGCCGGCCGATGCGCCGATCGCTTCCTCGTTGAGGGCGCTGATCGAAGAAACAAGGTGACTCCAGCCCCCTTGGAAACTGCGCCGGCGCCGAATTCCGCCCAGGTCGCAAATTGATCCATTGGCTTGCGGTTGAATTCCGCCGCGGCGACCCGCTTAAAAATGAGATCACATATTGCGCTTAACGATGCGGGCGCCGTATTAATTCGCCCGCAAACGCTTCGGCGGCGGGCTTTTCGGCTCTGCGCTGCGATGCCCTGAGGTCGCGAAAATAACATCAACGGGAATTCGATGGACAAGCAGGACAGCTATGACGCGATCGTGGTCGGCGCGGGTCATAACGGCCTGACCGCCGCGTGCTATCTTGCAAAAGCCGGCCTTAAAACCCTGATTGTTGAAAAGAACGAGCAGATTGGCGGCGCCGCCGTCAGTACGGAAATGTACAAGGGCTGGATTTACTCAAACTGCTCTTATGTTTGTTCCTTGCTCAGGCAGGAAATAATACGCGATCTTGAACTGCCGAAATTTGGCCTTCAGGTCGTTCCTTATCGCGGACGGGTAACGTTCAGCGACAAAGGCGAATATCTGGCGTCCTATGACGATGCACATGTGAAACGGCGCGAGGTGGGGCGCATCAGCCCGATAGATGTCGACGCTTACGATCGTTATTATCAACTGGTGATGCGCCAATGCCGGTTCATCCGGCCGTTTCTGTTGCGGCGCGCGCCCGATCCGACTTCGATGAAGCCGCGCGATGTCGGCGAGTTGATGTTTCTCATTAAGCGCATATACGACATCGGACCGCGCGACGTCGGCGAGATGATCCGCTTCTGGACAATGTCGATCGGCGATTTTCTGGATGAACATTTCGAACATGAACTGGTTAAGGCCAGTATGGCCGGTTCGGGCATTATCGGGACCGGGCTTGGCGTTTATTCTCCGGGTACAGCCTATGTCCTGCTGCACCACTATATGGGGGATGTCGATGGGTCGATGGGCGCCTGGGGTTTCGCGCGCGGGGCGATGGGCGCTGTCACCAAGGCTCTCGGCGCCGCGTTCGAGTCGGCGGGCGGCGTCATCAAAACCGGGTCCGGCCTTTCCGAATTCATTATCGAGAACGAAAAGGTTCGCGGCGTCGCGCTGGAGAACGGCGATGAATACCGCGCGCCGATCGTCGCTTCAAACCTCGACGTCAAGCGAACGATCCTGAAGCATATAGGCCGCGAGAAACTTCCGCCCGAATATGTAAGGGCCGTCGAGCGCTTCAAGATCCGCGGATCGAGCGGAAAGCTAAACCTCGCTCTCGATAAAATGCCGTCTTTTCCCTTGTTGCCGGAAAACGGCGATTATTTTACCGGCGATTTCTCTTGCAACACGTCGCTCGAAACGCTTGAGCGCGCTTATGATGACTGGAAGGAAGGGCGCTGGTCCGCGAAGCCTTATTTCGACATGCTGATACCCTCCAAGATCGATCCGACATTGGCGCCGCCGGGAAGCCATATGATGTCGCTTTTCATTCAGTATGCGCCTTATGACCTGAATGTGAACGGCGTGCGCAGCGCAGATAACTGGAACGACGAAACCCGAAAAGCGTTCGCAGACGCCGTTTTCGACAGGATTGAGGTTTGTTGCCCCGATATTCGCCAGCGCGTTTTGCACGCCGAGGTCAGAAGTCCGGCGGACATTGAGCGCGAGGTCGGGCTGACGGAAGGCAATATTTTCCAGGGCGAGCTGACATTCGACCAGCTTTTGTTCAACCGGCCCATTCCCGGTTACGCCCAATATTCAACGCCGATCGACGGTTTGTACATCGTCGGTTCGTCGACGCATCCGGGCGGCGGCGTGATGGCCGCGCCTGGCGCAAACGCCGCGCGCGAAATTCTTCGAAGAAACGGCAAGGGCGATCTGATGCCGGCGCTCGCCGAAGAGGAAATTTGAGATGGCGGGAGAGGGCTCGAAGTTCGATGTCGTCATCATCGGCGCAGGCCATAACGGCCTTGCAGCCGCAGCGACGCTTGGAAAAAAAGGCAAGCGCGTTCTCGTGCTTGAGCGCTCAGGCGCTATTGGCGGGCTGGCGACTTCATACGAGATTTCCGACGGCCTGCCGATTTCGCGCCACGCGCATCTTGCGTACAATCTAAATCCGACAGTCATCGCGGAACTCGGTCTTTCCGGCAAATTGTCGATGAGGCCGCTGGCGACGATCATGCTCTCGGATGACGCAAGGCATGTCGAGATAGATGGGGAAACGATAAGGTTCGCCGACGGATCGGCGCATCCCGATGGCGAGGCCTATAAGGAAATCCGTAATCGGATCAAAAAATTCGCCGGCCTTCTTGCGCCGCTCGCGCTTCGTTCGCCGCCGGACCCCGGCGGCGGATTGAGCCTTGCCGGGGCCGGCGAGGCGATGCCGCTCGCCGCGCTCGCGCTCAAACTGCGTCTGATGGGCAAGAAAGACATGCGCGACTTTTTGCGCATCGTACTTTCGAATATCTACGATCTCGCGCTCGACGACCTGCCGGACGGCCCGCTCGCCGGCAATCTCGCTGCGGACGCGGTCTGGGGCGCGTGGGCGGGACCACGCTCGCCGGGGACGGTTTTCTCGCTCATGTATCGCTATGGCTGCGGCGGCGCGCCGCTGCTTCCGCAGGGCGGAATGGGCGCTGTCGCCGGGGCGTTCGCCGCTGCGGCGAGACAAGCCGGCGCCGAGATCCGAACGGGCGTTTCGGCGCGGCGCGTCCTCATCGCAAACGATGCGGTTACCGGCATCGAAACGGACAAGGGCGAGAAAATTTCCGCCGGCGCGGTCATGTCTTCGGCAGGCGCTGTCCAGTCGATGATGCTCGCCGGCGCCGAACATTTCGACGTGGAGGCTGTGCGCCGCATTCGAAATGTAAGATCGAAAGGCATGACGGCGAAGGTCAATATTCTGCTGAAGCGCGCGCCGGACATACCCGGTCTTTCGAAAGAACAAATGGCGGGCCGTCTGATCGCGGCCCCGACGGCGATCTATGTCGAACGCGCGTTCACGCAGGCGAAATACGGCGAGATGCCCGCTGCGCCGATAATTGAAGCGGTGATCCCGACACTGGCGGACGGCGGCGACAGGCACGCCGTTTCGGCGATTGTCCACTATATTCCACGAAACCTTAAGGGCGGATGGGACGATGCGGCGCGCGCGCGGCTGACAGGTTTGACGATCGATACGCTCGCCCGTTACTGGCCGGACCTGCGCGACAATGTCGAGCGTGTCGATGCTTTCTCGCCGGCCGATATTGAAAACGAAACCGCCGCGCCTGGCGGGCATTGGCATCACGCCGAACTCAGCATCGACCAATTGCTGACAGTGCGGCCGGTTAATCAGTTGTCGCGTTACGCATTCGCAGTCAGGGGTTTCTATCTTTGCGGCGCGTCGGCGCATCCAGGCGGCGATGTAAGCGGCGCTGCGGGCAGAAACAGCGCCCTGCAGCTTTTAAATGACGGAGTCCTCGCATGATGAAAGCGCAGACGCCGCGGTCCGTTACGCGCACGCTTGCGCCGACGCCGTTTCATGACAGGCTGGCCGAGTTGAATTTTCTGAATTCCTGGCGCGGCTGGAACGGGTTTTTGTCGGCTGAGGTTTTTGAGTGTTCGGAGAAAGAATATTTTGCGATCCGCAATCAGGCGACGCTTATGGATATCTCGCCTATGTGCAAATACCGCATCTGCGGGCCTGACGCGACGCGCATCGTCAATCGACTGATTGTTCGCGATATCCGAAAAGTGAAGGTCGGCCGCGTCGCCTATGCGATGTGGTGCGATGAGGAGGGGATGACGATTGACGACGGAACGATTTTCCGTCTCGGCGAGGATGAATATCTTCTTCTCTGCGCAAAGCACATGTATTTATGGCTGCATGAATGCGCGTGGGGCTTCGATGCGGCGATAACCGATGAAACCGAAGCCCTTTGCGCGCTGTCGCTTCAGGGCCCGACAGCATTTTCGGTATTGAAGGCGGCGGGACTGGAAGGCGCCGCGTCGATGAAACCCTTCGACACCCGCGAAATCGAGCCGGGCCTTCGGATTTCACGTACTGGCTATACCGGCGATCTCGGCTATGAATTGTTTACGGCGCCGGAAAACGCGCACTCGCTTTGGGATCGCTTATGGTCGGCCGGCAGGCAATGGGGGATTTGTCCGACAGGAATGGAGGCCCTGAACCTCGCCCGACTGGAAACCGGGTTTCTTGCGCCGGGCGTTGATTTCCAGCCGGTTCACCTCGCTTTGCGGCGCGGGCGCGGGCGAACGCCGTTCGAACTCGGTTTCGGACGCCTGGTCGATTTCGATAAAGGCCATTTCAACGGCCGCCGCGCCTTGCTCGAACATAAAGCGCGCGGTCCGCGCTATCATCTTGTCAGGCTCGACATCGAAGGCAAAGAACCGGCTGCAAACGCCTATGTTTATCATAACGGTTCAAAAGTTGTCGGACATGTCACGTCAGCCGCCTGGTCGCCGACAGCCAAGCGCAACATAGCATTCGCGGAACTGGAGGCGCCGTATGGCGGTGCGGTGCGCGACGGGCTTTTCGCCGAGATTTTTATATACAAGGAAGGCGCATGGCTGAAACGCAACAAAAAGGCGAAAGTCGTCGACGAACCCTTCTACCGCAATGCGCGTGCGCGACAGACGCCGCCAAACGCATTTTGAAACGGTGCGAATGCGGGAAGATGAAAAGTGGATGACTGGATGCGCGCACCTGCGATCGGCCGTACTTCTGTGCGGTGCACCGGGCGCGGCGAAACGCGCTGTACGGATTTGACTTTTCCGGCGCGCAAAACGGTGAAATGAACGAACGATGGTCAATATACTTTATGCAAACGACACGCCCGGCGAATACCCGCAATCCTATTACGCGGCAACGGCGACAATGCTGGCGCCTTTTGACGCTCTGGCCGGAAGTCAACGCGCAGATGTTTGCATAATAGGCGGCGGATATTCAGGGCTTTCGGCGGCGTTGCACCTGCGCGCGCGCGGGTTTGATGTGGCACTTCTGGATGCGCATCGCGTCGGATGGGGCGCTTCGGGCAGAAATGGCGGCCAGATCGGCACGGGCCAGCGCGTTGAGCAGGAAGCGTTGATCAAGAGTGTAGGGAGCGAACACGCGCGTCAACTATGGGAGATCAGCGAAGACGCGAAAACGCTCGTTCACACCCTGATTGAAAAGCACGCCATAGACTGCGGCTATCGAAGCGGCGTCATACACGCCAATCACAAGCCGCATTGGCGTGACGATACCATGCGCCATGTCGAATTGCTGAACCGCGAATACGGATACGACAAGATCCGCTATGTAGATGACCACGAATTGCACGAGATGCTCGCAACCAGCTCGTATTTTGACGGAACATTCGATACCGGCGCGGGATACCTTCACCCATTGCAATATGCGCTCGGGCTGGCGCGCGCATGCGACAAGGCGGGAGTGAGGATCTACGAAAAATCCGAAGTTCTGGAAATCGTCGAAGGCGATCCGGCGACGATAAGGACGCCCGGCGGCGAATTGCGCGCGAATTATATCGTCATCGCCGCCAATGGTTATTTCGGCGCGCTCCATCGCAAACTCTCTGCGCATGTAATGCCGATCAACAACTACATAATCGCGACAGAGCCGCTCGAAGAGCGTTTGGCGCAATCGCTCATCGCCAATAATGCCGCCGTCGCGGATTCGAAGTTCGTGATAAATTATTACAGAATGTCTCAGGACAGGCGCCTGCTATTCGGCGGGCGCGAAAGTTATCGCTACAAGTTTCCGGGCGATATCAAGTCCTATGTGCGCGCGTCGATGCTGAAGATTTATCCGCAACTTCAGGATGTGCGCATTGATTTCGGATGGGGCGGAACGCTTGGGATTACAATGAACCGAATGCCGTATTTCGATCGGCTTGCGCCCAATATTCTGACAGTCGGCGGCTATTCCGGTCACGGCGTCAGCATGGCGACGATCGCCGGCGCGATTGCTGCGGAAACGATCGGCGGCGTTGCGGAACGCTTTGAAGCCATGAACAAGGCGCCGACGCCCCCGATACCGGGCGGCGCGGCGTTGCGCGTGCCGTTGCTGGCGCTCGGCATGGCCTATTATTCGGTGCGAGACAGAATGTGACCAGGGCGCCGGGAATTACTGGAAGCCGTTGAAGTTGTAGAACGCAAAACATCGTGTTTCGATGTTTAATTTGGGGAGAAAAGTATCCATGCGTATTATTCGTTCGGGGTTCGCCGCAATCGCCGTCCTGGCCGCAAGCCTTGCCGCTTGCGCGCGCGACGGGTCTGCGCCGCAGGAGGGCGCTGTTGCGGTTGAAAGTGAGGCCGCCGACCTCATCCTTGAAAACGGCAGGATATACACGCTCGATCCCGAGCGCAGTTGGGCGCGCGCCGTCGCCGTTCGCGATGGAAAGATCGTCTATGTCGGCGACGACGCTTCATCATTTTCGGGCGCGGCGACGAAGATCGTCGATCTCGGCGGAAAGCTCGTTTTGCCGGCGTTTCAGGATTCGCATGCGCATATCGCCATGGGCGGCATTTCGGTTTTCAGGGAATGCCCGGTCTTTGACCTCGCCAGTAAAGAGGAAGTGCTGGCGGCGATTGCAGAATGTGTCGCCGCCAATCCCGATGCGCCGCTCATCAGGGGCGTTGGATGGCGGATCTCCCAGTTCGACGCAGGGATGCCGCCAAGGAAGGAACTGCTCGATGCAATCGATTCCTCGCGCCCGCTGGTTTTCGGCGACGCGGACGGACACGCGCTCTGGCTGAATTCAAAGGCGTTCGAACAATTCGGAATTACGAAAGACATGCCCGATCCGGAAGGCGGAAAAATCCAGCGAGATCCGGAAACGGGTGAATTATGGGGCACCTTGCACGAGGAATCGGCGATGGCGCTCGTTTCCGACAATATGCCGGCCTATACCGATCAGGAAATCGAAGCCGGAATTCTGGCTGCGCAGGAATACTTTCACTCGCTCGGAATAACCTCGCTGACAGAGGCGTATGTCGCTCTCGGCGGAAAAGACCAGACCCGGTCGCTGACGGCCTTCAAGGCGCTCAACGACAGCGGAAAACTGAAATTGCGCGTTAACGGCGCGCTTGGATGGGATCCCGGCCGGGGGTTGGAGCAGGTGGAGGATTTCGAGGACGCGCGCGCCGAATTCAGCGGCGGGCGCTTTCAGACCAGATCGGTCAAATTCTGGGCCGACGGCGTCATTGAAACGCATACCGCCAAATTGCTCGAACCATACTCGGATCAGCCGGAAACGTCCGGACTTATGATGATACCGCGCGGTCAATTGATCGCCGGCGTGCAGGCGGTCGATGCGAAGGGGTTCCAGGCGCATATACATGCGATCGGCGATGCAACCGTGCGCTATGCGCTGGATGCGATAGAGACGGCCGAGAAGTCGAACGGCAAGCGCGATGCGCGCCACCACATAAATCATCTGCAGGTCATTCACCCGGACGACATCGCCCGGTTCGCCGAGCTTGACGTTGTCGCAGGCTTTGAGCCGCTCTGGGCGTTTGAAGATTCATTCATCAGGAATTTTACGCGCCCGCAACTCGGGCCGGTGCGAATGAACTGGGTTTATCCGATCAATTCCGTTTTGCGCACCGGCGCGCATGTCGCCTTCGGCAGCGATTGGTCAGTGAGTTCGCCGGACCCGTTACTCGGGATCGAAACAGCGCTCACGCGCGTCGATGCGATATCGCATGATACGCCGCCCTTTCTTCCTGAACAGCGCATATCGCTGGAGGATGCGCTGGCCGGCTATACGATAGAAGCGGCGCGATCAAATTTCCTCGACGATATGACGGGTTCGATCGAGACAGGCAAATATGCCGATCTCGTCATTCTTGAAAAAAATCTTTTTGAAATTGATCCCTCGGAGATATCCGACGCGAAGGTTCTGGTCACGCTGCTGGAAGGCGAGCCGGTATATGGAACGCTGACGGCGGACTGATCGTAAATTGCGGCCGATTTACGCCGCAGATCGTTTCGAAACGGATTCATTCGCCGCGCGCAGCTTCTTCGAAAGCGTGCGCGCGCGCCGGCGAATGAGCGCCGCGATTGCGACGAGCGCGCCGGCCGATACGATGTAAGCGGGCCAGACATAAGCGCCATATCCGCCCATTTCGAGAAACGATTGCATTAAGGCTCCTTATAGTTCGGATGGGGCCGGAATATCCGGCGCGCTTTGCGCGACTTTATATAGCGAGCCCGACCGCCGCGAAAGGTTACCGCAAGAAAAGCCGATGGCGGTGATCGGCTTTTTCCGGCCTGAATATCCGTGTGCGACAATTCGACCGTATAGCGATCATCGAAGTCTGATCCTGATCAAAATTGCGTGCTTTGAAACGCCTAACAAGGTCGTGCAACAGCAGTCCACGGGAAATTCAAATGCGCAAACTTTTTTTATCGACGGGCCTGGCGTTGGCGGCCGTTTCGCCGGCCTATGCTGAAGCAGGCGACTGGCTGGTCCGTCTGAGGGGTGTCTATATCGCGCCGCAGGATGATGCAGGGCCGATACTTCCAGGCGTTCCGACCGGCTCCGTCAGCGTCGATGACGCAATCGTCCCGGAGCTCGATTTCACATATTTCATAACGAACAATGTCGCCGCCGAACTTATTCTCGCGACGAGCCCGCACGACATACGTGGCGCCGGTGCAATTTCGGCGCTGGGTGAAATCGCCGATACGATGGCGCTGCCGCCGACGCTGACTTTGCAATATCACTTCGCGCCGGACCAGCGCGTTCGCCCTTATATCGGCGCGGGTCTGAACTGGACCGTGTTTTACAGCGAAGATTCGACGGCGGGTCTCGACGCCGCATTGGGCGGTCCGACCCGCGTATCGCTGGATGACAGTTTCGGATGGGCGGTTCAGGCGGGTGTGGACATAGATGTTACAGATCGCGTGTTCATGAATCTGGACATCAAATACATCGACATCGACACGACGGCGACGCTCAATACCGGCGGCGTCTTCAATTCCGTCGAAGTCGATATTGATCCGATCGTCGCCGGTATTGGAATCGGAATGAGGTTCTAGCCGTTTCCGGTTCGCTGAATCTCTCTTATTCGGCGGTCTGGAAC
Source organism: Parvularculaceae bacterium (assembly GCA_020446945.1). Lineage (GTDB taxonomy): Bacteria > Pseudomonadota > Alphaproteobacteria > Caulobacterales > Parvularculaceae > Amphiplicatus. The sequence continues at coordinate 34,492 of JAGRDS010000011.1, forward strand.
GCCGTCGGCTTCTCGTCCCTGATGAAGCCGGCGGCGACAGGGTGCGCGCTCATTCTATACGGCGCCGCCCGACATTATCAGTTTTTGCAGGTTCATCGCCGCCGCCGGCGCCGTTTCGGCTATCCGCCTTGCGACCGGCTTCATCGAAGGCGCGCCGAGGGCGGCCCTGTCGGCTTTTTTTCCGAACGGGCACAAGCGATTGGCGCTGAGCCAGTCATTGAGAACGGGTTCATCCATCCACATCTTCTGCCGCATCAGATTGCCGAGAAATGACCGCATCCATTCGGCCGGCGTATCGGCGAGGACATTCGGCGCGCAAAGCCGGTTGCGGGTTTCATCATCCGTGTAACGGGCTTCGACATAGCCGGTAACAGATGCGCTTAACGTGACGAGCGGGGAATACAGCGACTGAATTGATATGCGGTTTCGATCGAATACCGGTCGCGGATCGGCGCCGAATTCGACCGCTCTCGCCGTGCAGTCGACATAGGCCGTTCCTGGCTTCGCCGGCGCCGTGTCGCCGTTTGCGAACGTCACACAGTCGGGGTCGACCCTTTGAATGCGGCCGTTTCGCAGAACAGACCTTATTTTCTGAAGCTGGCGCACCTCTCCTTCGGATATGGTCGCATAGTGGAACATGGCCGGGGCGACATTCGGATCGATGCGCAACATCACTTTAGCCGCTTCGAGTTTTTCAAAAAGTTCATCCGCCGAATTCGACGAGGCTGACGCATCAAGCTGGGCGAGAAAGCTTTTGACCCGCCAGTTGAAAAACTCGGGGCCGGATTGGGTCGTCGCGCGGTTGATGAGCCAGGAATCCCTTGGAACTATCCATGAAATCGAATCCGGATCGGCGCCGTTATCGAGAAGCCAGACGCCGACATCCATCGCCGTTTTTCCCGCGCCGACAATCGTGAAGCTGCGAAAACCGGCCGCCGCGCGCGGCAATTCATTCGGCGTCAGGCAGGTTATCGAATCATCGACGCTGTATTTGCGCGTGTGCGTCGCCGGCACGCTGGTGTTGAAGAGCGTTCCGTCGACCGTCTTTCGCCCGACCTCAACTTCATGAGTTTGGTCCGACAACAGGGAACGAAAGCACCCGTTTCCCAGATAATCGCACATCGGAAAATACTGGACCCGCCCGCTCGGCAGGAATTGCTCCCGCATCAGCTGTTCGAAATAGGCGAGGACTTCGGCGCCGGACGCCAGCTCGTAGAACCCCTTGTTCGAACCGGCCGTGTCTATTCGATCCGCGCCAAGAGGTCGTGACGCGACGCCGTAGCTCGTCGAGGGCTGGTGCAGACGAACGAACGGATAGGCGTCGTTCCAGTGGCCGCCCGGCAAATGATGCCGATCGACTATTAGAAACGTCGCGTCGCTTTCGGAAAACATGGCGTCCACGAATGCGAGGCTGACAGCGCCGGCCCCGATTATCAGATAGTCGGCTTTTAATGCGGTCATTTCCCTCTCCGGATGCTGTAATCGGGCGCAGGGACGCCGATATCCGTTTCAGGCGTCTCGCCCGATATCCCCCGTGGGATTTGCGGCGCGCAGAATCTAGAGGTCGCGCGACGCATTCGGCAAGCCCGGCGCGGCGCCGGAGACGTTATTCGCGAGATCTGCGGTTGCAGGCGCGAAAGGCGCGCGCTAAGCGGATGGCGCAATTTCCGTCCCGTTCCGGAGCCTATTGATGAATATCCATGAATATCAGGCGAAAGCACTTTTGAAATCGTTCGGCGTTTGCGTTTCCAAAGGGGTCGCCGTTCTCGACGCGAAGGATGCGGAAAGCGCCGCCGCGACGCTCCCCGGACCGCTCTATGTCGTAAAGGCGCAGATTCACGCCGGCGGGCGCGGAAAAGGGAGATTCAAGGAAGCGTCGGCCGGCGACAAGGGCGGCGTCAGGCTCGCCAGGTCTCCTGCGGAGGCGGCGGAATTCACGCGCCAGATGCTCGGCGCCACGCTGGTCACCAAGCAGACGGGGAACGCTGGAAAACAGGTCAACCGCATCTACATCGAGGACGGTTCCGATATTGAGCGCGAGCTGTACCTGTCCGCGCTTGTCGATCGCGCGACTTCGCGCATCGCGTTCATCGTTTCGACGGAAGGCGGAATGAACATCGAGGAGGTCGCCGAGGCGACGCCGGAAAAGATCCACAAAATCCATATTGATCCGGCGACGGGCGTCATGGCGCATCACGGCCGGCGTATCGCCGCCGCGCTCGAACTGAAAGGCGATCTTGCAAAGCAATGCGGCAAGCTGATCGGCCAGTTGTATAAAGCGTTTGTCGATAAGGATATGGCGCTGCTTGAGGTCAATCCGCTCATCGTTACGAAGGGCGGGGAATTAAAGGTGCTGGACGCCAAAGTCGGGTTTGACGACAACGCCGTCTTCCGTCATCCGGACGTCGCCGAATTGCGCGACGAAACCGAGGAAGACCCGTATGAGCGAAAGGCGAAAGAGTTCGATCTTTCCTATGTGAAGCTCGACGGCGATATCGGCTGCATGGTGAATGGCGCAGGGCTCGCCATGTCGACGATGGACATCATCAAGCATTACGGCGCCGAGCCGGCCAATTTTCTCGATGTCGGCGGCGGCGCGACGAAAGAAAAAGTCACAGAAGCCTTCAAGATCATTACCTCGGACCCGAACGTAAAAGGCATCCTCGTCAATATTTTCGGCGGCATCATGCGCTGCGATACGATCGCGGAAGGCATCGTGGCGGCGGTGAAGGAGGTCGGCCTTGACGTGCCGCTCGTCGTTCGCCTTGAAGGAACGAATGTCGAAAAAGGCAAGAAAATTCTTGCTGAATCGGGCCTCGCCATCACGCCGGCCGATGATCTTGAGGACGCCGCGCAAAAAGTCGTGAAGGCGGTGGGTTAGCCGAAGCGCTTACGGCGACGCAAACCGTCGAGGCGGATATGCACGGGGAAACATCGGTGGATGCGCTGAAATGACGGTCAGGGCGGATTTCGCCTTTGTTCATCCCCTTCGCGTTCGCTGGGCCGAATGCGACGGGCAGGGGATCGTCTTCAATGCAAATTATTTCGCCTATTACGATCTCGCCGTCTGGGAGTGGACGAAAGCGCTCGGTTACAAGGGCTGGGACGATGCGCCGCAATTCGTAACGGCGCATGCCGAATGCGATTTCAGAGCCGCTGCGCATTTTGACGAAGAGCTGGAAATCGGCGTTCGCGCCGCGCGCTTCGGCGCGAAGTCTATGGAAATCGCTGCGGCGATATTCCGCGGCGAGGAACTCGTGAACGCTGGAAAACTGGTCTATGTTTATGTGGCGCCCGGAACGACACGCTCTGCGTCGCTGCCCGCTGAATTCGTAGCGCGTGTCACGGCGTTCGAGCGTATGCCGCCGGAGCGAAAACAGGGCCCGGACTTTCGATAAACGAATCGAGCAGGGGCGAGGTGAAATGCCAGAGATTCGAAAAGAGATTCGAAAACTGAATATTCCCGCCGCGTTCGACCGCGTCGCCGAACCCTGGTCGCCGCACATCGCCGCGCATGTCAACGGCCAGGAAGTCAGGATCGCCAAGCTGCTGGGTTCGTTCGACTGGCATCGTCATGACGGCGTTGATGAATTGTTTTTCGTCATCAAGGGTGAATTCACAATGCGCTTTCGCGATCGGGAAATCGCCATGGGGGAAGGGGATATGATCGTCGTGCCGGCCAATGTCGATCATATGCCGGTGGCGGACGAAGAATGCTGGGTGATGGCGGTAGAAAGCGCCGGCACGCGAAACACGGGTGAAAAAATCACCGAAAGGACGAAGACGGATCTTCCGGTTCTTTAGACCTTGCCCGTTGCGCGCTTGACCGTGCGCCAAGCGATCGGGAATACCGTCATCGCGAGGCAGATCTTGGCGATATCGCCGACCAGAAACGGATAAAGGCCCCATTCAAGGATCGGCGCGTCAAAGCCGTGGCGCAATCCAAGCCACAACAGCCCCGGAAAATAGATCGCCGCATTGCCGATCGCCATCGCGGCCGCTGTCATGGCCGGCGTTCTGTCCCAGCCGCGCCGGGCCAGTAAACCGAGTATCGTCGCCGCAAGCGCGAACCCCAGAAGATAGCCGCCCGAATCGCCGAGGAAATAGGAAACGCCGCTCGCCGATTGCGACGCCGAGGCGAAAACGTTCAGACCGGCCGCGCCGAGCCCCAGCCAGAGAAGGACCGAGGCCGGCCCGAGCCGCGGCCCATAGGCGGCGCCGATCGTTAAAACGGCGAATGTTTGAAGCGTGACAGGCACCGGCCACATCGGAATTCGCGCCTTGGAAGCGATCGCAATTGCGGCGGCGCCGATTATGACGAGCGCCGCACGTTTCAAAAACAGCGCCGCGCCTTCAGACGATCCGGTCAGATATTCAATCAAAATTTCGCGCGAAGAAACTGATTGAACTGTCATGGTAACAAGCTCCCGACCGCCGTTCGGCGCGAGATAACGCCGCCCGTTCGACAATTGCAATATTCAATCTCGCAGATACGCGGTGTCGAGCGAATAGTCTTTTCGCGGTCCGCAGACGCGCCAGACCAGGCGCCAGCTTTTGTCGTTAATGATGGTCACATCTGCGTTATACGAATCGGCGCCGCAAAGATGGGCGAGCGAGGCGCGCCACGACGCGGCGTTCCGAATAAATCGCATGGCGCAAAAGAATCGCCCGTCCTTAAAATAAAGTCTCGGACCGGCGGCGTCGCAAAATCGCCATGAGGTCATCTGTTCGCCGGCGGTTTTTCGTCCGCCATAATCAATGATCAGGGTTTCCCGGCATTCAAGGCTCTCATCGCCGGATCCGGGCGTGAACTGCGTCACGCCTTCCCCGACGCCGCAACGTCCGCCGCGCCTGTCGTCAATCGCGCGCGTCATCCGCCATTTTCCGGCGAAATAGCCGCGCCAGTCCGGCCGGTTCATCGAAAATTCATCCGCCGGTCAATTGCTGAAGCAGCGACATGCGATCGAAATAAATTCGTTCCGCGGCAATTTTCTCGCCGGCGAACTCGAAAATCGCAACCATTTTTATTCGGAAGGTTTTTCCGGTCGGCGCCAGCTCGCCGCCCGGCGTTTTAAGCGGACCCTCATGCGTTCCCAGCAGCCAGAATTCCGTCACAACGGCGTCTCCCGCCGATCGCAGGCTGACGATCTCATTGCGCTGATCGGGAAACGCTTCGCGCGATGCGCGGTAATACTCCCGCACCTCGCTTTCGCCGTCGAAAGTCTGGCCGGTTCCCACAAGTTCGTATCGCGGGCGGTCGAATGTCTCGATCGCGGCGTCAAAATCGAGTTGATTTTCCGCTTCCATATGCTCGCGAACGATCCGGAGGCGGCGCGCGCCAAGTTCGGCGTCTGTCATTTGTCGACCCTTGAATGCTTCCCGGCGAGACTAACAAGGCGCGCCGCCGGGCGGAACCTTGGCGAACGGTTGCCCCGTCAGGCGCGCGCCGCTAAAGAGCCATCCTGTTTTACATCAGGACCAAATAGCGAAATGGCCATTCTCGTCGATAAATCGACCCGCGTTATCTGCCAGGGCCTCACCGGTTCGCAAGGCACCTTCCACACTGAACAGGCGGTCGCCTACGGCACGCACATGACGGCCGGCGTCACGCCGGGCAAGGGCGGAATGGAATGGACCGGCGCCGGCGCCGCTGAAGGCGCGAAGCTTCCGGTTTGCGATACGGTGGCCGAAGCGCGCGACCGCTACGGCGCGGACGCCAGCGTCATTTACGTGCCGCCCGCCTTCGCCGCGGATTCGATCCTTGAAGCGATCGACGCGGAAATCCCTCTTATCGTCTGCATCACCGAGGGAATTCCCGTTCAAGATATGGTGAAGGTCCGCCGCGCGCTCGACGGTGCGAAATCGCGCCTCGTCGGGCCGAATTGTCCGGGCGTCATCACGCCGGGTGAGTGCAAGATCGGGATCATGCCGGGCCATATTCATCGCGACGGCCATGTCGGCATCGTGTCGCGATCTGGAACGCTTACTTACGAGGCCGTCCATCAAACGACGATGGCGGGTCTCGGACAGTCGACCTGCGTCGGAATCGGCGGCGACCCCGTAAAAGGGACGGATTTTATCGATGTCCTTGAGATGTTCCTGGCCGACGACGACACGCACTCGATCATCATGATCGGCGAAATCGGCGGTTCGGCCGAGGCGGATGCGGCGGAATTCCTCGCGTCCAACAAGGTGAAAAAGCCGACGGTCGGCTTCATCGCAGGGGTCACCGCCCCGCCCGGACGACGCATGGGCCACGCCGGCGCGCTCGTTTCCGGGGCGAACGATACGGCCGCAGCAAAGATTGAAGCGATGCGGCGCGCCGGCATCGCGGTGTCGCCGACGCCGGCCGCCATGGGGCGAACGCTGGTCGGACTTCTCAAAAATTAGCCTGCGATGGCCGAATGCGGGCCGATAGCCCATTGAAACCTCAGCCGACTGGCGTAAGTAACCCGCGCGGCGCGTCAAACCGGCGGGCCGGCTCACGGATCCGGATCGAGTAATGGCCAAAGATGGCGACGTGCCGGAGGGCGGACCCTCCAAACCAGCGGCAGGAGAACCCGCCGATCTCTCCTTCGTTTCCGGCGCGAATGCGGCCTATGTGGAAAGTCTGTACGCCAGATTCACCGCCGATCCGGCGTCGGTCGGCGCTGACTGGCGCGCCTATTTCGCGTCGCTCGGCGATCAGGACGAAAGCGCAATCCTGAAGGAAAAAGGCCCGAGCTGGTCGCGAAGGGACTGGCCGCCGAGCCTGAAAAGCGAAACGACCGCCCTGCTGGACGGGGACTGGCCGCTTGTCGAAAAAGAACTGGCTGCGAAAATCGAAGCGCGCCATCCCGGCGCCGGGGCCGCAGTCGTCAGGCGGGAAACGCGCGATTCGTTAAGCGCGCTGATGCTGATCCGCGCTTATCGAATTCGCGGACACCTGATCGCCGATCTCGATCCGCTCCGTCAGACGAAAGCCAAGCTCCACGCCGAGCTTGATCCGGCGACATACGGTTTTTCCGAAGCGGACATGGACCGTCCCATCTTCATCGATCACGTGCTTGGGCTCGAAACGGCGAGCCTTCGTGAAATTCTCGAAATTTTGAACAGGACTTACTGCGGCGCTTTCGCCATTGAGTTCATGCATATTTCAAGTCCGGAGCAGAAAGCGTGGCTTCAGCAACGCATCGAGGGACCGGACAAGGAAATCTCCTTTACGCAGGAAGGCAAGGTCGCGATCCTCAACAAGCTGATCGAAGCGGAGGGGTTCGAGAATTTCCTGCAAACGAAATATACTGGCACAAAGCGCTTCGGGCTCGACGGCGGCGAAGCGATGGTGCCCGCGCTAGAACAGATTATCAAACGCGGCGGCGCGCTCGGCGTAAAAGAAATTGTTATCGGCATGCCGCACCGGGGGCGGTTGAACGTTCTCGCCGCTGTGATGGGCAAACCCTATCATCACATATTTCACGAGTTCCACGGCGGGTCGGTCACGCCGGATGATGTCGGCGGCTCGGGCGATGTCAAATATCATCTGGGCGCTTCATCCGACCGCGAATTCGACGGTAATCGCGTCCACCTTTCCCTGACGGCGAACCCGTCGCATCTTGAAGCCGTCGATCCCGTCGTGCTGGGCAAAGCGCGCTCGAAACAGGACCGTATCGACGCAGGCGAAATTGAAACGCAGCGCACCCACGTCCTGCCGCTGTTGCTTCACGGCGATGCGGCATTCGCAGGGCAGGGGATCGTCGCTGAATGTTTCGGCTTTTCCCTTTTGCGCGGATACCGGACCGGCGGCACGATCCATTTTATCGTCAATAACCAGATCGGTTTTACGACAGCGCCGAAATTTTCGCGCTCATCGCCATACCCGTCGGATGTCGCAAAAATGGTCGCGGCGCCGATATTCCACGTCAACGGCGACGACCCGGAAGCGGTTGTGTATGCGGCGAAAGTCGCGACCGAATTTCGCCAGAAATTCGGGTCCGACGTCGTAATCGACATGTTCTGCTATCGCCGCTTCGGCCACAATGAAGGCGATGAGCCGAGCTTCACGCAGCCGGTCATGTACCGGAAAATCAAGGCGCACCGTACGACGCGCGCACTCTACGCCGATCGTCTCGTCGAAGAAGGCGTTGTTACGCAGGACTATCCTGAAGTAGAGCGCAGCCGCTTCAAGGAATTCCTCGACAATGAATTCCATGCCGCCGAATCTTTCAAACCCAACAAGGCGGATTGGCTCGACGGACAATGGTCCGGCTTCGTGCCGCCGATGGATGACGATCGTAGAGGCGACACTGCGGTCGAAATCGAAACGCTCAAGAAGATCGGAGACCGGATCACTTCGCATCCGGACGGTTTTAAAATTCACAGAACGCTGGCGCGCGTTTTGGGGGATCGGCGCGCCGCCGTTGTCGATAGCGGCGCCGGAATTGATTGGGCGACGGCCGAGGCGCTTGCGTTCGGATCGCTTGTACTTGACGGGTTTGGCGTGCGTTTGTCTGGCCAGGACAGCCGGCGCGGAACTTTTTCACAGCGTCATGCCGTTTTTATCGATCAGGAGACGGAAAAAACCTTCACGCCGCTCAATCATCTGAAAGGTGCGAAGTCGACTTTCGAAGTCCACGATTCCTCGCTGTCGGAATTCGGCGTTCTAGGTTTCGAATATGGGTACTCTCTCGCGAATCCGAAATTCCTTGTTCTTTGGGAAGCGCAATTCGGCGATTTCGCAAACGGCGCGCAGATTATTTTCGATCAGTTCCTGTCGTCCGGCGAGAGGAAATGGCTCCGCATGTCCGGTCTCGTCTGTCTGTTGCCGCACGGTTACGAGGGGCAGGGGCCCGAGCATTCCTCCGCGCGGCTGGAGCGGTTCCTGCAACTTTGCGCGCAAGACAACATGCAGGTCGCCAATTGCACGACGCCGGCGAATTATTTCCATATCCTGCGCCGCCAGATGCGGCGCAATTTCCGCAAGCCCCTGATCCTGATGACGCCGAAATCCCTGCTCCGGCACAAAAAGGCGACTTCGTCGCTGGCGGAGATGGGGCCGGGCTCGTCGTTTCATCGCGTGCTTTGGGACGATGCGGAGTATAATCCGGGCTCGACCGTCCAATTGCAGCCGGATGACAGGATCAAGCGGGTCGTCATGTGTTCGGGCAAGGTTTACTACGATCTTCTCGAAGAGCGGGAAAGGCGCGGTATCGACAATATCTATCTGTTGCGGGTCGAACAGTTTTATCCGTTCCCGGCCCATTCCATGATTGCGGAGCTGCAACGCTTCAAGAAGGCGGACATGGTCTGGTGCCAGGAAGAGCCCAAAAATATGGGCGCGTGGACGTTCATGGAGCCCAACATCGAATGGACGCTCGGTCAGATCGGCGCAAAGTCAAAACGCGCGCGTTATGCGGGGCGGCCGGCATCGGCGTCGCCTGCGACCGGTTTGTTGAGTAAGCACAAAAACGAACTGAACCAATTCCTCAATGACGCCTTGACGCTTTAATCGAAGCAGAATCTGGAGACGAACCGAAATGGCGACCGAAATCCGCGTGCCGACGCTAGGCGAATCCGTCACCGAAGCGACGGTTGGCAAGTGGCTCAAGAACGTCGGCGAGGCGGTGAAAGCCGACGAGCCGCTTGTCGAGCTGGAAACGGACAAGGTGTCTGTTGAAGTGCCGGCGCCGTCGGCAGGCGTCTTGACCGCAATTGACGTCGAAGAGGGCGCGACCGTCGAAGTCGGCGGCCTGCTTGGCGCGCTCGATGCTTCCGCGAAACCGGCGCCGGCGGGCGAAAAAAAATCCGCCCAGGCGAAACCGTCTTCACCGTCATCGGAAACCGGCAAGGGCGAGCCGCCATTGTCGCCGGCGCCGCGTCGCGCGGCGGCCGAGCTTGGCGTCGACGTATCCAAACTCAAAGGTTCGGGCAAAGGCGGGCGCGTAACGAAAGGCGACGTGCTTGAAGGCGCCGCGCCGGCGAAGGCCAGAGCCCCGCAAGCGCCAAAGGCGCCGCGTGAAACCGGCCCGCGCGAAGAGCGGGTGAAGATGACGCGCCTCCGCCAGACCATCGCGCGGCGTTTGAAAGAGGCTCAAGAATCGGCGGCGATGCTGACGACGTTCAACGACGTCGATATGACCGCCGTGATGGCGCTGCGCGGGCGATACAAGGATTTGTTCGAGAAGAAGCACGGCGTGAAACTCGGTTTCATGTCCTTCTTCGTAAAAGCCTGCGTTCATGCGCTGAAGGAAATCCCCGACGTCAATGCGGAGATTGACGGAACGGATATAGTTTACAAGAACCATTACGATATCGGCGTTGCTGTCGGCACGGACAAGGGGCTCGTCGTTCCGGTTTTGCGCGACGCCGATCTTATGTCGCTCGCCGAAATAGAGTTGGCCATAGCGGATTTCGGGCGCCGCGCGCGCGACGGCGCCTTGTCGCTCGAAGAAATGCAGGGTGGCACATTTACGATTTCGAACGGCGGCGTTTATGGTTCGCTCCTGTCGACGCCGATCCTCAATCCGCCTCAATCCGGCGTCCTTGGAATGCACCGCATCGAGCAGCGGCCTGTTGTCGTGAACGGCGAAATCGTCGCGCGGCCGATGATGTATCTTGCGCTGTCATATGATCATCGCATCGTTGACGGAAAAGGCGCGGTGACGTTCCTGGTTCGGTTAAAGGAAAATCTTGAAGACCCGCAGCGCCTGATGCTCGACCTTTAAAAGGTCGATCCAATCCGCGCTTACCGCGTTGCGACGCCGAACCGCGAGAGCGCGTCTTCCAGCGGTTTAAGCGCGCCGGCGTATTTTGCACGCCGTTCCGATGCGGTTTGGTTCATCGGTTTGCGCACCTGCGCGGCAGAATGCGTGATAACGTTTCGCGGCGTTTCGTAAAATTTGAGGCAGGACGGATCGAATTCAAGTCCGCAATAATCTAGCAAACCGCGAATTGTTTTTTCGGGCGAGGTGGTCAGCTCATTATACTCTATTTCGTGGATCGCATCTGCGAACAGGGCGCGCCAGTGCGCCGTCATTTTCAGGTGGGCTGCGTAATAATGCGCGACAGCGTCGATGCTGTTGGCGAAATCGTAACTGGCGAAAAACCGAAGGCGCAATATTGAAAGACAAGTGTCGATCGCCGGGCGCTTTAACAAAACGATGCCTGCATCGGGCAGGATTGCGCGGATAAGGCCGACGCACCAGAAATTGAGCGGGTGTTTGTCGACAAACGCCGCCGACGCCAGCGCTTTCTTCGGCAGGGCGCCGAGATATCTTTCGGCACGTTTACTCAAATCCTCCTGCGCGGCGCCATCGACGAATGATAAATCCGGGGCCGCGAGAAATTCGTCCAGCATCAATTGCATTCCCGGCGCTTCGCCGACGCCGTAAACGCGCGCGTGCGAGGCGAGAATCTGCTCGACAAGCGATGTGCCCGATCGCGGCATGCCGACGACGAATATCGGCCGGGCGTCGGGTCGGGTCCGTTTGCGGGATTTGAACGGCGCCGGAAAGCGCCGCAGCATCGTATTGACGACCGCGTCGGTTTTCGCCGGATTGTAACCGCGTCCCGCCGCGTCCGCTGAACCGGACAGCAGTTTTTTTGCAGCGATGATCCGGTCGAATGCGCCTTGAAATTCGCCGCGCGCCTCATCCCGGCGCGCCAGCGCCAGCAGCGCCTTCGCTTCGTCATCCGGTGAAAAGCGTTTTGAATAGATATTACTTTCAAGGATATTCGCCATCGCTTCGCTTATCGCATTCGCGTCGATCTGGGCCAGATTGTCGAACGCGGCCGCGCAGGACGGTTCGATTTCGCTCGCTTTGATCAAAAGTCGTTTCGCCTCTTCATCCTCCCCTGCGACGAGGCGGCATCTGGCGAGCAATGTCATCGCCGCCGCGTCCGACGGCTCAAGCTCCAGCGCATTGCGCGCCGCGATTTCGGCGCCGCGCGCATCGCGGTCGGCGAGCCGAAGGTCGCTGACCAGGCGCCAACGCGCAGCGCTGGGCAGAGCGCCGGCGGCCAGTTCAGCGCTTTTTCGCGCTTCGCGCAGAAAATCGCCCGCCATCAATACGGATGTCCAGAAATCGAAGATCGCTGCAGCGCGTTCGGGCGCGAATGCATTAATTCGCGCGGTCATTGCGGAAAGGCATTTATCGTCATCTTTCATGATCGCTGCGGGACCGGCGATGTTGAGGACCGCCGGCGTCATGCCGAACCTCTTTTCGGCGCGCGCCGCCGCGTCGAACGCAACATTGCGACGGCGTGTGCGCAATGCTGCCTCGCCGAGCCGCGGCAAAAAGCGACCGCCGCCATAGCGCGCATCGGCGCGCAGCGCGGCCTGATAGGCGTCTTCCGCGCGGCCCGCCTGCAAATAGGCGTCGATAAGGTTTTCCGCCGCTTCGGGCGCCGTATTCGCTTCGTGCGCGAGTTGGTCGATCAGCGTTTGAGCGCCGGCGGCGTCGCCGGAGAGAATAAGCGCGCGTGCGAGCGCGCCCCGCGCCGCTATATGGGTCGGGTCCAGCGACAATACGATTTTGAACGAAGCTGCGGCCGACTTGTAGTCGCCGACCATTGCGAAGGCGAGGCCGGAGATAAAACTCGATTTCGCATCACTGCGCAGATGCGCCGCGTACTGGCGCGCAAGAGCGGTTGCGCCGGCGAAATCGCCTTTCCTTGCAAGGGATTGAAGTTTGAGCGCCAGATCGGATGCTTCCTGCGTCATGCTTGTCCATCCGTTCCGGTAAAGGCTTGACCTTGCATTCGCGTTCGCCCATGTCGCTGCGCGGAAGCATGTGCCGCGCGCAGGAAGGAAGATATGTCCGAGATGTTCGACATTGTCATTATCGGGGCGGGACCGGGCGGATACAACGCCGCGATCCGCGCCGGCCAGCTCGGTCTCAAGGCGGCGATCGTCGAAAAGCGCGATACCGGGAAGCTCGGCGGCACATGTCTCAATGTCGGATGTATTCCGTCCAAGGCGCTTCTCCATGCCTCTGAACTTTTCGAAACGGCCGAGAAACGCTTTGACGTTCTCGGGATCAAGACAGGCGGCGTGGCGCTCGACCTCAAAAAAATGTTGAAGCAGAAAGATGATGCGGTCGAGGGACTGACCAAGGGCGTTGAATTTCTGATGAAGAAAAACAAAGTCGCCGTATTTCTCGGCGCCGGCGAGATCATGGCGCCCGGTAAGGTGCGCGTGACGGCGAATGACGGCGGGACGAGCGAACTCGCCGCGAAAAATATCATCGTCGCGACAGGCTCAGAGGTGACGCCGCTCAAGGGCGTGGAGATTGATGAAAAGAGTATCGTCTCATCGACCGGCGCGCTTGATTTCAACGCTGTTCCAAAACACCTGGTCGTTATAGGCGGCGGCGTCATCGGTCTTGAGCTTGGTTCGGTGTGGCGCCGCCTCGGCGCCAAGGTGAGCGTCGTTGAATATCTCGATCGAGTTTTGCCGACCATGGATGGCGAAATCTCCAAACAGTTCGAACGCATCCTGAAAAAACAGGGTGTCGTTTTCCGCTTGTCATCGAAGGTGACGGGTGCGCAAAGACTGAAATCAGGCGTAAAGCTGAGCGTTGAGCCGGCGGCTGGCGGAAAGTCGGAGACGGTTGAATGCGACGCGGTGCTGGTCGCGATCGGCCGGCGGCCGCACACGAACGGGCTTGGACTTGAAAATATCAGCGTTGCGACGGATGCGCGCGGATTTATCGTGACCGATAATTTCCGAACTAATATCGACGGCGTTTGGGCGATCGGCGATGTTACGCACGGGCCGATGCTGGCGCACAAGGCCGAAGATGACGGTGTAGCCTGCGCCGAACTCATCGCTGGCAAGGCGGGGCATGTGAACTACGATCTCGTCCCCAGCGTTGTTTACACCTGGCCGGAAGTCGCCTGCGTCGGAAAGACGGAAGAGGAATTGAAGAGCAGCGGCGCCGACATAAAAATCGGCAAGTTTCCGTTCATGGCCAACAGCCGGGCGAAAACCAATCATGAAACCGACGGCTTCGTTAAAATCATCGCCGATGCGAAAACGGACCGCGTATTAGGTTGCCACATTGTCGGCGTCGGCGCTGGCGAGATGATCGCAGAAGTCGCAGCAGTGATGGAGTTCGGCGGCGCGTCCGAAGATATCGCGCGGACCTGTCATGCGCATCCGACGCGATCGGAAGCGGTGCGGCAGGCTGCGATGGCCGTCGAAGGCTGGGCGATGCAGATTTGATGATCGGTATCCTGACGGTTCCGGATGTTGTCGGCCTGATCGGCGTCGCTTTAGTCGTCGTCACCTATTTTCTGAGCCAGATCGGGAAAATGAATACGACGCGCGCGCTCTATCCCGGTTTGAATGCGATCGGCGCCGCAATGATTCTCGTATCTCTTTATTTCCGCCCGAATCCGCCTTCGGTCGTTATCGAATTATTCTGGCTGGCGATTAGCATCGTCGGGCTGGCGCGCGCGCTTTACAATAAAATCGGCGTCAAACCCCGAGCGCGGCCTTAAGCGCGTCGGCGCACGCCCGCGCCTGCCCTCTCGCGTAGGGCGCCGGCGTCCCGACGCCCCAAACGGGCCGGGGCCACGCCTCGTCATCGCTCTTGCGCGCGATCACGTGTACATGAAGCTGTCTGACCAAATTGCCGAGCGTTGCGATGTTCATCTTCGACGCAGCCGTAAGTTTTTGCAGCGCGCAAGAGACCTCAACCGATTCCGATATAAGCCGGTTCCGGTCTGTTTCGGACATGTCATGAAGCTCGACGAGCCCTTCGCGCCGGGGAACGAGGATCGCCCACGCAAAGCGCGAATCGTTCATCAACAATACGGTTGAGAGCGGCAAATCGCCGACCGGCGTCGTGTCGTTCGCTAATTGTTCGTCAAGTGTGAACGCCAAGGGGGTTCGCTCCGTAACCTCTGGATTTTCCGCCGCAATTCGGCCACTCTCCGGCCGATTATTCGCGCGGAGACGATTGCTCCGCGCGATGTCTTATAGAGCCCAATTCAACGAAGGGGCAAAGCGGCGAACGCACCATTAGGTTCGCGGCCGCAATTAAGGGAGGGATAATGACCGACGCAACCGCAAAGCCGGCCGCAGACAAACAGTGGTTCGGCCATCCGCGTCCGTTGGCGCTGCTTTTCACCACCGAAATGTGGGAGCGTTTCGGCTATTACGGCATGAGGGCTTTGCTGATCCTCTATCTGGTTCAGCACTTTGTCTTCGCCGACCGCGTTGCGAACGGCCTTTACGGCGCCTTCACATCGCTTGTTTACCTGACGCCGCTCATCGGCGGCCTCATCGCCGATCAGTATTTCGGCTCGAAAAAAGCGGTCAAGTTCGGCGCCATATTGATGTCGGCCGGTTACCTGCTGCTTGCGTTCTCCGGCGGCGAAATGTCGAAGCCGTACGTGATGATCGACGATGCGCGCTACGAAGTGAACATCGTTCGCGATGGCGACGCGGCTGGTCAATATGTGGTCGACGGTGAAAACCGTTACAAGATCAGCGGCAATGAAGACGGGTCGATAACGCTGAACGGCTCTGACGGTTCGACCCTGCCGACGAATGTCGCCGCGACGGATTACAGTTTTGACGCCGAACGCAACCCTGTTTCGGTCATGTTGCTGTTCTTGTCGCTCGGCATGATCATCGTCGGCAACGGTTATTTCAAACCGAACATCTCAACGATTGTCGGAACCTTGTATCCGGAAGGCGATAACAGACGCGACGCCGGCTTTACCATCTTCTATATGGGGATCAATCTCGGCTCCATCTTTTCGCAGTTCCTGGCGCCGTTGATCGCCGTAAAATACGGTTATCAATGGGGCTTTGCGCTCGCGGGCTTCGGCATGTTTCTCGCCTGGGCGCGCTTTCAGTTCGCCGGCGATCTCATCAAGGATTACGGAAATCCGCCGGAAGGCGGAAAGAACCGCGATTTCATAATCGTCATCGCTTCGCTCGCGGCTATTCCCGTCGCGTGGTTCCTGCTCAACAATGCGATGGAAACGGCGAGCGTCGCCAAGGAAGTCGCAGCGACAGGCATCGTCGCCTATATCGCCTCGCAGCCGCTTCTAGGCCAGGTGATGTTTTTCGTTTACCTGTTTGCGATGATCGGCATACCGGTCTGGTCGGTCTTTTCGCTGAAATCGGTCGAGCGCGATCGAATGATCGTCGCCGTGGTCCTGACCTTCTTCTCGGTCGTTTTCTGGACCCTGTTCGAACAGGCCGGTTCGTCGATGACGCTGTTTGCGGAGCGCAACACGGATCGCTACATCGGATCCTATCTGATGCCGGCGGGTCAGGTGCAGATTTTCAACCCGCTTTTCATCGTCATCTTCGCGCCGATTTTTTCGATCATGTGGGTGCGTCTGGCCAAGCGCGGTCTTGAGCCTTCCGTGCCGCTCAAATTCGCGATCGGCCTCATGCTGGTGGGCCTCGGGTTTCTGGCGCTCGTTTTCGGCGCGCAGTTTCACGACTCGAATTTCGCCGTACCGCTTTATTGGCTCGCTTTCGCCTATTTCCTGCATTCACTGGGCGAGCTTTGCCTTTCGCCGGTCGGCCTTTCGATGATCACGAAGCTTTCGATCACGAAACTTGTCGGCATGATGATGGGCGTCTGGTTCCTGTCATCGGCGATGGCGCAATATGTCGGCGGCATCGTCGCGCAGTTCGCATCGACGGAAACGGTTGGGGGCGAGGTGCTGAATGCGCAGGTCTCTCTTGAGACCTATCTCGGCGTATTCACAACAATCGGTTACGCCGGCATCATATCCGGCGTTGTTTTGCTGGTCCTCTGGCCGATCCTCAAAAAGGGTATGCATGGCGTAAACTGACGCCGGTCGTCCTTTAAAAACCAGGCCCGGCGCCGACGGCGACCGGGCCTTTTTCCTCCCAGAGGGTGAAACGCGCCAATGGCGTGACGGCCGGGTGGGCGCGCCGGCCCGCGGCGGATTGTTTCAGGTTCATTCGATCCGGCAACGGACCAAATCCGGCCCTGCCATAAAAAATCCATGATTTCAGTCCATTAACGCCGAATCGTATCCTCTTGAATGACAATTTTAAGGCGATGCGCCGGCGCAACAATCGCCTCGCAATATGGCCTGCGCGCTGGACCAACCGGTAAAAAGCCCTGTTAAGAACAGGGTAAATTCGCTAGGTATCTTCTAAAGCGCCTCGCGTCCTGTGAGGCGGGCTCACTAGTTACACCTGAGGAGGGGACTTCATGAAGCTGAAAACAACCCTTTTAGCCGCCGCTGCGACGCTTGCGATCGCTCCTGCCGCGCACGCCTATCAGGGCATGTACGGCGCAATCGGCGCCGGCCTTTCCTATGTCGGCCCGGACCGCGATTTCGAATCGGCCGGACCGCCGCTCGCCTTCGACAGCGAGGCGGACTACGAAAACGGCATCGGCGTGTACACGGCGCTCGGCCATGAAAGCGCGAGCGGATGGCGCAAGGAATTTGAATTCAGCTATCGCCAGAACGATCTGCGTCACCTCCCCGGCGACGGCATGGGCTTCACCGGCTGGAGCGAGAACACCGTTGACGGCGACATTCAGTCGATGGCGTTCATGTTCAACCTGATCAAGAACTTCCAAAGCTCGGGCAAGGTTACGCCGTTCATCGGCATCGGCGCGGGCATGGCGCGGCTCAAGGCGGACTACGCCGGCGCCGATCCCTCGTTCACGGGCGGCTTCGGCTCACTTTCTGTAAACGACAAGAGCTGGGAATTCGCTTATCAGGGCATCGCGGGTCTTGCGATCGAACTTACCGAGGGTCTCGCCCTTGATCTTTCCTATCGGTATTTCGCGACTCTTGATCCTGATTTCTCAGGCACGCTCGCCGGCGCGGCGACGAGCTTCAATCAGGAATACAATTCTCACAGCCTGTTCGCCGGCCTCCGCTGGAATTTCGGCGCGCCGGCGCCGGTTGCGCCGCAATACAAGGACTGCTGGGACGGCTCGAGCGTTCCGGTCGCATCCGAATGCCCGCCGCAACTCGAAGAGCAGCAGGCCGCGGCGCTCGATCCTATCAACGTCATCGTCTATTTCGACTATGACAAGTCGAACCTGACGCCGGAAGCGGGCGACCTGATCCGCGAGGCTTCTTCGCGCGCGCTGGCGAATGATGTCGACGCGGTTGTCGTCTCCGGCCACACGGACCGTTCGGGCGGCTCCGCCTACAACCAGGCTCTCTCCGAGCGCCGTGCGGCGGCTGTTCGCAGCGCGCTGATCGCCAACGGCATTTCGGCCGACATGATCCGTGTCGAGTCTTACGGCGAAGACCGCCCCGCGAAGCCGACGGAAGACGGCATTCGCGAGCCGCTTAACCGCCGTGCGGAAGTCGTCATCAGCTTCGAATAAGCTGCTTGACCAAACGGGTAATCGGAACCGGCGCAGCATCAAGCTGCGCCGGTATTTTTTTATTGAATTCCAATAGTTGCGTGGCGCTTCAGAGATCGTTGCGGATTTGGCGCGCCGTTTCGCTTACCGTTTCACATTCCGTAAATTCGCCGGAACGCTTCAAGACCGGTTGCGATCTGCCTGTCGATTGCGGCGTTGAGATCGTCGGGCCACACGCCGAGCAGTACTTCGGTATAGAGCGGCTCTGAAATCAGGGCGCCCAGTTGATAGATCGCCGTTTGAACGTCCGCGATCTCTATACCTTCGCGTTTGGCGGCGCGATCCAGGATTGGCGCGAACGCCGCCGCCATATGCGCCGGCCCATGTTTAAGATAGGTTCTGCCGAGCGCCGGATTGCGTCCGGCCTCGAACGAGGCGATACGGCGCAGAGCCAGCGCGTCAGGCTCCAGAATTCCATTCAAAAATGCGTGGGCCATCTCGTTGACGAATTGGTCCGTCGACCGGCTCGCCTCGATCGCGGCGATATCGACGGGCAGTATCCGCCGGCATGTCTCATCGATCGCGGCGGCGAACAGTTCCTCTTTCGACCGGAATCGGTTGTAGACGGTTCGCTTGGAGACGCCGGCGACGAGGGCGATTTCGTCCATGCTGGCGCCGTCATACCCATTGGCGAGAAACGTTTTTCGGGCGGCCTCGATAATGGCCGCCTCTTTCGGATCGCGCGAAGTCGGCCCGGTATTCGCTATCGATATCGACACGATAAAATTGCCCTTAATGCACGCTGCAATCGGAGATTACGGCCTTCCGCCGCATCCGCACAAGCACTCGCCCTGTCTCATTCACCAATCGTTAACGATACCGAGAGGAGTGTCGGCGAATGGCGAAAACGCGGAAAATCGTTCGACGGCCGGCCAGGCGCCGTCGCCGAAAGAAATCGCGGCGCGCACGACCCGGCGCGCGTCTTGCGCGCCATTTCGCCGACGCCGGCTTTTATGTATTCGCCGGCGCCATCGTGTTTGCGGCCGTCATCGTACATTTCGCACGAGACCTGCCCGATACGAACGGTTTATGGCGCGCCAATGCGGCGCCGCGCCTGACGCTCGCCGCCGCCGACGGATCGCCCATAGCGATTCACGGCCAGAGCCATGGATTGCCTGTACGCCTGTCCGATCTTCCCCCGCATACGCCGCGCGCCGTCCTGGCCGTCGAGGACCGGAACTTCTATCATCACATCGGAATCAATCCGTTATCCGTCGCCCGCGCGCTTCTCGTCAATCTGAAAGAAGGCGAGGTGCGCCAGGGCGGTTCGACGCTGACGCAGCAACTCGCCAAAAATCTTTTCCTGTCGTCAGATCAAACGATCAAAAGGAAAATCCAGGAATTCTTCCTCGCGCTCTGGCTTGAGCAGCGTTTCACCAAGGACGAAATACTGACGCTCTATCTCAACCGCGTTTATTTCGGCGCCGGCGCCTATGGCGTCGACGCGGCGAGCTACCGCTATTTCGGCAAGCCGGCGCGCAATCTGACATTGCCCGAATCAGCGGTGCTGGCCGGCCTTTTAAAAGCGCCGTCGCATTACGCGCCAGATCGAAATCCGGCGGACGCCGGGCAGCGTGCGCGGCTCGTTGTCGATGCGATGCTCGACGCCGGTTTCATAACGCGCGAACAGGCCGACTTCGCTTACAAGGCGCCCGTGCGCATCGGCGCATCGCGTTTTGCGGGCGCGCCGTATTTTGTCGACTTCGCCCTGGCGGAAGCGCGAAAAGTCTCCGCCGGCGCGGACGGCGATCTTTTGATCAAGACAACATTTGACGCAAAAATGCAGGACGCGCTCGAAACCGGCGTCGTCGCCGGCGCGGCGATCTCCCGACTTGATGAGCGGATTGAGATCGCCGCCGTCATTCTCGACGCAGAGGGTGGCGTCAAAGCGATGGTCGGCGGGCGCGACTACCGCCTTTCGCAGTTCAACCGCGCATCAAATGCGCGCCGCCAACCCGGTTCCGCGTTCAAGCCGTTCGTTTATCTCGCCGCGCTGGAGCTTGGCGCCAGCCCTGACGACATCGTTGCAGACAAACCGATCTCCATCGGTAAATGGTCGCCGTCGAACTATAATGACAAATATTACGGCGACGTGACGTTGCGCGAAGGGCTATCGCGCTCTTTGAACGGCGCGACAATCCGGCTCCAGGAACAGGTCGGGCGCGGCGCCGTGCGAATCGTCGCCAAACGAATGGGTTATCCAGGCGCGTTGAATCAGGGCCCCGCCCTGGCGCTCGGCGTTGACGCCGTAACGCCGCTTGACCTCGCGGCCGCCTATGCGCCGCTCGTCAATGGCGGATATCGCGTGCGTCCGCACGCCGTTTCGCAAATCAGTTTCAGCGACGGCGAGGAAGTTTATCGACGGCGGACGATTTTCTACGACGCCGCCGCAACCGAAACCAATCTCGCCGCGCTCAATGAAATGCTTGCCTCTGTCGTCAAATGGGGAACAGGCGGGCAGGCGCGACTGTCGCGTTTCGAGGCGCACGGGAAAACCGGCACCACGCAGGACAATCGCGACGCCTGGTTCGCCGGGCACGCCGGCGGTCTCGTTTGCGTCGTCTGGGTCGGCCGCGACGATTACAAGCCCATGGGCGATGTAACAGGCGGCGGCGCGCCGGCGATCATCTGGCGCGAGATCATGGAGCGCGCTTTGGCCTCGCGCGCGCCCAGAGCCGAATCGCCGCCGATCCTCGCGCCGCTCGGGTCCGCCGCAACCGCGCTCGCTCCGATCGGCGAGTAAAACATATCCGCGTGAAGTGTGAAAAGCGTCGTCCCAGGTCCCCTTGAAACGACGATTTAGGCCGCCCGAGCGCCGAAAGC
This sequence comes from Parvularculaceae bacterium, assembly GCA_020446945.1. Classification (GTDB taxonomy): domain Bacteria; phylum Pseudomonadota; class Alphaproteobacteria; order Caulobacterales; family Parvularculaceae; genus Amphiplicatus. The sequence continues at coordinate 55,683 of JAGRDS010000011.1, forward strand.
GTACAGATTCGCGCCGTTGGCGGAAAACCAGTCGCGCGCGGCGCGCGCATCAACGCCGATATCTTTCAACAGCCGCCAGAAGGCGGGAGAGTGATTCAGATGAACAAGATGCGCGCATTCATGCGCGGCGACATAATCAAGGATCGCCGGCGGCGCGAGAATCAGCCGCCAGGAAAAAGACATGGAGCCGTCCGCCGCGCATGAGCCCCATCTTGATCGCGTGTCGCGAATTGAAATTGCGCCGCGCTTGCGGTTCACCGCGTCAGCGTAATAATCGGCCCGCGCGGTGAGCGCCGAGCGCGCTTCGCGTTTCAGCCAGTCAGTGACGCGCCGGTTGATATGGCCGCTGTCCCCGCCGACGAAAATGCGCTCGCCGTCCTGACGCACCGCATTGCGGGGCGAGCCGGTCTGGACGATCGTCGTCGGGCGCCCGCGCAACGGAAAGATTACGCCGTCCGCAAAAGGCTTTGCGCCCGCCGTATCTGCGAGGCGGCTTTTGATCCAGGAAGAGCTGTTCCGGGCGAAGTCAATCGCCTCCGGCAGGGCGCGCTTTGAGGGGGCTGTGACGATCACCCGCCCCGCAACCGAATCGACGGTTATGATGAGCCGGCGGGCGCGGCGATTTACGCGCGCCGTCAGGGGCGCTGTCCGGTCGCCGAGATCGATCGTCGTCTGGAGAGGGGCGGGGCGCGTCGTCATTTTGCGCGCATCGTCAGCAAACGCCGCCGCGATTTTGGCCCCGCCGGGCCGCCTTCGACTCTTACGGGCGATTCCGCTAAAGGAGCGGAATTCCGACGCTTAAAGACGCATGAGAATCGTGGACGCTTCATCGCCGACATCCCCCGCCATACGCGCGGCGAACGACATCCCGGCGGATGCGACGCCGATGATGGCGCAGTATCTGGAGATTCGCGGCCAAACGGGGGAAGCGCTCCTTTTTTATCGGATGGGCGATTTTTACGAGCTGTTTTTCGACGATGCGGTTAAAGCTTCCGCAGCGCTTGATATCACACTGACCAAGCGAGGCAAACACGCAGGCGCCGACATCCCGATGTGCGGCGTTCCTTTTCATTCTTACGAAACCTATCTGGCGCGCCTTATTCGCGCCGGTTTTTCTGTCGCAATCTGCGAGCAGACCGAAGAACCGGCCGAGGCGAAAAAGCGCGGATCGAAATCGGTCGTGCGCCGGGAAATCGTACGCCTCGTCACGCCGGGAACGATCACGGAAGAGTCTCTGCTTGAAGCGCGTGAGGAAAATTTTCTCGGCGCTTTGGCGATTATGGGAAACGGCGAGGCGGCGCTCGCGGCTGCGGATATTTCGACCGGCGAGTTGACGGTCAGGCCGACAAGCCTTGAGTCGTTTGCGGTCGATTTTGCGACCCTGCCGTTCGCCGAACTCGTCGCGCCGGAAATCGACGAGGCCGACCCCGCCTGGCGAAAGGCGCTTGAAAGCGTGAAGCGAACTTCGCGCCTCACTTACTCGCCGCCTTCGTCATTCGATTCGCGCGCCGGCGAGCGGCGCCTGCTCTGCGCGTTCAAGATCGCGCATTCAGACGCATTCGGCGCTTTCTCGCGCGCGGACTTTGCGGCGATCGGCGGGCTTCTCGCCTATATCGAGATGACGCAGGTCGGGCGAATTCCGGCGCTGCGTCCGCCCAAACGCGCTAAATCCGGCGCGAATATGCTGATTGATGCGGCGACGGCGGCCTCGCTTGAAATTGTCAGGGCGCAATCGGGCGCGCGCGAAGGCTCGCTCCTTTCCTGTGTGGATCGTACGCTGACCGGACCGGGCGCAAGGTTGCTGGCGCGGCGTTTATCCTCGCCGCTGACCGATCCCGACGCCATAAACGCTCGTCTCGATTCGGTTGAATTTTTCGTCGGCGAACGAAGACTGGCGGAAGATCTTCGCGCCGTCTTGCGCGCGACGCCGGACATGGCGCGCGCGCTTTCGCGCCTTTCGCTCAGCCGCGGCGGCCCGCGCGATCTTGGCGCGGTTCGCGACGGGCTGGCGCGCGCGCGAACCATTTCAGAACACATTGCGCGCTTCGATCTGAACGCGGAAATGGCGTGCGCCGAAAGCGCGCTCGAAGCTCGCGCTTCGAGCGGTTTTTCTGCGCTGCTTCGCCTGCTGACCGAGAGCCTCGCCGGCGAACTGCCGATGCTGACGCGCGAAGGCGGCTTTATCGCCAAGGGTTTTGATCCGGGTCTTGATGCGGCGATTTCGCTTCGCGATGAATCGCGCCGCGTCATCGCGGGGCTTGAAGCGCAATATCGACAGGCGACGGGCGTTAAGGCGTTGAAGATCCGTCACAACAACGTACTTGGCTATTTCGTCGAAACGCCGCCATCATCCGGCGATATTTTACTATCGGGCGAAAACGCTTCGCTTTTTATTCACAGGCAAACGCTCGCGAGCGCCGTGCGCTTCACAACCGGCGAACTTGCCGATCTCGATGCTCGCATTGCGCGCGCGCGCGATGAGGCTCTGGCGCGCGAGGCGGAAATATTCGCCGATCTGTCGGCGGCGATCCTTGAAAGAAGCGAGGATATCGCCGCGGCCGCCGACGCCGTCGCTGCAATCGACGTCGCATTGTCCTTCGCCGCCATCGCCGTCGATGAAAATTATGTTCGCCCGCGAATAGACGCTTCTCTCGCATTCAACGTAACGCGCGGGCGCCATCCCGTGGTGGAGGCGGCGGCGCGCCGTACCGGCGGCGAAAAATTCATCGCCAATGACTGCCGGCTCGGCGACGAGCATGCGTCGAAACTCTGGCTTGTCACCGGGCCGAATATGGCCGGCAAATCCACATTTCTTCGCCAGAACGCGCTTATCGCCGTCCTGGCGCAGTCCGGCGGTTATGTGCCCGCTGACGCCGCCCATATCGGCGTCGCGGACCGTGTGTTTTCGCGGGTCGGCGCCGCCGACGATATTGCGCGGGGGCGTTCGACCTTCATGGTCGAGATGATAGAGACGGCCGCGATTCTGCATCAGTCGAGTGAGCGCTCGCTTGTCGTACTCGACGAAATCGGCCGCGGAACTTCGACTTTCGACGGCATGTCGATCGCCTGGGCGGCGGTTGAACATTTGCATGACAAGAGCCGTTGCCGCGGCCTGTTCGCGACGCATTTCCACGAATTGACCGCATTGTCGGAACGGTTGCCCCGGCTTGAAAACGTTTCGATGCGCGTCAAGGAGTTCAAGGGCGACGTCATTTTTCTGCACGAAGTCGGCCGGGGGCCGGCGGACCGGTCCTATGGCGTCGCCGTCGCGCGGCTCGCAGGATTGCCGGACGCAGTGATCGCGCGCGCAGGCGAGTTGCTTCGGCGTCTTGAAAGCGAGGGCGCGCGCGCAGGCGTCCATGACGAATTGCCGCTTTTCGCCGCCGCGCCGTCGGCGGCGGGCGAAAAACCTGTCGAAGCGCCGGGCCGGCTGGAGCAGGCGATGACAGACATCAATCCGGACGCCCTTTCGCCGCGCGAGGCGCTTGAGACGCTTTATAGATTGAAATCCCTGCTCGAAACTGATTGATCGGTGCGGAGCGGGAAACAAAAGAGAACGGTTCGCTTTCTGACGACGGGTCGGGGAATTGGCTGAAACTGGATTGATCCTTAAGCCGGGTGCTTTAAGCGCGCGCCTTGTCGACGCAATCGAACAGGACCGTTCCGGCCAGAGCTTTGGCGCCGTCGGGCTCGCGCTGAAAAAAGCGTTGAAAGAATCCAGAATTGCGCTGCTGTCGAATTTTGCGCGCGGCGACGCGATTGCGATTCGATTGTCGCGAATAATAGACGAGGCGGTCTGCGCTATCGCCGAAGCGCCGATCCGGGAGACGCCGGCGAAAGCGAAAATCGCGATCGCCGCAACGGGCGGCTATGGGCGCGGGAAACTGGCGATCCTGTCGGATATCGACCTTCTCATCCTGCATTCGGGCGTCGGCGAAGACGAATTGAACCCTGTTGTCAATGCGATCTTGTACCCGCTCTGGGATGCGGGGCTGTCGGTCGGGCACTGCGTTCATACGCCCGCTTCGGCTGTCAAATTCGCCGCCGGCGATATGACGGCGATGACGGCGTTTCTTGATGCGCGCTATATTACAGGCGATCAAAAACTCTATAAGGATTTCGCCTCCAGATATGATGCGCTGCGCCGGCGCCTCAAATCGAAATTCGTCAAGGCGAAGCGCGAAGAACAGGAGGCGCGTCACGATGATTCCAACCAGTCGCGCTATCTGTCCGAACCTGACCTTAAGGAAGGCAAAGGCGGCCTTCGCGATATTCATGTAATCGGCTGGATTTATCGCGCCCTTTATGGCCGCGAATTGAGTGTTGCGCCGAAGCGCGGAGGGATATTTCACCCTGATGAGGCCGCGTCGCTTCGAAAGGCTGAACGGTTTCTGCTTTCATTGCGGGTTCAGCTTCACGATCTTCGCGGCCGGGCGGACGAAAGGCTGACATTCGATATTCAACCGGCTCTGGCCGAGCGTCTCGGCTATGCGGATCGCGCTGATCTTTCGGCGGCGGAGCGCATGATGAAGCACTACTTCCTGAACGCCATGGAGATTGGCCGCCTGACGCGAATATTCTGGGCGCGTCTCGAAGCGGAAAATGCAAAACTTATCGACAGGGCGCCGACGCCGCTGCCCAAAGCGCTTGCAAGTGATGAGGCCGGCAAAAATCCGAATCTGAGGATCAAGAACGGCCGCCTCGATTTCGCCAGCGCCGCGAAGGCCAGGCGTAAACCCGCCGATCTCTTCCGCTATTTTCGCGCCTTCGCCAAACGCCCGGACATTGATTTCCATCCTGATGCGCTTGACCTCATTTCGAAAACGGCGATCACGATAACAAGTGATGTCAGGCGCGATCCCGAAGTCGCCAGGCTATTTGTTGCGTCTATTTCAACCGCCAGGGATCCGATCAAGCTGCTTCGGGTCATGTCCGAAACAGGATTGCTCGGCAAATATGTTCCCTCGATCGGGCGTATGACGGGGCGCGTCGAATACGGACTATTTCGTCGTTATTCGATGGAAGAACATGTATTCCAGGCGATCGGCGTTCTGTCGAAAATCAAATCCGGCGAGCTGGCCGGCGCCCATCCGATCTCGACGGCGATCTTGAAGGATCAGGCGGACCCGTCCGTCTATTTTGTCGCTGTTTTGCTGCACCAGTCGGCCTGGTCCCTTAAAAGCGACAATGCGGAAAACGCGCAGGCGCTGGCGGCGCGAATTGCGCGCCGCCTTGGCGCGGATGTCGAAACCGCCGAAGACATCGCCTGGTGCGCCGCGCGCCCGCTATCGATGGTCGGCGTAGCGCACCGCCGCAACCTTGGCGAGGCGCGCGCGATTAAGGCGTTCGCCGGCGCGGTCGGATCGAAACGACGGCTTGATCTGTTGCTGGTGCTGAGCGTTTGCCACATGCGTGCGGTCAGCGACGACGCCTGGGACGAATGGACGCGCAAGCAGATCTCGGCGTTATTTCTCGGCGCGTCGGCATGGCTCGAAGGGGGAGACGGCGCGCTCGTCGACTGGATGAAAGAGCGCGCGGACAAATCGCGAAAAGAGGCGTTTTCCGTTCTCGTTGACTGGTCGAAGGTCGAGCGCGAGGCGTTCATGCGCCGCCTGTCCGATGCGACGCTCGCGATGATTGATCCGCAAACATTCGCGCGCGCCGCCGATCTTGCGCGAAGCGTCGAAACCTGCGGCGTCGCCGCATCGATACGCGACACCGGCGTAGAGGCGATCGTTTACGCCGATGACAGGCGCGGCCTGCTCGCCGATCTCGCCGGCGCGGTCGCCGGCGTGAACGCGGATGTGCTGAACGTTCACGCGCTGACGCTTGATGACGGAAAGGTCATCGACGTTTTCCTGATTCGCCCCCCCGAAGGGCAGGAAGGCGAAGCGCTCGCCGGATTTGTAAGGTCGCTCCACAGCGCCTTGCTGGACGCTGCACGGGCCAGCCCGTCTGACGCGCCGAACCTTTCGCGACGCATCGGGGACCGGCGCGCGATTTTCACGGTATCGCCTGAAGTGCGGATCGACGCCGACGCTTCGGACGACGCGCTCGTCGTCGAAGCGGAAGGAAAGGACAGGCCTGGGCTTCTCTATCATCTGACCGCCAGATTGTCCGAACTCGGCGTACAGATCCGCTCCGCTCATATCGCCACTTATGGGGAGCGCGCGGTCGACGCCTTCTACCTCCAGACGCAACAGGGCGAGAAAATCACCGACAAACGAACGCAGGCCGCGATCGAAAAGCGCCTTCTCGCCGGGCTTGGCGACCCCCTCTGAACCGGCCGCGGATCGCCCGCTCCGGATCGGCGGTTTGTAGCGGGCGCGAACTGCGTTAACGGCCAAGTCATCATTCGGTCGGATCGTCCGCTGAATTTCGCCCAATAGGCCGGCTAGACGCGCAATCATGAGCGGCAATCTGTTCAAATCCCTCGCAACCGTGAGCGGCATGACGATGTTGAGCCGCGTGATGGGGTTCGCGCGTCAGGTGCTGATCGCCGGCGTCATAGGCGCGGGCGGCAATCCGGTCGCGGACGCTTTCTGGGCGGCATTCCGTCTGCCGAACATGTTCCGGCGCCTTTTCGCAGAGGGTGCGTTTCAGGCCGCTTTCGTTCCGCTGTTTCAGGGGAAGCTCCTGAACGACGAGCAGGGGGCCGCCAAAAAATTCGCCGAAGAGGTTCTGGCGTTTCTGCTCTGTGTCCTGATCGGCCTGACTGCGATCGTCGAAATTGCGGCGCCCTTGTTCGTTCATATGATCGCGTCCGGTTTTGCAGACGATCCGGAAAAATTCGATCTCACCGCGCTATATCTGCGCATCATGTTCCCCTATCTCGCCTGCATGTCGCTTGTCGGGTTGTTGTCCGGCATTCTCAATTCGCTCGACAGGTTTATGGCCTATGCGGGCGCGCCGCTCTTGCTCAATGTCTGCCAGATCGCCGCGATCGTTCTTTATGCGACGGACGAAATACATGTAACGGGCGAAGCGCTCGCCTGGGCGACGGCGATAAGCGGGTTTTTGCAACTCGCGCTGCTTGTCTGGGGCGCGAACCGGCAGGGATATCTGCTGAAGCTGCGCGCGCCGCGGATGACGCCCGGCGTCAAACGCCTTCTGGTTCTCGGCGCGCCCGGATTTCTTTCCGCCGGCGCGACCCAGATCAACATAATTATCGGCACCAATATCGCCTCGCAGCAACCGGGCGCCGTTTCCTGGCTTCTCAACGCCGACCAGCTTTATCAATTGCCGCTCGCCGTCGTCGGGACGGCGCTTGGCGTCGTATTGCTCCCGATGTTGTCGCGCAGGGTGAAAGAGGGCGATGAAAAAGGCGCCATGCACGCGATTAACAGATCGCTCGAATTGTCGGCCGTTCTGACATTGCCCGCCGCAGCGGCCTTCATCATCATGTCGGCGCCGATTTGCGAGGCGCTGTTCGTCGGCTTCGCCACCGATGCGCTGGCGCTGTTCGGCGGGCGCAGCTCCGCATTTACGGCTGAAGACGTGAAATGGACCGGATGGGCGCTCGCAATTTACGGATGGGGCCTGCCCGCGTTCGTCTGGCAACGAATATTCGCGCCCGCTTTTTTTGCGCGTGAAGACACGAAAGCGCCGATGAACTATGCGATCGTCGCGATCGTCGTGAACACCGTTCTCGCGCTCGTCCTGTTTCCGATATTCGGTTTCCTCGCCGTCGCATTCGCAACCGTTTTCGCCGCATGGCTGCAAGTCTTTCAGCTTTCCTTCAATTTGTGGCGGCGCGGCCAGTTTCGGCCGGATACGCGATTGTTGTCGCGCGGGCCGCGCATCGTCGCCGCCACGGCTTTCATGTCGGCCTGCGTGTGGGTTTCGCTCAATCAGTCCGATCGGCTCGCCGCGGCGCTATTCGACCGCTACTGGGCGGCGGTCATCGTGATCGCAATCGGGGGCGTGATCGCCTATGGCGCGACGCTGTTCGCCCTTGGCGGGGTCCGCCTTAGCGACTACAAGGCCTATTCCAGAAACCGCAACAGCTTCTAAAGGCGAGCATCATGACCGGCTACAAGGGTCCGGAGCGTGTGCTGTCCGGCATTCAACCGTCCGGCGGCATGCATCTCGGCAACTATCTCGGCGCCATCCGGAAATTCGTCGATCTTCAGACGGAAATGGACTGTTTTTACTGTGTCGTCGATATGCATGCGATTACGGTGTGGCAGGATCCGGCGAAGCTCCGGGCGCAGACGTTTCATATCGCCGCCGCCTATCTCGCGGCCGGAATAGATCCGAAAGTCGCGACGATCTTTCATCAGTCGGCCGTCGCGGCCCATGCAGAACTCGCCTGGATCTTCAATTGCGTGGCGCGTCTTGGCTGGCTCGATCGCATGACCCAGTTCAAGGACAAGGCCGGCAAGGACAAGGAACGCGCGTCCGTCGGCCTCTACACCTATCCAACGCTGATGGCGTCTGACATTCTTGTGTACAAGGCGACGCATGTTCCGGTCGGCGACGATCAAAAACAGCACCTTGAACTGGCGCGCGACGTTGCCGGCAAGTTCAATCGCGATTTCAGCGCGCCGGATTTTTTTCCGTTGCCTGAACCTTTGATCAAGGGCCCGGGCGCGCGCATCATGAGCTTGCGTGACGGAACGGCGAAGATGTCTAAATCCGATCCGTCCGACCAGGCGACGATTTATCTGACTGACGATGCGGACGCGATTTTGAAAAAAATCAAGAAAGCGAAAACCGATCCCGAACCGTTGCCGAGCGAAATCGCCGGCCTGTCCGGCCGGCCGGAAGCTGCGAACCTCGTCGGGATTTACGCCGCGCTTTCCGGAAAAAGCGATGAAGATGTTCTGCGCGAATTCGGCGGTTCCGGTTTTGGCCGGTTCAAGCCGGCGCTCGCCGATATCGTGGTCGAGAAAATCGCCCCTATCGGCGACCGGATGCGCCGCCTTGAGGAGGACCCCAGCTATTTGCGCGACGTCCTGATCTCGGGCGCTCAAAAAGCAGGCGCAACGGCTGAGGCGACGGTTCGCGATGTCAAGGAAATCGTCGGTTTCGTCGTTTGAACCCTTCGGCTCGTCGAAAGGCGTGTTTGGCGCGGATGGCTGTGTTTGGTAAGGTTTTCCGCGCTTTTTTGGAAAGACCGGCATGCGTAGCCATCTGACTGCATTCGGCGTCGGCGCCGGATTTTCACTGTTTGTCGCTGCAATCGTCGCCATCGCTGCGCCGAAAGTGTCGGACGCGGTATCGGAAAAGGGCGGCGTGCATATCGTCAATATCGGTCGCGGCGGCAGCGGTTCTTTCCATTTAAAGGAAGACGGACTGAACGTTTCCGCGGACTGGAAAGGTAAGTTCGCCTTTGCGGCCGACGGCAGGACGCTTTCCTCGCTCAAGGGCGAAGTTGAAGTCGTCTCGGTCGAGAAGGACGCAAAGCGCAAGGCCGTGTTCGAAGGCGGGGGCGGCGATATTCAAATCAGCGCCTATGCGGGCGGTGAGAAAATCGACGCTGAAGACGAGGCGGCGGAATTGGCGGGCGACCTTCTTCAATTGTTCGCCCGATCGTCGGGCGTAAATGCGGACCAGCGCGTAAGCGCCATCATGGCCGAAAGCGGCAAGGCGGGCGTTATCGCCGAGATCGGCGACTTGCGCAGCGCACACGCCGTCGGCGCCTATATAGAAGCGTTCGCGCAATCCGCGAAGCTGGACGCCGGAGAAATCAGTGCGCTTATCGACCGTATTGCGATGCTGGAAGGCGACTATTCAAAGCGAACCGCGATCAGTGCGATCCTTAAAACGCAAACACTCGGTGAAGAAAACGAAGTCAGGATTATTCAGGCTGCGAAAACGATTGAAGGCGATCATGAATTGCGGCTGATGATAGAAGACCTCGCTGAACATGGCGTAAATGCGCGATCCCTTTCAATTGCGTCCAACCTGGTCGAGGGCATTGAAGGTGATCATGAAATTCGCCTCGCGCTTTCCGCCTTTCTGGAAAATGATGCGATCGACGATGTTGACGCCGCGAGCCTTCTCGATCTGGCGGCGACCTCGATCGACGGCGATTATGAATTGCGGCTGGCGGTCGAGGCGGCGGGCGACCGGGTGGGCGGCGAAACGGTCGGCGCTGCGGCGATCCGCGCTATCGGATCAATCGAAGGCGCGCATGATCGCCGCATCGCAATAGACGATATGGCCGACCGTCTCAGCGCCGATTCGTCGAACTGGACCGCGCTGATCGAATTGGCAGCGGCGATAGACGGCGATTATGAGCGCCGTCTCGCCATAGAGGCTCTTTCGTCAAAGGCGCCGGACAGGCCGGCTTACCGCGCCGCGTTGAAACAGGCGGCGGCGTCGATCTCATCGGAACACGAACGTCGCCTCGCTCTTGAATCGCTCGACTGAAATTTTTCGCGTCTAGATGTCGATCGCATCGCGCATTCGGAACCATGTCATGCCGAGCGCCAGCATCGGATTTCCGATTGCGGAGGCGGCGGGAATTCGCAAATGCCGTATCGTCTCAAACAGATTGATGTCATCAAGGCGGGCCTGCGCGGCGTCCGCGAAAATTTCACCCGCGATATGGCTGCAATTAACGCCGTGGCCGGAATATCCCTGCGCGTAAAAGACATTATCCGCAATCCGTCCGATCAGCGGCGCCCGATTGAGAACGATGCCGATTGCGCCGCCCCACGCGAATTCCGTTTTTACGTCGCCAAGCTGCGGAAAAATCCTTAAAAGTCGCGGCGTCAATTCATTTTCGATATTTGCGACCGTACGGTTGGAGTAGGTGCAAAGCCCGCCGAACAGGATTCGATGATCCGCCGAGCGCCGGAAGTAATCGAGCGCCCAGTTGGCGTCGCAAACAGCGAGATTGTCAGGAAGGATCGCGCGCGCGCGGTTTTCGCCGATGACTTCGGTTGCAATCTGGAAGGTCTGGGCGGGAAGCATGTATCCGCCGAGTTTTCCCTGTTCGAGCTTGTGATAGGCGTTCCCGGCCAGGATCGCGATCCGGCAGTTGACGCGGCCGTCTTTCGTTATGACGCCCGGCCTGTCGCTATGGGCGATATCGACCGCGAGCGATTCTTCGAAAATGCGAACGCCGAGAGATTCAGCCGCGCGCGCCTCGCCGAGACAGAGGTTCAATGGGTGGCAGTGCGCGCCGCGTCGGTCGATGAGGCCGCCGCAATAAATTTCCGACGCGACATGGTTCGAAATTGTCGCCCGGTCGACGAGATCGAAGTGAAAATCCGCGCCCGTCTTTGCATGCGAGGCGTACTCCGCTTCCAGCGCCGCCATTTGCTTTTCGTTGAGCGCCAGCGTCGCCGCGCCGCGTTCATAGTCGCAGTCGATCGCATATTTCTTTATGCGCGTTTCGATAATCTCATTGCCGAAATAGCGCGTGCGTTCGAGAAACGCACTTGCGCGCTCTCCAAGCTGGTTCCTGATTGCGCTCTCGCCCGACCAGCCGGGCAGGATCTGTCCGCCGCTTCGCCCGGATGCGCCCCAGCCGATGCGCCGGCCTTCAAGCAGGACGACGTCAAATCCGCGTTCCGCGAGGGACAAAGCGCTCGCCACGCCGGAAAAACCGCCGCCGATAATGCACACATCCGTTTCGATATCGCCGTGCAAGGCCGGACGCCGAGGCGAAGCGGCGGCCGTCGCAGCAAAATAATTATCGATCTTATCGGGCGCCGGCTGCATCGTTTTCAGAAAACGTCGAGATAAGTGTCATACTCGAAGTTGGAAACGTGCTTTTCAGATACGCCGATTTCCTGTCTTTTCAGGGCGGTGAAAACGCGGCTCGCCAACTCGCCGAACGCGGGCGCGACGATAGAGCCATCTGCGAATCTTTCGGCCGCCGCGGCCCAGCCCAACGACAATTTCGGCGCATCGGTTTTATAGGCGTTGCCTTCCAGCGGCGCGGGCGCGGCAAGGCTGCGCTCAATCCCGTGCAGCGCGCCGGCGGCGATTGCAGCGAGCGCCAGATAGGGGTTTGCATCGGCGCCGGCGATCCTGTGTTCGAAACGGCGGTTTGCGCCCGTATCCGTTGGAACGCGGATGGCGGCCGTGCGGTTTTCATAGCCCCAGCTCGCGCGCGTCGGCGCGTGCGAGGATTCCTGGAACCGGCGCCAGGAATTAAGATGCGGGGCGAAGAGGACCATCGATTCCGGCGCCGCTTCGATCAGGCCGGCGATAACGCTTTTGAATAGAGCGTTGCCGTTGTCTCCGTCGCCGTCGAACGCATTTGCACCCTCACCGTTTAGCATGCTCATGTGAATATGCATGCCGTTGCCGGGAAGGTCGCCAAACGGCTTCGCCATGAACGAAGCGAGAAGGCCGTGCTGCGCGGCGACCCCCTTGATGGCGCGTTTTAACTGCATCGCCTGATCCGCCGCGCGTAAAATGTCGGGCTGGTGTTTCAGATTGACTTCGAACTGGCTTGGTCCCGCTTCGATCACCGCCGTGTCGAGCGGCAGGCCCTGCATCTCGCACGCCGCGTAAAGCGCGGTGAAAAATTCCGAATAGGCGTCGATCTCGCCCATCGAATAGACGCGGCCGTCGACGACGCGCCGGCCGCTGAATTTCGAGCGCGGGGTCAAGGGGCGCCCGCAATCGTCCGATTCGCCGGACAGGAGATAAAACTCGACCTCAATAGCGGTGACAGGATGGAGGTCGCGCGCTGCAAGACGGCGCGTCAATTCGGCGAGCAGCTGGCGCGGATCGGCGAGGAAAGGCGAGCCGTCGGCTTCGCACATCATCAATTGGGTCTGCGCCGTCGGTTGTTCATGCCAGGGCGCGCGTACAAGGCCGGGTTCGAGCGCCACGCAAACGCCGTCGCTATCGCCGGTGTCGACGACGAGGCCGTTGTTCAGGACATCCGTTCCCCAGATATCGACGCCGACCAGCGAGCGCGGCAGGCGCAATCCCGATTCAAAGATCTTCATCGCGGCCTTCGCCGGAAGCCGTTTGCCGCGCAAAACGCCGTTGAGGTCGGCCACGAATGCATCGACGAATTTCAGCTCCGGCGTCGCGCTCAAAAAGTCGCGCGCCTGTTGCGCAAGCTTTGCGGCGTTGTCAGCCATATGACGAATCCTGTTGAGACCGTGATCAGCCTTGTCGCACGTCTTGATAAGTTAGGTCGAGCGCGCGGCGTACGAGCCGGAACATCTCGTCGATTTCGTCATCGCTGATAACGAGCGGTGGGCACAGGAACATGGTGTCGCCGACCGCGCGCATGATGACGCCGGTGTCAAAGCAATGACCGCGGCAGATCACGCCGGCCGCGCCTGTGTCGCCATAACGTTCCCGCGTTTCCTTGTTCTTGACCAGTTCGATCGCACCGAGAAGTCCGACGCCCCTTGTCTCGCCGACGAGCGGATGATCCTGAAGCGCGCCCAGATGCGACAGGAATCGCTCCGACGCCGCTTCGCCGCGCGGCCCGACGAGGCCCATTTCGTCGATCAGTTCGATATTCCTCGACGAAACCGCGCAGGCGACCGGATGGCCGGAATAGGTGTAACCGTGCGCCATTTCGGAGTTCGCATCGATTATCGGTTTGCTGACGCGCGCGTTCAGCGCAAGCGCCGAAACCGGCTGGTACCCGCTCGAAAGACCCTTCGCCATCGTCATGATATCCGGCGTAAAGCCGTAGGTCTGGCAACCGAACCACGAGCCGGTTCGCCCGAACCCGCAAATAACTTCGTCAGCCCAAAGAAGAATGTCATATTTGCGGCAGATGCGTTCGATCTCCGGCCAATAGCCTTCCGGCGGCGTCATCAAGCCGCCGGCGCCCATCACAGGCTCGCCGACAAAGGCGCCGACATTTTCCGGACCGAGTTCGAGTATTTTGTCTTCGAGCGCCTTTGCGCAGCGCATTGCGAAGTCGCGTTCGCTCTCGCCCGGCTCGCCATACTGGTAGTAGCACGGCGTCGGCCCGATATGATGAAAACGGGGCAGGGGCAGATCGAATATGCCCTGCATGAAAGGCAGACCGCTGAGGCTAGCGCCGGCGACCGTCGATCCGTGATAGGCGCGCTCGCGGCTGATGATCGCCTTCTTTTCCGGTTTGCCCATCAAATTCCAGTAATACCAGATCATCTTGAGCGCGCTGTCGTTCGCCTCGGAGCCGGAGGAAGAGAGAAGAATCTGATCGAGCCCCGCCGGCGTTTTCGACGCGATCAAAGCCGCAAGTTCGGCCGCGTAGGGCGTCGTCGTCTGGAAGAACAGGTTGTAATAGGAAAGCTTCTTCAGCGTATCGTACGCCGTCTGCGCAAGCTCCTCGACGCCGTATCCAAGCTGCACGCACCAAAGGCCCGCCATCCCGTCCAGGATTTTGTTGCCCTCGGAATCGTAAACATAGACGCCCTGCGCATGCGTGATGACGCGCGGCCCGTTTTTGCGCAAATCGTGATGCGTGGTGAACGGGTGCAGGTGGTTGGCGTTATCAACCTCGCGAATATGGCGCGTATAGTTGGAAGTCGTCATTGCGGCGCTTTCAATGGGGGAGTTTGCAACTGTCATGTCTTACACGTTGGTCATAAGGAAACGGACGTCCCAGGGACTGAGAACGCTCGATCTGTGTTCGTATTCGGAACGTTTGATCGAGCAATATGTATCTACGAAGCCGGGACCGAGCGCCTCGCGCAGCGGCTTCGACGCGGCGAATGTCTCGACGGAATCGATCAATGATTTCGGCAACGGACGTTCGCTGTCCTGGTATCCCTCGCCGAGATATTCCGCGCGCGGTTCTATCTTCTCCATCATCCCGATAAATCCGCATACGAGGGACGCCGCGACGCCCAGATAGGGATTGATGTCGGCGCCCGCAATTCGATTTTCGACGCGGCGCGCGTCTGCGCTCGATTCCGGAACGCGCAGGCCGACCGTCCTGTTTTCGCGGCTCCAGTGCGTATTCGTCGGCGCGCTCATAAACGCTTCAAAGCGATTGAACGAATTCGTATAGGGCGCAAGCAGCGGCATCGCCGCCGGCAGCAATGCCTGTAACCCCCCGATATAATAACGGAACAGATCGCTGTCGGAACCGTCTTCATTTGAGAATATGTTTTGCTTCGACTTTGAATCGATAATGCTTTGGTGCATGTGGATCGAACTGCCGGCGCAGTCCGAATACGGTTTCGCCATAAACGTCACAAACAGGTTATGGCGCAGCGCGACGTTTCGCGTTAGCCGCTTGAACAGGAACATCTGGTCGGCGACATTGATCGCTTCGTTGTGGCGAATGTTCACTTCAAACTGGCACGGACCGTCCTCGTGAATCAGCGTGTCGAGATCGACGCGCTGGATTTCGCAGAACTGGTACAGCTCTTCCCAGAGTTGATCGAATTCGTCGATCGCATCGAGGCTGTAGACATACTGACCGAATTCGGGCCGGCCGGATTTTCCTTCCGGCGCGCGCGGCTCAAGGATTACGTCCTTGAATTTTTCAATCAGGTAAAACTCAATTTCCGGGCCAACGATCGGCGTCCAGCCCTGTTCGGCGTATAAATTGACGACGCGCCTTAAAACTTCGCGCGGCGCGAAAGAAGTCGGCGCGCCGAGATCCGTCGTGCTGTCGCAGATCAGGCAAGCGGTCGGATCGCTGCTCCACGGCGCCAGATGCAACGTGTCGAGATCAGGCGCCAGCACGAGATCGCGCTCGGTCGTGACGACATGATTGGAAAATTCGATATCGCCATGGACGCCGATCGCGTAAACCGTTTCAGGAATGCGCAGGCTCTTGTTTTTCATGCCGTTCAAAAAAAGCGCCGGCGTCATCATCTTGCCGCGCGCCGAGCCCGTCATGTCCGGGATGAGGCAGGCGACGTCTGTTACGCGATTGCGCCGAAGCCAATCTTCAAGTTCTTTCAAATCCATTGTTTCCGCCTTGAGGGCGACATTGCGCCGCCGCTCGTGACTTTTTCTCCCGCCCAACCGGCCCGCGCGCTCCCCATAGGGGTTATGTCCAAAATGGGTTAAGCGCTGTAGCGCCGACCGGGAATTCGCCGGCGCCGGAAGAATGTGATCACAAATACCCGGCCCGGAGACGCTTGGCAAGCTGTCGGGAAACACCAGCAAGATCAGCGGGCTAGTTTATGTTCGGGATGAAAATCTGAAAGATTGGTTTAAAAGCGAACGCGATTCGTCGACGCATGTCGGTGTTGTCGGCGCCAAAACGATAAAGGTCGGTCATAAAGAGGGACGAAAATCGACATGCCGCCGAACAAGAAAAAGAGCCCGTCGCCGCTTCGCGGAAAACTCGGCAATCGCGGCAAGAGCGCGGTCAGGCGCGCGCCTGTCATACACGAGGAAGTTTACGCGCGCTTGCGCCGGGCGATTATCGACGGTCAGCTTGAGCCGGGTCGGGCCTTGTCGGTGCGCTCGCTCGCGGCGCAATTTTCAGTCAGCGCCATGCCTGCGCGCGAAGCGATACGCCGGCTCGTCGCGCTCGGCGCGCTGGAGATGACGGCGACGCGGCGGATCATGATCGCGCGCATGACGCCGGCGAAAGTCGATGAATTGACGGAAGCGCGCACGCTGCTCGAACCGCGCCTTGCGGTCCGGGCGCTGAAAAGGACACAAGGGCGCGCGCGCGCGCGAAAAACGCTTATCTCGCGCATGACGGCGATCGACAAGCGGCTCGACAGCGCGATCGCGTCAGGCGATGTCGGTTCGTACAGCAAGCTGAACAGCGAGTTTCATTTCACGCTTTACGAGGCCGCGGACGCGCCGATCCTGTTGAACGCCGTTGAAAGTCTCTGGCTCCAGACCGGTCCGTTCATGCGCACCGTCATGTCGAATCTCGGTGTGCCGGATTTCGTCGACATGCACAATGACGCAATCGCCGCTTTGAAAAGCGGCGATGCTGAGGAGCTTGAGAACGCTGTACGGCTCGACATCATCGAGGGCATGCAGCTTATCGGCGGCGCCGTAGAATAGCGCCGGCCGGATCAGTTCCCGCCATTCGGCGCCTTATAGACCCGTTCGCCGCCGAACCATGTTTCCAGCACTTTCGTGTCGGCGATCGTTCCCGCCGAACCGTCGGGCGCAAGATCGAATATGTTGCGATCGACGATAATGAAGTCCGCTTTCTTTCCGGGTTCGATGGAGCCGGCGATATCGTCCTGATGCAACGCTTTTGCGCCGTTGATCGTATAGGCGTCTACTGCGTCGAAGATTGAAATCGCCTGATCGGGATTTAGCGCCCCGTCGCCGAATATGTCGCGCTGGACCGCACCCTGGATGTTGACGAACGGGCGCGGATCGCGCGTGTCGACCGGTGCGTCGGATCCGGCGATGATAACGCCGCCGGCTCTTTCAATCGCTCCGGCCGGGTAGGCGTTTTTCCAGTAATATCCGTCGGGATCGTAGATTCCATTCGGCCCGTCGGCGCGGTCGATAAACGGAAAGACTGACAGGTCGTATCCGGAATCGATCGTCGCCCATGCGAAGGTGAGAGATGCGTAAGCGCCAAGTTCGGCGAAGCGCGCGTGATCTTCAGGGCGTACAACTTGAATATGTGTGACGATGTGGTGCGCGGACGATTTGTTGTCGCGGAGCGCCGCCTCGATGGCGTCGAGCGATGTCTTCACCGAATCATCGCCGATGGCGTGAATGATAAATGTGAATCCCGCTGCGTCCCCGGCTTTCACATAGTCCATGATAACCGAGCGATCATGTTGCAAGACGCCTGAACTGATCGCGCATTGCTCTGGCAGGAACCCGTTTTTATTCTTGAATGAGGCGCGATCGAGCGGCGATCCGTCCGACGCCGCCTGCCGCGCGCGTTTGCAGGCGTCAGATTGCACATCGACATAGCCGACGACGGAAACCGCGCCTGTTTTTTCATCGAGCGAGAATTCAGGCTGAAGATAGGGATGCAGCATCGCCGCGTTCGGCAGGGTCGGCGGCGTGGCCAGCGGATCGCCTTCAAGCACGCCGTCGGCGAATAGTTTGAGGAAAGTCGCATCGACCAGTTTGGATTTTGAATATTTCTCGCGAATCGCGCGCGCCTTGTCCATCATCGTGGCGTAGTCGACATGGCCGTTTTCGTCGGAATATTCCTCCGGGTCGAGAAAAATCGCGAGCTTCGCGCGGGCGTGAAAAGCGTTTTGCGCCAGCAGCGCGTCATAGATTGGCAGGGCGTGCGCGCCTGTCGCCGCATCGAGGAACGAGGTGATCCCGTGCGGAAGCGTCACGTCCATCAGCCGTTCCGGATGCGCGGCGCGTTTGGCGCGCTCGGCCGCGTCGAGGCCGGCGGTGTCGAGGCGCTTGTAGATGTAGGATTCGGTCAATTTGCCGTTCGGCTCGCCCTTGCCGTCGACGCCGATATATTGCGCAAGGTCCGCAAAATCGGTTTTCAGCGTCTCCGCCGAAAGGCCCACGACTTCGCCGTCTGCGTTCTCGGCTGTCGCGAGCGCGAGCGAATTGACCGCGAAATGGTGCCCGTCGGTCCCTTCGATAAGGACAGGATTTTCCGGCGCCGCCGCGTCGAGCGCTTCGCGGATCGTCCTGAACCGGTCGCCTGGCTGGTTGCCGCGTTCGAATTCCCATAATTCAGCGAAAAGCCAGTCGCCGGGCGCGGGTTTGAACTGAACGACGCAGCCCGCGATGAAATCCGACAACTCATCAAGCGTCATGGCGCGCTTGTTGATTGAGCAGGTATCGACCTCCATCGCGCCGACCGGATGGATATGCGTGTCGTGAAGACCCGGCAGGACGAGCCGCCCCTCAAGGTCGGTCGAAACTGTCCCGGCGCCGATAAACTGTCCGGCGCCGGCGTTATCGCCGGCGTATATGATTTCGTCGCCCTTGACGGCGATCGCCTCGACGAAATCACGGTTTACGTTCGCCGTGTAGATTTCGCCGTTCGTGAATACGAGGTCGGCCTGGTTTTCGCCGGCGCACGATGCGGCGCACAAGGCGGATGCGATAAGCAGTAGGCGGTGTATCATGTGAACTCGCTGTTTGTTCTGAGGCTGATTGTTCTAAGACTATTTGGTCCGAGGCTGGCGTCAGCGACATTATCAAGCGATAGTGCCGAAAGATTCAAGCCGCGTTCGCGGCGCATAAACGGGCCGGCGTAATTTTCATGTCATCAGCGAACCAGACGAATGAGTTGCTTCGGATCGGTTTTGAGGCGTTGCAGGCGGGCCGGACAAAGGAAGCCGCCGAGTATTGCCGGCGCGCGCTTTCAATTGATCAAAGCAAGCCTGGCGCGCATTTTCTTGTAGGACTCATCGCGCAGGATTCGGCTGATCTTAAGACCGCCGTGAGGGCGTTCGGATCAGCGACAAAGCTTGACCCGCAATTCGCCGCCGCATGGGCGCATCTGTCGCGGGTCTTCATGCGTCTCGGCCAGCCGGCGCGTGCGGAAAGCGCGATAGCCAAAGCGATTGAAAACGAACCGGCCGATGCGCCGGTCTGCGACCTGATCGGCGTCGTTCTTTCGCTTCTCGGCGATCAGAAACAGGCGCGGGAATGGTATGCGAAGGCTTGCGCCGCCGCGCCGGACGCCGCGCAGTTCTCCGTGAATCTTGCGACCGCGTCGATGTTTCTCGGCGAAAATGAGGCGGCCAGGAATACGCTCGCGCCCTTTATCGGCAAGGTCGATTCGCCGGCGCAGGCGGAATGGCTTTATTCCTCAATCGTAAAAGCCGCGGACGGAAAACGGGCCGAAACCCTTATGCGGCGGGCGAAAAGCGCCGATGCGCAATCGGCGGCGTTTCTCGCCTTTGCGGCAGGCAAGGAGTTTGAAGATTGCGGCGCGTGGACCGAAGCCTTTGAGGCTTTCGAAGCTGGCGCGCGCGCAAAGCGTTCGACGATCTCGTATGACGAAGAAGCGGAAGAAAGACGTTTTGAAGCGCTCGCCGAGACATTCGCCGATCAAAATCGCGGCCCGGCGGCGGCCGGGTTCGATGATGGGTCCGCAATATTTGTCGTCGGTCAGCCGCGGACGGGTACAACGCTGATCGAGCGTATCATCACGAGCCACAGCCAGGTCGAATCCGCGGGCGAACTTCAACAATTCCGCCTTTCGCTAAACAGGCTGGCGCAGACAGGCGATGGCGCAGGAGATGTTGCGGAGGCGGTGCGCCAATGGTCGCGTGTCGATCCGAACGCGCTCGGCCGGGAATATATTCGCGCCAGCGCGCCGATGCGTTCCGGCGCGCCGCGTTTTGTCGATAAATTACCGGGAAATTATCAGTACATACCCCTGATACTCACGGCGCTCCCCAATGCGCGCATCGTCCATCTGACGCGCGAGCCGATGGACGCCTGTTTTGCGAGCTACAAGCAACTTTTCGCCGAAGCCTATCTGCATTCCTACGATCAATGTGAAATGGCGCGCCATTTTGCGCGCTATCATCGCCTGATGAATGTCTGGCGCCGCCGCTTTCCGGGACGTTTTCTCGACGTTTCCTATGAAGACACTGTCAAAGATTTCGAGACGAATGTCCGGCGTCTGATCGAGTTCCTCGATCTTCCGTGGGAGGATGGGTGCCTGCGCTATTACGAGCGGAAAGAGGCCGTCGCCACAGCGAGCGCCGTGCAGGTCCGCGAGAAGCCGCATTCGCGCTCAATCGGCCGCTGGCGGCGGTACGAAAAGCGCCTCTCGGCGATGCGCGAGACGCTGGAAGGGTGTGGCGTCGTCGCCTCAGGCGTTGTTTTGTGATCACGAATAGCAATTTTTTTTCATGCGCGCGCGTCCTTTGCGACCATACCGTAACACATTGTAAACAAAAGAATATTTTAAGAAACGCGCCCCGTTAAACCGCCGTCGCGCCGCGCCGGGTGCTAATTTTTTCCGGCCGATCTGGTTGTCAATCCGCTGCGGCGGTGGATAGAAATTTGCCAGGGCTTTTTTTGGGATTTCGATTTTCGAAGGGAGAGGCGACATGATTCGCATAAGCAAATGGGCCGGTTCATCAATTCGCGGGGCGCTGATCAGCAGCTCCGCCCTGACTTTATCGCTGGCCGCTTCGGGGCATGCCCTCGCCCAGGACGAGATCATCGTCACTGCGCAAAAACGCGCCGAGTCGATCCAGGACGTGCCTCTCGCCATCACGGCCTATTCAGGCGAATTCACGCGCGACGTAAATCTCGACGACGTCAAGGATCTTGTTACGTTTACGCCGGGCGTAACGGGCAACACATTTGACAGTTTCATCGACTACATTTCGATCCGCGGCATCGTCACGAACGATTTCGGCGTCGGCGGCGATCCGTCGGTCCCGTTTTTCAAGAACGGTTTCTATCAGGGGCGCAACGGGGCGGTCGTCACATCGCTTTATGACATTGAGCGCGCGGAAGTTCTTCGCGGTCCGCAAGGATTTCTCTTTGGCCGCAACGCCATCGGCGGGGCCATCAGCGTTCACACTACGCGCCCGAAATTCGATGCGTTCGGCGGCTACGCGGAGCTGGACGTCGGCGAACGCGGCCGGATCGTCGGCGAAGCGGCGATCAATATTCCGCTAACGGAGAATTTCGCCGTTCGTCTGGCCGGTTTCGGCGCCAAGGAGAACGGTTACGTCGACAATTTCGCCTATCCGAACAATGATCGGCTGGTCGCATTCCGCAAGGGCGGCGGGCGGTTTTCCGCCGCTTTTGAAAAGGGAATGTTCGACGCCTTTTTCTTCGTCGAATATGAAGATCGCGAATTGTCGGGTTCCGTTTACAGGGCGACGCAACTCGACGCCAGCTGGGCCGCGCTCGTGAACATTTTCGGCATCGGCCCGCTCGGCGGCGACGGCCGCGACATCGACAGCGACCTTGGCTTCGGCGAGGCCGACGACGGCAAGCAGACTTCCTTAGGCCTTGAGCTGAATTTCGACCTGGGCGGCGCCGTCCTTACATCGATGACGGGCTACAAGGATCACTCATATTTTTACGCCGAGGACTTTGACGGCACGCCGCTTCGCATCAACGACTATTTCCAGGATCAGGAAGGGGAATATTTCGAACAGGAAATTCGCCTTGTGTCGGACACTGAAGGTCCGCTTTCCTGGTATGCCGGCGTTTCCTATTTCAAAGAGGATATTGACGATCTTTTCGGGCAGGGCGCATCGGAAGACGTCATGTGCGCCTACTACAATTCTTACGGCTTTACCGATTGCGCCAGCTACTACGCCTATCTCGGCTACGCCTTCACGCCGAACCCGGCCGGCCTCGTCGAGCAGAACGCCGTTCGCGGCCGCTACCATGGCTGGGCCGGCTATCTCGATCTGACCTACGAACTCGATCCGCGTTTTGAAGTCAGCGCCGGCGTCCGCTACACCAAGGAAACGAAGGATTTCGGCATCTGGGCCTTGCCGGTCGATAGCCAACTCGGACCGTATTTCGCCCTCGGATTCACTTCGACGGATTTCCTGACCGACAAACATTCCTGGCGCGCCTTCACGCCGCGGTTCATTGCGCGGTATCGTCCGAATGACGACTGGATGATTTTCGCAAGCGCGACGCGCGGCTTCAAAGCGGGCGGATTCGGCAGTTTCACGCTGGAACAGGAAAACCTTCCCTTCAGGCCGGCCGGCCGGAATCTCGTTCCGGGCACTGCTACGCCCGACAAATTCGAAGCGGAACGCGCATGGTCCTACGAACTTGGAACGAAAGGTTCGATTTTCGGCGGCGCGACCAAAGTCGACGCAAACGTCTACTACTATAACTATAAGGATCTTCAGGTAATCGTGCCCGGCGTTTCGGGTTCCGGCATCGTTGTCGACAATGTCGGCAGCGTTAGCGGATGGGGCGTTGAAGGCTCAATGCAGACAGCGCTCGGCGAATATTTCGATTTCCTGTTGTCCGCCGCCTATGCCGACACCGAAGTGACAGAAGCGCAGCGCCTGTGCGACGGCACGCTCGATTGCGAGGGCGCGTCGTTCGGCGACGTGCCGAAATTTTCCGGGGCGGCGGTGCTGGGTTTCAATGCGCCAGCCGGACCAGGTTCCATCACCGCCTCTGCGGAGTTATTCGGCCAGTCGAAAACTTTTGGCGGCCTTCGGCATCTGCCTGAAGCCCGCAATGACGCCTATGCGGAGCTTGCGCTTCGACTGGGCTACAAGGCGAACGCAGGATGGTCTGTGATCGGTTACATCGAAAACGTCACGAATGCGCTCTATTATACAGGTTCGTCGGAAGGCGGCTCGATTATTCCGGCGCGCTATTTCGGCCCGTCGCGTCCGCGCACTTTCGGGGTTCGAATGACGTATGATTTCGGCGGGTGATTTCGGCGGGTGTGTACGCGAAATCCGATGAGTAAATTGGGCAATCCCGGTTCGCACGGCGCAATTCGCCGATGCTGATCAAGACCGGGATTGCCTTTCAGGCGTTCAAATACGCTATCTATGCGTTGCTCGCCATTAACACGGCGGCGTTCTTCGTCGAAAATTTTAACTCAGTCGGCTATTTATACGAGGACGGACTTAAAAACTCCGACGTGATCGTCGCCTTCGTGGATGCGATCGACACGGGGGCATGGCTTGTCCTTCTCGTAATGCTAGAACTGGAAACGTTCGTCATTCCCGACGAGAAGATAAAGGGCTGGGTCGATCGGACAATATCAATCGTCAGCTTCATCTGCTGGGGCCTGATCCTTTATTCCCTGTACGGCTATTTCGTTTCGCTGTCTGAGCCATACGGATATATCGCCTATAGCGGGTCGGATCCGTGCGCGGCCGCAGGTTCCGGCGCTTCCCTCGCACTCGGTCTTGACAATTATGTGTCGCTGACCGCTGAAAATTGCCGAACGCTCGCCGACGGCGCGTGGGTTCACAAGTCGCACAATGCGCTCATCTCGACCGAAAACCTAAGCATAATGAAGCGTCTCGCGTGGACCGACGTATTGAATGCCGCGGTCTGGGTGCTGATCGTGGTGATCCTGGAGCTGGAGATTTATCTCAAGTCGTCGAAACTGATCGGCACGAAATTCTTTCTGGCGTATAAGAGCTTCAAACTGCTGTTATACGCGATCCTGCTGATTGACGTCCTTTATTGGTGGTGGCTTGGGGAATCGCTCGAAGCCTGGGACGCATTTTTGTGGCTCGTCGCCTTCTTCTTCATAGAAATGAACATGCTTGCATGGCAGCAAGAAACCTCGAAAAAGCGGGCCGCGGGACAGATCGCCTGAAACCGCCTTAACCCTGGAGCCCCGTATGGGACAATTCGAGAATACGCGCTCATTGCTGGAGCGGCACAAATCGGTAACGCCCGCCTGGATGAGCCTTTACTACAAGGAGCCGATTTCGCTCGTATCGGGCGAGGGGCGGCGTGTGACGGATTCGAACGGCGTTGAATATCTCGATTTTTTCGCCGGCATCCTCACCAATATGATCGGATACAACGTTCCCGAAATCGTCGATGAGATTCGCGATCAGGCGGGAAAGATCCTCCACAGCTCGACGCTTTATCTCATCGAGTCGCAGGTCGAACTGGCCGAAGAAATTGCCGCGCTTTCCGGCATCCCGGATGCGCGCGTGTTTTTCACTTCGTCGGGAAGCGAGGCCAATGATGCGGCGTTGATGCTCGCGACCGCTTTTCGCCGTTCGAACCAGGTTCTGGCGATGCGCTATTCCTATCACGGGCGCACGATGTCGACCGTGCCGGTTACAGGCCATTCAAACTGGTCGCCCTCGTCGCTGTCGCCTTTCATGGTGACATACATACATGGCAGCTATCCCTATCGCAGTCCGTTCGGCCATTTGAAGGGCGCGGATTATATCGACGCCTGCGTCGGCGATTTGCGCGAACTTCTCGATGTCGCCAGCGCCGGCGATGTCGCTTGCCTTATCGCCGAGCCGATCACCGGCGTCGGCGGCTTCGGTACGCCGCCGGACGGCCTGTTCGGCGAATTTCAGAAAGCCCTGAAGGAACGGGGCGTACTTTTCATCAGCGACGAAGTGCAGACGGGCTGGGGCAGAACGGGCGAGAATTTCTGGGGCTACGAGGCGCATGGCGTCACGCCCGATATCATCACGTTCGCAAAAGGGCTTGGAAACGGTCTTGCGATCGGCGGGCTCGTCGCAAGCGCCGACGTGATGAATTGCGTCAAGGTGAATTCGCTTTCGACTTTCGGCGGCAATCCACTGGCGACCCGCGGCGCGCTGGCGACACTGCGTTATGTGAAGGAGCATGACCTTCAGCGAAATGCGCTCGAACGCGGCCGCGAATTGCGCGAAGGGCTAGAGAAAATCGCCGCCGGATCGAAAACGATCGGAGATGTCCGTGGAAAGGGACTGATGCAGGGGCTCGAATTCGTCGCGCCCGGAACGAAAAAACCAAACGCGGAAGTTTCGCTTGCGCTGCTCGAAGAAACGCGCTCGCGCGGTTTGCTGATCGGACGCGGCGGGCTTTACGGCAATGTCAATCGTATCGCGCCGCCCCTGACGTTGACGCGCGACGAAGTGCGCGAAGGGCTCGATATAATTGCGGCGTCTATGGCGGTTATCGAGTAGGCGTCATTCCTCGCGGGCGAGCCGCGCTTTCGTCTTTCCCCGGTGCGCTCGGGCGTTTTGCGGGTCGTCCGGCCAGTCATGTTTGGGATATTGCGCGCGCATGTCCTTCGCCATGTCGCGATAACCGCCTGTCCAGAACGCGGGAAGGTCTTTTGTCAGCGCGATCTGGCGCCGCGCCGGCGATAACAGGGAAACCGTCAACGCCGCGCGCCCGCCGGCGATCGACGGATGGGATTTCAACCCGTAAAATTCCTGCGCGCGCGCTTCGACCAAGGGCGCGCCGGGCGCAAGGTAGTCGATCGGCAAGGATGCGCCCGCCGGCGTTTTGAAACTGAGCGGCGCCAGAGCATTCAACCGTTCGCCCGCCGCCCAGTCGAGAAGCGCGCCGATATTTCGGCGAATGTCGCCGCTTTGCGGTTTGTCCAGCCCCGGCGGGTCGCCGAGCAGCGGCGCCAGCCAATTTTCCGCGCGGGCGATTAATTCCTCGTCGCCGAATTCCGGCCATTCGGCGTTGCCGAATTTGCGCAGAAGGGCGATCCGCGCCTGCGTCTGCCGAATTGCGTGCGCATTCTTGAGTATGTCGAGACCGTGTTTCGCCACTGCATCGATCAAGGCCGCGCGCGCCGTTTCGCCATTAGGGGCCGGCAAGGGAGATTCGGCCAGAATAATCGCGCCGAGCCGTTTTACGCGCACGGCTTTCAGCGCGCGCGTTTCGAATTCGAATTGCGCAAGTTCGACTGTTTCGACGCCGCCGAAGTGAAGTGCGTCTGCTTCGCTAAGCGGTGCGGCGGTGAGGATGCGCGCAGCGGCGGCGGCGCCGGACACAACCGCAACGGCGAGCCATTTTTCTTTCGACAACGGATCGGTCTTGTTCAAATGCGCGGCGCGCCCGCCCGCGAGCAGATAGGCGCCTGGTTCATGCGCCTTGGCGCGCGCGATCATCTTCGGAAAGGCGCGCGCGATTATGCGGCCGGCTGATTCCGGCCCCGCAAAAACCTTCGAATTCGACCAGCGCGCGATCTGGTCCTTCATGGCGCGCGCGCGGTGCGAGGTCTCGCGGCGAAATCTTTGAAGCCGCTCGCAGATGTCGACGCTGTCGCCGCCAAGTCCGCGTTCGCCGGCAAGTGCGGCGATCTGCGCGGCGAGACCGCGTTCGGCCTCGCCTTCTGCGCCGGCGATCATCGCGGCGAGTCGCGGCTCAAGCGGCAGGCGCGCAATCTCGCGCCCGCGTTCTGTTAACGCCCCATTCGCGTCTATCGCGCCGATATCGCGCAGTTCCTCACGCGCGGCGGAAAGGCGCCCGGCCGGCGGCGGATCGATCCATGTCAGGCGCGCGGCATCGCGTTCGCCCCACTCGGCGAGCGCCAGTGCAAGGCCGGAGAGGTTTGAAGCGAGAATTTCCGGCTGCGGCTCGGCCGCAAGGCCCTTTGTCGCTTCTTCGTCCCAAAGGCGATAACAAACGCCGGGCGATGTTCGTCCCGCGCGCCCCCGGCGCTGGTCGATATTGGCGCGCGATGCGCGCCGCGTAACGAGCTGGACGGCGCCGCTCGCCGCGTCATATTCGGCGATACGCGCAAGCCCCGCATCGATCACCGTATCGACGCCGTCAATCGTCAGCGAACTTTCGGCGATGTCGGTCGCCAGAATGACTTTGCGTTTTCCCGCTGGTGCGGGCGCGACGGCGAGATCCTGTTCCGCCGGGGACAGCGCGCCGAATAAAGGCGCGATAATCGTATCGCGCGGCGCATCTTCCAGCCGTTCGGCGGTGCGCCGGATTTCACCCATGCCGGGAAGGAAAACGAGTATAGAGCCTGAGCGCTCGCGTAAGGCGCGCCGCACGGCGCGGGACGCCGAATCTTCGAGCCGATCATCGCTCCTGCCGAGATATCGGGTTTCGACCGGAAAGGCGCGGCCCGCGCTTTCTATGACCGGCGCGCCGATGGCGCCCGCGACGCGCGCGGTGTCGAGCGTCGCCGACATGACGACAAGGCGCAGGTCGGGGCGCAGTCCGTCCTGCGCATCGAGCGCAAGCGCAAGTCCGAGATCGACATTCAGCGAACGCTCGTGAAACTCGTCGAACAAGACGGCGCCGACGCCCGACAATTCCGGATCGGACAGGATGCGCCGGGTGAATAGCCCGTCGGTTATGACCTCGATGCGCGTGCGCGATGAGACCATTTTGTCGATGCGCGTCGAAAGGCCGATTGTCTCGCCCGGTTTCTCGCCAATGCTCGCCGCCATCCGTTCAGCCGCCATGCGTGCGGCGATGCGGCGCGGCTCCAGGATCAGGATGCGTCCGCCCGAAAGCCAGCGCTCCCCGATCAGTTCAAGCGGGATACGGGTCGTCTTGCCCGCACCCGGCGGCGCGGCGAGGACAAGGCGCGAGCCGGCGTCGAGTGCGTTGCGTATGGCGGGAAGGACGGCGTCTATCGGCAGGGCGTGCATGGAAGCGCCCTTAGCGAAATTCCGCATCGGAAAACAGATGCCGGCGCGGTGCGCTGTTCGAAGCGTCCGCGCCGTGGGTAATTTGTGTGTGTCTGCGGCATTTTTTGCAAATCGACAAAATATGAGCCGGACTTATTTCTGTGGAGATGCGATGACGAAGGAAAGAAATACTGGACAAGATTTTCCACTATATTGCAGAACGCCGGCGGGTCATTCATGTTGGACTTCGCCCAGTTCCGGGCTTTTCCCTTTGATGCATGCGAAAGCTCGAACCTCAAAAGCGCGATAATTCCGCCTCGCCGCGAGGGCGAAAGGCCGTGACGGAAATTCTGTCCGCCGCGCGCGATGTGCTTGTCGAAGAGGGGTATCCGCGTCTCACCATGCGCAACGTCGCCGATCGCGCGAATATGACCGCCGGCAATCTCTCCTATTATTACGCCAACAAGAACGATCTTTTGCGTGATCTGCTGGAAGCGGTCATTCAGGGTCATATGGGAGATTTTGAACGTATCGCAGCGGACCGGGATCGTTCGCCGCAAGAGCGCCTTGAGGAAATGATCCGCCATATCGTCATCGAACTGTCGACGAAGGAAACGTCGGGTTTTTTTCCTGCGCTTTGGGCGCTCGCCGCCCATGACGATTTCGCGGCCGCCGAAATGACCCGCGTTTATGAGGTGCAGCGAAATGCGATGGCGCGCGTCATAGCCGATATGCGGCCCGATCTTTCCAGGAAAGATCGCGAAATTCTGGCGCTCTTTATTTCCGCCTCCATAAAAGGGCACACGATGTTTATCGGCCACAAGCGCGAAAAAGCCTCCGCCGCAGCGGCGATCGCCAATGTCGCGGCCTTTTGCCTGATAAGTCTCGTTTTGACGATCGATCCGGCGACGATTCGCGGCGTTTAGGCCGGTGAAGCTGACAAAAGTCAGCGCGCTGCGCCGAAGGCGCCCATCGCGAAATCGTCGGCCGATCTGGGCGTTCGAATGCGGCGCTTTACTTGCGGCCGATTTCGTCCCTAAATACCCGGTACGGGGTATAAGAACCATGATTACCGCAAATACGAAAGCCGCCGCCGCTAGGCGCCTCGCCCGCATTGAGGGCCAGGTCCGCGGCGTTGCGCGCATGGTCGACGAAGGGCGTTATTGCATTGACGTCGTGCGCCAGGTTCAAGCGATCAAGGCCGCGCTTTCCAGCCTCGAAAGCGTAATTCTCGATGACCATATCGACACATGCGTCGAGACCGCCCTTAAAGGCGACAATGTCGGCGACCGCAGGGCGAAGGTTGAAGAACTGGTTGCGGTCCTCGGCGGCAGGAAACGCTGACCGCGGCGACATACGCCGGTTTACTGCGTCATGCTGTAGCGGCGCGATCCGTGTCCGGCTAAATGCGGATAACCGATCTGCGATTGTGGAGCGCTGATGCCCGTTTTCAAAAGCGATATCGATACTCGCTCGGATGAGTTCGCAGCCAACAGGGCGGCGCATCTTCGCCTGATAGAGGAGTTTCGCGGTCTCGAATACAGGATCGTCGAAACATCGTCGCGTGCGAAAGCGAAATTTGAAAAACGCGGACAATTATTGCCGCGGGAACGCCTCGCGCTCGTGCTGGATCGCGGCGCGCCGTTTCTCGAACTTGCAACGCTTTGCGGCTACAAGATGCACGATGATGACGGCGGCGCCAATATTTCCGGCGGCGGCGGCATTTCCGGCGTCGGGTTCATTTCGGGCGTGCGCTGCGTCGTCTCGGCGTCTGATTCCGGGATCAAGGGCGGAGCGGCGACGCCGATGGGCGTTCACAAGGCGTTGCGCGCGCAGGAAATCGCGTTGCAGCAAAAGCTTCCCTTCATTCAGCTTATTGAAAGCGCCGGCGCGAATCTTTTCCGCCAGTCGGAAATGTTCGTGCCGGGCGGGCGAACGTTCGCAAACCTTGCACGGCTTTCGGCATCCGGTTGTCCGGTAATCTCGGTCGTTCACGGCTCGTCGACGGCGGGCGGCGCCTATCAAACCGGACTGTCCGATTATGTAGTCGTCGTGCGCGGCCGCTCAAAGGTGTTTCTCGCCGGGCCGCCGCTTTTGAAAGCGGCGACCGGCGAAATCGCGACGGATGAAGATCTCGGCGGCGCGCAGATGCATTTTCATGTCTCCGGCACGGCCGACTATATGGCCGAAGATGACGCAGACGGCTTGCGGATCGCGCGAGAGATCGTCGCAAAATTGCAGTGGAACAAGGAGCAGGCCGCGAATGCGCGCACGTATCGCGAACCGCTCTACGATCCGGATGAGATATTGGGTGTCACGCCGGCCGATTATCGAACGCCCTATGACGTGCGCGAGAACATTGCTCGGATCGTTGATGGTTCCGACATGCTGGGGTTCAAAGACGGATACGGCGCCGCGACGGTTTGCGTTAACGCGGAAATCGCCGGGCGCGCCGTCGGCGTTATCTCCAATAACGGCCCGATTGACGCCGATGGCGCTGCGAAGGCGGCGCAGTTCATCCAGTTGCAATCCCAGGCGGGGACGCCGGTCGTATTCCTGCA
The DNA here is from genome assembly GCA_020446945.1 of Parvularculaceae bacterium. Lineage (GTDB taxonomy): Bacteria > Pseudomonadota > Alphaproteobacteria > Caulobacterales > Parvularculaceae > Amphiplicatus. Next base: position 86,089 of record JAGRDS010000011.1, read on the forward strand.
AAACACCACCGGCTTTCTTGTCGGCGCGGATGCGGAACGGCGCGGCATCGTCAAGCACGGCAGCAAGATGATCCAGGCGGTCACAAATATGACGACGCCGAAAATAACCCTGCATATCGGGGCGTCGTTCGGCGCCGGAAATTATGGCATGTGCGGGCGCGCATTCGATCCCGCCTTCATTTTCGCATGGCCGAACAACCGCATCGCCGTCATGGGCGGCGAGCAGGCGGCGAAGACAATGCGCATCGTCGGTGAGGAGAGCGCGAAAAAGCGCGGCGAAGAACCGAATGCGGCGTATTTCGACGCAATGGCGAAAACGATTACGGAAAAATATGACGAGGAAAGCCGCGCGCTTTTCGCAACCGCGCGGCTTTGGGATGACGGTCTGATCGACCCGCGCGATTCGCGAAAAGTCCTCGCATTTTGCCTCGACACGGTTGCGGAAGCGGATGCGCGACGTTTGCGACCGAATATTTTCGGCGTAGCGAGAATGTGATGATGACGCAAAACTTTCCCGCGCAACGCAAGACGCCGATGCGCCATCGCCTGCGCAAAAAAACGACATGCAGCCCGGATGCAAGCCGCCCGGAGCGATCATGAGAGCAATCGGCAAAGTCCTGATCGCCAATCGCGGCGAAATTGCAATCCGTATCATGAAAACGGCGAAGGCGCGTGGCGTCAGAACCGTCGCGGTCTATTCGGACGCCGATGTGAACGCGGCCCATGCGCGCTTCGCCGACGAGGCGGTGCGCATAGGCCCCGCTGACGCGGCGCAAAGCTACCTGAATATCGCCGCCGTCATGGAGGCGGCGGCGCGCTGCGGCGCCGATGCCGTTCATCCAGGTTACGGCTTCCTGTCGGAGCGCGCGGACTTCGCTGCGGCGTGCGAGAATCGCGGCGTTGTCTTTATTGGCCCGCCCGCATCTGCGATCGCGGCGATGGGCGACAAGGCGCAAGCGAAGCGGCGAATGATCGCCGCCGGCGTGCCGTGCATTCCCGGCTATGAGGGCGAGGATCAATCTGTCGCGCGATTTGAAGAGGCCGCCGAAGACATCGGATTTCCGTTGATGCTGAAAGCCAGCGCCGGCGGCGGCGGGCGCGGGCAGCGCATCGTTCGCGCGCGCGATGAATTGGCGGATGCGATCGCATCGGCGCGGCGCGAAGCGAGAAACGCTTTCGGCGATGACAGGCTTATTGTCGAGAAAGCGGTCGCGGGTGCGCGCCATGTCGAAATTCAGGTGTTGGCGGACGCGCACGCAAACAGCCTTTATCTCGGCGAGCGCGATTGTTCGCTGCAACGCCGGCGCCAGAAGGTCATTGAAGAAGCGCCGTCGCCGGCGATCAGCGCAGATACGCGAAAGCGTATGGGCGCGGCAGCCCTGGAGGCGGCGCGTGCTGTCGGTTATCAAAACGCGGGAACGGTCGAGTTCCTGCTCGATCCTGATACTGACAAGTTTTATTTTCTTGAGATGAATACGCGCCTGCAGGTCGAGCATCCCGTAACGGAGATGACGACCGGTCTTGACCTTGTCGCAATGCAGTTCGACATCGCGGAAGGAAAGAAACTGACGCTCGCACAGGAAGATATCCGCCTCGACGGCTGGGCGATGGAGGCGCGGCTATATGCGGAAGATCCCGCATCCGGTTTCCTGCCGCAAACGGGAAGGGTCGCCGTCTGGCGTTCATCGGCCGCGGCCCGCGTCGATGCGGGGGTCGAAGAGGGCGACGAGATTTCGGCCCATTACGATCCGATGATCGCCAAGATTATCGTTCACGCCGCCTCGCGCGACGAGGCGCGGGGAAAACTCGTTTCAGCGTTGAAGGACACCTTGTTGCTCGGCGTCGTGAACAATCGCGATTTCCTGATCAATCTCGTTGAGGATGCGGCGTTTGCGAGGGGGGAGGCGGCAACCGATTATATCGAAAAAAATGTCGAACGTCTTACGAAACGAAAGCCGCCGGGCGGCGAGGCGGCGCTGGCGATTGTCGCGGCGGCGCTCATCGATCGCCCGTTCGGCGATCTGCTGACCGGCTGGAATTCGCGCGGCGCATCGGGCTTTCCATTGTTCCTCGCGCGCCCGGATGGCGAGACGGTGCGCGCAAAAGCGAGCATTGTCGGCGATCGCGTTTGCATATCCGACGGCGAAAAATCCTTTGCGATCGAACTGATGGAAAAAGACGATTTGAATGTCGTCTTTCGCAGCGTGCAAGGCGAAGGGCGCGCAAGGTTCCACCGCGACGGCGCGACCATCGACATCGAATGCGATGGCGCCTCGGCGCGATATGTCGACCTTTCGCTTGCGCCGGCGGAGCAGGAAGCCGCCGGCGGCGATATCATCAAGGCGCCGATGGCCGGCGCCGTTTCGAACATGGCGGTCAAGGCCGGCGACCATGTGGCGAAGGGCCAGACGCTCGCTACGATCGAGGCGATGAAAATGGAACACCAGTTGAAGGCTCCGCGCGACGGCGTTGTCGCCGAAACGTTTGCGAGAACAGGCGATCAGGTCGCGATACGCGCTGAAATCGTTTCGCTGGCGCCGGAAGCGCCGAAAGGGACGGGGAGGTAAGATATGCCGGAAAAAGCCGTTATCACCTGTGCATTGACGGGCGTTCTCACCAATCCGAAGCAGCATCCGGTTCCGGTGACGCCCGAGCAAATGGCGCGGGAGGCGAGACGCGCCTATAACGCCGGCGCGTCCATCATGCATGTCCATTACCGCGATCAGCGCGAGGGCATGGGTCATCTGCCGACATGGGATGCGGCCATCTGCAACGAGATAAACGAAGCGATCCGCGCGGCGTGCCCCGGCGTCGTCATCAACATGACCACAGGCGTCGTCGGACCGGATTACGATTTCGTTCTTGATTATCTGCGCGCCTGCAAACCGGAAATGGCGGCGTGTAACGCCGGCACGCTCAATTATCTCAAGACCAGAAAGGACGGCTCATGGGCGTGGCCGCCGATGGTTTTCGACAATCCGGTGTCGAAGGTCACGGACTTTATCAATGTGATGAAGGAGATCGGCGCGGCGCCGGAATTCGAATGTTTCGATATCGGCATCGTGCGTTCGGTCGGTCTTTATATTGAAAACGGCATGAGCGATAACGCCGACTATAATTTCGTAATGGGCGTCGCTTCGGGCATGCCGGCCGATCCCGAACTCCTGCCTTTGCTGATCAAGTACAAGAAACCGGGTTGCTCCTGGCAGGCGACAGTGATCGGCCGCTCGGACGTCTGGCCCGTGCATCGGCGCGCAGCCGAACTGGGCGGCAATCTGCGCACCGGCCTTGAGGACTGTTTTTATCTTCCAAACGCGGAAAAGGCGACGTCGAACGGCGCGATGATTGAAGCGCTCGCGCGCTGCGCCGCTGAAGCCGGTCGCGCGGTCGCCTCGCCCGCCGAGGCGCGCGCCATGCTGGGATTGGCGCCCGCGTAGTTGCAAAATACCCTGACAGGACTCCGCGCCGTCAAATCAGGCGCCAATCGACGATATCGCCGATCCACACACTCTCAACGTCTCCGTCGTTAATCCATGCGACTTCTGCGTGAGTGGGAATGAGGCGTCCGCCGCAATGTCTATAGTCGGAAAAAACGCCGCGCCAGGGTTGGCGAACGAACGCGCCGCCAACCTCCCTGGGGCGGTCGGCGGCGAAAACCTGCTCGACCAAACCGTCTTTACCGAGAGTAATTTCCACCTCTGCGAAGGCGTGGCCGGTTTTGGCCGATAGGGTGAAACGCCGCTCGTCGCGCGCCGTCCATAAGAGCGACGTGTTCGACAGAATCGCATCGGGCGCCCAGGCAAGCTCGGCGAGGTAACGCATCAGTTCGCCGCAGGCGAGTTCGTGCGTGCGCCGCGCACGCACGATCGGCGCGACGCCGAACAGGCTGACATTGAGCGCGCCGCGTTCGCCGTTAAAGGCGTCCTTGATGCGGACAGCGCCAAAAGGCCCCGTTTCCGCGATCCACCTGAATGCGCATCTGTTCGTCTCGATGTGCTGGCGCGCTTTGAACTTCATCCATCCGGATGCGCCGTCGCGACGCATCCGGCCGTTCTGCAAAAGTCTCACATGGGTGAAACCGGCGCTTTCGTCGCAACAAAGCCGTTCAGCGAGGCGTCGGACAGCGCCGGGAATGCGGCCTGGTTCAATTTGCGGGCGTCTATCCATAATCGCTCCGATATCGCGCCGCTCCGCATGAGCGGACATGCGCCATTTCCCGCAAAAGGCCGAAAATATGTTATCGAATATCAATTGAAAAATCAAATATTATGAAATAGCGTGCGCACGGGAAGGAAAAGGGGTTGGCGCTATGGCGGAACGCTCATTCGCCAGGGAGGTTGAACGTCTCCGGATCGGCGACGGCGAGGTTTTTCGCGGCGAGGGCATTCTCGCGGTGACGAAAGCGCTGCTTCAATCCGGCGTTTCCTATGTCGGCGGCTATCAGGGCGCGCCGATTTCGCATTTGATGGATGTGCTTTCCGACGGGCAGGAAATCCTGGGCGAGCTTGGCGTCCACTTCGAAGCGAGCGCAAGCGAGGCGGCCGCCGCCGCGATGCTCGCGGCGTCCGTGAACTACCCGCTGCGCGGCGCCGTCACCTGGAAATCGACCGTCGGCACAAATGTCGCCTCGGATGCGCTGTCGCAGCTCGCCTCAAGCGGAGTTACGGGCGGCGCGCTCATCATTCTTGGCGAGGATTACGGCGAAGGCTCGTCGATCATGCAGGAGAGAAGCCACGCCTTTGCGATGAAATCGCAGATGTGGCTCCTCGATCCGCGTCCGAACCTCGCTTCGATCGTTGATGCGGTCGAGAAAGGATTTGAACTTTCGGAGGCATCGAAAACGCCGGTATTTCTGGAGTTGCGCATCCGGGCGTGCCACGTATACGGATCGTTCGTCGCCAAGGACAATATTCGCGCCGAATTCGGTCTCAGCGATGCGATGGAAAAGCCGACGCGCGAATACAGCCGCGTCGTGCTGCCGCCTTCGAATTTTGCGCATGAAGCCGAGAAGATAGAAGACCGCTGGCCGAAGGCGGTCGACTTTATCCGCAAGCATCGTCTCAACGAATTTCTGGGCGGCGATCGCGGCGAAGTCGGGATCATCGTACAGGGCGGTCTGTACAATACTTTGAATCGCGCGATGGAGCTTGCGGGGCTATCAAACGCATTCGGCGATACGGACATTCCAATCTATTGTCTTAACGTGACCTATCCCTTGATCGACGACGAGGTGAAAGGGTTCTGTCTCGACAAGAAAGCGGTGTTGCTGGTCGAAGAAGGCCAGCCGGAATATATCGAGCAGGCGGTTGAATCGATCCTTCGCAAGGCGGACATTCAAACGAAAGTCATCGGCAAGCACGTATTGCCGCGCGCCGGCGAATATACGAGCGGCGTCATTCTTGACGGGTTGACGAAATTTTTCGCGCAATATGCGCCGGCGCACGCGCTTTGCGCGCCGCCTGAAAGCGCGGGCGCGCCCGGTTTCGCCGTCACCGATCTCGCCGCCGCCGTGCCGCAGCGGCCTGCCGGGTTTTGCACGGGCTGTCCGGAGCGCCCGGTTTTTTCCGCGATGAAGCAGGTCGAAAAAGACATCGGCAAGTTTCACGTCAGCTGCGATATCGGTTGTCACCTGTTTTCGATCCTGCCGCCTTTCGATATCGGCAATACGACTATGGGTTACGGCCTCGGCTGGGCCGGCGCGTCGGCTTTCGGCGCGAAAGCGAAACAGCGAACGGTCTCCATGATGGGCGATGGCGGCTTCTGGCATAACGGCCTGACAAGCGGCGTCGGCAACGCCGTGTTCAACAAGAACGACAATGTGCTGATCGTCATCGACAATGGCTATTCGGCTGCGACCGGCGGGCAGGATATTCTGTCGTCGCGCGCATCGAATAAAACAAAAAGCACGAACAATCCGATCGCCAGAGCGGTGCGGGGCATCGGCGTCGAGTGGATCGAAGAGGTTCATACCTATGACATCGCGCGCATGAAGCGCGTTTTGAAAGACGCAATGACGACCGCAAAAAAAGGCCCGAAAGTCATCATTGCGCAGGCCGAATGCATGCTGAACCGGCAGCGGCGCGAAAAGCCTTTGCGCGACAAGGCGATCAGGGAGGGAAAGCGCGTCGTACGCGCGCGCTACGGCGTCGATCCCGATACCTGCACCGGCGATCACAGCTGCATCCGGATTTCCGGCTGCCCTTCGCTCACTATTCGCGACAATCCGGATCCGTTGCGCGAGGATCCCGTCGCCTATGTCAACAATGATTGCGTGGGCTGCGGCGTTTGCGGCGAGAATGCGCATTCTGCGGTTCTGTGCCCGTCCTTCTATCGCGCCGAGCTGGTCTATAATCCGGGGGCGGTCGACAGGTTTTTCGCGCGGTGTCGCGCTGCTGTGATCGGCTTTTTCCAGCGCGGCGCCGATGCGCGCCGCGCGAGGTTTGCGTTTGGAGACGGCGAATGAGCGCGCAGGCGATCAAAATCGCAATCATGGCGCTTGGCGGGCAGGGCGGCGGCGTACTCGCCGACTGGCTGGTGAAAGCGGGCGAGCGCGCCGGATTCATCGCGCAATCGACATCTGTTCCCGGCGTCGCGCAGCGCACGGGCGCGACGATCTATTATGTCGAATTGTTTGCGAAATCTGTTGCGGACGAAAAAGGCGCGCCGCCCATTCTCGCGTTGATGCCGGCGCCGGGCGACGTCGATCTCGTTATCGCGGCCGAGATGATGGAGGCCGGGCGCGCCCTGATGCGCGGTTTCGTCTCGAAGCGGACGACGCTCATCGCATCGACGCACCGGGTTTTCTCGATCGGCGAGAAAATCGCCATGAGCGACGGGCGTCAGGGCGCTCACGCGGTCCGCGCCGAGGTCGAAAAGGCGGCCGGGCGCACAGTCTGGTTCGATATGGAGAAGGCCGGCGAGGAAGCGGGCGCCGCGATCAGCGCGGTGTTGCTCGGCGCTATCGCCGGCGCCGGCGCGATGCCGGTCGAGCGCGGCGTTTTTGAAGACGTGATCCGCGAAGGCGGGCGCGCGGTCGATAAAAACCTCAAAGGATTTGCCGCCGGATATGAAGCCGCGCGGGAACGCGCGCCGGCGCCCGTCGCCGGACTTGTCGCGCCCGCCCCTGGACTGGACGCGCCCGTCCCCGGCCGCAGCGCGCCCGGAACGGATGCGGCGCCTGCGGTTCGCCCGCTTCTCGCGCGCCTTGAGGAATTTCCCGGCTTGGTCCGGCCCGTGGCGCGCGAGGGCGTAAAACGCGCCGTTGATTTTCAGGACATTCGTTACGGCGACCTTTATCTCGACCGCTTGCAGGAGATCGTGCGCACCGACCAAGGTTGCGGCGGCGAGGCGCGAGGCTTTGAGCTATCGAAAGCGGCGGCGAAATATCTGGCGCTTGCGATGGCGTATGACGACGTAATTCGCGTCGCCGATCTTAAAACGCGCGCCAGTCGATTTGCGCGATTTCGCGCGGATGTGCGCGCTGCGCCGGACCAGATCGTCAGGGTTTGGGAATTCATGCATCCGCGCCTCGAAGAAGCCTGCGACCTGCTTCCGCCTGTTATGGCGCGCGCGCTTGTCAAATCGCCCGCCGCGCGCAAGGCGTTTGACGCCGTACTCGGCAAAAGGCGCCGCGTCGCAACGACCAATCTTTCGGGATTCATGATGTTGAGCGCGCTGTCGGCGCTGCGCCCGCTGCGCCGCTCCGGCATGCGCTACGAAACTGAGCAGGCGCGCATCGAAAGCTGGCTGCGCATGATCGGCGACGAAGCGCCGCGCGATTACGCGCTCGCCTGTGCGATAGCCTCATTGCAGCGCCTTATTAAAGGATACAGCGACACGCATGCGCGCGGGCTGTCGAGCTTTCGCGCGATCATCGACGCGCTGGATGCGGCGAAAGCAACGCCGTCGCCGGCGCAAACCCTTGTCCGGCTGCGCGATGCAGCATTGCGCGACGAGGAAGGCGCGGCGCTGCGCGCTGAATTGTCAAAACTCAATCAGCCGCCGAAAGCGGCATAGGCGGGGCGTATGGCTGTCGAAAAAAAATCCCGGTTGAGGAGCGGCCCGTCAGACGCGGGTTTCGATCTTGAAGAATATCTTCCCTACAATCTCATTCGAACCGCCGCTGCCTATAGCGAGGAGATGGCGAAAGAGCTGAAACGCTTTCGTCTCGATACGATGAAGTGGCGCGTCCTGATGCAGTTGCACGACAAATCGCCGAGTTCCGTCGGCGAAATCGCGCGCCGCACTGTGACGAAACTGCCGACGCTGACGCGCGTTCTCAATCGCCTGGAACAGGAAGGTATGATCGTCCGTCAGGCCCGCGAGGGCGACAAGCGCGTCATCCAGGTGACAATGACGCCGAAAGCGTCAAGGGCGCTGAAGCAGGTGCAGGAAATCGGCCAGCGCGTCTTTGAGCGTGTAATCGAAGGCGTCGATGAGCGTGAAATCGCATTGACGATAAGCGTGATGAAGCAGATACGCGCCAATCTCGCGCGTTCGCCTTATGAGGAGGTTGAACAGGCGCCGGCGGACATGAAGGCCAAAGCATCGTGAACATGGTGCGCCGCCGGCGCAAAAATTCCGGCGAACAGCCGGCCGCGCAAACTTCGAACAAAAAGGGAGATTGACCATGAGCAGCGTAAATGATTTCGGCGCCGCGTTGATGGGCGGAAAAGTGAGGACGGTTGACCTGACCCATCCGCTCGACCCGGATTTTCCAGTGATAATCCTGCCCGAACAGTTCGGCCAATGCGCGCCGTTCAAGATTGAAGAGGTCTCCCGCTACGATGAACGCGGACCGGCCTGGTACTGGCGCAATTTTTCCTGCAACGAACATACGGGAACGCATTTCGACGCGCCGGTTCACTGGATCACGGGCAAGGACATTCCGAATTCGTCGGTTGACACGCTCGCGGTCGACGGTTTCGTGCGTCCGGCCTGCGTTCTCGATTTCACGCGCGAAGTCGCCGCCGATCCGGATTTTGTCCTGACCGCCGATCATATTCGCGACTGGGAAAAGAAGAACGGCGAAATTCCTCATGGCTGGTGGGTGCTGTTACGCACCGACTGGTCAAAACGCGAATGGAACGACTATCTCAATCTGCGCGAAGACGGCGCGCATTCGCCGGGCCCGGACGCCAGCGCCGTCCGCTTGATGATCGAACGCGACGCGGTCGGCTTCGGCGTTGAAACCGTCGGCACCGACGCCGGGCAGGCGCATGGTTTCGAGCCGCAATATCCCGCGCATACATTGCTGCACGGCGCCGGCAAATTCGGTCTCCAGTGTCTCGCCAATCTCGACCAGCTGCCGGCGCGCGGCGCGCTCATTATCGCGCCGCCGCTGAAAATCAAGAACGGCTCCGGCAGTCCCTTGCGCGTCCTGGCGATGATCGACGCCTGAGCGTTGGTATCATTGCGCCGCGCGCGGCGATTTCGGACCGCCGCGGCTCTTACGCCTGCGCTTTCTGGTAGTGGCGGCGATTCGGGCGCGCCTTCACCGCCAGGTCGAGCGCCTTTTCGTTCGCTTTTTCCGCTTCGCGATACAATTGGTATTCGCCTGACTTCAGTTGGGCCGGCCAGCCCATTGAATTGCCGCCAAGGCTTTTGACCCCGTAATGGCCGGCCGCCTGGCGCGTGAAGAACGGATTGTTCAGATGCGGACGGGCGAGGGCGCAAATGTCGGCGCGCCCTGCGGCGACGATCATGTTCACCTGCTCGGGCAAAGTGATATCGCCGACGGCGATCGTCGGAACGGCGACGGTATTCTTTACGAATTCCGCAAAGGGCGTTTGCCACATGCGGCCATATACCGGCTTTTGCCATTTCACGGTTTCGCCGGACGAGCAATGTATGATATCGGCGCCCGCCGCCTTGAACGCTTCCGCGTAGATACGAATTTCGTCCAGCGTAACCCCGCCCGGCGCCCAGTCGGAGCAGGAAAGGCGAACCGACATCGGTTTTTCTTCAGGCCAGACCTCGCGCACGGCCCGGAACACTTCAAGCGGGTATCTGACGCGATTTTCCGCGCTCCCGCCATATTCGTCCGAACGCTGATTGGTCAGCGGAGACAGGAAACTCGCCAGCAAGTAACCGTGCGCGCAGTGAAGTTCGAGCATGTCGAAACCGGCGCGCGCGCCGCGCGTCGCCGACGCGACGAAAGAATCGCGCACTTTGTCCATTTCCGCTCGCGACAGTTCGGCGGGAATTTGCGAAACGCCCTCAATGTAAGGGATAGGCGAGGCGGAAAAGAGCGGCCAGTCGCCTGCGCCCATCGGCATATCCATGCCTTCGGCCGGCGTTTTGGTCGAACCCTTGCGCCCGGCATGGCCGAGCTGGAGCGCGATCCGCGCCGGCGTTGATTTGTGAATAAAACCGACAAGGCGTTTCCAGTCCGCTTCCTGCCTGTCGGACCAGAGCCCGGTGCAGGCCGTCGTGATGCGCGCATCCGGCGTCGGACAGGTCATTTCCGTAAAGATCAGCCCGGCGCCGCCGAAAGCGCGTGCGGCGTAGTGATTGAAATGCCAGTCGTTCAATTCGCCGTCTATCGCGGAATATTGCGCCATCGGCGCCATCGCGACGCGGTTTGAAACCGTGAGCCCGCGGAGCGAAAACGGCGTGAACATCGGCGTCGGTTTGTCGCCGGCGATATCAAGGCCAGTCCTGCGCGCATAGCGGTCGTAAAATTCGGCCTCGACATTCTCCATGAAGCCGGCGTCGCGCATTTTGATATTGTCCCAGGTCAGGGATTTTGCGCGCGACATTATCGTGAAGGCGAATTCGTAACGCTCCTTGTCCCAATGCATCGGCATGTCTTCGAAAAATCTTAAGGAGACTTCCGCATTGTGCTGCGTCACTTCGACGGGCGTACGCCGCTCTTTTTCATATTGGGCGAGCGCGGCGGGGACATTTGGAGCATTATCGACAACCGAATCCGAAAGCGAGATCGCGCATTCCATCGCCAGCTTCGTACCGGAGCCGATCGACCAGTGCGCTGTCGCCTTGTTGTCGCCGAGGAGGACGATGTTGCCGACGCTCCATTTCGCGCACTGAATCTTGGGGAAATTGCGCCAGATCGATCGATTGACCAACAGCCTATGACCGTCGAGCTCGTCTTTGAATACTTCTTCGAGCGTGCGCGCGCTTTCTTCCTCGCTCATGCCCTCAAAGCCGTAGGCATCCCAGGTTTCCGGCGTCGTTTCGATAACCCAGGTCGATGCGCCCTCTTCATACTGGTATGTATGGGCGCAAAAATACCCTTTGTCCGTGCGGCGGAAGAAGAAGGTGAATGCGTCAAGCGGCCGCGTCGAACCCATCCAGGTGAATTTGTTGCGCTTGTTCTCAAGCGTAACGCCGAATTCCTTCTCATATTTCTTGCGGATCGCACTGTTCACGCCATCGGCGACAAGAATGAGATCGCTGTCGGCGAATCTCTCTTCGAAATTCGCCGCATCGACATGGGCTTCGAAATGCAGATTGACCCCTTCGTCCCGGCATCGCATCTGAAGGAGTTCAAGCAGGGTTTTTCTAGAACAGCCGGCGAAACCGTTGCCGCCGACAACGGTCCGGTTTCCCTCGTGTTCAATGACGATATCCTGCCAGCAGGCGAAATGATCTTTTATCATTTCATAGGATTTCGCATCGCGGCTCAAAAATTCATCAAGCGTTTCATCGGAAAAGACGACGCCGAAACCGAAAGTATCGTCGGGGCGGTTCTGTTCGTAAACGTCGATGACCGCGTCTTTCATACGCTTTTTCGTCAAAAGCGCGAAATAAAGCCCGCCGGGTCCGCCGCCGATCACAGTAATCTTCATGACACCACCGCTGTCGTTTCAATTTCGATTTTCGCTTCGTCCTCGACAAGCGCGACGACCTGGACAAGCGCCATGCAGGGAAACGCCGCGCCGAAGATTTCGCGCCAGGCCGCGCCGATCTCCTTCTGGCTGTCGAGATATTCCCTCTTGTCCGTGACAAAGCAGGTCATGCGCACGATATCGCGGGGCTCCGCGCCGCCTTCGGCGAGGATTGCGCGCGTATTGACAAGCGCCTGCCTGAACTGGCCCGCCATATCTGCGGCGGTGAATTTCTCGTCCTCGTTCCAGCCGACAACGCCGGCGGTGAAGATCATGCGCCCGCTCGCGGCGATGCCGTTCGCATAGCCTTTCGGTCGCGGCCAGCCTTCGGGCTGAAGAATTTTCCGCGTCACGCGCGCCCCCCTGTAAAATTTTGAAGATGCTGGCGCGCGATGACGATCTTCTGTACTTCCGATGCGCCTTCATAAATCCTGAGGGCGCGGATTTCGCGGTACAGTTCTTCGACCTTCGATCCCTTTTTGACGCCGAGCCCGCCGTGCAGCTGAACAGCCTTGTCGATCACTTGCTGCGCCCGGTCCGTTGCAAACAGTTTCGCCATCGCCGCCTCGCGCGTGACGCGCGTTTTCAGAATGTCCTTCGTCCATGCCGAGCGGTAGATGAGGAGGGCGGCGGCGTCGATATCGAGCGCCATTTCGGCGAGCATCGCCTGCGCGATCGGCTGATCGGCGAGCGTCGCGCCGAACATGGCGCGCGAGGATGCGCGATTCGTCGTTTCATCAAGCGCGCGCCGCGCAAAGCCGAGTGCGGCGGCGCCGACTGTCGTCCTGAAAATATCGAGCGTGCCGAGCGCGATCTTTAGCCCGTCGCCTTCGGCGCCGATCAAATGATCCTCCGGCGCCGCGCAATCGGCAAAGCGCAAGCGGGCGAGCGGATGCGGCGCGCTCACATCGATGCGTTCGGCGACCGTCAACCCCTCGTTCGTCGCATCAATGACAATGGCGCTGACGCCTTTCGTTCCTTCGCCGGTGCGCGCAAAGAGCGTGTAGAAATCGGCGACGCCGCCATTCGATATCCAGGTTTTTTCGCCGTTGGCGGCGTAACCGCGCGCCGTTTTCACCAAATTCGTCGACATCGCGACGACATCCGAGCCGGCGTTTTCCTCTGACAGTGCGAAGGCGGCGATTTTTTCGCCGGCGGCGACGGCGGGAAGGTATTTTCTTTTCAGCGCCGGCGATCCGAAAGTCGATATCGCGCCGGAACCGAGCCCCTGCATCGCGAACGCGAAATCGGCAAGCCCCGAATGACGCGCCAGCGTTTCGCGAATGATCGAGAGCGCGCGAACATCGAGCGTTTCAAGCGCGCCGCCGAATTCCTTCGGTACGGCGTAGCGAAGCCAGCCGCCGCGACCCAGCGCCCTGACGAGCGCGCGGCACGTATCATCGACACTCTCGTGCGCGCCGGGCGCATCGACGATGGCTGGCAATTCCGCCGTCGCCCAGGCATCGAGATTGCGCGCGATATCGCCGTGGAGCGGATCGAAAAACGGCCAGTCGAGGAACGTTTTGTCAGACATCTAGTCGCCCTCGAAAACGGGTTTTTGTTTTGCGACGAATGCGTCATAGGCGCGCTTGAAATCATTCGTCTTCATGCAGATCGCCTGCGCCTGCGCTTCGGCTTCGATAGCGCTCGCAAGGCTCATATCCCATTCCATATTGAGCTGGTTTTTGGTTATGGAGTTTGCAAAGGCTGGCCCGGCCGCCAGCTTGCGCGCCATCGCCATTGCGTGGGCGTCGAGTTTTTCCGCCGGCACGATGTCGTTGAAAAAGCCCCAGGCGCGGCCTTCTTCCGCCGACATGGTGCGGCCGAAGAAAAGAAGGTCGGAGGCGCGGCCCTGTCCGATGATGCGCGGCAGGATTGCGCACGCGCCCATATCGCACCCGGCGAGGCCGACGCGATTGAACAAAAAAGCCGTCTTCGCCTCCGGCGCCGCGTATCTAAGGTCGGCGCTCATCGAAATTATGGCGCCGGCGCCGACGCAGACGCCGTCGACAGAAGCGATGATCGGCTGCGGGCAGCCGCGCATCGCCTTGACGAGATCGCCGGTCATGCGCGTAAAATTCAAAAGCTCCGGCATTCCCATTTTCGTCAGCGGACCGATTATGTCGTGAACGTCGCCGCCGGAACAGAAATTGCCGCCTTCACCGCCGAAAACGACGACGCGCACCTCTCTTTGATAGACGAGTTCGCGGAACGTATCGCGCAATTCCGCGTAGGAATCGAAGGTGAGGGGATTTTTTCGCTCGGGCCGGTTAAGCGATACGCGCGCGACGCCGTCTTCGAACGTCCATTTGAAATGTTTAGGCTTGAAACTTTCCGGTTTCATGCGGCTGTCCTTTTTGAACGGGCGATTTTTGCGGGGTCGATATCGGCGAGCAGGCGTCGCAGGGTTTTAAGTTGCGCGGGCGACAAACCCGCGAACGCTTCGTCAATCCACGCCCGGTGTTCGCCGGCCATGTCGGCGAATATTTTCTCACCCTTGCGCGTCAGGGTGAATATCGCAACGCGCCCGTCATTCGGGTCTGCGGCGCGCTTTACGAGCCCTTCGCGGATCAACGGCGCCGTCACCTGCGTTGTGGCGCCGTCGGAGACCATCAGCCTTTCGGTCAGGGCGCCCGCGCGCAACCCCGCCGCGCCGGCGCGATCGAGCGCGGAAAGAACATCGAAGCGCGATATAGAATGTCCAAAGCGCGTGCGCATTCCGGCGTCGACCGCCTTTTCAAGGCCGCGCGAGGCGTTGAGAAGGGCGAGCCAGGCGCGCACCGCTTCCCTGCTTTCGCCCGTCCCGCTCATGACGCGAGTTCCCCGCCGTCAATGATGAGCGATTGTCCGTTGATCGAGGCCGCGCTCTCGCCCGACAGGAACAGCGCAGCGGCGGCGACCTCGTCGGGATGCACCAGCCGCCCGGCCGGATTGTCTTTCGCCAGCGCGCGTTTCGCCGCGTCGATGTCGCCGGCGGTTTTCGCGGCGAGGCGATTGACCGCGTCGTTCAGCAGGGGCGTGTCGGTGAAACCCGGACAAATCGCATTGAATGTGACTCCGGTTTTCGCATGCTCGATCGCGAGCGTTCTGATCCAGCCGAGAACGCCATGCTTGGCGGCCGCGTAGGCGCCCGTATAGCGATAGGCGCGATGGGAGGCGGTTGAGGCGACGGCGATGAAACGGCCCCATCCGCGTTCGATCATCTGCGGCGCAAAGGCTTGCGTACAGGCGAACACGCTCGTCAGATTGACGGCGATCGCGCGGTCCCATGTCGCGCGCGAAGTTTTCAGCGTCGCCGCCGTCGGCGCCGCGCCCGCATTAGCGATGAAAATGTCGATCGGTCCGGCGTTCGCCGCCAAAGCGGCGATTGATTCATCGTTTGTCACATCGACGGCGAACCAGGGCAGGCCGGCGGCCTTCAGCTTACCTTCGTCGCGACCGGCGATCGCGACGTCGCAACCCGCGCCGGTCAGCACCCGCGCGATAGCAAGGCCGATGCCCGATCCGCCGCCGGTGACGAGCGCGCGTTTTCCCGTAAGCGCCATGTGATTCTCCGCCTGCCGGGAAATATTTTAGATATAAAATATACGCGGTCAAGCAAATTGTTTTAGATATAAACTAAAAATTCGGCCAATCAGCGCGCCGCCAGCCAGCGCGCCGCCAGTCAGCGCGCCGCTGCGTCGAGCGCACGCCGGATCGAGCCGGCGAGCGTTTCCATGTGGCGGCGTTCGGTGAGGTTCGAGGAGACGGAAACGCGCAGGATGCGCCGGCCCTTCCAGACGGCGCCGCCGACATAGCTTGCATTTTCCGCCTGCACGCCGGCGATAATCGCGGCGGTGAGCGCATCGCCCTCCGCGCCGGGCGGCCCGAAAGCGAGCGCGACCTGGTTGATGACGACATCGTTGAGAATATGAATGCGCGGATCGCCGCGAAGAAGGCCCGCAAAATAGCGCGCGCAATCGCAATGGCGTTCAATCATTTCAACGACGCCGGATCGGCCGAGCGTTTGAAGGAGCGCCCAAAGCGGAAAGCCGCGCGCGCGCCGCGACAATTCGATCACCCGCGCCGACGGGTCATGCGCACCCTCGGGCGGCGGATCGAGATAGCTCGCGGCGATGCGCATCGAAGCTTCATGGCTCGCCGGATCCTTGACGATGGCGAAGGCCGAATCATAGGGCGCCTGGAGCCATTTGTGGCCGTCGACCGACCATGAATCGGCGAGATCGGCGCCCGTGCAATAATGGCGCATTGACGCCGCCGCGCGCGCCCACAGGCCGAATGCGCCGTCGATATGCATCCAGGCGTCATGTTCGCGCGCCAGGCGCGAAATTTCCGTAAACGGATCGAAGGCGCCGGAGTTGATGTGACCGGCCTGCGCGACAATGATTTTCGGCCCCTTTATCTGCGGCAGGCGCGCGGCGAGATCGTCTGCGCGCATGCGCCCTTCGTCATCGACCCTTATTTTGGCGAAATTTTCCTCGCCGAAGCCGAGATAGAATAGCGCGGCGTAAATCGTCGAATGCGCCTCCTCGCCGAGAACGATCGTCACCGCGGGCGCGGAGAAAATTCCTTCCTTGCGCAGGTCGAAGCCGGCGCGCTTCAACACCGCATCGCGCGCGACGATAAGGCCGATAAGGCTTGAAGTCGTCGCGCCGGATGCGAATCCGATCGACGCCCCGCGCGGCAGATCGAGCAGGTCAAGCAGATAACCGGTGCAGGCCATTTCGGCGACCGCAGCGGCGGGAGACGTGCGATAGGGTCCGATATT
This sequence comes from Parvularculaceae bacterium, assembly GCA_020446945.1. GTDB lineage: Bacteria > Pseudomonadota > Alphaproteobacteria > Caulobacterales > Parvularculaceae > Amphiplicatus. The sequence goes on from JAGRDS010000011.1 coordinate 102,706, forward strand.
CTGGCCCCACGCGCTCGTCAGCCAGTCGGCGGCGACGCCGGCGCCGTGCGATGCGCCTTGCACCCAGCCGAAAAAATTCGGGCCCGTATTTCCGCAAAGTCCGGGCTCTGCGGCGCGCGCGAGTTCTTCAATCACCTGCGCGGCCGGGCGCGGATGATCGGGGAGCGGCTTGTTAAAAGCGTCGAGCAGGCTTTGATGGTCGGCCGGCGCGCGCGGGGGAATTTCCTGCGACCTTGCGCGAAAATCTTTCGCAATGCGCGCCGCGACGTCCATAGCGGCGAATGTCTCTCCGGCGTGTCGGTCGGCGCGATCCATAAAATTCTTTCTTTAAAACGCGACGTGACATTCGCCATGTCGCGTTCTCGTTTCAACCCCGGCCTCGGGGCCTGTCTTGACCCTTTGCGCCTTCGGGCCCACATCACTTTCGCGTCAGACGGCCGGACGGCCGCGGAAGGAAACTTTCGAGGAAAGTCCGGGCTCCATGGAGGCAAGGCGCCGGGTAACGCCCGGCCGGATCGCCCGGTTTGCGGACGGTCCGAGGGAAAGCGCCGCAGAGAACGAACCGCCTTCTGCGGGAGGTAAGGGTGAAAAGGTGCGGTAAGAGCGCACCGCTCGTCCGGCGACGGATGAGGCATGGCAAGCCCCGCCTGGAGCAATGCCGAATAGGGATCGCGCGTTCTTCGGAACAGGGGCGCCTCCGCTCCGAGCGGTCCGGGTAGGCAGCTAGAGGCGATGCGCAAGCATCGTCCCAGATGAATGGCCGTCCCTTCTCCGGAAGGACAGAACCCGGCTTACAGGCCGTCTGACGCGCTTTGTTTGCGGCGGATCCTGCGCCGGGGTAATTCGCGCTGAAAGCGCGGCCGAAAGTGTGGGATGACGCGGGCGAACGACATTGTTAGACAAAAGCAATGTCGAAAAGAGATTCTAACCGGCGCGTCGCATCGCCTTTTGTCATCCGCAAAGTCGCGGAGACCGGCGACATCGATGCGTTCAATCATGTCAATAATGCGCGGTATATCGACTGGGCGAACGAGATCGCATGGGCGCATTCCGAAGCGCTCGGCCTGTCGATGGAGGATTACAGGCGCATCGGTTTCGGCTGCGTCGTCTGGCGTCACGAATTCGATTATGTCGCGCCGGTCATTCTCGGCGATGAAATCGATGTCGCGACATGGATCGCCGAAAACGACAATCGCGTGCGCCTGGTTCGCGCCTATGAGATGCGCAAGACGACGACCGGCGCGGTCGTCTTCAGGGGGCGGACGAAATTCGTCTGTATCGAGATGGCGAGCGGTAAGCCGGCGCGCATGCCGAAGGAATTTATTGACGCCTACAGGCCGCAGATCGGAGAATAAATCATGCCCTCATTCGATATCGTGTCCGAAGTCGATATGACCGAAGCCGACAACGCCCTGAAAAACGTCATGCGCGAAATCGGCACGCGCTATGATTTCAAGGGATCGAAATCGATGGTCGAGATGAAGGAGGGCTTCATCGCGATCAGCGCCGATGACGATCTCAAGCTGAAACAGATGCATGAGCTTTTGCAGGGACACATGCAGCGGCGCGGCATTGCGCCCGGATCGCTCGATTACCAGAAGGTCGAGCCGGCGGCGGGCCAGTCGGTCCGCCAGCTTGTCAAGGTGAAAGAGGGGATCGACAAGGAACTCGCCAGGCGGATCGTCAAGGAAATAAAGAGCGGCAAATTCAAGGTCCAGGTCGCGATCCAGGGCGAGGAACTGCGCGTAACCGGTAAAAAACGGGACGATCTTCAGGAGGTCATCGCCTTCGTCAAGGGTCTTGCGATCGAGCAGCCGTTACAATTCAAGAACTTTCGCGATTGACCGAGATCGGCTAAGCGGGTTGGAAAACACGGAGGGGAATCATGTCGGATATGGACCAGCAATTGCTTGCGATCATCAAGGAACACGCGATCGGCCTGACTTCCGACCCGACCCGTGAAACGCTCGTCACCGATCTGGGTATCGACTCATTTTCAATCGTTGAAATCATTTACGAGGTCGAGGAGAAGCTCGGCATAGAGGTGCCGTTCAACGCCAATGAAAACGCGCTCGGCGATATGAAAACGGTTGGCGACCTGATCGACGCGGTTAAGAAACTCGCGGGGAAAGAATAGCGGATGTCTCGCCGCGTCGTCGTTACCGGGCTCGGCGGAATTTGCGCGACCGGCGCAAATGTTCCCGAATTCTGGGACAATTCGAAAAAGGCGGTCTGCGGCGTTTCAGTGCGCACGCTGAAAGCGGGCGATGAGTATTCGATCACGCTCCCCATCGCGCCGATAGACGGTTTTGAAGACCGCCTCGCGGAATTCGGCCGCGATATGGCGCGCGCGGATCGTTTCACGCAATTGGCGATCGCGGCGGCCGATGAGGCGGTCCGGGACGCGGGCGTCGATTTCGCAAGCGGTCTCGGGCGCCGAACGGCGGCGATCGTCGGCACCGGTATCGGCGGACAGACGACGTTCGACGCAGCCTATCTCGCCATGCTGAAACACGGGCGCAAACCGCACCCCTTGTCGATCCTGAAGATCATTCCGAATGCGCCGGCCAGTCATATGTCGATCCGGTACGGATTGAACGGACCTGCTTTCGCCATTTCTTCGGCCTGCGCCTCCGGCGCGCATGCGATCGGCGTCGCCGCCGACATGATCCGCAGCGGGGCGGCGGACGCAGCGCTCGCCGGCGCGTCCGAAGCGCTGCTGACCTATGGGGCGATGGAGACGTGGAAGGCGATGCACATCATGTCCGATGAGCTTTGCCGCCCGTTTTCGAAAAATCGCAAAGGTCTCATTATCGGCGAAGGCGCCGGCGTTCTGGTCCTTGAAGATTTCGCGGCGGCGAAAAAACGCGGCGCCAAAATCTACGCCGAACTTGCCGGCTTCGGTATGAACGCCGACGGCAAGGACATGATCAATCCAGCGGTTGAAGGCGCGGCCGGCGCGATGAAAACGGCGTTATCGACGGTCGGCGCTTTCGATCCGGCCGGCGTTTACATCAACGCGCATGGCACGGGCACCTTGCTCAACGATCCGACCGAATCGAAAGCGATCCGCGATGTGTTCGCCGCCGGCGCCGACAGTCTCGTCGTTTCCTCGACCAAATCGATGCACGGGCATCTTCTCGGCGCCGCCGGCGCGATAGAGGCGATTGCGACGCTGAAAGCGATGGAGACGGGCGTCGTTCCGCCTACGATCAATTACGACGAGCCCGATCCGGCCTGCGATCTCGATTATTGTCCGAACGAGGCGCGCGAGCAGCGCATCGACCTCGCATTGTCGAATTCCTTCGCCTTTGGCGGGTTGAATGCGGTGCTGGCGTTCCGGCGGGTTTGAAAGTGCCGCCGCTGACCGGAAAGACATGTTAATGCCATAGCAAAATTCAAACGGGCCCTCGCGGGCCCGTTTTTTGTTCGTACCGATCCCCGACCAGCGGACAGCAATTGTTCTTGTCCCAACCGCTTTGTAGTCTCCCGTAAACGGGAGGGATAGCATGGCGGGGATGACCGGCGGCTACGCAACAATCGGAGTAGAAGACCCAGCGAAATCCTATGCATTCTACGATGCGGTTTTCGCCGCGATCGGCTGGGGCATGCACATCGAGTTTTCAACCGGGCGCGGCTATTCCAGGGGCGGCGGTGGAGAGGGCTTTACCGTCTGGACCATGCGCCCGTTCAATGGCGAACCGGCAACCTTCGGAAATGGCTCGCTCGTGGGCTTCATGGTCGACACCCGCGCTGAGGTAGAGGCCTTCCACGAGGCAGCCCTCGCCCATGGCGGAACCGATGAAGGGGCGCCCGGCCCCCGGGCCTATGAGGAACACTGGTACGCCGCCTATGTGCGCGATCCCTTGGGCAACAAGCTTTCCGCCGTCTGCCTCGCCGCGCCAGAATAGGGCCCAAGTCCTCTCGTCATTCGCGCGAATACAGGCTTGGCCCATGATTTAGACGCGAGCGCGCGCTAACATATTCAAGCGGCGATTCGTCAAACAGACGAAAAGGCGACCGCAAATACATTAATGTACGGACAATTACGCCGCGGCGGCTTTCGCCTTCGGCGGCGCGAGGCGGTTGTTGAGGTTGTTCCGCACCGCCATGAACGCGGCGATCATCACAACGAGCCCGAGATAGCGCACGACATACAGCCCGAGATCGTCAACCAGCGTTTTGCCGAGCGCGCCGATCGAGGCGTAAATCGAATGAATGTCCGATCCGGCGAGGCCCATGCCCGCGATCGGCCAGACAAGGCGGTCGATGAAAAGCGCGATCGCGCCGAGGAACCAGGAAGAGCGCTTCTTTTTCGGCGCAATCGCCAGGACAAAGGCGATGACGAGCGCGCGAACGATATCCGCGCCGGAAAAGCCGAGGCTGATGATGTCCTTAAGATCTTCCATGGGTGCGCCCTCCTTGGCGGAGAAATAACGCGCCCTTATGGTTAACGTCCGGTAAAGCGCGCGCCGGCGGGCCCGGCCGGTTCCGCAAGAACCGGGTCGCGCGCCCCGCGCGGACGGGGCAGATTGCGGCTATGATGAACATGATGACCCACAGCCTCGCCCCGACCCGACCCGCGCCCGGCGCATCCGCGCGCCTTGACGGCTACGCCCCGATCGCCCGCGCGATCGATTTCCTTGTCGCCAATGCGCAAAGCGCGCCGAGCCTTGAGGAAACGGCGAAGGCGGCCGGCATGAGCCCCGGCCATTTTCAGCGCATTTTCAAGGAAGGCGCCGGCGTTTCGCCCAAGCGCTTCCTTCAGTTCCTCGCCGCTTGCGAGGCGCGCCGGGCCATGGATGACGGATCAAGCGTTATGGAGGCGGCGTTCGCCGCCGGACTTTCCGGCCCGTCTCGCCTGCACGATCTCTTCCTCGTTTCGGAGGCGATGACGCCCGGCGCCTACCGGCGCAAGGGGGAGGGCGAACTGATCCGCCATGCCGAAATTGACGGCCCGTTCGGGCGGACGCTGATCGGGGCGACCGAAAAGGGGATATGCTGGCTCTCATTCACCCAGCCGGACGGGCTTGAACGTTCTCTCAGCGAAATGAAATGCGACTGGCCGGCGGCGACATTCGCGGAAGATGAGGCCTTTATCGCGCCGGTCGCCGCGCGCGCCTTTTCCTTCGCCAGCGGCCAGACGCTCGACAGGCCGCTCGGACTTTATGTTCAGGGCACCAATTTCCAGCTCAAGATCTGGGAAGCCCTGTTGCGAATTCCGCCCGGCGCCTGCGTCACTTACGGCGATCTGGCCAAATCGGTCGGCGCGCCGAAGGCCGCGCGGGCGGTCGGCGCGGCGGTGGGCGCGAATATGATCTCGCTGCTTATTCCCTGCCACCGGGTCATTCTTTCCTCCGGCGTCGTCCATAATTATCGCTGGGGCGCGGCCCGCAAGAAAGCGATCCTGGCGCTTGAAGGCGCGCGCGCCGCAGCGGCCTGAGGCTCATTTTCGCAAAAGCGGATCGGCGCGCGTCATTGCGCGCAAGAGATGGATCGCTATATATCCGCGAACCCTTACGCCGGCTCGCGCGAGCGGCGTTCCCGATCCGTTCCAGGCAGCCCGCCAAGGAGATCCGCCAAATGTTCATCTCGCCCGCTTATGCGCAGGCCGCCGGCGCCGCCGCGCCCAATCCGCTGTTGCAGCTAGCGCCGTTCATACTTGTATTCGTATTCTTCTTTTTCCTGATCATCCGCCCGCAACAGCAAGCGCGCAAGAAACACATGGAAATGATCGCCAATGTGCGCAAAGGCGATGTCGTCGTCACGTCCGGCGGCATGGTGGGCAAGATCGCCAAACTGCTCGAAAACGATGAAGTGATGGTCGAACTTGGGCCCGATGTCGTCGTCAAGGTTATCAAGTCGACATTGACAGAGGTCCGAACGAAACCGTCCGCGCCCGCAAACGACAAATAAACAGGAAAGGGCGGGGGCGGACGATCCTCGCGCGAGTTTTCGATGCTCCAATTTCGACCCTGGCAGCAAGCGCTGATCGCCGCGAGCGTTGTCATCGCGGCCATTCTCGCGGCGCCGAATTTCTACCCCAAGGAAGTCGTCGCCGGCTGGCCGGGCTTCATGCCGAAAAGCCGCATAAATCTCGGCCTCGACCTGCAGGGCGGCTCTTATCTTCTTCTCGAAGTCGATACGAAGAAAGTCATCGATGACCGGCTGACCAATCTGCGCCAGGAAGTGCAGCGGGCGATGCGTCCCTCAGGCGGCCGGGACCGCGTACAGCTCCAATCGCTTCCCACGGTGAATTCCGGCGAAGACACGATCAGCGTTCGAATTCGCGACGAAGCGCAGATCGAGGAGGCGGCAAAGCGCGTGCGCGACATTACGCGCAGCGGCGCGCTCGTCGGTACGGGCGTCAGACCCTATGAGGTGACGCTCACCGGCCCGCGCATCGACATCAAGCTGACGCCCGAGGCGAGACGCGCCTACGGGCAGGAGGCGCTCGCCGATTCGATCGAGGTCGTGCGCCGGCGGATCGACCCCGCAGGCAACAAGGAAGTCCTTATCCAGCCGCAGGGCGAGGATCGCATCGTCGTCCAGGCGCCGGGCGACAACGATCCTGAAGCCCTGAAGCAGATCATCAACCGCACCGGACAATTGTCGTTCCACCGCGTCGACCGGTCGGTTTCGTCCGAGGAGATTCAAGCCGGCATCTTGCCGCCGGGCCGCATGCTGACGCCGATGTCGGCCTCGGAAGGGCCGGGCGCGCTGGTGCTTTTCGAAGACCCCGAAGTCACCGGCGATATGGTTGAAAGCGCGTCGGCGGGCCTTAACAATGACGGCGGCGGTTTCCAGATCAATTTCGCGTTCGACAGTCGCGGCGCGCGGCGTTTCGCCGACTATACGCGCGATCATATCGGCGAGCAGTTCGCGATCGTGCTTGACAATGAAATCATCTCGGCTCCGGTCATTCAAAGCGCCATTCCGGGCGGGCAGGGCCGCATCACCGGCAATTTTTCACCCGATGAAGCCCAGCGCATCGCAACGCTCATCCGTTCCGGCGCGCTTCCCGCACCGCTTTCAACGCTCGAACAGCGCTCTATCAGCGCCGGCCTCGGCGCGGACTCGGTCAAGGCCGGAACATTTTCGCTGCTGATCGGTTTTATCGCGGTCGTCGTCTATATGCTGATGAGTTACGGCAGGTTCGGGATTTACGCGGACATTGCGCTCGTCTCCAACGTCATATTGCTGTGCGGCGCGCTTTCGCTTTTCGGATCGACATTGACGCTTCCCGGCATCGCCGGCGTCGTTTTGACGATCGGCATGGCGGTCGACGCCAACGTTCTCATTTTTGAGCGTATCCGCGAGGAAGTTCTGGCGGGCAAACCGCCCGTCAAGGCGGTAGAGCTGGGATTTTCAAAGGCGCTGTCGGCGATCGTAGATGCGAACGTTACGACCTTCGTGGCCGCGCTCATCATGTTTGTTCTGGGCGCGGGTCCGGTGCGCGGCTTCGCCGTGACGCTTGCGACCGGCGTCGTCACTTCGGTTTATTCCGCCTACGTCATCACGCGACTGTTCGCCGGGCTTTATGTGCTTGGGCGGCGTCCGAAGACGATCAAACTGTAATCGGGGACCACAGCGATGCTTTTGAAACTTGTTCCCGACAACACAAAAATCCCGTTCACCAAGGGCCGGTTTGCGGCCGTCGGGTTTTCCTTCCTTCTCGCGGTCGCGTCCATTGCGGCTGTCGCCACGATGGGCCTCAATTTCGGGGTCGACTTCAAGGGCGGCGTGACGATCGAGGTTGAAAAGGAAGGTGCGGTCGATCTCGGCGCCATTCGCTCCGGCCTCGGCGCGCTCGATCTCGGCGAGGTTGCGGTTACCGAAATTCAGGATGTCGGCGCCGGCGAAAAGGGCGTACTCGTCACCGTCGCGCAGCAGGATCCGCGAGAAGGCGAGGATTTCGACGCCGCCCAGCAACGCGCCGCCGACGAGGTTCGCGCCGAGTTACAACAAATACTCGGCGACGATGTTGTTTTCCGCAAACAGGAAGTCGTCGGCGCGACGGTTTCCGGCGAATTGATCGAAAAGGGCGCGCTCGCCGTCGGCCTCGCCGTCGTCTTGATGGTTCTTTACATCTGGTGGCGTTACGAGTGGCAATTCGCGGTCGGGTCGATCGTCGCGCTGTTTCACGACATCGCCATCACGATGGGCGTTCTCTCGGTGACGCGCCTCGATTTCAACATTTCGACGATTGCGGCGCTTTTGACGATTGTCGGCTATTCGATGAACGACACTGTCGTCGTTTTCGACCGCGTGCGCGAGAATTTGCGCAAATACAAGAAAATGCCGCTGGCCGAGCTTATCGATTTGACGATCAACGAGACGCTGACGCGAACCGTCATGACGTCCGGTACGACGCTTCTTTCGCTTGTCGCCCTTTTCTTCTTCGGCGGCGAGGTGTTGCGCGGCTTCACCGGCGCGATCATTTTCGGCATCCTGATCGGTACATATTCCTCGATTTTCGTCGCCGCGCCTTTCCTCATGTGGACCGGCGTCAAGCGCGACTGGTCGAAGGTGAAGGCGGCGACGGCCGAGGCCTAGAATGCGCGAGCGGTGCAATTAAAACGGCCCCTCAATGGGGGCCGTTTTTTTCTTTCCGTCGAAACGCCGACTATTTCGCAAGGTTTTCGCTTGCGAAATCCCAATTGACCAGGTGATCGAGAAAGGTCGAAATATAGACGTTACGCGCGTTCTGGTAATCGAGATAATAGGCGTGTTCCCAGACATCTAGCGTCAGGAGCGGCGTCATATCCTGCGTGAGCGGCGTTTCGGCGTTTGAAGTCGTCACGATCTTCAGCTTGTCGCCCGATTTCGCGAGCCAGGCCCAACCCGAACCGAAACGTCCGGCCGCCGCATCGGCGAATTCGCCCGCAAAGCGATCATAACCGCCGAAATTTTTTTCAATCAGATCGGCGAGTTCGCCCTTCGGCCTGCCGCCGCCATTGGGCGAAATCGAGTTCCAGTAGAACGTATGGTTCCACACTTGCGCCGAATTGTTGAACAGGCCGGGATTGCTTCCCTCCGATTCGAATATGATGTCTTCAAGACCGGCTTTTTCCAGCTTCGTTCCTTCGATCGCCGCATTCGTCTTGTCGACGTAAGCTTTATGGTGCTTGCCATAATGAAAATTGAGCGTTTCTTCCGAGATATGCGGGGCGAGCGCGCCGCGCGCATAGGGAAGCTCCGGGAGATTTATTGTCATCACAAACCCTTTTCCGTTAAAACAGATCGACATTCAGATGGTTAGCGGTTCTGGAATTGCAACGCGATATGACAAAAGCGCCGTCGCCGGCGACGTGCGAGGCGCAGCGTCATTGCCTGTCGATCGTTCGCGAGCAGGATGAAGATTTCTATTTGTCGTCGCGCTATGCGGGACCGGCCGATCACGCGCGCGTGATCGCGCTGTTCGCCTTTCAGATCGAGTTGCGCCGCATTCCCCATGTCGTCAGCGAGCCGGCGCTCGGCGAAATTCGCCTCCAATGGTTTCGCGACGCACTGGAAGAGGTCGCATCCGGCGCGCCGGCGCGCGCGCACCCCGCCATTCAGGCGGCCGCCGCGACGGGGCTCGCGGGCGCGGGCTATCGCGACGATATGGAGCGCCTGATCGATGCGCGCGCGCGCCTTTTATATGAGCCGCGCTTTTCGTCTCTCGCCGATCTGTCGTCCTTCGTGCAGGAGGCCGAAGTTCCGCTTGCAAGGATTGCGGCGGGAGACGGCGCGGCGGCGCATCCGGCGATCGGGCGCATCGCCGGCGCCTATGCGCTGGCGCGTTTCACCGCGCGACTCGCGCCGGATCTTTCGGCCGAAGCCTGCGCCGAGGCGCAGCATATCCTGCGCGGCGCGGCGAACGCGCCGGCGGTGAACGCCGGGATTTTGGGGCGCGTCGCGTATTTGGGGCTGGCGCGCGGCTATGCGCAGCGTCCGGACGGGCGCGCCTGGCCGATCGCGAAACGCCTTGCGATGTTCGCCTGCGTCGCGGGCGGGCGGCTGTAACGCCTACCGATGATAATCGACATGGCTCGCGATGAGCGCCTTGTTATATTCTTTCAGCGCTTTCACCCGCGACAGGTAACCGACCATCTTCGCCGGCTCGTTTTCCTCGACGACGGGCAGGCCGGCCTCGTCAAGCTCGTCCAGTCTCGCCAGCGCTTCGCCGAGCGAGGCGTGCGCGTTAAGGCGATCCGCTTCCTTATCCAGCGGCCCGCTATCCATTTTCGCCATCACATCGCGCACGCGGATGGTTTGAAGGAGAACGCCCTGCGGCCCTTCGGAAAGATCATAGCCGCGGCGGGACAATTGCCAGTGGAAAAACGACTTTCCGACAAATGCCTGCGTCACCAGCGTCGCAAGGGCGACCGCGACCATGAGGGAAATCGTGATTGCGTAGTCGCCCGTCAGCTCGAAAACGATAAGCGTCGTTGAAATCGGCGCGCCCATTATCGCGCCGCACGCCGCACCCATGCCGATCATGGCGTAAAAGGCCGTACTCGCGGTATCGAACGGGGCGAGGGAATTAACCGCGAGACCGAAGGCCGCGCCCGAAAATGCGCCGATGACGAGGCCCGGTGAAAAAACGCCGCCGCCGAAACGAAATGACAGCGTAACCGCCGTCACGGCGATCTTCAGCGCAAGGAGTATCAATATGAGTTCAAGAGTGTAATCGCCCGCGAGCGTGCGCGTCACGGTTTCGTAACCGACGCCGAGCGTTTCAGGATAATACGCGCCGATCAGTCCGATGAGGACGCCGCCGAGCGGCGGCAGGAAAATATAGGACAGCTTCACCCGATCGGCTGCGACGCGCACATTGTCGGTCATCTTTTGCAGCGCCAGGAGAAAAATCGTCGCCACGACGCCGCAAATGAGGCCGAGTGCGGCGGACAAAAGCGCGTCGACGGAATAAACCGCGCCGTAATCGGGCGCTGCGAAAGCGGGCGTATCGCCAAGCGTCGAGCGTGTGATGATGACCGCCGTCACGCTCGCCGCCGCGATCGGTCCGAAAACCGATAACGCATAACTGCCCATGACGACTTCGAGCGCGAAAAGGACGCCGGCGATCGGCGCATTGAAGCTGGCCGCGACGGCCGCCGCCGCGCCGCATCCCAGAAGCGTGCGCCGATCCTTGAGGGAAAAGCTGAATCGCCGATCGAGCGCCGAGGCGATCGTCGCGCCGATATGAATGGCGGGCCCTTCGCGCCCGGCGCTGCCGCCGACGCCGAGCGAAATGGTCGAGACGACGGCGGCCGCAGCGCCGGCGCGCAGCGAGATGCGCCCATCTTTCACCGCGCGCGCCTCGATGACTTCCGGAACGCCCTGGCCGCGCCCCTGTTCAAGCCATCCGAACCGGTCGGCGAGAAACAGGATGGCCGAGACGACGAAACCGCCGACAATCGGCGTCGCCCATGAGCGCAGGAACGACACGGACGCCGCGCCGCTCGCGAACATTTCCTCGTTCGCGCCATAGGAGAACATTGACACGGCGTTAATGCCGGCGCGGAAAAGTATGACGCCATAGGCCGTCGCGGCGCCGACGAGGACGGCGAACAGCCACAAACGCACGAGCGTCAGGTCGGGCGCCTTGCGTTTGACGCCCCGCGCGACGGCGCGAAACCGCGCGCCGGCCCGACGCAGGGCGTTCGAACGAAGATGAGTCTTCACAATCTCATACCTAACCGAGTCGAAGTGTCGGAACCTGATTAAATCTCCTTTCATCACGATACGGCACAGTAATTCCAAGGTTTTTCGCAAAATTGCGACCGAGTTCGAGGGAAGCGCCGCCAATGCCGCCGAAGAAATCCGCAGAATCCGAAAACGCTCAGTTCCAGAGCGAAACGATCGATCCGACGCGCGCCGCCGCAGGCGCCCAGCGTTGGCGCCGTGCGCTGGCGGACAGTCTTGGCCAGGATCCCGGCGCGACGCTGGATGAACCGCGCCGTATGCTCGCGATGCTGAAAATCTTCGGCTCGACCCGGCGCCTCGCCGATCTGTGCCTTCGCTATCCCGTATTTGCGGGCCAGGCGTTTCTGGAAGGGCCGAGCCAGGTTCTGGCCGAAGCCGCGCGCGACCTGACGGCGCTTACCGGCGGCGTCGGCGGCCCGGACGCGCTCTACAACGCGCTTTCCCCGATCAAGAACCGCGCCGATATCGCCATCGCCGTCGCTGAAATCTCCGGTCAGTGGACGACGGCCGAGGCGACTGCCGCGCGCACCGATCTCGCCGAAAGGATCGTCGATACCGCGCTCGCCTGGCTCATTCGCGTTTCAATCAGCCGCGGCGAATTGCCGATGACGCTGGATGATGCTTGCGCCAAAGGCGTGTTCGCGCTCGCCGGCGGCGATTTCGCCAATGAAGACCTCGCGCCTTACGGCCCTCTCGACGTTGTCGTCGCCTATGACTCCGAATCCTTTGACGGGCAATCGGCCCGCATGGCCGAGCGCGCATTCGTACGCATCGGCGCCGAATTCAAGGAAGCGTTTGAAGGCAAGCCGGGCGATTATCCGCTTTATTCCGCGCGCACGCCGTTCGGCAACGGCGTCAACGGCGCGGGCTTTGTCGAATCCGTCGCGCGCATCAACGCCGCGCTCAACAATCCCCAGCAAAATCCGGCGCGCCGCTGGCTCGCCGCCTCGCGCGTTATCGCGGGCGATCGCCGCGCCGGCGGAGAGTTTCTCGAAGCGGCGGAGGAAATCGTCTGGGGCAAGGGCGAGTTGCTCGGCGAGAACGGCCGCGCCGAACTTCTCAAGCTTTCGGACGATCCGCGCCAGCCTTTCCGCAGCGCCGCCAATCTCCTGCGCTGGAGTCTTGGCCGCTCGCGTCCGGTATTCCGGACCGCATCCTCGCGCGAGGTGTTCAAGCGCGCGGCGGAAACGGGCGCGATATCTTCCGATGTGGCCTCGCGCCTTTCGGTCGGCGCCGAGTTCGCGCAATCGCTCGTCGCGCGCGCGCAGACGATGAAAGGCGCGGCCGCTTTCGGCGCGGCGGCGCCTGACGAAGAAAGCGCGCTGGCCTCGCTCTGCGGTTACGGGGATTATGCGTCGCTCGCCGCCGCCCGCGACGGCGCGATCGCCGATGCGCGAAATGCGCTGACCCGCCTTCTGGAAGGTCCGCGCGCCGATTTCGCCCGCTTCCGAACGGCCGAACGCAATCCCGATGATGTCGACAAGCTTGAAGATCTCGGCTTTCGCAACGGCGCCAATCTGTCGAGCCTCATCGACGGATGGGCGGAACTGTGCGCCGCCGGCGGCGAAGCCCGCTTTTCCGAGATTGCGCCCGGCCTGCTGACTTCCTTCGGCGAAACGCAGCATCCCGATGAAGCGGTTCGCCTTTTCGACCGGATTATCAAGTTTGAGGAAAGCGGCGTTCGCAAGTCGCATTCAAGCACGCGCTCGGGCGTGCGCGACGGGCTGATCGACGCGCTCGGCTGTTTCGGCGTCGCCATAGAACCGCTGATCGAGAACGAAGTGGCGAGCGCTGCGCTGTTTGAGCCGCGCGGCGCGGAAACGCCGAATTCCGGACGCGAATGGCTCGCGCGGTTTGCGCCGCCGAAAGCGAAAGCCGGCGTAGACGAGATCGGCGCCTGGCGACGCGAACAAATTGCGCGCATCGCGCTTTGTTCGGCGGCGGGCGATATGGGATTCGACGCCGCCGCGTCCTCGCTGGAGGCCGTTCACACGGTCACCTTGCAAAAACTGTTCGACGCCGCGCATCGCGAGATCGACGCCAAGGCGGATATCGCGCTTCATGTTTTCGACGGACCTGCGCGCGGTATTCCAGGTTACGGAACGCCGCTCGGCTTTGTCGCCGGCGCGGACGCCGGCGATAAAACGGAATCGATCGCGCGCACATTCCTCGCAAATCTCGGCGAAATGGGCGAAGGCTTCTTCAGCGTAACGCCGGACGTTTCGCATCGTCCCGGCGGCATCGCCGGCGCGCTTGCGCCTGAAGTGGCGCAGTTGAAATCCTACATCCAGTCGGAAGCCGTCGCGCAGGACCAGATTCTCCTTTCGCGCGCGCGGGTCGTCGCCGGTCCGGAAAAGATGCAGGCGACAGCCGCGGTCGCGCTTCGCGGCGCGGTGTCCAATCCGAAACGCGCTGAAATCCTGCTTCGCGATATCGATCGCGCGCGGGCACAGCGTCTGCGCCGCGATCGCGCCGGATCGCCGTGGGATCTGGAACAGTCGGAGGGCGGACTGTTCGACGTCGAACTGATCATATCGACGCTCATCTATCGCCACGCCGGCGCGCAGCCGAACCTTCAGACGGCGAGCCCCGATGAAGCGCTCGATCACATGGCGCGCGCAGGGATTGTCAATGTCGAGGTCGCGGAAACGCTGAAAGGCGCGCGCGCGTTCTGGACGCGCCTTGCGACGGCGCGCGCGCTTGCGCGGTGGAGCGATCCGCAGCGCGAACCGGTGCGTCCGCGCTTCGCCGCGCTGCTGGCGCGCGCCGCAGAAGTTGAAGGCTTCTCGCAGGTGCGCCCGATCATGCGCGGTTACGCCGAGGAAGTTTCTCGCCTTTACGCCCAGCTCGTTCTTGGCCGCCCGTCAGTCGGCCTCGTCGCCAACGCCTGATCGGCCGGCCTCGCTGAGCGCGAAAATCCTGAGCGCCGACGCCAGTCCCGGCGGCGGCGTTTTTTTCAGTCGCGATTTGTCGATTTCCGCCACGAGCCGGGGAAGGCTCACGCGGCGCCTTTCAGCGGCGGCGTCGAGAACCGACCAGAATTCCTTTTCAAGCGCGATCGACGTGCGATGGCCCTTGATCGTGATGGACCGTTTGGGCATGCCCGATGGCTAGCAGAGGCCGTATCGGCGCGACAGGGGCGCCGTCGCGCGACGCGGGCGTTAAGGGTTCAGTTTTTCGCCCAGTTATCGAGGCCGTGCGCCTTGATCTTTTGCGTCGCGAGCGTCACGCCGTCGATGATGCCGGCCATGTGAGAGACCGCCTCGGCGTCGCAATCGGCGACTTCCGCGCCCAGCGATTTGTACAGCGCTTCGATATCGATCCCGTGCGCGAACAGGAACTGCGCCAGAATGAGACGTGTCTGGCTGGGAGATTTACCATCGGACATGCTGTTACCCCGAAAATTCCAAGGATGCGCGGCAATCGCGCCGCGCTGACTTCACCCTATGGAGCAATTCCCGGACCAGCAATCGGCGTGCGCGCCCTAACTCGGCCCGATCATCTTTTCGGGGCGAACGATCGCGTCGAAATCCTCCGCCGGAATGCCGTCCTTGATGGCTTCCTCGCGCAAGGTCGTGCCGTTCGCGTGGGCGGACTTGGCGATTTTCGCCGCCCGGTCGTAGCCGTATTTTTCCTTGAGCGGGGTCACAAGCATCAAGGACTGCTCAAGTCCGCGCTTGATATTGTCG
Organism: Parvularculaceae bacterium; assembly: GCA_020446945.1. Taxonomy (GTDB): domain Bacteria; phylum Pseudomonadota; class Alphaproteobacteria; order Caulobacterales; family Parvularculaceae; genus Amphiplicatus. Next base: position 118,086 of record JAGRDS010000011.1, read on the forward strand.
AGGCGCGGCTCAATGCCGACGACGCAATTATGCGTAAACGACTCCGCCGCGTCGGAAACAAGCTGAACCGATTGCAGGAAATTATAGGACATCATCGGGTTGAAGACGTTCAACTCGAAATGGCCCTGACTGCCGGCGAAGACGATGGCGGCGTTGTTGCCCATCACATGCGCGCAAACCTGGGTCAGCGCTTCGCACTGGGTCGGGTTCACCTTGCCCGGCATGATCGACGAGCCGGGTTCGTTTTCCGGTAAAGCAAGCTCGCCGAGACCCGAGCGCGGACCCGATCCGAGAAAGCGAATGTCATTTGCGATCTTGAAAAGCGACGCCGCGACGGTTGCGATCGCGCCGTGGCTCATCACCATGGCGTCATGCGCGGCGAGGGCTTCAAACTTGTTCGGCGCGCTTGTGAAAGGAAGCTTCGTCAGTTCCGCGATGCGCTTCGCGACGGCGACATCGAAACCTTTAGGGCTCGCAAGACCGGTGCCGACAGCGGTGCCGCCCTGCGCCAGCTCCATCAGCGCCGGCAGGGTCTGTTCGATGCGCGCAACGCCGTTTTCAACCTGTTTGGCGTAGCCTGAGAATTCCTGGCCGAGCGTCACCGGCGTTGCGTCCTGCGTATGCGTGCGCCCGATCTTGATGATGTCGGTCCAGTCTTTCGCCTTGGCGGCGAGCGCGCGGTGCAGCGTTTTCAGCGCCGGTATCAGGCGATGAGAGATTTCCTCCGCGCAGGCGATATGCATCGCCGTCGGAAAGCAGTCGTTCGACGACTGGCTCATATTGACGTGATCGTTCGGGTGGACCGGTTTTTTCGACCCCATTTCGCCGCCGAGCATTTCAATCGCGCGATTTGAAATCACTTCATTGGCGTTCATGTTGGACTGGGTGCCCGACCCCGTCTGCCACACGACCAGCGGGAAATGATCGTTGAGCTTTCCCTCGATGACTTCCTGCGCCGCCTTGACGATTGTCTCGCCGAGTTTCGGATCGAGCTTGCCGAGGGCCATGTTCGTTTCCGCGGCCGCGCGCTTGACGATGCCGAGCGCGCGGATGATGGATGCGGGCTGTCTCTCCCAGCCGATCCTGAAATTGCCGACAGAGCGCTCGGCCTGCGCGCCCCAATAGCGCGATGCATCGACTTCAATCGGTCCGAACGTATCGGTTTCGGTGCGGGTTCTGGTCATAAAGGCGTTCTTTCGGCTGTCTGTCTTTTGTCCGGCGATACGCGGCAGGCCGGGAGATAGAAGATAAGGCGCGTTTTGAACAGGGGCGGCGGCGTCCGGCCCGGTCTTGACTCTTCGCTCGACGACGCCAATTGTTCATTGTTTGTTCTTCGATGAGATTTTGGTGGGAGACCGGTCATTTTCACTTCATTTGATGTTTCGCAATTGTCGGCTGAGACGCTTTTCGCAGTGGCGGGCGCCTTTCTTTTCGGACTTGCCGTACTCGGCGCGGCGCTGATCGTGCGCGCTGAGCGCGCGCGCTCGACAGCGATCACCCGACTCGCCCTCGCGCAGGCGAGGATCGATACGCAGGAAAAGGAAGCGGCGCAATTGCGCGGTGCGCGCGATGACGCCGACCGGCTCGGTCGCGAGGCGGCGGGGCTTCACGCCGGGCTGGCGAACGCGCAGGCGCGAATAGAGGCGATGCGCAACGACGCCCGCGAACAGGCGGAAGCGGCGAGGGCGCTGCGCGAGGATCGCGACGGGTTGTCGCGACGAATTGCACAGATGGAGGCCGAAGCGCGCGGCTTCGAACGCGAAATCGAAAACCTTCTCGCCGCCAAGGAGCAGATGCGCCAGTCCTTCGGCGAAACGGCGAACGCCCTGCTGAAAGAACACAGCGAAAATTTCAGGAAACAGAACAGCGATCAGGTTGCGACTTTGCTCAATCCGCTCAAGCGCGATATCGACGCTTTCAAGGAAAGTCTCGGCAATGCGCATAATCAGAGCGCTGAACAGCATGGCGCGCTGAAAGAACAGATCAAATTGCTGAGCAGCCAGTCCGCGTCGATTTCAAAAGAGGCGGAAAACCTGACGCGCGCGCTGAAAGGAAATGTCCAGATGCAGGGCGCGTGGGGCGAGATGATCGTCGATACGATCCTTCAGCGTCTCGGCCTTCGCGAAGGGCACGAATATTCCCGCCAGGAAAACTTCTCCGACGCGGATGGAAGGGTGCGTACGGATTATATCGTCAACCTGCCGCAGGGCGAAAGGCTGATCATCGACAGCAAGGTTTCGCTCACCGATTTCGAAGGATACGTCAATGCGGAGGATGAGGCCGAACGCCAGGCGCGCCTCGCCGCGCATGCGCGATCCTTGCGCGCCCATGTAAAAGGGCTGGCCGGCAAGGATTACCACAAGAAGGTCGGCACAAGGCTAGACTTCGTCATCATGTTCGTGCCGATTGACGCCGCGCTCGGCGCCGCACTGCGCGCCGATGAACTCCTTGTCGTTGACGCCCTCGATCAAAAAGTCGCCTTCGCCACGCCGACGACGCTGACGACCCAGATGAAAACCGTCGCCGCCATGTGGCGGGTCGAAAGGCAGCACCGCAATGCTGAGGATATCGCAAGTCGCGCCGGCGCGCTTTACGACAAATTCGTCGGCTTTGTCGGCGATATTGAAAAAATCGGCGAGAGGCTCAGCCAGGCGCAAAAATCCTATGACGGCGCATATGGAAAACTGACCGGCGGCGCGGGCAATCTCGTCCGGCAGGTCGAGATGTTGAAGTCAATGGGCGCGACGACCGCGAAAAACATCCCGCAATCGCTGATCGAGGCGGCGGACGCCGGCGACCCGGCGGCGTTGCTGCAAATAGAAGAGCGCGCGCGCGAAGACGGCGAGGACGCGGCGGCGGGCACGTATCAATAGGCGCGCCGGGGCTGCTCAATAAAGGGCTGTTTCGCCGCCTATTTCTTGCGGAAAGCGTCGAGTTGCAAAACGGCCGCTCCAGGCGTTTCGTCGCCCGGCGCAGGCGCGGCCGGCGCATCGGCCTCGGCTTTTGCGCGCCGCGCTTTCGCGGCCGGCCCGTACGGCGCCGATTGAAAGCGCAAACCGAATTGCACGCTCGGATCGGCGAAGCTTGTCACGGCGTCAAACGGTACGGTCAGGCGCGCCTGTTTGCCCTTAAACCAGAGCGTCACGGAGAATTCGTCGTCGCGAACCGTCAGATCGTCAAACTGATGCTGAAGGACGATCGTCATGCGTTCGGGATAGGCGGCGATCAGATCGTCGGGAATTACGACGCCTTGCGCACAGGTCTCGAACTCAATGTAAAAATGATGTTCGCCCGGCGCCGCGCCGAGTTCTTCCGTCATGACGAGTACGTCGTGCAGAACGCGCTTCAGCGCCATCTGGGTCAAGAATTCGTAATCAATCTCAACGTCGCTCAAAACGTCCTCGCTGCGTTTGCGCCGCATTCAATAGCAGCAGCCATCTTTGAGGCAAACCGCCTATTCGCGTCATCGCCCGTCCTGAAAATGAACTCGCAGATATGTGACGCGATTCCGTTCACGGCGATTAACGGTCCGTCGATTCCCGGCGTCGTGAAAATCTGGAAACATTCCAGAACAAGACGCCGCATCCGCGAGGCGGTCGCAAGACGGAAACTTGTTCGATGCGAAGCGAAAAAAGTCCCGGCTTCTGTTGCCAGGCGCCGGGGGCCCCGCCTGACCCTGGAAAGGGGTCAGGACTTTAAAGTGAGCAGCTCAGCCGCATTACGCAGCGAGAGCGAACTCTTCCGAGTAGTTGTCGTTGGCAACTATCGTTTGCGGTCCAATAACGGAGACCATCCGGGCGAAAGCGTCGTCTTTACACGTCCGTCGATCCTGTTTCGGCCCCGCCGAAACCCCCGATTCCAGGGATTTTGGTGGAGCCGCCGGGTACCGCCCCCGGGTCCGATCCGCTTATTGCACGGGCCGTTTATCGCCATAGCCGGCAAGCCGGCATGGCCAAGATAGGGTGAAAAGCGCCGAATTTGAAGGGCTTGCAAACAATTTTCGCAAAACCCTCAAGGGGTTGTAACCTGACTTCGCTAGAGCAATAAGTGCGCCGGAATTTCGCATTCGGCGGGTCTAAAGGGGTAAGCGGGGCGATGGAACCGGGTGAATTCAAGAAGTGGCGCAAGTCGCTGGATCTTTCGCAGAAAGAAGCCGCGCAGGCGCTCGGCCTGAAGCGGCGGATGATCCAGTATTATGAAAAGGGCGAACGCGACGGCGACAAGGTTGTAATTCCGCGTTCGGTTCGCCTTGCCTGTTACGCCCTGTTCGAAGGGGTTGAGGATTATCACGGTCCCAACCGCAAGATCAAATGGCGCGACGACAAGTCGAGAGACGACAAATCCAAAAAAGACCGCGACAGGGAAAATGACGAAACGCCGCCGGCGGCGGCCTGAGGCGTTCGGACCTTTTTTGGTCTGGCGGCTTTAGTCCGGCGGTGCGCCTTCCGGATTGAATTGGAGTTCTTCCGGTTCCGCCTCATCGTTTTCCCGTGCGTTTATTCCCGCGCTTTCGCGCGCCGCCGGATCGGCGAATTCCGGATTGGCGTATTCCCAGTAAGTTTGCGCCGCGCGCACGCGCGCGATCTCGCGCCTGATGATTTCAGCTTGCGGATGCGCCGCGTTTTCCAGCCGCTTTAACGCGGCCTCGCCATATTCGCCGAGTTCGAAGCGAAGATATCCATAGTCGAATTGCGCCGCATCGACCCTGCCGGAAAGAAGATGGCGCTCCTGGCTCCGCGCGCTCATCGCCCACATGTTGAACGCGGGCGATGACGCCGCGATGAGGACGACAATCCAGACGATCGCCGTCGCCGCATTCGCCGGCGCGACGAATGGCATCCATTTTCGGGCGCGCCAGTTCGCTTCGCCGATGAGCCCGACGATCAGGACGAGGGAATAACCGAACGCCAGCAACGTCATGACGGCGCCGGCGATGCGCGGCGGCGTCAGGGCGTATTCGGCGATGCGCGTCCAGATGCCGTAGGCGCAAAGCCCGGTGTAGACAGGAAAAATGGCGATAACGATGAGGGTTGAAAGGCGCAGCCACAGGGCGGGCGGGGCGCCTTCCGCATTCTGATAAACGCCGTTGAAAATGAGCATTCCCGAAAAAGCGAGAAACAGGAGCGCCGCCGCCGGCCGGGCGAACAGGAATTCCGCGCTGAGTATCGCGCCCGGCCCTTTTGCCGCGAGCGCGATCAGAAAGGTGATTGAAAAAGCCGCCATGATCGGCATGGCGATGCGCGAAAACAAGAGCAGCATGAATCTCAGCGCGCCGAGAACGCTTTGCTGGCCCCGGATCATCGCGATCGACAACCCGCCGATCGCGCCGAGAAACGGAAAAACAAACCACGGCTCGTCAAACAGCTCGGAGAAAAAAACGACATCCATCTGTTTCAAAAGCGCGGCCCAGGCGTAGAGCAGCACCAGCGATAGTCCGGCGAAAATCGCCGCGCCGCCGGCGACGAGCGGCAGCGTCAATCCGTGAAAGAAAATCGAGGCGTATTTCGGCGGCGCGCCTGTCTCCAGCGTCGCCTTGGCGAGGCTCGTCATCAGATAAGTCGCGAGCGGCGCCGAGACGGCGAACCAGGCGAAGACCGGAAACAGGCCAAGATCGCCGTCGGCGTTCGCCGCCGCTGCGGAAAGCGTGAAAGTCGGCGCCGCGACGATAGCGGCGATGATCGCGGCGGGAATAACCGGCCTGACGAAATCGCGCCGTTCAGACAATAACAGCCAGCCGGCAGCAAAGACGACGATCGTCTGCAAAACGGTGAGCGAGGCGGGCGAGGGCGTTCGCGCGTCGATCCACCTGTCGGTGATCCAATAGACGGCGCCGCCGGCCGCCAGCCCGACGATAAGGCTCAACAGGCCGAGGCCGCGCCCGCTTTCTGCGGGGTTTTGCGCCGCTTGTCTTTTGGTCCCGTCCGCCATACCCCGACCCCTCGCGCGCAGTCTATCACAATCAGCCGGGCGCAATCGACCGGGAAGTCATTGTTTTGACGCGCGCCGTGTGACAGCGCGCGGCGAGGTCTTTAAACTCGCCGCCGCGAGGAGACTGGCGAGGCTATGAGGCAATATCTCGACCTTCTGGAGCGCGTTCTGGAAGAGGGCGACGATCGAACGGAACGCACCGGCACCGGCGCGCGGTCGGTGTTCGGTCATCAGATGCGATTCGACCTCTCCGCCGGCTTCCCGTTGCTGACTACGAAAAAGCTGCATTTGAAATCGATTATTCACGAGCTTTTGTGGTTCATCGCGGGCGACACGAATATCGCCTATCTCAACCGGCACGGCGTCACGATCTGGGATGAATGGGCGGATGAAAATGGCGAGCTTGGTCCGGTCTACGGGCGGCAATGGCGATCCTGGCCGGCGCCGGACGGCGGCGCGATCGACCAGCTTTCCTGGGTCGTTGACGAACTAAAGAAAAATCCGACATCGCGCCGGCTTGTCGTCAGCGCCTGGAACCCGTCGGAAATCGCCGACATGGCGTTGCCGCCCTGTCATTGCCTGTTTCAGTTTTTCGTCTCTAACGGCCGCCTGTCATGCCAGCTTTATCAACGCTCGGCCGATATTTTTCTTGGCGTTCCTTTCAACATCGCATCCTACGCCCTGTTGACCCACATGGTTGCGGCGACGACGGGCCTGAAGGCGGGCGATTTCGTTCACACGCTCGGCGACGCGCATCTTTATCACAATCATTTCGAACAGGCGCGCCTGCAATTGACGCGAACGCCGGGCGCGCTGGCGCGTTTGGCGCTCAATCCGAATGTAAAGAGCGTTTTTGACTACGTGTTCGACGATATCGAAATCAAGGATTATGCGGCGCAGCCGACGATAAAGGCGCCGATCGCCGTATGACGCTGCTGATCCGAAAAGCCGAATTGAAGGACGCCGCGCTGATCGTGCAATTTGTCCGCGATCTCGCGGAGTACGAAAAACTGGCTGATGAGGCGGTCGCATCGACCGGCGATATTGAGCGCGCTCTTTTCTGCGACAATCCGAAAGCGTATTGCCTGATCGCGGAATGGAATGGCGAACCGTGCGGCTTTGCGCTGTATTTTTTCAATTTCTCGACTTTTCTCGGCCGTCACGGCGTTTATCTCGAAGATCTTTTCGTGCGTGAGACGCATCGCGGCAGGGGCGTCGGCAAGGCGCTACTCGCGCAGCTTGCAAAAATTGCGATCGACAATAATTGCGGCCGGCTCGAATGGTCGGTGCTGGACTGGAACGCGCCGTCGATTGCGTTTTATAAATCGCTCGGCGCCGATGCGATGGATGAATGGACCGTCTATCGCTTGACCGGCGCGCCGCTCCGCAACCTTGCGGGAGGCGCATGATGCGGCTCGCACTTATTGTCGCCGCCGCCAGAAACGGCGTTATCGGCCGCAATGGCGGTCTCGCCTGGAAAATTTCCGACGATCTGAAATGGTTCCGCCGGCAAACGACTGGAAAGCCGGTGATTATGGGGCGGCGCACCTTTGACAGCATCGGCAAGGCGCTCCCCGACAGGGTGAATATCGTGGTCAGCCGGACCATGGCGCCCGTCGAGGGCGTCATCGTCGAACGCACGATCGAGGATGCGTTAAGGCGCGGCGCCGAGGCGGCGAGCGCATCCGATGTCGATGAGTTCTTCATTATCGGCGGCGCTGAACTTTACGCTTCGACGCTGGCGCTCGCCGACCGCATTTATCTGACGGCCGTCGACGCCGATGTCGACGGCGATGCGCGCTTTCCGCCGATCGATCCGAAAGACTGGATTCGCCGGCTCGCCGGGCGGGCGGAAAAATCCGCGCGCAATGAGCATGCTTGCGAATTTTTCATACTGGATCGGCGCTGACGGCGAATTTCCAGTCCCTTGTTTTAAGAAAGATAAAAATCCCCATATCGGCGTAATCGGGTGTTTACGATAGCGGTGAAAGATTGGGCGGCTCTTTCGTACGCGCCGAAAAAACGTTAAGGCGCGGTAAATCGCCATGGAGGGGGCCCATGAGGATCGCCTTAATTCTCGCAGTCGCCGCCGCCGCCGCGACGCCGGCTGCCGCGCAGTCGGCAGCCGCGCAGCCGGTCGCTGTGCAGGGCGCGCCGGGAGAGTTATGCGTCAAAGGCGATGATCGCCGCATCATCGAGATCGCGGCGCCTGGAAAAGTCGGCGCGGCTTGCGACGTCGTTTACCGGCGCTCTTCGGCGGCGCGCGCATCGGTTCCCTATTTTGCAAATTCGGATGCGGATTATTGCAGCGTCAAGGCGGCCGAACTGGCCGGCAATCTCATTGAACAGGGGTTTTCCTGCACGGCCAATGATGCGGATGCGCGCGAGGCCGCGCTGAAGGACGCTCCGGGCGCGCTCGCCACGCCGTCCGTAGACGGCGAGGACACGCTCAATGCGCAACTGGCCGACATTTTGAACGAGGACGCGGCGAACACGCAAAGCGCGCCGGAAACGCACGCGCCAATTGAACAATCAGCGCCTGCGCAAACAACGACCGCCCAATCGCCGCCTGTACAGGAACAGATCGCGCAAGAACCGGCGCAGGATATCCAGGCGACCATCGCGCAGGAACAACTCGCGCCAGCGCCGGTGCAAGCGCCGACGCCATCGCCCGTGCAAGCGCCGGCGCAAACGCTCGCGCAGCCGGCGCCTGAAAGCGCGCCGCGCGCCGCAGAGGCCGAAAATGCGCTCCCCGCCGAACCCGTGCAGCTTGCGAGCGATGTAAAGCCGAGCGAATTCCGCGCGCCCGAACCGCCGAGATCGAGCGGTCCGGGCCGTCTCGTCGGCGCGCAGCCGACGCTTGAGGATATCGGCGACATCATTGAGGCGCCGGGGGAAAAAATCGTCAGCGCCGACGCCGCGATAGAGACTGCGGCGGCGGCGAATGAAGACGGACTTCCCGCGCGCAATGTCGAAGACCTGATACGCAACATATTCGCCGCCAACGCGGCGGCGTGGAACGAGGGCAATCTCGACGCCTATATGCGCGGATATGTGAATTCCGCCGGCGTCGTCTACATTGAAAACGCCGTCGTCACCGCCGGCTGGGCGCCTTTGCGCAAGTCCTTTGAAAAGGAAATCTCCGCAAGCGGAGAAATGGGGCGACTGTCATTCGACGATTTGAATGTCCGCATGACGACCGACGATGTTGCGACTGTCGTCGGCAAATATACGCTGGCCCGCTCGCAGGGCGCGAAAACGGGCGTCGTTACGATCGTGATGAATCAGGTGGACGGACGCTGGCGCATTTCGCAGGAAACGCGCATCGCCTCGACAAAGCCGGCTAACTGACGCGCGCGGCGATTTTTTCCGCCAGCGCCGATAACGCCGCCGCGATCGTCGAACCGGGCGCGCGAAAGGCGATCGGAACCCCTTCATCGCAGGCGATTCTCAAATCCGGCTCGATCGGCAAGGCGCCGAGAAACGGCGCGCCGAGATCGCGCGCGGCGGCCTGCGCGCCGCCCTTGCCGAATAGATGGGTTTTCTCGCCCGGCGCGGTTTCAAGCCAGGCCATGTTCTCAACGACGCCGAGTATCGGCACGTTTGTCTTGCGGAACAGTTCGACGCCGCGCCGGACATCGGCGAGCGCCATTTCCTGCGGCGTTGAAACGATGATCGCGCCTGTCAGTCTTTTCGATTGCGCAAGCGTCAGATGCGCATCGCCCGTTCCCGGCGGGGTATCGACAATGAGATAGTCGAGCGCCCCCCATTCGACATCGCCGATCAACTGCCTGATCGCGCCCATGACCATGGGGCCGCGCCAGGCGAGCGCGCGTTCGGCGTCCACCAGAAGTCCGATCGACATCGATTTCACGCCGAATTTTTCAACCGGCCGGATTTTTCCCTCAACGATGTCGGGTTTGCCTGAAAGGGCGAAAAGCGTCGGAAGCGACGGGCCGTAAATGTCTGCGTCGAGAAGGCCGACGCGATAACCGAGCGCGCCGAGGGCGACCGCCAGATTGGCCGCTATCGTCGATTTGCCGACGCCGCCTTTGCCGCTCGCGACGGCGATAACGTTTTTAACGCCGGCGAGTTCCTGCGCGGCTTTTTCAATTCGCGGCTTCTTGTCGAGGGCGAACGGGTTCGCGTGGCCGCCGGCGGGCGCCGTCTGGGCGCGATGGGCGGTGGCGACCGCCGCAACGCGGCTTACGCCCTCGACCGCTTCAACCGCGGCGCGCGCCCGCTCCAAAAGCGCCTGCGCATTTGCGCCGGCTTTGTCGGCATTGAGAGTGAAGCGAACGACGCCGCCCGTGGTGGCGCTCAATCCCTCGATCGCGCCGCACGAGACGATATCGCCGCCGGGCGCCTCCACCGCCTTGAGGGCGGCTCTCGCTTTCATCAGCAAATTCGCGTCGGTCATTGCAAGTCCATGAAATCGGCAGATAAAATTGACGCTCTCGCATTGCGCGCGCCGAAAGCGTTGACATATATACGGCTCCACCCTTTGGCGAGCCTTCGAAGGCCGCTCATTTCGTCACACAGCGCCGGCGACCGGCGGGAAGGAAGCTGATGCCCTGGCAGGATAATTCCGGAAAAGGCGGCGGGCGAGGCCCCGTTCGCGGCCCTTGGGGCCAGCAGCCGAGGCCGCCGGGCGGCGGCGAGGGCGGCAATGGGCGCGGAAGCGGCGGCGGCGAGCCGCCCGATCTGGAGGAATTGCTGAAAGCCTCGCGCCAGCGTCTCAAACGCGCTTTTCCGCGCGGCGGCGGCGGCGGCAAGGCGCCTGAATTCAACCGCAAGACCATACTGATGGCCGCAGCGGGCGTCGCCTTTGTCTGGGCGCTGAGCGGATTTTATCAGGTCAACCCGGCGGAGCTTGGCGTCGTGACGACGTTTGGAAAATTCGAGCGCGTCACAAGCCCCGGCCTTCATTGGCACGCGCCCTATCCGTTCCAGAACGCGCGCAAGGAAACCGTCACCGAGTTTCGCGAATCGCTCGTGCCGATCACGAGCCAGCGCGGCGATCGTTCGGCCGGGCTGATGCTCACAGGCGACAAGAACATCGTCGATGTCGGCATAAAGGTGCAGTGGCGGATCAAGCCCGACATTCTTTCAACGGACGGTTCGCTGCCGCCTGTCGCGCAATTCATGTTCACGATTGACGATCCGGCCAATCTTGTCAGCGCGCTCGCCGAATCCGCCGTGCGCGAAGTTGTCGGCCGCAACGAACTCGATTTCGTCCAGACGGAAGGGCGCGCCGTCGTCATGGACGACACCAAAGCGCTGGTGCAGCAATCTCTGGACGAGCAGGGGGCGGGGATCGAAATCGTTTCGGTCAACCTTGAAAAAGCCGATCCGCCGACGGAGGAAGTGAACCAGGCGTTTCTCGACGTTATCGCTGCATCGCAGGACCGCGAACAATTCATCAACCGGGCGCGCGAATACGCAAACAAGGTGGTGCCCGAAGCGCGCGGCCAGGCGCAGAAAATTCTCGAGGACGCGCGCGCCTATCAGGCGCAGGTGACGGCGGATGCGCGCGGTCAGGCGAGCCGGTTCGATGCTATTCTGGGCGAATACCGCAAAGCCCCGGAAGTGACGCGCCAGCGCATGTATCTTGAAACGGCGGAGCGCGTTCTCGGGCCGATGAACAAGATCATCATCGATGAGGACGCCGGTTCCGGCGTCGTGCCCTATCTTCCGCTCAACGAACTGAAAAAAGGAGATCAGTGATGCGCCAGGTTTCGCTCGTCGCCTTTCTGGTCGCTTTGGCGGCCGGCCTGTTCGTTCTTTTGAACGCCGCATTCATCGTGCCGGAATCGAAATCCGCAATCGTGCTGCGGTTTGGCGATCCGACCGGCAACTACATGACGGCCGGCTTGAAGTTTAAAACGCCTTTCATCGAAAACGTCATCTATATCGATAAACGCAATCTCGAACTCGATCAGGACGAGATTGAGATTATTGCGCGCAATCAGGAACGGTTGCGGGTCGACGCCTTCGCGCGTTACCGGATCGTCGATCCCGTCCTGTTCTACCAGTCGGCGGGCACGCTCGACGGCGGCGAACGACGGTTGCTGACGCAGATGAACCAGACGGTGCGCCGCGTGCTGGGCGAGGTTTCTGTCGATGAAATCGTTTCCGGCAAGCGCAGCGAATTGATGGTGCGCATTCGCGATCTTCTCGGCTCCACCGCGCGCCAGCTCGGCATCGAGATTATCGACGTCAAAATCCGCCAGGCGGACCTGCCGCCGCAAAACAGCCAGGCGGTGTTCCAGCGGATGATTACGGAGCGCAACCAGCTCGCCCAGCAGATCCGCGCCGAAGGCAATGAGGAATCGCAAAAGATCACCGCGCAGGCCGATCGCGAAGTCGTCGAGATCAAATCGAAGGCGCAGGAGGAAAGCGAAAAGCTGCGCGGCGAGGCGGACGCTGAACGCAACGCCGTTTTCGCCGCCGCCTATGGCAAGGATCCCGAATTTTTCGCGTTTTACCGCTCGCTCATCGCTTATGAAGCGGCTCTTAGAAAAGGCGAATCCACCATTCTCATGTCGCCGGACAGCGAATTCCTGCGCTATCTCAACAACATGAAGGGGCGCGGTTAGAGCGGGGTTTTCAAACGTCTCGCCGCCGGCCGCGCGCCGGCTTTGCCCGAAGGGTTATTTCCGGTAACCTTACGCTGGTATCAAGCGGGGACCGCTGCGGCGCAATCTTGGCCGGGCGGCTTAACAGGCAAGGGTATGGCGTTGAAATTCCTTATTTCTGCGGTTTCGGCCGTGTCGCTAACAGCCGTGTCGCTGACAGCGGCGTCGATTACAGCCGCCTCGCTGACGATGGCTTCGCCGGCGTTCGCGGCGGCGCGCGGCGCGCCGGACAGTTTCGCCGATCTCGCCGAACAATTGTCTCCGGCGGTCGTCAATATTTCCTCGGCGCGAAAGGTTCCCGGCGACAAGGCGGGCGCATCTTCCCAGTTGCAGCGCAAATTCTCGCCGCAGGCCGTTTCGCTCGGTTCCGGCTTCATCGTCGATCCGCGCGGGATCGTGGTGACGAACAACCATGTGATCGATAACGCCGAACAGGTGACGGTGACGATGCATGACGGGCGCGAATTCAGCGCATCGATCCGCGCCGTCGACCGCGAGACGGACATCGCCGTTCTTGAACTTGAAACGCCGCCGGCGAAACTTCCCTTTGTAAGGTTCGGCGACAGCGACGCCGCGCGCGTTGGCGACTGGGTGATGGCGATCGGCAATCCGTTCGGCCTCGGCGGCACGGTGACGGTCGGAATTATCTCGGCGCGCAATCGCGATATTGACGCCGGCAATTTCGACGATTTCATTCAAACGGACGCCGCAATCAATCGCGGCAATTCCGGCGGTCCGCTTTTCGACATGAGCGGGAAAGTTGTCGGCATCAATACGGCGATCTATTCCCAGACCGGCGGTTCCGTCGGCGTCGGATTCGCCGTGCCGGCCGATCTTGCAAGCGTCGTCGTCGAGCAATTGCTTGAACACGGCGAAACGCGCCGCGGCTGGCTTGGCGTTTCGATCGACGAGATGACGCCGAAGCTCGCGACCGAACTCGGATTTGAAAGACCGCGCGGCGCCGTCGTCTCCGTTGTCCGCCCGAACAGTCCGGCGCTCTCGGCGGGCGTAAAACCAAATGACGTCATTCTCGATTTCGACAAAAAGCCAGTGAATTCCGTACGCGACCTGACGCGCGCCGTCGCGGATACGACGGTCGGCGCGACGGTGCCGATGACGGTTCTGCGTCAGGGAAAGCGCGTTATTCTGCGCGTCACGCTCGATCGGCGTGAAACGCGGGTTCTCGCCGGCGCGCTCGCCGGCCCGTCATCGAGCGGCCTTAAAGCCTCCGGCCTTACGCTGGAGCGTCCGACGCGCAATGTCATCGAAGCCTTCGGCCTCGCCGCCGACACGGACGGCGTCGTGGTGACAGCCGTCGACCCGGACAGCCAGGCGGCGATTGTCTTGCAGCCGGGCGATATCATTCTCGAAATCGGCTGGGAGCGTATGACGCGGCCTGAAGCGGCGGCGACCAAGCTTGAAAAGCTTCGCAACCTGAATTCAGGCCCGGTGCAGATTTACGTCCAGCGCGGCGAACTGCTTTTCTATGAATCGCTGCGGCCCTAGCCGGGTGCAAAAGCGAAAAACCGGACAAAAGAATAAGGCCCCGCTTTGCGGGGCCTTTTCATTCTGAAAAACAGGACCGGTCGAAACCTTGCGCGAACAACAGCGCGGTCAGATCGCCGTATTCAATGCGCGCGTCAGCCGCTGCGGCGACTTTGGGCTTGGCGCGGTAGGCGGCGCCGAGGCCGGCGGCGGCGATCATGTCTAGATCATTGGCGCCGTCGCCGACCGCCAGCGATTCCTCGCTCGTAACATTCGCCTGCGCAATCGCGTCGAGGAGCGCCGCTTGCTTGGCTTCGCGCCCGATTACTGGCGGTATGATCCTGCCGGTCAGGCGCCCGTTTTCAATTTCGAGATTGTTCGCGCGCCAGGCCTGAAAACCGGCCCGCCGGGCGACGCGCTCGACGAAAAACGTAAAACCGCCCGATACCAGCATAGTCAGCGCGCCGTGCGCATTCATCGTGCGGACGAGGCGTTCGGCGCCGGGGTTCAAGGTGATGCGCGAATTGAAGCAGTCTTCGAGCGTCTGGCTCGAAAGGCCTTTCAGCATGGCGACACGCTCCGTCAGCGCGCCTTCAAAACCCAGCTCGCCGCGCATGGCGCGTTCGGTGACGGCCGCGACTTCATTCCTGACGCCTGCGAAATCGGCGAGTTCGTCAATGCATTCCTGCGCGATTATCGTCGAATCCATATCGGCGATCAGTACGCGCTTGCGGCGATAGCGCGCCGGCTGGATGATGATGTCGATGGGGCGGCGGGCGATCAGGCCGGCGAGCGCGTCGTTGATTTCAGCGCGCGGCGGCGCGGCGGCGATGACGAAATCCTCGGCGATCCCTTCGCTCAAAGTCTGCGATTCAACGCGCCCGAATGCGCCGAGCGTATTCAGCGCCGCTTCCGCCATATCCGGGTTGAGCGCGGGCGAAGCCGGATTGCAAACCAGCGTAATTGCGGTAACAGGCATGGAAATGCCGGACGTCCCTTCATCAGGAAAGACGATTCTTATCGCAGGACCGACTGCGAGCGGCAAGTCCGCCGCCGCGCTCGGCCTCGCGCGTATGACCGGCGGCGAAATCGTCAACGCCGATGCGTTGCAGGTCTATAAAGATCTTGAAATCCTGTCCGCCCGGCCCGGAAAGGACGATCTTGCAGTCGCTCCGCACCATCTGTTCGGATTTGTCGACGGCGCGACAAGATATTCGGCCGGCGAATGGGCGCGCGCGGCGCAAAAGGCGATCGCGCAAATTCATGCGCGCGCGCGCGCGGCGATTATAGTCGGCGGAACGGGGCTCTATTTTCGCGCGCTCGAAGCAGGGCTTGCTGAGATTCCCGCCGCGCCCGCCGATATTCGCGACGCGGCGGCGCGCCGTTATGAATCTATCGGCGCGGAAAAATTTCGTGAGGAAGTGTTGTCGTTCGATCCCGATATGCAGCGCCTGGAACCGGCGGACCGGCAACGCCACATCAGGGCGTGGGAAGTTTACATGACAAGCGGAACGCCTTTGTCCGCGTTTCAGTCCGCGCCGGCGGCGCCGATTGTCGCGCAAACAGATGCGCGTATTCTGATCGAACCGCCGCGCGAGAGCCTTTACGCTGCGATCAACGCGCGCTTTGACGACATGATCGCAGCCGGCGCGCTGGATGAGGCGCGGGCCTTGTACGCGCGCGCGCTGGCGCCGGACCTGCCGGTAATGAAAGCGGTGGGCGCGGGCGAACTTGTCGCACATCTCAAAGGCGAGGCCGGCCTTGAAGATGCGATCGAGCTTGCAAAAAGAAACACGCGCCGCCTCGCCAAGCGCCAGCTTACTTGGTTCCGCCATCAGGCGAATGACTGGCTGCGCGTCGCCTCAACGCGCGAGGCGGTTGCGGCGCTGCCCTGATTGCGCGTTTTCAGGAGAGAAAAAGCGCGCGTTCCCTTCGCCGCCGCTCGCTCAGATGTTCGCTCACCACGCCGCCGGCGCGATTGTGCAATAGAAAACCGTCAGCCGCGCCCGCGTAATCGCCCTTGTTGAGACGCGCGAGCACGGCGCTTTTCGAAAAGGCGCCAGCGCCGAGATTATAGGCGAGCGAGACCATTGCGGAAAACTGGTTCCGGTTCACCGGAACGCGCGTCAGTGCGCGCACAGCGCTTTCCGATGCGGCGATATCCTCGCGCAGCAATCGTTCGGCTTCGGCTTCGGTGATCGTCATTCCCGCGCGCGCCGTTCGCGAATGCCCATAACCGATCAGCCATTGTCCCCCGCTCTGATAAGCGTCAAGGCGCATCCCTTCGCTCTGCCTGATGATATCCAAACCCGCTTCATTAATGGTCAGCGATGCGTTCGCGCTGTCGCCGCCGGCGTTCGAATATTGCGCCGGCGCCGGCTCTTTCGAAATTTTATCCGGCGCGGCGCGCGCGCCGGCATTGTCGCGATCGCGCGATATCCGTGCGTCGATGAATTCGAACGCCGGCGACAGCATCGACCGGGCGAAAGCTGGCAGCCCGTAACGGTCTCCGACGCCGGCGCCGATTACGAAAACCAGAATTGCGAACAGGATTTGAAGCCGCATTGTCGTCTCCCGCAATTTGGAGGCGAATTCCCGTAAAAACAGTCGAATATTGCCGCCGCCGGCGAATATTTGCAATTATTTCGCACCCCCGCGCGCCGCAAAGCGCTCGTAATGGCTGGCGGAATGGGCGTATGTATCCGTCATTGCCGGCGCAAGCTTCGGGTCTTATGAGCCGGTGCGCCGCCGGTTTCGGGGTTCGCGCGCCCGGGAAACCGGCGCTTTCGCACGTTCTCCGGCGACGGGCGATAAAACAGGGTTCGGGCGCTGCATGCAGCCTTTAAAAGAATTGGGCCGGTTCCTGACCTCTATGGATGCGAAGGCGGCGACGTCGCTGTTCGTTTCCGTCGTTTTGCTTTGCTTCGTCTTTTTGATGTTTTTTTTCGGACAGAGCTGGCTCGAACTCGACAATGACGATGAGTTGAAACGGGTGCTATTCGAGGCGTCGCAATCGGCCTGGGCGGTTCCGATCGTCGTATCCGTTTTCGTTATCCTGGCGCTCACCGGCTTTCCGCAGATTTTGCTTATCACGGCGACGGTTCTCGCTTTCGGCGCGCGCGACGGCGCATTTTATTCATGGCTGGCGACCATGATCAGCGCGACGTTCACTTTCGGGCTCGGCCATTGGTTCGGCGGCGGATTCGTCAACAGGTTCGGCGGAGAACGCGCGCGCATGACGATTGATTTCATCGCCCGCCACGGCATTCTCGCCAGCGGCATTATCCGCGTCGTTCCTTCCGCGCCTTTTATCGTCGTCAACGCCGCTGCGGGCGCGGCGCATATTCCGCTCTGGAAATACTGGGCCGGGACAAGCGTCGGCATCGTGCCGAAAATCCTGATCGTCGCGGTCCTCTCGACCCTTGCGCCGGACCAGCAGACGGCGGCGAAAGGCGTAAACGGCGTTTACGAATTCTTCATTGGCCGCGAGCCCGGCGATCTGGCTCTTATCGCGCTGGTTGTCGGGGGCTGGCTGGCGTTCCTGCTGCTCGTGCGCTGGATCTACCATCGCATGCGCGGTCCGGGGGCGTTTTGACGCGAACGCTTTGCCGCCGGGCGGGGAATCCGTCTATCAAGGGACGGAATCGGGCATTGGGCGGGTTTTGTTGACGATTTTGGAACCCATTAAGGTTAAATAACTCGCCGGGAAAAGCTCCGACGATAGGATTTGTTCATGCTTTCAACGCTTTTTGGCATGCTGTCATCTGACATGGCGATCGATCTGGGGACCGCGAATACGCTGGTCTATGTCAAAGGGCGCGGCATCGTCCTCAACGAACCGTCGGTCGTCGCGATCGAAACGCGCGGCGGGCGCAAGCTCGTAAGGGCGGTCGGCAATGAGGCGAAGGAGATGCTCGGCCGCACGCCCGGCGAAATCGAGGCGATCCGCCCGATGCGCGACGGCGTCATCGCCGATTTCGAAGTCGCCGAGGCGATGATCA
>JAGRDS010000031.1 GCA_020446945.1 Parvularculaceae bacterium
ACCCCCGGCCCTCGGTTTTGGAGACCGATGCTCTACCAACTGAGCTACACCCCTAGGCCGCGCCCCGAATAGGGCCGATGCGGGGTTATTTCAATAGGCCGGACGCCCGATCGGCCTTGACGGGGGCGTGAAAAAGTTTACCTAAGCCGCCATCTTCCGAAACAATCAGAAGGTAAGGCGCGTCGGGATCGGCGCACGAGAACCCTTGCCTTCCGGACACGAGGAAAACGGCTCGATGGCGGGCGACAAAAAATCCGGCGGCGACAAGGGCGGCCAGGCCGCGACGATCGAAGGGCGCGCCGAGGAAGTCAAAAAGAAAAAACGGACCAATCCGTTCGAGTTTCTCCGTCAGGTGCGGGCTGAAGCCGAAAAAGTCACGTGGACGTCCTGGAAGGAAACGCGGATTTCGACCCTGATGGTGCTGGTCATGGTCATCATCATGGCGATCTTCTTCCTTCTCGTCGATCAGTCCATAAGGTTCGGGGTTTGCACCATCCTCCCGATCGATTGCGCCTCGCAAAGCCGCTAAGCGAAACACTCAGCAGACGGACAAGACCATGGAATCCAAATGGTACATCGTTCACGCATATTCGAATTTCGAAAAGAAAGTCGCTGAGGCGATCCGCGTCTCGGCGGCGGAAAAGGGCATGCCCGACCTTATCGAGGAAGTGTTCGTGCCGACCGAGGATGTGACGGAGGTCCGGCGCGGGCGCAAGGTCACGGCCGAACGGCGCTACCTTCCCGGTTATGTCCTCGTGAAAATGGTCCTTAACGACCAGACTTATCACCTGATCAAGGACACGCCGAAAGTCACCGGCTTTCTCGGCGCCGGCAACAAGCCGATGCCGGTCAGCCAGAAAGAGGTCGATCGCATTCGCGGCGTTGCGACCGAATCGGCGGAGCGCCCGCGCTCGACGATCACCTTCGATATCGGCGAAAACGTTCGCGTCGTTGACGGGCCGTTCGCCTCGTTTTCCGGCGTCGTCGAGGGCGTCGACGAGGACGCCCAGCGGGTCAAGGTGGCGGTTTCGATTTTCGGGCGGGCGACGCCTGTCGAGCTTGAATTCGCCCAGGTCGAAAAAACGTCCTGACGCGCAGAAAGACGCGCTTACAATTCGTGATCGCGCGCCTCATTTGCGCCGCTTTTTCGTCCCGCACTGCAACATAAGCGGTCGCTAGATAGTCTGTGTCGCGAGGGTTCTTGCGATGGCTGGCGGGCCGGGCGAACGCTTCTCTCCCCCCGCGTAACCGTTCGGTTCGTCAGCTTCTCGCCGCCAGGTGCGTATCTCCTAAAAGGCGGATCCGGACCCGTGTATGCGTATCAGCGACAATGCGTACAAGCGCCCGCCGGTTCTCTCTCCGGCGGGCGCTTTTCGCGCTTCTTGAACGCGCGCCGGACTCGCCTTTCAATCCGCAGGTTGCATTCGTTCGCACCGGCCGACCGCCGGATGGGGAAGTCAATCCGGGAAGGGACCAGACATGGCTGCAATACTCTCGAATCTTCGAAACACAGTGATCGCGGGGTTTATCCTCGCGCTCTTGCTGGCGATTTTGTCGTTTACGGTGTGGAGCGATCTCATACGGCCGTTCTGGCCGTTTTTCTTCCGTTGGGCGCATGTCATATCCGGCGTGATGTGGATCGGCCTGCTCTGGTATTTCAATTTCGTCCAGATACCGACCATGCCGTCGGTTCCCGACGATCAAAAGCCGGCGATCGGAAAGCATATCGCGCCGGCGGCGCTGTTCTGGTTCCGCTGGGGCGCCATGTCGACGATCGTCACCGGTCTCATCCTCGCCATGCTCAACGGTTACATCGTCTCCGCCTTGACGCTCGGACTTGCAGGGGGAACGACCGGTCAGATGGTGATCGGCATCGGCATGTGGCTTGGCGTGATCATGTGGTTCAATGTCTGGTTCATAATCTGGCCGAACCAGCAAAAAGCGCTTAACATCGCAAACAGGTATCCGGACATTTCGGGCGATGAAAAAGCGAAGGCCGGCCGCGCCGCGATGCTCTTTTCGCGCACCAACACCCTGCTGTCGTTTCCCATGCTGTTCTGCATGGTGGCCGCGCAAAGCCTTTTCGGCGTTTCCTGACGAATTAGCCGGTTTGCGGCGGCTCGAAGGCGGGGTGGCGAACCCCGCCTTTCTCGTATTATGCTGGCCGTTCGGGAGAGGGGCGGCTGACAACCAATCGGAGGGGCGAATGGCGATCGAAAATCAGCGCGTAAGCAAAAATGAAAGCGTGACAATCCGGCGGCGCCTTCGCAACGCCATCGCTGGCGTCGCCGCGTTTGCGCTGGCGGCCTGCGCGTCGACCGGCGGACCGCTCGGCCTGTCGCGCGACCAGGAAAAAGCGATCGGCGAGCAGCAGCACCCGCAAATTCTCGCCCAGTTCGGCGGCGAAGTCGAAGACGCGAAATTGCGCGCCTATGTCGAAGGAATCGCAAAAAGGCTGATCGCGGCCGGCGATCATCCGGCCGACCCGATCGTCGTCACGACGCTGGACAGCCCGGTCGTAAATGCGTTCGCCCTGCCGGGTCATGTCTATGTAACGCGCGGTCTGTTGTCGCTTGCCAATTCCGAGGCCGAGCTCGCCGGCGTTCTCGGCCATGAACTCGGTCACGTTTATGCGCGCCATACCGCGCGGCGCGTCAGCCGTTCGAATGTGACCGGCATCGGCGCCGTGATCGTCGGCATACTGACAGGCAGCGAACAGGGCATGCAGCTCGCAAACCAGCTCGGCCAGGTTTACCTGCTCAAATATTCGCGCGGCCAGGAGTATGAATCCGATCTCATCGGCGTGCGCCTTCTGGCGAAGGCGAATTACGACCCGACCGCGCAGGCGGACTTCCTGCAAACGCTCGGCAGGTGGACGGATGTCGAGATGCGGGCCGCAGGGCAGAATTCCCGCCCGCCCGAGTTTTTGTCGACCCACCCGAATTCCGCCGACCGCGTTCGCCGCGCGGCGGCCGAGGCGCAGGCGGTGGCCGCCGCCGGCGCGGTGTCATCCGAGCGCAGCCGCGCAACCTATATGTCGATGATCAACGGCATGCTCTACGGCGACGATCCGGTGAAGCAGGGATTTATCCGCAACGGCAACGAATTCATTCACCCCGGCATGGGCCTCGCATTCACTGCGCCGGCTGAATTCAAACTTGCGAATACGCCCTCGGCGGTCGTCGGGCGTACGCAAAACGGCGGACAGATGCAGTTTTCCGGCGGTGCTTCGAACGAGACGCCGGCCGCGATTATCGAGGGCCAGATTTCGAAATCGCTCGGCGTCAATCTGGCGCCGGCGCGAAACTTCACCGTAAACGGCCGATCCGGCGCGGTGGGAACGGCGCGCGCGCAAACGCAAAACGGGCCGCTCGACGTTCAGGCGTTCGTCATTTCCTGGGAAGGGACGACGAAATATATTTTCCTGTGGGTGACGCCCGCGAACGACACGGCGCGCCTTCAGCGGGGCGTAAACGACACCATAGCCTCGCTGCGCAAGATCAATCCGGGTTCTGTGCAGGTTCCAAACGCCGACCATATTAATGTCGTCGCAGTCGGCGCGCGCGACACGGCGGCCTCCCTTGCCGCAAAAACGACGTTTCCAAACGCGAAGGAGGAGCGCTTTATCGTGATCAACGGCCTCCTCGACGCGAGCGACATCAGGGTCGGGCAAAGCGTCAAGCTGGTGCGGTAGACCCGCCCAACTGGACGCGCGCGCGCTCCGCCGCTACTTTCTTCTACGGTCGCCCCTGAACGGGCGGCCGTATGCATTTTTCACAGAGTAAAGCATGAAACTTGACGTTCCTTTGAAAACGCTCGGCCCGGTCGATCATACGGCGTTGAAAAACGCCATATGCGCGGCGACCCGGGAACAATGGCTCGAAGAGCAGTTGCGCCAGAAATCTTTCGATGTTCACGCAAAGACGCATTCGATCATCATGCTTTTCGTCGAGGGATGGCCGGAGCTTCGGATATCGAAGCATAGCGGCTGGGCGCAATATTCAAAATATGCGCTTCCCGTAATCCAGGACATTATCCGCAGGCATTATTCGATTCACGGTACGGTAATTCGCGCCGTGTTCGCCAAATTGCTGGCCGGCATGTCGATCGATGAGCATTTCGACGATCACCCGTCATTCGCCATCGGGCATCGCATCCACGTTCCGCTCGTCACAAATGATGAAGTCGATTTCGTTATCGCCGGCGAACATTTCAATCTGAAGGAAGGCGTCGCCTACGAAGTCAGCAATCTCGACTTTCACTATGTCGCCAATCCCAGCCGCGAAGATCGCATTCACATGATCTTCGATTATGTGGAAGATGCCCCGGTTTCCTAAAGTCCTGGCCAGCTCCGTCGTGCGCGGCGCCGAACAGGGCGACAGCCATGGCGGCCTTTTCCGCGTCGATCTCGATACCGGCGCAAGCGAACAGCTTCTCGATTGGAACGATGGCGGGATCAATTTCGAAGGGCGCGGCGCGGATCGCGGGCTGCGAGGAATTTCCGTCGTCGGCGAACAGATTTTCGTCGCCGCGAGCGATGAGCTGTTCGTATTCGACCGCCGGTTCCGGATTACGGATTCGTTTCGCAATCCATATTTGAAGCATTGTCACGAGATAGCGCAGTATCGCGGCGCACTTTACTTGACCTCGACAGGGTTTGACAGCGTCCTGCGGTTCGACCTTCGCAATAATGCTTTCGATCTCGGCATACAGCTATGGCGACAGGGCGGCGGGATAGAAATGCGAATGTTCGATCCGCGCGCATCGGGCGCCGCGGCGCCGTCCGTCGCGTTTCACCTCAACAATGTTCACGCGAGCGAATTTGGCGTTTTCACGTCCGGACTGAAGCTCGGTGCGCTGTTGCAGATATCGCCGCGCGGCGTCAGCGTCGCCGCGGAGATACCGCAAGGAACCCACAATGCGCGGCCCTTTCGCGGCGGCGTTTTGTTGAACGATACCGAAAATGACAGCCTCGTCTGGTGGACGCCGGATCGCCATGTCGCCATTCGCGTGCCGGACTATTGCGAAAGCGATCTCGAATTCGCCGGCGTCGATCGGACGGGGGTCGCGCGTCAGGGTTTCGCGCGCGGGCTTTGCCAGTTATCAGACCTTGTCTTCGCCGGCGGATCATCGCCGACAACCGTTTCCGTTTATGATCTCGCTGCGGGCGAGCGTGTTAAATCGATCAATCTTACGATGGATATCCGCAACGCGGCGCATGGCATGGCCGTCTGGCCCTTTGACTAGAAACGTCATCCGCCTCGATCTGGCTTCGAAACCGACGGCGGCGCGCAGCCGGGGTCGCACCCGAATGGAACGGTTCTATCGTGATCGGCGTTTGTCGCGCGCGGCGAATGCCGCTATTTACCCTCGCCGTTCGCCTGTTCGCTGGAAGTGGCGCCGGCGCCTGGCGAACGGGCTGAAGGCGACAATCGCGTTACATAACGTGTTCGACCGGGAATTCGCCGACAGGGCGGGCTTCGCCTTCGGTTCGGAATTGGTTTTTCCCGGGAGAAGGAAACGTTGCGTAATCTGGGCTGGGAATTGAGTGCTGAAGATATGGGTGATGATGATAGCTTGACGGCGCCCGAAATCGGGACGCCGATGGAACCGGCGCATGCCTCGATCGACGCGCGCAGATTGCTGGCGTTGCGTCGATCGACTTCCGCCGAATTGTTGACCGAACCCGGTCCGGATGAGAGCGAACTCGCAAATATGCTGCAAATCGCTGCGCGCGTTCCCGATCACCGTCGGGTTTTTCCGTTTCGGTTCGTCGTCATGCGCGGCGAGGCGCGCGAGCGCGCCGGCGAAGTTCTCGCTCGCGTGACGCGCCGGGATAACGCCGCTGCAGCCGATGCGCGCATCGACGTGGAGCGTCGGCGGTTTTCGCGGGCGCCGCTTGTCGTGATGGTGGTCGCGCGCATTGATCCCGGGCACAGGACGCCCGAATGGGAACAGACTTTGACCGTCGGCGCGACCTGCCAGAACCTGCTTCTCGCCGCGTCCGCATTTGGCTTCGCGGCGACATGGCTCACCGAATGGTGCGCCTTCGACGCGGACGTGTTGCGGGCGTTCGGCCTCGCCGCGGAAGAAAAGGTCGCCGGGTTCATCTATATCGGAACGGCGAGCGAGAACCCGAAAGAACGCGCACGGCCGAATATGGACGAAATCGTCAGCAACCTTACTATTGAGACCTGACGCGAATGTGATCGCGGCGGCGGAGCGCAATTTCGGAGATGGCTTTAAAGTCGCCGCGATCGTTGAACAGGAGAGGGACGATGCGCAGGGATTTAATGGTGCTGGCCGTGATGGGGCTCGCGGCGTGCGGGAATTCGGCTCAGGGCGAGGCCGCCGCGTCCGACGCCTCGGGAGCGGCTTCCGGCGAAGCCGCCGCTGCGAGCGAAGCCGCCGTTGAACGGGCGGCGGCGCCGGCTGGCGTTTATGCGACCGATCCCGGTCACGCCTATATCGCATTTTCCTACAGCCACATGAAATATTCGCACCCGATCGTCAGATGGCGTTCGTGGAGCGCGGAGCTTGACTGGAATCCTGACGCGCCTGAGGAATCGAGCGTCGAGGCGACGATCGACGTCAACTCCATCGACACCGGCGTCGATGCGCTCGACGAACATCTGCGGTCCGCCGATTTTTTCGGGGCAGAGGCCTATCCGACGATCGTTTTCAAAAGCACGGGCCTTGAACTGACCGGACCGAACACCGGTAAGATGACCGGCGATCTGACAATCAGGGAAACGACGAAACCGATAACGCTCGACGTCCGGATCAACCGCGCCGCCGATGACGGTTTCGCCAAGGCGTATAAACTCGGGTTCTCGGCGAAGGGAAAACTGAGCCGTACTGAATTCGATGTCGGCCGTTATGCGCCGACGGTCGGCGACGAGGTCGATTTTTCCATTGAGTCGGAATTCCTCATGCCGAAAGAAGGCGCATCCGGATAATGGCTGGCGCCTCGACGGAACGGTATACGCCGGTTGCAATCGCGCTTCACTGGCTGATCGCCATTTTGCTGGTCGGCCAGCTCGCCGGCGGCTTTTACATGCATGGCCTGCCGAAAGAGCAGGCGGAACTGAAATTCGAACTTTACCAGCTCCACAAATCGTTCGGCGTCACGATACTTTTTTTGACGCTTATCCGGCTGGGCTGGCGGCTGACGCATCGCGCGCCTGCGCTGCCTGACGCTATGGCCGCATGGGAAAAAGCGGCGGCGCGCGGCGCGCATGCCGGTTTTTACGTTCTGCTTGTCGCCTTGCCGCTTGCTGGATGGCTCGTCGTTTCCGCGTCGCCGCTTGCGGACAGTGTTCCGACCTATTTGTTCGGCGTTATTCCCTGGCCGCACCTGCCGTTCTTCGAGGGCGTTGAAGATCGCCGGGCGCTCTCTCATGAAATCGCCGAAATTCACGAATATCTCGCCTTCGCCATGATCGCGCTGATCGTCCTGCATCTCGGCGCGGCGCTTAAACATCAGTTCATCAACCGCGACGGCGTGCTGGGCCGCATGCTTCCGTTTTTGAAAGTGTAACTATGCGGATTTTTGCGTTTGCCGCCGCGTTTTTTCTTTTCGCGGCTTGCGGGTCTGAAGCCGACGAGACGGCGCCGGGCGGGCCGGGCGGATGGCGTGTCGATAAATCCGCAAGCCGACTTTCGTTTACTGCGACGCAGACCGGCAAGCCCTTCACCGGAGAGTTCGGCGATTTCAACGCAGTGATAGATTTCGACCCCGACAACCTCGCCGATGCGAAAATATCGGTCATTGTGAAAACGGGGTCGGCCCGGACCGGCGATCGCCAGCGCGACGACGCCTTGCCGACGGGCGACTGGTTCGCCGCCGCCGCCTTCCCGGAGGCTGCGTTCGTCGCCGGGGAAGTCGCCGCTGTCGGCGCGGGCCGGTACGAGGCGCGCGGCGATCTAACCATTCGCGGGGAAAGCCGCCCGCTTATACTTCCGTTCACCGTTTCGATTGAGGGGAACCGGGCTGTCGCGGACGGCGAAACGAGCCTTATTCGAACGGATTTCGGCGTCGGACAGGGCGAATTCGCCTCCGATGAATGGGTCGGTTTCGAAGTTCTGGTTGCATTCCACATCGAAGCGACCCGTTCGGGCGAATGAGTGCGTCGTCGGGTCGGGTTTCTTGATCCGCCGACGACCGTTAAAATGACCCATTCTTGTTGAATAGCAGGCGAAGCGACCCCAAATGTCGCTGCTTCTGCATCGTCCGGAAAGGCGTCGTTATGCGTTTTTGGGTTCTTTCTCTGCTCGCCGGCCTCACATTCGGCGCAGCGGCCGCGCAAGCGCCGCAAACCGTCCGCCCGCCCGCTGCGGAAATGAAGGGCGATGCGATCGGCGCGACAACGCGAAGGGCGCCCGAAACGGCGGAAGAAGTGAAACTCTCTTTCGCGCCGATTGTCGAAGCGGCCGCGCCGGCCGTCGTAAACGTCTATACGAGCCGGGTCGTTCAACGAACGACTGGCGATCCCTTCTTCGACCGCTTCTTCGGAGTCGGTCCCCAGCAGCAAAATTCTCTCGGCTCGGGCGTTATCGTCAGCCGCGACGGCGTTATCGTGACGAACAATCACGTCGTGGAGAACATGAATGAGATTAAAGTCGTTCTTTCCGACCGGCGAGAGTTCGCCGCGCGGGTGCTTCTCGCCGATCCGCAGTCCGATGTCGCCGTTTTGCGGATAGACGCGGGCGAGCCTTTGCCGTTTCTTGAATTCGCAAATTCAGACGCCGCCGAAGTCGGCGACATCGTGCTGGCGATCGGCAATCCGTTCGGCGTCGGCCAGACCGTGACAAGCGGGATTATTTCGGCGCTGGCGCGCACGGCGGTTTCAATTTCCGACTATCAGTTTTTCATCCAGACCGATGCGGCGATCAATCCGGGCAATTCCGGCGGCGCGCTGATCGACGTCAACGGAAAGCTTCTCGGCGTCAATACGGCTATATTCTCGCGCTCCGGCGGGTCGAACGGGATCGGGTTTGCGATCCCGGCGCGGCTTGTTCAACAGGTGCTGGCGACCGCGACGAAGGGCGTTGCGCTGCACCGTCCCTGGGTCGGGGCGACAACCGAAACCGTTACGACCGATATCGCCAAGGCCCTGAAACTCGACCGCCCGATCGGCGCCATCGTCGGCGATGTTTACCCGCTCGGACCGCTCGCGCGGGCGGGGATAAAGCAGGGCGACGTGATCGTATCCATCGACGGTCAGCCTGTGTTCGACGCTGAAACGCTGCGCTATCGCGTCGGCGTTCAAAATCCGGGAGACAGGGCGAAAGTCGAATATATCCGAGGGGGCAAGCGGATGAACGCGGAGATGATTTTCTCGCTTCCGCCGGAAACGCCTTCGCGCGATGAGCGGACGCTAACCGGTTCTCACCCCCTGAACGGCGTCACGATCGCCAATCTGTCGCCGCGCTTTAATGAAGAGCTCGGCCTCAATCCGCTTCTGACCGGCGTTGTCGTAACGGAAGTCGCGCAGGGCAGCTTTGCGTATCGCTCCCGCCTGCGTCGCGGCTTCCGCGTTCTTGCAGTCAACGGGGTCAAGGTTTCATCGACGGCGGAATTGCAGCGCGAGATTGCGAAGCAATCCGGCGGCTGGACGATCGATATCGACCGCGGCGATCGAATAATCGCCTGGCGCGTCGGCCGGTAACACGAATGGCGGACCTGTTCGCGGCGGCGGGCTTCGACCGGCAGGCGCCGCGCCCGCTTGCGGACAGGCTCCGTCCCGAAACGCTTGATGCGGTCGTCGGCCAGGATCATCTGCTGGCGAAAGGCGCCCCGCTTCGCCGGATGATCGAAACGGGGCGATTTTCGTCGATCATTCTCTGGGGCCCGCCCGGCGTTGGAAAAACGACGATCGCAGGGCTTATCGCCAGGGAGACAACGCTCGAATTCGAACAGATATCGGCAGTATTTTCCGGCGTCGCCGATTTGCGAAAGGTGTTCGAGCGCGCCCGCGCGCGGCGCGAAGTCGGCAAGGGAACGCTGCTATTCGTCGATGAAATACATCGCTTCAATCGCGCGCAGCAGGACGCATTTCTTCCCCATCTCGAATCGGGCCTTGTAACGCTTGTGGGCGCGACGACGGAAAATCCGTCCTTTGAACTCAATCCCGCCCTATTGTCGCGCGCGCAGGTTTTCACGCTCAACCGCCTCGACGCGGAAGCGATTGAAAACCTGCTCTTGCGCGCCGAAGGCCATGCGGGCCGCAAACTGCCGCTGACGGGGGAGGCGCGCCAGACCCTTATCGCCATGGCGGATGGCGACGGGCGCTTCGCGCTCAATCTCGCTGACGAAATATTCGATGAGCCGGACGAGATTACACTCGATATCGCCGCGCTGTCGAAAATCGTTCAGCGGCGCGCGCCCGTTTACGACAAATCTCAGGAGTCTCACTATAATCTTGCGAGCGCGCTGCAAAAGTCTATCCGCGGTTCGGACGTCGATGCGGCGCTTTACTGGGCCGCGCGCATGATCGTCGGCGGCGAAGATCCGCGCTTCGTATTGCGCCGGCTGATCGTTATCGCGTCGGAAGATATCGGTAACGCCGACCCGCAGGCTCTGCCGCTCGCCGTCGCCGCACGCGACGCTTACGAGTTTCTGGGCCAGCCGGAAGGTGAGATCGCAATCGGCCAGCTTATCGCCTATCTTGCGACGGCGCCCAAGTCGAACCGCTCCTACAAGGCGTTTCACGCCGCCAAAGCGGCCGCGCGCGAATTCGGTTCGCTCGCGCCGCCGATGCACGCGATGAATGCGCCGACAAAACTGATGAAGGAAATCGGTCACGGCGAAGGGTATGAATATGATCATGACGCGGATGATGCGTTTTCCGGGCTTGATTATTTCCCGGCCGGATTGAAGCGCAGCAAGTTTTACGATCCTCGCGAAACAGGCTTTGAACGCGACATAATCAAGCGGCTGGAATATTGGGAAAGGCGCCGTAAAACGCGCAATGGCGAAAATTGATCGACGAGGCGATCGTCGCTGACAAGACGCTGATCGGCGCCGGCGTTTTCGCAAGCCTGTTCATCCTCGAAAGACTGCGCGCGGCCGCGCCGGGCCATGGCGGCTTTTCACGGCTGGCGCGCAATGGCGCGCTCTGGCTTGCGCTTGTCGCGATTTCGCCCGTCATCGTTTTGCCGCTGACGCTCTTCGCCGCCGATCATCCGCTCTGGCCGCGTTCTCCCGGCGCGGGCGGCGCCTTGCTGCTTGCGATGGATCTCGCTCTGCTGGATTTGTGGTCCTACTGGCTTCATCGCGCCTATCATGAAATCGGCGTGATGCGCCGGTTCCATCGCGTTCATCATCTGGACGAACATCTCGATACGACCTCTGCGGTCCGGTTTCATCCCGGCGAGGTCGCTTTGTCGGCTCTTCTTCGCATGGCGCCGATCATTCTGCTCGCAGTTCCTTTCAATCACGTCGTTATTTTCGAAGCGCTTCTTCTCGCCGGCTCGCTGTTTCACCATTCCAACGTTCGTTTGCCGGCCGCATTCGAAATGGCCGTCTCGAAAGTATTTGTTACGCCGTCGATCCATTGGGTTCACCATCACGCCGACGCGAAAGACACGAATTCGAATTATTCGGCGGTTTTCAGCGTCTGGGACCGGTTATTCGGGACGCGAAGCCGGACAATCCGGACGCCGGAAATGAAGATCGGCCTCGAGGGCGTTGCGGATGAATCCTTGCCTGGGCTATTGCTGGCCCCGTTTCGAAACCTGAACCGGGGAAGTCGGAAATTATGAGCGGACCCCTTATCTGGCTTGCGGTCGGCCTTGGCGGCGGCATCGGCGCGGTGGCGCGATACGGCGTCGGCGCGCTCGCATTGCGCTGGCTCGGCCCCAATTTTCCTTGGGGCACGCTCAGCGTAAATCTGATCGGATCAGCCGCAATGGGCCTTTTCATCACGTGGCTTGCGGCGAAAGAACCGCACAGCGTAATGATGCGGTCCTTTGTTGCGGCGGGACTGCTCGGCGGCTTCACGACCTTTTCGACTTTCGCGCTCGATGCGGTGACGCTTTACCGTGATCGTACGCTGACGATCGCCGGCGTTTACGTCGCGGCGTCTGTCATCTTTTCGATCGCCGGAATATTCGCCGGGCTCGCCGCCGGGAAAGCGTTCCAATGAGCGCCGTTCAAACGCGCGTCGTTGAAGAAAAGGACGACGGGTTGAGGCTGGATCGCTGGTTCCGCACCTATTACCCGGGGCTTAATCACGGCGCGCTCGAAAAATTGCTGCGAACAGGGCAGATCCGCGTCAATGGCGGGCGCGTCAAGGCGAACCGCCGCGTTGAAACGGGGGAGGCGATCCGCATTCCGCCGATCGGCGATGCGGTGGGCGCAAAAACGCCGGTCGCCGCGCCGAAACGCGAAGACGCCGAATTCATTCGCAGCATTGCTCTTTATGAAGACGACGAAATTCTCGCGGTGAACAAGCCGTTCGGCCTCGCCGTTCAGGGCGGCGCCAAAACAAAGCGCCATGTCGACGGCATGCTCGCTTCTCTTGAAAAAAACGGCGAGCGTCCGCGCCTTGTTCATCGACTGGATCAGGATACGGGCGGGCTGCTGATACTTGCGAAAACGCGCAAGGCGGCTGCGAGTTTAAGCAAGGCGTTTCAGGGGCGCGGCGTTTCGAAAACCTATTGGGCGTTGTGCCGCGGCCTGCCCGAAATTCGTGAGGGCACGATTAATCTGCGCATCGCAAAAAAAATGGTCCGCGTCGGCGCGGGCGAGCAGGAGCGTATGACGCCGGCCGATGACGACAGTTCGAAAAAGGCGATAACCGATTACATGGTCCTGGATTCGGCGGGGCCCGTTTCTTTCCTCGCGCTGAAACCGCTGACGGGGCGCACCCATCAGCTTCGCGTTCATTGCGCGGCGATGGGTACGCCGATTGTCGGCGACCGAAAATATGGCGGCCCCGACGCCGACATCGAAGGAGCCCCGAAAGGCATGCATTTGTTTTGCCGTTCGATGACGTTTCCCCATCCCGCGCATGGCCGGGCGGTTACGCTGACGGCGCCGCTCAGCGGACGGATGAAGGAAAGCTGGGCGCTGTTCGGTTTCGACGCCGATGTAGATGTCGTCTGGCCGGACCTGTCGCAGAAGAAAAAGCGATGACCGAAACCGGTTCGGGTCCGCGCAAACTCCCCGCGCGGTTCTATAAGGACGTCGCCTGCGTTGAAGGCGACGGCGCATATGCGATCGAACTCGACGGTCGAACGGCGAAGACGCGGGCCGGAAACCGGCTCGCCGTTCACTCCAGGCCTTTCGCCCTTGCGATTGCGCAGGAGTGGGAGGCCCAGACGCAAACGATTGACATGTCGTCGATGGCGATGACGAAATTTGCAATGACGATCGCCGATCTTGGCGCGCGCGACGCTCCGGCCTGGCGCGAGGCGACGCTATCCTTTTTGAAGTCGGATCTCGTTTGTTACCGCGCGGTCGAGCCGGCTTCGCTTGCAGAACGTCAGGCGCGCATTTGGGATCCGTTGCTTGACTGGGCGGACGAGATGCTTGGGATACGGCTCAATACCGGCGCCGGCGTGCTTTTCATCGAGCAGCCAGCAAAATCTCTCGACGCCGCCAAATGCGTAATCGATGCGCAATCGCCTGCGCGCGCGCTTGGCGTTAAAACCGCCGCCGAGATCGCCGGTTCCGCGATAATCGCTTTCGCTCTTTTGAAAAACGCATTTCCGGCGGCGGATTTGTTCGCCGCCTCGCGCGTCGACGAGGATTTTCAGGCGGAACGCTGGGGGCTTGATCGCGAAGCGGCGGCGCGCGCCGCGCAGTTGAAAGAAGATTTCAACAATGCGGCGCGGTTCCTGTCGCTAGTTTAAGTCTTCGCCGGCGGTCTCGGCGGGTTCGACCTCAGCCTCCAATGGCGTAACGGGCTCGCCGCGCAGGGCGGCGCGGAAATTCAACAATTCTTCGCCGCGCAGCAACTCATCGCCGTTCTGGTCGAACAGCTTGAATTCTTCGAGCACTTTTCGCGTGTATTTCTTTTCGCTCAATGCGCCGACTTCGCCGGCCATTCGGGCGAATTTCGCGCGCGCAAGTTCCGCATGTTCAATCGACGCCGTGCGTTGATCGACATGGAAAAAGGGCTCGACGAAGCGACCGTTTCCGGCGCCGGCGATTTCGGCTTCCTCCCAGCCTTTGACGAGGAAAACGAATTCGGCCGAATCCATTGCGTCATTGCGGTCCAGATCGGCGACGATAAAATCTAGCCTTGCTTCCTCAAGCGCTTCCTTCCGGGTGAGCGCCTGGCTGTCGAATTGCGCTTTAAGCCGCTCAAGCGGCGACAGGCCGGCTTCGCTGTCGAGAACCGGATCGTCTTTCGAGTAAACGACGGTCTCGCGCGTTGTTTCGACGACCTGACCATTGACCGAGCGCGTAAGCGTCACGTCCTGTTTGATCTGCTGGCGTGAATTCAAATAGTCCGCCATCTCGTCCTCGTTCAGCGTCGTGTGATCCGTTTGCGCGGGCGGCGTTTCGGCCGCGGTCGCAGCAGGTGATTCCTGAGCGGACGTGGGGGAAAAGGCGCAGGCCGCGATCGCGAGCGCTGCAATGGAAACTGTTTGCGTTTTCACAGTCATGGTTCCTCCAAGGCTCTTTCAAGAAATCGGGCGAATCATAAACGCCGTCTTCGCCCTTGTCGCCTTTCAATCCGGGTATGGGGCCGACAAAGGCTCACAAAGCGGCGGCATTTTCGCCCACGGCGCATTCCGCCGGCGCCGGCGCGGCGCGCGCCGGGCCGAAAATCACGCCAAATGACCGTTTCAGGGCCGCGTCCGCGTCGTCCATCGTCGCGGGGACGGCGAGTTCGGCGAGGCTGGTGACGCCGAATCCGGGCGTTTTCACGCCGCACGGGATGATCCCGGCGAAATGCGAAAGGTCGGGCGCGACATTAAGGGCGATGCCGTGAAAGCTCACCCAATGGCGAATCCTGACGCCGATCGCGGCGATTTTGTCCTCTTGCGCGGTTGCGCCCGGCCGTTTGCGATCGACCCAGACGCCTACGCGCTCCTCGCGCCTTTCGCCCGTCACGCCGAAATCGGCGAGCGCGCCGATAATCCAGTCTTCCAGGGCCGCGACATATCCCCTGACATCGCGGCGCCGGCTGGCCAGATTGAGCATCACATAGGCGACCCTCTGTCCGGGGCCGTGATAGGTGTATTGCCCGCCCCGGGGAGATTTGAAGACCGGAAAGCGCGGATCGACCAGATCTTCGTCCCGGGCGCTGGTTCCGGCCGTATAAAGGGGCGGATGCTCCAGCAGCCAGACAAGTTCCGGCGCGTCGCCGCGTCGAATTTCCGCGACCCGCCGCTCCATGGCCCGCTCGGCCTCCCGATAGCCGACAAAACCGTCCGAAACGGCCCAATCGACCGGCCGGTCGAGGAAAAACGCCCTATTTAACGCCGTTCTAACCAAAGTGAGCCAAATTCCGCCTGTTGCGGTTTGTGGGGTATCACCGCCTATGGACGCTGTCGAACAGATCGACATAGAGCTTTCCTTTGTGGTTGGCGCGGCGGATATGCCGCTCGCCGCCGCATTGGCGCTTGGGCGGGGCGCCGTCGTCGCCCTGGGGCGCGACGCCTCGAAACCCATTTCGATCCTCGCCAACGGCAAAAAGATCGCCGACGGCAAGGTTCGCCTCATCGGCGAGAAAATCGCCGTCGTCGTTTCCGAAAGCGCGCCCGCCGGGGCTGGCGAACGGGAATAAGGGCTTGAGGGGAGGGGAGGCTTTTGCTATCCCGCCGCCGGCTTCGAAATCCTCTGAAGCTGAAAGTGCGGTCGTGGCGGAACTGGTAGACGCGCAACGTTGAGGTCGTTGTGGGCGAAAGCCCGTGGAAGTTCGAGTCTTCTCGACCGCACCAAACAGTCAGCAGCAGACACTGATCCTCGCCTTCGGGCGGCGCAATCCTGCGCACACTTGCCAGCCAGCCCGCGCGACGCCTCTGCGTCTCCGCGTGAGCAAATCCCCACCCGCCGCGCCAACGGCCTCCCCGCACAAGCGATCATTTTCCTACATCGCTGCCGCATGCTAGCCCGCACGGATGAACCGCCATCGCCGCTTTCCCGCCACTCTTCGCAGTTGCGGCAGGGAAGCGGATTTTTTATCTTATGATGTGTCCGATACGTCCGATTTGAGGCCCTGCGGCTCAGTCAATGCGCAGCCAGCCCGCCACGCCGCGCGAAAGGCCGGGGATCGCAGCCAGCCGCGCCAGCCATGGTCCGCCCCGCGCGCTCACCCCCGCAGCGGTGATCGCCTGCGCGAGGGCGAGGCGCGGGCGAAGCCGGGCCGCCATGGCTTTCTGGAAACGTTCCGCCCCGCCTGCGCCGCGCGCCAGCCAGTGCTGCACCGCCAGC
>JAGRDS010000012.1:0-263 GCA_020446945.1 Parvularculaceae bacterium
GATGCCGCGTTTCGTCGTGCCGATCCGCACGCCTGAATTCGAGGTCTCGCGCATCTGGTCGAGTTCTGAATGCACGGGAAGGATGAGCGTCGCGTTTTCCGCAATCGCAAGGCTTTGCGCCGAAACTTTTACGCCCTGCCCCTCTATGCGTTCGATTTCGGCGAGCAGCGCCCATGGGTCGACGACGACGCCGGAGCCGATGACGCCGAGCCGGCCCTCGCGAACGACGCCGGAAGGGAGCAGCGACAATTTGTAGACCTTGC
>JAGRDS010000012.1:356-15708 GCA_020446945.1 Parvularculaceae bacterium
CCTTGCCCTCGTCGCCCCACTGGACGCCGACGACCGCCACATCCGCCATTGAACCCTCGGTTTGTTGATATGCGGACGCAACATAGGGGCGCCGCCGCCGGGGTCAATGCGCCCTTTTCCCCGTCGTTTCTTCGTCGCAACCCCGTTATTTTCCGGTCGCTACATCGTCCAGGCGGCTCGCTTCGTCGGGCCTGCGATTGATCGCCGGGGCGCGGGCGGCGTTAATGGCGCGCGGCGCGCCCCTCACTGCGCCGGAAAGGAGGCCCTCTATGAAAGGAACCGCATTGGCCGGCGTCGTCTTGCTGGCGGCGAGCGCGGCGAACGCGCAGGAGGCTGGCGCAAACGGCGCCAAGCCCGCGCCCTGTTCCGACCCGGTTTTCCGCCAGTTCGATTTCTGGGTCGGCGAATGGGACGTTTTCCTTCCCGATGGAAAACGCGCCGGATCGAATTCCATCGGAAAGGAGGAATATGGCTGCCTGCTGGTCGAACGCTGGAAAAACGCTCAGGGCGTCACCGGACAAAGCTACAATTTCGTGGATCTTGAAACCGGCAAATGGCGGCAGGTCTGGGTCAGCGCCGGCTCGACGATCGATTATGAGGGCGGGCTGGATGATTCCGGCGCGATGGTCCTTGAAGGAACGATCGGATACGGCGCGGGCAAGCCCGGCAACGGCGCGCGGTTTCGCGGGACATGGACGCCGAACGCGGACGGCTCGGTTACGCAGCGCTTTGAGCAGTATGACGCCGGCGAAAACGAATGGACCGACTGGTTCACGGGAATCTACAGGCGCAAGGCGAAGCCCGATTAACGCATATAAGGCCTGTCGCGGAACCAGAGCGAGGCGAGCCATTTCTCACCCGCCAGCACCGGCCTGCCGGCATGGCGCGCTGCAACGTCCGGCGCGCCCGCATCATCGACATTGTCGAAAACGAGGATATCGCCGCGGCCGCCCGAAAATGCGATGTCGGGTGCAAGAAAGTGCGTTTCGCCGCCCCGGTAGTCTTCATTGAGGTAAAGGAGCGCCGTCCTGACGCGCTGGCCGCGGGTTTGAAGGTCCGGCTCGTCCGGGCCGAGAAAATCATGATGCGGACGATATTCGTCACCCGGCTGGTATCGCAAAATCATCACGCTTTCGCCGTGAATGTGGGGCGCGCCCGCAAGGCGCGCCATTAACAGGCCCGCATACGCCGCCGGCAGATCGAGATGGCCGAAACCAAGCGCGGCGCCCATCGCGCGCCGGTGCGGATGAACGCGCGATACGCCCGCGTCATCGACGATTTCCTGGCGTTCGAGCCGCGCCAGCGCGGCGCCGATCAAATGATCGCAAAGATCGCCGCCGGCGGCGGCGCGAAAGACGCCGATGCGCGGTCGCCCGCAAATGACTTCGCGCTCGGGGATCGGATCAGGCGCGCAATCGGGCGCACAATCGAGCCCGGCCAGTTTGCCGAATGCGCGATCGAGCGAAAGGGCGCCGAGACTTGCGCGCCCGCGCCGGCGGCGGCGTTCAACAAGCGCTGCGGCGAGAGGATCGCGCTGCGCCGCCTCGCCGAGCAGATGCGCGCCGTCCGCATCCTGAGGATCGCGCCCTAAAAGCAGGGCGGCGATTTCGCGTTTTGCGGGCGCATCGCCCGCATCGACCGCCTCGCGCATCATCGACAGCGCGCCGCGCCAGTCCGCCGCGCCGCCGCATCGTCCGGCGGCGGTCAGCGCCGCCAGCATGCGCAGCGCGGCGAGGCTTCCTTTCGCATGCGCCTCCCTCAGCCCGGCGAGCGCCGCGGTCGTATCGGCGCCGAGCCCGTCGACGCCGGAAAGACGCGCAGACGAGAGCGTGAAAAGCGCATCCGCGTGGCCGTTCTCGGCCGCGCGCTCCAGCCAGAGGCGCGATTGTTCGGTTTGCTTGCGCCCGGCGTACATCGCCGCGAGCGCATATTGCGCCCCGGCGTCGCCCGCCTCGGCCCTGCGCAGGATTTCGTTCGTGTCAGGCGCGGTCATGACGAAACGACTAGCGCAAAATTCGCGCCCTGGCGACGCTTCAGAAGGCGAGCGGCTTGGCCTGCTTCACATGCGGCAGAGCCGATACTTTTTCCAGAACCTCATTTGAAACGAGATCGTCGACGGCGAGAAGCGCGATCGCCTCTGCGCCGGGCGCGGCGCGGCCGAGATTGAACGTCGCGATATTGACGTTCGCCGCGCCGAGCGTCTGTCCGAGCGCGCCGATGAACCCCGGCTTGTCCTCATTGGTGACGAACAGCATGTAGGGCGCGAAAGACGCCTCCATTTCGACGCCTTTAATCTCGACGATGCGCGGCGTCTGGCCGAACAGGGCGCCCGAGACCGACCTGTCCTGACGTTCCGTCACAATCCGCAAACGTATGACGCTTTCGAAATTCTCCGCGTCGTCGCGATAGGTTTCCGCAATTGCAACGCCGCGTTCCTTGGCGACGAGGGGCGCATTGACGATGTTGACTTCCGAGAGCATCGGACGAAGGACGCCGGCGACGGCCGCCGCCGTCATCGGGCGCGTATTCAGCTTTGCAACGCCGCCGGCGTAGACGACCTCGATCGCCCTGAGGCTGGTCTCCGTCAGTTGTCCCGCGAACTTTCCAAGGTTTTCCGCAAGCGCGATGAAGGGTTTCAGCCGCGGCGCCTCTTCGGCCGTAATCGAGGGCATGTTGAGCGCATTCGTCACTGCGCCGCGCAACAGATAGTCCGACATCTGCTCGGCGATCTGGATCGCGACATTTTCCTGGGCCTCGCGCGTCGCGGCGCCGAGATGGGGCGTCATCACCACCCGCTCATGGCCGAACAGCGGGTGATCGGTCGCCGGCTCGACCGCCAGAACGTCAAGCGCGGCGGCGCCGATCCTTCCCGAATCGAGTCCCTCCTTCAGCGCCGCCTCATCGACGAGCCCGCCGCGCGCGCAATTGACGACGATAACGCCCTTCTTGGTTTTCGCGAGCGCCTTTGCCGACAGTATATTCCTCGTCTGATCGGTCAGCGGCGTGTGCAGCGTAATAATATCGGCGCGCGCGAGAAGCGCGTCGAGTTCGACCTTTTCAACGCCAAGCTCGATCGCGCGCGCCTCGGTCAGGAACGGGTCGAAAGCGACGACGCGCATTTTCAGGCCGACGCAACGCTCGGCGACGACGCCGCCGATATTTCCGCATCCGATAAGGCCGAGCGTTTTCCCGAACAGCTCAACGCCCATGAATTTCGATTTTTCCCATTTTCCCGCATGCGTCGACAGGTTCGCCTGCGGTATTTGCCGCGCGGCGGCGAATATCATGGCGATCGCGTGTTCGCCCGTCGTAATCGCATTGCCGTAGGGCGTGTTCATGACGACGACGCCGGCGGCGGTCGCGGCAGGAATATCGATATTGTCGACGCCGATGCCGGCGCGGCCGATGACTTTCAGGTTCTTCGCCGCCTTTATGATGTCAGCCGTCGCTTTGGTCGCCGACCGCACCGCGAGCCCGTCATATAATTCGATCACCTGCGCGAGGCGCGCCTTGTCCTTGCCGAGTTTGGGTTCGTAAGAAACTTCGACGCCGCGATCCTTGAAAATGTCGATGGCGGTTTCGGACAGCTCATCCGAAATGAGGACTTTGGGTTTCATCATAGAACTCCGGAGGTTGGGAGATTGGGAGATTGGGATTCGGGCGGCCGCGAATGCGAATTCGGGAGGTGTCGACTAACGCGCGGCGCCCATCGTCGATTTCGCTTCGCAAAAGGCCCAGTCGAGCCACGGGCAAAGCGCTTCGATATCGGCGCGTTCAACCGTCGCCCCGCACCAAATGCGAAGGCCCGGCGGCGCGTCGCGGTAGCCGCCGATGTCAAAGGCGGCTTCTTCCCTGCCGAGAAGCGATTCCATCTGTTTCACGAAAGCGCGCTGATCGTTTTCATCGAGCCGCGCCACCGCAGGATCGACGATCTTAAGGCAAACCGATGTATTCGACCGCACCGTTTCGTCAGGACAAAGAAAATCGATCCAGTCCGCGCGCGCGACCCATTGCGAAAGCGCATGAAGATTTGAATCGGCGCGGCGCATCATCTCGTTGAGACCGCCGATCGACGCGCCCCATTTAAGCGCATCGATATAGTCTTCAATGACGAGCATGGAGGGCGTGTTGATCGTCTCGCCTTCAAATATCGCGTCGATCAGCTTGCCGTTCCTGGTGAGGCGAAAGATTTTCGGCAACGGCCAGGGCGGCGCATAGGTTTCAAGGCGTTCGACCGCGCGCGGCGAGGCGATAAGAACGCCATGCGCCCCTTCCCCGCCAAGCGCTTTCTGGAACGAATAGGTGACGATATCGAGCTTCGGCCAGTCGAGAGGCTGCGCGAACGCCGCCGATGTCGCGTCGCAGATCGTCAATCCCCTGCGATCGGGCGCGATCCAGTCCGCGCCCGGAACGCGCACGCCCGATGTCGTCCCGTTCCAGGTGAATACGATATCGCTGTCGGGATCGACGGCCGAAAGATCGGGAAGCGCGCCGTAATCGCTGCGCAGGATTTCAGCATTGAGCTTTAGCTGCTTGACGACATCCGTCACCCAGCCCTCGCCGAAACTTTCAAAAGCGAGCAGGGTGACCGGGCGCGCGCCGAGAAGCGACCAGAGCGCGATTTCAACGGCGCCGGTATCGGAGGCGGGAACAATCGCGATCCGGTAATCGTCCGGAACTTCCAGAAGCGCGCGCGTTCGATCTATCGCTTCTTTCAGCCGCGTCTTTCCGATCCTTGCGCGATGCGACCGGCCGAGCGTTTCGGTTCCAAGATTTTGAAGGGACCATCCGGGGCGCTTGGCGCACGGTCCGGATGAAAAATAAGGGCGCGCAGGACGCACGCCGGGTTTCGTCGACATCGATGCAACTCCCATCCTCACAGATGGGTCGCGCCTCGTTGGGGAGGCGTGGCCCGCAAGCCTTGTCGTACAGAATCGTTGCGCAGGTCAACAGAAATTTTGCATTGCAGCATTATGCTCAAGCGAGCATTTTTCACCATGCGAATCGCCGCTCCGTCCCAAAATCCGGTTCGATGAATGAGGCCGCCTTCAAAAGCGAATAACGGACCCGCCGCCGCAGGCCCAGCGGACTGGGCGATGCTTGCGCTTTTGATAATGCTCGGCAGTTCGTCCTTCACGTTCATTCACAAGGCGATCGAAACGATCCCGCCGCAATTCGTCGCTGTCGGCCGTCTCTGGGTGGCGGCGATCGCGCTTTTCCTAATCATGCGCGCAAAGGGGCGGCGCTTTCCACCGCTCCTTGTACGGACAAATTCCGGGTTGCGCCCGCATACGCTGTGGGTGTGGATGGCGGCCGTCGGCGCGATCGGCTATTCGGCGCCGTTTCTTATATTTCCATGGGCGCAGCAATATGTCGAAAGCGGACTCGCCGGCGTCTACATGGCTTTCATGCCGCTATGGACGCTTGCGCTGGCGTATTTTTTCGCCGACGAGAAGCTCAGCCTGCGGCGCATCGCGGGTTTTCTTTTCGGTTTCGCCGGCGTTCTCATCCTGATGGGGCCGGAGGCGATGCGCGGCCTTTCAGGGTCGAGTTTCGCCGCGCAGGGCGGACTGCTCGCCGCAACGGTCTTTTACGCCGTATCCGTCGTCATTTCGCGGCGCGCGCCGGCCGCGCGCCCGCGCGTTTTCACCGCCGGCATGGTGCTTTCGGGCGCTGTGTTCGCGACGCCCGCGCTTTTCTTCGCGCCGTTCGATCCGGCCGCCTGGTCGGCGGCGAGCCTTGCGAGCGTCGTTATCCTAGGTCTCGGCCCGACGGCGCTCGCGGGGATGATGATCATCATGATCATCCGCCGCGCCGGCGCGTCTTTCATGGCGCTCGGCAATTATTTCGTGCCCGCGATCGCGGTCCTTCTCGGCGCGGCGTTTTTTAACGAACGTCTCGAACCGCGGGTCTTCGTTGCGCTCGCCGTTATACTCGCCGGCGTCGGCGTCAGCCAAAGCAGGAAGCGTCCGGGGATCGGGACCGGCGACGCGCTCGCCGCCGATATCGCGCCGGTCGTCGAGCGTCCTCAAAAATCGAGTTGACCCGACATCACGCGAACCGCATCGCCGCCGATGCGCACCGACTTGACCGCGCCGGCCGCAGTTTCGACGCTGGCGTGAATGCGGCTCGGCCGGCCGAGTTCGAAACCCTGTTCGATAACCCAGCGATGCGCGCCGTCGGCGAGGCGCTGCGACAACGCGATCTGGCCAGGCAAAGCGGCCGCTGCGCCGCCTGTCGCCGGATCTTCGGCAATCCCTGCGTTCGGCGCGAACATGCGCACATGATAAGTCGCGTCCTTCGCCTCACCGCCTTCGGCGTAGACAAGCACGCCGATCGTTTGCTCAAGCCCGATCGCGTCGAAACCTGCTGTATTGATTTTCGCGCGGCGCACATTTTCGAGCCCCGTTCTGGCGTAAATGAAATTGGCGCCGGCGCCGACGACGCGCGGACGGTGGTCGCCGGTGTCGACGGCCCCTTCGGGCAGCGAAAGCGCTGCTTCTATCAGCGCGGCGTCGGGAGCTTCGCCCGTTTGCGCGGGCAGGTTAGGGTTTTGAAATTCCGCATAAGGCGCCGCGCGATCCAGATCGACCTTTACAGGGAACACGCCCGTGTTGAGTTCGAGTTTCAGCTCGCCGGAAAGTTTCCTGGCGCGCGCCATCGCAATCGCCGTTCCGACGGTCGGGTGGCCGGCGAACGGCATTTCATAACCAGGCGTAAATATGCGCACGCGCGCATCATTCCCGGGATTTTCCGGCGGCAGAATGAAGGTGGTTTCGGAATAGTTGAATTCGCGCGTGATCGTGAGCATGTCCTCGCTGGAAAGTCCGCGTGCGTCCATTATTACGGCGAGCTGATTTCCGGCGAATTTCCTGTCCGTGAAAACATCGAGCGTTTCGTACTCGTATAAGGCCATGGCCGCGTTCCTTCCCTTGTGCGTCAACGATAAAGCTGGGTGCGCGCTTCTTCTCCTTCAATGGAGAATTTCGAAACCCGACTTTAGTCCTGTTCAAAAGGCCAGGCGTGATTGAGCGGACCGGCGCCTTCGCCGAGGCCCGGCGCGGTCCTGATCGCCTCATAGACATAATCGATGGCGCGTTTCGCGGCGGCGGCGAGCGGCAATCCCTGCGCAAGTCCCGTCGCGACAGCCGATGAAAGCGTGCAGCCTGTTCCATGCGTCGCTTTCGTTGCGATCCGCGGATGGCGGAACAAGCGCGCGCCGTCGAGCGTGACGAGCGCGTCTTCGACGTCATCGCCCTCAAGATGGCCGCCCTTGACGAGCGCCGCCGTCGCGCCGCGCTTGATGAGATCCTGCCCGGCCGCAACAAGCTCAAGCGATGAAGCGACTTTAAAACCGGTAAGGATGGCGGCCTCGTCGGCGTTCGGCGTGACGAGCGCCGATATCGGCGCGAGCCGCTCCAGCAGGAAGGCCGGCATTTCGTCGCCGGCCAGCGCATCGCCGCTCGTGGCGGCGAGAACCGGATCAAGCACGATCGGGATCGTCGCCGCGCTTTCGACGAGCGCGTCGGCGATCGCAACGCCGGCCGAACGTTCGCCGATCATTCCGATTTTCACCGCATCGGCGCCGATATCGTCAAGAACCGCTTTGATCTGTGCACGAATAATCTCGGGATCGACGCCGTGTACGCTCTCAACGCCTTTCGTATTCTGGACTGTGATCGCGGTGAT
The DNA here is from genome assembly GCA_020446945.1 of Parvularculaceae bacterium. Classification (GTDB taxonomy): domain Bacteria; phylum Pseudomonadota; class Alphaproteobacteria; order Caulobacterales; family Parvularculaceae; genus Amphiplicatus. The sequence continues at coordinate 8,046 of JAGRDS010000012.1, forward strand.
CGCCGACGCCGCATACCCGCCGAGCGCCGTCACCGTCTTGATATCGGCCTGAATGCCGGCGCCGCCGGATGGATCGGAACCCGCGATAATAAGCACTCGTCCACGCAATGCCGCAAACTCTCCCAATTGCCGCCCTTAAGGGCGTTTAGCACATCGGCCCTGTCGGGAGACTAGCCAAGGGAGAGCGAGATGACGACCGTGCGGATCTTATGGACGGGCCTCGCCTGCTGCATCGTCTCACTCGCCGCCCAGCTTTTCCCGCTCGCCGCCGGCTCCATCGGGGTCGATCCGGGCGCCGTCTGGCGGTTGTTCGGCTTCGGCCTGTTTCTTGTCGCGATCGCCGCCCTGATGACAGCGCTGATCGGGCGATCGGGGCGCTGAACCCGATATTGACGGCGCGCGCGCGAAGGCGTAACGCGGCGATGAGGCTGAAGGCGCCCGCCGCTCGCAAGCGATACGCTCCGGTGAAGTCCTTCGACGACCTGTTCGGCCCTTGCACCCATGGCGGCGCGCGGCCCTGCGGCAATGCGAGCCCCGCTTTCGAGCCCGACAAGCCGTCTCATGAGGCGAGCCATGACAGGACGATTGTCTGATTATTCAATTCCGCGATCCCTCGAAGACCTGAAAGCGCAGGCCAAACGCCTTCGCGCCGCTTTGGCGCAGGACGGGGATTTCATTTCTCACAGCGAGGCGCTTGAACTTCTCGCAAAACAACTCGGATTTCGCGACTGGAACACGCTGCATGCGGCCGCCGGCAACAGACCGCCGCCGCCGCAAATCGGCGATCGCGTCGCGGGCGCCTATCTCGGCCAGAGATTTGAAGGCGAAATTATCGCCGTTTCAGCATTATCCGGCGGCCGCCATCGCGTCACGATCGATTTCGACGAAGCGGTCGATGTTGTTTCGTTCGAGAGCTTCTCGGCGTTTCGAAAGCGCGTTACGGCCGTAATCGACGAGACCGGATGCAGCGCCGAAAAAACATCTGACGGGCGCGCGCAAATGGAACTTGGAAATCAATTCCGGACAATAACGGCGAAGGCCTAGGCCTTCGCTTTTTCAACCGCGGCGCAAATTTCATCAACCACGGCGGCGACAAGTTTCTTGTCCTCGCCTTCCGCCATCACGCGGATCAACGGCTCGGTTCCGGATTTGCGGATAAGAACGCGGCCTTTCGCGCCGAGCCTCGCCTCGCCGGCGGCAATCGACGATTTGACCGCGGCGTTTTCAAGCGGCGCGCCGCCTGAACAGCGCACATTCTTCAAAATCTGGGGCGCCGGTTCGAACCGGCGGCAAACCTCGCTGACCGGCTTTTCCAGCCCGGCGACGACGGCGAGAACCTGCAGCGCCGTCACGAGCCCGTCCCCGGTTGTCGAATAATCGCTGAGGATGACGTGCCCTGACGGCTCGCCGCCGACATTCATGTTGTTCGAACGCATCGCCTCGACGACATAACGGTCGCCGACTTTCGTCCGCTCAAGCTTCAATCCTTCACGTTCAAGATATTGCTCAAGGCCGATATTCGCCATCACGGTCGATACGACGCCGGCGCCTGAAAGCTCGCCGCGCGCCTTAAGATGGCAGGCGATAAGCGCAAGAATCTGGTCGCCGTCGACAATGCGTCCCTTCTCATCGCTGATAATGACGCGGTCGGCGTCGCCGTCGAGCGCGATTCCGATGTCGGCGCGATAATCGACGACGGTTTTCTGCATCGCCTTGGTCGAAGTCGAACCGCAATCATGGTTGATGTTGAACCCGTTCGGTTCGACGCCGAGTTTGATGACTTCCGCCCCAAGCTCCCACAACACCGTCGGCGCGACCTTGTAACCGGCGCCGTTTGCGCAATCGATGACGACGCGCAGGCCTTCGAGAGAAAGCCCGCGCGGAAACGCATTTTTCGCAAACTCGATATATCGCGCGCCGGCGTCATCGATGCGCTTGACGCGCCCGAGATCGGCGGGCGCCGCCAGCCCTTCGCAGGCGGGATCGTCCATCAACCGTTCGATTTCAATTTCGGCCTCGTCGGAAAGCTTGTAGCCGTCAGGGCCGAAGAATTTGACGCCGTTATCCTGATAAGGATTGTGAGAGGCGGAAATCATGACGCCGAGATCGGCGCGCAGCGATCGCGTCAGCATCGCCATCGCCGGCGTCGGCAACGGACCGAGCAGAAACACGTCCATGCCCGAAGCGGCGAAGCCGGCCGTCAACGCGGGTTCGATCATATAGCCGGAAAGGCGCGTATCCTTTCCGATAACGACGCGGTGGCGATGTTCGCCGTTCCGGAAATAGCGCCCGGCCGCCATGCCGAGCGACAGGATGCGCGCGGGCGTCATCGCTCCCGAATTGGCGAGGCCCCTGACGCCGTCAGTGCCGAAAATCCTGCGCTCTTTCGCGGACGCCTTGGCGTCGTCATCACCGCGCATTTTAGTTGCTCCCTGGACTCGCCGCCATTCTAGGACAGTCGAACAAGCAATCCCTTAACGCTCCGAATGGGCGGAATCTATGGCGAAATGGACAGCCAGGGCCTGGCGCGTGGCGGCGACGTCATGAACCCTGAGGATCGAGGCGCCGCGGGCGGCTCCGGCGAGCGCGGCCGCGAGCGAGCCGCCCAGCCGGTCGATCGCCGGGCCCTGCCGGTCGAGCCCGGCGATAAAGCGCTTGCGCGACACGCCGAGCAGGACCGGACAGCCGAGCGCGGCGAACCGGTCCAGATTGGCGATCAACGCCAGATTGTGATCGAGCCGTTTGCCGAAACCGACCCCCGGATCGACGATAAGGCGCGCACGGTCGATCCCGGCTTTCTCGCACTCGGCGATTCTGGCGTTCAAAGCGCCGGCGACGTCTTCGACCACATCGTCATAGTGCGGATCGACCTGCATCGTTTTCGGATCGCCCTGCGCATGCATGAGGATAATCCGGCATCGGAGCCGCGCGGCGGTTTCCAGACTGTCGCGAGAATAGGAAAGCGCCGAAACGTCGTTCCAGATCGAGGCCCCGGCGTCGAGCGCGGCGCGCGCCACGCCCGGCTTGCGCGTGTCGATGGAAATTGCCGCCGCGCAGCGCCCGGCGAGCGCCTTTATCACCGGAAGGACGCGCGCGAGTTCGGTTTCCTCCGGAATGTCGTCTGCGCCCGGGCGGGTCGATTCGCCGCCGATATCGAGAATGGCCGCGCCTTCTTCGACCATTTCAAGGGCGCGGTCGATCGCATGCGCGGGATCGGCGTATGCGCCGCCGTCTGAAAAGGAATCGGGCGTCACATTGAGAACGCCCATCAGCAAAGGCGGATGAGCGCTCATTGCCCCGAAGCCTCGCAATAGATCGCCGTAACCGGCCGCGTCGCCGTCATTCCCGTCTCCGCACAGGCGGCGGCGCCTCATTGCATCGCCCCGCAGCGCTCGCTATGGCACACCGAAATATGACCGACAACAAAGTACGGGACAATTCCGGCGCGAGCCGCCGTGTGGCGAAAGGCATCGGCACGACTGTACTGGCGAGAATGGGCGCGCTCGTCGAAATCGTCGCCCAGCCCCTTTACGTCCTGATGTTCGGCCTGACCGGGTTCGGCCTTTACGCGGTCCTCTGGTCGGCGATCAATCTTGTCGAAAATGTCTGCGATCTCGGCATGACGAGCGCGATGCAGCGCACTGTGCCGCGTTCGGCGAATGACGAGGATGCGGCTGCGGCGCTTCGCGCCGCGATGCTGCTAGGCGTCGGTCCCTGCATCATTGCGGCGGGAATAATCGCCTTTCTGTCGCCGGCGCTTGCGCCGCTGATCAACGTCGCCGCATCCGACGCGGACAAGGTCGCTGCGGCTATCGGATTTTTCATCTGGGCGCTGCCCTTGTGGGCGTTTGTTGAAATCGCGACCTCCGCCTTGCGCGCGCGCATGCTGTTCGGCGCTGAAATTCGCTTGCGGATCGTCTGGGAGCAGTTGATGCGGCTCGGCTTCGCGATTTTGTTTTTCGCGCTCGATTTCGGGCTGATGGGTTTGTTCATCGCGCATATCTGTTCGTTGACGATCACGGCTTTGTTAAGCCTCAGATTGCTGGCGCGACACTATCGGCTCGATCTCCTGTTCGCCGGACCGTTCTGGACGAAGAATGCGCGCGACACTGCGCTTGCGGGATTGTCTATACTTCCGTCAAACATTGTCGCGCGCCTTTTCAGCGATGCGCCGGCGCTTGTCGTCAACCAGCTTTTGCCGGGGGCGGAAGGGGCCGCCGCCGGCGGGCTGTTCACAATTGCGCGAAAACTGTCGAGCGTCATTCAACTCGTCCACATCGCTTTCGCCTATGTCCTGGCGCCGCTCGCCGCAAGTTCCGAGCGCCGCGACCGAAACGAAGTGAAGGAGATCTACGCCTATGCGGTGCGGCTGATTTTCGTCGTCGCCGTTCCGCTGGCGAGCGTTCTCGCGGCCGGCAGCGGACCGCTTCTCTCCCTGTTCGGGAGCGGCGCGGATATTGCGCAGGCGGCCGTTGTCATCCTTCTTTTTGCGCGCGCCGCAGAAGCGGTGCTGGGCATCTCGCTGCCCGTTTTGCAGGTCGTTGCAGATTTCCGGCATCAACTTACCGCGAGCCTTGCCGGACTTCTTGTCGCAGTCGCTGCCGGGATCTGGCTCGCCGACCGGGCGCCGGCGTTAATGGCCGTCACCTTCGCCGCGGCGGCGGGCCTCGTCACCGCCTCAACCATTCCGATGGCGCAGCTTTGGCGCGTTGAGGCGCTTCATCCCTATACGCCCGAATTTCCGCGCATTGCGGGCGTCGCGCTTGGCGCGGCGATCTTAGGCGCGGCGCTCGCGATCATCGCGTCGCGCCTGCCTGGCGCGCTCGCCATTCCTGCGGTGCTCGCCGTCGCGATCGCGACGATCTGGCTGTCGGCGCGTTGCGCGCTGCCGCGCGCCGACAGGCTTTCGCTTGGCAAAACAGCAAGGACGCTGCGCCTCGTCGCAAGGTGACGGCCATGTTGACGAGCCTTGCGCCCCGCAGCTAGATGGCCGCCACGCGATCCCGGTCTTTCGGCGGCCGCACCGTTGCGCTCCTCAAATTCAATTTCAACAGAAACGACGTCATGCCGCAGACAAACAAAGATGCATTGGGCCAGGGACTGTTTTTCATTCGCGGCCTTTATATCTACGCAATCATCATCTGTTCGGCCGCGATTGTTTACGCGACCCGCGATATCGGCCCGTTTTCAAGCCCATCCCTGGACATTTTATGGTTCTGGCTGTCGGCGGCGATTGCAACGGCCGGCGCGCTTTTCCGCGCCATGGCGTCCGGCTTCGCCGCATACGGAACGTCCGGGCGGGTGAAGCGCGCGCCCGAAGCGGCCGAACTCAACACCACAGGCTTTTACAGCATTGTCCGCAACCCGCTTTATGTCGGGCGCATCGTAAACTACGCCGGCCTCGCTATGCTTTCGGGCGATCTGGCGTTCAGCGCGATTGCAATTTTGCTTTCAGTTCTCATCTATATTCGGATCTCGGCCTATGAGGCGGCGTTTCTTCGATCAAAATTCGGGGAGCAGTACGAGAAATGGGCCGCCGCGACGCCGGCCTTGTTGCCTCGCCTCGGCGGCTGGGTAAAACCGAAATACGATTTTTGGTGGAAGCGGATGATATGGCGCGAACAACACAAGCTGTTCCTTCTCGCGACCGGAATCTTTCTCGCCTGGTTCGCACGATTCAGTTTCGACATCGCCCAGCTCTCGTCAGCGCAGATGATCTGGCTCTACGTTTACGCAGCGATCCTCGTCCTGCGCCTGTCGATCAGCGCGCTCGGCGCGACGGGTTACTTCAAAGACCTGCGTTAGCGGCGCGAAATGACGCGCTGGCCCCGCTGATCGCTATCGTCGGTTGCGACGGGGCCGGCAAGACGCAGCTTTCGCGCGACCTTCTCGCGCATATCGCCAAAACCGTCCCGGCCGAAACCGGCTATCTCGGCGAAGGCTCCAGCGTGCAGGGGCGCAAAATCGGGCGATGGCCGTTTTTCGGCGCGGCGCTGAAATCCAGGCTTGAAAAAATCGCCGACCGGCTGCGCGATCCTGGCGCGCCGATACCGAACGCAATCGTCGCGCATTACGCGCTGCATCGATCCCGCAAACGCTTTCGCCGCTTTAAGGCGCTGCTGGAATTGCGCCGGCGCGGCGTCGTCATCGTAACCGACCGGTACCCGCAAGCGGAAGTCGCCGGCGTTCACGACGGCCCGATACTCGCGGGCGTTGCAAAATCCGCCGGGGTCGCGCGCACGCAGTATGAAGAACGGCGCCTTTATGAAATCATGGCGAGCCATGTTCCAACGCTGATTATCCGCCTCCACGTCGAACTGGAAACGGCGATGGCGCGAAAACCCGATCACGTTCGGTCATTGATCGCGCGCAAGATCGACACGCTGCCGCAAATTAATTTCAACGGCGCGCGCATGATCGATCTGGATGCGACGGATGATTATGTCAGCGAACTTGAACTCGCCAAGGCGGCTGTCGACAAGGCGCTGGACAGCGTTTATCCTGCGTCCCGGCGCTAGAGCGAAATCCCGGCGCCGGAACGAAACCGCTGCGTTCAGGCGCCCGCCGGTTTCGGTTCGAAACCGCCTTCCGGGCCGGACCGCGCCGTTCCGCCGGAGGTCGGCACCGACGCGGGCGGCGGCGTATCGCCGAGATCGGTCGGCTCCTTGCGGACAATCTGCTCGCCGCGAAGAAGCGCCGCGATTTCATCGCCCGAAAGGGTTTCAAACTCCAGCAATCCCTGCGCGATCTTTTCCCAGTCGGCGTTGCGGTCGGTTAAAACCTGACGCGCGCGCTCGTAACCGTCCGTAACGAAACGGCGAATTTCCTCTTCAATGAGTTTGGCGGTGTCGCTTGAAATCGCCTTTGTGCGCGCGATCGACTGGCCGAGGAAAACCTCGCCTTCATCCTCAGCGTAGGCGATCGGCCCGAGTTTTTCCGACAAGCCGTATTGCGTCACCATCGCGCGCGCGATTTTCGTCGCATGCTCGATATCCTGCTGGGCGCCGGAGGTCACTTTCTCCTTGCCGAATTTCAGTTCTTCCGCGACGCGCCCGCCCATCGCCATCGCGATGCGCGCTTTCATCTGCTCAAAGCTCATCGAATAGCGGTCGCGTTCAGGCAGGTATTGCACCATGCCGAGCGCGCGTCCGCGCGGAATGATCGTCGCCTTGTGGACCGGATCGTTGCCGGGAACGGAAATGCCGACCAGCGCATGCCCCGCCTCGTGATAGGCGGTCATCGTCTTTTCCTCTTCCGTCATCGCCATAGAGCGGCGTTCGGCGCCCATCAGGACCTTGTCCTTCGCGTCGTCGAATTCCTTCGACGTTACGAAGCGCTTGCCGCGACGCGCGGCGAGCAGCGCCGCCTCATTGACGATATTGGCGAGATCGGCGCCTGAAAATCCCGGCGTGCCGCGCGCAATCGTCCTCAGATTGACGTCAGGGGCAAGCGGAACTTTTTTCGCGTGGACGGAAAGGATTTTTTCGCGTCCGACGACATCGGGGTTCGGCACGACGACCTGGCGGTCGAAACGTCCAGGGCGCAGCAGCGCCGGATCGAGAACGTCGGGGCGGTTGGTCGCGGCGATCAGGATAATGCCTTCATTCGACTCAAATCCGTCCATTTCGACGAGCAACTGGTTCAGCGTCTGTTCGCGCTCGTC
>JAGRDS010000032.1 GCA_020446945.1 Parvularculaceae bacterium
TGGAAGCGCAGCGATGCGTGAAGCTTACCGGTACTAATAGCTCGATCGGCTTGATCGTCCTCATGCAGTCGTCGTTTCGGCGGTGAATGCATATGACGCAAATTCATGCGCGGCGAACGGTCCGTACAAGGATCGAACGCCTGAAGCGTTAAACAAGACTCTCGCAATTCTGTCGTCTTTGCCGGCCCGGTGGCATTGGCGGGGAGCCTCCACCCGATCCCATTTCGAACTCGGTCGTTAAAGTCCCCAGCGCCGATGGTACTACGTCTTAAGGCGTGGGAGAGTAGGTCGCCGCCAGGCCTGCCAAGCCGACAGAAACCCTTGTTCCTTCAATTCATGACGCCGCTTCCGAAAGGACGCGGCGTTTTTTCGTTCCGGCGCGCCGTACGCCGCCGCGCCCGTTCGGCCGGCCGGGGGGTGCGGACGGATCGGCGTAACAAACCGTCGTATGAGCGGGTCGGTTTCCGCGGCGGCGAAACAGGCATAGACTTGCGCGTCTCGACTGACGCGATGAAAATTGGCGTTTCGAACCCGCGCGGAGATGCGGCGATCGGGGCGCAGGGATGAGGGCGGCTGGATGAAAACGGGATTTGTCCTGAGACGGTTCGGGATTTTGTGCGCGGCGCTGGCGTTCGCGGCCTGCGGGCGCGATCGTGCGGCGAGCGACAACGCCGAGCCCTTGCCGCCGCCGGCCTATGGCGAGGAGGACGCCAATCCGGAAGTCTTTCTTGATCTGATGGAGGTCGGCAGCCGCGAGCTTTACGCCGCGCGCGCGGCGGTTCTCGCCGCGCTGGATTTGAAACCGGGCGCGCGCGTCGGCGATATCGGCGCCGGCACCGGGCTTTATTCGCTGATGTTCGCCGACGCGGTCGGGCCTGCTGGCGCCGTCTTCGCCGTCGATATCGAGCCGCGTTTCCTGAAACTGATCGGCCAGCGCGCCGCCGATCTCGATCTCGGCAATGTCGTTTCCGTGCTGGGCCGCGATACGGACATCACCCTGCCTCACGCCTCGGTCGATGTCGTTTTCATCGCCGACACCTACCATTATTTCTCCGATCGCGCGGCGATCATGGCGACGGTGCGCGACGCGCTTGTCGATGGCGGGCGGCTGGTCATCCTCGATTACACGCTCGATGAATCGCACAAGGGCGACCCAAAGCGCGCGCATGTGCGCTTCGGCAAGGCGGGGCTCATCAGCGAGATCGAATCGTACGGCTTTCGCCTCGCCGACGAGCCGGACGTGCCCGGCCTCAGCGAAATCTACATGGTCGTTTTCGAAAAGGCCTGATCGGGGGGCGGCGCGCCGGTCACTCGCCCTCGCGCCATGCGCCGTCGTCCTTGTTGAGGACGGCGTCATCGGCGCCGGAGCGGTTGGAGTAAAACGACAGCGCCATCAACCCGACGCCGAGAAGGATCGTGCCCGCAACGCCGAGCAGCAGCGCGAAATTCACGTGGAATCCCGCGCCGAGAAAATCGAATCGCGCGGCGAGCGCGACGAGCGAAATCGCGCCGACAAGCGCGCCGCATGCAAGCTGAAAGAATCGCACCGCGCGCCGGCGGGCGATTTTTGGTGACGTTTGTTCCGGGTGAATATGTTCGGTCATTGCGGATTTATGCCCTGTTTTTCGGCGTTTCTCTACAACTTGTGATGCCGCTTTGTCCAATTGTGGCGCAAAGCGGACGTCAGCGGCGCCATTTCCGCCGCATTCTCCGGCGAAAGAAAACCATCGCCAATCCGGCTGGGGCGCATGGCTCGGAGGCAAGAATGAAATCAATCATCAAGACGGCGGCGGCGGCCCTGATCGGGCTCTCCGTTATGGGATTCACCGCCGCGTCTGCGGATCATCGCGACCGCGACCGCGATCGCGACCATGACCGGTACGATCGCCGCGGCGACGATCATCGCTATGACGACGATCGCTACGACGATCGGCGCGGTTCGTACAAGCGGGACCGTCATCGCCGCCACGAACGGCGCTATTCGCACAACCGGCCCCATCATTGCGCGATCGATCACGATCACCGCTATCACAGCCGCGATTACTACAGATACTACCCCAAGGACCGCTATTATCGCGCCGATCCGGAATTCTCGATCTCGCTGAGTTTCGGCAATGGCGGCTATTACGATCGCGGCGGGCGCTATTACGACCGGCGGTATTACGACCGCCGCGGATATCGCAACGCCGGGCGCGTCATCAATCGCGACGTATACAGAATTCGCGGATATCGCGCCGATGCGATCCTGGTCGAGGAGGTTTATCCCGGCCGCCGCGGGCGCAACCGCGTATGCACCGTGACGGCGCGCGGACCGGATGCGCGCTATGTGCCCCACGGCCAGTTGCGCAGGATCGCCGCGCGCGGCTGCTCGCGCTACGCCGATATTCGCGTCTACGCCTGAACGGGAAGCATGCCGGATAAGACGGGGCGCCGGGATTTTTCCGGCGCCCTTTTTCGCTTGCCGCGTCCGATTTGATTTGTCCGGCGCTGTTCAGCGCGGTTCGCCGCGCCCGGTCGGTCCGGACCGGGAGGAGACGTTCAGGCGGAGCGCTGCTCGCGGACCCGTTCGGCGACCGCATGGAGCGATTTTTCTTTCGGTTTTTCCGCGCTGCTCGCCTCGGCCCTCACGCGCCAGAAGCGCATGACGCGCTCGGCGGCTTCGTGCGGCACTTTCAGATACAGATCGAGAATCCGCAGCGCCTTTTGCTGTTCGCTGTCGCCGCGTTGCAGGCTGAAGACAATTTTGGCGAATGTGGATCGTTCAAACCCCGCGGCGCGGCAGCCGATCGCCAGCGATTCGAAGGACTTGTCCTGCAGGATGCGCTGCGCGGTCGAGGGATCGACGCCGGCCAGATGCGCAAAGGCGAGAAGAAACTGGGTCGAACGGCGGTCTTCGACAAGATCCTTGAGCGTCGATTCATTCAGCAAGCCCGCCTTCACCTTGTCTTCGATGAAGCGTTGCGCGGCTGAGAATTCATTCTGCGCGCCGGTGACGGCCTGCGTCAGGATCTTTGCGCGATTGCCTTCGATCGCTTCATCGATAAGCGCCGGGTCGAGAAGATCGGAGCGTTTCAGGATTTCGCGCTTCAACGCCGAGGAGACGAAGAAATACATCTGCGTCAAAAGATTGGCCGGCAGGTCGTATCGTTCGGTCAGCGGCGACTGGAGTTCTGTTATCTCGCGCGATTGCTCGACGAGCTTCGACATTGTTTCATTGGCGAAGCGCGCGCCCTGATTTTCGGCGAGCGCGACAAGAACGTCCTTGTCGCCCCGCTCGACGAGTTCGGCCGAAACGCTGGGCGTCACCTCGCGCCGGCGGGAAATCGCCTTCATGTGGTCCTGCGTACGCTGACGAATGACGCGGATCAGGTCTTCCTCGGACAGCGCGGCGCTGCGTTCCAGAACGGGCTGCGCCACCATGATCTCGTCATGGGCGAGCTGGCGCACGAGATTGCGCGGCGCATTCGGCGTATCGGCGAGTTTTTCGGCGATCTCGACGCGCAGCGCGATTTCGACCGATTCCGTCACCTTCGAGAGAATGACGTCGAAATGCTGCATCTCGGTCGATGTGTATCGATCCGGCGCGGCCATAAAAACGTCGGTGATTTCGCGCAGCAAATCGGCGCGCTTGTCGGTCGATCCCTCGCGCGCGACTTCGATGAGCTGTTTGAGGCGCGAGACGGCCCCGTTTTGTCCCGCCATAAACCGGCTTCCTTGTTCCGGCGGCCATCCTTTCCCAAAACCGTAAAAATTTCGCTGTCGGGCGGGCCTGCGCCCCGCCATATCCTGTTCATATTTCGTTAGGCATGCGTCTTCGGTTGTCGCGCCGGCCGAACGCCCAATCCGCGCCGCTATTTGCCGGCGCGCCCCTCATGGGCCATAAAGCGCGAAGGTCCAGCCAGCAGGTCTTTTTATAAATGCGTATTTCCGTTTTCATCGCCGCCCTGTCGCTTTGCGCCTGTTCGGGCGGTTCCGGGTTCGATTTCGGCGGCGGCGACAATTATGCGGCCGCCTCGGTTCTGGGGGCCGAAATTTCCGGCTCCGATGCGCGCGCGCTCGAACTCGCCTTCATCCAGGCGGTTGAGCGCGGGGCGCCGGGCGAGCGGTTCGACTGGCGCGGACCGTCCGCATTCGGATGGGTCAAGGCGCGCGGGCGCTGCATCGGCAATCTGAAGCCCGACCCGCTGGATTGCCCCGAAGCGCCCGAAGGGCTCGCGCTCGATGAAACCTACGAGACCGAACAGGGGCTTTACGCGCTGACGGGCAAGGCGAATATCCGCCTTGGTCCGTCAACGAACGATCCGGTGCGCCTCCAGCTTCCCGCCGGCTCGCCGATCGTCGTCGTCGGAAAAGTCGTCGGCAAGCCGTGGATGCTGGCGGAAAATGACGGCGAGATTGTCGGTTACATTCATGAAAGCCTGCTGGTGAAAGCGCCGGGTACGGAACTTGACCTCGCCGGCGGCCCGCGCCGGCGCGCTGCGGCCTGCCGGCGTTACGAACAGCGCATTTCCTATCGGCAGCGCTCCGACCTGTGGGAAGGCGTCGCCTGCAATGAAAGCGGGCGCTGGGTCGTCCAGTCCGCGCCGGCGGACGAACCCGTCAAGCTTTACTAGTGACCTTCATCACCGCGCGCGCTTTGCGCCGGGTTTAGTCTTCGCTTGCACCCCCCGTTCGACCGGGGGTGAGAGCGGAGAAAACCGATGTTGAAAGCGCTTGCGGCATTGTCCGTCCTCCAATTGTCGGCGACGGCGTTCCTGATCGCGCGCCTTGATGAAGCCAATGCCCGCCTCGCGCTGGCGGAAGCGGCGATCGCGGTGAAACAGCCGCCGGCCGCCGGCGGTATCGCGCCCGCAGCAGTTTCCGCGCCGGCGCCAACGGCGCTCTCCGGACCGCACGGCGCGTCCGGCGAAATATTGAGCGCCGAAGCGGCGCGCGCGATCATTCGCGAAGAACTCGCCGCGTATCGTTTTGCGCAAGGCGCGCCGCGCGCGGCGAACGCCGGCGCATCGACCGGCCCGGTCGCGCCGGATCCGAAAAAATCAGCCGCCATGCGCCGCGATTTCGACAGGCTTTTGTCGATGCGCAATATCGGCGCGCGCGATCTCGACCGGTATCTCGAACTTGCGGCGGCGCTGCCGGAGAGCGAGCGAAAAAGCGCGCTGAGCGAGTTGTCGCGCGCCATCAATGACGGGCGGATCGAAGGGCGATTCTAACTGGAGAAGGAGTATAGAAATGAAATCATTAGCGCTTTCCATTGCGTTATCCATGTTCGCCGGGGCGGCCCATGCCGGCATGACGCAGCCGGCGGAGGTCGATATCGATGCGGCGGCCGGTTTCGCCGGCGGCGACCAGGTGACGGCGCGCTATAACGCCGATCCCGATGTTTATATCGGCTGCGGCGTGCGCCGGTTCGCAAGCGCCGGCGGCGGCTTTACCGCCTTCGGTTTTTGCCAGGGCGAAGACGCCGACGGCGATGTCGCGTTCTGCAATACGGCGAACGCCGACCTTCTCGGCGTCATCGATTCAAGCGGCGAATTCGGCTATATCACATTCAGCTGGGATGTCGCGACGGGCGAATGCACGCGCATCGGTTTTTCAAACCAGTCTTTCTATCTTCCCAAAAAGCTGGACCGGAACTGATCCGGCCTGTCGGCCAAGGGCGCCGCCGGCGTGTCGCTCGCGCCGGCGGTCGCCTATTGGCTTATCGCGGCGCGGCGGACCTTCGCGTATTGCGGCCAGACCTCGCGCCAGTCGTAAAATTCCTCAACGCTGAGCGCGCGCGGCGGGATGATGACCCAGGGCTGTTTCGACGCGGTGAAAATATGAATGTCCGGCGGCGCCAGGGCCGGATTGTCGAGCGCGCCGACGCGCATGAATTTCACTTTTTCGCCGGCGCCCGCATAATGGCTCCAAAGCGCGATCCTGCAGGACGGGCAGCGCGCGATCTTTTGTCCTTTGCCGCTCGCCGAAGGCGTCAGGACCAGTTCCGGCGCGCCGGCGATCGTCTCGACAAGTTCCGATTCAATCATCGCATTGAGCGCGAAGGCGGCGCCGCTTTCGCGCTGACACCAGCGGCAATGGCAGCAATGAACGAAAAGCGGGCGATCCTTCATGCGATAGCGAACGTCGCCGCAATCGCACCCGCCCTCGGCCGTGAAACTCTCCGTCATATTTCCTCCGTCGTCGCGCGATGGATAAAGCGTCCGCCGCGCAGCCCCTGCGCGCCGTCATAATGCGCCTTGATAAGCGGCAGGTCCGCCGCGTAGTCGCCGGACGGGATAAACGATCCGGAAAGGCGTATCGTGCGCGTTCCGTAATCAAGTACGCTCATGACGAGCGGAACATTCGCCGCAAGCGCGATGTGATAAAAGCCCGTCTTCCATTCGTTGACGGCGGCGCGCGTTCCTTCGGGCGGGATGGCGAGAACCATGCGATCCTCCTTGTCAAACGCCGCGCGCATCTGCTCGACAAGATCGGTGCGCGCGCGCCGGTCGACGGGAACGCAGCCGAGCCGCCTGACGACGGCGCCGAACGGTCCGCGCGCCAGTTCGCGCTTGCCCATCCATTTCAGCGGCGCGCGGTAATAGCCGGCTGCGGCGAGCATATTGACGCCGTCCCAGTTGGATGTGTGGGGCGCCGCGATCAGCACCATTTTGGGGATGTCGCGCGGCCAGTCGCCTTCGACGCGCCAGCCCGCCAGCTTCAGATAGGCCGTGCAGACGAGACGCCAGATTTCGGAAAACGGGCCGCGAATCGGGCCGGGCCGGGCGCTGGCGCGGTCGAATTCGATTTGGCGGGCGTCATTCATGCGCGCGAGCATCGCGCATTCGCGCCGTGCGCGCCAGCCTCGCCAATGCGCCGGCGCCCGGTCGCGCGCCGGCGCTTAATTGCGCGCCAGCACTTAATTGCGCGCCAGCGCGATGCGGCCTTCATTGAGGTGCTGAAGAAACGAATCGAATGTCAGCGTAAAGCGGTTTTTCGTGGCGCAAGAGCAAAGCCCGACCCTGCCGGCCGCGCAATCGGCGTCCATGCGCTCGATTTCATATTCGCCGCAGGGGACGAGCGTGCGTTCGCAATCGACGGCGCGGTCGTCTTGCGTGCAGCAGGGAACCGGATCCTTGATGATCGCGCGGGCGGGCCTCGCCCGGTTCTTGTCTTGCGCCGATCGCGGCGGAACGCGCGGGGCCATGCGCCTTCACCCCCTCAGGACTGACTTGCCTTCCATGGTCTACGCGCGATTGGTTCAAATTGTGTTGCGATTACGGCCGTTCAGCGCCGGCGGCGCCGTCCGCGATCCTCATCGCCGTCGCGCCGGACGCGCGCGAACGCGGATTCGATGTCGCGGTAAAAGGAAAGCAGCAGGCCTTCTTCGGCGTAGGTGACGGCGGGATAGGCGCCGTCGAGCGGGCGCTTGGGCAGATCGGCGTGGGCGGCGAGCATGAAGTTTTTCCAGATGCGCGCCGGAATCGCGCCGCCGGTGATTTTGTCCATCGGCTGATAGCCGTCATTGCCGACCCACACGCCGGCGGTCATCTGCGCCGTGTAGCCGATGAACCATGCGTCGCGCCAGTCATTGGTCGTGCCGGTTTTGCCCGCCGCCTGGCGATTGCCGAGATTGGCGCCGCGCCCGGTTCCCGTTGTCATCACCTGATAGAGAACATGCGTCACGTCTTTTGCAACCGCGGCGTCGAAAACGCGCGTGCGTTTCGGCGTCGGCCGCGTATAGAGGATATTGCCGCGCCCGTCGGCGATTTCGGTGACGGCGTAGGGAACGACGCTTTCACCGCCGTCAGCGAACGGAATATAAGCGGCGGTCAGTTCTTCGAGCGTCGCGGAAAAACCGCCGAGCGCGATGCCGGCTTCCTTTTCCGGTATCTCCGACGATATGCCGAGCCGGCGCGCCATCTCGACGACTTTCGGGCGGCCGACTTTTTCCGAAACCTGAACGGCGATCGTATTGATGGATTTTGCAACCGCCTCGGTGACGCGCATCGCGCCGCGATAGGTGTTGTCGTAATTGGTCGGCTTCCATCCGGCGATGTCGATCGGCTGGTCGACAAAGCGCGTCGACGGCGTCACGCCGTTTTCGAACGCCGCCGCATAGACGATCGGCTTGAAGGCGGAACCGGGCTGGCGCTTGGCCTGCGTCGCGCGATTGAACTGGCTCTCGATATAGGAACGCCCGCCGACCATGGCGCGCACCGCGCCGTCATTGTCATAGGCGATCATGGCCGCTTCGAGCGCGCCGGCGACTTTCGCGTCGACATCCAGCACCGATTTGACGGCCGCTTCCGCATCGCGCTGCAATTTCCGGTCGAGCGTCGTGCGGATTACGATATCGTGCGGCGCGCCCGGCCCGGCGAGGCCGCGCGCCTTTTCCGCGACGTAATCGAAAAACCAGCCGATATCGCGGTCCTCGCCGCCATGGGCGATAACAGGCGGCGCGCGGCGCGCTTCGCGCGCATCGAATTCGGTTATGTCTCCCGTCTCGCGCAGATTGTCGATGACTTCGAATGCGCGTTCGCGCGCGCCGATCGGATTTTGCGTCGGCGCCAGCGTCGAGGGCGCCTGCGGCAGCCCGGCGAGCAGCGCGGCTTCGGAAAGCGTCACATCGCGCGCCGATTTGTCGAAATAGGTTTTCGCCGCGCTTTCGACGCCATAGGCGCCCGCGCCGAAATAGATGCGGTTCAGATAAAGCGAAAGAATTTCGTCTTTCGAGTAGCGCCCTTCGAGCCAGAAGGCGAGCATCGCCTCTTTCGCCTTGCGGATATAAGTCTGCTCCGGCGACAGGAACAGGTTCTTCACAAGCTGCTGCGTGATCGTCGATCCGCCTTCGATGCGCCCGCTCGATTTCATGTTGTTGATCAGCGCGCGCATCGTGCCGCGAAGATCGACGCCGCGATGCTCGTAAAAGCGCCTGTCTTCGGTCGCAAGAAACGCCTTGACGAGATAGGGCGGCAATTCATCGACCGCGACACGCTCGCCGTAGCGCGCGCCGCGCGCCGCCAGCTCCTCGCCGTTGCGGTCCTCGATCACGATCGCCGGGGTGCGGTTGACGGCCCACAGATCGGCGCCGTTTTCCGGCCACGGCGCGATGACGAGAAAAAGCGTCCACAGCCCGGCGAGGGCGCCGAGGAAAAAGAGCGAAACGAAAAGGGCCGCAATCTCGGTGAGGAGGGGGCGTCTCATCGCGCTGTCATGGCCGGATTCGCCGATGCGCGGCGGCTTCAGCCGATGGCGCGCGCGTGCGCGTTCGGCCGCGTTCGGGCGCGCCTTCGCCGGGCTCGGCGGCGCCTCTTGCGCCATGTCCGGTTCGGCGCCGAGACGGCGCGCGACGATTGGCGGTTCGGCCGGCGGTTCGGCCGGCGTTTCCGGCGCGGCGTTATCGGCGGGCGCCTGCGTCCTGGCCGGCTTTTCCTTATCCGCCCCGGCCGGCTTCGCCGCCTCATTGTTCGGGCCTTTCGGCCGGCGCGCCTCGACCCGGCGCGGGGTCGGCAGCGCTGCGGCCGCCGCCTTCGGCAGGCGCGATAAATGTGTCGCGAGATCCTCTGCCGCGGCGCGAAACTCATCGGCGAGGCGCGGCTCGTCTTCGGGCCCGTCCCCGGACCCCGCTTTCGGTTCGCCTTCGGGTTCATCCGGCGCCGGGCCGGTCGGGCCGGCGGGATCAGGCTTTTCAGGCGTATCGGTCACAAAACTCTCTCCCGCAGAGCGGTATAGGCGCGCATCTACGCCCTTAGCATGGCCGCCATAAGGCGGGAACGTGAAAGCTCGGGAAGGTTCAGGGGCGGTTTGCGCGCGCCGGCGCGCCGAGCAGCGCCTTTTCGGCGGACTTCAAAGCGGCGGCGAATACTTTCCGGTCGCCGAGCGCACGCGCGACGACGAGCGCGCCCTGGATGGCGATGACCCCTTGCGTCGCGCGCCGGCGCGCTTCGGGCCGCGCAACGCCGTCGGCGGCGAGCGCGTCGGCGATGGCGTCGATCCAGTCGGCGACGATCGCCTTGATCGTCTTCACCGCCCGCGCGCTCGCGCTCGGCGAGATCAACATCGACGCGATAAGGCAGGGCGCGCCGCCGCCCTCATACATCGCGGAGACGGTTTTCATCATGGCGGCGATTTTTTTCGGCGAGGGCGCGGCCCCGGCGAGCGGATCGAATACCGTTTCGCGCATGGCGTTGCGCGCGAAGTCGGCGACGGCTTGCGCCATGTCCGGCTTGCCGCCCGGGAAATGATGATAAAGGCTCGATTTGCCGAGGCCTGTCGCGTCCGAAATATCTGCGATTGAAACCGCATCATATCCGGCGCGGCGAAACAGATCGAACAGCGTGACGACGATGTCGTCGCGGGCTCCGGTTTCGGCGTTGGCGCTCATGATTGTCGCCTCGCGCATTTCGCTCTTCGCGTCAAAAGCCGATTTCGCCGAACGCCGGCGCCCGGGCGGGTCTTTTCATCGGTCAGATTCATGCTCATCGGCGAAAGGATACAGCCGGCGCGCGACTTTGGGGAGAGAGGGCGGCGCGCGCCGGCCGATCGCGAACGCTGAAGGGAGGGCGAAAGCGTTCGCGTTGGGCGTCCTGTTACGCCGCGCGCCGGGCCGCGGCGACCGCCGGAAAATCGACGGAGGTCTTGAAGACTTCGTTCAGATAGTTGGTGAACGTATTGAGCGCGACATGCGCGACAATCTCGACCAGTTCCGCATCGGTGACGCCGGCGCCTTTGGCGCGCGCCACATCGCCGTCGGAAACGTCGCCGCGCGAAAAGGCGATCTTGCGCGCCAGCGCGACCGCGACATCGGCCTTGACGTCATTCGAACGGCCGGCGCGGTTCTTCTCGATCTCGTCGTCGGAAAGCTTCGCGATATTCTTTGCGATATAGGTGTGCGCCGAGTTGCAGTAGTCGCAACCGTTCACATTGGCGACGGCGAGCGCGATGCGCTCGCGCGTCGCTGCGTCGAGCGCGCCGTTTCCAAGCGCGCCGGAAAGCGACAAAAGGCCCTCAAGCGCGGCGGGGCTCGTCGCCGTCAACAAATAAAGGTTCGGCGCCTTGCCGAGTTTCGCCTTGACCGCATTCAGGAGCGGTTGCGCCTTTTCCGGCGCGGCGTCGATTGAGGCGGGGGTGTCGATGCGAGGCATGGGTTTTCCTTTTTATGGCCGCTGCGCGCCGATCGGTCGTCAACGGGCCGCGTTCGGGCTGTCTGTGTTTTCGGCGCCCGGTTTTCGATGTTCGTTATGTACCGAACGATCGGTACAGTTTCAAGCGCCGGCGCGCCGCCTCAATAAAGCGTGAAAGGCCGGGAGGCGCGCGTGAGGAAAGGGCTAGTTCGCGCTTTCGCCGGGCGCGGCGCCCAGCATGGCGGCGATCATCGCGCCGAGCGAAAGGTCGTCGACATGGCCGAAGCGTTGCAGGCGCAGCCGGCCCTCGCGGTCGATCAGGATCGTCGTCGGCGTTCCCTGCATATTGTAGGCGCCCATGGTCCGGGGAACGCCGCCGCCCGCTGACGGCGCGTCGATCGCGACGGGAAACCGAACCTTGTATTCGTGCAGGAAGGCGGCGAGCGCTTCTTTCGGGCCCTGCGCCTGCGCATGCTCGAAAACCGTGTGAAGACCGATCACGGCGAGGTCGTTTTCAGAGAAGGCCGCGCGCACGCGCAGCGCCTGCGGGATCGCATGGGCCGCGCAGCCCGGACATAGCATCTGGAAGGCGAGGACATAGACGATGCGGCCCCGCAAACGCGCGAGGCCTGGCGGCGGGTCGCCGGCGTTTAGCCAGTCGCTGACGGTCCATTCGGGGGCTTGGCGCAGGGCGGGCATAGGGCCTTTCAACATGCTTGAACCGGGGGCGAATTCTAATAGTATCGACTCGATATTATAGTAGGAAGGGGAATGGTCAATGGCGAAACCGCCGTCGCTGGACGCCTGGCGGGCCGCGCATCTGGTCGAAAGGCTGGGCCGGCTCCTGCGCGCGGCCGATTTCGAGGGCGGACTGAACCCCGCCCAGCGCGAGGCGCTGCGCTATCTCGCCCGCGCCAACCGGTTTTCAAGAACGCCCGCCGCGCTCGCCGCCTATTTCGGATCGTCGCGCGGAACGGTCTCCCAGACGCTGATCGCGCTCGAAGCCAAGGGCCTCATCGAAAAGACGAAAAGCGCGAAAGATGCGCGTTCGGTGATCCTGTCGCTGACCGGGGCGGGGCGGCGCGCGCATGATCTGGACGGGGAGATCCTTCTCGCGCGCGATATCGAAACGGCGGGGGAGGCGGGTTCGATCGCCGCCGCGCTTGAAGGCGCATTGGCGCGCGCGCTTGCGCGCCGCGGCGGCAGGGCGTTCGGCGTCTGCAAATCGTGCCGCCATCACGAACGAAACGCCGGCGCGCGCCGCTGCGCGCTGCTTGACGAACCGCTCACCGCGCAGGACGCGCAGGCGATATGCGCGGAAATGGAAGCGGCGTAAGCCGGATGCGGACGGCGCTTTCAGGCGGCGCGCAATGTTTTCAGGCGGCGCGCAAAATGACATTGGGATGCGCGCGCCGGACGGCGTCGGCCTGCGCGGCGTCGAAAAACACATCGCAGGCGAGCGGTCGTCTGGTCGCCGGATCGCGCGCCTGTTGCAGCGCGTAGCGCGATGCGCCGGCCGCATGCGCGACCTGCGCCATTTCGACAAGCGAATCGATCGTGTGGAACGCCGGCCAGACGGTCGTGCGCGCCTCGAACGGAACGCCCGCGCGGGAAAGAATGTCCAGCGCCTCTTTCGTTTTCAATCCCGCATCGACGCCGGTCAGCGGTGCGTAGGCGTTGAACGGCGCCTTCAGGTCGAAGCCGACCCAGTCGAGACAGGGAAGAACGCTTGCAAGGCGCGCCGGCGACGCGCCGGCGGTATGCAGGCCGACCTTCATGCCCATCGCCTTCACCGCGCGCGCGGCCGGCGCCAGCGCGCGCTGCAACAGCGGCTCCCCGCCGGAAAAAACCACCGCATCGATAAGCCCGCGCCGGCTTTCGAGATGTTCCCCGATCGCCGCCCAGCCGATCGTTCCCGGCCTGCGCGCGTCGAGCAATTCGCGATTGTGGCAATAGTCGCAGCGCAATGCGCAGCCCTGGCAGAAAACGACGGCGCAAAGCGCGTCCGGAAAATCGACGGTTGAAAAGGGCTGATACCCGCCGATCCTGAGATCGGCGGGATCGTCCGCATCCATCGTCATGCGGCGACGCGCGCGCCGGCGCGCTCCTCGAAATGCAGGCGCTCGGCGTGTTCGGACTGCTTGCCGGGGTTAAACGCCGCGACCGGGCGGTGATAGCCCATGACGCGCGTCCACACCTCGCAGGGCTGGCGCGGCGGCGTTTGGCCCGCGCCCGAAAGCGCGGCCTCGCCGTCGCAGGTCGGGCAGAATTCATGTTCGCCCGAAAGATATCCGTGGACCGGACAGATCGAGAATGTCGGCGTCACCGTCACATAGGGAAGGCGGTGACGCGACAGGCTTCGCCGCACCAGCTCGCGGCAGGCCGCCGGCGAGGAAATCCGCTCGCTCATATAAAGATGCAGCACCGTGCCGCCCGTATATTTCGTCTGCAACGGATCTTGAAGCGCGAGCGCCTTGAACGGGTCGTCCGTGAAGCCGACCGGAAGCTGGGTCGAATTGGTGTAATAGGGCGCCTTCGCCGATCCGGCCTGGAGGATGTCGGGCATTCGCGCCCTGTCTTCCCTGGCGAAGCGATAGGTCGTTCCTTCCGCCGGCGTCGCCTCAAGATTGTACATGTTTCCCGTTTCGGTCTGGAACTCGATCATCCGTTCACGGATATGATCGAGAAGGCGGCGGGCCATTTCCTCGCCGAAGGGCGTTGTGATGTCGTCGCGGTCGTCGGTGAAATTGCGGATCATCTCGTTGACGCCGTTGACGCCAAGCGTTGAGAAATGATTCCTGAGCGTGCCGAGATAGCGCCTGGTGTAGGGATATAGCCCGTCCCGCATCAGATCGTCGATTGTCGCGCGCTTGATTTCAAGGCTCGTTTTTCCAAGGTCGAGAAGCCGGTCGAGCGCGGCGATAAGCGCGGCCTCGTCGCCCTTGTGCCGATAGCCAAGGCGCGCGCAATTGACCGTAACGACGCCGATAGAGCCGGTTTGCTCGGCCGATCCGAACAAACCGTTGCCGCGTTTTAAAAGCTCGCGCAGGTCGAGCTGGAGTCGGCAGCACATGGAGCGGATCTGGCCCGGCTTCAGATCCGAGTTTAGAAAATTCTGGAAATAGGGAAGCCCGTATTTGGCCGTCATCTCGAACAGGCGTTCGGCGTTCTCCGACTCCCAGGGGAAATCCTGCGTGATGTTGTAGGTCGGAATCGGAAAGGTGAATACGCGGTCCTTCGCATCGCCCTCGGTCATCACTTCGATGAAGGCGCGATTGATGAGGTCCATTTCGGCCTGGCACGCGCCATAGGTGAAGTCGGCGTCCGCGCCGCCGATCGTCGGCTGCGTATCTTTCAGATCGTCCGGGCACACCCAGTCGAAGGTGAGATTGGTGAACGGCGTTTGCGTGCCCCAGCGCGAGGGTACGTTCAGGTTGAAAACGAATTCCTGCATCAATTGCTTGATCTGCGGATAATCGAGCGCATCGACGCGCACGAACGGCGCGAGATAGGTGTCGAAGGAGGATAGCGCCTGCGCGCCGGCCCATTCATTCTGCAACGCGCCGAGGAAATTGACGATCTGCCCGAGCGCCGTCGAAAAATGGCGCGGCGGCGCCGCCTCGATCTTGCCGGGAACGCCGTTGAACCCCTCGGCGAGCAGCATCCGCAACGACCAGCCGGCGCAATAGCCGGCGAGCATGTCGAGATCGTGAATGTGGATGTCGCCCTCGCGATGCGCGGCGCCGATTTCGGGCGGGTAAATCTCGTCGAGCCAGTAATTCGCCGTCACCTTGCCCGACGTGTTGAGGATGAGGCCGCCGAGCGAAAAACCCTGATTGGCGTTGGCGCGAATCCGCCAGTCGCGGCGCCCGACATATTCCTCGATCGTCGATTTGACATTGACCGCGCGCGGGGTGCGGACAGGGGGGGACGGTTCCGAAACGGCGTCGAACATAATTGCCTTCCTTCGTCTATATGTTGTGGTCGAATTTGGTTGATCCACTACAGCTTGTGGGCGCCTGACGTGCCTCGCAATGCGCCACGCCGCCGCGCGCCGACCGGCCGCAGGCCCGGTTTGACCGAGCGCATTGACGGCGCGGGCGACGCGCCCGCAGCCGCGCGCGACCCGGCTCGCGACCCGGCTCGCGATCTGGCGCGCATCCTGACCCGCGACGAAATATCGGCCCGGCGGCGTTCGATCCGGCTTCAACCTCGGCGCAAGATTTTTTTGCTTTGATCGGCGCCTGAATTGTCGAAAGGATTGACGAAAGGGGGCTGCGCTCCGCACGTTGCGCCGGCGCCGCCTTTACGCAGCCTCCAGGATTTCAAAAGACAGTTCACGTCATCGCCGCGCCTGCCGCTTCGGGCGCCGTTCCAAGGTCCGCTTATGTTCGCCCTGCGCATCCTTTGCCTTTCGTTCGCCGTCATGGCGTCCGCCGCCGCCGCGCAGGAGGGCCCGGTTCAGTTGACGCCCGGCGCGCCGCCGGCGACCGACGACTACGCGAATTTCGAACTTGAAAAGACGCTCGACGCCGCATTCGCGACCGGCGATTTCGTCGGCCTTGCGGTCGCCGTCGTGCGAAACGGCGAGACGCGGCTGATCAAAACCTATGGCGAGGTCGAGGCGGGCGGCGAAAAGATCGGGCCGTCGACCGTGTTCCGCATCGGCTCGCTGTCCAAGGGTTTCGCTTCGGCGCTCGCCGGCATGGCCATGACGCAGGGCCTGCTGTCGCCGTCCGATCCGGCGACGCGCTTTGCGCCCGGTTTGAAACTCGCCGGCGGCGCGGAAAAATCGCTCGAACTCGGGCACCTGCTTTCGCACCAGACCGGCCTGCCGCCGAACGCCTATGACAACCTTCTTGAGGCGGGAACGCCGATTGCGGAAATCTATCCGAAATACGCCAGGGTCAAGCCCGTCTGTCCCGTCGGGCGGTGCTACACTTACCAGAATATCGCCTTCGATATCGCCGGCCTCGCCGTTTCCTCCGTATACGGCGCGCCCTATGGCGACCTCGCGCGGACCCGGTTATTCGCCCCGCTCGGCATGACGACGGCCTCGGTCGGCGCGGAAGGGCTCCTTGCGGCCTATTCCTATGCGCGTCCGAATGTGCGCGATCGCATAAAGGGGACGAAAGACGAATACGGTCCCTGGCGCGCGGTCGAGGTGAAGCCGAATTATTATCGCGTGCCGGCGGCGGGCGGCGTCAACGCCTCGCTGATCGACATGGTGCTGTGGCTGAAGGCGCAGATGGGATACGCGCCCGGCGTCCTGTCGGGCGAACTGCTCGATCTCGTTCATACGCCGCGTGTCGTTTCGCCGGGCGAGACCGCGCGCATGCGGCGCGTGTCGCCGCGTTTCAGCGCCGCGCAATATGCGTTCGGCTGGCGCCTTTACAATTACGAAGGCGCGCAGGTGATCGCTCACGCGGGAACCGTTGAAGGTTATGCGGCGCATATCGGCTGGCTGCCCGAAAAGGATGCGGGGATCGTCATCCTGTCCAATTCCGCCTCGAAGCGCGTGTGGCGGATCCTGCCGACGTTTCTCGATATCGAACTCGGCCTGCCGCGCGAGGACTGGCTGGCGCTTGAAGGCGCCGGCGGCGCCCGGGCGGGCGTTCAATAGGCGAACGCGGCGATGCGCGCCCGGCGCGCCGGAATTATTCCGCCGCGACGGCGGCGGCTTCGCCCGCCGCCTGCGCGCGCGCCGATTTTGAAAACCGCATGACGCCGTCATCGATGCGGCCGTATTTCAGGATTGCGATTTCCCGGAAATAGCTTTGCGGATTTCGCCAGGGCGCCCGGTCGCCCTGTTTGGGCAGCCGCTCCGCCGCGCGCAGGACATATCCGGAGTTGAGGTCCAGAAACGGCTCCGCCTTCATGTCCGGATCGTCATTGACGGGCGTCGCCATGTCGGCGCCGCGCGCGTCCATATGCTTGAGCAGGCGGCAGACATATTGGGAGACGAGATCGGCGCGCAGCGTCCAGGATGAATTCGTGTAGCCGAAAACGAAGGCGGCGTTCGGCAGGTCCGAAATCATGACGCCGCGATAGGTGAAGGTCTTGCCGAGATCGACCGCGCGCCCGTCGACGCTCGCCTTCGCGCCGCCCATCGCCTGCAAATCAAGGCCGGTCGCGGTGACGATGAGGTCGGCTTCAAGGGTCTTGCCGGACGTCAGCCTGACGCCGTTCTCGACGAATCTTTCGATCGTGTCTGTTTCGACGGAGGCGTCACCCTCGCGGATGGCGCGGAACAGATCGCCGTCGGGCACGACGCAAAGCCGCTGGTCCCACGGGTTGTAACGCGGTTGAAAGTGCTTTTCGACATCATAGCCGTCAGGCAATTGTTCGCGCACGAGATTGAGAAGGTTTTCGCCGGATTTTTTCGGACGCGCGCGGATAAGCTTGAACATGATCTGCTGAAACGCGATGCGCCACCAGCGAATGAGACGATAGGCGAGCGAGCGCGGCATGAAGCGCGACAGCATGACGGCCGCGTTCGAACTTTCCGGCAGCGTGTAAAACCAGCTCGGCGACCTTTGCAGCATCGTTACATGCGCCGCCTTGTCCGTCATCGACGGGATCAGCGTCACCGCCGTCGCGCCAGAGCCGATGACGACGACGCGCTTGCCCGAATAATCGTAATTTTCCGGCCATGACTGGGGATGGATGATATCGCCGCGAAAATCCTCGCGACCGGGAAATTCCGGCGTGTAGCCCGCCGCGTATTTGTAATAGCCCGAACACATCCAGAGAAAATTGCACGAATATTTTTTTTCGCCGCCGGCGGTTTTCGCCGTCACGGTCCAGCGCGCGCGCGCCGTGTCGAAATCGATCTTTTCGACCGTCTCGCCGAAACGGATATTCCGGTCGATGCCGTAATGGCGCGCCGTCTCGTTCACATAGGACTTTATCGACGGCCCGTCGGCGATCACCTTCGGCGTGCGCCAGGGGCGGAACCCGTAGCCGAGCGTGAACATGTCGCTGTCCGAGCGGATGCCGGGATAGCGGAAAAGATCCCAGGTGCCGCCCGTCTCCGCGCGCGCCTCGATTATCTGGTAGGTCTTGCCGGGCCGCATCACCTGAAGGTGACGGGCCGCCCCGACGCCGGAAATTCCCGCGCCGACAATGATGACGTCGAAATATTCCACCGCGGCTTCCTTTCCGGCGCCGTTTTAGGCCGAAACGCAGGTATACTCCATGGTTTGCAGCAGCGTTCGCAGCAGGGTTTGCAGCAGGGTTTGCAGCAGGCGCGCCTTTCCAAAAGGCGAAAAGACAGGCAGGTAGCCGGCGTGCCGTTCTGGGAGGAAAAAGCGCTGAAGGACATGTCCGATGCGGAGTGGGAGAAGCTCTGCGACGGATGCGGCAAGTGCTGCCTCGTGCTGCTCGATGAAACGGACACCGGCCGGCTTTATGAAACGAATGTCGCCTGCCGGCTGTTCGACGTCAAAAAGCGGCGCTGCGCCGATTATGCGAACCGGACGCGGATCGTGAAGGATTGCGTGCGGCTGACCCCCGCGAACGCCGGCGCGCTCGACTGGATGCCGGAAAGCTGCGCCTATCGCCGGCTTGCGCGCGGCGAGGGCTTGCCGGACTGGCATCCGCTTTTGACAGGAACGGCGAAAAACGTCGAGGATGCGGGCGTCGCGGTCATGAACGCGGTCAATGAACCCGATATCGATGCGGACGATATCTGGGATTACGTCGTCGCGGTCCGCCCGCGCGGCCGGAAAAAGAAGCCGCGCCCGAAGAAGCGCGCCTGATGCGGGCCTGAGGCGAGAGTGAAATCAACGCTCAGCGCTCAACGCTCAGCGCGCGGGCGTTTCGGCGTTTGCGCGCGCGGCGCTTGCGCGTTCAAGCGCGTCCTCGACGAGCGGGACAAGCGCGCGCGAATAGCGTTTCGATTCAGCCGGCGACAGGTGCGACCATTCGGGCAGGTCGTAATTCATCATCTCCGGACGATCGAGGAAGTTGACGCCCCCGCTCGCGGTTTTCTCAAGCAGGCGATCCCAGAATCGTTCGCGCGGAAAGCCGTTCCGCTCGACTTCGAGAAACGGTCCGGCGGCCGGCGGCTGAATGAAGACAACATCGCCGCCGCGCGCGCGGATCGCATCGACATTCGTCTTTACGCCGGCGATGATCGCGTCGATCGCCGCATCCGGCATCGGCGGCGGCGGCTCGCCGTTCGGTCCCGGCGGCGGGGCGAAGAGCTTGAATGCGATCAGCCACTGGTCGCGCGCTTCTTTCCTGTAGGCTTCGTCGTCGACGACGCGGCGCCACATTTCGCCGTTGCGGTCCCGGTCCAGACGCTGGAGTTTTCGCGGATCGAATCGCGGCGCCATTCCCGCCCGCAAAGGCAGCGGCGCCAGCGTCATCTGCCGTTTCGGCCGCGTCTGTTCGTCTATGAAGGCGAAAATTTTCTCAAGCTGGACGGACATCAGATGATCGACGCGCTGCGACGGGGTTTCATCGCGCGTATAGGCGATGACTTCCTCGCGCAGCCCGCCCTCCTGCGTGAAGAACAGGATCGGCGTGACGCTGACAATCAGCACGCCGCGGAAATTTTCGTCCTCGGCTAGATCTTTCAGGAATATGCGCGGGCTCGTGCCTTCGAGCGCGAGTTGAACGGGGCGCTCGCCGGCGATCTCCTCCCAGATATCGAGATCGACATCGAACAGCGCGCGCGAGGAGCCGATGATGACGCTCGCGTCGCCTGTCGCCTTGCGCCGCTGTTCGGCCCAGAGCGCCGGCGTGTTCTTGAAATCGCCGGCGCTCATCTCCTTGCCGCGCCAGTAAAACTCCCAGCCGAGCGTCAGGACCGCGCTCGCGGCGAGGATGGCGAGCGTTATCGCGCGCCATGGCGCGGCCGGAACCGGCCGCTCGACATGTTCCGGGTCGAAAAATGCGGTCTTCGGCGCCGGATAGGCGTTTTCAGAACTGGAAGTAGATGAAGGCACTGTCCGATCCCTGTGTGATAATCAGCATAAAGAGCATGATGGTCCCGCCGAGAACGATAATCCATGGCGGGGCCTTTTCGATCAGCGCCTCCTTCGTCGTCGCGCGCAGGCGCCAGTGCGTCGCCACCATGCCGGCGACGACGAGCGTGGCCGGAACGATTTCGTTCAGATAGAGAACCTTTTTCGGGTCTTTTGCGAGGCCGAACATGGATTGCAGCATTATCGCGGCGTCCTTGAACGTTTCGGCGCGGAAAAAGACCCAGGTGATGTTGACGAGAAAATAGGTGACGAGCGCCATGGAGAGCCTGAACGCCCAGGAGGAAAACCACGCGCGCTCTTTCACCGTCTCGCGCAGCAGGCGTTCGCCGGCGAGATAAACGCCGTGCAGTCCGCCCCAGACGACGAATGTCCAGTTTGCGCCGTGCCACAAACCGCCGAGCAGCATCGTCACGGCGAGATTGACATAGGTTCTGGCGCGCCCCTTCCGCGCGCCGCCGATCGGGATGTAAAGATAATCGCGCAGCCACGTCGATAAAGAGATGTGCCAGCGCCGCCAGAAATCGGAAAAACCGATCGCGGCGTAGGGGAAGCGGAAATTGTTCGGCAGCGCGAAGCCGAGGCAAAGCGCGGCCCCGATGGCGATGGTCGAATAGCCGGAGAAATCGAAAAATATCTGTCCGGAAAAGGCGAGCACGCCCGTCCATGCGTCAAGCGGGGCGATCGCGCGGTGCGCGCCGAACGCGCCGTCCGCGGCCGGCGCAAGGAAGCTGTCGGCGAGTACGACCTTTTCAAAGAGCCCGAGCGTGATCAGCGCAAGCCCCCAATACATCTGCGCGCCCGTGGCGCGCTTCTCCTCGGCGAATTGCGGCACAAGCTGCGAGGGGCGGACGATCGGGCCGGCGACAAGCTGGGGAAAGAACGTCACGAACAACGCGAAATCGAGCGGCGATTTCGTCGGCGCCGCGCGCCGCAGAAATACGTCGAGCGAATAGGCCATCGTCTGGAAGGTGTAGAACGAAATGCCGACCGGCAGGATGATATTCCATTCCGGCGCCTTGTAGGCGAGGCCGACGGAATTCATCAGATGGGTGAAGTTTTCAAGCAGGAAACCGCCATATTTGAAAAAGCCCAGGAAACCGAGATTGACCGCCAGCGACAGGATGAGAAAAGCGCGCCGGCGCGCGGGCGTTCCGGCCGCGTAAATCCACTGCGCCGCCTTCCAGTCCACAATCGTCGAAATCATCAGCAGGATGACGAATGGCGGGTTCCATGCGGCGTAAAAAAGATAGCTCGCGAGAAGAAGGTTGATCTTTTTCACGCGCCAGGAAAAAGGGGCGTGATGCAGCGCGACCACGATCGCGAAGAAAACGACGAAAGTCAGGGAATTGAAAAGCAAGCGCCGCCCCTCCACGCTTCGCGAAGCGCGGCAAGATGGCGCAAATTCCATCCGCGCACAATCGGAATTTGGGCGCATACGGAGGAAAAATGCGGTTCGCCGGCGGGGGTATCGTCGCCCGCCGGGAGTTCGCCGGCGCGTGATATTGTTCGCCGACCGGAAAGGCGCCCGGATGGCGCGGGAATGGAGCGGCGAGGGAGCCGGAAAGGCGCCCGAAAGGCGCAATATCGCGCGCTGGAATTGGACGGCGTTCGAAAGTTGGACTAGAAGGGGGATATCTTCCGCGAGGAGAGACGCAGCCGGCGCCGGTTATAAAAATCGCGTAACAGGCGCCTTGTAATCGGCGCCGCGTAACCGGTCTCGCATAATCGGCCTCGCTGACAGGGCGCCGCCTGAACAGCGCCGCGAGGCCGCGATCGCGTTCAGGCCGGCGAAGCGAAAAGGGGGAACGGACAATGCTGAAATTCTTCGCAATCCTCGCCGCGATTTTCTCGGCCGGCTGCGCGACGCTCGCCGGCGACAAATTGAGCGGCTCCGGCTTTATCGATGCGCCGGGCGGGCCTGTTTGGTACGAGGTCATGGGCGGGGGAGACGGCATACCCCTGATCGCGCTGCATGGCGGTCCCGGCGGCGACTCGTGCAGTCTTCAGGCTCTGGCCCCGCTCGGCGATACGCGCGCAATCATCCGTTACGACCAGCTTGGAACCGGCCGCTCCGGGCGCCCGACCGATACGTCCTTGTGGAACCGCGACCGCTTCGTCGCCGAACTTGACGCGCTGCGCGATCAGCTCGGCCTTAAGGAGATACATCTGCTCGGCCATAGCTGGGGCGGATCGCTCGCTGCGTATTATTACCTTGAGACCGGCGGAAAGGGCGTCAAGTCCCTCATACTTTCATCGCCCCTGATCTCGACGGTGAAATGGATCGAGGATGCGAACCTGCTGCGCGCGCAATTGCCGGCGGAGGTGCGCGACGTTCTCGATGCGAATGAAAAGGCGGGAACGACGGACAGCCGCGACTATCAGGCCGCAACGCAGGTTTTCTACGCGCGTCATGTGACCCGCGGCGATGCGGTCGAGAATTATGAGTGTCCGGATGCGCCGTGGAACCCGGTCATCTACAAACAGATGTGGGGGCCGACCGAATTCTACGCGACCGGATCGCTGAAAGATTTCGATCTCACCGACCGCCTCGATGAAATCGACACGCCGACGCTTTTCATCGCCGGCGAGTTC
Organism: Parvularculaceae bacterium; assembly: GCA_020446945.1. Lineage (GTDB taxonomy): Bacteria > Pseudomonadota > Alphaproteobacteria > Caulobacterales > Parvularculaceae > Amphiplicatus. Next base: position 22,694 of record JAGRDS010000032.1, read on the forward strand.
GACGAGGCGAGACCGCAAACCGTCGCCGCCTTCGCAAAGCGCGTGCGCGGCGCGCGTTTCGAAGTCATTCCGGGCGTCGGGCATGCGTCCTATACGCGCGCGCCGGACCTTTACCGCCGGATCGTCAGGGATTTCATCGACGCGGCGGAACATGCAGGCGAACAAAAAACCGGTGAAAAAGAGAATGACGAATAAGAGAAGGGCGAACGCTGGAATGGCGGGAAACATGATCGCGACAGCCGGCAGCGCGCCGATTGACACGGCGCGGGCGATCGTTTCTCCTTTGCGGAACTGCCCCGCAATTCAGATGGAGGATGCGTCATGGCGGTTTTCGGAAATGGGCCTGCGGCGATGATATCGGGCGTCGTGCTGGCGGTCGGCGCGGGCGCGGCGGCGCTGTTTACGCTCGGCAAGTCGCCGCAGGGCGACGGCGAACCGGTCCGCGAGGAGGTCGCCGCGCCGGTGAGCGAGGCGCACGCCGCGCAGCCGGCGGAAGCGAACGCGGAAACCAAACTCGCGCAGGCCGGCGAAAGCGGTTCGCCGCGCGAAGATGAGCCTGCGGCGCGCGGTGATGAGCCTGCGGCGCGCGATGACGAGCCTGCGGCGCGGCGTGCGCCCGTCAGTCTCGATTTCTCGCTCGGATCGCTCGCGGACCTGCGCGGTCTCGGCGCCGCGTCGATGCTCGACAAGATCGACGCGGTTGAAGGCGTCGCGGAAAAAACGAAAGTGTGGGTTGCGACGGCGGATGTGGCGAGCGCGCCGGGCGATGAAACTTTCTACCACGTCAAGGGACCGCTCACCTGCGGACGCATCGGCTGCGACCTCATCGTTTCGAGCGCATCGGGCGATGTCCTGCTTGAAACGGTCGGCGAGGGGATTTCCTCGCCCGCGATGGACGTGCTGGTCATAAACAAGGGCGTCGGCGCTTCCGTCACCTGGGTGTTCGACGGCGCGCATTTCGTCGAAAAAGGCTGAACCGGCGCCGGGCGCGAATACGCGCCGCGCGCCGTTCGCGCGCGGGAAATCCGCAGAACGCCCGCGTTAATCCGGGGCCGGCCGGCGCACGTTGACTTACGGGCGGGCTTGATTTCTCATTGGCCCCGTATCTTGCGTCGGGGAGGAGGGTCGTTCCATGCGCTCCGCAGTTTTAATCTCGGGAATTATCGCGTCGTGTCTTGCTATTTGCGCTGTCTCGCCGGCGGCGCCGGCGTTTGCGCAAACGCAGGACGAGGCGCAGGCCGTCTCGGCGTCGCGCTACGCGCGCGCGCCCAATCGCGCGGTCGGCGTCGAAGGGCGCATGAAAGAAGTTTACTGGGCGGCGGAACCGGATTCGGCGCGGCTCTTCGCGAAAATGCAGATGTTCGCCGAAGCGGGTCGCATCGCCCGCGCGCCGGGCGCGTTGCGTCACACAAAGGTCTGGACGGCGCGCGCCGATGTTTGCTCGACGCCGGGCGAGGAAATCCTGATGCAGATCCGAAGCCCGCTGACCTGCGGATCGCTCGGCTGCGAAATGCTGGTGCTGAGCGACGCCGGCGGCGGCGCGCCGCGCGTCATAATGCGCACGGTCGGCGATTCGATCGATTCACCCGTCATCGACGGGCTCATCATTAATCGCGGTTCGAAAAACCAGCGCGCCTGGCGCTATGACGCCGCCGGCGATTTCCGCCAGATAAACCGGCGCCCGCAATGAGGGGGGGAGAAAAAATGTCCTTACACCTCCTGAAAATCCCGGCGCTCGCGCTTTTCGCCGGCCTGCTCGCCGCATGCGGAACAACATCTCCGGGGCCCGGTCCCGGACCCGGACCCGGACCCGGTCCCGGACCCGGTCCCGCGCCGGGGCCGCATTATGTCGGCGATGTCGATGATTTCTACGCCGCGCTGGCGCAGCGCGAATCCGGCGGCGACGCCTCGGTTGAAAACACATACGGTTATCTCGGCCTCTACCAGATGGGCGAACCGGCGATGATGGACGCCTCCTGGTATGACGAGACGGCGCCGAACGAGACATCGAAAAACGACTGGATCGGCGCCTGGCTCGCCGCCGCGCAAAGCAACGGCGTCAATTCAAAGGCGTCCTATCTCGCCAGGCCGAATGCGCAGAACGTCGCGGTGCGCCGGTATCATAACCGGGTCGCCGGATATATCTCCGCGCTCAACCTGCTCAGCTATGAAGGCCAGACGATCAACGGCATAGAGATTACGCGCTCCGGCCTTCTCGCCGCCTGCCATTTGTTGGGATGCGGAACAGTGCGCGATTATCTCGAAGCGCCGGGTTCGGGTACGCCGGCCGACGCCTATGGCACGACGATCGAGGAATATCTGAGCCTGTTCGCCAATTACGAGACAAATTTTTAGGCCGCCGCCGGCCGCAATATTCTCGCGCGGCCCGATTTGGGCCGGAAAGGCGCGGCGCGTGTTGAGCGATTGGCTTATGTCACCTGCGCGAATCGCGCGCGCCCTTGCGGCCGCTTTTCTTTCAATGGGCGCAGCGCCCGCCGCGCCGATGGCGGCCGACCGTTTGACGGCCGACCGTTTGCCGCCGGCGCTGCTCGCCGAATGCGACGCGCGCGCCGCGCCCTTCGGCGCCTTTGACGCGCCGATCGCGCGCAGCGTCGCCGCGCTAACCGCGATCGGCGCTTTCGGCGCCGACGAATTCGAAAGCGTCAAAATGGGGTTTTGCGATTTCGCGCGCGCCGGCGGTCCGGCGGCGGCCGCATCCTGCGCCGGCGATATCATCCTTTTGGATTCTCAATACGCCGCAGAAAAACAGGCGTTCGTGCTGAGCGCGACGATCGCGCATGAGATGAAGCATTTTCTCCAGCACCGCGACGCGCGCGCGCGCCTTGGCGCCGACTATTGCGACAGCGCGCAATACCGCGCCGACAAGGCGTCGATGGAGGCCGAGGCGGACGCTTTCGGCGATGCGGTCGGCAGGCTCCTCCTGCTCGGCCGGCCCGCCGAGATTGCAAATGAATGCGCGGTCCCGCTCGCCGTTTATCTCGAACCGCGCGATCCGGCGACGCGGGAAAGCGCGCCGCCCGTCTTTCAGATCCTTGCGCCGCATGAAACGGCGCGCGCGCGCGTTCATGCGCTCTCCGCGCGCTTCCTTTATTACGCGGAAACGCGCCCATCGGCTGGAAAAGCGCGCGTCTTTGAAAACAGATCGAGCCCGCATCGCCGTTTCGTCGAGGGACGCCAGGTCCGCCTGATCGAAACGCGCCTTGAAAGCGCGGCCCGCTCGGCCGGGCCGTTCCGTCTCGAACTGTCCTGCGGCGCGGATAATCAGTAAGCAGATCATCGCCGCCGCGCCCTGTCGCACCCCCGTTTTCAGCGCGCCGCCTTTTCAATCCGCGCAGCGAATTCGGCGATGCGCGCGGGCCCGGCCGCGCCGTTCGCGCCATAGAGCATGCCGGCGTAATTCATGCCGAAATAAGCCGCGGTCTGCGAAAAAGGCGGCTCGAATGAGGGGTCCGGCGCGCGCGATTGCCCGCTCGCGATGACGAACATCGACTTTCCCGCCAGCGATTTGCCCCAGGCTTTGCGCGTTTCGGTCAGGTCGGTCAGGCGGTCGAAAAAAAGCTTCATCTGCGCGCTCATCGCATACCAGTAAACGGGCGAGGCGAAGACGATCGCGCCCGCGCGCGTCATCCGAAAGGCGAGCGCGAGGAAATCGTCGTCCGCATTGGCGTGCGCGTAATCATAGGGGCCGATCCTGTATCCGCCGAGATCGACAAACGCCGCCGCGCCGATCCGGTCGCAAACCGCGCGCGCCAGGCGCTGCGTGTCTCCGTCGCTGCGCGAGGAAGCGAAATAGAAAACCGCCCGCGCGTCATCGTCTTCCATCATCGAAAACCCGCCCTGTTTCTCAAACGATCAGATGCGGCGTTCGAAAACGCGGCGGAGGAATTCGGCGAATTCGCCGCCATCGGTGAGTGCGGCCGGCGCATGGCGTTCATTGCGCATAGCTGTTTTTCTCCGCCGGGTCATCGCTTGCATATTCGACGAATTCGAACTCAAGGCCTTCGCCGTCGAGAAAATAGACATTGCGCCGGAAGGGATGATCCGCACCCCATTTATCGGGCTCAAATCCCGCCGATCTGAGCCGCGCGACGACGGCGTCGATATCGGCGACTTCAAATCCGACATGGGCGAGGCCCGGCGCAGGACTTTTCAGATCGCGCGCCGCGCCCTTGCGTTCGGGCGGAAGGTCATAGGCGGTGAGGGCGAGGTAATTGTCGTCATCGCCGACATGCACCCATTCGCGCGCCATGCCGGCGAAGGGTTCGTTCCCCCGTCCCCTGACGCGCCAGCCGGGAAACGCGGCGGTGACGAATCTGACGGTCGGTTCGATCGCGGTGACGACGATATTGACGTGTTCAAGGCGCATGTTCGGGCGTTTGCGGGCCGCTCCCGCGGCGGGGCTGTCATTCATCGCGCTTTTCCTTATTTAAGAAAGAATATGCTTTCATTAATACGGCTTGTTTGCGAAAGCAACAGCTTTTATAAAAACGGGCCAGTCAAAATTCCGATTGGCGCGAACGGTGAAATCGATCGAGGGACCATGCCAGGCGCGAAATCCGCCAGATCCGGAAAATCCGCGAAGGGCGCGCCCGCATCCGGCGAGGCGGGCGGGACGCGCGCAGCCATTATCGATCGCCTGAAGCGGCAGGGGGCTTTGTGCGCCGCCGAAATTGCGCGCGGGCTGGGGCTGACGCCGATGGCGGTTCGCCTGCAACTATACGAGCTTGAAAAAGAAGGGCTCGCGCAGGCGCGGTCCGAACCTTCAGGGCGCGGACGGCCGACGAAACTCTGGTCGCTGACCGACGGCGCGGCGCGTTTGTTCCCCGACGCGCATCAGGGACTTGCGGTCGAAATGATTCAGTCGGTCGAGGCGCTGTTCGGCGCTGCGGGATTGAAGAAACTGATTGAGCGGCACGGCGACATCCAGCGCGAGAATTACCGCGCGCGGCTTTCGGGCGCGAAAACGCTCGGCGAGCGGGTGAGACGCCTCGCCGCCGAGCGCACGCGCGAAGGCTACATGGCCGAAGCGCTGAAAGACGGGCGCGACTGGATCCTTGTCGAGAACCATTGCCCGATTTGTTCGGCGGCGAAGGAATGCACGCGCCTGTGCGCGAATGAGCTTGGCGTGTTCGCGGACGTTCTCGGCGTCGATGTCGCCGTCACGCGCGAGGAACATATTCTGGCCGGCGCGCGGCGTTGCGCCTATCGGGTGCGCGCGAAAACGCATTCCTGACCTCCGATCAATTCGAATTCGCTAGCGTGTTTCCGCCTGGCGTTCCGGGGCGCGGCGAAGCTGCGAGCCCGGAATCCGCGTCGCGGCGATCACGGTTTTCTAGCCATAGACGCAGGGTTCCGCCATTTGCGGCCCCGGAGCGGCTGACTTCGCCGGCGGAAAAGACGCTCTCCGGTTGTTCATCCGTATACGAACCACAACCTCAAACCCCGGAAACCTGCACGATTCCGCTACGGTTTTCCGGGCGCGGTTTTCATTAACCAGACTTTTTTTCATTAACCATAAAGCGCCTTGAAATCGCTCAACAAAAAAAAGTTATCCCCCTACTTATCCCCCGGGTTATCCCCCTACTTATCCCCCTACTTATCCCCGAACTTATCCCCCTCCTTTGCGGCGCCCTTACCGTTCGAGCCGGATTTGAAATCAACCGGCGGAGGAGCCGATGTCGGACGAAAAGGCGAAGGAGCGCAGCAGGCGGCGCGGCGAGTGTATCGAGAGCATTCTCGATCGCGCGCTCGAGCTGACGCTTGAACGTCTGGAGATCGTCGACCCGAAGGAAAAGAAGGACAACATGGCCTTCGACCGCGTCGCCAGGACGGCGCAGGTTCTCATTCGCGTCGCCGACGACGCCGATTCCATCGCCGCCCGAAAACGCAAGGAACAGCAGGAAAATGACCGAAGCGGCGAAAACGCCGGCGACGAAGCGCGGCTCGACCGGGAAACCGAAATCCTCCAGCAGCGCCTCGATCAATACATTGACGGACTGGCTCGTGACGGACTTGCGCGCCGTTTCGACGGCGATGAACGCCGCGCGACGCCGCGCCGGGGGAACGGAGCATGAGTGGTACGACCACCACGCCCACCAATACCAGCGATGGCCGAAAAGCGACGACTGGACGGTCTGGCTCCTGCTCGGCGGGCGCGGCGCGGGGAAAACGCGCGCCGGCGCGGAATGGGTGCGCAATTTCGTCGATGAAAGCGCCTCTCCCGCGCGCATCGCGCTTGTTTCGGAAACCTACGCGGACGGAAGGGAAGTCATGATCGAGGGCGATTCAGGACTGGCCCATATCGGCCCCGCCGCGCGCCGCCCGCATTACGAAGCCTCGCGCCGGCGGCTCGTCTGGCCGTCGGGTTCGATCGGCTATGTCTTTTCCTCCGAAGACCCGGACGGGTTGCGCGGCCATCAGTTCGACGCCGCGTGGAGCGACGAGCTTTGCAAATGGAAGCATGCGGAGGAAACCTGGAGCAATCTGCAACTGGCGCTGCGTCTCGGCGCGCGCCCGCGCCAGGTCGTTACGACGACGCCGCGCCCGACGGCGCTTCTAAAGCGCCTGTTAAAGGCGAAAGGCGCGATACCCCATCACGCGACGACCTATCAGAACGCGGCGAACCTTTCGTCGGCGTTTCTTGAGGAGATCGCCTCCGTCTATGAGGGAACGAGCCTCGGCCGGCAGGAGCTTCTCGGCGAACTGGTCGAGGATGTCGCCGGCGCTCTCTGGACGCATGAAATGATCAGCGCCTGCCGGATTTGCGTCCCGCAGGGCTTTCACGGCTCGCTCGCGCGCATCGTCGTCGCCGTCGATCCGCCGGCGACGACGGGCGAAAACGCCGATGAATGCGGCATTATCGTCGCGGGCCTCGCCGATTGCGGCGACGAGGCGCGCGCGTTCGTCCTTGACGACCGCTCCGTGGGCGGAATGTCGCCGCGCGGATGGGCGGCGCGCGCCGTCGCGGCCTATCACGCATTCGCCGCCGACCGCATTGTCGTCGAAACAAACCAGGGCGGCGACATGGTCCGCGAAATCGTAAAGGGCGTCGATCCGTCGGTTCCCGTGCGTGCGGTTCATGCAACGCGCGCCAAGCGGCTGAGGGCCGAACCCGTCGCCGCCCTCTACGAACAGGGGCGCGTGCGCCACGTTGCGGCGTTTCCAGCGCTTGAAGACCAGATGACGAGCTACACGGGCGACGGCGCGAAAAGCCCGGACAGGCTGGACGCGCTCGTCTGGGCGCTGACGGATTTGGTGCTGCGCCGGCGCGCCGGGCCGCAGATCAGAAAAATTTTATAGGAGCAGGGTGTCGTGAGTTGCGTATCAACAAGTTTATCGGCGGAGCGGGCGCTATGAACCTGCGTCATCTGTTTGAAAGGAAGCAATCGAAAGCGCGTGCGCTTGTCGCGATGTCCGCGCCCGGCCAGCCGGTGTGGACGCCGAAAAACTACGCTGCGCTGGCGCGGGCCGGCTTTGAACGAAATGTCATCGCCTATCGCTGCATCCGCCTCGTCGCGGAAGCGGCCGCGTCCGCGCCCCTGCGCGTTATCGAAAACGGCGCCGCGCTCGGCGATCATCCGCTTTTATCTTTGATCGCGCATCCGAACGGCGAACAGTCCGGCGCGTCGCTGTTTGAATGTCTTTACGGCTATCTGCAAACGGCGGGCAACGCCTATCTCGAAGCGGTGACGCTCGACGGCGCGGTGAAGGAGCTTTACGCGCTTCGCCCGGACCGCATGAAGGCGCTGGTCGGCGCATCGGGCTGGGCGGAAGGGTGGGAGTATTCCGTATCGGGACGAAAGACGCTGTTTCGCGCCGACGCCGACGGTTTCCCGCCGGTCCTGCAACTAAAGCTCTTCCATCCGACGAACGATCATTACGGCATGTCGCCGCTGGAGGCCGCATCCGGCGCGGTCGATTTTCACAATTCGGCGCTCGCCTGGAACAAGGCGCTGCTCGACAACGCCGCGCGCCCGTCCGGCGCGCTCGTCTATAAGGGGCCGGACGGGGCGGAAAGCCTCACCGGCGAACAGTTCGAGCGGCTGAAGGAAGAACTCTCAAACGCCTATTCCGGAATCGCCAACGCGGGACGCCCACTCGTCCTCGATGGCGGCCTCGACTGGAGGTCCATGTCGCTCACCCCCAGCGACATGGACTTCGTCGAGGCGAAAAACGGCGCGGCGCGCGAAATCGCGCTCGCATTCGGCGTGCCGCCGATGCTGCTCGGCATTCCCGGCGACAATACCTATTCCAATTACAGGGAGGCCAATCTCGCCTTCTGGAAACAGACGGTCCTGCCGCTGGCGAAGAAAACGGCGGCGTCTCTGTCGTCCTGGCTCGGCCCGAAATTCGACGGCGCGCGGATCGAATGCGATGCGGCGCGCATCGAGGCGCTATCGGCCGATCGCGATGCGAACTGGGCGCGCGTTTCGGCGGCGGCTTTTCTCAGCGACGATGAAAAACGCCGCGCGCTCGGCATCGAGGAGTGCGGCGATGAGTGAGACGGTTCTCAAACTTTCCGAATTGCGCATTTCCGTCGCCGTCGGCGCGGCGATCCTCATCCAGACCGCGCTTGGGCTTGTCTGGTCGGGCGCGGCCGCCGAACGCCTCGCCCAGCTTGAACGCAGGAGCGACGCGAGCGCGGAACTCGTTGTCAGGACCGCGCGGCTCGAAGAACAGATCGGCGCCGTCCGCGCGCAGCTTGAACGCATGGAAACCAAACTCGATGCGGAGGGCGCGCGATGAGCAACGCACTCCGCGTCGAAGGGTGGGCGGCGATCTATGACGATGTCGATCTGAACGGCGACATCGTCGCGCCTGGCGCGTTTCGAAAGTCGCTCGCGAAATCGGGCTCGTTCGCCGTCAAGTTTCTCTACCAGCACGCGGCGGAACAGCCGATCGGGCGCTGGCTGCGCTTTGAGGAGCGCGCGCGCGGCCTTTACGCCTATGGCGAAATCATCCCCGCGACGCGCACGGCGCGCGAGGTCGCCGAACTTGCGCGCGCTGAAATTATCGACGGACTGTCGATCGGTTTTCGCACCGTGAAGGCGGCGAAATCGCACGGCGCGCGGCGCATCACCGAGGCCGAGCTTTGGGAGGTGTCGATCGTGACGTTTCCGATGGCGCCGAAAGCGCGCCTGACGCGCATCGGCGATGAACCGCTCGCCGGCGGCGCGCAGAAAGAACAATCCATCCGGGCTCTCGCGGCGCAAGTGCGCGAAGCCGCAAAAATCCTGTCAGCGTAAGGAGCAGTAACGACATGGAAGACAAGTCTATTAATGCCGATCATGAATTGAAGGGCGCGATGCGCGACTTCCTTTCTGCGTTCGAAAGCTTCAAGGACGCAAATGACGAGCGTCTCGCCGCGATCGAGCGGAAAAAAGAAGACCCTCTTCTCGCCGAGAAGGTCGCGCGAATCGACAAGGCGCTGATCGATCAGAAATCTGCGCTCGACAAAATCGCGCTCGCCGCACGGCGTCCCGCGCTCGGCGAGGCGCGCGAAAGCGACGAGAAGAAAGCCGCGATCCAGCGCTATATGCGCACCGGCGACGCCGCCGGCGTTATCGCCCTGCAATCGAAATCGCTGAATGCGACGAACGACGCCGAAGGCGGCTATCTCGCGCCCGAACCGACCGAGCGCGTCATCGCGGCGGCGGTTCGCGACATTTCGCCGATCCGCCAGATCGCGACGGTGCGCGAAATCGGAGCGACGACGTTTAAAAAGCCTGTGTCGCTTGGCGGCGGCGCGGCCGGATGGGTCGGCGAGACCGGCGGGCGCGTTGAAACGACGACGCCGACGCTGTCCTCGATCGATTTCCCGACCATGGAGCTTTATGCGATGCCCGCAGCCTCGCAGACGCTTCTCGACGACGCCGTCGTCGATATCGAGCAATGGCTCGCCGATGAAGTGCAGGGCGAGTTTGCAAGCCAGGAAACGAACGCCTTCGTCAATGGCGACGGGATCAACAAGCCGAAAGGCTTTCTTTCCTACGCGATCGCCGAAGACAGCGTGCGCGCAGCGAACGAGATCGGTTATGTCGCAACGGGCGCGGTCGGCGGTTTCGGCGCGTCCGATCCGGCGGACCGGATCCTCGATCTCATTTATGCGCCGAAGCAGGCCTATCGCGCCAATGCGCGCTTTGCGCTCAATCGCAAAACGCTGTCGCAGGTCCGAAAGTTCAAGGACGCGGACGGCAATTATCTCTGGCAGCCGTCGCTGTCGGCGGGTTCGCCTTCGACTCTGTTCGGCTATCCCGTGACGGAGATCGAGGAAATGCCCGACATTGCGGCGGATTCGCATTCAATCGCGTTCGGCGATTTCTCGCGCTTTTATCTCGTCGTCGATCGCCAGGGCGTCAAGATCCTGCGCGATCCCTATTCGGCCAAGCCCTACGTCCTCTTTTACACGACGAAGCGCGTCGGCGGCGGCGTCCAGAATTTCGACGCGGTCAAACTGCTGAAATTCGCGGCGGCGTAGTGAGCCGGGATTAGGGACCAGGGACTTGGGAAAAGGGCCGTTCGCCCGACGCCCGGTCCCGATTCCCTGATCCCCAGTCCCCAGCACCTAACAAGGACGAGTTGCGTATCATGTCCCTCACGCTGACAGCCCCGCCCATTGCGGAACCGGTTTCGCTCGCCGAATTGAAAGAGCATCTAAGGATAGAGCATTCGGCGGAAGACGCGCTGATCGCCGGTCTCGGCCTCGCCGCGCGCCAGACGATTGAAGCGCGCTGGCGCATTGCGATGGCGGCGCAATCCTGGCGATTGACGCTCGATCAGGCGCCAGACTGCGCGGTCGCGCTGCCGATTTCGCCCGTGATTTCCATCGACGCCGTTGGAATCGTCCGTAACGGGATCGCCAATGCGCTGCCGGCGGGCGCCTATGATGCGCAAACCGGAAATCTCGGCCGCGTCAGGCTGAAGACCGCGGCGCCGGGCGGGGAATCTTTCGCCGGCCTCGTCGTTTCCTTTACGGCCGGCTGGCCGTCGATCGGCGAAATTCCCGAACCGCTCAAACATGCGATCAGGATTTTGACCGCGCATCTTTATGAAAACCGCGAAGGCGAAACCGGCGCCGCCGATGTCGCCGGGCTGATCGCGCCCTACCGGCAGGTGCGGCTATGATCGGCGTCCTTCGCTATCAGATCGAGTTGCTGACGCGCAGCCGCGCGCCGGATTCGGGCGGCGGCGCCTCCGTCGCTTATGCGCCCGGCGCAAGGATCTGGGCGGCGGTCGACCGGCTCGGTTCGGTCAATGCGCCCGCCGGCGAACGCATGCGCCGGCTGCGGCGCGTACGCGCGCTAGTCCGCAACCGCGCCGATGTCGCGCCCGGCGCGCGCTTTCGCTTCGACGGCGCCGATTACGAAGTCGTCGCGATTGAATCGGATGACGAAAAGGGGCGGCGCGTTTTCCTTATCGGCGAGGAGATTGCGCAATGAGCGAAGCCGGCTGGTCCCTTCAAAAGGCGATCTATTCAACGCTCATCGCCGACGCGACGCTGAAAACGCTGATCGGCGATCCGCCGCGCGTTTACGATCTCGCGCCGGACCGGGCGGCGTTTCCCCATGTCGTATTCGGCGACGCGCGCGAAACGAAACTCCCCGGCGTCGACGGGCTTGTCGAACACGACATGCGCATCATCGCGCATTCGCGTTATGAAGGACGGCGCGAAGTCAAGGATATCGTAACGGCGATCCTTTCCGCGCTCGACGATGCGCCGATCGCGGTTCCCGGTTACGCGCTCATTTCTTTGCGCGCGACATTCAGCGACATCATTCATCGGCGCGACGCCGACGCCTATCAGGGCGTCATCCGCTTCCGCGCCGTCACGGAGAAAGCGTGATGGCGGCGGGGCGGCGCAAAATCCAGTCAATTCCAGCAAGGAGACTTATATGAGCGCCCAACGCGGCAAGGATATGCTCGTCAGGATCGGCGACGGCGCGGTTCCTGAAGTTTTTTCAACCGTCGCCGGCCTGCGCACGAAAACAATCTCGCTGAATGCGCGCGAGGTCGATGCGACGCACGCCGAATCGAACGGGTGGCGCGAGCTGCTCGGCGCGGCGGGCGTGCGCCAGTGTTCCGTTTCGGGCGCCGGCGTATTCCTGAACGGGGCGGCCGCCGACGATATCCGCGCGACGTTTTTCGCCGGCGCCATTCGCAATTTCCAGCTTGTCATTCCAGGCATGGGAACATTCGAAGGCCCGTTCCTGATCGCCAATCTCGATTACGCCGGCGATCATGACGGCGAGGCGACGGTTTCAATCGCGCTCGCCTCGGCCGGCGTCGTCGACTTCGCGGCCGCGCCATGACGCAGCACCGCAAGGGCGACGCGACGCTCACCATCGACGGCGAGACGATGACATTGCGCCTGACGCTCGGCGCGCTCGCCGCGCTTGAGGAAAATCTCGGCGGCGGCGATTTCGCCGCCCTGCAAAAGAAACTTGAGGCCCCGCGCGTCGGCGACCTCCTCGTCATCCTTCAGGCGCTTTTACAGGGCGGCGGGCGTCTCGTGCCGCTCGACGCGCTGAAGCAAAGCGACATCGACCTCGCCGACGCCGCGCATGCGATCGCTGAAACCTTTCGCGCGCTCGAACCCGGCGAGGCGCCATGATCCCCTGGCGCCGATGGTTCGCCTTCGCGGTTCATTCGCTCGGTCTTGCGCCGGAAGAATTCTGGGCGCTGACGGTTTGCGAATGGCGCGCGCTCGCCCCCGACGATGCGCCGGCGCTGACGCGCGCCGGGCTCGTCGCTCTCATCGCTTCTTATCCGGATAAAACACCATGACCGAAAGCGTATCGCTGGAACTTTCAACTGTCGGGCTTTCCGCCGGCTTCACAGAGGCCGGCGCCGAAATCTCGCGCGTCGCGCGTGAAGAAATCGCGCCCGCCGCGCTCCTTATTGAGGACGCTTTTACGAGCGCCGCGCGGGTTATCGAGCGCGATCTTTCGCGCGCTGCGCGTTCGGGCTCGCTGTCCCTGAAATCGCTCGCGCATTCGATCGTTCGCGACCTCAAGCGCGTTGCGATCGATTCCTTCATTCGAAAGCCGATCGAAAACCTCCTTTACAATTCGCTGTCCGGCGCGTTCGGCGGCGCCAGGGCGGCGGGCGGGGCCGTCGCGCCGGGACAATCCTATCTCGTCGGCGAGCGCGGACCCGAATTTTTCACGCCGGGCGTTGCGGGCCGCATCGCCGGCGCGGGCGCGGCGCCGGTCAACGTGTCGATCACGCTCACCGGCGTGACGAATGCGGAATCCTTCCGCGCTTCTGAAACCCAGATCGCCGCCAGCCTCGCGCGCGTCATCGCCAAAGGAGCGAGAAACCAGTGACAAACTTCCATGAAACGCTTTTTCCGCTCGACATCTCCCTCAATGCCGAGGGCGGGCCGACGCGCAAGACGGAAATCGTGACGCTCGTTTCCGGCCATGAGGAGCGCAACGCGCAATGGGCCAGTTCGCGCCGCAGCTGGAACGCCGGTTACGGCGTCAAGTCGATGGCCGACATCGAAAAGGTGACCGCCTTTTTCGAAGCGCGGCGCGGACGGCTTTACGGGTTTCGTTTTCGCGATCCGTTCGATCACCAGTCCGCGCCCTACGGCAAGGCGGTGACGGCGGAAGATCAGCTGATCGCCGCCGGCGACGGCGCAAGTCTCAGTTTTCCGCTGACCAAGCTCTATTCAAACGGCGGCGCGGTCTATGCGCGGCGGATTTCGAAACCGGTCGCGGGCACGGTGCGCGTCGCCGTCGACGGCGCGGAAACGGGCGCCTTCACGGCGGATGAAACGACCGGCGCGGTCACGTTTGCGGTGGCGCCGCCCGCAGGCGCCTCGATTACGGCGGGGTATGTTTTCGACTGTCCCGCGCGCTTCGACGCCGATGCGCTGCGCATAAATCTCGCCGCGTTCCGCGCCGGCGACATTCCGTCGATCCCGCTGATCGAGGTGCTTTTGTAATGCGCGCCATCGATCCTCAATTCCAGGCGCATCTTTCGGGCGGCGCGACGACGCTTGCGACCTGCTGGAAAATCGCGCGCGCCGACGGCGTCGTGCTGGGCTTTACCGATCACGACCGCGCGCTTTCCTTTGACGGCGTCACCTATGAGCCTGAAACCGGCGCCGACGGCGCGGCGATCGAATCGTCGGCCGATCTTTCCGTCGACAATTCGCAGATCGAGGGGGCGCTGTCGTCCGACGCGCTGTCGGCGGCGGACCTCGCGGCCGGACGGTTCGACGATGCGCGCGTCGAGATCTGGCGCGTCAACTGGGAGGATGCGTCGCAGCGCCTGTTGCTCAAGCGCGGCGTCATCGGCGAAGTCGCGCGCGAGGGCGGGCGTTTTCGCGCTGAAATACGCGGCGCGTCGCATGCGCTCGATCGAACGGTCGGGCGCGTTTACCAGCGCGGCTGCGACGCCGTGCTCGGCGACGCGCGCTGCGGGGTCAATCGCGACGCGCCCGCTTACCGGGGCGTCGGGACCGTCTCGGCGATCCTCGACGATCAGCGCTTTCTCGCGGGCGGGCTCGCCGCATTCGCCGCCGGCTGGTTCACGCATGGCGCGCTCGTCTGGACGCTCGGCGCCAACGCCGGCGGCGCCGGGCATGTAAAGGCGCATGACAAGAACCCCGCCGGCGATGCGGTCTCGCTCTGGCTTCCGGCCGGAAAGCCCGTCGCCGTCGGCGATGCGTTCACCATCCGGGCGGGTTGCGACAAGCGCCATGAAACCTGCAACGCGAAATTTTCGAACATCGTCAATTTTCGCGGATTTCATCTGATGCCCGGCGATGATTTCGCAATTTCCTATCCGGTGAAATCGGATCGCAATGACGGGGGCAGGCGATGAAAGCGCACTCTTTGGAAATGCGCGCGAGCGCGCCGCAAAAGACCGAAGCGATCGCGGCGCCGACGCGCGCGGAAATAGTCGCCGCGGCGCGCCGCTGGCTCGGCACGCCCTATATTCACCAGGCCGCCGCGAAGGGCGCAGGGTGCGACTGCCTCGGGCTCATTATCGGTCTTTATACGGAGATTTACGGCCGCGCGCCGGAAACGCCGCCGCCCTATACGCCGGACTGGAACGAGCGGCGCCCGTGCGAGGAGCCTTTGCTGAATGCGGCGCGCCGGCGCCTGGTCGAGACCGGGCCGCATCTCCTGCGGCCCGGACAGGTGCTTGTTTTTCGCGTCGTCAGGACGGGGCCGGCGAAACATTGCGGCGTCGTCGCCTCCGGCGAAACCTTCATTCACGCCTATGCCGGGCGATGCGTCGTTGAAAGCTGGCTGTCGCGCTGGTGGACGGAGCGCATCGCCGGCGTTTTCGAATTTCCGGGAGTGCGATAATGGCGCAGCTTGTTTTATCCGCAGCCTCCGCCGCCGGCCGCGCCGGCGCCGGACAGATTATCGCGCGCACGATCGCCTCGACCGCGGCCAGCTATGCGGCGGGCGTCGCCGAGCGGCTGATTTTCGGCCCGCGCAAGCGAACGGTCGAAGGCCCGCGCCTTGAGAGTTTTCAGATACAGTCATCGACAGAAGGCGCCGGCGTCGCGCGCGTTTTCGGCCGCGCGCGCGTTGCGGGGCAATTGATCTGGGCGGCGAATTTCAGGGAGACGGTGTCGGAGACGACGGAAAGTTCCGGCGGCAAGGGCGGGCGCCTCGCCGCGTCGAAAACAACGCTCAGGGAGTATTCCTATTCGCTTTCATTCGCGGTCGGCCTTTGCGAGGGGGCGATAGACCGCGTGGCGCGCGTTTGGGCGGACGGCAAGCCGTTCGATCTTTCAAGGGTCAATGCGCGCATTTATCGCGGGACGCAGACGCAAACGCCCGACGATCTCATCAGCGCCGTCGAAAGCGCGCCCGGCGGAACCGGCGCGCCCGCCTTTCGCGGGCTCGCCTATGTCGTATTTGAAAACCTGCCGCTGAAGGAATTCGGCAACCGCATTCCCCAATTGTCGTTCGAGGTCGAGAAGTCGCTGGCGCAGGAAAATTCAATCGCGCTTGAAAACGCGCTGGAAGCGGTGACGATCATTCCCGGCTCGGGCGAGTTCATCTATGGAACCGCGAAGGTGACGCGCGATGCGGGCGAAGGCGCGACGCAGGCGGAGAACGTCAACAATAATGACAGCGCCACCGATTTTTCCGTCTCCATCGACGCGCTGAAGTCGGCGGCGAAAAACATCAAGGCCGCCTCGCTCGTCGTTTCATGGTTCGGCGACGACCTGCGCGCGGGAAACTGCACGCTGCGCCCGGGCGTCGAGACCCATGACAAGACGACATCGCCGCGCGCATGGCGCGGCGGCGGCGTTGCGCGGGGCGCGGCGCGCCTTGTCTCCGCAAACGGCGGGCGGCCCGCTTACGGCGGCACGCCGGACGACGCCGGCGTCATCGAAGCGATCGTCGCGCTGAAAGCGAAGGGGCTCGCGGTTCAGTTTCATCCATTCATTCTCATGGATATTCCGGCGGGAAACGCCTTGCCGGACCCTTATGGCGCGGCGGCGCAAGGCGCCTATCCCTGGCGCGGCCGGATCACGGTCGGCGCGCATGAGGGAACGGCGGGCGCGGCGTCCGACATCCTTTCGTTTTTCGGAACCGCTGCGCCCGGCGATTTCACCGTCGCGAACAACGCCGTCGCCTATGCCGGGCCGAATGAATGGTCTTTCCGCCGCATGATCCTACATTACGCGCATCTGTGCGCGGCGGCCGGCGGCGTCGAGGCGTTCCTGATCGGGTCCGAGCTTGTCGCGTTGACGCGCGCGCGCGATCACGCCGGCGCATTCCCGGCCGTCGCATCGCTGCGAAGCCTCGCGGCGGATGTGAAATCGATTTTGCCGGGCGCGAAAATTTCCTACGCCGCCGACTGGTCGGAATGGTCGGGCGTCACCAAGCCGGACGGGCGCTTTTTTCATCTCGATCCCCTGTGGGCCGATCCGAATATCGCCTTCATCGGCATCGATTATTATCCGCCGCTTTCCGACTGGCGCGACGGTTTCGATCACGCCGATCTCAATGCGGGCTGGGCGAGCCGTCACCGGCGCGACTATATCGCGGCGAATATCGAGGCGGGCGAACACTACGACTGGTATTATGCGAGCAAGACCGACCGCGATGCGCAGGAAAGAACGCCGATCGCCGACGCCGCCTATGGCGAGGCGTGGATCTGGCGCGCGAAAGACATCCGCAACTGGTGGAAGAACGCCCATCACAACAGGCCGAATTTCATCCGCAGCGCGGCCGCGACCGCCTGGGTTCCGAAATCGAAGCCGATCCGCTTCACAGAACTTGGCTGCCCCGCCGTCGACAAGGGCGCCAACCAGCCGAACGTGTTCGTCGATCTGAAATCCGCCGAATCCGCTCTGCCGCATTATTCCTCCGGCTCGCGCGACGAGCTGATGCAGCGGCGCACGATCGAGGCGGTCCACGATTACTGGCGCACGCATAATGAAACCGGCCCCGGCGCGCCGATGATCGAAACCGACCGGCTCTATGTCTATTGCTACGATGCGCGTCCCTATCCGTTTTTTCCCGCGCGCGCCGATCTCTGGGGCGACGGCGCCAACTGGGAGAAAGGCCACTGGCTGAACGGGCGCCTGACGCGCGCCCCGCTCGACGCGCTGGTCGAGGCGCTTTGCGCCGAAGGCGGCGTTACGGACATTGACGCCGGCGGCCTGAGGGGAACGATCGCCGGCTATGTCGTCGACCGCCCGCTAAGTCCGCGCCAGACGATCGATCCGCTTGCGGATGTTTTCCAGTTCGACATGGTGGAAACGGAACAGGGCCTCAGATTTCAGTCGCGCGGCGCCCCGAACGTCGCCGCGATCGGCGAGGGGGCGCTTGTCGATGACGGCGAGGCGGCGATTTCGATGAGCGTCGGCCAGAAGTCGGATCTGCCGACAGCGGTCCGTTTCGGTTTCATCGACGAGACGGGCGATTATCGCGCCGCCGTCGCCGAGGCGCGCCTGCCGCAGACGGATGACGTGCGCGAGATCGCGCTGGAGCTGCCCGCCGTGATGGACGAGGCGTCGGCGGCTGCGCGCGCGCGTTCGCTGCTCGCCGATGCGCGCGTCATGCGCGAGAGCGCGACATTCACGCTGGCGCCCTCGCGCGCCGGGGTCGAGCCGGGCGATGCGATCGGCGTCAGCGTCGGCGGGCTGACGCGCGACTGGCGCATTTTGTCGATTCGCGACGGCGCGGCGCGAAAGGTGGAGGCGGTGCGCGTCGCGCCGGCGATCTATGAAGCGCCCCTTGCGACCTCCGGCTTCAGGATCGCGGTCCCGCCGGCGCAGTTCGGCAAGCCGGCTTTCGAACTGATGAACCTGCCGCTTCTCGCCGAGGATGACGACGAGACCGCGCCCTATTTCGCCGCCTACGCCGACCCGTGGCCGGGCGCGATCGCGCTATATCGGGGCGCGGCGTTAAGCGCGACATCGACGGCGCGCGCCGTGATGGGGCGCCTCGACAGTCCGCTCCGCCCCGGCGCGTCGGGCCGCTGGTACGAACGCGGTTTTCGCGTTCGCCTTTCCTATGGCGCGCTCGCCGCGCGCGATCCCGAGGAAGTGCTGGCGGGCGCGAATGCGGCGGCGGTCGAAACGGCGGCCGGCTGGGAGGTGCTGCAGTTTCGCGACGCGACGCTTGGAAGCGACGGCGTGTGGACGCTGGGCGGGCTGTTGCGCGGCCAGAACGGAACGGAGGAAGCCGCCGCTGCGGGCGCGGCCGCCGGCGCGCGTTTCGTCTATCTGAACGGCGCCCTGTACCAGCCGCCCCTGCCGCTCGATCTGCGCGGCATTTCCTTCGACTGGTCGGCGGGGCCGGCGGAGGATCATCCGACCGGCGATACGTTCCGTATCCGGAATTTCGCCGGGCGCGCGCTCGGCCTCAAACCGCTTTCGCCGGTTCATCTCGCCGCCGTTCAATCGCCCGCCGGCGATATCGACGTCACCTGGGTCCGGCGCACGCGCAAGGGCGGCGATTCCTGGGCGGGCGAGGATGTTCCCCTCGGCGAAGTTTCAGAACGCTACCGGGTCGAGATTTATGACGGCGCGACCCTCGTGCGCAGCGAGGAAACGACCGTTCCGGCCTTCGTCTACTCGGCGGCGGCGATCGCGGGCGACTTTCCCCCCGAATCCTATCCCGCCGGGCGCCCGCCGGTGAGGTTCCGCATCGCGCAGGTTTCCGACAGGGTCGGGCCGGGCGGCTGGGCGGAGCTGGGGGCGACGTGAGCAAAAACATCAATAATCTATATAATTTCAATATGTTGCGTGAAATCGCCATCTACGCTGGTAAAGTGAAAAACTTCGCGCGCAGGTTGACGAATCACGAAACTGTAATAACCAGTTGTCAATACTTAACTTATAACTTAAGTGTTAGGACGGATGGCGCAGCCACCCAACGTATCGCCGAAACGTGTCGCATGGGCGTCCGGGACCCAAGCGGACATTTTCGTATATGACGGATTTGACGACGATATGAAAAGGGCGAGCAAACAAGACCAAAGAAAGGTGCCGCAGATCCTGCGAGAGCATTTCTGCGAATTCGGCTTTGTCAAATCGCCGCAGAAATGGAATTCAAATGAAGATGATCATCGCGTTTCGGGGAGAGTTTACAGATTGCAGGCTGCAAAGGGCCATCAACTGAGAATTTATGGAATAGTCGGAAGCCGTCACGGCAAAAAAACTTTTTTTGTTGGCGGAATTGATCCGGGAAAAAAAAGTAACAAGGCCGACAAAGGAATTCTAAAGCGCGCGGCCGATAGGGCCGTAGCGCTAATCGGGGAAATCGAAGGAGCGTCAGCGTGATGGACATTTTGTTCAGGAAGACCGACGAACACGTCTTGGAGGCTGAAGAGGCTGCGGTTGCGCGTGCGCAAGGTTTGATCGAATGGGCCATGGAAAGAATTGATGTGACCAACAAGGAACTTGCTCGACGGCTGAATGTCAGCCAAGCCGCGATTTCGCAGATGCTTGGTTTGTCGCCGAAGAACTTGTCCGTGAAAAAACTTGCCCGAGTTTTGTTAGCGCTCGACGACAGGCTCGTGATTACTAGCGAGAAACGCGAAGCATATCTTGCGGATTGCAATAGCGAACGGATTCGCAAGTTCGCGAAAGCAATCCCTGTGCGCGAAACTGAGGCTTTTAGTCAGGCGCTGGAATCCTACGCGAACGATGACCCCAAAAATGTATTGAACCGAGGTCTTTATCGTTCGCCGTGCATAATCGAGTGGATTGATTGCTCAAAGGCGGCATAGCAAGGTGAGTTCACAAGCAGAATCCAGCACGGAAGCGCCAAGCGGAAAATTCGGCCGCCCGAGAGATCTCGATCCAGTAGAGTACAATCGTCTGATTGATGCTGCTGAATTGCAAGATATTCGGTTGGTAAGCAGTAATTTTTTTGTCGAACCCGAATACTATGATCCGAATAATGCAGAAAACCGTGTTTTCGGAATTGAAGATTCAATTACCGAGCCCGAATTCGACGATGAATCTAACGCACTTTTTGCGGCATTTGAATTTATCGTTAAGGTGCAGATCGAAGAAAAACTATTGCTCTCATGTACGGCAAGTTATGTGGTCGGATTTCGGATAGAAGGTCAATTCGACCTTGACCTGATGAAATACTTTGCTCGGAGAATTGGTCGAAATGCTACCTACCCATACTTTCGCGACCATGCTGCGCAACTTAGCTGGGCGTCGGGTGCGCAACTGCCAATTTTGCCAATTATGAAGACAGGTTCCGCTAAGAAATCGGCCGCACAGGTAAGCGGTGTGGAGGCGGCTAGCGAACCGCAAAATACCCCCTGAAATTAACCGCGTTCTCTTCAATTTGTGGCAGGATCGCTTATCTACCTATGGGGGCAAGCCCCTCGAGAGTAATGTTTTGCGGCCGAAAGGAGCCTTTTAGGTCTTGGCGAGGAATCCTTACAGCGTGTTGGGCGTCGTCCCGTCCGCATCGGACGCGGATATCCGCGCCGCGTTCAGAAAGCTCGCCAAGCAATACCATCCCGACCGCAACAGGGACGACAAGAAGGCGGAAGAAAAATTCAAGGAGATTTCCGCCGCTTTCGACATTATCGGCGATGCGGACCGGCGCCGGAAATACGATCGCGGCGAAATCGACGAGAACGGCCGCGAGCGCGCGCATGCCGGCTATCGCCAATGGGCCGGCCCGGGCGGTCAGGGTTATGGCGCGCAGGGCGGAAGCGGCGCCGGCGGGCCTTATTCCGCGTCCGGTTATTCCGGCGGCTTCGCGAACAAGGGCGATTTCGACGATCTCGGCGATATTTTCGCCGATCTTTTCGGGCGCGGGCGCGCCGGCGCGCAAGGCTTTGAGCAGGCCGGCGCTTTGCGCGGGCGCGATCTAAAATACAGGATCGAGGTCGATTTTCTCGACGCGGCGCGCGGCGCCAAAAAGCGCGTCACGATGGCGGACGGGCGCGCGCTCGATATCGCCATTCCGGCCGGCGTCGACAACGGGCGGACATTGCGCCTTAAAGGGCAGGGCGAACCCGGCGTTTCGGGCGGGCCGTCGGGTGATGTCCTTGTCGAGATTTCCGTCAAAGCCCATCCGCTTTTCGAACGCGACGGCGACGACATTCACATCGAGGCGCCGATCTCGCTGAAGGAGGCTGTGCTGGGCGGCAAGATAACCGCGCCGACGATCGACGGCGACGTTGCGATCACCGTGCCGAAAAATTCAAGTTCGGGCGCGGTCCTGCGCCTCAAGGGACGCGGCGTCAAACGCGACGGCGCAAAGGCGGGCGATCAATATGTGAAACTCAAGATCGTGTTGCCAGAGGGCGGCGACCGCGAGCTTGAAGAATTCGTCAAGGGCTGGAGCGGCGGCGAGGCGAAACCGCGCAGGCATTTCGCTGGCGTTTAGGCCGCGCGTTTCGTAACTTCGCGCATTGTGATGAATGAGTTTGAAGAAAACGCCTCTCCCGATGCTGACGGCGTTTCGCCGCGCAGATGGACGCGGCTTGAAAATTTCCTGAGCGAACTGCCGCCGGCCGCGGCGGCGAAACTTTTCGCCGCGGTCGAAAGCGGCGGCGAGACGGCGGGACTTCCCGCCGCGCAAGTGCTGAAAATACTCCGTACACGCCTTGTAGACGCCGGCGCGCCGTTTCCCGAACGCCCGGCGAATGCGCGGCGCGCTTTTTTTGCGCCGTTTGAGGATTTTCTCATCTCCGGCCGCAAGGGGCGCAAACGCCGCGCGCGCATCGACCGGGCGTCGCTCGGCGCGATCTGGGCGCTGATCGGGGAAGACGCCGCCTGCAAGGAGGCGGCGAACGCGGCCGACGCGTATGACGCAGCGCTGGCGCGCGGCGACAAATCGCTCGCGCATCTTGAGGATGCGCTGTTCGCCGGCGCGGCGATCGGGTTTGCGCGCCTTATCGATCACGCGGAAGCGGACGCGGCCTTTCGTTCCGATCTTTCCCGGCGCCTCGGCGCGCAGTCCGAAAAATGCGCGGACAAGACAGGCGCGGCTGCACTGCACGATCTTGCGGAGATCAATTTTCTCCTGCCGGCCATCGGTCATTTGAAAGCCGTCCGCGGCGCCTTTGCGCGCGGCGCGGCGCGCCTCACGGAAGAAGAGCTTTACGATGCGCGCCGCATCTATTCGATGTGCGTGAAAGACGCGCCGCAGGCCGCGCCCTATATTCCGCTCGCGATCGCCGCGCGCATGGCCTCGTTCGATGAGGCGTTCGCGCTCTATTACCATTTCGCGCGCATTGAGGACGAGGCGTTGCCCGACGCGGCGGCCGACGCCGCCTTCATCGCCGAGGCCGCCTTTGACGATCTTGAAAGCATGGCGCGCGCGCTTGAACGCGCAGCCGATGAAGAGCCGCATTTCGACGGCGCAAGCGCCCTGTTCGATCGTTTCGCCGCGCTCGCCGGCGGCGTTGCGCGCGCCGCCGCGCGCGAGAATGACGCCGCTTTCGCCAATCGCATCGGGGCGAGCCGCGACATCGCCGCCGGCGCGCTTGCGCGCTATTGCGAATGCGCGCTCGCCGGCCTGCGCCGCTTTTTGCCGACGCGCCACGCCGGCGGGTCGTCGCGTCTGATGGCGCTTCGCCCCGATATCGCGCGCAGTCTCGATCCGCGCGATGAGATGGCTGCGCGCGCGGGCGCGGGGTTTCTGGTCGAGGCGCAGCGGCTCGGCGCGGCGCTTGAACGGCGCGATGCGGCGAGGTTCGCCGACGATGCGCGGTCGGAGCTGCGCCGCTACGCCGGCGATCTGATTGCGGAAATCCGTGCGGCCGAAGGCGAGCCGCGCGCCGCCGCCGCACGGCGCATGGAGGCGGTCCTTCGCGTCGCCGCGATCCTTCTCGCCGATGACGAACTCGCCCTGTTCAGGGAGCGGGCGAATGTCGCGCTTGTGTCCGCCTAGCGCCGCGCGCGCGGAAACGTCCGCAAGCCGCGCTCGTCTGTATTTGAATGCCGCGCGCGCACTTGTGAGCGCGGCCGGGCCCGCTGGAGGCTAAAACGCGCAGCGTACTGATGGAAACGGATTGATGGTTGAGGAAACGAGAAAAACGAAATTCGCCGCAAGCAAGGGCGCGGAACTGGCCGGCGCGCTTGAACTGCCCAACGGCGCCCCGCGCGCCTATGCGCTGTTTGCGCATTGTTTCACCTGTTCGAAAGATATTCTCGCCGCGCGCGAGATCGCCCGCGCCCTGCGCAGCGAGGGGTTTGCGGTCCTGCGGTTCGATTTCACCGGGCTCGGCGCCTCGACCGGCGAATTCGGCGATACGAATTTTTCCTCAAATGTCGATGATCTCGTTTCGGCGGCCGATTACCTGCGGCGCGAATTCAGGGCGCCGGAAATCCTGATCGGCCATTCGCTCGGCGGCGCGGCGGCGATTGTCGCGGCGCAAAGGATTGCGGAGACGAAAGGCGTCGCCGTTATCGGCGCGCCGTCCGACGCGCGTCATGTCGCACGGCGTTTCGGCGCGCGGCGCGAGGAAATCGTGCGCGAGGGCGAAGCGCAAACGCCGCTCGCCGGGCGCGTGTTCACGATCAAGAAACAGTTCCTTGACGACATCGAACGCGCCGATGTTCTCGCCGCCGCCGCGAACCTGAAACGCCCGCTCCTGATTTTGCATTCCCCGCTCGACGCGACGGTGGGCGTGGAAAACGCCGCCGAATTATTCGCCGCGGCGAAACATCCGAAAAGTTTCGTCAGCCTCGACAATGCAGACCATCTTCTCGCCGATCCGGCGGACGCGCGATACGCCGCAGGGGTCATCTCGGCCTGGGCCGCGCGGTTCGTCGGCGCACGGCCGGCGGACGGTCGCGATGCGCAAGAGCGCGCGGCGGATCGCCCCGAACCCGGCGAACTCAACGCCGCCCCCGCGTTCAGGGGCGGCGCGCGCGCGCAGACCGTTCCGGGCAGGGCGCTCGCCGTCGCGCTGTCGATCGACGGTTATCCCTTCATGCTCGACGCCGCGCCCGGCGATGGCGGGGACGGGCTCGGCCCCGATCCGACGCGCACGCTTGAAAGCGCGCTCGCCGCCTGCGGCGTTATGACGATGCGCATGTATGCGCAGCATAAAGGCTGGCCCCTTGAAAGCGCCGCCATCGAGGTGAAGCGCGCGCCGGGCGCCGACGCCCACGCCGCGCGCGAATTCGAAAAGTCGATCGAGTTGAAAGGCGCGCTCGACGCGGTGCAGCGGGCCCGCCTTGTCGAGATCGCGGACCGCTGCCCGGTCCATAAAATATTGTCGCAGGGCGCGGCGATTCGTTCCAGCCTGATCGGGAACAAAGGAGGAAACGCCACATAACGGCCCCAAATTGTTGACAAATTTTAACTCGCGCCGACGCGATTCCGCCTACATGCCGCCCATATGTTCCACCGCAAGAGGGCGCATGCGATGATAGCCGCCCGGCGCGGCGTGAATGAGAGCGTAAGGGAACAAAATGAGCCAGATTAAGACCAGGAATAAGACCAGAGGTTTCAGGTACGGTTTGCTGACCGGCATTGCGGCTGCGGGCCTGCTCGCCGGCGCGGGTGCGATATTGTCGCCTGACGCGAGCGCGCAGGCGCCGCGTCTGGTTGCGCCGCCGCCGGCCGCCGCCGACGGCGCGCTTTCGTTCGCCGATCTGGTCGAGCGCGTATCGCCGGCCGTCGTCAGCGTCGTCGTCGAGCGCGAGATTGAACAACCCCGCGTACCCGACGCGCTTCAGGACTTTTTCGGCTTCCGCTTCGGAACGCCCGATAACGGCCGGGGCGGCGATGACGGGTTTGACGGCGGCGTGCAGCGCGCCGAGGCGCAAGGCTCCGGTTTCTTCATCGATGCGGCCGGGCACGTCGTCACCAACAATCACGTTGTAGAAGACGCCGATACGATTCGAATTCGCTTCTCGGATGGAAAGGAAATTCCGGCGAAACTTGTCGGCACCGATCCGTTGACCGATCTCGCCGTACTGAAGGCGGAGCCGCCGAAAGGCCAGGCATTCGTTCAGTTTGCGGAGGATGTGAATCTGCGCGTCGGCGACTGGGTTATCGCGGTCGGCAATCCGTTCGGTCTCGGCGGTTCGGTGACAAGCGGCATCGTCTCGGCGATCGGCGGCGAAAACCGCGAAGGCCAGTTTCTTGATTTCATTCAGGTCGACGCGCCGATCAATCGCGGCAATTCGGGCGGACCGACCTTCGATCTCAAAGGGCGCGTCGTCGGCGTCAACACGGCGATATATTCGCCGAATGGCGGCAGCGTCGGCATCGGTTTCGCGATCCCGGCGAAAGTCGCCAAGGAGACGGTGGCGCAATTGATCGATTCCGGATCGGTGACGCGCGGCTGGCTCGGCGTTTCAATCCAGCCCGTCACGACGGAAATCGCCGCCGCGCTTGGGCGTAAGGACACGAACGGCGCGCTCATCGCCGAAGTTCTGGACGGATCGCCGGCGCAAAAGGCCGGGTTTGAAAGCGGCGATCTCGTCCTCGAAGTCAACGGGCGGGGCGTTGCAAATCCGCGCGATCTTACGCGGTCCATTTCGGCGCTGCCGCCGGGCGAAAGGGCGAAAGTCAGCGTACTGCGCAACGGCGCGGAAAAATCGCTTACCGTCAGGCTCGGCCAGCGCGATCTCGAACAGGTCGCCTCGAATGAAGAGACGCCGTCGCATTCGGAAGACTCGCTTTCGAAAAGCGTCGGATTGCGCGTTGCGGAACTTTCCGATGCGATGCGCCAGCAGTTCCGCATCGCGGACGGCGTCAACGGCGTTCTCGTGACGTCGGTCCGGTCGGGAAGCGCGGCGGAAGATGCGGGCCTTCGTCCGGGCGTCGTCATCCTCCAGGTCGACGGCGCGGCTGTAACGACGGCGTCATCGCTCAAATCGAAAATCGCCGACGCGCAAAAGGCCGGCAAGGAGGCGGTGTTGCTTCGCCTCCAGCTCGGTTCGGCAAAACAGTTCAGTGCGCTGAAACTGGAAACCAGCAAAGGCTGACGCTTTTACGGCCGGCGCGCGCCGCGCGCCGGATCATTCGAACATGCGAGAAAACGCCTGATGAGAATCCTGGTTATTGAAGACGATAACGAAGCCGCCGCGCATGTTTCGAAAGGCCTGCGCGAGGCCGGTCACGTCGTTGATCATGCGATGGACGGCGAGGTCGGTCTCAACATGGCCGATGTCGGCGACTACGACGCCTATGTGATCGACCGCATGCTGCCCAAGCTCGACGGCGTGACGATGTTGTCGCGACGGCGCGCCGGCGGCGATGAAACGCCGGCGCTCTTCCTTTCCGCGCTCGGCGAGGTCGATGATCGCGTCAAGGGCTTCAAGGCCGGCGGCGACGACTATCTCGTCAAGCCTTACGCATTTCCCGAATTGCTGGCGCGCGTCGAAGCGCTGGGGCGCCGGCGCGTCGCGCCGGCGACGGTGACGACGCGCTACGCGGTCGGCGATCTTGAAATCGACGTCATCACGCGCACGGTCCGGCGCGCGGGGCGCAAGATCGATCTTCAGCCGCGCGAATTCCGCCTGCTCGAATATCTTATGCGCCATGCCGGGCAGGTCGTAACGCGAACGATGCTTCTTGAAAATGTCTGGGAATATCATTTCGATCCGCAGACGAATGTTATAGACGTTCATATCTCGCGCCTCAGGTCGAAAATCGACAAGGACTTCGACAAGCCGCTTTTGAAAACCGTACGCGGCGCCGGCTATACGATCGACGACGGCGATTGAAAGGGCGAGACTTGCCGGGCGCCAGCGGAAGTCCCATAAGCGTGCGATCCGGGAATTTCAGGCGCGGCCTTCGCCGGTCGCGCGGGCGTGATTGATGCTGCGGCTCCTGCGCACGACGACATTCAGCTTCACGATCATTTACGTGTTCGTGTTCGCAATCGCGGTCGCCGGGCTCGGACTTCTTTTTTACCAGAACACTTTCGGCGTCATGTCGAAGCAGACCGATGCGATCATCAATCAGGAGATGGTCGTCCTGTCGGAGGTTTTCTCCACCGAAGGCGCGGGCGTATTGCGCCGGGTCATACGCGAACGCGCCGCCTGGCGCGACGACGGGCTTTACATGTTGATCGGCGCGCCGTCGGGCGCGGTGCTTTCCGGCAATCTCTCCGCGCTTCCGCCCGAAGCGTTGTCGGCGGGCGAGGGGTTTTTCGATTTCACTTTCGAGCGCCCGCGGCTCAACGCTGCCGGGCGCGAGGTCGGCATTGAAACGCGCGAGG
Source organism: Parvularculaceae bacterium (assembly GCA_020446945.1). Lineage (GTDB taxonomy): Bacteria > Pseudomonadota > Alphaproteobacteria > Caulobacterales > Parvularculaceae > Amphiplicatus. The sequence continues at coordinate 50,366 of JAGRDS010000032.1, forward strand.
CGCGGGGAAAAATCCGCCGGTTCAAACCGACGCCGGATGCTGAAACCTCTTTTCTTGTTTTTGTCGCGCGCGATATCTCGACGCGCGAATCCCTGAGGAAGCGCAGTCAGGCGTTGATGACGCGCATCGGCATGGTGACGATCGGACTCGGCATATTGATGGGCCTTGTATTCAGCCGCGCGCTGTTGCGCCGCGTCGATTCGGTCAATCGAACCGCGCGCGCCATTCGCGACGGCGATCTGTCCAAGCGTATCGCGCTGACGGGCGCCGGCGACGAGCTTGAGAATCTGGCGTTGAACCTGAACGCGATGCTCGACCAGATCGAACGTTTGATGAGCGGCATGCGCGAGGTTTCGGATAACATCGCACATGACCTGCGCTCGCCGCTGAACCGCATACGCGGCCGGCTGACCGAAGCGCTGAAGGGCGATATCGACGCACGCGACGAGGCGCTGCGCGCAACGCTCGCCGACGCCGAAAACATGATCATGACGTTTAACGCGCTGTTGTCGATCGCGCGCATTGAATCGGGCGAGGGCGCCGGCTCGATGGAGGCTGTCGATCTCGTCGCAATCGCACAGGAGATGGTTGAACTTTACGAACCGGCCGCGCAGGACGCCGGGTTCGTATTGCAGTTGAAAACGGCGCCGACGCCGCCGGTTCGCGGTTCGCGTTCCCTGATCAGCCAGGCGCTCGCCAACCTGCTCGACAATGCGCTGAAATACGCCGTCGGCGGCGAGACGATCAGGATCGATGTGCGCAAGGGCTCGGAAGGGCGCGTGCTTTTATCCGTTCTCGATGACGGCCCGGGCGTTCCCCCGGCCGAACGCGACAGCGTATTGAAACGTTTCGTTCGCCTTGAACAAAGCCGGTCGACGCCGGGCTCAGGTCTCGGGCTTTCGCTTGTCGCCGCGATCGCGCGCGCGCACCGGGGTGCGATCGCGCTCGGCGATTCAAAGGCCGGCGACGAGCGGCCAGGCCTCAAGGTGACGATCGCCTTTCCCGCCTTTGACAAGGCGTAAAGCGCGGCGGCGTTTGTCAGCCCGCTGCGGATGCGCCTATGGATATTGCGATGACCGAAAACGCGCCGCTTGAATCGCTTGTCCGCTTCACGCCCGATCCTTTCGACCGGCGCGCCGGCGAACAGGCGGTCGAAGCGTTCGGCCCCGCATTCGGCGCGCGCGATTTCCTCGCCGGCGTCGCCGGCTGTTCGCCTTATCTTGCGCGCCTTATCGCGGGGCGTCCCGAACTGGCGATGGACGCGCTTTCCCATTCGCCGGCCGAAAATCTCGAACGCGCGATCGCCGCCGCATGGCGCGCGGCGGATACGGACGATCCCGCCGACCAGATGAACCAGTTGCGCCGCGCCAAGAACGATGCGGCGCTCTCGCTCGCGCTGGCGGAAATTTCCGGCGCGCTGACGACGCTTGAGGCGGCGCGCAGCCTTTCCGGTTTTGCCGGCGCCGCCGTCAACGCATCGCTGCGCATGGCGTTGAGGCGGTGCGAGCGGTACGGCTTTAACGCCGCCGATCCGCAACGCCCGGAAAAAGATTGCGGGATCGCCATACTTGCGATGGGAAAGCTCGGCGCCTTTGAACTCAATTATTCGAGCGATATCGATCTCGTCGTATTGTTCGACAGCGAGAGCGAGCGGCTCGGCGGCGCGGACGAGGCGAAGCGCATCGCGGTCGCCGCGACGCGCGCCATGGTCAAGAGCCTCAATGACCAGACGCCCGCCGGCTATGTTTTCCGCACCGATTTGCGCCTGCGTCCCGATCCGGGCGTTTCTGCGGCGGCGGTTTCGATCAATGCGGCGGAAACCTATTACGAATCCTACGGACAAAACTGGGAGCGCGCGGCCTTCATCAAGGCGCGCGCCGCCGCCGGCGATATCCGCGTCGGCGAGGAGTTTCTCGGCCGGCTCAGGCCGTTCATCTGGCGAAAGTTTCTCGACTTTTCCGCGATCGAGGAAGTGTACGCCGTCATGCGCCAGATACACGCCTCAAAGGATGCGGGGCGGTCGGAGTTTTTCGGCCACGATCTCAAGCGCGGTCATGGCGGCATTCGCGCGATCGAGTTTTTCGTCCAGACGCAGCAATTGATCGGCGGCGGCAAGAATGCGGAACTGCGCCGGCGCGCGACGCTGGATGCGCTTGGCGCGATAGAGGCGGCCGGCGTTATCGAAAAGGATACGCGCGAAGGGCTGGCGCGCGAATACGAATATCTGCGCAAGGTCGAACATCGCCTGCACATGATAAATGACGAACAGACGCATCGCATTCCGGCGAATGAAAACGACGCCGCGCGGCTCGCTGCGTTCCTGGGGGAAAGCCCGCTTGACGCATTCCGCGACACGATGACGAATACGTTCAGGAATGTTAGCCGGTTGACGGCGCCGCTCTACCATCCGGAAGAGAAAAATGCGCCGCGCAAGGCGTTTTCGTTTTCCGGCGTGGACAATGATCCGCAGACGATCAAGGCGCTCGCCGATCTGGGTTTCGAACGGCCGGCGCAGATTGCGGAGGCGGTTCGTCGCTGGCATGCCGGCGATACGCGCGCAGCGCGCAGCGCCCGCGCGCGCGCGCTGCTGGAGAAAATCACCCCGTCGCTGATCGAGGCGTTTGCAAATGCGCGCTCGCCCGATGAGGCGTTTGTCGCGTTCGACGGATTCCTGAGGGGGCTGCCGGCGGGCGTCCAGATTTTTTCGCTGTTTCTGAACCGGCCGGAAGTTTTTGAGCGGCTGATCCGCATCATGACAGTCTCGCCATATCTTGCGCGCGAAGTCGCAAAGCGCGCCTGGCTGGCCGAAGCGCTCATTGAATCGAGCTGGCCCGATCCGACGCCGGAAAGGGACGAGCTTGAACGCCGCTTAAAGGCGCGCCTTGCTGCGGCGGATAATTATGAAACGACGATAAACGCCGTAAGGAGATGGAAATCGGAGGAGGCGTTTTCCGCCGCCGCGCAGATGCTCGTCGACCTTATTCCCGCCGGCGAGGCGGCGGAACGCTTTACGCTGATCGCCGAAACGTCCCTCGCCGCAATGCTCGACATTGCGTGCGGCGAGACGCAGCGCCAGTTCGGACCGATGGCGGGAGAGATTGCGGTCGTCGCGCTCGGCCGGCTCGGCGCGCGGACGATGACGGCGGCGTCCGATGTCGATCTGATGTTTATCTATGACGCGCCGGACGCGGCCGGCGCCGATGCGCAAGGCATCGACGCCGTCACCTATTTCGCCCGGCTGGTCCGCCGCTTCCTGACCGGCGTTACAACGCCCTCGGAAGAGGACGCGCTTTACGAGGTTGATATGCAATTGCGGCCTTCCGGCGCAAAGGGACCGGCGGCGGTCAGATTTTCGTCCTTTGTCCATTATTATGAAAAGGATGCGTGGACATGGGAGGCGATGGCGTTGACGAAGGCGCGCGTCATCGCCGGCGGCGCGGCATTGCGCGGCAGGATCGAGAATGAGATCGACGCGATCTTGAGGCGCAAGCGCGACAGCGCCGCAGTCGCCCGCGATGTCGAGGATATGCGTTCGCGCCTTGGCGCGTCGAAACCGGCGACGAGCCCATGGGATCTCAAATATGCGATCGGCGGATTTATAGAGATCGACTTCACGCTTCAGTATCTTCTTTTGACGCATCCTCAGACGATGGATTACGCGGTCAGATCGGATGCGAATGCGCTCATCGGCGCGCTCGCAGCGCAGGGCGCCCTGAACGCCTCGCAGGCCGACCGCCTGTTGAAAGCGAACCGGATTTATGAAACCGCCCAGCAATTGTCGCGCGCCGCGACGGGGGGCGTGTTCGCGCCCGGCGCGGCCGGACATGCGATGGCGCTGTCGATGACGCGGCTTTTCGATACGGACGATCTGGCGGAAGCCGAAGCGATGCTCGCCGCGCTCGAACAGGAAACGCGCGCCGTCTATGAAGAGATTGTCGTCGCCGCCTTGCCGGAGAAAGCGCCCTGATGTCCGGTCCGGCGAAGATAGATCTTCTGGTTGTCGGCGGCGGGTTGCCGGGTCTCGCCGCAGTTTGCTGCGCGGCGCGGCGCGGCGCGCTCGCCGCCCTGGCGCCGACCGGTTTCGAAACGCCGGACGAGGGGAGCGTCTGCGAGCCGCCCTCGCAGCTTTGGCGCCTTCTCGAACTGCATCAATACGGTTTCAAGTTCGATTCGCCGCCGCGCCATGTATCGCTTTTTGAAGGCGATGCGATTGCGACCGGCGAGGATATGATGCGCGACGGGCGCGCGCTTTCGCGCCGCGATGCGGCCCTGGAGCATTTATGGCCCGCCTATTCGAAAGACATGGCGCGTGCGCTTGAAAAGCGCGACGGCAATTTCGAGCGGCTGATTTCCGCCAATGCGCTGCTTGACGATTATTTCGATGACGAGGCGCTGAAAACGCATCTTCTGTCGGCCTATGTCGCGCCTTTCGGGCTTTGCGGCGATGAGCCCGGTTCCGCCGAGGCGCTGTTCGCCGCCGGCGCGCCGCGCCGGCGTTCAATCGACGCGGCGACGTTCGGCCGGGCCTTGTCGAAGGCGGGCGAGGCGGCCGGCGCGGAGATCATGACCGCCAGGCTTCAATCGCTTGAACGGATTGAAAACCGGCGCTGGCTTGCAAGATTTGAAAGCGGGCGTGAAATTCGCGCCAGGACCGTCATGGCGTCGAGCGCGGCGGCGGTCGAACCGTTCGGCCTGCGCGTTGCGACGGACGGTTCTGCGCTGGCGCGCCGCAAGGGCGTGAGCGCGCGCGTCCGGCTCAGCTTTGAAAAGAAACCCAAAGCCGCCGCCGAATGGAAACGGGCGGTGTTTCATGTCGCCGGCGACCGCGAAGCGGTGCGCATTGCGCGCGATGCGATGATAGACGGCGCGCTGGCGGAGGCGCCGCCGGTCGCCTTCGAAATTGACGGCAAGGGAATTACCGCGCAGGCGTATTTCTGTCCCTCGCGGCTCATCGAAAACGGCGAGGCGCGTGAATGGACCGGGCAGGATCGTCAGGTGCTGGGCCGCGCAGTCGCCGGCGTTATCGAAAAACGGTTGGGTGTGAAAGTCGAAGTCAGCGACGTGCGCGTCGGGCCCGATATTGAAGCGGGCCTTGAACGCAGGAATTTTTCGATACCCGCGATCACAGCGCCGGCGCCGTCAACCGATCCGGTCAATGCGGCCGCGATGCTCGCCTGGGATTTGACCGGGGGAGATGGCGGGGCGTGAGCGAGGCGCAATTCCAGAACCGCAAAGCGGCGAAAATCGAAGGCGGGTTCGACGCTCTCGTCATCGGCGCGACAGCCGATGCGTTCGCCGCTGCGGCCTTGATGGCGCGCGCCGGTCTCCATGTTGTATTGATCGAGACGGGCGAACGCGCGCAGGATAAAAAGGAAATCGCGCCCGGCTATTATGCGATCCCGGGCGATCCGATCGCCTTCGCGCTCGATCAGGCGGTTGTCGACGGACTTGATCTTTATCGCTGCGGCCTGTCCTTCGCCGCGCGCCGGCTGGAAACATTCGTGCGTTTCGGCGACGGCGCAACATTGACGACGACCGGCGATCCTGAATTGATCGAAGAAGCGGTCGCAGCGCTTTGCGAAGCGGACGCGGGCGCGTTCTCCGCATTTCTGGCGCAGGAAAGAAAAACCGCCCGCGCGCTCACCGACTGGTTTTCGGGCGGCGCGGCGCCGGCGGCGCCCGGCCGGGAGATGCTCGCCGCCTCGATCGACGACGTGCTTTCCGGGCGTTTCGCCGATCGTCGCCTTACGGATTATTTGCGCGCGGAAGCCTCGCTCGGGGCGCCCGCGCGCGCCAGCGAACCATACTCCTATCTTTCCCTGTTGCGCCGTCTTTCCGGCGAGATCGCAGGTCTTCAAGGCGGCGTCGCCGCGATCGCCGGCGGCGGGCGCGGTCTCGCAAACGCCTTGCGCCGCGCCGCGCAGACGGCGGGCGTTTCGATCAGGCAAACCGACCGCGTCAAATCCGTCATCGTGGAATGGGACAAGGTGGCCGGCGTATCGTTCGACGATGGCGGCCAGCTGCGCGCGCCGATTATCGTATCGGCGCTCGGCGCGCGTGAGACTTTCATCGATTTTGTCGGACGCGCGCGGCTCGATATCGAGTTTGCGCGCATTCTCGACTTCGCCTCGCCGCCGATCGGCTCATGCCGCGCGCATCTTGCGCTGAGCGGACCGCTGGGCGATCCGCTTGTCGGCGCCGATCTTTCACGGCGGTTCCTGCTTGCGCTGGCGGCCCAACCGCTCGAAAGCGGTTTTCTCGCGGCCCGGCGCGGCGAAGTCAGGCCGGGCGTCGCCGAACTCGTTTTTCCATCCTCGCTCGACGCCGCGCTCGCCCCGCATGGCTGTTTAACGGCGACGATCCTGTTGCATCCCGTTCCATATTTTTCGCCGGACGATGAACCGCGCCGCGCGCAAATCGAACAGCTCGCGCGAGATGCATTGCGCGCGATCGCGCCGGAAATGAGCGCCGGCGTCGTCGCAGTCGATATCGAGGCGCCTGTTCGCGCCGCGCCGACGACGTATGAGGCGATCGAACGCCGCCGCCTGATAACGGACGCATCGGGCCTTGAAGGATATTATTTCTGCGGCCCCGAGGCTCTGATCGGCGCCGGGGTCAGTCTGAGCGCCGGCCGGCGCGCCGCAGAGCGGGCGCTGCGCTATTTCAGGACCGGGGGAGCGTCGTGATTTTTTCCGCCGTCGACAATAGCGCCGAACCGCGCGCGACGCCGCTTTACGCCGCGGCGGCGGGCCTTTGCGCGACGAACGCCTGGACGAGCGTCAACGGCTGGGCGCTCGCGCGTTCTTATAGCGATACCGTCGAGGAATATGAGGCCGCGCTGAACGATGTCGCCTTTGTCGATCTCGGTCCGCTCTGCCGTTACTCCGTTCGCGGCGCCGAAGCGGGCGCGTTCCTTGCGCGCCTGACATCGTGTCCGGCTACGGACGTTTGCGTCGCCGAAAGCGCGCGCGGCCTTATCGTCAACGCCGAAGGATTCGTTGTCGATTGCGCGGAGACGACGCGGCTTTCGAAAGACCTGTTCCTTTTGACGACAAGCGTTCCGGTCGACCGTCGCTTGCTTGTGGCGGCGCGCGGGTTTGACGTTGAAATCTCCAATGTCGCCGGACAGGTCGGCGCGCTCGGCCTTATCGGCCCGAAGGCGCGTGACGCCGCAGCGGCGGCCGGCGTCGATATTCTCGCCGCCGAAGCGAGCGCGCAAGGGCGCGTGCGCGGCGTCGAGCTTGCCGTACGCCCTGTGGCGATCGGCGCGCTCACCGGTATAGAGGTTATTTTCCCCGCCGAAGATGCGCTTGTTATTTTCGAACGCGTCAGGGGAAAAACGACGGCGGCGCCCATGGGACTCGACGCGATGGAGATTTTGCGGATCGAGGGCGGCGTTCCAAGAACCGGCGTCGATTTCGTCAGCGCCGACGATGCGCGAACGCAGGGCGATGCGCGCTCGCCGGATGAAATCGGCCTGCCGCATCTCGCGCCGCCGAACCGCGGCTGGTTCAACGGCAGGCGCGCGGTGAAAAACGCCGCGCGCGCGCGACGGCGCCTCGTCTTGTTGTCGCTCGATTGCGATGCGGCGCCGCCGGGCGTTTCGATCCGCACGCGCGCCGGGATTGCAGGCGTTGTCACATCCGCGGCGTTTTCGCCGAAATTGAAGCGCGTTCTTTGTTTCGCCGATCTCGATAGGGACGCCCCGCTCGGCGATCTGGAAGCGGTGATAGGGCCTGACGGGTCCCGCGTTCCGGCGCGCGCCCTTGAAAGTTTCGAGGGTCGGCGCGCGGCGGCGTTCCGGGAAAATCTTTAAGAGCGGCGAATTCATCCGGCGGCAATTCGCCCGCGCCTTATTCGGCCGCCTCGATATGGGGCGAAATGTCGTCGGGCGCCGTCAGGATATGCGCCTCCGCGCGAACGAATTGCGGCAGGCGCACGCGCGCGTCGCGCCGGCGGGGGAAGGTGGCGCACGCGACCGTGCCGCGTCCTTCCTGGCTTGCAATGGCGAGAATGCCGCCCTGAATCTCCATCAGCGATTTCGACAGCGCCAGCCCGAGGCCGGAACCGCGCCGGGTTTTCGAGAAATGATCCTCGATCAGTTCGAACGGCGCGCCGAGCCGTGCGAGATTGCCTTTCGATATTCCGCAGCCATTGTCGGCGACGATGAGCGTCACGGCGTCGAGATCTGCTTCTATCGTCAGCGTCACGGCGCCGTTTTCCGGCGTGAACTTGATGGCGTTCGACAAAAGGTTGAGCGCGACCTGCTTGACTGCGCGCGGGTCTGCGAACGCGGCCGGCGCATGCGCAATTGACGAGGTCAGCTTGACGCCGGCGTCGCTTGCGCGTTTGGCGACAAGGCGCGCGCATTCGTCCAGCAGGCGTTCAAGCTCGACGCGCTTCGGCTCGATCTGCAACTTGCCGGCCTCTATGCGCGACATGTCGAGAATATCGTCGATAAGTTCAAGCAGGTGCTGGCCGCTCGATAAAATGTCTTCGACATATTCGCGGTACTTTTCATCGCCCAGCGGACCGAACAATTCGGACTTCATGATCTCTGAGAAGCCGTTGATGGCGTTAAGCGGCGTGCGCAGTTCGTGGCTCATATTGGCGAGAAATTCGCTCTTGGAGCGGCTGGCGTCTTCGGCGCGGCGTTTTTCCAGTTCGTAGTTGCGCATCGTGTCGGAAAGCTCTCGCCGCGATGATTGAAGATCGCTCACCGTCGCTTCCAGTTCGCGTTCTTTTTTCTTTTGCGCGCGTGCGCGGCGTTTCGTATCGGTCGCGTTGGAGGCGATGCAGACAAGACCGCCTTCGCCGGTGCGCCGGCGCGCAATGTGCAGCCAGCGATCCTTGGGCAGTTCGACCTCGACGCTTTGCTCGTCGATCAGCGCATCGGGCGCGAAATATTTTTCGATCACCTCGCCGCCTGCCGGCGTCATCCGGGCGAGTTCTCCCGGCGTCAGGCCGGCGCGCACGTCTTTTGATTCAAGACGGAATATGGTGGCGAAACGCCGGTTCCACGCGGCGAGTTTTCCTTGCCCGTCCCAGAGAATGAACGCCTCGGGAATGCTTTCGATCGCGTCTTTCAAACGCGCCTCTGCGATCGCGGCGGTCGGCGCCTGCGATTTCGAACCGGTGAGATCGAACGCGGAGCCGGCGCGCTGGAAGCGCGTCGCCGAAGCGGACGTTCTGAAGTAAACGCGCGTCCAGCCGCCCGCCGGCTGGCGCAGGCGCGTCGTCGTTTCCGTAATCCCGCTCGTGTCGCCGGTCAGGACGGCGAGCGTATTGCGCAGATCCTCGGCGTGAACGAGCGCGGTGATCTCGCGCATGGAAAAAGTCCGGTCCCGACCGCCAAGGCCGATCGCCTCAAGGATGCTTCGCGTCATGGTGACGGATCGCTCCTTCGGATCGTAGGTCCACATGCCGGTCCGGCCGGCGGCCATTGCGGCGTTCGTCGTTTTCAGCGCCTCCACCGCCTCCGATGCGATCGACGCCGCCCGGCTCTGCCGGATGAACGCCGCCATCAGCGATGCGACGGCGATCGAAATCGCGGCCAGCACGAACAGATAGAACAGCGAAACGGGCGTGCGCCCGTAAATATCATTTCGCGGCGCGACGACCAGAACCGCTTCGCCATTGTCGAGCGGGCGCCAGGCGACAACCGCCTTGCCGGATTTCAGCGCGATCGTTGAAAGACCGCGCCGGGCGAGGTCCAGCGTTCTCGCATCCGCCGGTTCGACATCGACGCCGCCGGCCGAACCGGCGGCGGCGAGAATGTCGCCGGTTGGCGAAACGTGAAAAACGGCGCCTTCGCCGCGCGGCGCGCAGGCGTCGAGCGACTTGCGGACCGGATCGCCAGTCATCAGCGCGACATTGGCCGCCGCGGCGCAATCATTGGCGGCGCGTTCGACAAGCAGCGCGGTCTCGAACCGGCGCGCCTCGGCCTCTTCGCGGATTTTTCCGAAAAACAGGACCGCGATCGCGCCGACGAGCAACCCCGTCAGGAGCATAAGTCGACGCGGCGATAGCGCTTCCGCCCGGGCGGTCATTGCGCCAGCTCCCTTTTCTTCGGCCCCCATCAAACGCCCTTACCGCCTAAAGCGCTAGTCGATCTGTTAAATCCGGAAAAGGCGCCGCGTCGGCGCCTGATGTTTACCATTTGGAAACTATTACCGTTCGCCGGCCCGTGTCACCAGCGAATCAGGCCGCTTTTTCATCAGCCAGCAGCCTCGTCGCCATTTCGAACAGGTTCGCGGAAAGGTCTGACCGCGCGGCGATTTTCCTGAGCGCGGCCTGCGCATGGCGCCGGCGCACGGGTTCCAGCTTGCGCCAGCTCTCCAGCGCGGTCGTCAACCGCGCCGCCAGCTGCGGATTGAGCTTGTCTATGGCCAGCATCTGTTCGGCTGCGAAATCATATCCCGCGCCGTCCGCCCGGTGAAAACCCGAAAGGTTCTGGTTGGCGAAGGCGCCGATCAAGGCGCGAACCTTGTTCGGCGTTTTGATGTCGAACGCCTCATGGTTCAGCAGCGCGTGGATTTCATCGAGCGCGCGGTCCGCCGGCGCCATGGCGCTCCAGGCGAGCCATTTGTTGACGACCAGCGTATCGGCGCGCCATTTCGCGTAGAAATCATTCAACACTTTTTCGCGCGACGGCGCGTCGGACATGGCGATGGCGGCTGTCGCCGCCGCTTCATCCGTCATGTTCTGCGCCGATGCGGCCTGTTCTTCGGCGACCGAATAGTCCCCGCCGGCGACCAGCAGCGACAGGGCGGCGTTGCGCAGGGCGCGTCCGCCCGCCTGTTCGGGGCCGGGATCATACGGTTCGTTGGTCGCGAATTCGCGGCGTACGGACAATAGCCGGTCCCTTAACGCATGGGCGAGCGTTTCGCGAACGCGCTTTCTGCCCGCATCGATTTTCGCGGGGTCGATAACCGATGCGCGCTGGGCGAGTTCCGCCGCGCTCGGCGCCTTTAAAATCTCGGCGGCGAAAGCGGGATCGTCCCCGGCCTTGTCGAGGCTCGTCGCCAATGCGTCCGCAAAACGCGAGAGCGCATCATCCGGGTCCGTCATTTCGATGTCGGACGCGAAAGCAAGGCAGAGATCGCGCCAGAGCCCTTCTGTCGCCGACCAGCGCGCGAAGAGATCGCTTTCCGATTTCGCAAGCAGCAGCCGGTCGTTAAGGCTCAGGGCCTGGATGACATTCGCCGGCGCTGAAAAGCCGCGCAGAACGGATGCGACAGGACGCTCGCGGAAGGGTCCGAATTTCTGCGCGGCGCTGGCTGTCGTCAGGCGGATGACGCCTTCTTTCAGCAATTCGCCGGTCCTCGAACCGATCAGCGCGAATGCGACCGGTATGTCGCGCGGCGGTTTTTCCGATCGCCCCGGCGCTTTCCGCGTCGATTGGGAAAGCGTCAGTTCATAGGCGCCCGCGCTTTCGAATTTTTCGGTAACCGTTAACGTCGGCGCGCCGGCGTCGGCGTACCAGCGGCGAAACCGTTCAAGGTCTTCACCGCTCGCGTCTTCCATGGCCGCGATGAAATCCTCGACGGTCGCCGCCGACCCGTCATGGCGCGTAAAATAAAGATCCGATCCCTTGCGGAAATTGTCAGGGCCAAGGATCGTCTTGATCATGCGGCAAAGTTCAGCGCCCTTTTCATAAACGGTCGCGGTGTAGAAATTGTCGATCGTAATGTAGCTTTCAGGGCGGACCGGATGGGCGAGAGGGCCTGCATCTTCCGGAAACTGCTGCGCCCATAAACGGCGCACGTCCTTGATCCGCTGGACGGGGCGCGAGCGCATGTCCGCTGAAAATTCCTGGTCGCGGAAAACCGTAAACCCTTCTTTCAGGCAAAGCTGGAACCAGTCGCGGCAGGTGACGCGGTTGCCCGACCAGTTGTGAAAATATTCATGCGCGACGATCGATTCGATCGCTTCGTAGTCGGCGTCAGTCGCGGTGTCGGGCGAGGCGAGGACATAGGCCGAATTGAATATGTTAAGGCCCTTGTTCTCCATGGCGCCGAAATTGAAATGATCGACCGCCACGATCATGAAAATATCGAGATCGTACTCGCGTCCGAAAACTTCCTCGTCCCATTTCATCGCGCGCTTCAGCGCATCCAGCGTGTAGCCGCATTTGTCGATGTTCTTCGCCTGAACGAAAACTTTCAGCGCGACGCGCTTTCCCGACTGCGTGATGAAAAAGTCTTCGGCGGCGACAAGATCGCCGGCGACGAGGGCGAAAAGATAGGAGGGTTTGGGGTGCGGGTCGGCCCATTGGGCGAAATGGCGCCCGTTCGCCAGATCGCCCCCGGCGAGCCTGTTGCCGTTCGACAGGAGAACGGGACAGGCGGCCTTGTCCGCTTCGATCCTGACGGTGTAGCGCGAAAGGCAATCGGGCCGGTCGATGAAATAGGTAATTCGCCGGAACCCTTCCGCCTCGCATTGCGTGCAGAACATTCCGTTCGACAGATAAAGGCCGGAAAGGGCTGTATTCGCCGCCGGCGAACAGGCGTTTTCGATTTCGAGCGTAAAGGCGCCCGGCGGATTGAAAACGACGAGCGAGGCGCCGCTGAGCGCATAGGCGGGCGGGGCGAGATCTTCCCCGTCGAGCGCGACGCGGATGAGTTCGATCTGCTCGCCGTTCAGCACGAGCGGGGCATCTGCCGGCGCGCCCACATTGCGCCGGACGGTAAGACGCGACTTGACGATCGTGCGCGCCGGATCCAGCGAGAAGGACAGGTCGATCGCGTCGATCAGATAGGCCGGCGGCGCATAATCCTTGAGATAGACCGTCCGGGGCTGTTCGATTTCGCTTGTCGACATTGTTGACCCTTTGAAAACATGAAGGCGCAATTGCGCGCCTCGAACCACGCCCGGTTGTCCCGCCGGGCGGCGCGGCGACGAAACGGCATAGATAGCAACCGCGCGGCCCATCGCAATAGCGTCCGCCCGGATCGGCGCGCCGCGAGGGCGGAAGACTTCTTGGAATAGGCGGAAACGGCTGTTAAAGACCGCGCGATGGAGCCGAAAACGAATGAAGCACTTCCTTAACACCGCCGATTATACGCGCGCCGAAATCGCCGCGATGCTGGACGACGCCCGCGCCATGCGCCGCTCGCCGCTCGGCGACGCGCTCGCCGGAAAAACGATCGCCCTCCTGTTTCTCAACAATTCCCTCAGAACGCGCACGTCCTTCGATGTCGGCGCGCGCCAGCTTGGCGCGCATGCGGTGGTTCTGTCGCCGTCCGGCGGCATGTGGCCGCTCGAATTCGAAGACGGCGCCGTAATGGACGGCGAGGCGGAAGAACATGTGAAGGAGGCGGCGAGGGTTTTGTCGCGCTATTGCGACATTATCGGCGTGCGAGCCTTCCCGAAATTCCTCGACTGGGAGGAGGACCGGAAGGACAAGATCCTCAACGCATTCGCCCGCTACGCCGAGACGCCGGTCATCAATATGGAGACGATCACGCACCCCTGCCAGGAGCTGGCGCACATGATGGCGGTCGAGGATCAGTTTTCCGCCGAAAGCCGGCCGGGAACGGACGGCAAGAAATATGTTCTCACCTGGACCTATCACCCCAGGCCGCTGAACACGGCGGTCGCGAATTCGTCCCTGATGATAGCGGCGAAGTTCGGGTTTGACGTGACGCTCCTGTGTCCGACGCCGGACTACGTTCTCGACGCGCGTTACATGGCGCAGGCGGAAAAGGATTGCCGCGCCAACGGGCGCACGCTCACCGTCACGCATGACATAGAGCAAGCCTATAAGGGCGCCGATGTCGTCTATTGCAAAAGCTGGGGCGCGCTTCCCTATTTCGGGAACTGGGAGCTTGAAAAGCCGATCCGCGACGCGCACAGGCGCTTCATCGTCGATGAAAGCAAAATGGCGTTGACGAATGACGCGCTCGTGTCGCACTGCCTGCCGATGCGGCGCAATGTGAAAATGACGGACGCCGTTTTCGATTCGCCCGCCTGCATCGCCTATGAAGAAGCGGAAAATCGCCTGCACGTTCAAAAGGCGATCATGAAGGCGCTGGTGAAATAAGCGATGACGACGCCCTCTCTCATCACGCGCCAGACGATCGTCCAGCTTTTGTCCAATATGCAGGACGGCAAGGAAATCCGCTCCTATTTGCAGCGGTTTTCCTCAATCGAGCAGACGCGCTTCGCCGTGATCAAGATCGGCGGCGCCATCCTTCAGGACCATCTGAGGGAGACGGCCGACGCGCTCGCCTTTTTGCATACGGTCGGCCTGACGCCGATTGTCATCCATGGCGGCGGACCGCAGCTGGACGCAGTTTTGAAAGAGCGCGGCGTCGAAACGCCGAAAGTCGATGGTTTGCGCGTCACCGATGCGGCGACGATGGACGCGGCGCGCGACGTTTTTATCGGCGAGAATATCAGGCTTGTCGAAGCCGTGCGCGCCGAAGGCGTCGAGGCGGAAGGCGTGATCGTCGGCGTTATCGAGGCTGACTATCTCGACAAGGAGAAATACGGCTTCGTCGGCGAACCGACAAATATCCGCCTCGGCATGCTGTCGTCCATCGTCAAGTCGGGCGCCATTCCGATCATCACCTGCCTTGGCGTCGCGCCCGGCGGACAATTGCTGAATATCAACGGAGATTCGGCGACGCGCGCCGTCGTCTCCGCCTTGCAGCCGCTGAAGGTCATATTTCTCACCGGCGTCGGCGGCCTGCTCGACAAGACCAAACGCCCCATGCATTCGATCAATCTCGCGTCAGACTATGAAACGCTGATGAAAGCCGACTGGCTTCAGGGCGGCATGCGGCTGAAGCTTCAGGAGATAAAACGCCTGCTCGACCAGCTCCCGCCTGCATCGTCGGTATCTATAACGACGCCGCAAGGTCTCGTGCGCGAGCTTTTCACCCATGGCGGATCGGGAACGCTCGTCCGCCAGGGCGAGGCGATCAACTCGTTCAATTCGAAAGAAAAACTCGATCGCGCAAAAACCGAAGCGCTCGTCGAAGCCGCCTTTGCGCGCAAGCTCAAACCCGGCTGGTGGGACGGCCTCGACATTCATCAGATCTATATGTCGGAGCGTTATCGCGCCGGCGCCGTGATGACGAAGATCGACGATTTTATCTATCTCGACAAATTCGCCGTGACGGAGGACGCGCGCGGCGAAGGGTTGTCGCGCACGATCTGGCGCCATCTTTCGAAACAGAACCCGGCCTTCTGGTGGCGATCGCGCACCGCCAACAACTTTAACGCTTTTTACAATGACATGGCGACGGGATCGGTGAAAAAGGGGTATTGGACGGTTTACTGGGTCGGCGAATGCGATCTGGCTAAATCGTACGCAACGATCGACCGCGTCGCCTCGTTGCCGGCGTCGTTTGAGGATTGAAGATGAGCGAACCGTTCCTTGTCGGCCTGGTCGGCGCGCGCGGACATACGGGCCGCGAGCTGATACGGCTGATCTCCGGCCATCCCGAATTGATGCTCGCCTACGCGGTCAGCCGCGAATTCGCCGGGCGAAAAGTTTCCGAGATCGCGCCGGAAGACAAAGACGAATGCATATTCGAGGCGCTCGGCCCGCGCGAAGCTGCGCGCCGTCGCGCGGACGCCGTCATCCTCGCTTTGCCGGACGGCGCGGGGGCGGCCTATGTCGAGGCGCTGGATGAAGCGGCAAGCGAGCGCATAATCGTCGATCTATCCGCCGACAGGCGTTTCGACGATGATTGGGCCTACGGCCTGCCTGAACTTTATCGGGAAAAAATTCGCGGAAAGACGCGCATCGCCAATCCGGGCTGTTATGCGACGGCGTTGCAGCTTTGCCTCGCACCCTTGTCGCCGCTCCTGAAAGGCCAGCCGGCGGTCTTCGGCGTTTCGGGTTATTCGGGCGCAGGCACGACGCCGTCGCCGCGCAACGATCCGGAGCGTCTTCGCGACAATTTGATGCCGTACAAACTTGTCGGGCACAATCACGAAAAAGAAGCGTCGCGCCATCTCGGCGCGTCTGTCCGGTTCTTTCCTCACGTTCATCCGGCGTTCCGGGGGCTTCTCGTGACGGCGCACGCCCCGCTCGCCGCGCCGCTGGACAGGGACGGGCTGAAACGCATTTTTCATGAGCGATATGATTGCGAGCCGCTCGTGAAATTGCAGGACGATCCGCCGGAACTGCGCGACGGCGAAGGGTTCAGCGGCGTTATCATCGGCGGGCTCGATGTCGGCCTCGACGGCAAGAGTGCGGTGATTGTCGCGGCGGAAGACAACCTGCTCAAAGGCGCCGCGATTCAGGCGGTGCAAAATCTGAACATCTCTCTCGGCCTCGACGAGTTTTCCGGCCTGACCGACTAGACCGTCTTGCGCGCCCGGCGCCGCTCGATCATAAACGATGCATGGCGAATGAAAGCGGCGATTTTATTGTTCAGTCGGCGACCTATCTAGCCGCAGCCGCAATCGCCGTTCCGATTTTCAACCGGTTCAAACTCGGGTCCATTCTCGGTTATCTTGCGGCGGGCGTGGTCGCCGGGCCTTATGCGCTCGACTTGCTGCATCAGGAAGAGGGCGTTTTTCACATCGCCGAATTCGGCGTCGTATTGTTCCTGTTCGTTATCGGCCTCGAACTCTCATTGTCGCGCCTGTGGGCGCTTCGCCGGGATATATTCGGTCTCGGCGCGGCGCAGATCGCCTTGACCGGCGCGGTGCTTGCTTCGATTTTCATGCTGGCGAAAGTCATGCCGATGGGCGCGGCGGCGATCGGCGGGCTGTCGCTCGCGTTTTCATCGACGGCGTTCGCGCTTCAATACCTAAAAGACCGCGGCGAGTTGAACACCGCACACGGATCGCGCGCCTTTCCAATTCTGCTGATGCAGGATCTGATGGTTGTCCCGCTGCTCGCCGCAATCCCTTTCGCGGCGGGCGCGGCGGCGTCGCTGGCCGAAAATTTCGACGCCGATCAAAGCTGGGCGGCGCTCGGGCGGGCCGTCTTCGTGATTGCGGCCATCATTTATGGCGGGCGTTTCGCGGTGAATCCCATTTTGCGCCAGGTCGCCAATTCAGGCTCGCGGGAGGCGTTTGCGGCGACGGCGCTTTTGCTTGTCGTTCTGTCGTCGATCGCCGTTTCATGGATCGGCCTGCCCATGGGCCTTGGCGCGTTCCTCGCCGGAATCCTGCTTGCCGAATCTTCCTACCGGCACCAGATCGAAACCGATATCGAACCGTTTCGCGGCCTGTTGCTGGGCCTGTTCTTCATACTGATCGGCGCGCGGCTAAATCTCGATGTAATCGTAGAACACTGGTTGATCGTTCTCGGCGGCGCGGCCGGTCTCGTGCTGGTGAAGGCCGGATTGCTTTACGCGCTTTCCCGTGCATTCGGCGCGCGCCGCGAGGATGCGCTGCTGACCGGCGCCGTTCTCAGCCAGGGCGGCGAGTTCGGTTTCGTCGTTTTTAGCGTCGGCGCCGATGCGGCCCTGTTTTCAGGCGAGCAGGCGACGATGCTGACGGCGATCGTCACGATCTCGATGGTGATGACGCCTTTCCTGATGATGGCCGCCAGAAAAGCGCGACGGAGCGACGGGCGAACGATTGAAGGTCTTGAAACGCCGCCGGCCGGAAAGGGCCATGTCGTCGTCGCCGGCTTCGGCCGCGTCGGTCAGATCATTTCGCAGGTTATAAGCGCCGCGGATATTGAGGTCATCGCAATCGACAAGGACGCGGCGCACATCCAGAACGCGCAGCGCTTCGGCTTTAAAGTCTATTATGGCGACGCCTCGCGCCTCGATGTTCTTTTGACCGCCGGCGCGCAGGACGCACGCGCGGTGATTTTCACGATCGACGACCGCGAAGCGGCCGTTCACGCCGTCGCGGCGTTGCGCCAGCGCGCGCCCGACGCATTCATTCTCGTCATCGCGCATGACCGAATTCATGAAATCGCGTTGCAGAAAACCGGTCCCGATGAAATCGTCCGCGAAACTCTCGAATCGAGTCTTTTGCTGGCGCGCAAGACGCTGGCGAAAATGGACTTTTCCGACGATATCATCGACGACTTTATCGAGCAGTTCCGAAAACGCGACCGCGAAAGATTGCTGGCGCAGATCGACTATGGTCCCGATGCGGGGGGCGAACATATTCATCGCAAATTCGAACGCGCCGAAAAACCCGCCTAGGGCGTTTTCAGGCGAAGTGTGAACGGTTCTCTGTCGGGAAATACGAAAAACGATAATTTAAGGCGTCGTCGCGTTTCCGTTTGCCGCCGCGAGGCTTTAACGTGAATTTTCGTTGTCTGGATTTTCAATATCCGAATTTTCGATTGCGCTCATGTCCTCGTCCGACAGGCCGAAATGATGACCGATCTCGTGGACAAGGACGTGCCGGACCAGTTCGCCGAGCGAAATTTCGCCATTTTCGGCCCATTCGGCGAGCAGCGGCAATCGATAGAGAAATACGCAATCCGGCCCGTTTGCGATGTCGTCGATCGAACGCCTCGTAATGTCGACGCCCTCATAAAGACCGGTCAATTCGTATCCGTTTTCAATACCCATCTGATCGAGGATCGCGTCATCTGCGAATTCTTCGACGCGAATTACGAGATCGCCGCACACGGCGCGAAACTCATGCGGCAGGGCGTCGAACGCCGCCAGCGAAAGGCGGCGAAACTCGTCGATGTCCGGCGCTGTCCTGTTCGACCAGTCTTCGGTCATTCGACGGCCGCGTAAATCGCCGCCAGCGTCGGCGCGACCAGCGGCATCGGTTCAACGCCGCGCGTCATGCCGGTGCGCACGATGACAAGGTTCCGGTCCGGCGCGATGAAGACATATTGTCCCTCATGCCCCGCCATCAGATAGGCGTCCTCCGGCGCGCCCGGAATATATTGCGGGCGGCCGTCTTTTCCCGGCCGGTTCAGCCAGAATTGCGCGCCGTAAAATCCGTCGGACGCGGAAGCCGGCGTTGCGACGTAATCGCTCCAGCCTTCGGGAAGAAGGCGCCCGGCGCGCGATACGCCGTCGCCGAGATAAAGCATGCCCAGCCTCGCCCAGTCGCGCGCCGTCGCATAGACGAAAGAAGAGCCTATGAAGACGCCGGACGGATCGGGCTCCAGCACAAAGCTCGCCGCGCCGATAGGGTTAAACAGCGCCTCGCGCGCGAAAGCGTGGTAGTCCACGTCGTTCGCCTCAAGCGTATCGCGCAATGTGCGTTGTATGAGGTTTGTCGCGCCGCTTGAGTAGGACCAGAATGTTCCGGGCGCGTGTTCCAGCTTCCTGTTCGCGGCGACGGCGCCGGCGTCGCGCGCGCGAAAAAGCATTTTCGAAACGTCAGATTGCGGATCGTTATACGTCTCATCGAAGGCAAGTCCGCTTTGCATCTGAAGCAGGTCGTTCCAGGTGATCGCCGCGCGCGCAGCGTCGTTGCGCCATTCGGGAACCGGCGCCGGCGCGTTCACATCAACCAGCCCGCGCAATACGGCGGCGCCGACCATGGATGCGGTGACGCTTTTGGCCATCGACCAGGAAAGGAACGGCGTCGTCTCGTCAAAACCGGCCGCATAGCGTTCGGCGATGATCGCGCCGTCCTTGACGACCAGTATCGCCCGCGTCGCGGCGGTTGCGTCGTTGAATGCTGCGTCCATCGCCCGGTCGATCGCCGCATAGTCGATATCGTCGCGCGCGGCGGGCGAACCGCGCGTCGCCATGTCCATCGCCGCCGCCCTGACCGGCGCGGGCGGGGGCGGCGGCGCAGGCGAAGCGCCATGCGCCAGGGTGCAGCCGTAACCGTCGCGATAAACAGCTTTCGCGCGGCCGAGACCGTACAGCGATACGCGGACCGACTTGCCGGCCCGGTCGATCCGGTGCGTCAGATAATCGAATACGGGCGAGATATCCCGGAACTCGCCCTCCATGACGGCGCGTTCCGGGCGATGCGCCAGGAAAATTTCCGAACAGGCGACTTTCGCCATATATCCGGCGCCGACCGCCGCGACCTGATTTGCGAAAACGAGAATTGCAGCGACCCCCGCCACAACAAGCGCCGCGACGGCATACAAAACCCGTTTCATGGATCCGGCCTATTCCATCGGACGAAAAATAAGCGTCATCACGACGCCGATCAGGCCAAGCACCGCCCAGAGAGGAAGGTCGAGAACGGTTGCGAACGCTTTGGCGAGCCCGCCCGGCGAATTCTCGGCGACCGCCGGTCCGTTCACCCCGATCAGCGCCAGAACCTCTGCGGAAGTGCGAACGACGGGTTCGCCGGCTTCCATCGACGATATGGCGTCAGCGCCGAGTAGCGCGATCGCAAGCGCCACCAATATCCACGAAATCAATCGAAACGCGGCCATGCGGCTATCCCCTGTGCCCCTTTTTATTTCGCGAAGGATAACCGAGGCGGCGCCGGCCTGCAAATATCGCCTGAAAGGGGCGGGTCCGCCTTGCGGATGCGCGCGCGCGTTGTATAGATGCCACCGCTGCGCAACGGACAGGTGGCCGAGTGGTCGAAGGCGCACGCCTGGAA
>JAGRDS010000033.1 GCA_020446945.1 Parvularculaceae bacterium
ATGTAGACTTCCTGCTCCTTGACGTCGCGGATCGACTTGGCGCCGGTCTCCTCGTCGATGTCGAAAACCGCAAGGCGCAGCGTCACTTTCAGCGGCGCGGCGAAGGTGATGTCGCGCTGCTGACACTCGTCGACGTCGTATTTCGGCTCCTCGAACTCGTAGGAAACGAATTCCAGAACCGCCGTCTCGGTGAAGTCCATGATCGGGAAAACCGAGCGGAAAACCGCTTCAAGGCCCTCGTTCAGCCGGTCGGCCGGTTTTGTGCGCCGTTGCAGAAACTGTTCGTAGGAATCCTTTTGAACCTGAATCAGGTTCGGCATCGGCGCTGCGTCGCCGATGCGGCCGAAGCTTTTACGAATACGTTTCTTTTCAACGAAGGATTGCGCCATCTTTTCCTCGCACGGGGCCGCCCCAATCGCGCTTTCGCAGTCAGCCGGCCGGCTGCGGCGAATGCGCGAAAACACCCCTTGCGGACGCTCAATTGCGCCCGGGGGCGTTCAAGGCTGTTAAATTGTCAGTTCTCGAATATCCGAAGCACGTCGCCGCATCGCCTGCCGCCGCCGTCGAGCCCGGCCCGACGTCGGCGAACGGAGTTAATAGGCGCGCCCGCCGGGCCCCGCAACCCCGAAATTGCGATTTGTCAAGAATTTTCTCGACCGCACGGGGGTGTGGAAAAAGCGGGCGCCGATCCGCCCGGCCGGACCTTCGGCGGCGCTTTTCAGGCCGCTTCGGATCCGGACAGGCGCAAAAGCCGGCCTTCGGCCTATTTAAGCTCGACCTTGGCGCCAGCCGCTTCGAGCTTCTTTTTAATTTCTTCGGCTTCGGCCTTGGCTGCCGCTTCCTTGACCGTCTTGCCGCCGGCCTCGACGAGGTCTTTGGCTTCTTTCAGGCCGAGACCGGTGATCGCGCGAACTTCCTTGATCACTTCGATCTTTTTCGCGCCCGCCTCGACGAGAACGACGTCGAACTCGGTCTTTTCTTCGGCCGCCGCGCCGCCGGCGCCGCCGGCGCCCGGCATGGCCATCGCAACCGCGCCCGCGGCCGGTTCGATGCCGTACTTGTCCTTCAGGATGGTCTTCAGCTCTGCGGCCTGCAAAAGCGTAAGGCCGACAAGCTCTTCAGCGAGTTTGTTAAGGTCAGTCATTTCAGTTCCTCGTTAATGGAGTTCGATCCGGCGCCTAGGCCGCTTCTCTTTTCTCAAGCGTCTCGACTATGCCCGCGAGCTCGGCGCCCGGAGCGGTAATCGCGCCGACGATATTCGTCGCCGGCGACATGATGGTCTGGACGATCATGCCGAGCATTTCCTCGCGCGACGGCATGGAGGCGAGCGCCTTGACGCCGGCGGCGTCCATGACTTCCTCGCCCATCGCCCCGCCAAGAACGACGAGCTTGTCGTTTTTCTTGGCGTAAGCATCGACGACTTTCGCCGCCGCGACCGGGTCTTCCGAGAACGCGATCGCGGTCGGTCCGTTGAAAAGATCTGCGATCCTGGTGGCCGGTTTTCCGGATATGGCGATCTTCGCGAGACGGTTCTTGATCACCTTCATGTTCGCGCCCGCTTTGCGAAGTTCGCCGCGCAGCTCCGTCATTTGGGCGACCGAGAGGCCGCTATTGGCGACCACGACAACCGCGTTCTTGTCGAACACGTTGCCGATCCACTCGATCTGATCCGCCTTCTGGGTTCTGTCCATCGGACTTTATCCCTTCCTTGGCCGTTCACCCCGGGACACCGCGCCCCGGGACGTCTTCACCCCGATCTCTCGCGAGACCGGGAACTCAACCGCGCTGATGGAGAGGAACCCGAGGGCCCCGCGCCGCCAGCGCCGGAGCCTGCCCCAGAAGGTCAATTGGATCGCTCCGGAGGAACCGGAAATCCCTTGGCTTCCGTCTATGCGGGATATTTAAATCCGAAAGGACACCCGCAGTCTTGGACAGGATGCGCCCGGACAAGGCCGGGCGCGAAGCCGGGTTCATACACGGAAAACCCCGGATTGCAAGCGCGGCGCGACGGGAAAACCATCCCGCCCTGATGAAACGCCCCGATCAACGCCGGAGACTGAATTCAACCGATCCGCCGCCAGCCTTTACAGCCGGACGCCGGAAAACCATTCGAATGTCAAAGAGCCGGCGCGCCTCGACAGAAGCTGCGCCCAAAACGACTTTCGGCGGCCGCTGGGAAGCGGGCCGCCGAACGGGAGAACCATAGGGCTCGCGCATTTCAAAAGCCATCCGGCTGTTTGAGGTATTTTCCCTCGCCTGCTCGCCTTATCGGTGTTTTGCCGGCCTCCGCGACGCGCCTCCCTCACCTGTCATTCCGGGGCGTCTCTCCCTCGCCTGTCATTCCGGGGCGCTCCTCCCTCACCTGTCATTCCAGGGCGCCCCGAAGGGGCGAACCCGGAATCCATAATGCAATCAGGAAAGACTTCTCACGGAGTAGACATGGACTCCGGGTTCCGCTTCGCGGCCCCGGAGTGACAAAAAAAGCAAGCACGGATCGCGGCGCCACTTGTTCGCCTGTCATTCCGGGGCGTCTCTCCCTCGCCTGTCATTCCGGGGCGTCCCGAAGGGACGAACCCGGAATCCATAATGCAATCAGGAAAGACTTCTCACGAAAAAGACATAGACTCCGGGTTCCGCTTCGCGGCCCCGGAGTGACAAAAAATGCAAGCACGGATCGCGGCGCCGCATTTTCATTTCGTGTTTGATCGCCGGCTTATGCGGCGGCCGCGTCGACTTTGACGCCCGGCCCCATCGTCGAGGAAATCGCGATGCGCTTTATATACGTACCTTTGGCGCCCGAGGGTTTCGCTTTTTGAACCGCATCGATGAACGCTTTCACGTTCTCGGCGATCTGCGCGTCGGTGAAGCTCGCCTTGCCGACGCCGGCGTGGATCAGGTTTCCAACTTTAGAAACGCGGAATTCGACGGCGCCGCCCTTGGCGTCTTTCACCGCCTGGGTGACGTTCGGGGTGACCGTGCCGACTTTCGGGTTCGGCATCAGGTTGCGCGGGCCGAGAACTTTGCCGAGACGTCCGACAAGGCCCATCATGTCCGGCGTCGCGATAACGCGATCGAATTCCATGAAGCCGCCCTGGATTTTCTCGACAAGATCGGCGTCGCCGACAATGTCGGCGCCCGCTTCACGCGCTTCGTCCGCCTTCTTGTCTTTTGCGAACACGGCGACGCGAACGGTTTTGCCCGTGCCATGCGGCAGCGAAACGACGCCGCGCACCATCTGGTCCGCATGGCGCGCATCGACGCCGAGATTCATGGCGATATCGATCGTTTCGTCGAACTTCGCGCTGGCGTTGCTCTTTACGATCTTCGCCGCTTCTTCGACCGAATAGGTCCTGTCGCGGTCGACATTGCCGCGCGCGGCCTTAATTCTTTTTCCGGTTTTCGCCATCGCCCTAGCTCCTCACCTCAAGACCCATCGCGCGCGCCGAGCCCATGATGATTTTGGTCGCAGCGTCGAGGTCGTTGGTGTTGAGGTCTTTCAGTTTCGCCTCGGCGATTTCGCGGCATTGCGCCTCGCTCACCGAGCCGGCGACCGCGCGGCCGGCGGTTGCGCCGCCCTTGTCGATTTTCGCCGCTTTCTTCAGATAATAAGACGCCGGCGGCGTCTTCATCGCGAATGTGAACGACTTGTCGGAGAAAATGGTGATGACGACCGGAATCGGCATCCCTTTTTCCATCTGCTGGGTCTGCGCGTTGAACGACTTGCAGAATTCCATGATGTTGAGACCGCGCTGGCCAAGCGCGGGACCGATCGGCGGCGACGGATTGGCCGCGCCGGCCGGCACCTGAAGCTTCAGGTAGCCAGAGATTTTCTTCGCCATGTGATCCTTCCTGATTGCGAAGGGCGCGCGGTGCGGCGATGGCTGGACTTCGCCCCGCCTCCCGCGCAGGTGCGGGGGCCGTTAGCAGACGCGAGGGCCGAGCGCAAGGATCGCATCGTCCGCGCCGTCTGCGCGAAAACGTCAGGTTCGGAAAAAAAGCCGTCGGCGGGGAACCGCAAAGCAAACGGGCGGCGCCTATGGGGGACTCGACGCCGCCCGCCACTGATACGCAACCGGAACTCTACGCAACGAAATCTTTCACGGCGACGGTCTTCAAGACCCGCCTGTCGGCCGCCTGAGCCGGCCGCGACGCGCCAACCGCTTCGCCAGTGATGTTATACAATTACAGTAGACTATGGCGAAATCATGTCAATTAACCAAAATGTCGCCATGCCCGCGCGCGGCTACCGGCCATTGCGCCGCCCGTGCATCCCGACAATGCATCTCGACAGCGCATCCCGCCCGGGTGAGGCCGGCCGGGCGACGACGCTCGCTGGAGTGCGCGTTTCAGGGCCGGCTTTCAGACGATATAGCCGTGAAGGCTGGAACGCGCCTTGGCGAGCGCATCGATCGCCTGCAAATCGGCGATGAACGATTCAAACAGGCGAAGAGGCACCATGTTCGGACCGTCCGACGGCGCCTTGTCGGGATCGGGATGGGTTTCGGCGAAAACGCCGGCGACGCCGACCGCGACCGCCGCGCGCGCAAGGCTGGGCGCGAATTCGCGCTCGCCGCCGGACGCCGCGCCGTTTCCCCCCGGCTGTTGAACCGAATGCGTCGCGTCGAACACGATCGGCGCGCCGGTTTCGCGCGCCATGATCGGAACGCTTCGAAAATCGGATACGAGCGTATTGTAGCCGAAGCTGGCGCCGCGCTCGGTGACGAGGATGTTCGGGTTTCCCGCATCCCTGATTTTCGCGACGACGTTCTTCATGTCCCAGGGCGCGAGGAACTGTCCCTTTTTCACATTGACCGCCCTGCCCGTTTGCGCGGCGGCGACGAGAAGATCGGTCTGCCGGCAAAGGAATGCCGGGATCTGGAGGATATCGACCGCCTGCGCGACCGGCGCGCATTGTTCTTTTTCATGAATGTCAGTCAAAACCGGCAATCCGACGCTTTCGCGAATTTCCGCAAATATCGGCGCCGCCTCTTTAAGGCCGATCCCGCGCGCAGCGCCGGCGCTTGTGCGGTTCGCCTTGTCGAACGAGGTTTTGTATACGAGTGAAATCTTGCGGCGCGCCGCAATTTCTTTCAGCGCCGCGGCGCATTCAAGCGCATGCGCGCGGCTTTCAAGCGCGCAAGGCCCGGCGATCACGACAAGCGGCAAATGATTGCCGAATTCAATCGGCCCGTTTTTCGATCCGATTTTTACGACCGTTTCATTCGGACCCATCGATGCTCCTACTGGCGTTTTTTGCGAACAATACGTAAATGGCCCATGTTAAATGAACCGGAGCGGGCGCGACGGCAAGTCCGCTCCCGCCGCCAGACGGAGCGGTAGGCGATGAGCGCGCATCTTGAAGCCGGCAGGGAGGTTCTGTCGCTGGAAATCGCGGGGCTTGAAGCGTTGCGCGATTCGCTGGGCGACGATTTCGTGCGCGTCGTCGAACTGCTCAGCGCCGTGAGAGGCAAGATCGTGGCGACCGGCATGGGAAAATCCGGCCATGTCGCGCGCAAGATCGCAGCCACCCTCGCCTCCACCGGCGCTAGCGCGATTTTCGTTCACCCGGCCGAGGCGAGCCATGGCGATCTCGGCATGATCTCCCGCGATGACGGGGTGCTGGCGCTTTCCAAATCCGGCGAGACGGAGGAGTTGAGCGACCTTCTGGAATATGCGCGCCGCTTTGGCGTACCGGTCGCGGCGATTACGTTCGGCGCCGGTTCGACCCTGGCGAAAGCCGCCGACGCGCGGATCATTCTCCCCGACAGAGAAGAAGCGTGCGACGAAACGCGCGCGCCGACGACATCGACGACGATGATGATGGCGATTGGCGATGCGATCGCCGTCGCGATGTTGCGGGACAAGAATTTCACCGCGAAAGATTTTCACGGCTTTCATCCGCGCGGCAATCTCGGCGCGGCGCTGCGGCGCGTCAAAGACCTGATGCACGGTTCGGAAAATCTGCCGATCTGCATCGAAAGCGCGCCGCTTGAAGACGCGGTGCGCACGCTCGACAAGGGCGGGTTCGGTTGCGTCGGCATTGTTTCGAGCGAGGGCGCGCTCGTCGGCATACTGACTGACGGCGATCTGCGGCGCGCCTTTGGAAAAGTGGACGAGGGAACTTCGGTCGCGAAAATCATGACGCGCGCGCCGAAAACGGTGTCGCCGGATACGCTCGCCGGCGAGGCGCTGGGGATTTTAAGCCGCGGCAAGATCACCGCGCTCTTCGTGACGGATGAGGCGAAGCCGGTCGGCCTTATCCATGTTCACGATTGCCTGTCGACCGGCGTACTTTGATCTAGCGCCGCCGAAACCTCAGCAGCCCCTTCGGCACGCTCGCCGATTCCGCCGCCGCGCCGAGATTCCTGTCAGCGCTTTCATTGTGTTCAATGCGTTCGATTTCGACGTCCGCGTCCGGCGTCGAATGGCGCGCGCTGACGCGCATCGGCCCGCCGATCGCACCGCCCGCCGCGTTGCGCGCATTGGCCCTGTCCATCTGCGAGGTCAGCTGACGCGCTTCGACAACGAGATCCTGCGCCTGACGCAAACAGGCGTCCGCCTCGGCGCGCGCCCTGCCGGCGCGTCCCGCCGCGCGACCCGCAATCACCGCCAGCGCCAGCGAAAGCGCGAAAACGGCGCCCGTCGCCGCGAGTACGAGAACCTGAACGCCGACGACATCGCGCGCGACGAACTCGCTGAGGCTGAAAAAATCCAGAACGTTTTCCACAACCGACCCCCGGCCCGGCACGATGAAAGAATGATATTGGGACTCCGCGCATGCGTCCACCTCGGCGGCCCAAATGGCCGGAGGCCCGCGAAATCCGCCAATTCCCGCCTGACGCAAATCAGGAATTGGGGCCGCCGGCGCGCCTTCTGGCAATCGGCCGTTCAAGCGCCTACATTCAGCAGGGATGGTCACGACAGCGCCATACGCCGACAAGGCCCATGTCGCCGAAACGCCGGAAGATCGCGAAAAGGTTCTTTCCGGACTGCCAGTTTTTTTCCGCCTCGCCGCCGGCGTCGCCTCGCGCATTCGTTACGGCGCGCTGCGCTTCGTCCTTCCTGATGGGCGCGAGCTTTTGTTCAGCGGCGCGCACGAACCGGATGCGCAAGGGACTATCCTCGTCCGCGATTTCAGGTTCGCGCGGCGCGCGGTGCTTGGCGGCGATATCGGATTTTTCGAAAGCTTCGCCGACAGCGAGTGGGATTCGCCCGATGTCACCAGCGTTCTCTACGTTTTTGCGCGCAACGCAGATTACGTCGCCGACGCATTCGCCATGGCGCCGCTTATCGGTTTCATCGAACGCATCCGCCACAGGCTGAACAAAAACACGAAGGGCGGTTCGCGCCGGAACATCATGGCGCATTACGATCTTGGTAATGACTTTTACGAGAAATGGCTCGACCGGACGATGACCTATTCGTCGGCGCGCTACGACGCCGGCGCGGGCGATCTATTCGCGGCGCAGACGAACAAATACCGCACGCTCGCAAAAGCGATCGACCTGAAAGAAGGCGAAAGCGTTCTAGAAATCGGGTCCGGATGGGGCGGTTTTGCGGAATTCGCCGCCAAAGAGGTCGGCGCGAAGGTCACGGGCCTGACGATCTCTCCGGCTCAGCTTGAATATGCGCGCGCGCGCATCGCCCGCGAAGGGCTGAACGAAAAGGTTGAATTCAAACTGCTCGATTATCGCGACGCCGAAGGCGCCTTCGACAAGATCGCCTCGATCGAGATGTTCGAAGCGGTCGGGCGCGAATACTGGCCGGCCTATTTCTCGAAAATCCGCGAATTGCTGAAACCCGGCGGCGCGGCCGGCATCCAGACGATCACAATCGCAGACAGGTTCTTTTCCACCTATTCGCGCTCATCCGATTTCATAAAGCGATATGTGTTTCCCGGCGGCATGCTGGCCTCGCCCGACGTCCTGAAACGCGAAACGCTGAGGGCGGGGCTTGTCTGGCAGGGAGCTTCCGCCTTCGGGCAGGACTATGCGCGAACGCTCGCCGAATGGCGCAGCCGGTTTTTCGCGGCCTGGGACGATATCGTGCAGATGGGCTTTGACGAACGCTTCCGCAAACTCTGGCAATTCTATCTCAGCTATTGCGAGGCCGGCTTTAAAGCGGCGACCACGGACGTTATGCAGATCCGGCTGGCGCGGCCCTAGGCCTCAAGGCGGCCTAATGCATGCATCAGAAATTCTGCGCCCGATAACGCGATTGCGTCGGCGTTTCCGGTCGCATCGCCCGCTCGGACAGGGCATAGCGACGTGACGACAGAAAACCGGAGCCCCGCCGATGCATTTCCATGAATCCGCGCTCGACGCGATAGGCGACACGCCGCTTATCAAACTAAGACATGCGTCGGAGATCACCGGCTGCCATATTTTCGGAAAGGCCGAGTTCCTGAATCCGGGCCAGTCGGTCAAGGATCGCGCGGCGCTCGGAATTATCCGCGACGCGCGCGCGCGCGGCGTTCTCAAACCCGGCGGAACGATCGTCGAGGGAACGGCCGGCAATACCGGCATCGGCATAGCGCTTGTCGGTTCGATCCTCGGCTACAAGGTGAAGATCGTCATGCCCCGCACGCAGACGCAGGAGAAAAAAGACGCCGTGCGCCTTCTCGGCGCCGAACTGGTAGAGGTCGACGCCGTCCCCTATTCCGACCAGAACAACTATATTCATTTCTCAAGACGTCTCGCCGAGGAGATGGCGAAAACCGAACCCAACGGCGCCGTCTGGGCGAACCAGTTCGACAATACCGTCAATCGCGAAACGCATTATCGCACAACCGGCGTTGAAATATGGAACCAGACCGACGGCGCTATCGACGGGTTTACGTGCGCGGTCGGTTCGGGCGGCACGCTCGCCGGCGTTACGATGGCGCTCAAGGAACGCAACAAGGACGTCAAATGCGTATTGTCCGATCCATACGGTGCGAAATTATATTCGTGGGTCAAGACCGGCGAACTCGCGAGCGAGGGCTCATCGATCACCGAGGGCATCGGACAGGGGCGCATAACGGCCAACCTGGAAGGGCTGTCCTTTGACGACGCCTACCGCATCAGCGATGAGGAGGCGCTCAATGTCATATTCCGCCTCGTCCAGGAGGAAGGGCTCTGCCTCGGCGGGTCGAGCGGCGTGAATATCGCCGGCGCGATCCGGCTCGGCAAAGAGCTTGGGCCCGGCGCGACAATCGTCACGGTTCTCTGCGACTACGGAAATCGCTATGCTTCGAAACTCTTCAATCCGGAGTTCCTGAAGTCGAAAGGGCTCCCCGTTCCGCCCTGGATGGCATGACCGACAGAATTGACGATTTTCCATATCCATTGATTTCAACCGGCGAACTTGGCGACCGGATCGAAAGCGGGCGCATCAGGATCATTGACGCATCCTGGCGCATGCCCGACGCAGGCCATGCGCTGGACGATCACAGGAAACGCCGCATTCCGGGCGCGGTCTTTTTCGATCTCGATGAAATCGCCGACAAGTCGCAATCCCTGCCGCATATGCTCGCCTCGCAGGATGCTTTCGCAAAGGCGGTCGGCGCGATGGGAATTGCAAGCGACGACAAGGTTGTCATTTATGACGACGCCGGACTGTTTTCCGCGCCGCGCGTGTGGTGGACATTCCGCGCAATGGGCCATGACGCGGTTAGCGTTCTCGACGGCGGCCTCGGCAAATGGACGAGCGAAGGAAGGCCGGTAGACGCCGGCCTCGCCGCGCCGGCGCCCGTTCAATATCGCTGCAACGCCGCGCGGGCGATTTCTCGCACATCCGGCGATGTCCGCGCGCTTCTTTCCGCAAAGTCGGGCGCCGTCATCGATGCGCGCCCGGCGCCGCGTTTTCTCGGCCGCGCGGCGGAACCGCGCGCAGGATTGCGATCCGGCGCGATGCCCGGCGCGCTCAATCTCCCGCACGCCCTGCTGGTTTCGCAATCCGGAGAATTGGCGCCGCCCGAGGCGATCAAGCGGCTCTTCGACGAAGCGGGCCTGCGCGGCGGCGAAGAGGTCATCACTTCATGCGGGTCCGGCGTGACGGCGGCCGTCCTGTTTCTCGCGCTCGAACGGATCGGCCGCAGCGATGTCGGCCTTTACGATGGTTCGTGGGCGGAATGGGGAAAAGAAGAAAACGACAGCGCCCTTTTTCCGGTTGCGGCGGGCTGACCGCGCGATGGGTGAGCGCGTTGACGTAACGGTGACGTTTCTGCGCCAGACGGCGCGCCCCTTTCTGCCGCCGCAGCCGCGGCCGCCCGGCAAGCTGGCGCTTTTGCGCGTCGGCGATCCGCCGCTTCATTTCTACCGCTATATGTACGATCTCGTCGGGCGCCCCTGGAACTGGGTGAGCCGTCGCGGCCTTTCCGACGACGCGCTTTGCGCGCTGATAAAAAACCCCGCCGTTCATCTTTACGTTTTATACGTGGACGGCGCGCCGGCGGGCATGGCCGAAATCGACGCCAGCAAGACGCCGTGCGTCGATATCCGGTTTTTCGGCCTTGCGCCCGATTTTATCGGCCGCGGCCTGTCGCGCTTTTTCCTGGCGAACGTAATAGATCTCGCCTGGGACCAGGGCGCGAGCGAATTGCAAATCGAAACCTGCACGCTCGACCATCCGGCCGCCCTCGCCCTTTACCAGAAGTTCGGTTTCACCGTATTCGATCAGCGTCAGGGCAGCGTCGAGCTGCTGGGCGATCGAATGGAAGCGCAATCATGAAAGAAAAAACGAAGCTTGTCGCTTCCGGCCGTCCGCGAAAACGCCCGTTCCACCCGGTTAATCCCGCGGTTGAACGCGCCTCGACCTACCTTTTTCCGACTTATGACGATTATATCGAGGGCGGACGAAAAATCATTTACGGACGCCTTGGCGGGCCGACCCATCGCGCGCTTGAGGAGGCGGTTACGGCGCTGGAGGGCGGCGTCGAAACGCGCCTCGCCCCATCCGGCCTGCAAGCGGTCAACGCCGCCATCCTCGCATTCGTCAAAGCCGGCGACCGGGTGCTGATGGCGGACACGGTCTACGATCCCTCGCGCAAATTCTGCGAGAATTTTCTCGCGCGGTTCGGCGTTGAAACGACATTCTACAATCCGCTCGCCGGCGAAAGTCTCGCCGACCTGATGACGCCGAACACGAAGGTCGTTTTCGCCGAGTCGCCGGGATCGCTGACATTCGAGGTGCAGGATATTCCCGCACTCGCCGCGGTCGCACATGCGGGCGGCGCGAAACTCATTGTCGACAACACATGGTCGGCGGGCGTTTATTTAAAACCGGTCTCGCTCGGCGCCGATGTCGTCGTGCAGGCGGGAACGAAATATCTCGGCGGTCATTCCGATTGCCTGATCGGCGCGATTACAAGCGCCGATGAAGACACCGCCCAATCGATTTATTATGCGCTGTTGCAGATCGGATCGAACGTATCGGCCGATGACGCCTGGCTAACCTTGCGCGGCATGCGAACGCTGGGCGCGCGCATGCAGGCGCATGAGAAAAACGCGCTCGCCCTTGCGAAGTGGCTTGGCAAGCGCGCGGAAGTCGAAACGGTCCTGCATCCCGCGCTAAAATCCTCACCCGGCCACGCGCACTGGAAACGCGATTTCAGCGGATCGTCCGGCCTGTTCGGAATTGTCCTGAAACCTGTTCCGACGGCGCAACTGAAAGCCTTTTTCAATTCGCTGCGCCTGTTCGGCATGGGGTTTTCGTGGGGCGGATTTGAAAGCCTTTGCATCCATGTGCGCCCGGAGAAATACAGGACGGCGACGCAATGGACGGCGCCGGGCCCGGTCTTGCGCATTCATGCGGGCCTTGAGGATATCGACGATCTCATCGCCGATCTTGAACGCGCCTTTGCGGTGATGAAAACGCAGAAAGGAAACGCGACGTGAAGTTTGCAGCCTTTTTCCTGATCGCCGCGGCCGCCCTTCCCGGCTGCCAGACGCTGAACGTGTTCGGCGGGTCTTCCTCGACGATCGTGCGCGTTTCATCGGAACCGGAAGGCGCTGTCGTGACATTGGACGGATACGGATCTTGCGAAACGCCCTGCACCGTGGAGATCGACAAACCGCGCGAGGCGAAAATCGGCAGGGCCGGCTACAATTCGCAAAATGTAACGCTCACGCCCGGCAAACGCTCCGTCAAGGTGACGCTTGAACTTTCAGCGCCGACGACGAAAGTCGATGAAACGGCGATGCCGGAACTTTGAGATCGGCGTAACTTGCAACGCCGGACCGTCGGCGCCGGATGTTGACGAGAAAACGAAAGCACGACTGGGATCGACGTTAAGGGATGTGAATAGAATTCGGCACGACTTGATTCTACAAAGCCAAGTGCGCGGTCGGCTTATCGCTGCTGCGCAAGTTGTTTCTTAATCTGGCTAGGTGCCAGAAATCGCTTTGCGCAAATTGCGAACTTCCGTCGGGAGACGGGCTTCATCTACATCCCAATACGCGGTCACCGCTCGTTCGAAAGCATTATGGTCGGAGAAGCCTAGCGCACGGGCCATCGCCTTCATCACTTCCTTACCCTCACATACTTTCCAAAGCTCGTCGGTGTCACGTTTGCGGCCATAGATGTTGGCAGAAGTTGTCAGTCTGGCGGTAAGCTTTTTTGTACGCGCTTCGTCAAATTCCGCCTTGCATCCCACCTCGTTGATTACTGCCTCAATGTCCGGCTCGATCTGCGGCCAAGCCATGCCGTAGATAAAGGCTCTTGCGTTTCCGGGGAGATCGGAAATGTCGCTGCAACTCTCGTCGGAAAGTGCGCTCTGCACAATCCAGCCCCCCGCGCGATGGTCGCATGCTTGTCGTAGCGCGGCGTCGTAGTCAAAGTCCGTGCGACCAAGTTGCTCGGCTAGACCGTTGAGTGTCGCTTTATGGAGAAATAGATTCTCAACTTCATGAACGGGTAGCGCAAGCATCCCTTCCTGCGCCGTGAGGGTCGCAATTGTTGTTGGTGTGCGCCAGTCACGGTCGATGACCCCAGCGATGCGAATTGGCTGTGCTGCCTCGGTGGCAATAGCTTGGATTGCGGTTAGCCGTCGCTGCACTTCAACGCACGAGCCACATTCGATAAATCGCGTGTCTGCGCCCAACCCGGTTATGCGGCGATACCGCTCTCGCTCACCGATGGCTTCCTCACCTTCGATAAAGACGAAGCGCAATCCAGTGATCGAGAACGCGGGCGTGCCTACCGCGCGCGACAACGCGGAGAGCACCGGGCGATCTGCAAGGCTGCCAACTCGGTCAACAAGCTTCGTTTCTGGATCTCGTTCGAGAAGGACTGTTGTATTCAGACCAGCAGCTTCCACAGCCTCCAGCGAGTGCGTCGCTAACCAGACCTGCCCCATGGCAACCGTATTACCTAAATACCTGACCCATGCGCGCACTAAGTCGGGGTTGAGATGCAGCTCAGGCTCATCCAGCAGAAAAACGCCATTGCGCAGCCCAAAGCGGTCTATTTGACCAATCAGGAAAGCGATCTCTCTCTCCCCTCCACTTAACTGGTCGAAGCGAAGTACCATTCCAGAAGTATCAAATAGAATCGCCTTTTGCTCTTGGTCGGCCCCAGCAAACAGTAGGTGCGGCATGACCTCACGCAGCGAGGTTCTGTAAGAGCCGAAAACGTCAGTGAACGCTGGCCCCGCAACTCCATCCTCGGCAGTGCGCCGGGTTTCTTGGTAAAAGGAGTTGGCAGCTTTGTTTTCCCTGGCAAGGCAAAATTTTATCCATTCTTCGTACAGGGTTCGGGTGGTCTGAAAGGCTCGCCCCTTGTTCCAATTGCTGTCGTGCCAGTGCTGTTCAAATGCCTGAGCCATCTCGTGAGCTGCCAGGTCTCGTTTGGGGAATGCTCGGTCTGCGTCCAACGTCAGGTGGTGAACCTCACGAGATTGACTAAGCCGCACAACAACTTGTTGGGCAAACCGGTTCGCGTGATTGATGTCATCTATTCCCCCGGCAATCACCGTTTGGCTTTGCCCTTCAAAGCGGATCGTGCGGTCCCATGCTTGGTAAAGCTCTGGCGTGTCGAATGGTGTGTCCAGTGCCTCGCTCACGCCTCGAGCCAAAAACAACTCAATCGCGAAGTTCTTGACGGGATCAGCTAGCGGGTTGCCGCGAGGAATCTCGATGCCCGAGCTCAACCCGATATGGTGGGCGCACGCCGATATCAGTTCCAGAATATGCGTTTTGCCAGTTCCATTTGCGCCTACTATACAAACCAGCGATGCGTCATCCGGTAGCTCAATGACGATATTACGGAAATTGCGCCACTCGGTGATCTCGATTTTCCGTATTCTCAAAGTCATTCCCCGAAAATGAAATGGCGACCCCGGCAGGACTCGAACCTGCGACCGTCCGCTTAGAAGGCGGATGCTCTATCCAGCTGAGCTACGGAGTCGAATTCTTCGCGGATCAATGCGTCCACGGCTTTCTGCGCCGAAATGCGAAATTGTCTGAATAGGCCTTTGCGACCGGCGTCGAACGCGCCGCATCCTTGACCTCGAACGGGATGTTGCGGCTTGTCGCATAGGAGATCGCCGCGTCCTTCGTTTCAAACGTCAACCGCACCTGGCCCGCCGTCGTATCATCCGACGAGGTCCAGCCCATCAACGGGTCGATCCGGCGCGCGGCCGCGGCCTCGAATTCCAGAACCCAGTCGGCGGTATTCGCCTTGCCCGACTGCATCGCCGTCTTCGCCGGTTGATAGATTTTCGCAAACACGCCGCTGATCCTTTTTCCTTCAGGCCGACTGGTCGGAGCGGCAGGATTCGAACCTGCGGCCCTCTGCTCCCAAAGCAGATGCGCTACCAGACTGCGCCACGCTCCGTTCACGGCCAAGCGTGCTATTGGACAAACCCGAACGCTCTGTAAAGGTCACGGCGACCCAAACAGGGGGTGGCGGACATAATCGCCTTCCCTGACGCCGAGGGCCTTGAACCGCCCGCCATTGACTTCAAGAACGGCGAGGACCGGCGCGCCGGAACTGATCGAGGCGAGCGAGCGCGGCGTCGCATCCGCCGCGATCCGCACGATGCGCCCTTTCGCGTCGATAAACGCCATGTCGAGCGGGATCAGCGTGTTTTTCATCCACATCGAGCGAACCGCGACATCCGGCCCGAAATCGAAGAGCATGCCGGCGTTTTCCGGCATGGACTTGCGGTGCATGAGGCCGATCCGCCGCTCCTCGTCGTCATCGGCGATCTCGACCGCGAAGCGATGTTCGCCGGTTGCGGAGACGATTGTGAGCGAATTCGCATTCGCGCCGGCGTTTTCGGCGCCGCAGGACGCGGCCGAGGCGAATACCGAAAGCAGGCCCGCGATTACGAGACGCCGCAAACTCATGACGCTTACTCCGCTTCGCCGGGTCTAGATTTCCTGATCGGGCCTGACTTCGATGGCGAGGAGACCCTTTGAGCCGGTGGCGAAGGAAACCTGGAGGCGCTGGCCCTGCAGCACCTCGCCCATGCCGCATTTGCGCAGCGTTTCCATATGAAGGAAAATGTCCTCGGTGCCGTCACCGCGCGTAAGGAAACCATAGCCCTTCGCCCGATTGAACCATTTGACCGACGCGCGTTTGAAATCGCCGGCCGGCGTCTGGTTCAACATCGCCGGCGCGGGCGTCAACGGCGTCGCCGTCGAATCGTCGATATCGATAATCCGCAACGCCTGCAGCCCTTTGGACCGTCTGACGACTTCGCAGACGATCGTCGCACCCTCGCGCGCGGTCGATCGCCCCGCATCGCGCAGGCACGAAGAATGGATCAGAATGTCTCCCACGCCGTCGGACGCCACGACAAAACCGTAACCCTTTGTCGGATCAAACCATTTCACGACCCCTTCGACCGTGAATGTTTCGCCGTCCTGCCCGTCCGGCGACCTGGCGCTTTCTGCGCCCCCAGAAGTCTCCGCCATAACAGCAGCAATCCCCGTTCAATCTGATGCGCTTCCGAATCACTGCCGCGATCCGGTCATCATCCGATCACTTCTTTTACCTCCCGACAGCCCGTTCGCAGAGGAATCGCTCACCATCAAAACGAAACGACGCCGCATGGGAGAACCTGACCTCCAGCTTGCACCAATTTGGCGAATTGGTCTCGTTTTTTTTCATCATGTTACAAAATCTCGCAAAAAACCGCCGATTTGCACACATTCAGCGTCAAACGGAGCCTTGCGCCTGATAATCCGAGAGAAATTTCGAAATCAGCAGGAGGAACACTTCGAAATCGGATTCGACATTCTTCAGCGTAACGCCGCCGCTCGAATTGCGATCCATTTGCAAGGCGAGATCGCCGTCGCGATCGATATAGGCGCGGCCGAATTTCACCTCGCTGTTGAACCGGCTAAGGAATTTGTGGCCGCCTTCACCGAGGCGGATGCCGTTCAGATAAGTGATGTAGGAAACATCCGCATCCGCACCGTCGACGCCGACGAGAACGACATATTCGCCGACAGTGACCGCCAGCATGTTCGCCTTGAAGTCCTGGACCGAGTAGCCCTTATCGGACAGCGACTGGGCGATCTGCGATTTTGAAATTCCGGCCGCCAGCGCCGGCGCGAGCGGCGCCAGCGCCAGCGCGCCCGCCGCGATAATTCCGATCCCCTTGAACATTCCACCCCTCCGCCAAACGCAAATCAAACATCGTTAATACACCGGAAAACCGGTCCGGAATCAATTGGAGGACGACAGAACGTGAACGCCCGGCGTTGCGGCGCCTGCGAAGACGGGAACGGGCCGGTCCGCCGCCCCCCGCAACCGCCTGGAGGAAAGGCCGATCCGGAAAGCGGCAGGCCAGCCCCGCGCCGGGCGCGATCGGCCCGGCGATCGAAGTCGAACCAAACGGCCTACTCGCTGTAATCGGGCAGCGGCACGCTCAGAAAATTGATAAAGTCGATCTTGTCGCCTTTCATAAGGGCGTAGCCCATCACGGACGTTACTTCCGTATCGGCCGCACCTTTTTCGCGCGCTTTGATAATGTGGTGCGTGAAGATTTTTTCGCCCGTCTGAAATTCCGTTTCGAAGGGCAGCACAATTTCCACGTAATCGAGATTGGAATGGATACGCCGGAAATGCGGAACCATATTGGCGACCCCGCGCACCGCTTCGCGGTCGTTGACGCGGATAACGGCGTCCTCGGTAAAGTATTTCGAGAAGGCGTCCTCGGTCAGCGCGTCCTCGCTCTTGATGGCCTCGTTCCACCAGGCGAACATTTGCGTCAGCCTGTCCTGCGTCCCGCTCTCGGCATGCGCCGCGCCGGCCGCGAGCAGAAAGACTGTCGTCATGAGAAAACGCGACAACGCTCGAAATATTTTGGCCATGATTGCGTTCCTTCTCAGCGCCATGACAGCGTGTCGTAGCGAACGCCGTCCTTGTAAACGAGATGAATTTTGCTCCACGCCCAACGCTCGTTAAGCGGATCGGCACGCAGCGAAATGAGATCGGCGTGTTTCCCCGGTTCAATTACGCCGATCCGGTCGCCATAGCCGATCGCCTCGGCGGAAACGGAGGTGGCCGCGCGGATCGCATCCATCGGGGCGAAGCCGCCTTCGATAAGATATTCGATCGCATTGCCGATGGCGCCGTAATAGACCGTATCGAGACCGAGGCTTATGCGGACGCCGGCCTTGAACGCGGCCAGGGCCTGCCCCTGCTGGGTCTTGTTCGACGGAAAGAAATCGCGTTTGCCGCGATGCGACTCGCCGTCCTCATAGGGCCGGTCGACTGTGCGCACTTCCGGGTTCTTTTCAAGGTAGTCGAAATATTGCTTGCGGCCATATTCGATCCAGTCGGCCGGGCCCGTCGCAACATTGTCGAGATAATCCCAGGTGCTTTCATCCGGACGAAAGCCCACATAAACCAGCGGCGTCAGGCTGACTGAAACATCGTGCTTGACGAGAAGCTTGATTATCTCGTCCGTCAGCGGCCGGGCGTGTTCGATATTGTCGGCGCCGGCGAGAATCGCGTGTTTCATCGACGAGCCCCAGCGCCCGGTCGCGTGAACGGTGACCTTCATACCCCAGCGATGGGCCTCGCTGATAATCATGCGAAGCTCTTCATCCGTATACATTGTTTCCGTCGGCGAGAGGTCGATCAGAAGGATCTTCAGCCATTCCGCGCCGTCAAGCGCATCGCGGCGAACGCGCTTTACCGCTTCCCACGGGCCGTCCGTCCACACGCCTTCGCTGCCATGCCCGCCGGTCGGCGTAAGCCCCGTTCCGCCATAGATGATGCGCGGACCGGGAACGATGCCGCGCTTGATCCCTTCGCGGATGTAAAGGTCGATCGGATTATCCGGCGTGCCGCCGGACACCATTCGCATTGTCGTAACGCCGCTTAAAAGCGAGGCGCGCGCATCGCGCACCATATAAAGCATCTGCTCCGCGCCGGGCGCGAGTTCCTGCGAATTGAGGCCGTTGACGCCGCCGAAGCCGCCGGCGCCGTAGCGCAGATTCAAATGTCCGTGCGTGTCGATCAGGCCGGGCAGAACGGTTTCGTTCTTCGCGTCGATAATCGTCGCGCCTTCGGGAATGGCGATCTCGCCCTGCTTGCCCACCGCCTCGATAAGGTTTCCGCGAA
Source organism: Parvularculaceae bacterium (assembly GCA_020446945.1). Lineage (GTDB taxonomy): Bacteria > Pseudomonadota > Alphaproteobacteria > Caulobacterales > Parvularculaceae > Amphiplicatus. Next base: position 18,562 of record JAGRDS010000033.1, read on the forward strand.
TGACGATGACGCCGTCCTTGATCGGCTTGTCCGCGCGCCCGTCGATAATCTGGCCGGCGAGTATGACGGTCGCCGGCGATTTCGCGCCGGTCGACGGCTCATCTGCGTTCGCCGCTGAAAACAGCGCGGCGCCGACGCCCAGAATAGTTGCGAGCAAAAGCCTCGCGGATCGCAATATGGTCGCCATAAATCGCCCTCTCTTTTCGTCCCGAGGGGCAATTCGGCCATAGCCGGACTATTGGTTCAACGGCATGGTTTGCGGATTTTCGTTGTCCTGGATGCAACGCAGTCCTCGTCTCCGGCGGCGATAAGGCTCGCGATAGAAACCGGGCGAGCCGGCCATTGCGCCTGAAACGGGCCAAGCGTTTCCACACGCGCGCCGCGCTGCGCCGCCATTTGGGCGGCGGCGTTGGCGTAACAAAGGCGCCCCTGGCACAATCCCATCCCCGCGCGCGTGAAAAGTTTCAAACTGTTCGCTGTGGAAATCTGGGCGTTCCCGGCGAGCGCCTCGGCGATGTCCGCCCGCGTCACCCCTTCGCAGCGACAGACAACCGCGCTCGCGCCTGCCATGGTCTCGAATAATTGGGCCGGGACCGCGGCCAGGCGCGCAAGATACTGTGCAAAACGCAGCAAATTCCGCAGGCGCCGGCGATGCGGCGCGGCGCAGCGTGCGGCCTCTTCCGCATCGATTGAGCCAAGCGCGACGGCCATGCCGAGCCCGGCCAGACATCCCTCGACCAGGCTTGCGTCAGCGCCGGCGACGCCGGTGACCTCGCCGGCGACAAACAGGCCGGGCACGGAGCTTTCCATCAATTGCGAATGCGTCGCGACCCAGCCGCCTGAAAGCTCACTCCACCGGCTTTGCGCGCCCACCTGGCGCGCGAGCTCCGATGAGGCTTCGAAAGCGTAGGACATCGCGAGAAGATCGGCGTCAACGCGCTTTGTCGGCGCGCGCGTGCGCGCCCGCCCGCCGGAATCGACCGGCTGCAAGATAACGGTTTCAACCCGATTGGCGCCGATCGCCTCTTTCATCGCATATCCGAAATAAAGCGGAACGCCGGCCCGGCGCAAACGCACGAGATTGCCGAAAGCCGTCGCAAAAACACGCCAATGGCTGACGAGCAGCCACGGTTCTTTCAGTATGCTGAGGACGCGCAACCGGCTCTGCGCGAAGGCGACGCCGGCGATTCGCCCGCCCGCCTGCGCAATCTGCGCCGCAACAAGCAGTTGAAACGGATGCGCGCCGGCGAAAAAGATTGCATCGCCGGCGACGATTTTCTGGCTTTTCAAAAGCGTCTGCACCGCGCCCGCGCCCATAACGCCCGGCTTCACCGCGCCCGGAAATACGGCCGGACGCTCATAACACCCATTGCAGCAAAGGACTGTTTTCGCCCGGAAGGTCAGGCTCTCATCCGCCCTGACCGCTGTCAGGACAAAGCCTTCATCTCCGTCGGCGTCTGCGACGCCGAGAACCGTTGTAGACATCGACCAGTCGAGTTCGCGCAGGCTCTCAACTTCGCGCAGCAACGCCTTGAGCTTGCGGTAAAGTCCGCCGCTCAGCCACCCGTCCTCTGCGAATTCGGCCGGCCTTTGACGCATGATCTGCCCGCCGGGACGCGCCTGTTCGTCGAGAATGACGACCCGCGCCCCGCGTGACGAAAGCTCCCTGGCGGCCGCCAGTCCGGCGGGGCCGGCGCCGACGATCGCCGCGTCATAGGTAGTCGCTTCGTTCGTCATCGCTCCATCCGTTATCGCCGCCCGCCCGGTCCGATGAATACGCTCATCCCGTCCGTCGCCGCGGTGAGGCATGCGCGCGCTTCGCGCGGGTGCGCCTGATCGCTGTGCGAAAGCGTGACGAGGCAGTCGTGACAAACGCCCATATTGCAGAACGGTCCGCGCTCAGGGGCGCCGGCGCGCTCGCCATGCAGAATGAGAAGCGCCAGGACCGTCTCTCCTTCATAGGCTTCCACCGGCTGGCCGTTCAACCGGACTTCAATCGGCTTTCCGCGCCCGCTTGCGCCGTCTACGCGCTTTCCTCTCACGCCGCCCCCTCCATAAATCCGTTTACGGATGAAAGCCGAGCGGGATCGTAGGCGGAAATATCGAGACTGGTCTCGCCCGTCGCGATAAGCTCAGCCATCAAAGAGGCGTAGGCCGGTCCCAGCGTGAACCCGGAACCGCCGACCGCAGCGTAAAATCCGGAGGATTTTGAAACCGCGCCGAGATAGGGCAATTGATCGGGCGTCACGCCGACAACGCCGGTCCAGCACCGCAACAGCCGCCTTTGCGCGACAAGCGGCGCCGCCTGCACGGCCAGCGCCAGATTGCGCGCCACATTGGAATGAATAAGTTTCGGGCGCCTGGAGAAATCGGGCGTTCCGTTCGCGGTCCTGAACCGCGCCGGCCAGCCGCCGCCGATGATGATGTTGCCGTCGCGCGCCTGTTTCATGGAAAGCCGCGCGCCGGCGCGCTGAACAAGATGGGGAATGGCCGGCGGCGCGCGGTCGGTAACGCACATCATTAGCGGCACGGGCATAACCGGCAGATGAAGATGCGCAAGCAGCGCGGCGCGACCGGCGAAAGCGCCCGCCGCATTCAGGACATTGTCCGCGCAGATGCGCGCCGCCGGCGCATTCGCCCCGATGAGGTCGGCGCGCCAAACGCCGCCGCCGCGCGAGAGGGCGGCCACTTCGCATCCGGCGTAAACGCCGGCGCCCGCCTTTGCGGCCGCACGGGCGTAGGCGAGCGTAACGAGGCGCGGATTTGCGCTGCCTTCCGTCGCGAGGAAACTTGCAGCGCGCACATCCTCGCCGAGATAGGGCGCGCATGCGCGCAGCGCCGCGCCTTTCAGCATGCGCGTATCGATTCCGGACTTGCTTTCAAGCGCCTGCTTCTTGTGCAGCAGCTCGGTTTCCTCGTCCGTCGCCGCGAGCATCAGCCCGCCGTCCATCCGAACCCCGAGGCTTGCGCCGAGATCCTCTTCAAGCCCCGCCCAGAGGCGCGAGGCGTACGCGTTCAAGGGCAGCACCTGCGCGAACTGTGCGGCGAGCGCGTCGCCATGTTCGATCAGCCTGTGTTCAAGCTGAAAATGCAGCGACCCCGCATTCTGCCCGGACGCGAGACTGTTGAGGTCATTCTTTTCGGCGAGAAAGACGCGCAGGCCGCGTCGCGCGAGGTAACAGGCGCTCGCGCATCCGATTAGCCCGCCGCCGATCACCAGGACGTCGTACCGATTCATTATCCGCCATTATAGGCGTTTCGCCTCGCCATAATCTTCCAAAATCTTGAGGCTTTCGAGCGAGCGCCGGACAAGATCGGTCTCCTCATCGGACAAGGGCAGGATCGGCCTGCGGGGCATTCCACCCGGCAAACCCTGCAGATTGAGCGCGGTTTTCATGATCGCCTGCGCCGAACCGAACCGCGCTATGAAATTATCGTCAAACCATTCATTCATGATTACGCGGTCCATCGCCCCGTAACGAAGCGCGCTTTTCACCTCGCCGCGCCAATATTCCTCGAAAAACATCGGCTGATTGCGGCCGAGAACCGCGCCCGATCCCATAAGCCCGTCGGCGACGCCGTCATCGAGCAACCGGACCCCCTGCTCGTTCATCGGCAGGCCGAAAATGCGAACCCGGTCATGAAGCGCGCGCGCCTCCCGGTAAAATTTGTCGCTGTCGCCGGTCGAGTTTTTCAGCGCAACCACCATTTCGAGGTCGCACAAGCGCTCCAGCAGCTCCAGCCCCATGTCGATGCCGGTGCCCGGCGGCCAGTTGTAGATGCAAACAGGAATATCAACCGCGTCATTGATATCCTTGTAAAAAGCATACACGCCCTCATCGGACGGGCGAACATAGGGCGGCGGCGTAACAAGCACGCCGTTAAAACCGGATTCTTTCGCAACCGACGCAAGAGATATCGTTTCATTCGCCGTAAAAGCGTTGCAGCCCGCGATCAAAGACATCTTGCCGCGCAACGTTTCGCCGGTCGTACGAAACAGCGCGACCTTCTCCTCCGTCGACATTGAGAACCATTCGCCTGTCGTGCCGGCGACGACTATTCCATGCATTTGCTCCTGATTGAGCCATTCCAGCAGATCCCGTAGCATTTGAAGATCAAGCTCGAACCGCTCGTTGAATGGCGTCGTAATCGCGGGAATGTAGCCGCGCCAATCAATCGAGTCTCTGTCCATAAAATGGGCTCCCCGTTCTTAGGCTCGTTGCAATCGGACAGAAAAGCGCCACACGCCGCAGCCTTCTCTCCGCGCGCAGGGCAACTTTCGAGTGCAATAATTACTGGAATTTGAGCGTGCCGCCTATTACAATGGTTAGACATTTTCGTTGCGCGGAGCGCAAACAACTTCCGGTTACGCTTAAATGGACTTCAATCTCGCGCGACTGCGTTATCTCTATGAAGTGGCTCTTTGCGGCTCGATGCGGGCCGCAAGCGAAAAGGTGAACGTCTCACCCTCGTCTGTCAGTCGCCAGATCGCGATTTTGGAACAGGAACTCGGCGTCGCGGTCCTGGAGCGCGGGCGCAGCAAGGCCAAGCTCACGGAAGCCGGCGAGATGGTCGTTGAATATTACCGCGAGGATCTCGCGCGAAAGGAAACGCTCGCCTCGCATCTCGACGAGATTCGCGGCCTGCGGCGCGGCGTCGTGAAAATCGCGACCGGCGAAGGGTTTGTTAGCGATCTTTTGTCGGAATCGATCAGCGCTTTTGAAGCCGCCTATCCGGGCGTCAAACTCGAAGTCGTCGTCGCCGGAACGAACCAGATCCTTTCATCCGTCGAATCCGATGAAGCGCATGTGGGCATGGTTTTCGATTCGCCGTCCGCGCCGCGCATTGCGACCCAGCAGACCTATCAGCTTCCCCTCAAAGCCGTCATGTCGCCGCGAAACCCGCTGGCGAAAAAGGAAAGCCTGAGATTCAAAGACCTAGACGGCGAAAAATACGCGCTGCCGCCCAAGAATTTTCGTATTCGCGAAGTGATGGAACAGGCGGCCGCCAAGGAAAACTTCGTGCTGACGCCGACGCTGACTTCGAACTCCCTGATGATCCTCAAAAACAGCGCGATGGCGCCGGATACGGTAACGATCCTGCCTGACCTCGCCGTGTTCAAGGAACTGAAAGCCGGCCTTCTCGTTTCCATGCCGGTCGAAAGCAAGGGCCTTTCCGGCACGACCGCGGGCATCGTCACCCGATCCGGCCGGCTCTTGCCCGTGTCGGCGAAGGCGTTCCTCACCTATCTGCGCCGCTACTTCCAGAACGAATTGCGATGAAGATATTCGCGTTGCGCTGACCGCAACGCCCGCCGCATTTCGCATGCATTGTCCGCGGCGCCCCGAAGACATACAAAATCAGGTTGGCGCTGCGGGGCGCATTAAAGGCCAGAAAATCACCGGGAAATTCGCCTTATGCAACAGCGCCAATGGACGTCGACGCTTTATTTTTTCGCGGCTGCGATCGGCAGTTCCGTCGGCATTTCGAATATCTGGAAATTCACCTATGTCGCCGGCGAAAACGGCGGCGGCGCTTTCGTCCTGATTTACGCCCTCGCGCTTCTTTGCATCGCGATGCCCGCCGTTATCGCGGAATTCGTCATCGGCAGGCGCGGCGGACAGAGCGTCGTGCGGAACATGAGCGCGCTCGCCGAAAAAGAAGGCCTGTCGCCGCGTTGGCGGCTCTATGGCTGGCTGGCGGCGGTAACCGTTTTCATCGCGCTGAGCTTTTACGCCGTCATTGCGGGCTGGACTATCGACTATTTTGTCAGCTCGCTGTTGAAGCCCCTCGAAACCGTGACAGCGCAGGAGGCGACGGCCGGTCTCGACGCCCTGCTCGCGTCGCCGGCGCGCATGACCGCCAGCTTCGCCGCCTTCATCATCCTGACGGCCGGCACGGTGGCGCTCGGCGTCAAAAACGGGCTCGAAAAAATACTCGGCGTCATGACGCCGGGATTGTTCGTCATTCTCGGCGCGCTTTTGATTTACGCCGCGCTTTACGGCGACTTCCGCCGCGCACTGAGCTTCATGTTCGTGTTCGATTTTTCCGCGGTGACGCCCACCGTCGTCCTGATGGCGTTTGGGCAGGCGTTCTTCTCGCTCGGCGTCGGCGTCGGCGTCCTCATGACGATCGCCGCCTATATGGACAAGAAAACGTCAATCGTTTCGTCGGCGCTCATCGTCGCGGCGACCGATGGCGGCGTCGCGATTCTGGCCGGTCTTGCGATATTTCCGATCGTATTTGCAAACGGCCTGTCCCCTGCCGAAGGGCCGGGGCTGATTTTCGTCACGCTTCCCGTCGCGTTCGGACAAATGCCCGGCGGCGCCTTTGTCGGACCGCTGTTTTTCCTTTTGCTAGCAATGGCCGCGCTTACATCCGCGATCACCATGCTTGAGATGATTATCGCCTGCCTTGAAGACCTGACCGATCTTCCCCGCCTTCCCGTGACGGCGGCGACAGCCCTCTTCCTTTTCGCCGCCGGCATGCTGACGGTTTTTTCCTACAATATCTGGGCCGATGTCAGGCCGCTCGCCATGATCTCCGCTTTCCAGGACAAAACGATCTTCGGGCTGTTCGATTATTTCGTTTCCAACCTGATGATGCCGATCGGCGGTATCTGCGTTTCTATTATCGCCGGCTGGGGATTGTCGCGCGCGAGTCTTCTCGATGAACTCAACCTCAAAGACGGCGCGCTTTTCCGCATCTGGCTTTTCTCCGCGCGCTACGCGATCCCGGCCGTCATCACCGCCGTCTTTATTATCAACCTGATCTGAACCGCTGCGCCTTGGGGCCGCGTAATTCGCCCTGGCGCGATCGCGCCGGCGCGAATGCATCGGCGCATCAATTCGCGCCCGTATCCATGCGCAATTCTCCAATTGCGTCATAAGCAACATATTCCCGCAGGCGCTGTTATTGAAACAACACCCGGACTTCGACTGAATATCCCTCATGCCGCCGCACGCCTATTCGAGGCGTTTACGCCTTCCGGGCGCGCGGCAGCCGGGATTTTCGCTTTGTAAGAACAAGCGCCCACGCTGATAGCTGGTCAAGGGAGGGATCAATGAAGTCCGCACACGCCTTTAAACGTCAATTGCTTTATTCGGGCCTGGTTTCGGCCGCCGCAATAGCCTGTTCGCCGGCTTTTGCGCAAACGTCGGATCAGGATTCGTCGAGTTCAACCGCCGGTTTCGACACGATCATCGTCACGGCGCAGCAGCGCGAACAAAGCCTGCAGGAAGTGCCCATCAGCATATCCGCCTTCACCGGCGACGATATTGAAAAGAACAAGTTCGACGACGTCGGCGATTATATCGCCCGCACCCCGAACGCCAGCTTCGTCTCCAACGGCGCGCGCTCGCGTCACGAGATCAGCATTCGCGGCGTTACGAACTTCCTCACCGCCGACTCGGCGCTGCGCACCTCCACTTTCGGCTATTATGTGGACGGCTTCAGCATCTCCGGCAGCAGCGTCAACCCGCCGATCATGGATATCGAGCGAATCGAAGTGCTGCGCGGGCCCCAGGCGACCTATTTCGGCCGCAACGCAATCGGCGGCGGCATCAGCATCACGTCGAACCGGCCCGACAATGAATGGGCGGGTTCGGTTACGCTCGATTACAGCCGCTTTAACACGCATGATGTCGAGGGCGTCGTGAACGTTCCCATCGTCAACGACGTGCTTGCCATCCGCCTCAACGCGAAAATCTTCGACACGGACGGCAACATCACGAACATCAATCCGGTCGGCGGCGGCAACAGATCGACCTTCAAATATTTCAAGGGCTCGATGCGGTTTACGCCGAACGATCAGCTCACGGTTGATGTTATCGGCGCCTATGTGGACGAGAAAACAGGCATGCGCGCCGGCGTACCCTCGGGCGTCTTTTCAACCTTCGCCGGCGGGACGCTTTATGCGCACTTCCCCGACCGCGACGGCGACGGCCTCGCCGATCCCGATCCGGACGGCGTCGGTTTTTATCCGACAAACAGACGGCACGTGAATTTCAACCATCCGCAAACAGTTGGTACGAAATTCAAATATGTCGTCTCCAACGCGCAATATGACGCCGGCCCAGTCGCGATAACGAGCATCACCGGCTATATGGAATCCGACTTCTTCCATCGCGGCGACATTGACGGCGGCAGCAAGGACTTCTTCAACGAATTCCGCGAGACGCCGCGCAGCAGCTTCAGCCAGGAATTTCGGATTCAAAACACCGGCTCCGGACCGTTCCTGTGGAACCTCGGCCTTCTTTACGCCAATGACAAAGGAACCAGTACGAACCGTACATTCGTCGGCAACGATCCGCTATTCGGCTTGCCGGTTGGATTCATGATCGACAGGTCTGATTCCATCGGCAGTTCGAAGAATTTCGCCGTCTTCGGTCAGGTGGACTGGACGCTTCTCGACAGGCTGACGCTTTCGGCGGGCGGACGCTACAGCATCGAGAAAATCAAGCAGTCTGAAGACAGCGTTACGGGCGCCACGGTCGTGCGCGTTTCGATTGACGACACATTCCGCGACTTCTCGCCGCGCGTCGCGCTGAGATTCCAGGTTACGGACGACGCACAGCTTTACGCATCGGCTGCGAAAGGCTTCAAATCCGGCGGCGTGCAGGTCAGCCCCTTCCCCGGCGCTGAAACCTACGAGCCGGAATCGCTCTGGAACTATGAAGTCGGCGCCAAAGCCGATCTCTTCGACAACCGTCTGCGCCTCAACGCTGCGGTGTTTTACATGGACTGGAAAGATCTCCAGACGGTCTTCCAGCAAGCGGGTACGGACGCCAGCGGCAACCTCATCCTGTTCGGCGGGATCGAGAATGCGGAAAAAGCGACGTCAAAGGGCGCCGAGCTTGGCGCGTCCGCCTATCTTTCCGACAATCTGACCATGAACTTCTCCGTCGGGTATCTCGACGCGAAATACGAGAAGTTCACCTCCTATATCGACGGCGCAAACCGCGTGCTTGACGGCCTAACCATTCCCAACTCGCCGAAATGGACGCTGTCCGCCGACGCGGAATACAGAAGGCCCATCACCAACGAGTGGGAAGGATTTCTCCGCGCGGAATGGAACTATCGCGACGAAATCCGCGCGTCGAACAGCGCCTTGATCCGGTCCGGCTTCCCGTGGGAAGTGCCCTCGTTCAATGTCGTGAACATGCGGGCCGGCGTTGAGACCGAAAATTACACCGTCACCCTTTATGCGGAGAATATTTTCGATAACGTCTACTTCACGAACGCCTACCAGAAAGCGTTCGCAGGCGGCCTCTTTATCGAGCCGTCGTTCCGAAACTTCGGGATCCGGTTTACTGGAAAATTCCAGTAAACGCCTCATCCCTTCCGTCTGCATGGATGGCGCGCCCATCCATGCAGACGACGGTTTCATAAGGGAGTCATTTCGATGGAGCCTATTCGAATTCAGCGCCGTTCGGTGCTTCTTTTCTCTCTGGCCGCGGCGATCAGCGGCTGCGCGCCGAAGCAACTCGTGCTGAATTCCTCGATCGGCGATATCGCGAACGCCTATATCGAGAAATGGGCCGGTTTTTATCCAACGAGAGCGTATGGCGAAGGGCGCAAGGCGTCCGCCGGCGCGTTTGAAGTTCTTTCGCAGGAACGTATCGCCGCCTGGGTGCGCGAGAACGAAATCCTTTCCGAAAAACTTGCGCCGTTTCTTACCTCGCCGGACGTAGAGACCCAGCTTGATGCAGCCATGCTGGCGCGTCAGGCGAAATGGGAAATCGAACTCTGGACGCAGGCCGATGCGCTCAGCGCGGAGCCGGAACTTTACTCCGACTTCATTTCCCAGGCGTTGACCCACCTTCTCGTGCGCGACGACCTTGACGCTGCGGAAAAAGCGGCCGCGGTCTCCGCGCGCCTCGCCGGCGTGAAAGAGCTTTGCAAAATCGGCCTCAATCAATTGAAGGACGCCAACAAGGAACGCGCGCAAGGCGCGCTCGGCGTGCTTCGTCAGACCGCATTATTTTACAGGAACGGCCTTCCCGGAATTATTGCGGGCTGGGGCCTTGATGGCGGCGGCGAGAAAATCCAGACCGCTGCGCGCGAGGCGGCGGTAAGCGTCGATGCGCTCGCCGATCATATCGACGCCAACATTATTCCCTCGGCGTCCTCGCCGGTTGCTTACGGTGCTGCGACTTATGCGCGCCGTCTTGAGATATACGCGGACGGCGCCGTCACACCGGAAGAATTGTCGGCGCTTGCAGCAGCGGAAATCGACCGCGTGCGCGCGGAGATGATCGAGGTGTCGCGGCGCTGGCGCACGCAAAACGGCGGCGGCGATTCTTCCACCGCCGGCGAAAGCGATGAAGCCGTCCTGGCTGCGGCCCTGGCCGCTATGGAGGACGACCGGCCGGCGTCGAGCGCCGAGATGCTTGAGGACTTCACCACGCTGACCGACAAGGCGGAAGCGTTTATTCGCGAAAAGGGGTTGGCGACCCTGCCTGATCCGCGAACGCTATATATCGCCATGTCGCCGGCGCATCTGGCGAGTGTCGCGTTCGGCGGCGTTTACCCGACCGGCCCGTTCAGCCCGCAATCGGACACATTGTTCCTGCTGCCCTATGTTCCCGATGACGCGCCGGCGCGCCAGAAGGAAGGGTTTTACCGGTCGTATAACGATCACTTCAACGAAATGATCATCTCGCATGAGATGTTCCCCGGCCATTACATGCAGGCGAAAACGGGCGTTCTTCATGCGCCGGCCTGGCGCATGCTGTTCGGCAACGATATCTATGCGGAAGGATGGGGATCGTTCAGCGAAATCCTTATGCTGAACGCCGGCTGGGGCGGCGGCGATCTTCTCACGCGCCTTGCGCATCTGCGCAAGCGTATTGAAAATGCGACGCGCGCCTATGTCAGCGTCCAGGTTCACACAAAGGACTGGAACAAGGGCGATGTCATGAATTTCGCCACGACGCGCGGCCTTCTCGCCCCGCAATTTGCGGAAAACCTGTGGGATCGCGTCGTCAACAGCCCGTTCCAGATCATAACCTATTTCCTCGGCTATCACGGCTTTGTCGAGCTTTGGGAGAGCGAACAAAAACGCCTCGGCGACGGCTTTTCAACGCGCAATTTCGTTGACGGCGTGTTGCGCGCGGGTACGGCGCCGGTCCACCGGCTTGCGCCGCTTTTAAAATAACGCCTTAAGGGAGGATTGCGAATGTTTGCCAGGCAAATCGGACGAGCCGCAATCTCGGCGCTGGCGCTTGGCGGCGCGATGCTGGCCAATGCGACCGCCTTCGCCGAAGACGCGGAGAAAACGGTTCTCACCCGCATGTTCGAATGGTGGAACGTCGCCTATAATGACGACGAGCCGATGACGGCGGAAGGTTTTTCCCAATATTTCACAGACGATATCGTTTTCGTCATCAATGGGCGGCGCTCGGAAAAGGGCCTTCAATCGCTGGCCGAACGCTTTAATGCGCTCAAGCCCAATTACCCGCATATCCGCATCTCGCTTCCGATGCGCGAGGAGTTTGCGGAAGGCGACAAGATTTTCACCTATCATGTGAATCAGGGCCGCAACTCGGAGAGCGATCCCTGGTCGGGCGAAACCCATGTTATGGGATATGTCGTCGTGAAGGACGGAAAAATCGATTTCCTGAACTTCCTGCAATACGACAAGCCGGAGACGCCTGACGAATAACGCCGCGGCGCCCCGACAGGGCCGGCGCCGATAGCCTTCGCATTTATGCTCCCGGCGGGTTCGCCCGCCGGGAGCATTTTTTTAGTTCACGATAATGATAATTGTGATGCGAGCCTGCCGGCGCCTGCGATTAATCCGAAAATCCTTGCGCGCAAATAAACACCTCATCGCCTCCCGTTTGGCCCGGCGCCGTCTCGCAGCCGGGCCGGGCGGAAGCTATTCGCCGCCGCCCTCGCCGCGCTTCGTTTGCTCGATCCAGTGATCGACCCAGTACTCCATCGCCCAGAGCGGCACGTAGCCGTTTTCAAGCGCCGCCTGATGATAGCCGCGAATGTCGAAGCGGTCGCCGAGCGCCTTGCGCGCCTCATCGCGCTTTTCTTCAAACTTGATCATTCCCACTTTGAAGCTCGTCGCCTGTCCCGGCACGCCGAGGTATCGATCGACGGCGCGTATATTGGATTCCTCCGGGCTCGCTGTATTGGCGTTGAGATATTCGATGGCTTGCTCGCGCGTCCAGCGCTTGTAATGCAGGCCGCTGTCGACAACGAGGCGGCAGGCGCGCCAAAGCTCGCCCGAAAGCCGGCCGAAATCGGAATAGGGACTCTCATAGGCGCCGAGATCTTTCGCCAGGGATTCCGCGTATAGCGCCCAGCCTTCGACGAATGCGCTGTTCGAATACCAAAGCTCCTGTTTGCGCAGTTTTGGCATATTCGGATCGCTGAGGATCGTCGAAATCTGCATATGATGCCCGGGCAAGCCTTCATGATAGACGAGCGCTTCGAGATCGGGCAGCGGCGCGCCGTCCATCTTGTCGAGCTTTAAAAACACGCGCCCTGGCCGCGAATTGTCGGCCGCGCCCGGTTCATACAAGGCGGCGGCGGAAGACTTTTCGCGATAAGGCTCGAACCGGCGCACCTCAAGCGAGATCGGCGGCAATTCGTAAAACGCTTGCGGAATACGCGCGGCCATGCGCGCAAGCGCCGCCTCAGCGGTCTTGATATAAGCCTCGCGCCCCAGATCCGTTTCGGGAAGATAGAATTTCGGATCGGTTTTCAGATAGGTGAAAAACGCCTTGAGGTCGCCCTTGAACCCGACCTCTTTCTTGATCTTGTTCATTTCCTTGTGGATGCGCGCGACCTCTTTAAGGCCCAGCTCATGTATCTGCGCCGGGGTCATATCCGTCGTCGTGAACTGGCGCACCAGGAACTCGTAATAGCGGTCGCCGTCAGGAAGCTGCCAGACGCCGCCGTCGATTTTCGTCTCGCGCTCCTCCTTTTCAAGCTGCGCGATCAGGTTTTGATAACCGGTGCGAAATTCGTTCTGCAGCGCAGACTTCGCGCGCGCGAGATATTCCGCCTTGCGCGCCGGGGGAATGTCGAGCGCCGCAACCTTTTGCTGAAAATCGGCCCAGATCGGATTGTCGGCGACGCCCTCGCCCTCTTCGAAGGGCGCGCCGCTCACCAGTTTCCGCGCGCCGGTCAAAAGACGCGGATAAACCGACCGCGGCCCGTAAAAGCCCTTTTCGTTCCGCAATTTCATAAAGGCCGTCAAATCGGCCATCAGTGGTTCAACGCCCTTGAGACGGGCGATATATGCGTCCGCATCGGCGGGCTTCTTGACTGTATGCTGCTTCGTCAGCAATCCCGCAACGCCGAGATGCAGGCCGACAATCTGGTTCAGCGTATAATTGTGATAGCGCCATTTTCCCCGTTCAAGGCGCAGTTTCAACTCGTCTTCGATAACGAGGTAATGAAACTTCGCCCGGTCGCTGAGCGCATCGGGATCGAAATTCTTTTTCAGATATTCAAGTTCGCCACGCGTGCGCTCATCCTTTCTGTCGAGCGCCGCGTCCGACACATCATCCCAACGGTCCTGATCGCGATCTTCCCCGAGAGAGGATGCGAGCATCGGGCTCTCGGCGACATCCCTTTCGTAAATCTGATCGAGGAAGGCGTAAAACGCCGCGTCTGCGGCCTCGTCCGCCCACGCCTGAAGCGACGAAAACAAAACGCATGTCGCCGCAATCAAGCCGCCAAACATTCTCATTTCAAAACCCTTTTCTGCTGCTTCGCGCGGATGACGCGGCGATGGATCAATTCAGATCCGGAAAATCAGATCTCGGCCGTCGCCTCGATCTCTATAAGGAACTCCGGCATTACGAGCGTCTGCACCCCGATCCAGGTATTCGGCGCGGGTTCGCCGCCGCCGTAAAACTCCGCAAGCGCCGTGCTTACAGGCTCCAGATATTCCGGCTTGTGACCGACGACATAGGTGCGAATGCGGACGACGTTTTCCGGTCCCGCCCCCGCCGCAGCGAGCGCCGCCTTGAGATTTTTGAGACATTGGCGCGCCTGCGCGCCGATATCGCCGGCGCCGATTAGATTGTAATCCTTGTCCCAGGCGAGCTGTCCTGCGCAATGGATCAATTCACCGCCGCCGCCCTTTACCGCATGCGAAAAGCCGTAACGAACGCTGTCATATAATTCCGACGGATTGATTTTTGTCGTTGCCACGTTTTGATCCTCCTGCGCCGTCTAAAGATTGTCGCGAAAATAATCGGTGATTTTTGTATAGACATGCAGTTGCACATCGGTAAGCGCATGATGCTGGTTCGGATAGACCATCATGTCGAACTGCTTTCCCGCCTTGATCAGTGAATCGGCGAATTGAAGCGTGTAGGCGAATTTCACATTTTCATCGCCCGTGCCGTGAATGAGCAACAGCTTGCCCTCCAGCTTGTCAGCGTCGTTCATCACGTTGACGTCGAAATAGCCTTCGGGATTGTCCTTGAGCTGGCCCATCCAGCGTTCGACGCCGACGGACTGATACCGCTCAAGATCGATAACGGGGGCGACGCTGACGCCGACTTTAAAGTTCGGCGCGCCCTTCGTCATCAGCGCGCAGGCGAGATACGCGCCGCCGCTCCACCCCCAAAAGCCGAGCCGCTCCCTGTCGATATACGGCAAGGTTCCAAGATACTCGGCAGCCTCCAACTCGTCGCTGACCGCATATTTTCCGTAATGGCCATAGGTCAGGTTTTTCGCTTTTTTCCCGCGCCCGCTGGTCGTCCGATTGTCGACGAGAAATATGATGTAGCCCTGGTCGGCCATATAATAATGCCAAAGGTGACGCGATGAAGACCGTTTGTCGATTCCCCAGCGGTTGACGACGATCTGCGATCCCGCGTTCCCGTAGGCGTAGGCGATGACGGGATATTTTTTCGAAGGATCGAAATCGCGCGGCTTAATCATCATCGCGTTCAGGGAGACCCCGTCGCTCGTTTTGAAACTGAAGAATTCAGCGCGCGGCCGCGCGAACTGCGCGGCGGGCGCTGTTGCGCCGTCGCTCAGGACGCGGATCGTCTCGCCGGCAGCATTTTCAAGAACGAGGCTCGGCGGAGTGTTGGCGTCCGAATTTGTCGCGACGACATATTTATGGTCGGGCGAAAAGCGCCATTCATGCCATCCCGCCTCGCGCGTCAGACGCTCAAGCCCCGTTCCGTCGAGCCGCACACGGTAGACATTGCGGTCGATCAGAGCGTCTTTCTTGGCGTAGAAATATAGCCAGCCCACCGCTTCATCGACATCGATCAGGGAAGTTATCTCCCAGTCGCCTTGCGTAATGGCGCGCGCACCGCCCTCCGTATCGAGGAGATAGGCGTGTCGAAAGCCGCTTTTCTCCGAGGTCCAGATGAATTTCGATGGATCGGAAAGCGGGATGAGATCGTCGGTGATATCAATCCAGGCGGGATCGGATTCGGTATGGAAGCGTTCGCTGCGTCCCGTGCGGATATCGCCGAGCAACAGATCGAGTGTTTTGTGATCGCGGGCGAGGCGCTGAATGACAAGAGAATGCGAATCGGCGGTCCAGCCGACCCGTGGGATATAATCGTCGGGATTGTCGCCCGTATCCATCCAGAGGGTCGTCCTGTCGGCGACATCATATACGCCGATCTTGATCACCGCATGCGCTTCGCCCGTATCCGGATATTTAAGCGGCTTGACGGTGTTATATTTTCCAAGTTCATCGACGATATAAAAGGTTTTGACATTCGTCGCGTCGAGCCGCCAGAACGCGATTTTCGTTCCGTCAGGCGACCAGTTCCAGGCTTGCATGGAATCAAATTCCGTACTGCCATAGTCGAAAATTCCATTGAAAATATTCTCATCGCCATCGCTCGTCACGGCGGTTTCGGCGAGGCTGTCGAGGTCGGCGATATAAAGATTGTTTTCGTAAACATACCCGACACGCGCGCCGTCGGGCGAAAGCGCGACATTGCGCAGCGGCGCTCCCTCGCGTCCCAATGCGCGCATCCGGCGCGAGGCGGCGTCGTAGACGTAAAACGGCGCCTCCATCACGCCGTCCCATGTTCGCGTCTGCGCGCCCGCGATCAGGAAATATTTTTCGCCCGCCCGCTCGAAGCGCGATACGGCGATCGGCTTTTTCGAAACGGCGAGCTCCCGGCTCGGGATTACGACGCGCTCTTTTCCGCTTGAAATCTCGTTCCGCACGATCTCGGCGGCGCCGGTCCGCGCATTCCGGCCGAGATACAAGAATGCGCGCCCGTCCGCTGTCCACCGGATATTGGCCGGCGCATTATCGCCGGGCGCCGGCGTCTGGAAAATCGCCTCAAGCGTCAAGGCCCGCTGATCCGCAGCGTCCGCCAGCGCCGGCAGGGACAAGAGCAAACTCGCCGCGGCGATCAACAAGGCGCGCATACGAATTTCCTCTCTTTGTTTTACGCCGTCAATTCAGATATTCGACAAGCTCTAGCTGGATGCCGAACGGATCAAGCACATACCAGGACATGGATGGCGGGCATGGACCGTCCTTTGAAACGATCGGTCCGGACATCGCCTTGCAGCCATGCGCAGACAGATAGGCGATCGCCTTGTGTATGTCGTCAACCTCCATGCAAACGTGCCGCGCGCCGACATCGCAGTTTCGCGGCGCGTCCTTGCGCGCGTCGTCCGGCTTTTCGTAGGCGAACAGCTCCATATTGAGATTGTCGGCGATTTTGATCATCGCAATCTCAAGGCGCGCGCCCTTAACGTTGACATGCGCGTCCGTCCAGTCGCGGCCATCCTCCATCGCCGGGATTTCCGCGGCGTCGAACGGGCCCATGCGATAAATCAGCGACGCGCCCATCGTCTCGACATAAAATCGGACTGTCGCATCAAGATCGCTCACCGTTAGAGAAACATGGTCTGCGCGTTTGAATACCGGCTTTTCCGGGGCTTCCATCGCTCACCCTCCCTCATCGACGGTTTAGAAATAAAGGAGTTAGGCTAGCCCTCTTTCGCTTGCCGGCAATGCCACGCTGTTTGGTTTTATGTTGCGTCTGGCGCAATACTCGCCCCAAAGGGCGCTGATGTCGGCGCGCGGGAAAAAGGCGACCTCGATCGCCGGCGAGTTCGAGCAATTTGGACGATCGGCCAGGTTCGGAAGGCCGGGTTTGGACTGCGAGAAACGGGCGTTCCGCGATGGTCCGGTGCGATGGGTCGGCTCAATAGGCCGGCGTCATTTCACCTCATTCAGGGTTTCATCGTCGTAGAGGCGCCCATTTTTCATTACGAACAGGATCGATGTCGTATTGCGGATATCGGCCCGCGGATCTTTTTCCAGGATGACGAGGTCCGCATATTTTCCTGCCTCGATCGTACCGATATCCGTTTCGCGGCCGATAATGTCCGCCGAAACGCGCGTCGCGATCTGAAGGACTTCATGCGGCGTCAGCCCGCCGCTGGTCAGCGCCTCCATTTCCCAATGATAGCCGAGCCCTTGAAACTCGCCATGGCTGCCGACGCCGATCCGCCCGCCCGCGCGATAGATATCGGCGGCGCCTTTTGCGAGTGCGGGATAAACCTGGTCGCGCGGCCGCACCCAGAAACGGCGCGTCGTTTTCTGGTCGATCACGGATTGCGGCATGAAGCGGCGGATTTTTTCCAGCGATGCGGGGTCGCGCTCGGCGAAGAATTTCTCCTGCGCCCACGGCCCGCCATAGGAAACCAGAAGCGTCGGCGTGTAGCCGATTCCCGTTCGCGCATAGAGTTCGATCACATCGCGATAAAGCGGCGTCGTCGGCATTGCGTGTTCGTTGCCGGCGAAGCCGTCGATCGCATGAGTGAGATCGAGCCCGGTGTTAAGCGCGCCTTCGGTCGTCGGGATCATGCCGAGTTTTCTGGACGCATTGACGATCCACTGCCTCTGCTCGCGATTGCCGGAAGCATACGCCTTGATATTTCGCGTGCCGTAGTGATCGCGATAAAGACGCAGCAGGTTTTCGGCCTCGACCTCGGACTGGATGTTGCTCGTCGAAAATATGCCCGCGCCGGTCGAATAGGCGCGCGGCCCGAGTATGCGGCCCGCATCGACCAGATCCTGATAAACGAACATGTCGGAGGTGAACGCCTGCGGGTCGAGGCCCGCAGTGACGCCGTAAGCGAGGTTGAGCGGCAGGCTCCAGACCGTGTCGTCGAATACGCCGCGGCGAATATCGGTCCAGTGCGCATGCGTATCGACGAAGCCCGGCGTGATAAACCGGCCTGTCACATCGACGATATCCGCGCCGGCGGGAACCTTGACGCCGCCATTGGGTCCGACGGCGGCGATACGATCGCCGACAACGAGAATGTCGGCGTTCTCGATCGCCTCATCGCCCTTCATGGTGAGTGCAGTCGCCCCGCGCAGCAATCGCGCGCCCTGACGCACGTCGCGCTCAAACGGAACGTCCATCGGATAGGCTTGCGGCGCCGGCGTCTTCGCCGGATCGATAAAATTCACCGCGGCCAGCGAAAGGCGGTAAAGCGTTGATCCCGCAGACCAGACGATCGAGCGTCCGCCATCGGCCCAGTCGAAACTGTCGGCGCCGCCGCCGGCGATTTTCGCATAGGCGACCGATGGCGCCTTCAAATCCAGAACGCTCATCTCGCCGCCGAGACGGGGCGCGGCGACAAGATGCAATTGCGAGCCGAGGCGCGCTAGCGCCCAGCGCCCGTCGGGGCTCACGCGCACATTTGTCGCAAATTCGATCCCGTCCACGGTCGTATCGGAGGCGACCTGCACGGCGATGATCGCGCGCCTGTCCGCTCCGTTTTCATCGACCGAATAGACCCCATCGCCGGCGAAGAAATGAAGTCGCGCCGGCGATCCGGCGAAATGAAGATTTCCGGCGTCGGCCGAAAACAGATGATTGCCGGCGCCCATCGCCGTCGCAACGCGCTCGACGGGACCGCCATCGGCGCCGACGCGAACAATATCTTTTGCGAGAACCGGTCCGATCGCCTCGGAATAATTGTTGAGCCTGTCGTAAACGCCGCCGCGCAACGCAAAGACAAAGGCGCCGTCGGGCGAAAATACGGGGCTGGTGAACGCCGCCGCCGTTTCGGACAGGCGCGCCGGCTCGCCGCCGTCCGCCGCCGTCTTCCACAAATGTCCGCCCTCGGACGACCAGCTAACGTATGCGAGCGTTCGCCCGTCCGGCGACCAGACGGGTTGGAACGCATTGATCCCCTCCGGCGAAACGCGCTGCGGCGCGCCGCCCCCGGCCGAAAGGGGCGCTGTATAAATTGCGCCGAGCGCGGAAAAGGCGACAAGACGCCCATCCGGCGACACACGCGGCGACTGGATAATCCGCGCGTTGCGCGCGACGCCGCTTTCTTTTTGGGTCGCATCAAGCGGCGAGCCTATGTCGAGGCGCACATCGGCGCGGAAGGGAATATCGCGCGCCTCGCCGTCGCGCGCGTCAAGCTCATGCAAGCCGCCGCCATAGGCGATCAGCACTTTCGAGCTGTCCGGCGTGAAGGAATAGGCTGGCAACAGGCCGCGCATCGGAAGTTCTTCCTGCGCGTCGCGCTGCACCGACGGCGCAAGCACGCGATCCTCGCCGGTTTCGAGATCCCGCAATCGCAGAACGCTCGCGCCGTCTTCGCGCGCTGCGTAAGCGAGCAGGCGCCCGTCAGGCGAAAGCGCCGGGCGCATGGCGCTTCCTTGCGCGGCGACCACTGTCTCCTGCGCGCCGGTTACGAGGTCGCGGCGCATAAGCGTCCACAAGGGCAGCACGGAATTGTAATCGAACGAGCCCTGGCGCGTGGTGAAATAGAGATAGCGCCCGTCGGGTGAAGGCGCGGGATCGGTGCTGCTCATGCGCTGGGTGTAGGGAACGTCGCGCCGCTGGTCGTTCTTTGTGACTTGAACGCCGGCCCCGCCCTGCGTGTGATACATCCAGATGTCGAACACGTCCCACAGTTTTGACAGGCGCGATACGAAAACATACTTTCCGTCTGCGGACCACGCCGGCGAGGTGAATTGATCGAGACCTTCATTAGCGGTGAGGCGGCGCGCGCCGGAACCGTCAATATTTGCGATCCATACATTTTCCGCACCGTCGCGATCGCTGATGAAAGCCATTGCGGCGCCGTCAGGCGAAATTGTCGGCTGCGTTTCAAACGCAAGGCCGGTCAGTATCGGCTCCGCGCGGCCGCCTTCACGGCCGAGCCGGTAAATGTCGCCGAGCAAATCGAAATAGAGGCTGCGCCCGTCCGCCGCCGCGTCGAGCGACATCCATGTCCCTTCCTGCGTGGTGAAGCTGAGAGCGCCGGTCGTTTTAAGAGGAAGCGTGCATTGATCCGCCCCGCCCTTTTTCCGGCTGTCGCAGCCTGGCGCCGCGTAAGCAGGCGCCGCCGCAAGGAAAGCGGCGCCGAATATCGCCGCAAGGCCCCTAACGCCAGATTTCCCGATTTTCATCGCCCAACTCCCGACATGGTTCTTTGAAACTGACCGCCATCTAACGCATGGAAACGGCGCGCGCGGCTGTATGCGAATGTGCGGGACCGCGCCGGCGATCCCGCACCGTATGTGGAAGCGTTAGAAGCGATAGCCGATTTCAACGCCGATCGTGCGCGGCGTCAGGCGATAGGCCCGGCCCGGCAGGATCACATAGGTAAGCTCATCCGCGTTCAACAGGTTGGTCGCATAGACCTCGATGCTGACCTGATCGATATTTACGCCGGCGCGCAGGTTGACCTTGTGATAGTCCCCTACTTCGTGAAACGTCTGGCCGAGATCGTTGTAGAACGGCCCGACATAGGAATAGTCAGCGCGCGCATAGGCGTCATGTGTGGCGACAGTGAAATCATATTGCGCGCCGACGCTCGCCTGAATGCGCGCCGAACCCGGAAGCCGCGTACCCGCGGGGCCAAGCACCGGATTGTCCTTCGTCAGTTCCGCATCGACGTAGGAGCCTGCAACATCGAGACGAACGCCTTCGAACAGATGAATGGTGCTTTCGACTTCGACGCCGCGCGAGCGCGCTTCGCCCGCATTGACGGTGACGCTGAACCCGCAATTGGGAATGGCGAAAAGGTCAACCGGAATGCCGTCCCATTCGATGTTATAGGCCGCGACATTCAGCGTCATGCGCTGGTCGAACAGATTGAACTTGCCGCCGATTTCGTAACTGTCGAGTTTGTCGGAACGCACGATGCCGGGATCGACCGGGGCGCTTGTGCCGTCGAGAAGTCCGTCATTATTGACGTCGCAAACGGCGGCCGGCGCCGGCGTCGCCGGTCTGCCGAGACGGAACCCTTGCGCCCACTGGGCGTAGAACGTCGCATTCCTGATCGGCTTGTAGTGAAGGCTCGCCTTAAAGCTTGTGCCGTCCTCGCCGGATTCTTCATGCACCTCGACGCCGCCGCCCGATAGCGTACCGCGCTGGCTGTTGTCGTCTTTGCGCGTGTAGTCGAAATAGCGCCCGCCGACCGTCGCGGTCAGATTGTCGAATATATCAAGGCTCGCCTCGCCGAATACGGCGTGTTGCTTGATGGCGAAGCTGATATCCGACCCGAACAGATCGGTCGGGTCCGTTCCGAGAAAGCCCGGCAGCAAGGCGTCGTCGCCGCCCCAGAACAGCTCGGAATTGATGAAGGTGCTGAGATCTTCGAAATAATAGCCGGCGAGAAACTGGAAAGGCCCGTCGAAATTGGAAACGAGCCGCACTTCCTGAACGACGCCGTCCTTGCCGGAATCAAACGCCTGCGGCAACGGCAATGGAACGACGCGGCCCGCATCGCGGAACGAGTCGCTTTGCCCCTTGAACCAGGTCGACGTCGACAGCAACGACAATGATCCGAAATCATATTCCGCGACAAGGTTGGCGATATCGATGTCATCGGTCAGTTTTTCAGCGCCGCCATTCACCTGCTTCAGGAAAAAAGGCGCAGCCTTGTAACCGCCGAGCGCCGGATCGACCTCGTTATAGCCGTCCTGGGTCAGATCCTGATGCACGTAAGTGAAGGTGAAGCTCAGCGGATCGACCGGGCGCCAGAGAGCGGACGCGCGTATGCCGACATATTCGGTATCGCCGACATTGTCCTCGTCAACAACGATCGCGCCGAATGTCGCGGCCAGCGCCGACTTCGCCGGATCGCTCGCGCCGATATTATCGACATATCCCGCATTGTCGTACTTGTACGCCGCGATGCGAAGTCCGAACCGGTCTTCGACCAGCGGCGCATTCAGGACAGCGACGATTTTTGAATTGTCGCCGCCGGCCATTCCCGAATATCCCGCTTCGAGCGAACCTTCGAATTCCTGCAAATTCGGCGCTTTGGGAACATTACGCACGGTGCCGCCCATGGAGCCGGAACCGTACAGCGTGCCCTGCGGCCCTCGCAGCACTTCGATGCGTTCAATATCGACGAGCTTGATATCCGTTGCAGACGATTGCGCGATTCCGGTCAATGGAATTTCGCCGAAATATACGCCGACCGTCGCCTCTTCGGCGTTCGAAGCGCCGATCCCCCGCATAACGATAATGTTGCGGCCGACGCCGAAATCGGACTGGGTGACGCCCGGCACGGTGTTGAGATAATCGCCCATCCCCACGAGGCTGCGGCGCGAGATATCGGCGGACGTCAACGCCGTGATCGCCATCGGCGCATCCTGAAGGCTTTGCGCGCGTTTTTGCGCAGTAACGACGATCTCATCCTGGGCGTAAACGGTTCCATGACCGTAAATGCCGGCGGTTCCGAACAAAAATGCAGCTGCGCTGCCCAACAATGTACGCTTGATCTGTCTACCCGATTGCACGCTTGCCTCCCGGTCTGTCGCCATTTCAACACCGGAAACCGAGATGAACACCGTCCCGTTTTCCGTCAGACCGCCGGAGAACTCCGTACCTTCGAACAAGGCGTCCAGCGCCTCTTCGACCGTATACCGTCCATGAACGGGCCTCATCCCCGCCCGCTTGGCCAACTCATAAGGGTAGAGAACCGTGATGCCCGTTTGCGCTACGATTTTCCCAAGCGCCGCGCCAAGCGTCTTTTCTTCGACGTTAATGTCGAAGCGACGATTGTGATCCGCAGCGCGAGCGACATCGCTACAGCCCGCAAAAACCGTCAGCACCAAACACATCGCGAACAACAGCGCGCGACACGTCCCACCCGAATGTGTCGGCCAGGCTATCCTCATCAACGTGTTTTCCGCCGGCCTATAACGTTTGATGCGGCGGGTAAGGATATCCACAGTATAAAAAGCGATTTATTTTCCATTTTTTCGCTTGCCCCTCGAAATCTCCGCTATTTCTGCGCCCCGGCCCCCTGAATATGTGCAGTTACGATTGGCGCCGGCGTTTGTATTTATGCCGGCAATGACAGCTTAACACGCTGTGCATCCAGATGCTCGACCGTCAGGCCGAAGGTCAGTTCGAGCGATTCAAATAGCGCATCGACTTCGCCGACGCGGAAATATCCGCCGACCGGCATTTTGCGCAACGCCTCGCCTTCAATCTCGATATCCATATCGGTGTAACGGCTGATATCCGCGATAACGTCCTCCAGCGGCTCGCCGGCATAGGCGAGAACGCCCTGACGCCAAGACAGTTTGCGGTTGATCTCCGATTCGGGAATGTCCTTGATCTGCTCCACACCTTTGTTGAAAAGCGCGTTCTGCCCTGCGGAAAGTTCTGCGACCTCCTCGCCGCGCCCGATGTTTTGAGCCCCGCTCGCGCGCGAAAGCGCGACGCGCCCCTCAACAACCGTCACCTCGACCGAATCATTATCGCGCAGGCGCACGCTGAACGCCGTCCCGACCGCGCGCACGACGCCATCGGCCGCAACAACGAGAAACGGTCGCTGCGCATCATGGGCGACATCGAACAGCGCCTCGCCCTTGCCGAGACGCACCAATCGCCGGTCGCGCTCAAACTCGACCCTTAATTCGCTGTCTGTGTTTAAAAGTACGCTCGATCCATCTTCGAGCGTAATCGTCGTCTGGTCTCCGACGGCGGTTGCGTAAAAGTTGTTCTGGAACTTTGCCGCGCCGGGGCGGCGTTCATAAATTATTCCGACGCCGACGATCGCGAGGCCGGCGGCGGCCGCCGCCAGCATTCTGCGCCGATTGGGACGCGGCGCGCGCGACAGCGCGGCTTCCGCGATATCGTCCAGATCCTTCAGCACTTCCAGATCGTCCCAAAGAGCGGACAATCCTGAGAAAATCTCCCTGTGACGATCGCTCTGCGCGCGCCATTTTTCGAACTCGCCGATCTCCTCATCGGAAATGCCGGCGCGCCCGAGCGCGGCGAGCCACTGCGCGGCTTCCGCTTCAATCATTTCCGCGCTCGGCAGCGGAATTACGTTCTGATCAGTCTTGTCCATGTCGTTTCTGATATCTGACGACGCCGCCAGGCGTTTTCTGCGCGCCATCCTTTGTCTTTGCGCCGAATTCCTCCGGCTCGTATCCGCGTTCGCGCATATAGGCGGCGCATTTGATCATAGCCGTCGCGATATGCTTTTCGACCGCGCTGACGCTGATATTCATCCGGTTTGCGATCTGTTTGTATTGCAGGCCGTCAATGCGGCGCAGCAGGAAAGCCTTACGGCATTGCGGGGGCAGGTTCGCCACGGCGAAAGTCGCGAGCGAGAGTTTGCGGCGGCAATCGAGCCAGTCGATGGCCTCGACGCAACCGATATCGGCGACATCGACGACTTTCGACGGATCATCCGGTATTTCCGCCGGCGAACGCCTCGTCTTTCTGATTTCCCCGAGCGCCACGTTTTTGGCGATCTCGAACAGAAATGCCTTCGGCGCCCGGATATCGCCGCGGCGCTCGGCGGCAAACCCTCTTACAAAAGTCTCCTGCGTATAATCTTCCACGTCCTGGGCGTCCGCAAAGCGGCGGCCGAGAAAACGGCGGATCGCCGCTTCATTCTCAAGAAACGCTTTGAGGATCTCGGACATGGAATCTGAAAGCCGTTCGCGGATAATTCGGACGCATCCTAGCCCTTCGACGCCGAAATATGAACGATTTCACTGCTTTAATATTTTCAGATTTCTACTGAGGTTTTTCCCGGTTGCGGCATCTTAGGGCCAGCCAAATCGCATCTCGCCAAATCGCGTCTCGTCCGCGCAGGGCCTCCCCGACCCGTTTCCCGCGCCGAGGCTGGCATCGCCCGCCTGAAATCAGATCCTGTTGAATTTGAGTATCGCCGGCAAGCTCAATGCAATAAACAGGGACGGCGCGAACGCGAGCGCGAGCCGAACCGCCCGAACGGCACCTGTTGTCTGCTCCGCGGCGCCGGCTGCAAATCCGCCGATGCTCAGTATCAGGCCGACCGCCAAAGGTCCGACGGCGAGGCCGCCCTTTTCCATCGCCGTCCACACGCCGGTGAAAGCGCCCGCCGCGTCGTCTCCCTTTCGCCGCGCTTCCTGGATGAGGTCCGTCAGCATCGCGAACGGCAAAAGCTGCAGACCTCCAAATCCGAAACCGACCGCCGACGTACAAACGATTAGGGCGCGCCACGACTGCGGCCCGACAACCGGCAAAATCGCGACGGCGCCGACAAGCGTCACAAACGCCGCCGCAAAATACGCCCGCATCTTGCCGAAGCGGCGCGCCAGACGCTCCCACAAAAAAAGCGAAACAAGAGTGCCGCCAAGCAGCGCGAGAAACACCGTCGATATATCGCTTTCCCCGCGCGCCATCACTTGCGTCACCATATAGGGAACGGCGCCCGTGAACGCGCCGAGACCGGCGAGCTGGAGGAAATAGGCCGCCGCAAGCAGCGAAAATCCCGGATGCCTGAACGGCGCCAAAAGCCGGCGTTCGCCGTTAGTCCGTTTCCCTGACGTAATATCGGGCGCGCGCGCCGTTCCCGAGAACGCCGCCAACATCGTCACCGCGCAGACCGCCGCCAGCACCCACGACATCGCCGAAAAGCCGGCCCGGCCGCCGCCGAAATATGCGACCAGCGCCGGCGCCAGCGCTGCGCCCGCCAGCACGCCCGTCATCGCGAAGGACATGCGATACGCCATGATCGATGCGCGTTCGTCGGCATCCTCGCTCATTTCCGCCGGCATCGACAAATACGGAACGGCGAATATCGTGTATGCGGTCGCGCTCAGGATATAAATAATCAGCACATAGACGAAATTCGCAAGTTCGCCTTCAAGCTGCGGCGCGCTGAACAGGAAACCGAAACTCAACGCCGTCAGGACCGCGCCGGCGAGAAGATAGGGCCGGCGGCGCCCGAAGCGCGATCGCGTGCGATCCGAAACGGCGCCCATATACGGATCGGTCGCGAGATCCCATAGTCGGGGAATGAAAACGGCCAGCCCCGCAAGCGCCGGCGAGACGCCAAGCACCTGCGTCAAATAATAAAGCAGTAAAACGCTCGGCGCAGTCAGGTAAATTCCGGTGCCGATCGACCCGATGCTATAAGCGAGTACGATGGCGCGTGGCGTACGCTTCAATACGGTTCTCCTGTTCGGCAGGTTTCCTTGCGCGCACGCGCACGCGCCTGCATTCCGGCGTTGACTTGCATTAAAAATGAGATCATTTTCATATTTAGTCAATAAGAGAAGCTGGCGGAAGGTCAGAAGATGCGGAATTCGGCGATCAAGCCAGAAAGATTCAGCGCGTTTACGCCCGGCGAGGATGTCGGCGCCTCGCCCTGGTTGGCGATAGATCAACAGATGATATCGCAGTTCGGCGAAGCGACGCGCGACCCGGACCCCATGCATATCGACCCCGATTGGGCGAAGCGCAATGCGCCCTATGGCGGAACAATCGCGTTCGGGTTCCTCACCGTATCGCTGCTGACCAATCTGCTTCACGGAGCGCTAAAATCCGCGCCGACGCGCGAGCCGACGACAGCCGGCTATTTCATGAATTACGGCTTTGATCATCTGCGCCTGATAACGCCCGTTCCGGTCGGTTCGCGTATTCGCGGCCATTTTCGAACGCTGGATATTCGCGAAAACGCCAACGGCAAGCACATAGTGAAATTCGGTTGCGAGATCGAAATCGAGGGCGTGGACAAACCCGCCCTTTCGGCCGAATGGCTCGCCGTCTGGGTCATGCCGGACGCTGGAGCATAGCAAATGGGCGTGCCATTGCGATCGCCGCCCGTTCTTGCGCGGATCAGCGACTATGTCGGATGGCATGCGGAGCGAACGCCCGACGCTGAAGCGATGATATTGAACGATGCGCGGATTAATTATGCGCGCTTTCACGCGGAAGTCGAAAGCCTCGCAAAAGCCCTGATCGCTGCGGGCGTATCGAAAGGCGACCGGATCGCCGCGCTTTCTCCGCCGGCGCCCGATTACTTCATCACATTCCTAGCCGCCGCATCGATCGGCGCGGTATGGGTGGGCCTTAATCCCCGATACACGCTGAACGAGCTTTCCTATGTTATTGACGACTGCGATCCGTCAATCATATTTGCGCGCCTAACGATCGGCGAAAGGACTTACGCCGACGAATTGACCGCTCTCGCCGGAAAAAAACGCCGGATTGTCCTGCTGGACGGACGCGACGACGATCAGACCGGGCGTTCAGATTATACGCGCTTCCTCGACGCCGGCGCGGAAATCGGCGAGGACCGCCTCGCGAATGCGCGCTCATCCTGCGGCGGACGCGATCCATGCATGATCGTTTACACTTCCGGATCGACCGGCCGGCCGAAAGGCGCGCTCCTTCACCATCACGGCGTCGTTTCCTTCAGTCTCGCGCAGAACCGCATCTGGCCGGTTTCGCCTTTGCGAACGCTGAATTATTTTCCCATCAATCATATTGGCTGCGTTGTCGATCTCTCCTCGCCGACGCTTGTCAGCGGCGGCGCGATCGTTTTCATGGAGCAATTCGATCCCGGCGCGTCATTGCGTCTTATGGAAAAGGAGCGTGTGACATTCTGGGGATCCGTGCCCAGCGTGTTTCAGCTTCAGCTCGCCGACAAGGAAATAAACCGTATCGATCTGTCAGCCGTTCAAATAATCGTCTGGGAAGGCGCGGCGATGCCCGGTGAAATGATCGAACGCCTCGCCGCCTATGACAGGCCGATGGCGTCTAATTACGGAATGACGGAATCGTGCGGCGCGATAACCGTAATACCGCCGACGCGCGATCGCGACATTCTGGAGCGCACGGTCGGCTGGCCGTTTGAAGGCGTCGATGTGAGGATCCGCGATGCGACGGGAAATCTCGCCGGCGCGGGTGAGACGGGCGAGATTGAAACGCTGTCGCCATTTTCGATGCTCGGATACTGGAACCGGCCGGACGCGAGCGATCTGGCCTTTACCGATGACGGCTGGCTGCGCACCGGAGACCTCGGCCGTATCAACCCGGACGACTCCATTTCGATCGCCGGGCGCGCCACCGAGATGTACAAGTCCGGCGGCTACAATGTTTACCCGCGCGAGGTCGAAAACGTTCTTGACGAACACGCGAATGTGGATTTCAGCGCGGTCGTCAGCGTCGCCGATCCGCTCTGGCAGGAGGTCGGCGTCGCTTATGTTATTTTACGCGCGCCAGTCAGCGCAAACGACCTGATGAAACATTGCCGCGACAATCTCGCCAATTATAAAATTCCGAAGAAAATCGTCATTCTCGATGCGATGCCTCTGCTGCCGATCGGAAAGGTGGACAAAGTCGCATTGAAAGCGCGCGCCGCGCAAGAATACGCGGCGGATGACCCGACGACACGCGAAAATGCGGAACAGGCGCTTGCGAGGAACGAATTCGCAATAGGAGCGGAGCGGCGATCATGAACGCCGTCCTTCTCGGCCGGTCCGGCGAACGAATTGACATCGCGCTCAATCGGCCGAAGCGCCATAACGCAATAAACAAGAATCTGCTTAATGCTTTAGAAGCGGCGCTTGAAACGGCGACGCGCGATCCGGGCGTTCAATTGATCGTCATCAAGGGATCCGGCGAATCCTTTTGCTCCGGCGACGACCTTGACGAGCATGCGGCGGGATTGCCAGGCGACGGCGAAGCCGCCCGTTTTATCGAACAGATACAGAATCTGACGCGCCTAATCATGCTGAACGACAAGACGATTGTCTGCGCGGTGCGGGGGTGGGCCATCGGCGCGGGCGCGAGCTGGCCGCTCAACGCCGACTTTGCGTTGTGGAGCGATTCCGCGCGCATGCGCTTTCCCGAAGCCGGACACGGATTGTTCTGCAGCGGCGGCGTAAGCCTGCTTCTTGAGCGTTGCGCCGGCGCGCAAAGAGCGGCGGAAATCCTGCGCCTCGGGCCGACTTTGAACGCCGACGCGCTGGTCGCCGCCGGCATCGCCGCCGAGATAACGCGCGACAGCGCAATGGACGCGCAAATCGACAAGCTGTCCGACAGACTGCTCAGCCTGCCCGCCGGATCGTTAAGGCGGTGCAAACTTGCGCGCATCGCCATAATCAAGGATGCGCTGGAAACCGCGCTCGCCATAGAAACGACGATGATGCTCGATTCATTACGCGCGCTCAGACTGACCGGCGCAGCGCCGAAAATAAAACGATCCTAGCGGCCTAGGTCGCGGGTTGAGGCCGCCGCCGGCCGCATGGAAATATGCAGGGCGCTCGGACGGTCGCCGCCGCGCATGATCGTGAATTTTTCGCTCGCGCCGTTCGACAGGCGCCGGAAACAGCAGGCGTCCGCGCCGCCGATGGCGAGCCGCAACCGGTGTCCTTGCGCAATCCGAACCGCAACCGGATTGAGAGCGAATTCAACGTTCATCACCTCGCCCGGCTTTACGGGCGTCGCATCCTTGCGAAGGAAGCTGTGCGCGGCCGGACCTTTGTCATAGGCCAGATCGCTTTGCGCCGCAGGCCGGCGATGGATCGCGCGAAGGACGCCTTCGGTTATATAGGTTACTGTTCCGTCCGGCGCGACATCTTCGAGATAGACGAAAAACGCCGGATCGTCCGTCAGCGTCGAAACCATCAGATCGACAACGGGCGTGCCGACGATTTCGATCGCGTCTTCAAAAGCTGCGGTGTCATACGTCATTAGTTTTTCACTCTCGGCCCGCCTGTCCAGATAGGCCGGCGGCGTTCCGAATTGCGTCGACCACCGCGTTTCGCGTCCGGTGTTGTGCGTAAAGTCGACGGCTTTTTCATCCGCGCCTTCGCGCCCGCTTTGCGTTAGCAGGCTCCCGCCCTCGCCCAGATAAAATGTCGCGCCGGACGTATCCGACGGCGGCCAAACTTTCGACGATCGGTATTCGTCGGCGCCGAGAACATAATAGTTTATGCTTCTTTCGACCGTCGATCCGCTTCGCGATCCGCGCATAAAGGACGACATAATCTCAATTTGCCGATCCACACCCGGACGCGGCGACTTTTCCTCCGCGAAAAACGGGTCCGCGAATACACTGTTTGAATGATCGTTGGCGGTGATCCATATTTCCATTGGAACCTCGGGCGCGGAGCGATAGCGCGCAAGCGCCGCCGCCGCCGACCCCGCATCCATCCAACTGCCCCAGATCTGGGCGGGCTTGGCCTCGCCGATGATGCCGCCGAGATGGCTGGCCGGCGATGACGAAAAGAATGTATAGCCGTTTTTTCCGCGATCGTCGGCGAATACGACGCCGGCGTAATCATCGGGCGCCCAGCGATCACGCCCCGCCAACGCCCGCCTCAATTCCACAAACCCTTCATCGCCGTCCACCGGATCGAGGATCGGCCAAAGCCTCACGCAATCTTCAACGCGCGCGGCGCAGTCTAGACCGTCTTCCGGATCGGGCGAGCGACCCTCATCCATTTCTCTCGTGGCCGCGCCCCAGTTCTCCAGGAACCAGTCATTGGGCGCGCCGCCCGGAAAAAAAAGATGGTCGAATGCGTCGAAATCGACTTCGCGTATCACCGCGCCCTTTAGCGCCGGCGCGGGGCGGCTCGCGGCGATGTCGGCCGTATCCGCAAGATAGGACGTGCCCATCGCAATGACTTCGCCGTTGGACCAGGGCGCCGCCGCGATATGAGCAATGATCTCGTCCATATCCTCGACCTCTTCCGGACCGATATCGACGCGCCGTTTCCCGAAGGAAGATGTCGATCCGCGCGTATCTACGCTGACTATGACATACCCGTCCGCCTGAAATCGCTCCATGCCGGCGATCTCGTCGGCGCGGCCATAGCGGGTCTGCTTGAGGATCGTCGGCGCCGGTCTTGCGGGCGTTTCGCCGCCCGGAAAATATACGCTAAGCGCGACGCGAACGCCGTCTCGCATTTCAAGGTAATAGGATTGGCTGCGCCCGTCGCTGCGGCTCTCACGCCCCGTATCCCCGCTGACGGAGACGTCAGCGGCGCATCCGGCCAGCGCGATGGCAAGAAGGCTGAACGCACCGGCGCGAAGACGCGATGCGGAAAAATGATACGGGCCGCTAGAAGCTGACATCAAGACTGACCCCATAAGTGCGTGGTTCATTCAACGCGATAAACGACTGACCGATGACATCCTGATCGAACAGGTCGAACAATCGTTGTTTGACCCTTTTGTTTGCAAGGTTTTTCGCCCATCCCGTAATGCGCCAGCCGCCCTCGCCGCTTTCGATCCCGCCCCGGATATTTACGAGCCCGTAGGGCGCGACGCGCGCGTCGGTATTGCTGTCCTCGCCGAGAAACATCTCGCCGCGCCTTAAATATTCGCCGCCGATAAACAGTTCCAGCCCGCGCCATACGGGTTTGCGGTACTCGCCGCTGAAATTCAGCGTATAGGCCGGCGCGTACGGCACCTGGTTGAGCGGCGTCCCGTTGGGAAGTACGCCCTCGTCATATTCGGCCTCTACGACCGAAGCGTTCACGCCGAGCGTCAAACCGTCGACAGGCCGGGTCATGAGTTCAAATTCCGCACCAACGCTGTGCGCCGCGCCGGCGTTCAGGATTATCGGGTCAAAAACCGGCGTGACAGGATTGTCCTGGGAAAGCTGGATACTCGTCCAGTCCATATAGAACAGGGAGGCGCCGGCCTCCATCGCGCCGTCAAACAGGGAAGCTTTCACGCCGCCTTCGTAATTCCACAAAGTTTCCGGATCAAAGGCGATCCCGTCAGCGTCGCCAAGGGCGTCGTTGAAACCGCCGCTTTTAAAGCCCCGGCTGACAGTTGCGTAAAGCATCAGATCCGGGGAAACCCGAAAACGGATATTCGCATTCGGCGTGAACTCGGCCCAGCTATCGGCGCCGAGGGCGGAGAAATCACCGCCGAGAAGCGCGAGCGGGTCTACCTGCGTGTAATCAATATTCTTGCGTTCGCTTGTGTATCGTCCGCCGAACGTAACATCGAGCCGGTCGGTAATCGCAAAGGTCGCGCTCGCAAATCCTGCAATGCTGCGCGTTTCCATGTCAGCGTCGGAACCCGCCCGAAAACCTGTAAGTTCCGGCATGGCGAGCGCATCTGCAAGGTCGGCGCCCACTTCGACAAACGACAGGTTCCTGCTTTTCTGTTTGAAGTAATAGCCGCCGGCCACCCATTCCAGCGGACCGGCCGCGCCGGAAAAACGCAATTCGGTTGAAAATCGCGAAACGTCTTCCGGATCGCCGTCATAGAGCCATCTGACGGCCGAGCGGTCGGTATCGGCGATGTTGTCGTATTCATGTTCCCGGTAGGACGTGACATTGACGACATCTATCGCGCCGACCGAAGCCTTGAATATCGAGGTTACGCCCCAAATCTCCGCCATCTCTTTAGTCACAAGATCGGAGTAGACCCTGCGGTCATAGGGGTCCGCATTTCGCTCCAGACCGAACAGGTCGAGTACGGTTACGAATGTCGTTGCATCATTATAAGCGAGCGTCTCGAAAACAAGGGAATCCTGGTCCACTTTGCGATAGTCGCCGCTGACCAGCCATTCGGCGTTGTCCGACAAATTGAACAGAAGTTGACCGCGCGTCGACCAGGAATTTTCCGAATTGACGTCGCGGCCGAGAACGAGATTGTCCGCGATTCCGTCACGACTGTCGGTAACGATTGAAACGCGCCCGGAAACGACGCCCGGCGCAATGGCGCCGGAAACAACGCCGGCGGCCCTCAGGTGATTGAAATTTCCGTATTCAAACTGCGCCTTCGCTTCGAATTCTTCCGTCGGGCGCGCGGTAGTGAAACTTATCACGCCGCCGATCGTGTTTCGCCCGAACAAGGCGCCTTGCGGCCCGCGCAGAACCTCTACCCGTTCCAGGTCATAAAGATCGATCGTCGCGCCGACTCCCTGCCCAAGAAAGACTTCATCCAGATAAACGCCGATCGCCGGATCGGCGCCCGCCGAACCTGAATCGGCAACGATGCCGCGCAGCGAAACCGGCGAAAGTTTCTCATCGCCGAAATCGCCGTAAGACAGGCTGGGCGTTCGCAAGGCGACATCGGCGATATCTGTTACGCCGGTGCGTTGAAGCGTATCGCCCGAAAATGCGGTGATGGAAATCGGCGTTTCCCGAATCGATTCCTCTTTTTTACGGGCGGTTACAACGATCGTTTCAATCTCTCGCCCGGTTCTGGCGCTTTCGCCTTGATCCTGCGCCAAAGCGCCCGCCCCGGGGCCAAGGAAAACCGACGCGGCGACGCCCGCACCTATAAGACAACGAACCATCGACCCCTCCCGGCCTTATTTATGAATATGATCTCATTTTTCGATCCTTGACCGGATTGAACTTCCTTGTCAATGCGCCAGCTGTTGTGCGGCGCAAAATAAAATCCCGCCGCCCGGAACCGGCGCAACGATGAAAGTTTTGAAAGGACGGAGGCTTAGACGGAAACGAATTCGCCGGCTTCGCTTGCGCTCAATCTCGATAGTTTGCGCGCAAGGCCCGCCAGCCGCGTGGGTGCTTTCGCGGATGGATAAAGCACCCGCAGCCAGATTACACTCAATGCGTCCGCAAGCGCCTCGTCGCTCGGGGCGACTTCGCCCAGGAATGCGACAAACGCCTCATCCGGATAGATAAGCATTCGTCTCATGAATTCGTCCATCATCGCGCCGAGCGACCAGGCGGCGAAAAGCGCGGTCGGAAAATCCACCGCGCCTTTATCATTGTGGCGCACGACGCTGCGCGCGATCCGTTCGTACCATGATCGGTTGGACGCATGGACGAGCCGGCTGAACGCCGGATCGTCATCGCTGACCTGAAAGACGCAGCGCATCAAGCCGGCGTTATTGCGCACGAGCTTCAGCCAGAGCAGGTTTGATTCCCGTATAGAATTGAAAGGCGAATCCCGGCCTTCTGGTTCATTTGCAGTCGAGTTCTGGATACCGAAAAGAAACTCACGCAGAATCTCAAGCGTGATGTCATTCTTGTCCTTGAAATAAATGTAGAACGTGCCTTCAGAGGCGCCGGCCGCCTCGGTGATATCGGTCACGCGCATGGCGAAGAAACCGCAACGGTCCAGCACTGTCGCCGCCGCAAGCTTCAGTCGCTCGCGTGTGCGGTCGCCCTTGCGTTTTGGCGGGTCCGTTTCCAGGCGGCGCGCAAGTTGCGCGATGTAGCTTTGCGTTCCTGAAATCATCATCCGGCGCCGCCCTGAAAGAATATGGCGATGACTTCATAAACGCCTTGCCCGGACAAAGGCAACCAAGCCTCTTAAGTTGCGCGCCGTAACCCTTGAATCAAAAGGCAAATCCTCACCGGCGCAAACCATGCCGCCAATTGGCGGGGCATTGCCGGACAAGAAAAAGTCCTGACGATTCTCTCCGGGCGGCGCCTCGCTTGACGCCCTAGAAATTGGTTCCCCAACTCAGCAGGCCGTTGAGACCCGAGAAAAGGACGATGACAACGAGGGCGAGGAAAATGACAAGGCTCCACAATTTCGCAAACAGGCTTTGCCCGCTTCGCCAGACGACCGAGACGTTCCAGGCGGCGACCGCCGCGGCGAGGTAGAGCAAAACCTGCGTCGACTGCGTTACGCGCAGCTGGAGGGTGAAGGCGTCGGTAAGCCCCGTCAGGTTTGCAAACAATTGTTGCAGCACCAGGGCCCATGCGATCAGGAAAGCGAAAACCAGTACGATCCCGATACGGACGAAACGATACGCGGCCGCCTCGCGGCCCGCAACCGCAAACCGGGTTTTATACCGGGAGCGGACAATAGCCCGCACCGGCCACGTGATAAGCGTCGCCAACAGCGCGAATAGCGCGCCCGCAAGCATCGGCGTCCAAACGACGGAATTGCGGCTCATAGGCGCCGGCAGAAGCAGCATGGCGGGCGAAACCGGTTCGAATGTGACATATTCGACTTCGCCCGCGTCATTGAGTTTGGCCGCCAGGCGTTCGTAACCCGCCGTGTGACGCCAGACGAAAGGCTCGACCTCGCGCCAGACCGCCGGCGTTCCGAGAAGATCATAAACGAGATCGCCGTCTTCATTCATCGCGATTTTGCTCTGGCTCAAATACCGCACGACAGCGGCGAACGTGGTCGTGATCGTGCGCGAACTTTCGTAAACGCCTTCGAGCATCGCACCATGCTCTTTCGCTGTATTGAGGCGCGGCCCGACAGCGACGCTCGCTTCAGGAAAGTAACGCTCTTCAAAGCCGGAAGTGACGGCGAAACGCAGCGTACCGCCGGTTTTTCCCATGCTGTTGACGGTCACATATATCCCGGCGTTCTTCTCCGGGATCACATTAAGATCTGAATGAAAGAAATTCGTGTCGCCGGCGTGACCGCGAACTGTCAGATCGCCCTTGTCCAGCTCCCAGAACCCGAGCGCCATCGCATTTAACGGCGGCGTCAGATCGTCGATCGTATTGTACATCCGCTCCCAGGTTTCCGGCTTCAGAACGGCCGGGTTTTCAGCGAGGAGGCCGATCATGAAGCGGCCCATGGATTCGCCGTCAGCGGCCAGCGCGCCAGCCGGCGACATTGCGATCAGTTCGTAATATTGCGCCTTGCCGTCCGACGCCGCTTTATACCCTTTCGACATGTGGTGTTCGAATTTCGCCGGAAGCGGCTGCACGAACGTGGCGTTATCCATGTTCAACGGTTGGAAGATGTGTTTCTCGACATACGCCTCAAACAGCTCGCCGGAAACACGCTGCACAATATAACCGGCGAGCGCGCTAGCGTAATTCGAGTACGCCGGCGTTTCGCCCGGCGGATAGATGCGCAAAGGCGGCGGCGATGACTTCAGAGAATCCTCAAGAGACGTTAGCAGCTCAGGCGATCCGACGAGGAGGTTCTTGAATTTTTCCTGAAAACCGGCCGTGTGCGTCATTATATTGCGCATTGTGACAGGCGCCCCGAAAGCGTCGGGAATTTTGAAATCAAGGTAGGCGTTTACATCTTCATCAAGATCGATCCTGCCCTGCTCCACCTGCTGCATTACCGCGATCCACGTAAACAGTTTTGAGATCGAGCCTGGCCGGAACAGCGTTTTGTAACCGTCTACAGGAACCCCATTTTCCAGATCGGCGTAACCAAAGCCGCGGCTGGTCAGGATTTCACCGTCTTTCACGACCGTAACCTGCGCGCCGACAATATCGCCCTGCGCGATCGCATAAGGCATGAAACCGTCAAGCCAGGCGTCGACATCCTCTCGCGTGAGGGCGGGCGATCCGGGCGTTTCGCCGCCGGCGAGATCGGCTGAGACCTGTGATACGGGCGACGCCATGCTTTCGGGAACATCCTGCGCCGGCGCTATTTCCTGAGCCGACGCCGAATAACATGCCAAACCTGCAATCGCGCCGATCAGGGTGCGTAAGAAAAACCTCGATGACATTGAACTCTCCCGAAATCCTGAGAA
This sequence comes from Parvularculaceae bacterium, assembly GCA_020446945.1. GTDB lineage: Bacteria > Pseudomonadota > Alphaproteobacteria > Caulobacterales > Parvularculaceae > Amphiplicatus. The sequence goes on from JAGRDS010000033.1 coordinate 55,216, forward strand.
TGAAGCGATGCTTTTGAAACACGCCCGATCAGATCCTGAATACCGCCCGGCGTCGCCGGCTTCATGTCGGCGTTCCCCAAAACCCCTTTTGCGGCGCGCAAACCTTGCCGTCTTCATAGATCATGCCGCAGACATAGTCGGATTTAATATTGAGCGGACCATCCAAATCGACGAAATCACATAATTGCGCGATGACGAAGGCCGGCGCCATCGAAAGCGAAGTGCCGAGCATGTTGCCGACCATCAGTCGTTTGCCGGCTTCGCGCGCTTCTTTCGCGATCGCCAGCGCTTCGGTCAGGCCGCCCGATTTGTCGAGCTTGATATTGATCATGTCATACCGCTCCAACGCATCCGGCAGTTCGCCGCGGTGAAGGCAGCTTTCGTCGGCGCAAAGTGGAATCGGCGATTTAAACCGCGACAATTCCTCGTCTGCGCCCCGCTTCAAGGGTTGCTCGACCATAGCAACGCCAAGATCGGCAAGCGGGCCGAGGACTGATTGAAGAAGTTCGAACGAAAATCCCTGATTGGCGTCGACGATGATTACCGCGTCAGGACGCGCCTTTCTGATCGCCGCTACGCGCTCGACGGGATCGACGCTGTCGAGCTTGATTTTAAGGAATGGATAGTTGCGCGCGCGCGCCGCCTTTTCAGCCATCGCGTCCGGCGTCTTTCCAATCCCGATTGTAAACGCTGTTCGGGCTGGCTTCGCCTCGATGCCGGTTAGTTCCCAGATCGATTTGCCCGATTTTTTCACCTCAAGATCCCATAAGGCGCAATCGAGCGCATTGCGCGCCCCGCCGGGCGGCAAAAGCTCCTGAAGCTCGCTTCGCGAAATTCCGTTTTCAATCTGCGCGCGCACCGCTTCAATCTGTTCCAGCATCGAGCTGGACGTTTCATTGAAATAATAGACGCCCACCCCTTCCCCGCGGCCGACGCAATCACCCTCGCGCAGAGCGACCACGACGCAATCGAGACTATCGAAAACATAACCTGTAATCGCAAAAGGCGCCGTCATCGGCCAAGCCTCGCGATGAACGCTAAGAACGGTTTTCATCACGCTCACTCCGACAATGCAAAATCAACAATGGAACCGACGCCGTCGCGAATGGGATCGGCGACCGGAAGACCTGTTTCCCGGGCGAACCGTTCGTACAACGCCGCCCGCTTCGTCTCCTCCACGCCGGAGGTGTTCAATGAGACGCCGACGAAGCGCGCATTGGAATTGACGCGCCGCGCAAGGCCGAGGCATTGCTCGATCGACTCGCTCAGTGAGAGAAGTTCAAAGCCTCCGGCGTCTTCCGTCCCAAGAAGTATTGTTCGCGAAGGATCATGACAAAGCACAAGCGCGTCCGGCTGCGACCCGTGAAGAAGCCCCAGGCTCACCCCCGCGAAACTGGGATGTGAAAGCGATCCCTGGCCTTCGATTACATCCCAGTGTTCGTCGGGCGCGGAGGGAGAAAGCATTTCCGCCGCCCCTGAAACGAAGTCAGATACGACGCTGTCTATGGGCACCCCCGAACCCGCAATCATAATTCCGGTCTGGCCCGTTGCGCGAAAATCGACATTCAGGCCGCGCGCGCGCATTTCCTTTTCAATCGCGAGCGCGGCGTATTTTTTCCCGACCGCGCAATCGGTCCCGACGGTCAACAGCCTTTTGCCGGACCGCTTCTTGCCGCTGCCGATCGGCAGGTTTTTCGGCGGCGTTCGCACGTCAATGAGGCGCGCGCCGGATTTCCTGGCCGCTTCGACAATTTCCGGAAAATCCGATAGCCGGGCGTGCATGCCCGAGACGATATCAAGTCCCGCGCGCGCCGCCAGGACAAGACTTTCAACCCAGCTTTGCGGTATCGCACCGCCGCCCGGCGCCACGCCGATCACCATCGATTGCGCGCCGGCCGACAGCGCGCCGGCGACGTCCAAATCAGGCAGGCCGGCATCCACCCGGCATTCCGGCAAGCGCAATTGCCCGACGCAAAGCTCGCTTCGCCACTGGATCAATCCCAGCCCCGTTTTCGCATGGCCGTAATCCTGCACGTCGCCGAAAAAAAGCAGATAAGGCGATTTCAGGCTTACGACGGTCGGTCTTGCCTCCGATTGAATTGGCGGCGGTTCAAGATCCCAGTTGTTTTTAGCTAAAGACACGTTTCGACTCCGGGCGAGATGTTGTCCGATTGATGATCTTGTAAACGCCCACGGTGAGGAGCGGAACAGCGACGACGGCGATGAACCCGTAAGACAGAGCGCCGTACCCCTTGGCGATAAGGTCTATAATGCCGATCCACTGGGCGAGAAAAATTGCTGTCAGCAGCAGGGCCGCAGCGATCGCAAAGCGCGCCCATCGCGGAAAGGTCGCGCCGCCCTCGCGAACGGAATTCGCCGCGCGTTCATTAACCGAGTGAATGATCCCGACGCCGGTCTCCACAAACGTACCGAAAAGGACGATCTGGAACAGAGCGAAAAACCAACCCGAATTGAGCGATTCCAGCAGGGTCAAGACAGGGACCGCCTCGGACTGGATCGCGGGATAGTGCGAGAGCATCGCGATGAAAATGAAAACGCCGGGAATTATGCCGATAAGTCCGGCGAGAAACCCCGATGCGATCGCATCCCGCCTTGATTCCAGATGCGGCAGCACAAACAAAACCGCAACGAAAGCGATAAGATTGTACGCGGCATAGCGAACGCCGTCGAAAAACCACGGCCCCGCGGCCGCGCCCGCGCCCAATGTGTCCGCAATTGCGTTTCCATGCGTTGCAGCGATCCACACCAGAAATACGCCGTACACCGCATATAGAAGGAACGACCACCAGGCGAGCGTTTTCTCAATGATGCGCCCGCCGAAAAAAGCGAGCGCGCCGATCGCGCCTAGCAGCATGAAAGAGCCCCAGTATGATTGCACGCCGAAAGCGCTGGCGATCATTTCGCCCGCCGCCGAACCGAGAACAGACAGTATCAACAGCGCAATCATCAGGTACAGGGCTTCAAACACGCGCCAGAACGGGCCGAGCAGCGCGGAGAAAAAAGATCGATAGTCAAAACTGCGATGAATCCGGGCGAACTCAAAACAGATCGCCAGCATGATCGACCAGACGATTGTGGTGACGCACAAGCCAAGCAGCCCGCCCACTGCGCCGTGAGACAGGAAAAATTCCGCAATCTCCCTGCCCGTTCCATAGCCGCCGCCGATCGTGACGGACTGGAAAATGAAACCAGGCAGCAGATAACGTCGAAAAACACTACCCATAAATCATCTTGTATCGTCCAGCGCGATGCGGGCGCGAGCGCACCGGAGGTTTTTCCCATCGCCCCTTGAATGGCTTACGCATGAAATCGGGCGCGTCCGGCGACCAGAGGTCTGTGAATTTCGCCGGACGCGCCGTCACAAGCGTTCGATCAATAGCGAAGCGTCAGATTTACGCCGATGCTGCGCGGGCGGTTGACATTGGCTGCAACCACCGGAGCGTCAAGCGCCCCATCCGAATCGATGAATTGCGCGATCGGGTTCGCCCCGATGTTTATCTCCTCGATGTCATTGAGAAGATTTGTCGCGAAAACATTAAGCGACCAGACGTCGTTCTCGATCCCCAGACGCAGGTTAAGCGATGTAAGGGGGTCAAGCTCGGTTGATTTATAGTTCTCGACGCTGGAATTTCGCCGCCCGATATACTGGAACGATCCGCTCGATGTCAGGTTCAGATTTCCCGCGCCGATCGGATGCGAGAAGGAATAGCCCGTCGCCATCGTGAATTTCGGCGCGTTCACGGGCCGGTTCCCCTTCATCAGGTCGAAGAACGTAGCCGGCGCCCCGGCGGGCGCACCGGAAATCAACTGGTTTTCGGTGAATTCAGCGTCCATCGCGGCCGCGTTAAAAAACGTGCTGAGCGAATCGCTGACCCGGTAGGTCGATTCAAATTCAAGGCCGATGATGCGCTGCTTCGGCCCGTTGATCGTGTTGTTGACGGGCGTATTCACCTGGATCTGCGTGTCATTATAGCGTGTGTAGAACAGCCCCAGATTCGCCGTTATGTCGCCGTCGCGCCATTCGCTCTTGAAGCCGCCATCGACGGAGAAAACGCTATCTTCGTCAAATAGCAGATTGTCGAAGAATACGTCAGGGTCGCCGCCGGAAACGCCGAGTGCGGAAAGCGCCGTGCCGACGCCGCCATTGCGCGCGCCGACCGCGGCGTTGGTGTAGAATAGAACATTGTCGGTCACGTCATATTCAACGCCGCCGCGAGGAAGAAATCGGTCAAGCTTGAATTCGAATTCGGTGCCGAACCCGGTGAGCGTCAGATTGTCAAGAATATTGACGAAACCGATCGGGTCGGTTTCGGTCCACGGAATGAGATTTCCCATACCGTCAAAACGCGGAATGAGCGCGACAACATCGTTTTGTTCAAGGTTCGCGGTCAACGTCTCGTTCACGTAACGCACGCCGCCGATCAAACGAAGGCGGTCCGTCATATCGAAAGTAAGTTCGACAAATCCGGAATACTGCCTGCTTTGCGAACGGTTTCGTTCCGCCGCGAGTTCGGCGGATGGCGGCGAGGTAACCGCAACGCATGCAGCGCAGGTCAGCAGCCGCGCGACGGCGGAGTCGCGATCGCGGAAATAAAAGCCGGATGTAAAGTTGAGCGGCCCGTCAAGATCGGAAACGAACCGGAATTCCTGTGAAATCTGGTCGAAATCTTCAGACCCGGCATCAAAGGACAATGTGTCGACAGTCGGGAAGAACGGGGCAAGTCCGAACGAATTGCCGGCGCTGAAGAGCGCCTGTTCGGTTTTCCGCTCGTAATAGCCGGTGATCGACGTAACTTCCAACGCGCCGAAATCATATGAGATACGGCCCGAATAAAGATCGAAATCGTCCGTGAACGATCCGGTATACGGAGAGATCGAGAGCGTCAGGTCTTTGGGGTCCGAACCCGGATCGACCTGCGTCGACTCGCCGACATCATCGCGCGCGATAAAAGCCGACAGGCGGATTTCCAGTTCGTCGGTCGGTTGCGCCAACAACACGGCCCGCCCGCCCCATGTGTCGAAATCGTTGACATCCTCGCCGACGGCGGGGTTATCGATGAAGCCTTCATCCTTGCGATAAAACCCGGAAACGCGCAGGCCGAGCTTTCCGGGCGACAGGATGATGGAGGTCGCGTTCTCGCCGCTATAGGCGTTTCCGCCGTCTTTGATCGTCTCGAACTGCCCGCGCGCGACACCGGTGACGGTCGGGCCGTCAAGATCGGGATCAACCGTAAAATAGCGAATAACGCCGCCGACTGCGCCCTCGCCGAACAGGGTCGGTTGCGGTCCGCGAATAACTTCGATGCGATTCAGGTCGAATGAGCTGAAATCTCTCAACGTGCCGGCGCCTTGAACGGAAACATCGTCGAGAAAGACGCTGAACACCGAATTGGTTTCGCGTCCGCTGCCGGAGGATATAATTCCGCGAATGGCGATGTCGTTGGAATTCTGCCGCGTTTTGATGCTTTGCAGGCCGGGCACGACACGCGCGATATCGTCAATATCGCGAAGCCCCTGCTCGGCGAGTTCATCGCCCGAAATACCGGTAACACTGACGCCGATATCCTGAACGGATTCCTCGCGAAAGCGCGACGTCACGATAATGACGTCACGATCCTGATCGTCGCCGAATGCGCCGGCGCCCGATGTTTCGCCTTGCGCGAATGCAGGCGAAGCAAGGGCCATGCCTGCAACGCCGGCGAATAGTTGAATTTTCAGATTGTTCGCCATTTGTAACCTCGTTCCCTCCCGGTGGGTTGCCGCCATGCAAAATTATAACAGCCTTAATGTACTTTATGACAGTTTTTTTTGAATGGAAAGCGGCGGGGGTGAATCGGCGCGGAATGGCGCGCCGCTGTGGCTCGTCAAACACAATTGGCGACTATATTATTGTTTTTATTTGATTACTTCTGTCGGGGCGAAGGCGAGCGGCCAGAATCTGGCCGCCCTCAGGACGCCCTGGCCGGCGATTTTCCAGCTTGAATTTCCGACCCGAGAGGAAGTCGCAGATCCTGACGATAGAGTTGCTCGTGAAGGAATATCGCGCCGAGGACGCGCTCCTCGCAACTCGTCAAAATCTTGATCACATGCGCCCTGATATCGTCGGAAAGGTCTTTCTTTACCGCATCGACAAGTGAACGCTGATGATCCCAGGTGAACGGCAGATGCTGGTGCATCTTCACGTAAAGCCAGTAGATCCTCATGGTCGTATCTTCGAGCTGGCCGACCCAGTGCATCAGCAGGGGGTATTTCACCTTCCGGGCGACATAGACGTTGAATTGCTTGTTCGCCTTGAGAAGCTTCAACGCCATCGCATCGCTGGTGATCGGACCCTCGTGGAATATGGCTTCGTTGATCTCGGCGAGTTCCGCGACGTCGAGCTGCGACGCCGCCATCGCGAACAACTCCGGATTGATCAGTTTGCGCATTGCAAAATTCTGTTTGACATCGAGCAGCGTCAAAGGCGCAACGCGAGTGATGCGGGGCGAGACCGAAACGAAGAATTGCTGTGCGGTGAGTTGCTCCATCATGTTGCGCGCCGTGGTCCGGCTGATCGCAAACATCTCGGTCAGGATGTTTTCAGAAACCTTCTGGCTCGGCGCCAGTTTCTGCGTCACGATCGCGTCCATGATGAGTTCATAGGCGCCGGCCGGCTCCGCGCTGTTTAGCTTCCTGTTTTTCGCGCTCCGCGTCGGCTGGCTCATCGCGCCTCTATTCTCCGTTTAACAGATGTTTCTTCCCTATAGCGACGCGAATGTCCATAAATTTCACATTTATAGACGCCATATTGTAAATTAAGGCTGTATTATTCCGATTTTCCGGATTATCTTCGCGCCAGAGCCGAATTCGCGGAGTAAGCGGGGTAAGGGGTGCGCGAATATGACGAACAACGCTGATACGCCTATTTCCGCGCGATCCGCGCAATCGCGTCGTCAGTTCCTGAAAACAGGGATTGCGGCGGGCGCCGGCTTCGCGCCCATGATCAATTTCGGTCGTTTTGCAGCCTCAGCGGCGGACGCGGCGGCGGGCGGACCGACCTATTCGGCCAGAGCGATCGATCTCGTAAACCGAAGCCTCGTCATGGATATGCTCGCCATACTCGCCAATCTGACCGACATGCTCGGCGCGGGGTTCAGCGCAAACGCCAAGACGCTGGACGGCATGGCGATTTCAGACGCGCAACTTGAAAAGCTACGTTCGAGCGGGATCAATATTTTCCATCCGGCCGTCGGCCTTGGCGGACGCGACAACGCCCTCAATTTTGTCGCGCGCCTCAATGGCTACGCCGCAAGCCGGCCGGACGCATTTCGCCGGATCGACAAGGTCGCCGATATGGACCTCGCCAAGTCGCAAAAGAGGATCGGTTACATCATCGGCATTCAGGGCTCCGATCATTTCGAACAGCCCGACGATGTAAATGAGTTCTACAATCTCGGACAGAGAGTCAGTCAACTGACATATAATTCGCAAAACCGCATCGGTTCGGGCTCCACCGACCGCGCCGATGGCGGCGTCAGCGACTTCGGCGCATCAATAATCGAGCGCATGAATGATGTGGGAATGGCGATCGACGTTTCCCATTGCGGCGATCGGACAACGCTTGACGCTTTCGCCCTATCAAAGCGTCCGGTTTTGATCACGCATTCCAACGTCCGCGCGCTCGTCGACGGCCAGCCACGCTGTAAAACCGACGAGGCGATCCGGAAAATGGCGAAATCCGGCGGCGTTATGGGAATATCCGGCGTTCGCAATTTCGTCCGGAACAAAGAGCCGACAACGATAGAACATATACTCGATCACTTCGACTATGTCGCAAAACTCGTCGGCGTCGAACATTTGGGCGTCGGATCCGATATGGATATGGACGGTTATGACGATCTGCCCGCAGACATCTATAATCAGCTCAAAAGCGGCTACAAGGGATCGTATAAATTCCGCGGCAAGATCGACACTGACGGATTTGATCATCCCAAGCGAATTTTTGACCTGACCGACGGTTTAATCAGGCGCGGCTATTCCGACGCCGATATCGAACTCATACTGGGCGGCAACTTCAAACGCGCCCTCGGTGAAATCTGGAAATCTTGAGCAACGCGAAAGGCGTTCAAAGGAGTCGCCCGTGTCAATTCTCCGTTACGTTATAGTCGCCGCGGCGAGCTGCGCCTTCCTGCCGCCCGCTAGCGCCGCCGATCCGGCGCCGGAACAGATAGAAGCGCAGACAAGAAAAGCGATAGACGATTTCCAGATTACCGGCCTCGCGATCACGGTCGTGAAGGGAGATTCAATTATCTTCCAGGACGTTTACGGCGTGCGCGATGTGCGAACTGATGCGCCCATAGATGAGAATACGATTTTTCCCATCGCCTCGATCAGCAAGGCGTTCACAACAGCCGCGCTCGCCATGCTGGTCGATGAGGGGAAACTTGAATGGGACGATCCGGTCCGTCGATTCATTCCCGAATTCGAGATGTCCGATCCTTATATCACGGCGGAATTTTCCGTTCGCGATCTTGTAACTCACCGTTCCGGCCTGCCGCCGGGCGCCGGCGACCTGCTTGTCGTTCCTGACGCCGACCCGGAAATTTCCGACATTCTGGCCGCGCTCAAACATATTCCGCCATCGACGAGCTTTCGCTCTCAATACGCCTATGACAACCTGCTTTACATCATAGCGGGCGAGGTGCTTTCGCGAATTGACGCGAAGCCGTGGAGCAAGTCGATCAAGGCGCGAATTTTCAAGCCACTCGGGTTGAAAACCTGCGAGGCGACGCCGTCGCTCGCCGCAGCGTCGAAAAACACGGTCACGCAGCATCTTAGAAAACCTGGAAGCTGGACGGCGGAGCCGATCGACCCCCGCTATATCATCGGCGACAATTCCGCCCCAGCCGGCGGGCTTAGCTGCTCGATATCCGACCTGGCGAAATGGGCGCAATTTTGGCTTAACGGCGCGACAACCGCATCAGGCAAGAAGCTTTTGTCGGACGAACAGGTCAAAGAAGTGTGGACCGGCGTCACGCCGCAAAGCGTCAATCCCTTGATGGCGAACCTTGGATCGGCGCACCTTTCCCTTTACGGCCTCGGGTGGAGCCTGCACGATTTTCACGGCAGGCTACTCGTCAGCCATAGCGGCGGAGTTTTAGGCGGATCCTCCTATTTCGGACTACTTCCCGAAGAGGACATCGGCGTTTTCGTCACCAGCAACCTATCCAATTTCGGCGCCAGCGCCCTCGCGCTTCAGGTTTTGAGCGAGGCGGCGGCGCCGGACGCTGATTCAGACTGGATCGGCGCGCTGTATCAGTATTTCCAGAATTTTCAGGAGACCGCGCAAAAGGATTCCGGAGATGCCGACAAAGTCGATGCCGCCATTGGCGAAGCCGGCGTTAGCGATGCTCAAATAACGCCCGTCCGCCCGCTTGGCGATTATGTTGGAACTTATATCGATCCCTGGTACGGCGCGGTGTCAATCGAGATTCGCAATGGCGCCTTGTTCATCGATATGAGTCGATCGGAAATACTCGATGCGCCGCTCATTCCCGTCGCGCCCGATAAGTTTCTCGCGCGCTGGGCCGACAGGTCTCTCAACGCCGACGCCTATGTCAACTTTTCCGGCGGCAAAGAAGCGATCACGGGCATGACGATGCAAGCCGTTTCCGAAACGACGGATTTCTCCTTCGACTTCAAGGATCTTGATTTCAAGAAACGCGATTGACGCCGTAACGGCGCCTGATTTCATATCCTCCCGTACGTCAGCGGCGATTTTCGTGCGCCGCGGACGGAACGGAATTCACCTCGTCATCGCGTAGGTCTTCGCCGCGTCGCCGCTGATCCAGGCGGCGCTGGCGGACGATTCAAACCGGATGCGCGCGCCATCCGTTGCGCGATATTCATATCCGCCCGCGTCGGCGAGATAAAATTCCTTGAAAATGAACGCGACACGGCGCGTGTCAAACCGGACGGTGATCAGGCGCCCGTTTAGATTGCGGACGGCGCGACCAAGCGCCGCCCGCATGGCTGTCTATCGCCCGCCGCCGAAGCCTATTCGAACGCCGCAATAGATCGCGCGCCCTTCGCCGGGCGTATAGATTGAAAGATTTGCGCCAGGTGCGGACGCATCGGCGATTGTCGAATAATTCAGCGCATAGCCCTCGTCCGTCAGGTTCCTGCCTTCGAGGAAGATGCTGATATTCGAGGCGATATCGTATGAAGCCTCCACGCCGACCAGTTCGTAGCCCGGAGATTTCATCGTGTTGGCGTAGTCGACGAAATTGTCGCCCGCCTGAACGGCGACATAGGGCGCCAGCCGGAGTTTATCATTCGAGACCACGATTTCAGCGCGCGCAAAGTGCGTCGGCATGCCGGCGATCCGGTTGTCGCCATAGACCGGATCCCCATCGAAGGAGAAATCATTGTAACTCCAGGAAACGCGCGGGATGACGGAAAGACCGCTTCCATTTTCGTAAAGTCTGTAAGCAGCGAAAATTTCAACGCCCTGATGATAGGTGTCGGCGGCGTTGAATACGGCCGCCGGAATGCCGGGCGTCGTCGTATAGGCGACAAACTCGCCTTCGATCTGCTGACGGTAAAGCGCCGCCTCGAATGTCAAGCGCCCAAGCGTTCCGCGCGCACCGAGTTCGTAGGACATCGCATCCTGCGCCTTGATCGGCTGAAAGCCTGCTATGCCGCCCTGCGTCAGATCGGGAAAGATCGGCGGTTCGTAAGACGCCGATACATTGGCGAAAATCTGCAGGTTCTCCGACGGGATATAAAGGAGGCCGAATTTCGGATTTGTATGCGAGAATGAAGTCCTCGCATCGCCGGCGTCATTGACCAGATTGTCGTAATCGCGGGACGTATCGATAAAGCCAAGCCCCGCGACGGCCCAGAAATCCGGAAATATCTCAAGCCGGCCTTCGCCGAAAACCTCGAACGCATCCGAACGCTGCACCGAATCCGTGAACTGAAAACCAATGACGCCGTTATTGTTCGCAAATACATCGGCGTTGTTCCTTGTGCTGCGAACGCGCAAACCGGCGGACCATTCCGCCGCAAGCCCGGCGATGCGTCCCGCCCCGTCATAGCGAAGGAAACCTGAATAATCCTGAGCCGTCTGGATCAAAAACACGGGCACGGGATGATAGAGTTCGCGATACGCCGCCGAGCCGCCGAAGGAGATTATTCCGGAGCCGAGTTCGATCGCAGTATTCGTAAAGGCGCGAACCGAATCTATATCGCGCTGCCAATTCTGGACGATCGCACCCGCATTCGCGGCTGACGGATCATTTAGCGCCGTGTCCAGCGTGACGGCGCCCGGATATTCCTGATCGATATTGTTGTAAAAGACGCCGAAGCGCGTGCGGACATTGTCCGACCATTCATAGCCGAGGTTCACATAGGCGCGCTGGTTGTTCTGATGCGAATGATCCCGGAACCCGTCCTGGCGCTGCCATGTCGCGGCGGCGAGCGCATCGAATCGCCCGAAATCATGCGAGACATGGCCGTTCACCCGGCTTGAGCCGAATGAGCCGCCTTCAACGCGCAAGGCGGCGGGCGACAGGACGTTATCGACCGTCAGCGGCTCGATCTCTATCGCCCCGCCAAGCGTCGCGGCGCCGATGCGAAAGGCGTTGGCGCCCCGCAGCACGTTGATGTGCGAGGCGAACAGAAGGTCCAGCTCCTGAAAATCTCCAAAGCCGTCAGCCGCGTTGATGGGAACGCCGCCGAGCATCAGTTCGACGCCGCGCAAATGTACGTTTTGCGCAAGACCCGAACCGCGTATCGAAAGCCGCCCGTCCTCGCCCGCGACCGGTTGCATGATGACGCCCGGCGTCAGCGCCAGCGCGTCGCGAAAGGTCGCGACATAACGGTCCTGATATTCTTCGAGCGGGACGACATCGACATTGCCGGGCCGGCGCGCCTTTTCCGCAAGCGCCTCTGAGAGCGCATCCCGGCGTTCGCCGGAAACGATGATTTCATCCTGCGCGGCGTCGGCGGCGAATGCCGGCGGACAGGCGAGAATGAACGGCGCGAGCGACGCCGCGCGCATGTAAGAATTACGCATGAATTTCCTCAAATAAACAGACGTCGGATGGCCCGGCGCCGTCGCAGGGACGCCGCCGAAATGGCCGGTTACATGGTCAGGCTGTCAGTTTGAGGCTGTAGGGCGGCGCCCGCGAGGGCATGGGCGGAAGCGTTTTGCGCACCATCGGCGCGCCCGCCGCATCCGGAAATTCCGCCGCGGAATAAAGCGGCGCAGTAAAGGAATATAATTGCAAACAAGGCGGGACGGCCGCGCCGATGCGGCATGTGGTATGGCAGGCCGCGCAATCGGGTTTCTTGTGCCCGGACGGCTGGTCGAAGGGCGAGGGCTCGCCCGTCAAATCCTCCCACGAAACCGTTGTCGAGCCGTTCGCCGTGCAGACGACGAATTCAACGCCGTCTGCGCCGGCTGCAAGCGCGAAGCCTTGCGGGACGATCTGGACGAGCGCGAACAGCGCGACGAAGATCGCGCGCGCTGTCAAACCGGCCCTGTCCAGAAAGTTCTTCAATCCGCTCCCCATCCATACCGGCGCGATTTCGCGGCGATCTAGAATTAGTTGCGAGACTTTATCAATGCTCCATTGCGCCGCACCCAATGCAGTGCGGCGCGCGCCCTTTGTCGCCCCGCAGGCGTTATTCCGACTGGTCCGCCGCAAAAACCGTATCGCCGCCGACAATTGTGCGCAGGACGGTGATTTCGCGGATCGTATTTTCGTCCGCTCCGGTCGGATCGCCGGAAAGGACGACGATGTCGGCGTATTTGCCCGGCTCCAGCGTACCGAGTTTGTCCTCCATAAAGCCGGCATAGGCGTTGGCGGCGGTGTACGCGGTCAAAGCTTCCTCGCCGGAGATTTTCTGCTCCGGCGTCCATCCGTTCGGGTTCAGCCCGTCAGTCGTGCGGCGGAACATGGCGGCGTCGATCCCGACCAGCGGATCGAGCGGCGCAACCGGCCAGTCAGACCCGAAAGTCATCAGCGCGCCCGCATCGAGGAGCGATCTGAAAGCGTATGTCGTTTTGATCGCTTCCGGTCCAATGCGCTTGACGGCGAAGCGTCCGTCATCGGCGGCGTGATAGGGCTGCACGGAGGCGATGATGTCGCCTTCTCCGAATCTGGCGATGGCGGCGCGCGTCAGATGCTGCGCATGTTCGACGCGAAACCGTTTCGCATGAAGTTTTTCGCCGCCGATTTCGGCGAATGTCTCAAGCACGAAATCATTGGCGCGCTCGCCGATCGCATGGATTGTGACGTGAAGGCCGGCCGCATCCGCCGCGCGCGCCCATTCGGCGAGCTGTTCCGGCGCCTGCATCGTCAGGCCCGTCGTATCGGCGTCGACATATTTTTCGTAACGCCACGCGGTGCGCGAGCCGAGAGAGCCGTCGACATAGCCTTTCACCGCGCCCCAGCGCAGCGTGTCGTCGCCGCGTCCGTTTTCCGCAACGAAAGCCGCGACCTGCGCCCAGTCGGCGAGCGGCGCGAACACGTAGACGCGCAGTTTCATCGCGCCGTCATCATGCAGTTTTTTGAGCGCTGCGAGGTTTGAAAGCCCGCCGGCGGGCAAAGGCATATCGTGAACCTGCGTCACGCCATGCGCGAAGGCTTCGGCCTGGCCGCGCTGGAACGCTTCGGCGCGCTGCGCATCGGAGGGCGCGGGGATGACCGCTTCGACGATTTCCATCGCCTTGTCCTTCACCGCGCCGGTGATGCGTCCCTTTTTATCGCGCACGATTTCGCCGCCGTCCGGCGTCGGCGTTTGATCGTTCAGCCCGGCGCGTTGCAGCGCGAGCGAATTCGCCAGCGCCATATGGCCGTCATAGCGCGCGATATAAACGGGATTGTCCGGCGTCGCCGCGTCGATCCAGTTGCGGTCCGGCAATTGGCCGCCCCATTTCTCCTCGTCCCAGTTGCCGCCGGTGATCCATTCGCCTTTCGGGCGCGAACTGGCGTAGTCTGCGATGCGCCGCACGAATTCATCCTTGCTCGACGCATCGTTCAGGGGAACGCTAGCAAGCGCGAACGACCCGTCGAAAAAATGCGTATGGTTGTCGATGAAGCCGGGCGCGAGGAAATCGCCGCCCAGATCGACGATCTCCGTCGCCTCTCCCTGAAAGCGCAGCGCGCCGTCATCATCGCCGACATAGACGATTTTATCGCCGGCGATCGCGACAGCCTCGGCGCGCGCGGCGCCTTTGACGCCGGTCCACACATTCGCATTCACATAGATGACGTCGGCCGTACGCGCGCCGGGCGCATTTGCGCAGGACGCGAGCAGCAATGCGCCCGCAGCGCAGGAAAACAGTTTCATCTCACCCTCCCTCATTGTCGGCCAGGCGCCAACGCGCGCGCCGGGCGCCTGTCATGGAGACTACGCCAGCGCGCCGAAGCGCGATAGGATGAGCCTCGATCGAGCGGTCCAGAGGGACAAACCAGAGGGATCACGATGCCCCATTATCGCCCCCGCGCCCATTTGCAGACCCATGAAGTCGCGAATCAGCCGCCGCCTTTTGAGGATATCAACCTGTTCGACAACGACGCCGCGCTGATCGGCGCCGTGGAGGCCGCCGGCGGCGAAGTCCACGGCCAGCGGCTGTCGGATTTCGGCGCGCGCTGCGGTTCGGCGGAGGTTCTGGAATGGGCGCAGCTCGCCAATAAATTCACGCCGCAACTCAAAAGCTTCGACCGGTTTGGTCACCGTCTCGATGAGGTCGAATTTCATCCCGCCTATCACTGGCTGATGGAGCTGGGTCTTTCCGCCGGGGTCTCGGCGGGCGCGTGGACGGCCGGCCAGTCGGGCCATACGCTCCACGCCGGACTGTTATTCCTGATGGGCCAGGCGGAAGGCGGCGTATGCTGTCCAATGTCGATGACCTACGCCGCGGTTGCGGCGCTGGCGCACGATGCGCGGATCGCCGGCGAATGGGTTCCGCGCGCAACCGCCGCCAGATACGATTCCCGCTTTATTCCTGCGAGCGAAAAATCCGGCGTCACGATCGGCATGGCGATGACCGAGAAACAGGGCGGATCGGATGTGCGCGCGAATATGACGCGCGCGGAGCGAACGGGCGACAGCTTCATTCTCCACGGCCATAAATGGTTCTGCTCCGCGCCGATGTGCGACGCCTTCCTGACGCTCGCCTATCTAGATGAAGGTCTTTGCTGTTTTCTGGTTCCGCGCTGGAAACCGAACGGAGAACGCAACGCGATCCACATCATGCGACTGAAAGACAAGCTCGGCGACCGCGCCAACGCCTCGTCCGAAATCGAATTTCACGGCGCATACGCCGAATTGATCGGCGAACCGGGGCGCGGCGTGCGGACGATAATCGACATGGTGCAGCACACGCGCCTCGACTGCATCGTCGGTTCTGCCGGCGGAATGCGCGCCGCGCTCGCCAACGCGCTCTGGCACGCCGAACATCGCAGCGCGTTCCAGAAAAAACTCATCGACCAACCGGCGATGGCCCGCGTTCTCGCCGATCTTGCGATAGATTCAGAAGCCGCGACCGCCCTCGCCTTTCGCGTCGCGCGCAGTTTCGACAACGCAGGGGACGACGACCAGGAAGCCGCTTTCATGCGTCTTGCAACGCCGGTAGCGAAATATTCCGTCTGCAAGCGTCAACCGGCTTTCGTTTACGAAGCGCTCGAATGTCACGGCGGCGCGGGCTTTATCGAAGAAGGCGTGATGGCGCGCTATTTCCGCGCGTCGCCGCTGAATGCGATCTGGGAAGGGTCCGGCAATGTCATCGCGCTCGATGTGCTGCGCGCGATCAGCCGCGAACAATCGAGCCTCGAAGCGGTCGTCGCCGACATCATGAAGGCGCAAGGCGCGAACGGGCATTACGACCGGCATACGCGCCGATTGAACGAATGGCTGGAGCCGGGCGCGCTAAACGAGGGAACGGCGCGCGCTTTCGCCGAGGAAATGGGTTTGGCCCTGCAAGGCGCCGCGCTTTACGGCGTTGCGCCCGATTTCGTGTTCGAAGCGTTCTGCAACGCCCGGCTGAACCCCGATGCGCGAAGCTATGGCTATGGCGCAAGCGATGCGAGGTTCGACGCGGAAGCGCTGATCGCGCGCGCCGCGCCGTTCTAATTCAGCGTTCGAAATTTCCGGCCGCCGGCCGCGGACCGAGTTCGAGCAGAAGACAGGCGTACGGTTCTTTTTCAGCGTTCCGGTCCTGCTCTTTCGGGGTTGAAAGCTGCGCCGTCGAGCGCTCGCAAGGCGCCTCCCGCTCCGCCTTTTGCCGCTCGGTCATTTCGCCGAGCGCAACGCCGCTCAATAGCGGGCCGGGCCGGCCCGTTTTCGTCGGCGCGCCGTAAAACGCGCGAAAAGCGTCGAGCGCCGCGCCATGATAGATCGTCGCGTGAGTTTCCGTTTGGTCCTGCGGCACATAAAGCCACTTCAGACCTTTGGGCGTTGATTTTTTGAGCGCGGCGACAAGCAGGTCGAGCCCTTCCTTGTGGCGCAATCCTTCATTGCCGATCGTCAGATATAGCCGGCGCTCGCCCTCAGGCAGCGCTTTCAGGTATTTTCCGGCGTTTCGTCCGTATTCCATGTTTTCCCACCACATGGACGGCGAAACGGCGATGTAATCGTCGAACAGGTCCGGCGCCTTGAACAGGGTTTCGACAATGAACAGCCCGCCGAGGCTTTCGCCGATAATCGCATCGCGGCCCGAAGTGCGGAAATTCGATTCGATGAACGGCTTGACCTCTTCAGCGATGAAGCGGCGAAATTCGGCCGAACCGCCGGGCTCGGCGCCCAGCTCCTCCCGATAAAGATCGACGTCGCTCGCCGGCGGTGTGATCTCCGCGCGGCGATTGACGGTTTCAACGCCAACGAGGATGAAAGGGTCGAACGTCCAGTTCACATCCCGGCTTTGCGCAATTCCGGCCAGATGCGGAAAATCCTGCTCCGGTCCGCCGTCGACGACATAAACGGTAGTAAAGCGGCGTTCAGGTTCTTTGTCGTAATAGAACGGCGTCCGCACGACGATGCGCCGCTCGCCGCCGAGGATTTTCGAATCGATCGTAAACACCCGCCCCATGACGAGCGGCTCGGAAGGCGGTTCGGAAACTTGCTCGGCATGGGCGTTCTGCGAAACGAAAAACGCCGCCGCCGCCGCGATAAAGGCCGCAAGCCTGATCATGAGAATCTCCGGAATTGACGAAAAAACGGCGCCGTTCAACCGGCGGATCGGAAAGAAACGATTTTCGACGGGTTTTTCGGCGGCTCGCCGCGCGCGACCTTGTCGACATTGTCCATGCCGTCGACGACCCTGCCCCAGACGGTATACTTTCCGTCGAGGAATGAGGCGTCATCGAAACAGATGAAGAACTGGCTGTCGCCGGAATTTGGGTCCGATGCGCGCGCCATCGAGCAGACGCCGCGCTCGTGCGAAACGTCATTGAATTCCGCCGGCAGTTTCCTGCCGGATCCGCCCGTGCCGTTCCCCTTCGGGCAACCCATCTGCGCCATGAACCCTTCTATGACGCGATGCAGCTGCAATCCGTCGTAAAATCCTGAATCGGCGAGTTCTTTTATGCGCGCCACATGCGTCGGCGCCTTTTCCGGAAACAGCTCTATCGTCACCGGTCCGGTATCGAGCGTCAGAATCAATTGTTCGGTCATAGTTCAATTTTCCCATTCACTTTGCGCGGCGCTTTTATATCGCAGAGATCTTTCACAAATCCCGTATCGTCAACATATCCCATATCCTTGATGTATTTCAAAAAGGCCGGGGAATCGCTTTTCATGACCTGGATATTCGGGCGTTCCGCCGCAGGCATATCCGCAGCGATCCGCATACGCACGATCGGCGTCGGGCGCTTCGGCGGCTCGCCGCGCTCAATGCGCCGCGCGCCCAGCGATCCGTCGACGATCCATCCCCACACCGTATACCGTCCGTCAAGACTTTGCCGCGCGTCGCCGATGACGAGAAAGAACTGGCTGTTGGCGCTGTTCGGGTCCGCCGCACGGGCCATGGACATGACGCCGGGGCAGTGCGCACCCCACAAATAGGCGTGCTTGTCATTGCGAAAACTGCGCAGCGATTCCGGTTCAGCCGCAACGAGAAGCCCGTCGATCATTCCAACGCGCGCCGCCTGGCGGTCGCGGCCGATCACCGTGAAATTCGGGACTTCACTCGTATCGTGGAGAAATTCGGACGGGATGTTCGGCAAGTCTGAACCGCCCGTTCCGTCGCCTTTCGGATCGCCGCCCTGCGCGACGAAATTTTCGATCACGCGGTGGAATTTCAACCCGTCGTAAAAACCCTGGCGCACGAGCGTCTTGATCTGGGCGACATGTTTCGGCGCAATGTCCGGCCGTAATTCGATGGTGATGGGCCCAGCCGGCAGGTCGACGATGAGCAGGTTTTCAGGGTCTATCGCGCGCCAGGCGTCCGACGGCGCGTCAATGACGCCCTGAATGGGCGGAACCTCGTCGTCCTTGGCCGCGAATGCGGGGGAAACCGCCGCTGCGGCCAAAAACGCCGCCAGAATACGCTTACGCATAGTCGAACTCCTCATTCGCGGGCCGCGTCCTAAACCCGAATTGTGACGTTCACGGGGCGGGCGCGGCGCGCGCCGCCGCCTCGAATTTCCTCATTTTCCGTTGAATTTCGCCCTCAGCGCGGATGCGACCTCGACCGGAACGAACGCGTCGATGGCGCCGCCAAGACGCGCGATTTCCTTCACGAGCCGCGAGGCGATGAACTGAAAGCGCACATCGGCCATCAGGAAAACGGTTTCGATGTCGTCATTGAGTTTCTGGTTCATTCCGACCATCTGAAACTCATATTCGAAATCGGACACGGCCCGCAGACCGCGAATAATGAAATTCGCGCTCTGCTCTTCGGCGAAACGCATCAACAGGGTTTCAAACGGCGTCACGCGAATAGGTACGCCCGATTTTTGCGAGACCCTCGCCATTTCGGCGCCGACCATTTTGACGCGCTCGTCAAGCGCGAACAGCGGTCCCTTGTCCCGGTTCACCGCAACGCCGATGACGAGTTCATCGACCATTTTCACCGCGCGCTCGATGATGTCGATATGCCCGAGGGTGATCGGATCGAACGTGCCGGGATAAAGGCCGATGCGTTTTGTCATGTCTCTTCCCCGCCCGTTTCTTCTTCGCCCTCGCCGATATCGCCGATGCGTTCGACCGATACGACGCTTTCGCCTTCGGCCGTCCGGAATATCGTTACGCCCTGCGTATTGCGTCCGGCGATGCGAATGCCCTGCACGGGCGTACGTATCAATTGTCCGCCGTCGGTGACGAGCATGATCTGGTCGGCGTCCTCGACCGGGAAAGAGGCGGATACGCGCCCGTTCCTGTCATTGACGACGATGGCGATGATGCCTTTGCCGCCGCGCCCGGAGGTTCTGTATTCATAGGACGACGAGCGTTTGCCGTAACCATTGTCGGTAACGGTCAGGATGAACTGTTCCGCCGCGCCGAGTTGCGCGATGCGTTCGGGCGAAAGCGCCGCTGCGGGCGCTGCGTCATCTTCCGCCGTCTCGTCCGCCCCGTCCTCGCCGGCGGCGCGGCGCATGGCGGCCTCATGCTTCAGATAGGCGCGCGCCTCCTCGGTCGTCGCGTCTACGCCGTTGAGGATGGCCATCGAGATCACCTCGTCCTTTTCAGCGAGGCGTATGCCGCGAACGCCGGTCGAGGTGCGCCCGGCGAATACGCGGACGTCATCGGCGGCGAAGCGAATACACGAGCCTTGCGCCGTCGTCAGCAGGACATTGTCATCCGGGCGGCAGATCTGCACGCCGACAATTCCGTCGGCGCCGTTTCTCCACCCGTCCTCCAGCTTCATCGCGATCTTGCCGTTGCGGTTGACGCGCTGGAAATCCGACAGCTTGTTGCGCCGCACATTGCCGGAGCGGGTCGCAAACATGATCTGAAGTTCCTCCCACGCTTTTTCGTCCTCGGGAAGCGGCAGGATGGTTGTAACGCGCTCGCCCTGCGAGAGCGGCAACAGATTGACGAACGCCTTGCCGCGCGCCGTCGGCGGCCCTTCCGGCAGACGCCAGAGCTTCAGCTTGTACGACATGCCCGTGGAGGTGAAAAACAACAGCGGCGTATGCGTCGAGCCGACGAACAGTTGCGAGACGAAATCCTCGTCCTTGAACTTCATGCCGGCGCGGCCCTTACCGCCGCGCTTTTGGGCGCGATAGGTCGACAGGGGCGTGCGCTTTACATAACCGCCATGGGTGACCGTGACGACCATCTCCTCGCGCGCGATCAGGTCTTCGTCTTCGACCTCGCCTTCAGCGTCGATGATTTCAGTGCGGCGCGGCGTGCCGAATTCGGCCCGCACAGCCGCAAGCTCGGCCTTGATGATCGAAAGAACGCGATCGCGGTTTCGCAGAATATCGAGATAATCGGCGATCCGGTCGGCGAGCCCCTTCAACTCGTCGCCGATTTCATCCCGGCCGAGCGCGGTCAGGCGCTGAAGGCGCAGATCGAGGATCGCTTTCGCCTGCTCTTCGGAAAGTTTCAGCGTCCCGCCTTCCGTCATCAAATGGCGCGGATCGGCGACGAGAAGGACGAGCGGCGCAAGGTCTTTCGCGGGCCAGTCGCGCGCCATCAATTCATCTTTCGCCGTCTGCGGATCGGGCGCGCGGCGGATAAGCGCGACAACTTCGTCGATATTGGCGACGGCGATAGCAAGCCCGACCAGGATATGCGCGCGGTCGCGCGCCTTGTTCAGCTCGAACTTCGTGCGGCGCGTAACGACTTCCTCGCGGAAATCGACGAAGGAGGACAGAACGTCGCGCAGCGTCATCTGCTGCGGGCGCCCGCCGTTCAGCGCCAGCATGTTGACGCCGAAAGAGGTCTGCAACTGGGAATGACGGTATAGCTGGTTGAGAACGACATCGGGCGCGGCGTCGCGCTTTAATTCGACAACGACGCGAATGCCCTCCCGGCTCGATTCATCGCGGATATCGGCGATGCCCTCGATTTTTTTCTCACGGACGAGATCGGCGATGCGCTCGATCATCACCGACTTGTTCACCTGATAGGGAATTTCCGTGACGATGATCGCCATCCGGTCCTTGCGGATTTCGTCGATCGTCGCCCGCCCGCGCATGACGACCGAACCGCGCCCGAGCAGGAGCGCAGCCTTTGACCCGGCATGGCCGAGAATAAGTCCGCCGGTCGGGAAGTCGGGGCCCGGAACGATTTCGATCAGGTCGGAATCGGAAATATCCGGATTGTCGATCATCGCGACCGTCGCGTCGACGATTTCACCCAGATTGTGCGGTGGAATATTTGTCGCCATGCCGACGGCGATGC
>JAGRDS010000034.1 GCA_020446945.1 Parvularculaceae bacterium
GCAAGACGACGACGCTCTACGCCGCCCTTAAATTGTTGAACGAACCCTCGCGCAATATTCTGACAGTTGAAGACCCGGTCGAATACGCAATCGACGGCGTCGGCCAGACGCAGATCAATCCGAAAGTGGGGATGACGTTTGCGACCGGCTTGCGCGCGATCCTTCGCCAAGACCCGGATGTCGTCATGGTCGGCGAGATCCGCGACGTCGAAACGGCGGAAATCGCCATTCAGGCGGCGCTGACGGGCCATCTCGTTCTTTCGACCGTTCACACGAATTCGGCGGTCGGCGCCGTAACGCGCCTGCGCGATATGGGCGCCGAGCCGTTCCTTCTTTCCTCGACCGTCGCCGCCGTTCTCGCGCAGCGTCTCGTTCGCCGTCTTTGCCCGACCTGCAAGGAGGCTTGCGAACCCGACGAGGCCGAACGGCGATTGCTCGGCTTGCAGCCCGGAATATCCCTGCCCATCTATCGCGCCGCCGGATGCGGGCGATGCGGCCATACGGGATATGAAGGGCGCATCGGCGTTTATGAGTTGATGATTGTCGATGAAACCCTGCGCCGCCTCATACATGAGGATGCGAGCGAAGCGGAAATCGCCGCGCATGCGTTCCGGCGCGCCGACACGCTCGCCGGTTCGGGGTTTCGTCATGTGCTGTCCGGTTTGACCTCAATCGAGGAAGTCCTGCGCGTCGTGCGCCAGGAGGACGACGATGCCGTCGTTTGAATATGAAGCGCTCGATATCGGCGGGCGCGCGCGCCGCGGCGTCGTCAACGCAGACAGCGCGCGCATCGCGCGCCGCGAATTGCGAAGGCTGCAACTAACGCCGGTTGCGATTTCGGCGCCGCGGGAAAAGGAAGAGCAGGGCGGGCGCGCAGCAAAACCGCGCGTCGGCGCCGCAGAACTCGTCAATCTCACCCGTCAGCTCGCGGTGCTTGTCGGGGCCGGAACGCCGCTTGAAGAGGCGCTGAACGCCGTCGCGCTTCAAACCGACAAGCCCGGTTCGCGCAAGCGCCTGTTGACGGTCCGCGAGCGCGTCCTTGAAGGGTGGCGTTTCGCAGACGCGCTTGCGGAAGATAAAAAATCCTTCCCCGATCTTTATCGCGCCGTCGTCGCGGCGGGCGAAGCGTCCGGCGATCTGGCCGGCGTGCTGGACCGACTGGCGACGATGCTCGAAAAAAACCGCACCATGCTCAATAAGGCGCTCGCCTCGCTCATTTATCCGGCCGCTCTCGCTTTTGTCGCCGGCGGCGTCGTCACCGCGCTGATGACGCAGGTCGTTCCGAAAATCGTCGAACAATTCGAAACCGTGAATGCGGACCTTCCCTTCGTTACTGAACTGGTCATCGGCGTTTCCAATTTTCTCGGCGCGTTCGGTCATTATTTGTTGATCGCCATCCTTCTCGCCGGGGTTGCGTTCTGGCGCGCCCTGAACAATCCCGCCTTCAAGCTCGCATTCGATCGCCGGGTGTTGAATGTCCCTGTGATCGGCAAGCTTCTCCGCGGTCTCGACGGGGCGCGTTTCGCACGTACGCTTGCGACCCTGTTCGCCGGCGGCGCGCCGTTGCTCGACAGCCTGAAAGGCGCGCAGCGTACGCTCTCCAACGCTCACATGCGCGAGCGCCTTGAAGGGGCGATCAACCAGGTGCGCGAGGGCGCCTCGCTCGCCGGCGCGCTCAAACGCGCAAACGTCCTGCCGCCGATGATGACCCATATGGTTTCCGCCGGCGAACGCGCCGGAGAGGTTCCGATGATGCTCGACAAATCCGCGCATCAACTAGAGGAGGAATTCGACACCGCCTCTACGATTGCGCTTCGCCTGCTTGAGCCGGCGATAATCATCGCCATGGGCGGCGCGGTGATGATCATCGTCGTCGCGATCATGCTGCCGATCCTGCGCCTAAACAGTCTTGCTGCGGGTTGAGAAACCCAGTCAAAAAGGGAGCCTGGCCTGATGGTCGACCTCAAGAATAAAGCGAACGCCCGCCGCCAACGCGGCATCACGCTGATCGAACTTCTCGTCGTCCTGTCAATCCTTGCGCTGATCTCGGCGCTCGTGGTCGTTAACGTATTGCCGGAACGCGACCGCGCCGCCGCACGCAAGGCGAAAATCGACATCGGAACGATTGAAAACGCACTCGATCAATATAGTCTCGACATGTTCTCCTATCCGACCACGCAGCAAGGGCTGGAGGCGCTGGTGACCGCGCCGCCGGGCGATGCGCGCGCCGATCAGTATCGGCCGGGCGGATATTTGCGAGCCGTTCCGGTCGATCCCTGGGGTCGGGCCTATAATTACCGCTTCCCCGGAGATCACGGGCCTGTCGATATTTTCTCGCTCGGCGCCGACGGCGAGCCGGGCGGTGAAGGCGTAAACGCGGACATCGTAAATTGGACCGAAGAAAACTAGCCAGGCGAAAACAGCGCGGCCTGACGCTTGTCGAACTTCTGGTCGTCATCGTCATTCTCGCGCTCGCCTCGTCCGTCGTCATGATGAACGCGCCGCCTTCGCGCCCGGATGTGCGCGACGACGCGGAACGATTCGCGGCCCGGATATCGCTGGCTTTTGATGAGGCGATCGCCGGCGACGCACCGCTCCGTATCCGGATAGACACTGAGGGCTATGGATTTGAAACGCTCAAAGACGGCGAGTGGACGCCGGCCGACAATATCGCACCGCTCGCGCGGCGTGAATTCCATCGGCGGACAAGCGCACTCGTCGAGGTGCGCGATGCGGCGAATGAAAACGCGCCGGCGCTTGGCGAGGATGAAACGGGGGGCGATGAAGGCGAGGACGGCGTCTCGACAATCCCTCTTGACCCGCTGGGCGCGCAGACCCCGTTCAACATCAGGTTTTCGAGCGCCGAAGGCGTTTGGTCGGTGAGTGTCGATGAAACAGGCGCAGTGCGGGTGAGCGATGACGGCTAGGCGTTCGCAAGAGGGCTTCACGCTTGTCGAAACGCTTGTCGCGCTTGCGATTCTCGCCAGCGTCGTTCTCGCGGCCTACGCCATGCTGGGGCAAAGCGCGCGGTTCGCGGCGATCGAACAGGAGCGCCTTGTCGCGGGTATCATCGCCGACAATCTGACAGCCGAAGCATTAATCAGACCGGCGGCGCCGGACAAGGGCGAGGAAGAACGCGAAATTGAAATGGCGGGACGAAAATGGCTGGCGCGCCGCGCCATCGACGATGCGGGCGAGGGGCTGTTGCGTATCGAGATTTCCGTAACGCGCGTTGGCGACGCGCAGGTTCTCGCGCGCGTCGAAGCATTGAGGCCGCAAAGATGACCCGCGCGTCCCAACGCGGCCTCACCCTGCCGGAGCTGCTTATCGCGCTGCTCGTTTTTGCGATGATATCAGGCGCGGCGGTTTACGCGCTTCGCCTGTCGATCGAGGGCCGCGAACAGCTTGAAGAGGCGGATCGCGACATACGCGACTTGCAGATCATGCGGCTTGTCCTGAAACAGGATCTCGCCGGTTTTGTCGACCGGCGCGTGCGCGATGAATTCGGAAATGCGTATCCGGCCTCTTTTCTCGGCGGCGACGGGTTGACGTTTCGCCCTCCCGTCGAGGGGGAGCGGCTTTTGATGGCGTTTGTGCGGCGCGGCTGGGCGAACCCGGATGACGCCGCGCCGCGGTCTACATTGCAGGCGATCGAGTACCTGCTTGTCGGCGACAATTTCGTGCGGCGTGCAAGACCATACCTGGACGATGCGCGCGGGCAGCCGCGAACAGATCGCGTTCTTGTCAGGAATGTCAGCGGCCTGAAGATCGATTTCTTCACCGGACAGGAAACGGGCGCGGGGCTCGTCTATTCGGCGCTCTGGCCGGCGCCTCAGGGGCGCGGCGAAGCGCCTGAAGCGGTCCGCCTTTCTTTTTCGACGCCGCGTTTCGGCGCGCTTGAGCAGATTTTCTGGGTCGGGAAGGGCGAATGACGGCGCTATCACACCCGCGAAAGGATCAAAGCGGCGCGGCGCTGATTGTCGTATTGCTGCTTGTTGCGACGCTGGCGTTCATTCTGCTTTCCATAAGCGAACAGGTGAAGGCGAGTGTTGAACGCAGCGCCGCCGACCGCGCGCGGGCCGAATTGATGTGGCGTGCGGCGGCCGGGCGCGAAGTCGTGCGCCGCATGCTCGAAAAGGTCTTTCAGGAAAACCCGCCGAGCGCCATGATTGCGAATGCCGGGCTGTTCGCGCAGGAATTCGATCTGCCATATCAATACGGCGCCGCATCAGTCCGTTTTCGCGACGCGACGCGCTGTTTCAACCTCAATGCGCTGACGATCGCCGACTCCGGAGGCGGCGGAGGTTCCGGCGCGAGCGTATCCGAGATGGATCGCCTTGCGCGCCTTGCAACGGCGCTCGGCCTCGGCGACAGCGAGGCGCAGAAATTCGCCAGCGTCGTCGGCGATTTCATCGACAAGGATTCAACGGAAAACATCGGCGGCGCCGAGGACGGTTTTTACACCGCCCTGCCGATCCCTTTTCGCACCGCCGGCGGGCCGATCGCGTCCGTGACGGAACTGCGCGCGATGGACGGCGTGACGCGCGGGCTCTACCGGCGCTTGAAACCTTCTCTATGCGCAATCGATGCGGCCGAACATCCGACGGTCAATGTCAACATGCTTAACGCGCATGATGCGCCTCTCATCTATGCGATGACGAATGGCGGATGGGATTTGAGCGCGATCAGGAGTCAGATCGAAAACCGGCCGCCGGGCGGATGGAGCGCCGTTAACGATTTCTGGGCGCCTTATACAAGCGACGGCGGCGCGCCGCCTGCAAATTCAGGTTCTCTCACAACGTCGCGCATCGAAGCGATCATAAGGCTTGAAGTTAACGGTCGGACGATGGAAGAAAAGCTTCTCTTCAGCATCGACAATAGCGGCAAACCGGAACTTGTCGCGCATACATTCGGAGACGACTATTGACCGACCTGCTCGTCTTCAAACTCGGGCGAACGCCGGACGATCCCGTCTCATGGGGCGCGTTCGCGGACGGCGCGCAGACCGAAGCCGGCCGCGTCGCCAATGTCGCAGCGTTGAGCGCGATCGCCGATCGCGCGCCTGAACACATACGCCTCGCCGCCGTCCTTCAGGGCGAACAAGTCGCATCGCGGCGGATCGCCAATCCGCCGAAACAGGCCTCGAAACTGCACGCGGCGGCGACTTTCCTGCTGGAAGACGAACTCGCTCAGCCGATCGACGATCTGCACGTCGTCGTTACCGCCGCCGCGCCGCGTATCGCCTACGCCGTTTCAAAGCGAGTTCTCGACGCCTGGATCGCCGCTTTCGACGCGATCGGCCTTTGCGTAGCGGAGCTGGCGCCCGATTACGCATTGATCGGCGGTTCGCAATCCGCGCTGATATTCGCAACCGACAAGGGTCGCGTAATAGCCGCGTGCGGAACGACTGGCTTCGCCGCCGAAACCGATCTGGCGGCGCGCATCGTCCCGTCCTTTATCGACGCGGCCCCGGAAGCGTCGATTATCGCATATGGAGACAGCGCCGAGGTCGCCGCCTGGTCCGACAGGCCGGTCGAAAAACGACCATTTGCGCACGAAGCCGATCTGATCGCGCTGTTCGGCAAGGCGTTCGCGTCGAAAATTGCGCCGATCAATCTGCTCGCCGGCGCCTATCGCCGCCGCAGCGCGGTGAATTTCCGTTTCGGTCCTTATCGGCGCGCCGCAGTCCTCGCGGCCGCGCTCGCACTCGCCGTCATCGTTTCCGGCGCTTCGGCCGGCCTTCGCGATATCCGTATCGCGCGCGCCTATGAAACCTCGGCCGCCGCCATGCATCGCGCGGCTTTTCCGACGTTTACGGGAACCGATGTTCGCGGTCACGTCCGCCAGATGCTTTCGGGCGGCGCACGATCCGCGTCATTTCTCGACATGTCGTCGCGGCTGGCGCTCAGTCTCGAAGCGGCGAGCGGCGTCGCCGTCGACCGTATCCGCTTTGACGCCGCGCGCGGTCAGTTCATAATGTCGATCCGCAGCGAGACCGACGTCGGTATTGAATCGTTCCGCAGCCTGCTTGATGCGAACGGCGTTATTGCGAGCGACAGCGGCGGCTATCGACGCCTCGCAGATGCGTGGGTCGGGGAAATGTCTGCGAGGGCGAAATGATTGCTTTCTGGAACCGCTTGTCCGATCGCGAAAAATTATTCGTCGCCATCGGCGCGGTCATCGCTGCGATCGTGATCATACTCCAGTTGATCGTCGCGCCGGCGCTCGGCTGGCGTGAGAGTGCGAGCGAACGGCGCGATCGCGCTGAAGATCTGTACCGGCTCGTTTCCGAGGCGAGCGCATCAGCGGGAATTGTAGCGCAAGCGACGGGCGTCGACCTTGACACGCCGATCATTAACGCATTGACGCAAACGACCGCCGAGTTCGCGGTTACGGTGAATTTCCGCAATGCGCGCGATGACGGCGGCGTCGAGGCGAATGTCACAGCAGGGGGCGAACGCCTGTTCGACTGGCTGCGTGCGCTGGAAGCGCGCTACGGCGTAAGCGTCGCGGCGGCTGATATCGCCCGCTCGGCGGATGGCGAGAGCGTGCAGGCTCAATTGACGCTTGTCAGGCGGACGGTGCGATGAACCGCTTGCGGGCAGCGTTCGCGCGCGAACATCGATCGCTCTGGATTGTCGGCGCCGCCGCCTTCCTTGCGGGCGGGCTCGCGTCGCTTCCGGCGACGATGCTGGCTGCGGCGGCAAAAGCGCGCAGCCCGTTTCTCGAAATCGGTGCGGCGGAGGGGACCATCTGGCGCGGCGCGTTTATCGACGCCGCACATGACGGGCTTTCTCTCGGTCGCATCGACTACAGATTGAGCGCGCTTTCGCTGCTCTCCGGGCGAATGTCCGCCGATGCGGCGGCGAGCGGCGGCGCCCTGTCGGCGAACGGACGAATTTCCGCCGGCGTTCGGCGTATCGAAGTTTCGGGCCTCGACGCGCGGTTTAACCTGGCCGCGATCCGCCGTTATACGATTTTCGGCCTTCGCTATCAGGGCGTCGCGCAATTGACGGCCGAAAAGATCGTCCTTTCTGAAAAGACCTGCGAGGCGGAGGGCGTTGAAATCGCAACGAATGCGCTGGACCCGCTCGCGCGCCGCTGGTCCGGCGAAGGTTTGCCGCTGAAGGGCGCGGCGCGGTGCGAAAGCGGCGAACTCGTATTCGCCCTGGTCGGCGAAAACAGGGAAGGCGGCGTCGAACTTACCGTGCGGATCAGGCCTGACCTTTCCTACGCGATGACGGTGATGGCGGAACCAAGGCGCGCGGAAGTGGGTGCGGCCTTGCGCGCCGCCGGTTTTGAGGGCGACAATGGCGCATTGGCTTTTCGCGCGACCGGCCGATTGAGAGGATTGACGTCATGATTTTCCGGCTCGGTTTTTTTGCGGCGGTTGTTTCCCTTGCAGGATGCGCGTCGACGGGCGGCGCCAGTCCTGGAAATTCCGTGGTCGCCGCGCCGACTGGCGACGGCGATGTCATTGTCGGCGCAATAGAAGACTCATCCCTGCCGCGCGGCGAATGCGGCATGATCCTATGGACGCTCGAAGCGGACCGGCCGGCGCCGATCTTCCGCCTGATAGCGGGAAAAGGCGCTGAAATTGTTCTTAATGGAGAGCTGACGAAACTCACCCTCGCAGAGACGTCGGGCGCTGTGGGGTTCGGCGTCGCCGAAGAAAATACGCTGGTCGCCGAAAACATCATCGCCAAGGTGCGCACGCGCTTCGGTCTTGGTTTCGACGGCGGTAGCTACCTTGAACAGGGATTGCTGACGATTGAATCGTCGACCGGCTGGCGCGCCGTCATTCCCGCCGCCGGCGTCGCGGGCTGCCGGCGCAAATGAGCCTCAATTGATATGACGCAGGATTAGCGCCGAAAGCGCGACGACGACGCCGATGCTCGCCAGAAGGTATCCGCGCCGATGCGGCGTCAGGCTGGCGTGCGGACCAAGATGAAAAACGATTATGTAGATCAGACCCCCGGCGGTGAGGCCGAGAAGCGGCCCAAGCGGCAATGCGTTCACGTTCTCGATGAACGCGCTCGCGATCACCGCGCCGGCGACGGTCGTCAACGACGCGGAAATGAAAGCCCAGACGGTAGACCTGATGCGGTCGAGGCCGGCGTCGCGCGCCAGGAAATAGGCGATCACTCCTTCGGGAAATTCGTGCAGTAAAAGGCCGCTAGTCGCCAGGGATCCGGTGAATACTTCGGCGTGATACGTCGCCTCGTAAATCAGTCCGTCCACAAATGAGTGGAACCCAAGCGCTACGATCGAAGCGTAACCGATCGCGATCCCGTGGCCGTTCTTGTTGTTTTGCGAAAGAAGGCGCAGCCCGTAACCGAAGATGAACATGCCGAGGAATCCGCCGACGATGGCGCGCCAGGCCTTCGGCGAATAGCTGAGCGATTCCGGCGTCAGATGAAAAAGCACCGCAACGAGCAGGACGCCGATCGCGAACGCTGAGAAATAGGCGCTGTTGCGCTTGCCCCAATCGCCGAGCGCGGCCATCGACAACAGCCCGGCCGTACTGACGAGCGCTGCGACAAAACTCGCAAGCACGCCCGGCGCGATGCCCTCGAATATCGCCACTCTTGCGCCGCCCCCTTATACCGCCCGGTCGCTATCTCGCCCGATCGCCGAACAATATCATCGGCCGGGCGCAGATCCGCCGTCCCTCCGCTAGCAGGATGATCAGCTTTATCAACCCAAATGTTATCACGTCACTCCCCATTGTTAAAAACCCCTGGATTTGTCGCTTCCAAAGCACATCAAATATTTATGACGGCGCATAATCGGCTTGCTCCCACGCCCGGCCGCGGCTTTACTGTCTGCGGCGTTCGCCCATTGAAATTGCAAGCGTTTAGGCCGGCCGAGGAGACATGAGCGACTGCGGTCATGATTTTTCAGTTGACGGAATCGCCCGGCACCGGGCGGACGGCGGACGGCTGATTGCAGCCCTTGCGGTCATACTCGTATTCATGGTGCTGGAGATTATCGGCGGCGTAATTTCAGGCTCGCTGGCGCTTCTCGCCGATGCCGCTCATATGATGACGGATGCGTTTGCGCTCGCGCTTGCAGCGAGCGCGCACTGGATGTCGGCGCGTCCGGCGAACGGCCAGCTGCATTTCGGTTATCGGCGCGTGCAGGTTGTCGCCGCATTTGTAAACGGAATTGCGCTGCTTCTCCTGACCGGATGGATTTTGGTCGAAGCGTTTCGCCGTTCGGTTTCGCCGATCGACGTCGCCTGGGCGCCGATGCTGGCGATCGCCGCGCTTGGGCTCGTGGCGAACGGCATCGCCTTTCGACTGCTGCATCAGGCGGGCGATCACAACATTAATATCAAAAGCGCGATGCTGCATGTCGTCAGCGATTTTCTGGGATCGGTTGCGGCCGTTATCGCTGCGATTACGATCTGGCTGACGGGCTGGACGCGGATCGACCCAATTCTTTCAGTATTTGTCGCCTTGCTGATCGGCCGCCTGGCGGTGAAATTGTTGAAGGAAACGACCCATATCCTGCTGGAAGGCGCGCCGACGAATATCGACGCCGAACGGATGGAGATCGATCTCGCATCGATATCGCCGGATATTGAAGACATTCACAGCGTGAAAGTCTGGCAGATTACGCCCGACCAGCCGCGCCTTACGCTGCATGCGCGGTTGCGGGCCGGCGCCGGCGGCGATGAAGCGTTGAGTTTGCTCAAGCGCGCGCTGAGCGAGCGATACGGCATTCGCGAATCGACCATCCAGATCGAAATCGGCGGGGCTTGCCCGGATCATCGCGGCGATCATGCGCGCGAGGGCGCGCAGGTGCATACGCTGCACGCGCATGGGCGCGGATGCGGCGGCGTCGCGACCGCGCGGTAACGCGCGGCCGGTGAGGGCGTTTAATCGGACGCCGCGCCGCGTCCGACACCGCGCGCAACGCCGCGCCATGTCGATCTGCGCGTCTCGTTCCGATATTTTATCTCTTCGGCCCCCGGGCGCACCATCGCCGCCGCGCCGGCGATCAGCGCCATGACGATCAGATAGCCGTCCCACATCTCAAGCGAGGTCGATGCGCCGCCGACGCAGAAAACTGCGAGCGAAATCTGTGCGAAATATCCGAATTGCGCCCGCCAGTCGCGGGCGCCGGCCGCGTCTTTAACGCGGTGCAGCGACGCGGTTTTCGCAAACGCTGCGGCGAGCGCGGCGAGATAAAAGAACAGGCCGACGAAGCCCGCCCCGCCGAGCATTTCAAAATAGATGGAATGCGCAGCTTTCGCGCGCGGCGCACGGACCGGATCGATCCTGCTCGCGAGATCGGGCTGGTACGGATTTCGAAGCCCGGCGCCGGTCAACGGATTTTCAAGCGCGAATTTCCAGTTGATGATCCAGGCGTCGACGCGGCCCATGAATGATGAATCCTCGCTCGCCTCGGCGATGGTTCCCATGCGCTCGGTCCATTGCGCGGGCATAAGGAAGACCGCAGCGACGGCGATAGCCGATGACGCGGCTAGGATCGCGAATTTTCTCCGCGCGCGCAGCCAGAAAAAGCCGGCGAAAACGATCAGGCATATAAAGGCCCCGCGCGACTGCGTACCGACGATTGATATGATTGAGGCGACAAACAACAGCGTTAGCGCGGCGCGCAAATAGGGCCTCGCCGCTTCGCCGCGCAAATAGAGAATGAGCGGCAGGATTGTCGCTATGGCGATGCCCATATGATTGTTGTCTTCAAGTATTGTCTGTTCAACGCCCTGAACCCGGTATCGTCCGAATGTCGCGAGCGTAAAAAGCGCGCCTTTAGCGGCGAAAAACCCGATCGACAAAACGAGTGTCCACGTCATCGCATTGATGCGCAGCCTTGTGTTCGCCGTCTTGGCGCAAAGAATGGCGAATACGAGCGTTTTGATAAAGCGGTCGAAATAGAGCGCGGAATTGGCGGGATCGAGCGAGGCGGCCTGCGAGATGAAAAGCCAGCAAGCGACCATGGCGAGCCAGAACGTTACGGCGTCGAATTGCATGCGCAGGATCTCGCCCCGAATTAAAAGGGCGGCGATAGTGACGGCGGCGATAACGAGATTGAGCGGAACGCCGAAAGCGCCATAAGCCATCTGGTGCGGCGTCATCAAGGAAAACCAGGCCCAGACCAGCATGCCGGCGAACGGATATCGCAGGGCCGCAAAAAGCCCCGCGACGATTACCGCTATCAATAGTGCGTCGCGCATGCCGTCATCCGCCGGAGAACCCGGGCATTCCTTCTCGAATCCTATCAAGAAACGCGCCGCTTTGGGTTAACCCGGCTGCTGGCGTCTCCGACAGGATTCGAACCTGTGGCCCCCAGATTAGGAATCTGGTGCTCTATCCTGCTGAGCTACGGAGACGCATCGCCGGAGGCGGCGCCGGTCGGACCTTCCTAAACGGTAGCGGGCGAAATTCAATAATGGTCATGCGGGCGGATTTCGCGCCCAGCGCGCCCAATCGCAGCGCGCGGCCATCAAATCTGTTTCTTTTCGGCCTTGAAACGCCATAAGTTCGGTTAAAACTGCGCCCGTCGAGAGCGCCGGAGGAGTTGGGGCATGGACAAAAACAGAACGATTTTCATCGCCGGCGGCATCCTGATCGCCTTTGCGGCGGGGCTTTTGCTCGGCAGGGGGATCGATCGCGGCGAGGCGGAAATGCGCGACAGCGCCGGGCGCTCTCTCGTATCGCCGTCGGCGCGCGACAGCGAGGCGCCTCCGCGCCGGCCGTTTCAATTCCTGCGCGGGGCGGACGCGCCGCGCGCCGAGAGGGAAACAGCGAAAAGTTTCGCGTTTGACCGCTTGATCCTCGATACCAACGGGGCGCAGCCGCGCGCCTGTCTCCAGTTCACACGCGAACTCGATGCGTCCGGCGCGACGAACTACGCCGATTATGTCCGCATGAGCCCGTCGATGAAGCCGGCGGTCAGCGCCGAGGGATCAAGCCTTTGCCTTTCCGGGCTTGAATTCAACAAAGAATACAAGGCGCGGCTGCGCGCCGGCCTCCCGGCGAAATCCGGCGAAACGCTTGCGCGCGCGTTCGAAACGACGATCGCGTTCGGCGACAAGCCCGCCTATGTCGGTTTCGTCGGCGACGGCGTGATCCTTCCGCGCCTTGAAGCGGACGGCCTCGGCGTTGAGACGGTCAATGTCGAAAAGGTCAATATTTCCGTATACCGAGTGTCGGACCGGTCGCTCGCCCGCAAGTCGATCGTCAGGGGCGAGTCCGCGCAGGAAGGCGAATATTCCTATGTCTGGGACCGCGAAGACGGCGCAGATGTCGGCGTCAAGATATTCGACAAGGATATCGACGTGGAAAAGGTCGAAAACGATGCGGTGACGACGGTGTTCCCGCTCGGCGCGGCGCTTCCGGATCTTAAACCCGGCGCCTATTTCGTCCGCCTGACCGACAAGACGCCCGGCGGCGAAAAGCGGAACAAGGCGCAGGCCTGGCGCTGGGTCATGTTTACCGATCTCGCCATGACGACCTATTCAAGCGGGGAAGGGATCGATGTTTTCGTTCGCTCGATCGATTCCGGCCGCCCGGTTTCCGGCGTCGAACTGGAGTTGATCGCGAGCAATAACGATATTCTCGCACGCGCCGTTTCGGCCGGCGACGGACGGGCCAGATTCGAAAAAGCCGCCGTTAACGGCGACTATCCGCTGACGCCGCACATGATTATGGCTTACGGCCCGCAGGATGATTTCGCCGCGCTCGATCTTTCTCGCGCGCCGCTCGATCTTTCCGATCGCAATGTAGGCGGCCGCGCTGCGCCGTCGGTGATCGACGCCTATGTCTGGTTTGATCGCGGCGTCTATCGGCCGGGTGAAACGGCGCATATTTCGGGAATGCTGCGCGATAACGCCGGTCTGGCGGCGAACCGGCCGCTCACCGTGACGGTATTCCGCCCGAACGCGACCAAGGCGCTTGAACGGCGCGTTGATGAACTGTCGATAGGCGGTTTCTCCTTTGATTACGAAGTGCCGGCTTCGGCTGCGCGTGGCCAGTGGCGCGTTGAGGTGAAGGCCGACGGCGTCGGCGTAGTCGGCGGCGATGTATTCTCGGTCGAGGATTTCGTTCCGCAACGCATAGAGGTCAAGCTCGGCGTTGACGACGCAAAACCAATGCGCGAAGGCGAAG
This sequence comes from Parvularculaceae bacterium, assembly GCA_020446945.1. Taxonomy (GTDB): domain Bacteria; phylum Pseudomonadota; class Alphaproteobacteria; order Caulobacterales; family Parvularculaceae; genus Amphiplicatus. Next base: position 13,140 of record JAGRDS010000034.1, read on the forward strand.
CGCGCGAGGTCGCGGTCGATGCGCGTTATTTGTACGGCGCGCCGGCGGGCGCATTGTCCGTGGAATCCGAAGCGCGTTTGCGGCTCGATCCCAATCCGTTCCCGGCGCTGAAAGGCTATCGTTACGGTCCCGTCGAGGGGCGTTTCGATGAGCGTTTCATCACGCTCGCAAAAGCCGAGACGGATACGAACGGAAAGGCGGTCGTTGACCTGAAAATTGACGGCGCGCCGAAAAATTACGGCGCCCCGATGCGCGCTGATCTTGTCGTCGGCGTTGTCGAGCCCGGCGGGCGCGCGGTCAGGGAAAGCGCGAGAATTCCGGTGCGCCCGGACGATCGATATGTCGGGCTGAAGCTGGCCGGGGACGGTTACGGCTTCGGCCAGAACGAACCGGCGGAAATTGACGCGCTTCTCGTCGGCTGGAACGGCGAACGGATCGCCGGCGAACTGGAATGGCGGATCGTTGAGGAAGATTACTGGTTCGACTGGTATCGCGAAAACGGCGAATGGCGCTGGCGGCGCTCTTATAAGGATATCCTTGTTGCGGAAGGGCGCGCGCAGGCGAAGGAAAACGCGCCGGCGCGTATCGCTGAGGCGCTTGACGCCGGTTCCTACCGGTTGACGGCGCGCGATCCGGCGTCCGGCGCCAAAACAGATATCCGGTTTTATGTCGGCTGGCGGTCTTATGAATCGGGCGCCGATACGCCCGATCAGGCGACGTTGAGCGTTACGAGCGAAAACGTCGCGCCGGGCGCGCGCGCGCGCCTGTTTATCGATCCGCCCTATGCGGGCGAGGCGATCGTCGCCATCGCGACAGACAAGGTTCATCTCGTCCAGCGGTTCAAGGTTGAGGACAAGGGCCGCGAAATCATCGTCGATACGGACGCCTCATGGGGCGCAGGATTTTACGTTCTGGCGACGGTCGTGACGCCGCGCGACGCTGTTGCGCGTCCGATCCCGCGCCGCTCGATGGGGGTCGCCTATGTGCCGTTCGACATGGCGGCGCGCAAAATGACAATTGCTGTCGATACGCCCGAACTTGTCCGCCCGCGTCAGAAGATTACGGCGCCGGTGACAATCGGCGGCATCGCGCGCGGCGAGGATGTGATGCTCACCGTCGCGGCGGTTGACGAAGGCATATTGCGCCTGACGAAATTCGCTTCTCCGGATCCGGTCGATTACTATTACGGCAAGAAGCGTCTCGGCGTCGAAGTGCGTGACGATTACGGACGCATACTGGACGCAAATCTCGGCGCGCCGGCGCGATTCGGCGGCGACCAGCTAGGCGGCGAAGGTTTGACGGTCGTACCGGTGAAGTCCGTCGCGCTCTTTAACGGCCCGGTGCAGGTTGACGATGCGGGCGTCGCGCGCGTGCCGCTCGAAATTCCGGATTTCAACGGCGAATTGCGGCTGATGGCGGTCGCATGGAGCGCAAACAAACTCGGCGCGGCGTCACAGCCGCTGACTGTGCGCGATCCGACGCCGGCGCTCCTTTCCCTGCCGCGTTTTCTCGGACCGGACGACACCGCGCAGGCGACGCTGTTGATCGACAATGTCGACGGCGAGAGCGGCGATTACGCAATTTCCGTCACGGGCGAAGGGCCGGTTTCCGCTGAAGCGACCCGGACCCAATCGCTCGCGCGGGCCGAGCAGGCGACAGCGCTGTTTCCCGTGACGGCGGGCGCGGTCGGCGTCGGCGGGGTTAATCTCAGCGTCACAGGCCCCGGCGGTTTTTCTGTTGCGCGCAACTACCCCATTCAGGTGAGGACGCCCTATTTTCCTGTGACGGAAATTTCGACGCGCCAGCTCCTGCCCGGCGAAAATCTCGCACTCGATCGCACGCTGATCGCAGGATACGCGCCGGGATCGACGGCGGTTAGCGTTTCCTTTTCGCGCCTGCGCGGCGTAGATCCCGGGCCGCTCGTCGATTCCCTGTATCGCTATCCGTATGGCTGCACCGAACAGCTTGTGTCTTCGGCGATGCCGCTGCTCTACATCGATGCGCTTGGCGGCGAGGCGGGGCGCGGGCCGGAATTTGCAGTGCGCCCGCGCGTTCAGGAAGCGGTCAACCAGCTTTTGAACCGGCAAGGCGCCGACGGCGCGTTCGGGCTATGGCGGGAGGGCGATTCATCTGCGCAGCCCTGGCTCGGCGCTTATGTCGCCGACTTCCTCTATCGCGCCAGGGCGGAAGGCTATGGCGTTCCCGATGAGGCGCTCGACAAGGCTTATGACGCGCTGGCGCTCGTCGCGCGCACCGACCGCTGGGTTTATGTCGGCTATCAGATGCAGGCATATGAAGGTCCGTGGTCGAACGATACGACGGAGCAATTGCGCCGGCGTTCGGCCGCCTACGCGCTTTATGTTCTTGCGCGCGCCGGCCGCGCCGACCTTTCCGATCTGCGCTATTTCCACGATGCATTGCTTGATGGCACGTCGAGCCCGCTCGCGAAGGCTCATATCGCCGCCGCGCTTGCAATGCTCGGCGACCGTGCGCGGGCGCTGAATGCATTCGGAAAGGCGATGGCCGCAGTCGGCTATGAAAATACCGGCGACTATTACCAAACGCCGCTGCGCGACGCTGCGGGCGTTCTGTCGCTTCTGGGCGAGGTGCGCAACGCGCCGGGCGTAAACGCCATGTCGGAAAAATTCATTGAACTGATGAAAGACCCGAACCGCATGCACACGCAGGAAAAGGCCTTCGTCCTTCTCGCCGCGCAGTCGATGTTGAGCGCGGGCGGGCCTGTCTCGCTTACCCGCGACGGCGCTGCGCTGGATATTGAAACGCCGGCGCCGCATTTCAACCTTTCGCGCGATGAGCTTGACGCCGGCGCAAACTTCGCCAATGCGGGCGAGGGGCCGCTTTTCGCGTCGGTTTCCGTTTACGGCGCGCCGACGACGCCGCCCGCCGCGGCCGCGCAGGGTTTCACATTGACCAAGCGCCTCGCAACGCGCGCGGGGCGACCAGTCGATCCGACTGCGATCCGCCAGAACGACCGCCTCGTCGTCATTGTCGCCGGTAAGCCGTCATCGAACAGGTTTCATCCGGCCGTAATCGCCGACCTGTTGCCCGCCGGTTTCGAGATTGAAGCCGCACTCGGCCCGCAGGACGGCGCGCAAAGAGATGGCGCGACCTCCGGTCCCTATGGCTGGATCGGCAAAATCTCGCCGACGAAAGTCGCCGAGGCGCGCGACGACCGGTTCGTCGCCGCCATAGATTTGTACGATAACAAAAGCGAGTTCGCGCTCGCTTATATTGTTCGCGCTGTGACGCCGGGGGAATATGTTTTTCCCGGCGCGGTGATTGAAGACATGTACCGGCCGGGCGTATTCGCGCGCACGGCGACGTCGAAGATCAAGATATCGGCGGCGCAGTAGCATGAGCCGTCGCCCGCCCTTCCGATCGCCGCGCGCGGTTTCGCGCGCCAGCGGGGAAAGGCTTCGCCGCCTCGCCGCTGCGATCGGCGTTTTAATCGCCGCCATCGCATTTGCGGACTTGGCTTTTCCGCCGCCGCTGAAGCGCGCCGGGGAGGTGAGCGCGATTGTCGTCGATCGAAACGGCTACTGGCTGCATGCATTCGCGACGAGGGAGGGCAGGTGGCGTTTTTCCGCCGATCTCGACCGGATCGATACGAAATTCGTCAGTGAGCTGATCGCGATTGAGGACAAGCGTTTCTGGTCGCATTGGGGCGTCGATCCTGCGGCGATAATCCGCGCCGGCGCAAGCGCCGTAAAGGCGCGTCGCGTCGTATCCGGCGCCTCGACGATTACGATGCAGACGGCCCGGCTTCTCGAACCGAGACATAGAACGCTCGCCGCCAAGCTGATCGAGGTGGTGCGCGCCTTCCAGTTGGAGCGGCGGCTGTCAAAACGGGAAATCCTTGAACTCTACCTGACGCTTGCGCCTTACGGCGGCAATCTTGAGGGCGTGCGCGCTGCGAGCCTTGTATATTACGGGCGCGAACCCGACGCGCTGACGCCCGCCGAACGGGCGATGCTGATCGCCCTGCCGCAAGCGCCCGAAGCGCGCCGTCCGGACAGACGAAAAAGCGCGGCCGTCGCGGCGCGCTCGCTCATACTCGATCGCCTGGCGGTCGAAGGCGTTCTCGACGCGCGGCTCGCCGCAGAAGCGAAAGAGGCGCCGGTGATCGGCGCGAGAATACCATTTCCTCGTTTCGCATATCACGCCGCTGCTGCGCTGGCGCGTTCGCGCACCGGAACCTCATCCATGGTGCGCTCGACGATCGACATTTCAAAACAGCAGATCGCGGAACGCCTTGTCGGCGAACATGCGAAAGCGCTGACCGATGGCGCGACGGCCGCGGCGATCGTCGTTGACAGCGCAACAGGCGATGTTCTCGCCAGCGTCGGCTCTTCCGGCTTTGATGTCGACGGCGGATGGATGGACCTGACCGATCGCATTCGTTCGCCGGGTTCGCTGTTGAAACCGTTTATCTATGCGCTCGCTTTTGAGGACGGCGTTCTCGGTCCCGATACGGTGATCGACGACATGCCGCGCGGCTTCGGCGGTTACCGGCCGGAAAATTTCGATCGCGCCTTTCGCGGCGAGGTGCGGGTCAGGGATGCGCTTCAGCATTCGTTGAACGTGCCGGCTGTGGCGACGCTCGACCGTATCGGCGTCGACCGTTTCGCCGGCGTCCTGCGCAATGCCGGCGCGCATATATTCCAGCGCCGGCGCGCCGAAGCGCGCCCGACGCTCGCTCTGGCGCTCGGCGGCGCCGGCGTCACGATGCGCGATATCGCAATGCTTTATGACGGGCTTGCAAATGACGGGCGCGTGCGCGCCTTGAACTGGAATAGCGATGTGCAATCGCGCGCGCCCGGCGTACAGCTTTTCGCGCCCGATACGGTTGCGCGCATCAACGCGATTCTGGAGGGCGCGCCGGCGCTCAAGGGACGGGCGCCGGCCGCCCTGTCGGCTTCGGCGCCGCTTGTCGCCTATAAAACCGGCACCTCCTACGGCTATCGCG
>JAGRDS010000055.1 GCA_020446945.1 Parvularculaceae bacterium
GTCGGCGCTCTTCCGGCCCCCCGGAATGACAGTTGGTTGTTCTGAGTTCCAATTTCAGTTGTCACTCCGGGGCCGCCGCAGGCGGAACCCGGAGTCCATGTCGCCGCCGAGTATGACGAGAGATGGATTCCGGGTTCGCAGCCTCGCTGCGCCCCGGAATGACAGTTGGTTGTTCTGAGTTCCAATTTCAGTTGTCACTCCGGGGCCGCCGAAGGCGGAACCCGGAGTCCATGGCGCCGCCGAGTTTGGCGAGAATTGCATTCCGGGTTCGCAGCTTTACCGCGCCCCGGAATGACAGGAAGAACGCTACAGCCACGCCTGACAAGCTTGCCCGGCCCTGCAAACAACTCCATCATCCGTCCACAAAACAAAGGAACGAACCATGGCGTTTGCGCTTCTATCCGTCGGCCTGATGGGCCTTCTGGTCTTCGTTCTGGGGTGGAATGTCAGCCGCGTGCGCGGGTCGGTCATGCACACGCAGGCCGAGGAAGAGGGAAACCCCAGAAGCGCATTACGCAAAGCCGTGCGCGCGCACGGCAATTGCGTCGAATACGTGCCGACCTTGTCGCTCCTTATCCTCGCGCTCGGGCTTCGCATGCCGTTGATGCCGATGTGGATCGCGGCGGTGATGCTGATCGCCGTTGCGGCGCGCTATGTTCACGCGGCCGGCGTTTTGATGAGCGAGAATATTTACGCGCCGAACAGGCTGAAATTCATCGGCGCGCTCGGTACCTATGTCACAGGGTCAATCCTTTCCATTTTGCTGGTTCTTCATGCGGCGCGTTTGTTTTAGCGCCGTTCCTTTTCTGACTGTCACTCCGGGGCCGCCGCAGGCGGAACCCGGAGTCCATGGCGCCATTGTGTATGACGAGAGATGGATTCCGGGTTCGCGACTTCATCGCGCCCCGGAATGACAGTTGGTTGTTCTGTGTTCCAATTTCAGTTGTCACTCCGGGGCCGCCATAGGCGGAACCCGGAGTCCATGGCGCCGCCGAGTATGACGAGAGATGGATTCCGGGTTCGCAGCCTCGCTGCGCCCCGGAATGACAGTTGCAAATTGAGCGCGCCGGCTTAGCCTGGGAGCGCCGAATACAGATCGTCCCAGTCCGGGTTCATCGACTCAATCAATTCAATCTTCCATTGGCGCTTCCATTTCTTCATCGCCTTTTCTCGATCGATCGCGTCCTCAATGCGATTGAAAGTCTCATAATAGACAAGGCGGCGCACGCCATATTTGCTTGTAAAAATAGAGCCGCGTCCTTCGCGGTGTTCAAATGCGCGATGATTGATGTCATTCGTGACGCCGATATAGAGCGTGCCGTTTCGACGGCTTGCCAGAATATAGACGTAGTATTGTTTCATGCGGCCCAGCGTAACGCATCGGCGCCAAAGTGAAAGCGATGCTGGATTCCGGGTTCGCGACTTCATCGCGCCCCGGAATGACAGCTGGTTGTTCTGTGTTCCAATTTCAGTTGTCGCTCCGGGGCCGCCGAAGGCGGAACCCGGAGTCCATGGCGCCATTGTGTATGACGAGAGATGGATTCCGGGTTCGCGACTTCGTCGCGTCCCGGAATGACAGTTGGTTGTTCTGAGTTCCAATTTCAGTTGTCACTCCGGGGCCGCCGCTGGCGGAACCCGGAGTCCATGTCGCCGCTGAGTATGACGAGAGATAGATTCCGGGTTCGCAGCCTCGCTGCGCCCCGGAATGGCAGTTGGTTGTTCTGCGTTGCGTTTTGACCGCCGCCGCGCAATAGCGGGAAAAAATAATTTCACCGGCCTGATTTATTAACCATATAGCGCGTTGTTTTTAGCGGAGGATCCGACTTATCCCCCTACTTATCCCCCTCCCTGCCGGCGCCCCTATACTGCGCTTCGGTTGAATGTCGCCGTCGTGAGGAAAGGAGGATGCGCATGGAGATTACGCTGCTCGCCGCAAATGCGCGCATCGCCCGTTCGCGCCGGATCGAAATCGCGGGGCCGCCGGTGCGCGCGCACAACGAAAAACCCCGGCGGTCGCCCGCCGGGGTTTCA
>JAGRDS010000013.1 GCA_020446945.1 Parvularculaceae bacterium
GCCGGCCGGCCGGACGTCATGTTCGTCATTCAGCGCGTCCTCGAAGCGGAAGGCCGCCTGACGCTGCTCGACCAGAACAAGGTGTTGCACCCCAATCCCTGGTTCCGACTTTTCGCAACAACAAATACGGTCGGTCTCGGAGACACGACGGGCCTCTATCACGGCACGCAGCAGCTTAATCAGGGACAGATGGACCGCTGGTCGATCGTCACGACATTGAACTATCTTGCGCATGACGAGGAAGTTGAAATCGTCATCGCCAAAGTGCCGCTCTATAATTCGAAAGAGGGGCGCGAGGCGGTGAATGCGATGGTGCGTGTCGCCGACATGACGCGCAACGCCTTCATCAATGGCGATCTTGCGACGGTGATGAGCCCCAGAACCGTCATCACATGGGCGCAGAACGCCGAAATTTTCCAGGATGTCGGCTACGCCTTCCGTGTCACATTCCTGAACAAATGCGACGAACTGGAGCGTCCGACTGTCGCCGAATTCTATCAGCGCGCCTTTGGCGAGGACCTCCCCGAAGCGGCCTATCAGATTGAAGTCGCCTGACTAGTAGAATTTGCGCGTCGGTCCTTTCGGGATCAAATGCGCCGATAACAGATGCGGGACTGGCGTTCTTGCATCATCTGGAGGGCCAAGATCATGCGTCGTATTTTCTTTATTGCGGCGAGCGCCGCGCTCATCCCGTTGGCCGCCGCCGCGGACGAGCAGGGGCTAACCCCGGAAGCGAAAACCGTCATCGCGGGTATCGACGCAAGATATGGCGAAACTGTCGGCCTGGCCGAAAAGATCTGGGGTTACGCAGAAGTCGGCTACAAGGAAGAGCGTTCTTCCTTGCTGTTGCGCGAGGCGCTTGAAGCCGAAGGTTTTTCGATCAAATCCGGCGTCGCCGGAATACCGACGGCGTTTGTCGCCGAATGGGGGGCGGGCGGACAGACAATCGGCGTACTTGCCGAATTCGACGCCCTGCCCGGCATCAATCAGGATGCGATCGCCGTCCGCGCGCCGATTGAAGGCAAGGCCGCCGGCCACGCCTGCGGCCACAATCTTTTCGGCGCAGGATCGGTCGCCGCCGCGATCGCGATCAAGGACTGGCTTGAAAGATCGAAAACGCCGGGCGTCATCCGCCTTTATGGGACACCCGCCGAAGAAGGCGGCAGCGGCAAGGTCTACATGGTGAGAGACGGCCTCTTTGACGATGTGGATTTCGCGCTCCATTGGCATTCCGATGATGAGAATTCCGCCGAGGCGCGCACCAGCCTCGCCAACCGATCAGCCAAGTTCCGATTCACCGGAACATCTGCGCATGCGGCGGGCGCGCCGGAACGCGGGCGCTCGGCTCTCGACGGCGTCGAAGCCTTCGACATGATGGTCAATATGATGCGCGAACATGTCGATCAGGACGCGCGCATTCATTATGTTATAACGAAAGGCGGAAACGCCCCGAACGTCGTTCCCGACGAGGCGGAAGTTTTTTACTATGTGCGCCATCCAGACCCGAAAGGCGTTGAAAGTATCTGGGCCCGGGTCGAGGACGCGGCGCGCGGCGCCGCGCTCGGTACAGGTACGAAAGTCGAATGGGAAATCATTCACGGCAACAACCCGCTTTTGATAAATGAAACTCTCGCCCGGATGGTGGATGAGAAACTGAACGCAGTCGGCGGCGTCAAATACACGAAAGATGAAGAAGCGTTCGCCAGAAAGATATTCGCGACTTTCGATGCGCCTGACGCCGCGCTTGGGGATCAGGAAACGATCAAGCCCTACAAAAAATCACTCGGTTACGGGTCGACTGATGTCGGCGATGTTTCCTACGCTGTCCCTACCGTCGGCGTGCGTACGGCGACATGGGTGCCAGGCACGGCGGCGCACTCGTGGCAGGCGGTCGCGGCGAGCGGAATGTCGATTGGATTTAAGGGTGCAAATGTCGCCGCAAAAACGCTGACGCTCGCGGCGATTGAGATATATCGCAATGCAGAGCTTCGCGAGAGTGCGCGCGCTGAATTCGATGCGGCGCGCGGTAAAAATTACAAATACAGATCGCTCCTCGGCGAGCGCAAACCGCCGCTCGATTACCGCGACTAGCTTCTCGGCTGCTCCGCATTCTTGCGCGCCGGCGCCGCCGCGCTTAGCTTCCGCGGAGCATCGCCCGGAGCATCGAATGACGACGTTCGCCGAAATTAAAACCAGATTACGCCTGCCGGTTATCGGCGCTCCCTTGTTTATCGTTTCCAATCCGAATCTCGTGATCGCGCAATGCAAGGCGGGAATAATCGGATCATTCCCTGCGCTCAACGCGCGGCCGCAAGCCGAACTTGACGAATGGATCATCCAGATCAAGGAGGCTCTGGCAGATCATGACGCGAAGAACCCGGACCGGCCGGCCGCGCCCTTCGCCGTCAATCAGATCGTCCATCGATCGAATGACCGGCTGGCGCAGGATATGGAAACCTGCGTGAAGCAAAAGGCGCCGATTGTCATTTGCTCTCTCGGCGCGCGCGAGGATGTCTATAAGGCGATCCATTCCTATGGCGGGCTAGTTCTTCATGATGTAATCAACGATACCTTCGCGCGAAAAGCGATCGAGAAAGGCGCCGACGGCCTTATCACCGTTGCAGCCGGCGCCGGAGGTCATGCGGGCGTCATCTCCCCTTTCGCGCTCGTCCAGGAAATTCGCGAATGGTTCGAAGGGCCAATCGCCCTTTCCGGATCGATCGCGACGGGCGGCGCCGTACTCGCAGCCGAGGCGATGGGCGCGGATTTCGGCTATATCGGCTCGCCTTTCATTGCGACGGACGAAGCGAACGCGAGCGAAGCCTACAAGAACGCAATCGTCGGGTATGGCGCGGACGATATCGTTTACACCAACCTTTTTACGGGCGTTCACGGCAATTACCTCAAACCGTCAATTGTCGCCGCCGGCCTGGATCCGGACAACCTTCCCCAGAGCGATCCATCAAAAATGAATTTCGGATCCGGCGGCAATTCAGCCGCCAAGGCGTGGAAGGATATATGGGGCTGCGGACAAGGTATCGGCGCCGTCAAAAAGCGCGCGCCGGCCGCAGAATATATCGAATTGCTGGCGCGCGAATATGAAGCCGCAAGGAAAAGGGTTTGCGGCTGAGCCGGCATCTTCACGGCGCGCGCCGATTTGGTTTAGGGTTCGGACGAAACTGATTCGCCGGACCCTTTTTCATGCGTAAACGCCAATGCAAGATCGTCGCGACCGTCGGGCCGGCGAGTTCCGCCCCGTCGATGCTGAAGCTTCTTCATCAAGCGGGCGTTGACATTTTTCGCCTCAATTTTTCGCATGGCGCGCCTGAAAAGAATGAGAAAATCATCGCGGCGGTGCGCGAAATCAGCCGCGAGACCGGATCGCCGATTGCCGTTTTCGCCGATCTTCAAGGGCCGAAGATCAGGATCGGCGTCCTGAAGGATGATGCAATAGATCTCAAATATCGCGAGACCTATCGTCTCATTCTCGCAAAAGAAAGCGCCGAAAGCGACGCCATTCCGATCCCGCAGGAAGAAATCCTGAACGTTCTCGAAACAGGCGATATTCTGAAACTCGACGACGGCAAGCTCCAACTGACGATCGTCAGCCGAGACAAGAACGCGGTTCTGGCGCGCGCCGATACGCCGGGGCGCCTTTCGAGCCGCAAAGGCATAAATATTCCCGGACGAAAGCTGCCGATTTCGGCGCTGACTGAAAAGGACCGCGCCGATCTGGAATTCGCGCTGAATATCGGCGTAGACTATATTGCGCTTTCATTCGTTCAGCGCCCGGAAGATATAGAAGAAGCGCGCGCACTGATCGCCGGTAAAGCCGGCATAATAGCGAAAATCGAAAAACCCTCCGCCGTCACCCATCTTGACGAAATCGTCGCGCTCTCGGATGCGCTGATGGTCGCCCGCGGCGATCTCGGCGTCGAATTGCCGCCCGAAGACGTGCCGAATATTCAGCGTCGGATCGTGCGAGCCTGTCGGCGCGCCGGCAAGCCGGTGATCGTAGCGACGCACATGCTGGAATCGATGATCGAATCTATCGCGCCGACGCGCGCCGAAGCCTCGGACGTCTCGACGGCGGTTTTTCAGGGCGCGGACGCAGTTATGCTTTCAGCCGAGACCGCGGTCGGGCGCCATCCGCCGACCGCAGTCGCGATTATGGACCGCATTATCAAAGCGACGGAGAGCGATCCCGAATGCGCGTCCTTCGCTTCGCTCGACGATCCGGCGTCCGATCACACGACAGCGGATGCGATCACCTTGTCGGCGCGGCGCATCGCCGAAGTCCTCGATTGCAAGATCGCTGTCGCCTATACGAAAACCGGATCAACCGCGCACCGTCTTTCGCGCGATCGGCCGCGCTGCGCGATTCTCGCCGCGACGCCCGACGCCAAGGTCGCCAGTCGCCTTGCGCTTTATTGGGGTGTTTCGCCCGTGATAACCGACGATATTTCACATTTCCACGAAATGCTGGCCAAGGCGGACGTCCTGTCGATGTGTCACGGCGCCAACGAAGGCGATCGGATCATAATAATCGCTGGTTATCCGTTCGGCCGGCGCGGCAAGACCAACACGCTGAAAATCAGCCGCGTAGGCGCTCACGGCGAATAGAGGCGCGGCGCCAGGTCCGCCGTATTTGCGCCATCAATCACGCAATCCCATCTTGAAATTTCGGGAAAACGCCGCAAATCCGCCATTCGGATGGATTACGGCTTTTCCCATCGTAAACGAATGTTGAGTGCGTCAGATGACAAGCCGGATTGTTGAATGTGCGGACAGTGAAATGCTTTTTGTCGTTCCTGAAGGATCGCCCCTTTGGCGCGCGCTTGAAGTCGAACGGCGCCAGCCTATAGTTTGCTCCGAGCAACCCTTGCGAGATAAGCTTGATGCCTGTTTCAACTCGACTGGTCGAATACAATTACTCAAGGAAAAAATTTGAAGGCCTTCTGGCTGTCGACAACAACTCGCCCGGCTCGCGACCGACGGTTCTGATCTCGCACGCCTGGGCCGGTCGCGGTCCGGTTGAGGAAGAATACGCACAGCGGATCGCGAGCCTTGGATATGCGGGATTTGCGCTTGACCTCTACGGCAAAGGCGTTCTTGGCGAGACAAATGAAGAATGTCAGGCGCTAATGAACCCGCTTGCGAACGATCGCCCTGGTTTACAGGCGCGCCTTTTAAACGTGATTGACGTCGTAAAAAAACTGCCTGAAGTCGACTCGTCGAAGATCGTCGTTATGGGTTTTTGTTTCGGCGGGCTTTGCGCGCTTGATGTCGCGCGCACAGGCGCCGACATCAAAGGTGTTGCCGCCTTTCACGGATTATTCAGCGCGCCAGAAAACACGCGGGGCGTCAAGATTAAAGCAAAAGTCATCGCTTTTCATGGCTGGGACGATCCAATGGCGACGCCTGACGATGTGAAAGCGCTCGGCGCGGAACTGACGCAAGCGGACGCCGACTGGCGAATTCACGCCCATGGCGGTACGATGCACGCTTTCACCAATCCAAACGCCGCTAATCCGGGTTTCGGCACCGTCTATAACAAGCGCGCCGCGGACCGGTCTTGGAATTCGTTCAAGCTATTCCTTGAAGAATGCTTTGCATAGATTTCAGGCGACGCGATCAGCGCCTTTCAACGGACAACGGTTGTTCGGGTCCTGACCGGCTTTCAAAATCCGTCTTTCGAAACCGGGACCCGGTTCTCAACCGAATTGGTTCCAGTCAATCGGCTGGGTGCGATCAATAAACTTCATCGCCGCCGGCATCGGATATTTCAGTCCGGTCGCGCAATTGAACAGGATCGCGCTTTCGGATCTTGAAATCAGCCCCTCGCTTAGCGCGCGGCGATAGGCGGCGTAGGTCGCGGCCCCTTCGGGACATAAAAGTACGCCCTCTTCACGCGCCATTTCTTTCTGCGCATCGATTATGTCGTCGTCTTCGACGGCGATTCCAAAACCGTCCGATTCGCGCACCGCCCGAATGATAAGGAAATCGCCGACCGCGACGGGGACGCGAATACCGGCGGCGACAGTCGCCGCATTCTCCCAAAGCGGCGCATGCTCCTCGCCTTTTTCCCAGGCGCGTACGATCGGCGCGCAACCGGTAGCCTGCACCGCGACCATACGCGGGCGTTTCGGCCCTATCCATCCGATTTTCTCCAACTCATCGAACGCCTTCCACATGCCGATAAGTCCGGTGCCGCCGCCGGTCGGATAGAAAATAACATCCGGCAGCTCCCAACCTAACTGTTCGGCGAGTTCAAGACCCATCGTTTTTTTGCCTTCGATCCGATAGGGCTCCTTAAGCGTCGAGACGTCGAACCAGCCGACTTTTTCCTTCCCCTCGCCGACAATCTTGCCGCAATCGTTTATAAGGCCGTTGACGCGATAGACGTCGCCGCCTTGCAAAGCGATCTCCTCGACATTCACCGACGGCGTATCATCGGGGCAGAAAATAGTCGTCCGCAATCCCGCGCGCGAGGCGTAAGCGGCCATCGCCGCGCCGGCGTTTCCATTCGTCGGCATCGCAAGATGCGAAATCCCGAATTCCTTCGCCATTGCAACAGCGAGCGCCAGTCCCCTCGCCTTGAACGAACCGGTAGGCAGTCGGCCTTCGTCTTTCACCATGATCGCGCCGCCGCCGAGACGTTTTTCAATACGTCCGGTTCTGATCAGCGGCGTTACAACCTCGCCGAGGCATATGCGGTTTTCCGCGCGTTCCACGGGAAGGAATTCGCGATAGCGCCAGAACCCTTCCGTTCGTTTGGCGAGCGTCTCCTTGCTGATGCCGGCGCGCAGGCGTTCAAGATCGTAACGCACGAGTAGCGGGCGCCCCGCTTCAGACAAACCATGAACGCGCCGCGCTTCATAATTCTTGCCGGTGATTGAACATTCCAGATGGGATACGAATGATTCAGCCATAAACCCGCTCGCCCGTTTAATTGTTGCAAACTTTTTAGTTGCGCGACGTTCGCGGCGCAAGTGCGCATACGGGTGCGTAGTAGCGACAAAATGGGCGCATTTATTTTAAAGGGCGGCGGCGGCGCTATAGATTTCGACTATGCTCGGTTAGTCTTGGTCCGCTTCGCCGCCACCTATTTTCTTTTGCGCCGGCGCAAAATCGGACTGGATCGAAAGCGAGGTGCGATAAGCATCCTTCGCCTTTAGCGTGTCTTTCTTCGCCTCATAGGCGAGACCGATATTGTACCATGCGATATGCGCCTTGGTGAGTTCGTATTTCAGCGCAGCGTCGTAATCAGCGATCGCCTCGTCATAACGCTTGAGAAAATAATAACTGTTGCCGCGATTGAGATACGCCTCGGCGAGCGTCTCGTTTCGCTCGAGCGCATAATCAAATTCATCAATCGCTTCGCCGACGCGCCCGCTGCGGTTCAGCAGGACGCCGCGATTTACATGCGTTGCAAGTTCATCGCGCACGCTGAGATTGCCGCGCTTGAGTGCCTGATCACATTCAAGCGTCGATGTCGTCAAAGGATCTTGAGCCGCCTCATAGCACAATCGCGCATCCGTCGCGCCGATCGTCGTCACCGACATCTGGGCCATCGCCGGCGCGCCAGCCAAAGAGAGTGCGCCAGCCGACATGAGCGCGCGAGCCGACAATAGCGCGCGAGCCGAAAAAAACACAGGTGTTACTGGATTTCTCATCTTCGCCTCCACAGCGGTTTCAGCGGTAAAAGACTACGGCCGACATAATGACATTTCCAGCCCCTGTTGTCCTCAAAACCGGGCGCGCCTATGGTCCGCCGCGCCTAATCCCGGGATACTTATCATGCTGAAGAAAATGTCCGCCCTCGTCACAGGCTCCACCTCCGGAATCGGGCTCGGCGTTGCGCGAGCGCTCGCTGCCGAAGGCGCCGACGTCGTATTGAATGGTCTCGGCGACAGGGACGAAATCGAGACCATACGCGCAGGCGTAGAAAGGGATTTCGGCGTCAAGGCGCTTTATGACGGCGCCGACATGACAAAGCCCGCCGAGATCATCGAAATGATTGAGCGTACGCAAGGCGCCTTCGGCAAGCTTGATATTCTCGTCAATAACGCCGGCATCCAGCACGTTGCGCCGATAGCGGAATTCCCAACTGAAAAGTGGGATGCAATAATCGCGATCAATCTTTCTTCTTCGTTCCATACAATTCGCGCAGCGTTTCCGGGTATGAAGGAGCGCAAATTCGGCCGCATCATCAACATCGCCTCCGCGCATGCTCTCGTCGCGTCGCCATTCAAATCCGCCTACGTCGCCGCAAAACATGGCGTTTACGGTTTGATAAAGGTCGTCGCGCTTGAAGGAGCGGAATTCGGCGTCACCGCCAATGCTATCTGCCCGGGTTACGTGAAGACGCCGCTTGTTGAAAAGCAGATCCCGGATACGGCGAAAGCGCGTGGAATGAGCGAAGAGGAAGTCGTACAGAAAGTCATTCTCGCGGCGCAGCCGACCCGGAATTTTGTCGCAATCGAAGAAGTCGCCGCGCTCACCGTTTTCCTCGCCAGCCCTAACAGCGGCTCGATCACGGGCGCAGCTTATCAAATTGACGGCGGATGGGTCGCGCAATAGCGCAACAAAACAACGATGCATGACGCACGCGTCAGGCGCCGCCGGGAACACAGTTTCGCCTCAATCAGAAAATTTCTTCGCCTTCCCCTTTGTGTCGTTTCCGCTTTCCAGTCGCGTATTGACCGCGGCGCTCACTCAAAAACCGGAACGTCATGAAAAATGTGTCATGACGTATGCTTAACTGGCGCAATCGACTGCAAGTTATCTATTACGGTCGTGCTGATGCCGTTCAGCATAGCTTGCGTCGCAATGAATTGTGCGTGAAGCGTTGTGTAACAAGGGAGACTCGCATGAAGAATATTTTTCTGGCAGGCGTCGCCGCAGGCGCGCTCGCGATTTCCGCCGCCGTTGCAAATCCGGCTGAAAAGACCGCATCCGGACCTGTTTATGAACCGTCACAAGCCGCGCAAATGATCGCTCCGGTCGCTGTTACGACGAAAGAAGACTCCGCGCTGCTCGCCGAACAGCAATTTGCGGCGGCGGATTCAAACGCCGATGGTTCAATAGATGCGCATGAATTCGCCGCATTCGTCGCTGACGCCGCCAAAGCGAGCGCCGGCCTTCCCAGCGCGCCCGACGATAATTCAGCGACGGCCGACGAGGCTTTTAAGGCGATCGCAAAAGACGACATGAAAATCAGCAAAGAAGAACTTGTCGAAGCACGCGCTCAAAGCTTTAAAGCGGCCGACGCTGATGGCGACAAAGCGCTCGACGCGCTTGAGCAACAGCGCTTCGCCTCACTTGTCGCGGCGAAACCGGACCAATCCGGCGAACACTAACCCCAGGCGCGCACCCCCCGTCGCGCTGAGCAGGTTTCGCGCGCCTGAGCGCGAAACCTGCTCCCCCTGAAAAAAATGCGGCGAGGCGTTGCGTTGTATCGCCTTCGCCGCCTTTTAAGGCCCGTCCCTGCGTATTCGGGACGGGCCTATTCTTCGTTAAGGTCGCGGTCATCCGCGCCTTCAACAGCAGGGATCGCGTAGTCGCCTGCAAGCCAGCGATGAAGATCGACATCCGCACAGCGCTTGGAGCAAAACGGTTTGTAGGCCTGCGTCGCCGCCTTTTTGCAGACAGGACACGACGCTGAACTCGAATTGTCATTGACGGCGGTTTTATTCGGCGATGTCATAAGCTCCAGACTTCAACGTTTCGCTTCTGATTATATCAAATCGCGCACTGAACTTGTCCGCGATGCGCGCGCGCCATTGCGGGCGGTCGTGTTCGAGATACTCGAACATATCCGCGGCGACGATCAAGCGCGGGCGCAAAGCGGGTTGTGTGCGGAGCGCGCGTTCGAGCGCGCGAATTCCCGCTTTCGCAGACCAGTCGAGCGTAAACCGCCGCCCGCATACCGGCCATCCCTCCCCGACGGGTTCGCTCGCCTGTTCAAGAAGCGTCTGGCGCTCGCGCGGCAACGTGAAATCGGCGAGCCCATCCGGCGCGACCCGTCCGAATCGCGCTCGATCAATCCCTTTCAGCCTGTCTTTCAACAATCGGGCGAGCGATTCGCGCGCGCCGGCGCCCCCGGGCGGCAGAAAGTCGATGACGACGCGGCCACCGATCGATCGGCGAGATATTTCGGTCATAATCCGATCCAGCGCGAGCGCATTCGTTTTTTCATTGAGCCGCGCGCCGGAGCGAGCGACGGCGGCGGCGCTGTCGATGTCGATCATCGCGCCGGCGGCCGTTTCCTGAATTCGCACGCGCGCCCCTCCCGTCAGTTCGACCGAAGCGCAAAGGCTTTCTTCGATCACGCAATCGATATTTTCTAAAGCGAAGGGCGCCTGCGTCAGTTTCGTGCGCTCAAATCCGCTGGCGTTTATCAGCATTTTCGCGCTTGGATCGTCGATGGCGATCTCGACATCGCCCTTGTCGGCCCCCGTTGCGCAGGAGAAAAACGCACAGAGCGCGGCATCGCGCCGCTCGCCGATCTCGCCGCGCGCGCCGTTCGCCGCTTTGCTTTCAATGTCCGCAATCGCCGCGCTTGACAGTCCTTTTCGCCAATCGGAAGACAAAACGGCGCCCTTTCCGTCAATCGGCGGACGGCGAATGCGGAACACACCATGAGCGCCTTCAACAGGCGGCGCGGCGTTTTTACCGAGCGGCAGGAATGCGTCATCGCCGGCGCCGATATCGACAAACGCTGCATTGAGCGCCTTCGATACGGATTTAATGCGGCCCGCGAAAACATCCCCTGGCGATGGCGAACGCGGCAGGTGTTCGTCGCCGCGCGCCGGTCCGAACCAGAAATGCGTAACGACGCCGCGATCTAGGAACGCCGCGCGCGTTTCGGCCGCACCGCATTCGATCAGCATTCGCCGCGTCACGGCGCGCGCCAGCCGGCGCCCTTCAGAAGGTTCGCCGTTTCATAAAGCGGCAGGCCGACAATGTTGGAATATGACCCGATAATCGAAACGACATGTTTCGCGAATATTCCCTGTATAGCGTAACCGCCCGCTTTGCCGTTCCATTCCTGAGACGCGAGATAGGCGTCAATGTCTTGCGCCTCAAGGCGCGCGACTTTAACGCGCGACTGGACGACGCGCGCACGCACCTCTTCGCCCGGCCCGGCCAGAATGACCGCAGACCACACGCGATGCGACCGGCCGGATAACAGCGAAAGGAAACGGCGCGCCGTTTCTTCATCTTCCGCTTTTCCGAGAATTCGCCGCCCGCATGCGACGGCCGTGTCGGCGGCTAGGACGAGCGCGCCGTCTCGCCCCGCCGCAACAGCCGCCGCCTTTGCGCGCGCCACGCGCTCGACATAGGCGGGCGCAAGCTCTTGCGGCTTTACGCTTTCATCCGCGTTTGCGGCGACCACGGCGCCGGGTTCAACGCCGATCTGGCGAAGCAAATCGAGCCGGCGCGGCGACGCGCTGGCAAGCACCAATCTCGCCGGCGCGGCCATCGGTTTTATTTGAAGCGGAAAGTGATCCGGCCCTTGGTCAGATCATAGGGCGTCATTTCAACAAGAACCTTGTCGCCCGCGAGTACGCGGATGCGGTTCTTGCGCATCTTGCCGGCCGTATGAGCGATAATCTCGTGCCCCTGATCGAGTTTGACGCGAAAGGTCGCGTTCGGCAGGAGTTCCTCAACGGTCCCCTCAAATTCTAATAGTTCTTCCTTCGCCATAGGCTCCTCGGGTCGGGCGATCCCCCCCTCCTTCGGGGGCGCCCGAACCTCGGGCTTTCACGGATCTTGGAATTCGCCGGAAAATGGTCGCGCCGGCCGCCAAAATCAAGGTTTTTCATAAAGGCCGGGAAAGCGGACCTGAATGCGGGCGCGCAAATCATCACGCACCGCGCGATAGGCGTTCAAGAGCGCCTCTCTCCCGCCGATTGCGTCGCTTGGATTGTCGATCGGCCAATACTCGATTTTCTCGCGCGCCATGCTCCGCCGCAATTCGCCGGCCGCCTCGGGGGTCAGCGCGATTACGAGGTCGAAAGAATCGAGCCGGGTATCGGTGATCGCCTTGGGCTCATAGTCGCCGAGAATCATGCCGGCCTCGCCCAATACCGCGCCGATAAACGGGTCGAGGCCGCCCTCATAGACGCCGGCGGAATCGACCCGCATTTTTCCGCGCGCATCATGCTCCAGGATCGCCGCCGCCATGGGAGAGCGCACCGAATTCATATTGCAGACGAACAGGACTGACTTGATCATTCGGCGTCTATCTCATGTAAAAACTGCAAATAAGCGTGAAAAGGCGTCGCGCCGTGTTGAGATCCAGATTGATTTTGTCGTTCAGGCGCTCGCGAAGGATATCCGATCCTTCGTTGTGAAGGGATCGCCGCGCCATATCGATCGTCTCAATCTGCGCCGGCGCCGCGGTGCGAATGGCGTCATAATAGCTTTCGCACAGCATAAAGTAATCTTTGATGATCTTGCGAAACGGCGTCATCGACAGATGCACCTGTCCGAGCGCTTCGCCGCCGGTATTTGCGCCGCCATGGCGACGCACATCGAATACGAGGCGATTTTCGACATAGGAAAGATAGAGTTCGAACGGCCCTTCGCCGGCGCCCACCGGTTCGAAAAAATTCTCCTCAAGGAGATCGTAGATCGCGACCTTGCGCTCGTGCTCGATATCGGCGGTCGCGCGGGCGAGACTGCGCTCATCGAGGTCGATATGCGCAATGCGTCGATTCCCGATCTGGTTCTCGCCGTCGTCAGACACGTTCCGTTCCGTTGCAAAGCCGGCATCCGTCATAGGCATTCGCGCCTCGTCAGGAAAGGCGGTTGTGAACCTATCGCCGAATCCCGTTAGCCCGGCGCGGCGAATTCATCACTTCCGCAGGGAAAATGCGTCGAAAGGACCAGAAATGAACCGGTTTATCCTCGCCGGGTGCGTATCAATCGTCGCCGCGCCCTCATTCGCCGAAGAGGCTGAAACCCCGACCGGCCTCGCCGCCGCGTTAATCGAGGCGGCCGCGCAGACCGGCGATGCGTCCCAAATCTCGGCCGTCGCGAATGCAGCCAGGGAAGTATTTGCGGACGACGCCGATGCGATCGACGCCTTCGCCGCGGCGAAGATCGCCGCCCTCGTCCCGCCCGAAACGACCCCCGGGCCGAATTCCGAGACTGCGCCGGACATGACGGCGGCGGCCGAGGCCGAAATACCCGCCGCCGCGCCGGAACGAAAATCCGCCTCCTGGTCAGGTAAAATGGCGGCGTCCGCCGTGCTTGCAAACGGCAATTCCGAAAATATGGCCGTTGGGCTGCTTCTCGACGCGCGCCGCGAAAACGGACAATTGGCGCATAACATAGACGGATATATCGATTACGGGCGTTCGGACGGCGTCCAGAATCTGAAACGCTGGGGCGGCGCCTACCAGCTCGATTACAAATTCAGCGATCGCGCTTTCGCCTATGGCCGCATATCCTACGACGAAGATCAATTCTCCGGGTTCGACTATCGCCTATTCGCCGGCGCCGGCGCCGGATATTTCCTCGCCCAATCGGATATGCTGAAATGGAAAATCGAAGGCGGGCCTGGATATCAATATTCACCGGTCGACGATACGCGCCAGGTCCAGAAGGAACTCGCGCTTTACGGCGGGACCGAGCTCGACTGGACGATTCGCGAAGGGTTGATATTTGAACAGGACGTCAAAATCGTCTGGACCGAACCGACGACGACAATCGTTTCATTGACTGGCCTGTCTGCGGCCCTGACAGAAAAACTCGCCGCCGGGATCGCCTATGAATATCGCTATGAGACGAGCCCGCCGCCCGGCAGGAAAAACACCGACACGGTCTTTAAGGCCAATATCAGCCTTGGATTTTAAGTATCGTGATCCGGCCGGGCCTGCGTCGGCCATGGCGCTGTGATATCGGCGGCCTGCGCATTCAGGCTCTCGACCTCAAGGCGGATCGCGCCGCCGCCGGCGAAATCGAGCCTGACGGCGCCGGCGCCATCGGCGCCGGCGTCAAACCGGATCGCAAGCAATTCGACGACGCCGTCTTTCGCATCGGGCCGCAAATTCAACTGCTGCGCGGAAACTACGTCATCGAAATGACATCCCGCACGTACGCGCAAATACGGCCCGCGCTTTTTTCCGTCAGCGTTCTCCCAGATGAACCGGTTGGCGACGAAGGCGAACCGGCGTCGGTGCGGAAGATATGCGAAATCCCCGATTTTAGCGATCGCGTCCTGAAGGACGCTGGACAGGACGTTGAGATCATCCGCATCCTCGACCATCAATCGAAGCGGCCTGTAGCCGTGTCGCTCCGTCATCAATCGCCCTTCACGCGCTCGATCAGCGCTCCGCAGTGGCTGAGTTTTTCTTCGAGTCGTTCAAAGCCGCGGTCAAGATGATAAACGCGGTTGATGATCGTCTGGCCTTCCGCACCGAGGCCGGCGAGAACCAGGCTCATCGACGCCCTGAGATCGGTCGCCATCACCGGCGCGCCTTTCAGCTTTTTCACACCGCGCACCGTCGCGCTTTGACCATCGACGGAAATATTCGCGCCCATGCGCGCGAGTTCCGGCGCATGCATGAAGCGGTTTTCAAAAATCGTCTCCTTGATGACGGAAACGCCGTCCGCCATTGTCATCAACGCCATGAACTGCGCCTGGAGATCAGTGAAGAATCCCGGATAGGGCTGCGTCACGATATTGACCGAACGACACCGATCGAGCACGCGCTTCACCCTCACGCCGCCGTCTTCTTCCTTCAGGTCGAGCCCTGCCTCCGCCAAAACGCCGGCGGCCGCACCAAGTAGATCGAGCCTGCCGTTGCGAAGGAAAAGCTCGCCCCCGGCCGCGCCTACGGCCATCGCGTAAGATCCGAACTCAATCCTGTCCGGCACGACCAGATGACGAGCGCCAGATAGGCGATCAACGCCGGTTATGCGGATTGTCGAATGTCCCGCATTCGTCACATTCGCGCCCATCGCGTTCAGGCAATCGGCGAGATCGACGATTTCGGGTTCACGCGCCGCATTTTTCAATACGGTTTCGCCCTTTGCGAGCGCGGCGGCGAGCATCGCATGTTCCGTCGCGCCGACCGAAACGAACGGGAATTCGATCGTTGCGCCGTGCAGCCCGTCGCGCGCCAAGGCGATGACGTATCCTTCGTCGAGTTCGATTTCGGCGCCCATCGCCGCAAGCGCCTTCAAATGAAGGTCGACAGGTCGCGCGCCGATGGCGCACCCGCCGGGCAGCGATACGCGCGCCTTCCCCTCCCGCGCGAGCAAAGGGCCAAGCACGTTGAAAGACGCGCGCATCTTTCGCACGAGGTCATACGGCGCCTCGGTCGATTTGATCGTCCCCGCTCTAAGCGTCAGCGTCGCGCCGTCAAAATTGATTTCAACGCCATGTTGCGCGAGCAGCTTCAGCAACATATCTACATCGGCGAGACGCGGCGTGTTCTCGATGACGAGCGGCTCGTCCGTCAAAAGCGCGGCGGCCATCAGCTTGAGCGCCGAATTCTTCGCACCGCTGATGGCGATCTCGCCGAAAAGCGGCCTGCCGCCGATAATCGCCAGCCTGTCCATTCAATCCGTTTCCTTGCAGTCGGTTTTGTCAGCGCGCGCCGTTTTGCGCCGACGCAGATTTTCGCGCAGCGCGGCAGCCAGCCGCGCTTCACGTTTTTCCCATCCGCCTTTCGCCGGGCCCGGCGCCTTTTTCAAGGCTTCCTTCGGGCTGTTTTGCGCATTTTCGGCCGTATCCGTGGGCCGCTTGTCTTCCTGCATGGCGCGCGACCTTAGGGGCGCAGGCCGAGGGGTCAAGCCAGAGCGCGGCGGCTGACCTTGGGCCGGCGCCGGAATTTTCGCCCCGCCTTTTCATTCAGGCATCACCGGGCTATATCGCCGCCTCCGCCGGCGGCCGCCGCCGGCGCGGGCTGCGGTAGCTCAGTGGTAGAGCACTCCCTTGGTAAGGGAGAGGTCGAGAGTTCAATCCTCTCTCGCAGCACCATTTTCCCTATCTCGCGCCAATTCGCTTCGCTCATGGCTCTGATGGGGCGCGCTGGCCGCGCGGGGCCCGATCGGGCGCCCTCAACAAAAAAGGCCGAGGCGCTGCAGATCGGGCAGTCTTTCGGCGCGGAAGCCGATTTGCGCTTCACTCAAATAGGCCCGGAACCGTTCAAGCGACATTATTTCCCGGCCGCCATCCGATCTAACGCCGGCGCCTTTTTCTTCGATCAGCGCCCACGCGGCCTCGACGTTTTCACAGGCCATTGATGTCAGAATAACCCGGTCGCGCAATGCGAGCGGCACGCAGTTGCCAAGGCTTCGAGATGGAAACGGCTGCGGTTTTTCATATCGAAGCGATTCGAAGAGGATCCGCTTTTGCTGCGCCGAAAATACGGGGTTCGCCGCGCCGCGAGGCTCAGCGAGCGCAGCCGCGCTGAAACCGATCAATCCAAGTGCGAACAGGCTTCTTAATATGCGGCGCGCCGCTTCCGCGCCCGCGCCTACGCTCATCCGGTTGGCCATCAGCCCGAACGCAACCTCTCCATCTGCGACCATATCAAGCGCGAAATCAAAGGCGGGATCGGTGAGATCAACGGCGACGCGCCCCGATAGCGCTTGACGCGGCCCCTTGTGATCGCGCCCGGCAAGCCCGCGCACGAAAAGTCCTTGCAACACATCCGGCTCAGTTTCATCGGATGAATCGCCATGGGGCTTCACAAAAAGATCCCAGCGCGAACCGGCGTTCACCGCCAGATTAACAAGTTCCTGCCAGACGATCGGATCGTTCCGGTTTTCAGCGACGCTGGACATACGGCGCGCAAGTTGCGGCTCCAGCAGGTCCGGGCATGCGTTCATTTGCGGACGCAATTGCGCGACAAAGCCTAGACCGGCCCGCCGAAATTCCTCAGCGACCTGATGAAACCAGACGCCGGCGTAATCGGCGTTCAATATATCATGAGCGAGATAATCGGGATCAGCCGCGAGTTGTTCCTTCAAATGTTCTCTCGCAGTCGGGTTGACCTTGTTGAAGGCGAGGTCCGGCGCGTCGATTATGTGTGAAACCGCCGAAAGCGCAGACACGATGCGCGCCGAACTGGCTCCTGACGCCCTTCCGGCGAGAAAAGTTGCAAGCCCGTCCGTGGTAAGTCGGCTGGCGGATCCGGGCATGCATCGATATTGCAACGCGCATGCGCCGCCGTCTTTCAATCCGCCCGCAATGATGCACGCAAGACGACGTCGCTTTTCGGCCGGCAGCCACGAATAGACGCCGGAGACCGCCGCAAAATCCAACAGGGGAAGATCGCCGGAATTCATCGAAAGAAAATCGGCTTCGATGAACTCGACATTTTCAATCGAACAGCTCGACGCGAAAGCGCGCGCCGTTTCAATATGCGCGCTATTCATGTCGACGCCGAAAAACTGCGCCTCGGGATAGCACGCGGCGACGAGGGCGAGCGTCAGCCCCTGCCCGCAGCCATAGTCGCAATATGTGAACCTTCCTTTGAAGTCGCGACGGACCCCGTGAAGGGCTGCGACGGCGGATATGTGAATCGGCGCCTGTTGCGGCGAAAAGGTCGCGGGAAACGAAACATCCCTGGTGTAGGCGCTCGTCATGATGTGTTCCGGATTGCCAATGGTCCGGGCGCTTATAGCCGCATTTGGCGTCGAGAAAGCCAAGCCCGTCGCCAACAGGGATCGTCACGCAATCTTCATGTTACAGACATGCGCGCGTCGCATCCGGCGAATAGACGAATTCGCGGCAGGATCGACGCCAAATGGCGACCGCCGCCAGAACGATCCAGCCGGCGCCGTCTCCGCCCGACCGGCGTCACTCGTCTTTAGGACGGGCCCGAGCCCGTTCGCCTAAGTAGCGCGTAAAGCCGGTCCTCCTCCCTGAGGGCCGGCTTTTTTTCGCACGCCTTTTTTCCGCCCTCGCTATCCGGTCTGTTGGCGCGCCGCGATGGAGGTTATGCATGGTAGAACCGGCGATATTGATTCCCCTGCTTCTCGCAGCCGCGCCAGGCGCCGACGATTGCGCGCTCAATGGCGTTCCCCTTCACGGGCGGGTCCAGATTGTCGAGAGTTTCCCGGATTTCGAGGTCAGCATCGTGGACCGTTTTCCCGATCTCAGGGTCAAAAAGACGGACAGTTTTCCCGATAATTGCGGCGAATGGCGGTTCGTCGACAGTTTTCCCGATTTCACTATCCGTTATGTCGACAGTTTCGCTGACCTGAAAATCATGTTCGTTGATAGTTTTCCGGGTCTTCCATAAAGCTAATCCATTGTAATTTAATGTTTTTCACTAAACTTGTGCGCTGCACAAAAAATTGGATGATCATTCTAGTTCCTGCGCCTATCTAGGCTTTAGAAAACCGGCGCGCTCGCCGGGCCGTGGAAGGAACGACAAAATGACGAAGCGCAAGGATTCCGCCGACAAGGCGGTTGTTGAAACGAAAGAACTGAACCCGGTCGAGGCAATCCGCAAAGGCTGGCTCGCCTATCTCGGCGCCTATGGCCTCGCATTCGAGCGCGCCAGGCCGGCATTCGCCAAGCTGAAAACGAGATATGCGGATCTGATCGAAGACCTCGTCGAAAAAGGCGAGGAAGTCGAGACGACGGCGAAAGAACAGTTCGTCGATGCGCGAGACCGCGCAAAAGGCGTTTACGGCGCCGGTTACGAAAAAGTCCGCGCTTTCATTCCGGCCCGCGCCGCGAATGATCGCGTCAAGGAGCTTGAAGCCGAAGTGGAAGCGCTGACGCAAAAACTCGCGGCGGTCAAAAAGCCGGCCCGCACGAAGCGCGCGAAAGCGGCGTGATCCCCTCTCTCCTCCCCCACCCGTATTGTTGCGTAGAGTAGCAGAACGGGGCGTTCCCCCTGAGCGCCCCGTTTTTTTTTGCGCCGCAAAAGCCCGGGCATTTGCCAAGAGGTCGCGAAGGGCGAATACTTCAAAACGCTAAGGTCAGGGATTTCAAACGCTTGCGGCTGCGACCCGCGCGGGAGGGATTATGTCGAAGTCGAGCGACGAACTTGGCGAACAGGCGGCTGAAACGCCGACGGCGCTCAACCCGATAATCGGCGTGCGCCGATCGGAACTCCTGAAATCGCTCGGCGTTCTGATTGGACACGCGGCGAAACAGCCAGCCCCTTTCGCCCGGCATCTCGCCAATTACGGCAAAGACCTTGTCGAAATCGTCAAGGGCGATAGCGAGATCGCGCCGGACGGAAAGGACCGTCGTTTCAAGGATCCGACCTGGCGCTACAATCCGCTTTACAAATACACGATGCAATCCTGGCTCGCGATGCGAAAGGGATTCGAAGGCTGGATCGCCGATTCCGGCGTCGATGAAGCAGACAAGGTGCGCGCAAAATTCGTCCTCGATATTATCGCCGATGCGATGGCGCCGACTAATACGCTGATCGGCAACCCTGCGGCGATCAAGCGCGTATACGAAACGGGCGGCGCTTCGCTCGTCAAAGGCTTGCAAAATGCGCTTCACGATATTCGCCACAATAATGCAATGCCGAGCCAGGTCGATGGACGTCCGTTCAAGGTCGGTGAAAACCTCGCGACGACCCCGGGAGCTGTCGTTTTCAAAAGCGAAATGCTGGAGCTTATCCAGTACGCGCCGACGAGCGAGGATGTTTACGAAATTCCGATGATGGTCGTTCCGCCGCAGATTAACAAATTCTACGCCAACGACCTGTCCCCCGACAAAAGCGTCGTTCGTTTCCTGTTGAGCCAGGGCTTCCAGACTTTCGCCATATCCTGGCGCAACCCGCAAAAAGAACATGCGCACTGGGGGCTTGAAGATTATGTCGGCGCGCTCATCGAAGCGGCCGAGGCGATCTGCAAGATAACGAAATCAAAGCAGATCAACGTGTCCGGCGCATGTTCCGGAGGTATCACGACGGCAAGTTTTCTTTCGGTGCTGGCGGCGCGAAAGTCAAACCTTGTCAATTGTTTCACATTGCAGGTTTGCGTCCTGGACGGTCACAAGGAGGACAGCGAGATCGGCCTGTTCGTCACCGACGAGGCGATAGAGGGCGCGCGAAAATACTCCAGGAAGAAAGGCGTGCTTTCGGGCGACGATTTGTCGAAAACATTCGCCTGGCTGCGCCCGAACGATTTAATCTGGAATTACGTCGTCAATAATTATCTGATGGGCGACAGTCCGCCGCCATTCGACATACTTTATTGGAATAACGATTCGACCAACCTTCCCGCGCAGCTTCATTCTGATTATCTAGACATGTATTTCGACAAGCGTTTCGCCAATCCGGGCGAGGTCGATTTCATGGGCGGCGAGATCGATCTATCGAAAGTAAAACAGGATGCGTTTATGGTCGCCGCCGTCACCGATCACATCACGCCATGGCGCGCATGCTACAGGAATGTGCATTTGTTCGGCGGCGAGGTGAAATTCGCGCTCTCAAACAGCGGCCATATTCAGGCGCTTTTAAATCCGCCCGGAAATCCGAAAGCGCAATATTTCACCAATGCGGCGCTGCCGGAGAACGCTGACGAATGGCTTGCCGGCGCGCAGGCGCAATCCGGCTCCTGGTGGCCATTATGGACGAACTGGCTGGGCGGGCGTTCCGGCGTAAAAAAGCCGGCGCCGTCGAAGCTCGGCTCGAAGAAATTTCCCCCGATCTCCAAAGCGCCTGGCGAATATGTTTTCGGTTAACGCAAAGCGACTGGAAGAAGTATGAGTATCGATGACATGCGCCTGCCGGAATTCAGCTACGTAACCGTAGGTTTTCAAAAACTGCGTACGGCGATCTGGCGCGGGCGCGGCGGCGCGCGCCCACTCCTGTATTTCAACGGCATCGGCGCCAATCTGGAAATCGCCCAACCGCTCGCGGACGCGCTTCCCGACCGCGACATCATTACTTTCGATCTGCCGGGCGTCGGCGGATCGCCGGGGCCGGTCGCGCCATATCGCCCGTGGTGGGTGGCGCATGCGGCGAAATCTATCCTGCTTCGCTACGGATTTGACCGGCCGGTCGATGTGATGGGCGTTTCCTGGGGCGGCGGCGCTGCGCAGCAATTCGCCTTTCAATACCAGCGCCGCGTCAACAGGCTGGTCCTTTGTGCGACTTCGCCGGGCGCGATCATGGTCCCCGGCAAACTGGAATCGCTTTCAAAAATGGCTGACCCCAAACGCTATCTGGACCGCGATTTTCTCGCCCGGAATTTCGAAACGCTCTACGGCGACGAGCCCGAAGGCGCGGCGCTATTCGCCGCGCGAATGAAAGCGCCGACGCGCTCGGGGTATCTTTATCAGTTGATGGCCATGATCGGCTGGACAAGTCTTCCGTTCCTGAGATTTCTGCCGCACGAAACGCTGATCATGGCCGGCGACCGGGACCATATCGTGCCGCTCGCCAACGCAAAAATTCTCAATTTCATGATTGCGAATTCGCAGCTTCATGTCGTTGAAAACGGCGGCCATCTGTTCGCCTTGTCACGCGCGAACGAGGTGATCCCGGTCTTGAAAGATTTTCTCGACCGCCCGGCGATGGCGAAAGCGCCGGCGCGTCATTATGAACCTGCGACCGCGAGTTAGGAGCTGACCATTGTCGAAAAAACCTGCGCATTCGACCGACACCGCCCGCAAAATCTGGCTCGCCGGCATCGGCGCCTATGGTCGCGCATTTTCCGAGGCGCAGGAAACCGTCGCTCGGCTGACGGGAGATTCGGCGCGCGTCTTTGACGAGCTCGTAGCAAAGGGCGAGGCGATCGAAAAACAAGTCGAGGAACGCGGACGTCAGGTAGCGGCGAAAGTCGCGCCGGGGGCATTATCCTTCGACGATCGGATCAAACGCATGCGCGAGCGGATCGGTCTCGGCGAAGTGCAAGGCTCGCTTGCTGACGAGGTTTACGAATTGCGTCTGCGCGTTGCAGATCTTGAAGCGAAGTTCGAGGACTTGTCGCACCGCACCCCGAAGACTGGCGCGAAAAAGAAAAAAGCTCCGAAGAAAAAGACGTCCTAAGGTCCGACGAATGGACGGCCCGGCGAAAAGCGCGAAAAAAAAACTGATCAAGGTCAAAACGCGCGACCGCATTTTGAAAACTTCGCTGGCGCTATTCAACAACGAGGGCGAGGCGCAGGTCTCAACCGTCGACATCGCCGCCGTTCTCGGCATTTCGCCTGGAAATCTCTATTATCATTTCAAGGGCAAGGAAGCGATCATCGAAGCCCTATTCGATGATTTCGAATCCGAATTGCGTCAGGTTTTATCTGCCCCGATCGAAAAGCCCCTATCTCTCGAAGACAACTGGATTTTCATTTACATCATATTCGAGGAAATCAACGATTTCCGTTTCTTCTACGAAGGAATGTCGTCAATCCTCGAACGCTGCCCGTCCTTGCGTGGACGCCTGTCGCGATTGCTTGCGCTCAAGAAATCGACGACGCTCGCGATCCTTACTTCTCTTGAGAGGCAAGGGCTCATCGCCTTCATCGCAGATGAAAAAGACCGTCTTGCTGATCGTATCGCAGCGCATCTTACGTACTGGCTGCAATACCGCGCCGTCACTGTACGTGAGCAAACGGATCGCGCACGAATTCATGACGGCGTGTTTTCTACGATCTTGCAGATTGCGCCTTTCATCGTCGCCGGGCGCGAGGAATATCTCGCCGGCGCCGGCGCCTATTTTGCAAAACAGGGCGCGAAAAGATAGCGCGATTATTGCGCGGTGATGCCGCCGTCGATCTTGAATTCAGACGCCGTAACGAAGCGCGACTCGTCCGAGGCGAGATATAAAACGGCGTAACCGACATCTTCCGGCTCGCCGAGGCGCTGCAAGGGAATTTGGCGCGTAAGTTTTGTTTCTCCCTCCGCTCCGCCGCCGCCCATCGTTACAAGCGGATCGATAATCGGCGTGCGGGTGAAAGCCGGGTGAACGGAATTTGACCGAATGTCGTAGCCCTGTCTGGCGCAATGGAGCGCGATTGATTTCGACATCATCCAGACAGCCGCTTTCGCAGTATTATATGAAAGCATCTCGCTATGCGCGATCATGCCGGCGACGGATGATATATTAATAATCGAGGCGGGTTGCGATTCCTTCAGATACGGCATTGCGAGCTGCGTGCCGACATAGATGGAATCGACGTCGATATTAAGCGTGCGCCGCCAGTTCTCCGGCGTTTCCGTTTCAATATTCCCCCACCCGCCGACACCGGCGTTATTGATCAGGACGCTGACGCCGCCCATGAATTCAGCCGCCATCGCCAATGCGTTTTCCCAGTCTTCTTTTCTGGTCACATCATGATGACAGAAGGATGCCGCGCCCGGATACGCCCTGTCGATTTCAGAGGCGGTTTTCTCCGCGTCGGCGACATTAACGTCGGTGAGAAAAACCTTCGCGCCCTCCGCCGCCAGCATGCGGCCGAAACAGGCGCCGAGCCCTTGCGCGCCGCCGGTGATGAAAGCTTTTTTTCCTTCGACGCGGCCCATGGCGAAACTCCCGAATTGGCGTTGATTTGTTCGGCGCCGACCTTTGCATGCGCTCCGCCCGGGCGCCATAATTTCCCGCAGTCGCCTATTCGCTCATGGCGATGATCCAGCGCTCGTCAGCGACCGTCGATGATCAGCAATCTTGCGCCCAGCGCGCCGAACATCGCCGCGGCGATCGCACCGAACATTGAGCGAAGGCGCGCCGAATTCGCG
Organism: Parvularculaceae bacterium; assembly: GCA_020446945.1. GTDB lineage: Bacteria > Pseudomonadota > Alphaproteobacteria > Caulobacterales > Parvularculaceae > Amphiplicatus. The sequence goes on from JAGRDS010000013.1 coordinate 23,679, forward strand.
AGCCGGCCGCGAACGGCGCCCGCTCCAAGCGCGACGCCAGCGAGTACGAGCGTGCCGGATACCGAAAACAGCGCGCCGAGCGCCAGAATTTGCAGCCAGACCGGCCCCGCCGCCTCATTCGTAAAACCGGGCAGGAAGGCGAGAAAGAAAAGCCCGACCTTTGGATTGAAAAGGTTTGTGATGAGGCCCGATCTGAATGCCGCGGTTAGGCCGCGCGCGCCGTCGGCATCCTTGAATTCATGTCGGGTCTTGAACGCGCGCCAGGCCAGATAAAGCAGGTAAAGCCCGCCAACCATTCGCAATACCGCATAAGCGGCCTGCGAAGCTTCAAGCAGGGCGGCGAGCCCGACCGCTGTGAGCAAGGCCCAGACTAGCGACCCCACCCCAACGCCCGCTGCGGCGGCCAACCCGACCCGCGCGCCGGCGCGCGACGCCGAGGCGAGTGTGAACGCCATATCCGGACCCGGCGTCACATTGAGAACAAGCGCGCCCGCGAGAAACAGCCAGAATGAGGCGGGATCGAGCAACGCCGCTCCCCCGCTCCCTAGCCCGCGTCCTGAATTTCGCGAATCGCCCTGGAGAGGAACTCATCCATATGCCGGCGGATCTGGTGATCGGACTGCTCGACGCCGGCGGCATCCAGATCGCCCTTCACCTTGCGGAAAACGTCCTCGTCGCCCGCCTCTTCAAAATCGGCCCTGATGACCGAGCTGGCGTACTCGTCGGCTTTGTCTCCGGTGAGGCCCATCAACTCAGCGGCCCATAGTCCGAGCATCTTGTTCCGCCGTGCTTCGGCTTTGAACCGCAACGCTTCGTCATGGGCGTATTTCTTCTCGAAATTGTCCTTGCGGTCGTCGAAAGTCGTCATAAACGTTGTATTCCTTGCGTTTTGGCGGCGGGGACCGCCCCTTCTAGCTGTGCGGAGCCGCGCTCGCAATCCGGCTCCGTGCCCGGTCTGGACAAGAGCCGATAGACGCCGGCCCGCAGTTGGATGTAGGGGTTTTCTTGGGCGAACCAAGCGCGTATAGCCGCCCGCTCCGGTCGCAGAGCGAACGAATATCCCCGCGCCGACGCGACCCATGTGTTTTGAAGGACCAGGCCCAAATGGCGCGCCGCAAGCAGGTATACGAAGGCAAAGCGAAAATCCTGTTCGAGGGACCGGAACCCGGCACCTTGATTCAGTATTTCAAGGACGATGCGACCGCTTTCAACAACCAAAAGCGCGCAGTCCTTGAAGGAAAAGGCGTTCTAAACAACCGCATTTCCGAATTTATCATGCAGGGCCTTGAGCGGATTGGCGTTCCGACCCACTTCATCCGCCGCCTGAACATGCGCGAACAACTGATTCGCCATGTCGAGATTATCCCGCTCGAAGTCGTTGTCAGAAATGTCGCGGCGGGAACGCTTTGCAAGCGGCTCGGCCTGGAGGACGGCGCGCAATTGCCCCGTTCGGTGATTGAATTTTATTATAAGAACGATGCGCTCGGCGATCCCCTTATCGCCGAGGAACATATCACAGCGTTCAACTGGGCGACGCCTCAGGAGATCGACGACATGATGGCGCAGGCGCTCAGGATCAATGATTTCCTTTGCGGCCTGTTCGCCGGCGTCGGCATCAAGCTGGTCGACTTCAAGGTCGAGTTCGGCCGCCAGTATGACGGCGACCTGGTGCGCCTCATTCTCGCCGACGAAATCAGTCCCGATTCCTGCCGCCTGTGGGACATGGAAACCGGGGCGATCATGGACAAGGACCGGTTTCGCAAGGATCTCGGCGGCGTGACTGACGCCTATCGCGAAGTCGCCAAGCGCCTCGGCGTTCTCAAGGACAACGGCCATGGCGGCGCGACGGGCCCGGTCCTTGTTGCGGACAACGAAAAATAGTCGCGTCTCGAAACGTTTACGTCGCCGTTAATCGTTCTTCATCGTTTCGTAATCAAAGCGTCACAATTCCTTCATGCACGATCAATAGGCCGCCGCCTGTGAGGCGATCTGGCGGGCGATGCGGTCGATTCTTTCAATTGCTGCGGCGATATTGGGGCTGACGACGTCAATGTCGCACGCGCTCGCGCAAAGCGTATCCGGCGTGTCCGGCACGGATGTGACGCCTGGTGACGGCGTTGAATACCGCTTCGCCTATTCGCCGGAAAACGACGGTAAAGACGAAGGCTTTACCCACCGGCTGAATTACCACCATTCTTTCGACGAAGCCTGGCGCGTGCGCGGCTTTGTCGTCATGAACCGGCGCGGCGCGCAGGCGCTGAAGGCGAAATCGGCGACGCTCGAAGTCCTCTACCAGTTCTTTGAGGACCAGGAGCATCACGGCTGGGATTCCGGCATTCGCGCCGACGGGGTAATTCCGTTGGAAGATAACCGGCCCGGCCGGGCGCGTCTCGCCTGGCTGAATGCTTTCCATCCTGACGCGCAATGGGAAATTCGCGCGAATTTCTATATCGGCCGCGAATTCGGCGTTCGGGCCAAGGACGGCTTCATCATCGAGACGCGCGAGGAAGTGACTTACAAATTACCGTCCGGGCTGAAAATCGGCGCGCATATGCTCGATAATTACGGCGCGAGCGCGCATTTCGGTTCTTTCAACGACCAAAAGCATCAGCTTGGACCGATCGTCAAAGGCAAACTCGGCGCGAACTTAAAATACGAATTATCGGCGCTGTTCGGCCTGTCGCGCGCCGCCTCCGACGCCGACTTCCGTTTCTTCATTAGCTGCGCGCTTTAGTTAGCGCCGGGCCCGCCCGCGAGCGCCTTTATCAACAACACCCAGTGATCGAGACCGTCATAAAAGGTTTTGACGCGCACGCGCTCATTAAGGCCATGGGCGTTTTCACTTTCGCCGATCGTACTGAATCCGGCGCTGACGCCATAGGTCGGAACGCCGGCTATCCGAAAATGCATGCCGTCCGTGCCGCCCGAACTCATCGCCGGAACAATCTTGATTCCCGGATGGCGCGCATCCAGCGCCGCTTGCAAAGCGGCGTTCACATCCGCGCGCGGTTCGGAAACGGGGCTCGCCGTATAATTTTCCTCAACCGGTACGATTTCAAGTTCAGGGTTTTTCATCACCTCGCCAAGCGTCAGGCGAACATCGTCGACGGATACGCCCGGAAAAATCCGGCAATTCACAATCGCTTCTGCCGATTGCGGTAAGGCGTTTTCGGCGTGGCCGCCTTTTAGTTGCGTCGCAACGCATGTCGTCGAGAGCATGTGGCCGTAATCGTAACTGGCGCGAAGTGTTTTAATCGCCTTTTTGTTTTTCGGATCATCAGCGAACGCGATGAGCGCCGCGCCGATTTCGCCGCCTGTCAACGCGCCTTCGGCGCGCATCGATTCGCGCGTCACCTCATTCGACATGACCGGAAATTTGTAAGCGCTGATCTTCAGTAGCGCACTTGCGAGATCGTAAATCGCGTTGTCCGGCCGCGGCGCCGAGGAATGCCCGCCGGGATTGCGGGCCGTAACACGGAAGGAGGCGTAGGTTTTTTCCGCCGCCTGCATGAAATAGGGAAGAACGGCGCCCTCCGGCGTCAGGGCGCCGCCGCCAGCGTCGGAATTAAGCGCGAATTCAGCCTCCGCGAGGTCGGGACGTTCGAACGCCAGAAAGCGCGTCGACGCCATTTCGGTTTCTTCATCGCCCGTGAAAACGAGAATAAGGTCGCGGTCGGGCGTAAACCCCTCACGCTTGAGGCGCATAAAAGCCTGTGTAAGGTTTACGACGCCGTATTTGTTGTCGGCGACGCCGCGGGCGATGAACCAGCCATCCTCTTCTCTCAGCGTAAATGGGTCATGGTCCCAATCGGCGGGATCAGCCTCCACGACATCCATATGGGCGAGAAACAGGACCGGCTTCTTCGCCTTGCCCTGCTTTCGCCCGTCAGGCGCCCCGCGATAGCGCGCGACGAGCGCAGCTGTGCCCGCGATCTCGACAACCTCGACATCCCCGGCCGCGAACCCCGCCCCGACCAGCTCGGACTTTAAAAAACCCGCCAGAGCCGGCGTTCGCACGTGTTGCGCGGTCGATTTGAAGGAGACGACCTTTTCATAAAGCGCCCGTGCGGCGGCTTGTTCGTCTTCCGTCGCCGCTAGCGCGCTGGAGACCGTCAAAAGCGCTGAAAGCGCGCCGAATAGCATCTTCATGGATCATTTCTTTCCGCAACCGCCCGGCCAGACTAACCCCGGCCGGACGCCGCGCAAATAGGCGGCGTTCGACATTGCGATTCGCGGGCGGGCGGCGTAACAAGCCTCGAAATCCATCGAACGCCGTCACCGCACCAAATCACCGCATGGGCCCGAGATGAAAGCGAAGATCACCATTACTTTGAAAAACGGCGTCCTCGACCCGCAGGGCAAGGCCATAGAGGGCGCGTTATCGGGGCTCGGTTTCTCCGGCGCCGGCGATGTCCGTCAGGGTAAAATCATCGAATTGAAACTTGACGAAACGGACGAGGCGGCGGCGCGCGCGAAAGTCGAAGACATGTGCAGGCGTCTGCTCGCCAATCCGGTTATGGAAAATTATTCAATCGAACTGACGGCCTGATCCATGAAAACCTCCGTCATCGTTTTTCCGGCCTCGAATTGCGACAGAGACGCCGTCGTCGCCCTGGAACAGGCGACCGGCAAGACGCCGGACATGGTCTGGCATGGCGATGCGGAATTGCCGGCGACCGATCTCATCGTGCTGCCGGGCGGATTTTCCTACGGAGACTATTTGCGATCCGGCGCCATGGCCGCGCGTTCGCCGATTATGCGTGCGGTTGTCGAAAAGGCGAAAGGGGGAACGCCCGTCGTCGGCATTTGCAATGGATTTCAAATTCTTACAGAGGCCGGACTTCTGCCCGGCGCGCTGATGCGAAACGCCGGTCTCGATTTTGTTTGCCATTCCGTCACGCTGATGGTCGAAAATAATCAGTCGATTTTTTCAAGCGCTTTTGAAAAGGGACAGGCGGTGAATTTTCCCGTCGCCCATCACGACGGAAATTTCTTCGCCGATAGCGAAACGCTCGACCGCCTTGAAAGCGAAGGCCGCGTCGTTTTCCGCTACGTGGATAATCCGAACGGGTCGGCGCGCGATATCGCAGGGATTATCAACGACGCCGGCAATGTGCTTGGGCTGATGCCGCACCCCGAGCGCGTTATTTCTCCGCTTCTCGGCGGCGTCGATGGTGCGGCGTTCTTTAAAGGTCTCGTCGAGGCGGTCGGCTGAGTTCGATCGCAACGCCCGCGCCGCTCTAGCCGAAAATGGGCGGGCGGCGGGCGCTCCATGGCGCCGCCTGTTCCAGCTCATAGGAAAGTTCGAGCAAGGTTTTCTCCTCGCCCTTGCGCGCGCCGAACATTGCGCCGATGGGCAGCCCCGCCGCCGACATGGAAAGCGGAAGCGAAATCGCCGGTGCGCCGACAATATTATATAGCCCTGTGAACTGCGCGTAGTCGGTGACCCGGGCGAGATGTTCGTCGAAGGAAAGGCCGGCGTCGAGATAGCCGAGCCGTATCGGCGGCGACGCGAGCACCGGCGACAGGATCACATCCGCCGTCTCGAACATGGCGTTGAATTCAGCTTCGACAGCCAGAAGCCGCGCGACCGCAGAGTCGAATTCATCCGCATGCGCTTCATAGTGATCGACAAGGCCGAGCGTGAAGCGCTCGAACGCGAGCCCATTGCGTTTAAGGCCCGTCGTCTCCTCCCAGGCCTTGACCGCAATGGCGGCGTTTTTCGCCCAGTAGAGAACGAACGCCTCCTCTATTCCCGGCCTGTATGGCAGCGCGATCTCCTCCACGCGATGGCCAAGCCCCTCGCAAAGGCGCGCAACATTCTCCGTCGCCGCCACGACTTCCGGATCGACGCGCCGGTCATAGGGGCCCTTCAGATAAAATCCGATCGAGACGCGTTTATCGGCGGGCCCGGTCACAAGGCCGACATCCGGCAATGACGGATCGGTGCGACCGGCCTCCAGCGCGGCGATCGCGGTCGCCGTGTCGCGCACCGTCCGCGACTGAACGCCATGGACCGAAATAGTTATCGGGCCAGCCGTTTCCGGGCGCGCCTGCTGATGACGCCCGCGCGAGACCTTAAGTCCGACATTGCCGCAACACGACGCCGGGATGCGTATCGATCCGCCGCCATCGCTCGCATGGGCGATCGGCGTGACGCCAGCCGCGACAAGCGCGGCCGCCCCGCCCGACGAACCGCCGGTAGAATGTTCCGTATTCCAAGGATTTCGCGTCTTGCCGGTGCTTACCGGTTCCGTCGTCGCGGTAAGCCCGAATTCCGGCGTCGTTGTTTTGCCGAGACTGATAACGCCGAGCGAAAGAAACGAATCCATGAATGGCGTTTGCGCCTTTCCCTTGTAGCCTGGAAAAGCGCGGCTGCCGAAACCCGTCGGGACGCCGATGACATCATCAAGATCCTTGACGAAACTCGGCACGCCCGCCCATGGACCGGACGTTGTTCCCGCCTCCTCACGCGCTCGATCAAATGTTTTAAACGCAATCGCGTTCAGTTTTTTATCAACCCGCGACGCGCGTTCGATCGCCGCATCGACAGCCTCCTTCGCGGACAATTCGCCGGACCTTATGCGCGCAGCCGTTTCAACGGCGTCGAGTTCGGCGAGATCGTTCGATGCGGCCTGATCCGGGCGCGCGCAAGCCGCTGCGGCGGCCGCGAGCGCGCCGCCCGCTCCCATTTCCATTGCGCGACGACGCGACATTGACATCTACACACCTTTCGTTCGCTGACGGAATTTTTCAGCTCCGATGGTCGGGCGGTGCGCAGGCGGCGTCAATACTCGGGCGCAGCCCGGTGCGCGAAGATGAAAATCTCGCGCCGCAAGGCGATAAAGGGACGATGAATTCGGCGACGAGTTTGCTCGCGCGCTGGGGTTCGGCGCCGCCGACGCGGCTGCATCACGCCCTTCTCGCCGCGGCTCAATCGCCGCATACTGGCGGGCCTGATCATGGGAGAAATCTATGACGCCCTATCTTCGCGCCGCCGTCCTTGCGCCATTGGCGCTCGCTGGTTGCGGTCGGAAAGAGGCCGCGCCGGCGCCCTCGGCCGCCGACGCATCCTACAAGGAAAAACTGATCGCGCAGCTTATCGACGCGAGTCCCGGAGACGTTATCGAAATTCCGGAAGGCCGCTTTTCATTCGACCGCTCTTTATCGCTCGCCGTCGATGGCGTGACGATCCGCGGCGCGGGCATGGACAAAACGGTCCTGTCGTTCAGGGATCAGATCGCCGGCGCCGAAGGCCTGCTCGTCACAGCGAGCGATTTCACGATAGAAGACCTCGCCATTGAAGACACGAAAGGCGACGCTCTCAAAGTCAATGAGGGTGAAAACATCATTATACGCCGAGTTCGAACCGAATGGACCGGAGAGCCGAAAACCGAAAACGGCGCATATGGCATATATCCGGTTCAGACCAGAAACGTGCTTTTAGAAAGTAATGTAGCGATTGGCGCATCGGATGCGGGGATTTATGTCGGCCAGTCGCAGAATGTAATCGTTCGATACAATCGCGCTGAGAAGAATGTCGCAGGCATCGAAATCGAAAATACGTTTGACGCCGACGTCTATGAAAATATCGCAACCGACAATACCGGCGGCATCTTGATCTTCAACATGCCGAACCTTTCCCAGCCCGGCGCGCGCACGCGCATTTTCAACAATGAAGCGAACGCCAATAACCGCAAGAATTTCGGGCATCCCGGAACGCCGGTCGCGACCATTCCCGCCGGATCAGGCGTGGTCGTCAATTCGAACGATCGGGTCGAAATCTTCGACAATGACATAAGAGACAACAAGACGGCGAACATCATCATCGCGTCGGTCTTTTCATCGGGCCTCAGCCGGGACGGTATGAGCGCGGATTTCGACGGCTATCCGGAAGGCGTTTACGTCTACGCCAACCGGATGGGCGGCGGCGGCAAGAACCCTGACGGGTTGGACCTTCAGGCGTTGAAGCTGGCGAAATTCGGTCCGATGGGCGCAATTCCCGACGTGCTGTGGGACGGTTATGTCGATCCTGCGAAACAGGTGGACGGGCGAACGCCCGCTTCCTTGCGGGTCTGCATCGACAACGACGCGGCGGAAGTCCTTAATGTCGATGCGCCGAATAAATTCGCCGATCCGCAGATCGTCACCGACGAGGTCCGATGCGCGCTTGAAAAGCTACCCGCCGTATCGCTCGCCAATGGTCTCGGGAACTAGATGCGCCTGCTTGTCGCGCTTGTTTTGCTTCTGGTTTGCGCCTGTGCGCGGCGCGAAGCGCAAACTGCGCCCGTTTTTCACGCCGATGGATATCCTGAAAAACTTTCAGACTGGCGCCTGTTGTCGGTTGAAGACGGCGTTCTGGCCTTGTCGCCAGGCGTTACGCCCTATGATCTCGCAACGCCGCTGTTCACCGATTACGCGCTCAAGCTTCGAACGATAACGCTGCCCGCCGGGCAAAGCGCCGTCTATGACGAGAATGACGTATTCGATATGCCCGTCGGCACAATCATCTCGAAGACATTTTATTATCCGACACCCGAATTGGAATGGACCGGCGATGTGGCGGCCGGGCCTTCGCCCGGCCTCTCGAACGACGCGATGCCGCTCGCCGCAGTGCGCCTAGTCGAAACGCGCCTGCTCGTGCATCGCGCCGAAGGCTGGGTCGCCATTCCCTATCTCTGGAACGAAGAGCAGAGCGAAGCGGTCCTTCACCGCACCGGCGCGGCGATTGCGATGACTTTGCACCGGCCGGACGGGCGCAAGGAGGAATTCGCTTATGTCGTACCGAACCAGAATCAATGCGCAGGCTGTCACGCGACAAACAATACGACGCGCGCGATAAAACCGATCGGGCCGAAAGCGCGCCACCTGAACAAGGCGTCGACTTTCGTCGCCGGATTCAATCAGCTCGACTGGTGGCTGGCGGCGGGACTATTGTCGGGCGCGCCGGCCGACGCATCGCCGGCGCCGAAAAACGCCGATTGGACCGACGAAACCGCCAGCCTGGACGCGCGCGCGCGCGCCTATCTCGATGCGAATTGCTCGCATTGCCATTCCGATGTCGGCGCGGCGGACACCTCCGGCCTCGATCTGCGTCCGACGGTCGCATTCGGCCCGCAATTCGGCGCTTGCAAAACGCCGGTCGCAGCCGGCGGCGGATCTGGCGGACGGGCGTTCGACATCGTACCAGGCGACCCCGAACAGTCGATTTTCATCTACCGCATGACGACATCGAGGCCCGGCGACATGATGCCCGAGCTCGGCCGTTCAACGACGCATGAAGAAGGCGTCGCGCTGATCGCCGACTGGATAAGCGCAATGGCGGGCGGCTGTAACTGAACTTGCGCTGGCCAATCGACAGATTGTTCGTCATAGTGCGCGGAGCAAGACGCGGGCGCGCGCGGGGGCTGCATCATGGCGTTTGTCGAGCCGGCTTTGGCGGCGGTTTCACAACATGGTCCAATGCTGCTGTTGATCGAGGGATCGCGGTACGTTCTCGGCTCGCTCGCCGTATTTCTTTTGGTCTGGGTCGCATTTCACAAGAAACTGGCCGCCCGCAAGATAAACCCGCCGACGCCGCGCAAACGGCAGATCCGCCGCGAACTCGCCTATTCGGCGAGTACGGTTCTCGTATTCGTTGCAATTGGAATCGGCGTCTACGCCGGCGCGGAACACGGCGTCTTCAAATTCTACCCGAATATATCAGATCGCGGCTGGGCTTATTACATTTTCACGATCGTATTTCTTGCGATCGTTCACGATGCATTTTTCTATTGGGCGCATCGCGTGATGCACCATCCGAAACTGTTCCGGCATTTCCACGCCGTTCATCATCGCTCTGTCAACCCGACGCCGTTTGCGGCGTATTCATTCAATCCGACCGAGGCGGCGGTCGAATTTGCAATCCTGCCGCTCTATGTCGCTTTCGTTCCCGTCCATTTCTCGGCGATCTTCATCTATATGTGGCTGATGCTCCTGCGCAACGCGGTCGGCCATTGCGGCTATGAGCTGATGGCGAAAGGATGGACACGCAATCCCTGGCTCAGCTGGTCGACCACCGTCACGCACCATCACATGCATCATGAGAAAATGACCGGCAATTACGCGCTCTACTTTACGTGGTGGGACAGATGGATGGGCACCGAACACGCCGACTATCACGAGCGATTCGACAAGGCTGTCGGCGCGGCGACGGATAAAGCGAACGCCGCGGCCGTGCCGGCGGAGTGATCCGCTTCGCGTATTGCGGCGAACGCCGCTGGTTCGGTCCTGCGATCTTATGCGCTGGCGCGTTTCCAGCGTCCCATGGCCATCAGCGGAAAATAATGCCGGTAAAGGTTATAATTGATCATAAAAGCGCGCGAGAGTTCCGGGCCCTGTTTCAGCCGCTCGCGCAATAAGGGGTCGCCAAGCCTGATCGTCGCGCCGACGCCGTAACCGGGAAATCCCGTACCCGTATATTCAGCTTCTTTCCATGTGCCGTTTTGCTGGCGCTCGATAAGAAAGGCGAGGCCTTTCTCGATCGCGTCCTTGTCCTGCGCGCGCCCGGCGGCGATCAAACCCATCAGCGCCCACGCCGTCTGCGAGGCTGTCGCCGCACCGCGGCCCGACAATTCCGGGTCCATATAGGAGCCGCAGCTCTCGCCCCAGCCGCCGTTTTCCTGTTGCCGCGAGAGCAACCATTCGACGGCGCGCCGAATATAGGGCTGCCCCATATCTTCGCCGATCGCCTCCAGAGCGGGAAGAACCGCGCCGGTTCCGTAAATGTAATTCACGCCCCAGCGGCCGAACCAGGAACCGTCCGTTTCCTGTTCGCGTTTCAGATAATCTATCGCGCGCACCATCGAAGGATGGTCTCTTCCAAGGCTCAGCTTTCCGAACGCCTCGACGATATGCGCCGTGACATCGACGGAAGGCGGGTCCAGCGCTTCGCCGAAATCGCAGAACGGGATCTTGGTGAGGAAGGCCTTGTCATTATCCTTGTCGAACGCACCCCAGCCGCCATTCACGCATTGCATGCCGACGAGCCAGTTGACGCCGAGATGTATGGCGCGTTCAATTTCCTTGGCGCGCCATTTTTCCTCGCCCCTGAATTGCGACAACGCGATTAGCGCCACTGCGGTATCGTCCGTATCTGGATAAAAATAGTTCTTGTATTCGAACGCCCAACCACCCGGCGCCAGTTTGGGCTGTTTCCGGCTCCAGTCGCCCTTTCTTAAAACCTGCTGGGCGAGAACCCAGTCGACCGCCTTTTCGACTTCTTCCGGATAGGCGCCGTTCAAACCGCAATCATCGAAAGCGAGCAGCGTTAGAACCGTATCCCAAACCGGCGATGTCGACGCCTGAATCCAGCTCGCATCGCCGACATCGACGCGCCAGCGCGGATCGTCGAGCGCGCCGAGCGCCTTAGCGAGAACCGGGTGATCAAGCGCATAGCCTTCGTTGAATATCGCCATCGTCGAATAAATCCAGGGAGGCTGTATGCCGCCCCAGACGCCGTCCGCGTCCTGATGCTCGATGATCCATTCAAGCGCGCGCTTCACCGATCCGTTTCGCCCGAACGATAGCCCGGCCGAGGCGGCGAAAGATTGCAGGCGATGCAAAATGCGATCGACGGTACGGAAAAACCTGTCCCAGAAATCGGCGCCCGGTTTGCCCGGCAATTCGTAATCGAAATTTTCGCGCCCGCCCGGAAATAGATCGTCGCACCGGTTTTCCGCCGGCAAAGGCCGCGCAGGCCGCCGCGCGGAAAGAACCGCAATAGGCATCAGCGTGGCGCGCGCCCATTGGGCGAAATTATAGATTGAGAAGACGAACCAATTCGGGAAGTGAATAACCTCGGGCGGAATATTCGGCGTTTTCTCCCAAGGCCATTCGCCGACTAGCGCCAGCCAATAGCGCGTGAAAACGCGCACGTTCTTTAGGCCGCCCTTGGAAAGTATCCAGTCGCGCGCTTTCATCAATTGCGGGTCGCCCGCCGGAACGCCGCAAGAGCGTAACGCGGCGTAAGCTTCGACAGTCGTATTGATGTCGCCCGCCGGCGCGTCGTGATAAATCTCCCAGGAACCGTCCGCGCGCTGCGTTTTCTTCAGCGACTGGGCGAGGCGTGGACGCAGATGGTGATCTTCAAGCCCGATAAACCAGAGGCAGAGAATCCATTGCGCCTCCATGCAGGCGTTGGATTCCAGCCGGCCTACCCAATAGCCTTCCGGCTTCTGGTTCGCTTTCAGCCAGTCGGCCGCCGCCTTGATAGAGGCGTCGAGCTGCGCTTCGAAATTCCCGTGCGCCGGCTCCAATCCGTTTTCGTACATAGCTTCGCCTGTTTAACGCTCATGACGGCCGACTTATGGCGATGACGGCGCGCGATCTCAAGCGTGTCAGCGGCGCGCCAGACCGTCTTTCACCGCCATTCCGGCGAACATCGCAATCAGGAAGACGTATATTTCCACTTTCCCGAGCGAGATCGCCGATACGGCCGGTCCCGGACACAATCCGGCGAGCCCCCAGCCGACGCCGAATAATCCCGCCCCGATAATCAGCGGGCGGTCGATCGTCGATTTTGACGGTAATTGAAACGCTGCGCCGAAAAGCGGCGCCCGGCGCGACAGCGCGATGCGATAACCGACAAAGGAAACCGCGAGCGCCGAGGCCATGACGAGAAGAAGGCTTGGATCCCACTTTCCCGAAACGTCCAGAAAAGCGATTATCTTCGCCGGATTGATCATTTCCGAAATCGTCAGGCCGAGGCCGAAAAGGACGCCGACGAAAAGAGCCGAAAGAACGCGCATGTTAAAACCCCATCACTCGATTGACGATGAATACGGTGACGATCGCCGTCGCCATGAAAGTGATGGTCGCCGCGATCGACCGCTTTGAAAGCCTCGCGACGCCGCAAACGCCATGCCCGCTTGTGCAGCCGGAGCCAAGGCGCGTTCCGTAGCCGACGAACAGGCCGCCGATCGCCATCATCCACGCCGGATGCGCCGCCGCGATGGCGACAGGTTCTCCGGTCGCAAAACGTGCGATCAACGGCGCCAGGGCGAGGCCGGCGATAAACGCAAGACGCCACGCAAAATCCTCGCCCGCCTCGCCGCGCAATGGCGCCAGAACGCCGGCGACAATACCCGAGACACCCGCGACGCGACCGTTCAGCGCCATGAGCAGGACCGCGCCCGCACCGATCAAGGCGCCGCCGAACGCGGCGGAACCCGGCGTAAATCCGACAATTTCCATAACCGCCCATCCTTTCCTCTTGAAAGCGCTGACCGATAATATCTATATCATATATCAAATATGACAAGTATCGAGAGGCCGGCGTCGTATGACCGCCAATTTGAACATTGATGAGCTTCGCGAACGGGCCGAGGAAGTCGCGGGATTGCTGAAATTCCTTTCGCACCCGACGCGCCTCCTCATCGCGTGCGAACTCGCGGACGGCGAACGCACCGTCAGCGCGCTTGAGTCGGCGATCGGCGCGGCGCAGTCAAATCTGTCTCGCGATCTCGCGCGCATGCGCACGGAAGGGCTTGTGAACTCGCGTCGCGAATCGAAATCGGTCTTTTATCGCCTCGCAGATGATCGACTCGCGCGGGTTCTTATCGCATTGTGCGCCGCATTCGGACCCGGATCGGCGCAAACGAAAATAAGGATAAAAAGATGACAGCCAAACCGGAAGTAAAGACATTTTTCGATGAAGAAACATTCACCGCCTGCCATATCGTCAGCGATCCGGCGACCGGCAAGGCGGCGATTATCGATTCCGTTCTGGACTTCGATCCGGCGTCGGGCAGAACGTCGACCGCCAGCGCCGAGGCGATCGTTGAATACATAAAGACGAACGGCCTCGCAGCCGAATGGATCCTGGAAACGCATGTGCATGCCGACCATTTGACGGCGGCGCCGTTCCTCAAAGAAAAGCTGGGCGGAAAAACAGCCATCGGATCGAATATCACCCTCGTCCAGAATACTTTCGGCGATCTATTCAATGCGGAACCGGAATTCATGCGCGACGGCAGCCAGTTCGATGCATTGTTCGACGACGGCGCCGAATTCAAACTCGGCTCTATCGACGCGCGGGTCATCTGGACCCCCGGCCATACGCCCGCGTGCCTGACTTATTTGATCGGGGATGCGGCGTTTGTCGGCGACACATTATTTATGCCCGATTACGGTACTGCTCGGTGCGATTTTCCGGGCGGCGACGCGGCGACGCTCTACAAGTCCATCCAGAAATTGTTCGCGCTTGCGGACGAAACACGCCTGTTCATGTGCCATGACTACAAGGCGCCGGGCCGGGACGAATATGTCTGGGAAACGACCGTGAAAGATGAACGCGAAAAAAATATTCATGTCGGCGGCGGAAAGTCGCAATCTGAGTTCGTGAACATGCGGACCGAACGCGACGCGACGCTCGCGATGCCGCGCCTTATCCTGCCGTCCGTTCAGTTGAATATGCGGGCGGGCGAATTTCCGCCGCCCGATTCCAACGGTGTGCGTTATATAAAACTGCCGCTCAACAAATTTTGAAAGCGGCGAAACAGGGAGGGACGCCATGAAGTGCCAGATAGCGATCATCGGCGGCGGTTCGGCCGGCATTGCGGTCGCCGCGAGCTTGTTGAAGCGGCGGCGCGATCTCGATATCGCGATCATCGAACCCAAAGAGCAGCATTACTACCAGCCCGGCTGGACGATGGTCGGCGGCGGCGTATTCGATTTTGATTTCACTGTCCGCCCGGAATCATCCTGCATTCCAAGGCGCGCAAAATGGATCAAAAGCGCGGCGAAAGAATTCGTTCCGGAAAGTAATACGGTCGTAATCGACGACGGAACGCGCGTCGAATACGATTATCTCATCGCGGCGCCTGGCCTGAAACTGAATTTCGCCGCCATTCCCGGACTGGAAGAAACGCTGGGCGAGAATGGGGTTACGTCCAACTACAAGCCGGGGTTGGCGCGCTACACCTGGGATCTGGTGAAAAATTTCAATGGCGGCAAGGCGATTTTCACGCAAGCGCCGTTGCCGTTCAAATGCCCCGGCGCGCCGCAAAAGGCGATGTACCTCGCCGCGCATAATTGGAAGAAGCGGGGCGTTCTGGAAAATTCGACGGTTTCCTTTTGCACGGCCGCACCGGGCATGTTCGGCGTCGCGGCCTTTGTGCCGGCGCTTCTGCAATATGTCGAGTCATACGGAATCGATGCGAATTTCGGCTCCACGCTGGTCGCAATCGACGGCGCTGCGAAGAAAGCGACATTCAAGGAGAAAGGCGAAGGAGATGTCGAGCGCGAAGTTGTGCGCGAATTCGACATGATCCATGTCTGCCCGCCGCAAGTCGCCGCCGATGTCGTCCGCGGATCGCCGCTCGCGGATGCGGGCGGCTGGATAGATGTCGATCAGCAGACATTAAGACACAAAAAATACGCCAATGTTTTCGGCCTCGGCGACGCGATCAACGCGCCGAACTCGAAAACGGCCGCCGCCGCGCGCAAACAGGCGCCGGTCGTCGCAGAAAATCTGCTCGCCGTTATGAACGGAGCTGATCCCGAATTTGTTTACGACGGCTATGCATCCTGCCCGCTTACTGTCGCGCGCGGCAAAACGGTTTTCGCCGAGTTTGGTTATGGCGGAAAACTTCTTCCGACATTTCCGGCCTGGCTTAATGAAAACACGAAGGCGACCCTTTTCGGCTGGCTGATGAAGGCGGAGATTCTTCCCTGGGTTTACTGGGAATTGATGCTCGACGGACATGAATGGTTCGCGAAACCGAAACGACGCGAGCAAACGGCGGCGCAATAAATGACGAGCATCGCGCAATCGATCGCGAAATACGCCCCGATACTGAAATGGGCGCCGCGCTATAATCGCGCTGCGTTCGCGGACGATTTTCTGGCCGCGGTTATCGTCACCATCATGCTGATCCCGCAATCTCTCGCCTACGCGCTGATTGCGGGACTGCCGCCCGAAGCGGGTCTCTACGCCTCGATGGCGCCGCTTGTTCTTTATACGATTTTCGGAACCAGCACGGCGCTCGCTGTCGGGCCGGTCGCGGTCATATCGCTGATGACTGCTGCGACAGTCGGGGATTTCGCCGCGCGCGGAACGGCGGAATACGGAACGGTCGCGCTCGCCCTCGCCTTTCTCGTCGGACTCATATTATTGACGCTTGGCGTCCTGAGACTGGGGTTTCTCGCAAATTTTCTGAGCCACCCGATAATCTCCGGATTTATCACCGCATCGGGCGTTCTAATCGCCGCAAGCCAGCTTAAACACATTCTCGGCGTAGACGCCGGCGGCGACAATCTCGTTGAGATCGGCATGTCGCTCGCGGCGCATCTGCCGGCGACCCATTGGCCGACGTGTTTTATCGGCGTCGGCGTAATCGCATTCCTGTTCTGGACGCGCTCGAATTTGAAGCCGCTGCTCGCCGCCTTCGGACTAAGCGATAGAACCGCCGCGCTTTTCGCGCGCGCCGCGCCGCTGCTCGCCATTATAGCAACGATTATCCTCGTTTCCGTTTTCGGGCTTGACGCGGCGGGTGTTTCGATCGTCGGGAAAACGCCGCGCGGCCTTCCGGCGATCGCGCTCCCCGATTTCGACTGGACGCTTTGGCGCGCGCTTATCGGGCCGGCGCTACTTATCGCCGTCATCGGCTATGTAGAATCCGTTTCCGTCGCGCAAACGCTCGCGGCGCGCCGGCGAGAGCGTATCGATCTCGATCAGGAGTTGATCGCGCTCGGCGCATCGAATGTCGCGGCCGGCGTTGCGGGCGGCTTTCCCGTCACCGGCGGCTTCGCCCGCTCCGTCGTCAATTTCGACGCTGGCGCGAGAACGCCCGCGGCGGGCGCCTTCACTGCGATCGGCATCGCAGTCGCCGCAATGTTTTTCACGCCGCTCCTGTTCAATCTTCCCAAGGCGACACTCGCCGCGACAATCATCGTCGCTGTCTTGAGCCTCATCGATATCGACGCGATCCGCCGCACATACGCCTATTCAAAAGCAGATTTCTTCGCGATGGCGACGACGATCCTCGGGGTTTTCGGCTTCGGCGTCGAAGCGGGCGTAATGGCCGGCGTCATCTTGTCGATTATCCTGCTCATTCATCGCGCAAGCCGTCCGCATTCGGCCGTTGTCGGACAGGTTCCGGGAACCGAGCATTTTCGGAATATCCTGCGCCATGACGTTATCACCTCGCCGCGGGTCGTTTCGGTTCGAATCGACGGCGATCTCTTTTTTGCAAACGCGCGTTTTATCGAAGATCGTCTTACGGCGATGGCGCCTGAAGGGTCGAGCGTACGCCATGTCGTTTTGATGTGTTCGGCGATCAACTCAATCGATTCAAGCGCGCTCGACGCGCTCAACGCCGCCAATCGCCGTCTTAGGGAAAATGGCGTCCTGTTGCATCTGACGGAAGTCAAAGGCCCGGTTATGGATGCGCTAAAACGCTCCGCTTTTCTATCCGAATTGTCGGGCGAGGTTTATTTAAGCCAGTTTGAGGCGATGAATGCGCTCGATCCCGAACGATTCTTCCAGAATGGCGCGGCGATTTCCAGGACGCAGCCCGCATCATGAAAAACGAGAATTTTTTTCAGCTCATCGCCGGCGGCCTCGCTGCGCGAAGAGAAAAGTCTTTTCTCGCGACGCCCGATAATCGCGTATGGACCTTCGGTGATATCGACGCGCTTTCCGCAAAGATCGCGCGGGCGCTTGTCGACGCCGGCGCGCGGCCCGGGGACCGCGTCGCCGCACAGGTTGAAAAAAGCGCCGAGAATGTCGCGCTTTATCTCGCCGCCTTGCGCGCGGGACTAGTCTATCTGCCGCTCAACACCGCCTATACGCCGCAAGAGATCGACTATTTCATCAAGGATGCGGAACCGGCGATATTCGTCTGCGATCCCGCGCGCGCTGAAAATGCGGCGTCTGGCCCCGCGACGTTCACGCTTTCGAGCCAGGGCGCAGGAACGCTGATTGATGCGGCGCGGCGCGCGCCGCCGCTATATGATATCGAACCGCGATACGCTGACGATCTCGCCGCCATTCTCTATACGTCCGGCACGACCGGCCGGTCGAAAGGCGCCATGCTGACGCATCGAAACCTTTCGTCCAATGCGCTCGCCCTTATTGACGCCTGGAAGATCGAGTCGTGCGACGTCCTGCTTCATGCGCTCCCGATCTTCCACATTCACGGGCTTTTCGTCGCGCTCAATACGGCGTTGATAAAAACCTGCTCGATCATTTTCCTGCCGAAATTCGACGTCGGCGCCGTGCGCCGCGCGCTGCCCGGCGCCACCTTGATGATGGGCGTTCCGACTTTCTACGCGCGCCTTCTGGCGGAGAATGATTTCAGCGCCGATGAATGCGCCGGCGTTCGACTGTTCATTTCCGGGTCGGCCCCGCTGACCGCCGAAACGCATCGCGCGTTCGAAAAACGAACGGGTTTCAAGATCCTTGAACGCTACGGCATGTCCGAAGCCGGGATGATTGCGTCGAACCCGCTTGCGGGCGATCGCGTCGCGGGAACGGTCGGCTACGCGCTCGCCGGGGTCGAATTGCGAGTCTGCGCGAACGGCGCGCCGCTCGCGCCCGGCGAAACGGGAATTGTCGAAGTCAGGGGAGCCAATGTCTTCAAAGGCTATTGGCGCATGCCGGAAAAAACAGCGCGGGAATTTCGCGGCGGCGGATGGTTTTCCACCGGCGATGTCGGCTTTCTTTCCGAAGACGGCCGGTTGACGCTGTCCGGCCGCGCAAAAGACCTGATCATCGTAGGCGGCATGAATGTCTATCCGAAGGAAATCGAGGATATTCTGGGCGCTCTTCCCGGAATCGCCGAATGCGCCGTAATCGGCGCGGCGCATGCCGATATGGGTGAGGGCGTCGTCGCGGTTCTTGTTCCGGCGCCAGCGCGCGCAAGCGATCCGCCGCCAGACGAAGCGGCGCTGCGAGACGCGCTTGCGGGACTTGCACGTTTCAAGCAGCCGCGACGGTTTTACTGGTTAGACGCCCTGCCGCGAAACGCCATGGGCAAAGTGCAAAAACAGGTCTTGCGCGACATGTACGCGGACGCTTTTGCGTAACCCGCGCGCCGCGCCGGGTTCCCTCGCGCGTCAAGCCGCTATAGAAATGCCGCCCGAAGCGAAGCAACAAAAATGAACCGGGCGAAAATGGCGTTCAAATCCGATTTTTTGCGTGTGATGGAGGAGCGCGGCTTTATCCATCAGGGAACGAACCTGGAAGGGCTCGACGAGCGCCTCTCGAAAGGCGTTGTCACCGGCTATATCGGCTTTGACGCAACGGCGAGGTCGTTGCATGCGGGCAGTCTCGTCCAGATCATGCTGCTCTACTGGCTGCAGGCGACTGGCGGAAAACCGATCGCGCTGATGGGCGGCGGCACGACGAAGGTCGGCGATCCAAGCGGCAAGGACGCCCAGCGCACCCTGTTATCCGACGCGGATATCAATTCGAATATCGAAGGCATCAAAGGCGTCTTTGAAAAATTCCTGAATTTCGGGTCCGGCCCGACCGACGCGATCATGGTCAATAACGACGACTGGCTTTCCAGGCTCGGCTATGTCGAATTCCTGCGCGACTTCGGCACCGAGTTTACGATCAACCGCATGCTGACCTTCGATAGCGTCAAATTGCGGCTTGAACGCGAAAGCCCAATGACGTTTCTCGAATTCAATTACATGCTGATGCAGGCGTACGATTTTCATGAGCTTTTGCGCCGCCATAACTGCCTGTTGCAAATGGGCGGCTCCGACCAGTGGGGCAACATCATCAATGGCGTCGAATTATGCCGGCGCAAGGCCGGCGTTGAAGTTTTCGGTCTGACTACGCCCCTGCTGACAACAGCCTCGGGCCGAAAGATGGGCAAAACCGAACAAGGCGCCGTCTGGCTCAACGCGGATATGCTTTCGCCCTATGATTATTGGCAATACTGGCGCAATTGCGAGGACGCGGACGTCGGATTGATGTTGGCGCGCTTCACCAGACTGCCGATGGATGAGGTTCGCCGACTCGCCGCGCTGGGCGGCGCGGAGGTGAATGAAGCCAAAAAAATTCTCGCAACAGAAGCAACCGCCTGGCTGCATGGACACGCTGCGGCGGATGCGGCGGCGGAAACCGCTCGGCGCACCTTCGAAGAGGGCGCAGCGGCGGCGGGCCTCCCGACGATTGCGCTCGCGCGCGCCGAATTGGATGCTGGCGCCGCACTGCTAGACGCTTTCATCAAGGCTGGACTGATCGGGTCGAAAGGCGAAGGACGTCGCCATATGAAGGCAGGAGCGCTGAAAGTGAACGATATTCCCCTGACGGACGAACGCGCGCTTGGCGCCGGCGATGTCAAGGACGGCGTGATCAAGTTGTCGATCGGCAAGAAAAAGCACGCGCTGGCGAAGCCGGAATGAGGTGCGACTAATTCGTCTCTTCTCTGCTTGCTTCTTCGCCGACTTTTTCTGTTTCGCCTGTTTCGGCTGTCTCGCCGTTCGTTTCCGCGCGCCCTTCGAACATGCGGCGGAATACGCCGGGCGTAAACGCGGATAGCGGATTTACCGTGACGCGCGGCTCCGACGCTGGTCCGCCGACATCATAGGACAGCGCGAGCAATCCCTCGCCTTTCCTGCTGACGAACAGGCCGCCGATGACAGGCGCCTTGCCGAGCAGCGAATTGACGCCGTAAGCGGGCGCGACTGCGCCTTTAAGCGCAATCAACTTTTCGCCCTCAAGATCGAACTCGCCCTTCGCGGTAATTCCGACCGACGGGCCGGTTGCGCGCGATTCATGTACTTCAACCTCGCCGCCGGCTATCGTGAAACGCGCCATTGCGTTCCTGAATTCGATCCCCTCGCCATTCAGAAGATCAGCAAGACCGGTCAACGAACCAGCGGCGAATATCTTGGCGAAGAGCGGCGCGCGGACGACGCGAAGATCATGCGCCTCAAGCGCACCTTCGCCCGGCGCGTTTTTATCGCCGGGCGTGAACGCGAAATCGAGCCGGCCGGTTCCGCCTTTCACCGATGAGAGACCGAAAATCGCACCGAGCATCGATCCGACATCTTCAGACTTCGCCTCAATCGCATAGGCGGCGCCATCTTCGGCGGTTTTTAGATCGGCCGACAAGGGCGCCCCCTCTGCGCCGGACGCTGAAAGATGGAGATTTTCAATATAATCCGCGTTACGCGCGAAATTGAGCGTCGCATTTGAATATTCGACGCCGCCGCGCATGGTGAGGCGGTCGATCTTCGCGGTCAGATTTGTCGCCGTCTTAACGCCCTCACCCGCGCCTTCATCGATGAACGTGCGGACAAGTTCGCCGGCGTTTAGAAATCGCCCTTCGACATTCACCGCGAGAACGCCCGCCTCGTCGCGGCCGCCGTTCATCGAAAGATCGGCGGCGTTCGCGAGTTTAAACACAGGCATTTCGAATACGCGTATCGCCCCGTCCGCGTCGAAGGCCGCCGAACCATTTACTTTCGTCCCATCGGCGTCGAGCGAAAAGGCGGAGATTTCGTTGCCGGTTTTCGCATAGAGGACCGTCGCTGAACCGTGTGCGCTGACGCCGGCCGGCTTGATCCAGCCGAGCGGCGCTGAAACAAGTACCGCATCGGTAAAGTCGGCGGCAATTTCCATTCGGCGCAAGGCGTCCACTCCGCCGACAGCCTCGGCGGTAAACGGCACTTCGCCCTGCACGATCTGGCGCGTCGGAATTCCGAGAAGATCCGCCGCTGCGGCGCTCGCCCTGCCGCTGACGGATATTTTCGTTTTGTCGCCATCTCCAAAAAAACTCTGACGCCAGTCAATTTCGACCTGCGCGTCGGCGACGAACGCATCGCCCAGTATCGCCATTCCTTCTGTCTTGAGATCAAGTTCGCCTTTCGCCCCCGTCAGCGTCGCATCGCCGATGATGTTTTCAACTTGAAGTTCGGAAAAAGTCGCCGTTCCCCGGTATTGATAGGAATCGGGAGGCGCAACGCGAAGATTTGGCCGAATGATTTCGGCGCGGGCGCGAACGGGGCCGGAAAATTGTTCCGCCTTGAAATGACTATCCTTCAAAACTGCAAGCGGCTCTTCATCGAGTATGGCGAGCATGGCGCCCGCGTCGCCTTCAGCGGAGAACCTGTAATAGGCCGGCTGACCTTTCGGAGCCAGTACGGGTATATCGACCTCACCTTCGATAATTCGAACCGCGCCGACGCGCGCGTTTTCGGCGTCAAACCTGAAACTGTTGCCACGAAGAATTCCTTTGCCGCTGACGCCTTTCATGGTCGTCATGCCTGGCGCGAAATCGACTTCGGCGCTGTCGGCGCGAAACCTAATTTCCAGCGCCTCGTCAGGAATGGCGCCGTTCGCGCCGATAAGGTCAGGCTGTAGATCGACGCGGAACTCAATCTCGCTCAATACGCCGCTTCTCATGCGCGTTGCGATAAATTCGCGCGCACCGTTCGCAATTTTGGTCGGCCAGAATTTTAAAAGCTTGGCTGGACCCAATTTTTCGCCAAGTTCAATTGCGGCCTTGAAACGGGTGGGTTCGGCCCCATTGCTTAAGATCGACAAATCGCCGCTAAGCGACAGACCAAGAAAACTTGCGCCGATTTTTTCAATCTCAAGTGTTTTGGCGCCGACATCAAAGTCGCCGATGGCGGCCGCCTCGTCTATCTTGAGCGGCGCATCAAGCGCACCTGGAAAATCAATCGTAGTCTCGCGAGCAGCGAGGTTGAATTTCACATTTCCAACGCCGCGGCCGTTTTCTTTCGGCGTCAGGGAAATAAGCCCCGTCAGCTCGCCCGCGCCGACGCCGCCATTCCAGGTTATGTTCTCGACATTGAATTCGTTACGCGACGGATCGAAATCGGCGACCGCATCAAATCGTTCGATCGGCGTCGACCAGCCCCCGATTGTCAACCGCCCTTCACCGGCGCTTAAATCGACATGCGAGGATCGCACGGCGCCGCTGCTCGAAATTTCTATCGCCGCGCTGCCGGAAATCGGCGATGTAAGCGGTTCCGCATCCGATCCGAAAAACACAGCGAGAAGATCGCCGACGGGCGCCTTGTCGACCATGACAAGCGCCGCGATAATGTCATCGTCGATATTATAGGTTGAGCGCAGATCAAGCGATGCGGCCTGCTCGCCGAATTTGAAATTCGTTTTCGCATCGGCCGCATATCCATCTTGAGTGCGTACCACGCTGACCGCGCCATTGCGGCCGTACCATGTCCGCCCCGTCGCCTCATCCAGGAAATCGATCGATACGTTTTTCAATTCGGCGCGTTCGAACGCCTGCCGGAAATATCGCCCGCCCGTCAGCGCTCGGAATGCGTCGGCGCGTTCTTCGCCTGCGCCGCCGAGTTTCAATTCAAGTTTAAAGTCGGCGCGCCTCAAAATCTGCAAATGCGCGCCATCGACAAGAATGCGCCGCGGACCGGCTTTGCCGGCGACGAAATCCTGCGGAAAGAAAACAACCTCAACAGTCGGCAAATTTGCGCGGGCAGGATCCTCCGGCGTTCCGACGGCCACATTTTCAAGCAACAATCGATAGCCGCCATTGTCGTGCGTTCGCGAAAGAGACGCCTCGCCTATCGATTTGACCGAGTTTTCTTCAAGCGCGGCATTTGCTGCGGCGCGGATCGCCGGCGCGGCCCAGCCAAGATCGCTGGGCCCGGACTGCGCGCGCCAGAAAACAAATGCGACGATTGCGAGCGTTGCGGCGATAACAAGCCCCAGCGCTTCGGCCGCTATCAACCCCGCGCGTGCCAAACGCGATTTCATGCGCCAGATTTGTCCGCCCTTGCTCGTTTGACCGCCCCTCCGCCCCGTCCATCCGTAGTGACATTATAACGCGCGATCAAGCGACAATCGCAAAGCCGCGCCTTGATCGTTCCGAATACGACTGTCTAGGTGTAATTCGTAATAACGGAGAGTTTATGGCGACCAGCGCAAAGACGCTAATGGAGGGCTCGAAAGCGCCCAAATTTAAATTGCCGACGGATGGGGGCGGCGAAGCGAGCCTGTCCGATTTCGCCGGCGCGCCGCTTGTTCTTTATTTCTACCCGAAAGACGATACGTCCGGCTGCACGAAAGAAGCGCTCGATTTCAGCGCCAAAATTCGTTCTTTCGCAAAACTCGGCGTGAAAATCGTAGGCGTTTCGAAAGACAGCGTTGCGCGTCACGACAAATTCAAGGCCAAGCACAAACTGAAAGTGACGCTGGCCTCGGACGAGGACGCGAAGGTGATAAATGCGTACGGATCGTGGGTGGAAAAGACGCTCTACGGGCGAAAATATATGGGCATCGACCGCTCTACATTTCTTATAGACGCGAAAGGCGTCATCCGGAATATCTGGCGGAAGGTTCGCGTTCCCGGCCATGTTGAGGCGGTCCTTGAAGCCGCCGGAAACCTCGATTGATGGACTGGCGCGCGGCGGCTTTTCGCGTTCTGCAAACGGGCGCGCCTGCGGATAAGTGCGCCGCCGCATCAGCTGCGCCGGATGTTCTGGGCGCTGATCCCATCAAGGTGGACCGCGCTGCAGCGCCGCCTCCGCCGCGCCCCGAGAGACCGTCCGCGCCGGAGCTTTGCACGCCGACAAAAGTCCCGAAACGGCGATTTGGTTCACCCGAAGGGCGCGCGGCTGTGCTGCATGCGCTCGCGCATATTGAGTTTAACGCGATTGACCTCGCCTTTGACATGGCGGCGCGTTTTGCACCCGAGATAGACGCCTTGGGACTAGGGACAGGTGATTTCGTCCGCGACTGGTTTGCGATCGGCGCGGAAGAAGCCGGCCATTTCGCGATGATTTCCCGCCGTCTCGCCGAACTGGGCTCGTCTTACGGGGACTTTGCAGCGCATGACGGGCTGTGGGACGCTGCGAAGGAAACCAGCGACAGCGCGCTGGCTCGGCTCGCGATTGCGCCGATGGTTCTGGAAGCGCGCGGACTGGATGTGACGCCCGATATCGCCCGGCGGTTCCGGCGGGCAGGCGACGAGCGAAGCGCGTTGATCATCGATCAAATCCTGGCTGACGAGGTCGGACACGTCGCCGCAGGCGTTCGATGGTTCGGACGGATCTGCGCGGCGCGCGATCTGGAGCCTGCCGCGACCTTTCGAAATATCGTTAAGGAGCGGTTTCGCGGCGGACTAAAGCCGCCTTTCAATCGGGAGGCGCGCGAGCGCGCCGGGTTTTCGGCGTCATTTTACGGCGACTGGAACGCTCCTTGCGATGCGTCGGATGCGTCGTGCTAAGCGCCTTGCCGGGCGGCCTGCGCGCCAGCGGCCGGAATTCATTAAAAAACTATGGTTATTACATCACATAACTGTTGCGAAATGCGGCCAGATCGGGTGCAATATCTTAAGGGGTGTAATCGTAAAACGCTGTGGGCGTTTATCAGGGGCGACTTTGAATGAGCCGCAGGAAATCCGGCCAGGCGAAGCGTTTTATCAGTCGCTGGTTTAAAGAACGGCAGATTTACCACCGCAGCGACGGTGTGGTTCACTTCATCTCGATGTCGGCGCGCACGCAGATCGCGCTTGCGACCGTAATCGGCGCGGCCCTTCTCTGGGTCGCCTATGCCTCGGTAAACGTTGTTTTCAAAGAACAAATCATCGTCGCCAAGGAGCGCGACCGGCGCGTCGTCGAAACCGTTTTCAACAAGCGCCTGGCCCAGTCGCAACGCGCCTATGACGATGTAAGTTCGCTCAACGTCATCATGCAGCAGGAATTCGACGCCACGATGGCCGAAATTTCTGCGCGGCACCAAACACTTAAGAGCATGGTCGAGCGCAAGGCGTCCGCCGATACGGACCTCAGCGCCCTGTCGAAGGGCCTTTCGGAGGCCGGATCGCCCAACGGGCAGCGGCCTTCGAACGGCAATCGCGTGATGATCGACGTCGCGCCGTCCGAGCCGACGCCGCGCCAGTCGCGCGTTTCGCTGCTTCGCAAGCAGGCCGAGCGCGAGGCGATGGCGCAGGGCGCCCAGATCCCGGCGAACAGCCCTGTCGCCCCGGCCCTGATGCAGATGCGCGCCGCTTCGGCCAATCTGTATGTCGAGCAGGTCCTCCTCCTCGCCTCGCTTGAAGAGGCGGCGGAAAAGCAGGTCAGCGAGTTGAGAATGGTGCTGGCGAGTACGGGCGTCGATGTCGATAACCTCGTTTCATCGCCGAAAATATCCAATATGGTTTTGGCTCAGGGCGGGCCGTTCGTTGACGCCTCGAACCTTTCCAGCGCCTCGACCGCCTTTTTCCGCTACGCCAACCGCGCCGGCCTTCTCGTCGATGAACTTCGAGACATCCAGGACGCGGTTAACTCGGTCCCGCTGTCCTCCCCCCTTACGGTCAGCCGAAAGTTTACGAGCGGGTTCGGCGTGCGCCGCGACCCGATAAACGGGCGGGCGGCCAGCCATCACGGCATCGATTTTTCGGCCGCCTGGGCGTCGCCTATTACGGCGACCGCCAGCGGCGTCATAAAATTCGCCGGCGTGCGCCACGGCTTTGGACGTGTCGTTGAGATCGATCACGGCAATGGTTTCATGACCCGTTACGCACATCTTAACCGGATTACGGTAAAACAGGGACAACGAGTGAAGCTCCACCAAAAGGTCGGCGAGCTCGGCAGCAGCGGTCGCAGTACGGGACCGCACGTCCACTATGAGGTCTTGTTCCGCGGTCAGCCGCGAAACCCTCAGCGTTTTATCGAGGCTGGAAGATATGTTTTCGAAAGCTAAGCAAAAAACGGCGAATGAAGAGCGTCCGGGCGCGGCGCCGCATGAAGCCGCCGCAACGGCGTCGGGCGCTCCGTCCACTCAATCAAAAAGGTCTAGCTCCATGAAGGCCGCCGGCGTTCCGTCCATCATTTCCGCCGATGTCGTATTGCGCGGCAACATCAATTCCGCCGGTGAGATTCAGCTGGACGGCGTTCTGGAAGGCGATTTGAAAGCCTCGACCCTGATCGTCGGTGAAAAGGCGTCTGTGAAAGGCGAAATCGCCTGCGACAGCGTCATCGTTCGCGGACGGGTCGAAGGCGGCATTCGCGCCAAGCAGGTCGCGCTCGCGGCGACCGCGCACATCATGGGCGATATTCTGCATAGCTCCCTTTCGGTCGAAAGCGGCGCGCATTTTGAAGGCAATTGCCGCCACAGCGACGATCCTTTGTCGGAAGCCGCCGCCAGCGACTTCAGAAAGTCGCGCCCGATCGGCGGGCAGCCGCCGCGCCCGATCGCTTCCGCCGGCGACGACAATTCAAGAAATCCGGCGAACGAAGCGCCGGCGTTCCTCAGCCAGTCGCGTTCGCCGTTGCGCTAACCGCGCCGCTCCGGAGCGCACGCATCTATGCGCCCTCGCCGGCGACGCGCTGCGCTAACGCAGCCGCCATATAAGCATCGAGATTACCGCCTAGCACATCATCGGGATCGGAGCTTTCCACATTCGTCCGCAGATCCTTGACCATCTGATAGGGTTGAAGGACGTAGGATCGAATCTGGTGGCCCCAGCCGATATCCGTCTTCGCATCTTCGCTCGCGCGCGCGGCCTCCTCGCGCTTTTGAAGTTCCAGCTCATATAAACGCGCACGCAGCATCGCCCAGGCGGTCGCCCTGTTTTTGTGCTGCGATCTTTCGTTCTGACACTGAACGACGATATTCGTCGGGATATGGGTGATGCGAACCGCGGAATCCGTCGTGTTGACGTGCTGGCCGCCCGCGCCGGATGCGCGAAACGTGTCGATCCGAACATCGCTTTCATTGACATCAACTTCGATCGCATCGTCGATCACAGGATAGGCCCAAACCGACGCGAACGAAGTATGCCGGCGCGCATTTGAATCGAACGGTGAAATGCGGACAAGGCGATGAACGCCCGACTCCGTTTTCAACCAGCCATAGGCGTTAAATCCGGAAATCTTTATCGTTGCGGATTTGATTCCCGCCTCCTCCCCCGCCTGCTGTTCGATAACATCGGTCGAATATCCGCGTTTTTGCGCCCAGCGCAAATACATCCGCAACAGCATCGACGCCCAGTCATTGGATTCCGTACCGCCGGCGCCGGGATGTATTTCGAGGAAGCAGTCATTGGAATCGGCTTCACCGGACAGCAACGCTTCCGTTTCGGCGTTCGCCGCGCGTTCGGCGAGCGCCGCCATCAACTGAAATATTTCGTTCGCCGCATCCTCGTCGTTCTCCGACGACGCAAGTTCGGCAAGACCTTCGAGGTCGTCGCGTTCGGTAGAGATTTCTTCAATCGCTTTGATCTGGGCTTCGAGCGCCGTACGCTCTTGCATCAGTTTTCGCGCAGTTTGCTGATCGTTCCAGAAGTCCGGCGACTCCGAACGCGCATTCAGCTCTTCAAGGCGTTTGTTCGCGTAATCCCAGTCAAAGACGCCTCCTCAGCAGATCAAGCGACTGCTTGATCTGCTCTGACAGCGTTTCAAGATCGGTTCTCATCGAATTCCTTAATTTATCCGCTAGCGCGCGTCGCGTTCCGGGCGATCAATAAAGGCCGTTCAGATCTTCCGCGGAAGTCTGGTCGGTTTGGTCGGCAGGCGATACCGGCTTTGCGCTTAGCGGGTCAAGGCTGAGATCGTCGAATGACGGGCCCGATGAAATCGTGTCCTCGGCCTTGAAAGCTTCGAGTATGACATTCGGATCGCCCGGCTGCGCAGGCCGGCCGGTTTTCGCATTGACGCGCACCAGGCGAATGCCAGACGGAATACGAAACGGTATGCCCGGCTGGTCGGCGAGTGCGGCGGCCATGAAGTCGCCGAAAATCGGCGCCGCAACACGCCCGCCTGCTTCGCCCTGCCCCATCGTCTGCGGCATGTCGAACCCGACATAAACGCCCGCCGCGAGATCAGGAGAAAAGCCGAGAAACCAGGCGTCCTTGTATTCGTTCGTCGTTCCCGTCTTTCCGGCGATCGGCTTGTGGACGACTTTCCTGACGGCAGTGCCGGTGCCGCGCGCGACCGCACCTTCAAGGATCGATACGATCTGATAGGCCGTACGCGGATCCATAACCTGTTCGCGCAAATCGGCGAGTTGGGGTTCGGCCTGCCCGGACCAGACCTGATCGCGGCAGTTCAGGCATTCACGCTCATCGTGACGATAGATTGTCTTTCCCGTCCGGTCCTGAACGCGGTCGATTACAAACGGGGAAATATGTTTGCCGCCGTTTACGAACGTCGAATAACCGGCCGTAATCCGCATCAGCGTGGTTTCGCCCGAACCGAGCGAAATCGCCAGTTCACGAGGCAAATTGTCGGACAGATCGAATTTGGAAACATAATCGACAATGCGTCCGATCCCCAGATCCTGGGCGAGGCGCGCCGTCATCGTATTGCGCGACTGTTCGATCCCGAGGCGCAAGGTGCTTTCGCCGTAAAACCGCCCCTCCGCATAGTTTCCGGGTTTCCACCAGCTATCGACGCCCGGCGCGACGAACGGCGCGTCAAGCACAATGCTTGACGGCGTGTATCCGCTGTCGAGCGCTGTCGCATACACGAATGGCTTGAAGGTCGAGCCCGGTTGACGCTTCGCCTGAATGGCGCGGTTGAATTCAGACATCTGGAACGAAAACCCGCCGACCATGGCGAGAACGCGGCCGGTATGCGGGTCGATCGCGACAAGTCCGCCATTCACGGCGGGGGTTTGGCGCAATGTAAACTCGCCTTCTTTTTCAAGAGGCTCGACATAGACGACATCGCCGCGCTTCAGCACTTGTTCAATTGCGGTGATTTCCGGGCCCAATTCGTCTACGGACTTGTAGGCGCGCGCCCACATAACGCTTTCAAGGGCGATCGACCCTTCGGCGCCGTCTGGAAACCCGATACGCGCCGCGCCGCCTTTCGCTTCAAGAACCAATGCCGGGCGCCATGGCGCAAGATCGGGCGAAATTCGCTTGTTCGCCGCCAGCGTTTTTACAACCTCTTCGAATTGCGCGGCCCAGTCATCCGTCACCGACATTGAAGAAATGGCGCCGCGCCAGCCATGACGCTGGTCATATGTGACGAGCCATCGCCGCAACGCCTCACCGGCGGCTTGCTGGAATTGCGGATCAAGCGTCGTTCGCACGGCCAATCCGCCGTCGTAAAGCGCATCGGCGCCGTAGCGCTCAGCGATCTGCTTGCGAACTTCTTCGGCGAAATATTCTGACGCCCAATCACGCGCGCCGAGGGGCGGCGCGATGCGCGCGGTCAGCGGTTCGCCCGTCGCCTTTTCCCTTTCCTCATCAGAAATCTTGCCGTCTTCGTAAAGTCGGCCGATGACCCAGTTTCTGCGCTCCACCGCCCGGTCATAATTATAGACCGGATGGTAGTTGCTCGGCCCTTTGGGAATCGCGGCGAGATACGCAGCTTCTTCGACGGTCAATTCATCAAGCGGTTTATCGAAATAATTCAGCGCGGCCGCTGCGACGCCGTAAGAGCGGTTGCCGAGATAAATCTCATTCAAATAGAGTTCGAGAATGTGGTCCTTGGTGAAGGATTTTTCGATCCGCCGCGTCACCAGCCATTCTTTCATCTTCCGTTCGATTTTTTGTTCGCTCGAAAGAAGGAAGTTTTTTGCGACTTGCTGCGTGATCGTCGAGCCGCCTTCCAGGCGACGGCCCCGCAAAAGATTTCCGATATTGGAAATCTGCGCTCTCGCGATACCTTTAAGATCAAGGCCGGCGTGAATGTAAAAGTTCTTGTCTTCGGCGGAAATGAATGCGCTTTTGACAAGATCCGGCATCGACTCGATCGGAACGTATAGGCGGCGTTCGCGCGCAAATTCCGCGACCAGCTCGCCATTATTCGCGTAGACGCGCGTCGTCACGGGCGGCTCGTATTCCGCCAGGACTTCATAGTCCGGCAAATCCTGGCTGAGCGAAAACAGATACACGCCGAATGCGCCGACAGCGACCAGCGATACGAGAAATCCAGCCGCGATGAGGCCGGCGATGATTTTCAGGGCGAGCGGCATTCGCCAACCGCCGCCGGCGCGCATCGGCGTTTCGGACCGGTCATCCCTTGGTTCGGCGATAAGCGACTCGTCAGACATGTTCGTTCCTTGACAGGGCTTACGCGCGCGCCGGCTCGGGCGAATCGATCTGACGCGGCGAAAGCATAGGCTTTATACTCAATATTTGAGGCGAAAATCGAGCGTTACCGCGGCGATCCTCCGGCCGCATTGTTGGCCTGGCGCACGATACCCTTTTGCTGAAAATAAGCGTCTATCGCCGTAGCGGCCGCCGTCATGGTCTTTCTGCGCCAGGCGGGCGAATTCAAATTCGCCTCGTCCCTCGCGTTGGAAACGAACGCAAGCTCCAAAAGGACGGCCGGCACGTCGGGCGCGAGCAGAACCTTGAAATTTCCCCGACGATGCGTGTTGTTGAGCAGCGGCGTTACGCCGGCGAGGCCGTCGATCAAAAGTTCGGCGAATTTGTCCGACTCATTGCTCGTGCGCCGCTGCGCCAGAGTGTAAAGTATGCCGCTCACCTCCGGCCCGGCTTGTGCGACATCAAGATCGAACAGGATATAGTCGCCGCTTTCGCGCGCCTCGCGCGCCGACCGCGCCGTCCCCTCGTCGGACAGGGTGTAAACCGACCCGCCGCGTACTTTCCTGTCGGCGATGGCGTCGGCATGCAGCGAGATGAAAAGTCCCGCATTCGCCTCGCGCGCTATTCGCGACCGTTCCTCATGGGCGAGCCGAATATCGCTCGAACGGGTCAGGACGACATCGTAACGCCCGGTCTCGCGAAGCGCATCGGCGAGCGCCAGCGCGGCTTTCAGCGTCAGGTCGCTTTCCTTCGATCCGTTCGATCCCGCCGCCCCCGGATCGCTCCCGCCATGACCGGCGTCGACGACGATAACAGGTTTCTTCTCTTCCTGACCGACGGGACGGGTCGCGGGCTCGACCACCGGTTTGCGCGTCGGCGGCTCGATTGACGCAGCGGGCGAAGCGGTCGGCGATGTAACGGAACCGGCGGCCTGGGCGGTGTCTTCGGGCTTTGAAACCGAGGCGATGACATCCGTGATTGAATCGAATTTCCTGGGCGGAAGGCTCGCGGTCAGTTCGGACAATGGCGCGCTTGCAAGGTCGATCACGAGGCGATGGCGCGCGTTCGCTGCGCTGGGCGCCAGCGGCAGGATCTGGGCGATCTTCGCGCTTTTCTTTAGATCGACGGTGATTACGGCCGCCCGGGCGCCGGTGACGGAGACCGCGTAGCCGGCCGCATGGCCGCGCCCGCGCCCGCTCGCCGCCAAATCGGGCGCCAGCTCTACATTGGAAAGGGAGACGATGAGGCGGCCGCTTCCGGCGGCGTCCGCGTCCAGCGAATAATCCAGCAACCCATTGGAATCCAGAACGATTCTGGTTTGCGTCGGCGACGTAATTCCGAACCGCACGCCCGTAAGCTCGGCGGCGGACGCAGCGGTCGCCACACCCCAGATCGCCAGGCAGCCTGCGAAAGCGCGTGCTAACGCTTTGATTTTCAAATGATAATCAGACACAACGCCGCCATTTTCCGTTCGCGCTCGCCGTCCGGGCGTCAGTTTTTCGCCTCTTCGTTAACGCTCCGTTACGGCGAATTCCACAAAAGATGAGAAGGTGAGTCGATATTAACCAGTGCTTTTCTTTTTCCACGTGCTAATGCATCGTCGATCAGCGTGAATTGCGGCGGCGGTTAAAGCCCCCATATTACGCTAGGAATTCCCGCCGCAGCCCCCCGTGTTGCGGCATCGGAAATGCGGCGCGCGGCCTGAGATTCAAGGTGCGGCGCCCGCGAACGCGCCGGTCGCTGGCGACCTGGCGCGCAGCAGCGGCGGCGTCTGGCTATGCCGGGCGAACCGCCCCAGAAGTCGTTCAAGGCGCTTCGGCGTCGAGAATTTGAAGCGCTTTCCCGGAAGGGACGGCAAGGATGAACAAAGAGCCCTATGGCGCCTGAATTCGCAATGCCCGGTCTGGCGGATCCTTTCGGATCGCGCGACCCGTTTGCGCGGCCGCCATCGCTCGCCTTTCAAGCCGGACACAGAGCGAAAGCCCCTGTCCGCACAAGAGAATTTAATGACAAAGACAATGCTTATCGATGCGGCGAACCCCGAAGAGGTCCGCGTCTGCGTTCTTCAAAACGGAAAAGTTGAAGACTTCGATTTCGAGTCGGCTTCGCGTAAGCCGCTTCGAGGAAACATCTACCTCGCAAGAGTGACGCGGGTCGAACCCTCGCTCCAGGCGGCGTTTGTAGAGTATGGCGGAAACCGTCACGGCTTTCTCGCCTTCAATGAAATCCATCCGGACTATTACCAGATCCCGGTTTCCGACCGTCAACAGCTTCAGGAAGCGGAAGCCGAAGAAGCCGCGCTCGCCGCCGCACTCAATCTCGCTGATGACGGCGAAGGCGACAGCCCGATCGACGAGGTCGACGCCGCGCTTGAGCGCGAACGCGGCGCCCGCTCGCCCGACGATGAAAGCGACGGCGACGGCGAAGACCATGGAGAGGAAGGCCGCGGCGAGGAAGCCTCCGGCGAGGATGCGGGAGAACCGGCGGGCGAACTTTCCGCCGACGAGACGGAACACGCGAACGACGCGGCCGACGCCGGCGATCAGGACGATGACGACGGCGAGGATGTCGCGTCGGACATGGAAATCATAGAGGCCGGTTCGGACGACGAGGACCGCCAGCAGGCCGACGATGAAGCCGATGAAGACGAAGCGGGCGAAGACGAAACAGATGAAGGCGAACGCCCGGCTGCGAAGGCGGCGAAATCCGGCGACGTCGCGCTCAGCAAGCTTTCCCGCGGGCAGTTGATCGAAAAATACAAGGAAGCGCGCCGCAAGCGCGCGCGCCTGCTGCGAAACTACAAAATCCAGGAGGTCGTAAAGCGTCGCCAGATCCTGCTGGTCCAGGCCGTCAAGGAAGAGCGCGGCAACAAGGGCGCGGCGCTGACGACGTATCTTTCCCTCGCGGGCCGGTATTGCGTTTTGATGCCGAACACGGCGCGCGGCGGCGGCATCTCCCGAAAAATTCCGGTCGCCGCCGACCGCAAACGCCTGAAGCGGATCGTCGACGAACTCGAAGTCTCCGACGGCATGGGGCTTATCATCCGCACCGCCGGCGCCAAGCGGACAAAAGCGGAGATAAAGCGGGATTATGATTATCTCGTCAGGCTATGGGAGAATATTCGCACGCTGACGCTGAAGTCGATCGCGCCATGCCTGATCTATGAAGAAGCGAGCCTGATCAAGCGCGCAATCCGGGATCTTTACGACAAGGACATTTCTTCCGTCCAGGTTGAAGGCGACAACGGATATCGTGAAGCCAAAGACTTCATGAAAATGCTGATGCCCTCGCACGCGAAAAACGTGCAGCCCTACAAGGACAAGACCCCGCTGTTCCTGAAACACGGCGTCGAATCGCAACTCGACGCCATGTATCGTCCTACCGTTCGGCTGAAATCCGGCGGCTATATCGTTATCAATCAGACAGAGGCGCTGATCGCCATCGACGTGAACTCCGGCAAGGCGACGCGCGAACGCAATATCGAACAGACTGCGTTGCGCACAAACCTTGAGGCGGCCGATGAAGCCGCGCGCCAGTGCCGATTGCGCGACCTTGCGGGCCTGATCGTCATCGACTTCATCGACATGGAGGAATCGCGGAACAACCGTTCCGTCGAAAAGCGTCTCAAAGACGCCCTGCGCGCCGATCGCGCGCGAATTCAGATGGGGCGGATTTCAGGTTTCGGCCTGCTCGAAATGTCGCGTCAGCGTCGCCGTTCGGGAATTGTCGACGGCACGACGCATATGTGCCCGACCTGCGGCGGCGCCGGCGCCGTTCGATCTCACGAGATGGCCGCTCTTCGAATTTTGCGTTCGGCCGAACACGAAGCGCTATCGAGCAAGGCCGGCAATCTCCAGATACGCGCTGCGCTTGATGTGACGCTCTATATTCTCAATCACAAACGCGAATGGCTGCGCCGCATCGAAACCGACTACGGCGTTTCGATCGAACTGACTTCGGATTCGACGAAAGCCGGCGACAATTTCGAAATCGAGAAAACGGGCGTTCGCAGCGAAACCCCGCAGGCGCCGGTTGTTGTCCGCGCCGATACGACGGAAACGATCGAACCCGACGACGCAGATGAGGTCGCAGACGATGGCGATGCGCAGGCCGGCGAAAAAGCGCAGGACGGCGAAGAAAAAAGCGGCCGGCGCCGACGCAGACGCCGGCGCAAACGCGCCGACGGAGCGGCCCGTCAATCCTCCGATAACGCAGACGCGCCGCCGCCCGCCGACGACGAAAACGGCGATGAGCAACCGTTTATAGAAGCAGCGACGGACGAAGACGACGCGCCGGCGCGCGACGAGGAAGAACGGCCGTCGAAAAAACGCCGCCGCCGCGGACGCAGGGGCGGCCGGCGCGGACGGCGCGCCGATCAAACGGGCGATAATGAGGACGACGCCGAAAAGTCCGCTGACGCGATCGGTCCCAATGATGATAACGCCGATGAAAACGGCGAATCGTCCGGCGAAACGGCGCCGGAGGTCAGCGACGGCGTAGAGCCGGCGCCGGAAGAGATCGAAAGCGCAATTGCGCCGGACGAGGCGCCGCTTGCGCAAGAGCGGGACGAAACCCCCGCGCCGCAGGTCCGCCCCGCCGAAGCGGCGATTGAGGCGCCGCTTGAAGTTGAACCCGCGCGCCAACCGGCGGCGGCTGAAGACGCGCCCGCGCCCGCCAAATCGACGAGAAAAGGCTGGTGGAACCGGGCTTTGGGATGAATTCACCGCGTGAAAGGCGGTCACATTTCCGCCATTTCACGCGACCAGTCTTGAAGCGAATGGCCGTATCCGCTTGGGTTGATCGATGAGTTTCGTGAAGTACGCAAAAATCGCCATTGCGAGCGCGATTGCGGCGATCTGCCTTGCGGCGAACGCATCCGCGCAGACCTTGCTTCGCGACGCCGAGATCGAGCAATTCCTGGATGATTATTCGCGGCCCGTATTTAAAGCCGCCGGACTGCCCGCCGATCAGATTCATATTCTGTTGATCGGCGATCAGTCCTTCAACGCTTTCGCCGGCGGACTTGTCATGGGTGTTAATACGGGGCTGCTGACGATGTCGGAAACGCCCCGGCAAATACAGGGCGTCATCGCACACGAGGCGGGACATATCGCAGGCGGCCATTCGGCGCGTTCGGATGAAGCCATCGCTTCGGCGACGCGGCCAATGCTGCTCAGTCTCGTTCTGGCGGCCGGCGCAATCGCCGCCGGCGCGCCGGATGCAGGCGTCGGCATCCTGGGGCTTGGACAGACAATCGGCATTGCAAACGCGCTCAAATACAGCCGCGGCCAGGAATCGAGCGCCGATCAGGCCGCGCTGACTTATCTGAACGCGATCGGCCGGTCCGGCGCCGGCCTTGTCGAGTCATTCAAAAATCTCAGCAATGAGCAGATCATACACGGGCGGCGCATCAACCCGTATATGCAGACCCACCCGCTCGCGCTGCAACGTGTGACGGCGCTCGAGGAAAGGGCGAAAACCTCGCCCTTTTACGATGTCGAGGATTCGCCCGAAGAAATAGAACGCCTGCGCTTAATACAAGCCAAGATAAAAGGCTTTATGCAGGACGCGAATTCGACATTGCGCGAATATCCTTATTCCGACCAGTCGGAACCGGCGCATTACGCGCGCGCCGTCGCCTATTACCGTTCGGCCGATCTGGAACGCGCCCTCAGTGAAATCAACCGGCTTCTCGCCGATCATCCGGACAATCCCTATTACAACGAACTCAAGGGGCAGATGCTGTTCGAATTCGGCCGCATCGACGAATCGATCGAACCGCACCGCAAATCTGTGGAGCTCGCGCCCGGAAAAGCGCTTTTGCTGATCAACCTCGCGCGGGCGCTTTCCGCAACCGAAGAACCCGGCAAACTCCAGGAATCGGTGAAAGACCTGAAATCCGCTTTGTTGCTGGAGCCGGACAATTCGTTCGGCTGGTTCGAACTGGCGCGCGCTTACGGCGCACTCGGAGAGGAGCCGTTGGCCGACCTGGCGATGGCGGAATCTCATTACAATTCGGGATCAAAGCAGCAAGCGGCCAGTTTCGCGATGCGCGCGCGCACAAAACTGCAAAGCGGGACGCCGGAATGGCGCCAGGCGACGGATATCATCGTTGCAAGCCTTGGATCGGATCCCGCAGCGGGCGGAAAACGCGATACGCGCGCGCCGGCGCCGAAACCGGAAACGGAACGCCGGCCCGGCGAAGTTCCGGACCCGCAATAGAATTTGACATCCCGGCGAAATTGAACCGATAGAATCCGACGCGCTCATGAGGCTCAAACGATGAAGCAACGAATTTTGATAATAGCCGCCCTAATGGGCTCGGCGTTTTTCGGCGCGATCGGCGCGAATGTGCTTTTGGCTCAGCAGTCGAAACGCGAGGCGCCGGGAGACCTTGATCGCGAGGCGATCGCCGAAATCGTTCGCGAGACTTTAAGGGAAGACCCTTCGATTATCGTCGAAGCGCTTAATCTTTATTCGGAAAATCACGTCAAGGACACGGTCGTCCGCTACCTGCCCGAATTCCTGTCTGAGAAAAGCGGATACGTCACGGGCAAAAACCCGGCGGCGGCGAAAGTCGCCGTCATTGAGCTGTTCGATTATCATTGCGGGTTTTGCAAAAGAAGCGCCGAATTCGTGCGCGACCTCACCAAAAGCGACGCGGCGGTGAAAGTTGCGTTTCGTGAATTTCCGATCTTGCGCGAAGAATCCGATACAGCCAGCCGGTACGCGCTCGCCGCCCGCGAGCAGGGAAAATATTCCGAACTGCATTTTGCAATGCTGAAGGAAACCGGCGTCGTCACGAAAGAGCGTATCCACGAAATTGCAAAAAAGCTCGGCCTTGACGTAAAGAAGCTGGAGGCCGACTCGCAAAATCCGGAATTTTCATCCTATATTGCGACGGATCGTCAGGCCGCGCAGGAACTCGGCATTGACGGTACGCCGACATTCATCGTCGCATCACTCGACGGTTCATTTGTCGAAATCATTCCCGGTTATCGTCCGGACGATGTGAAGGCGGCGATCGCGGAAGCGAAGAAACAGCGCTGACCGCTCAGATCAGGCCGGCGAGCGGCGAAGAAGGATCGGCGTATTTCTTCTTCGCCATGCGCCCGGCGAGATAGGCTTCGCGCCCGGCGATGACTGCGTGACGCATCGCCGACGCCATCAATATCGGATCTTTCGCTTCGGCGATCGCCGTATTCATCAAAACGCCGTCGCATCCAAGCTCCATCGCGAAAGCGGCGTCGGACGCGGTGCCGACGCCGGCGTCGACGATAACGGGTACGCGCGACTGCTCAACGATAAGGCGAATATTGACGGGGTTTAAAATTCCAAGCCCCGAGCCGATCAACGATCCGAGCGGCATGATCGCGCAGCACCCCGCATCTTCCAGCTTGCGCGCGTAAACGGGATCGTCAGAGCAATAGACCATGACCTCAAAGCCCTCGCTGATGAGGAGCCTGGCCGCTTTCA
Organism: Parvularculaceae bacterium; assembly: GCA_020446945.1. Taxonomy (GTDB): domain Bacteria; phylum Pseudomonadota; class Alphaproteobacteria; order Caulobacterales; family Parvularculaceae; genus Amphiplicatus. The sequence goes on from JAGRDS010000013.1 coordinate 62,165, forward strand.
ACGTTTCCTCCATCTCCGGATAGAGCGTTTTCTGGTCGGCGAGAACTTCTAGCTTCACCAGCGACCAGTCCCCCGCCTCTCGCGCAAGGCGCAAGGTGCGGACGGCCTCCTCGGCGGTGAAACAGCCGGCCGTATTCGGCAGGTAAACGTATTTCTTCGGATCGATGTAATCGACGAGCATCGGCTTGTCGCGATCCGTCAGGTTCACGCGCCGCACGGCGACCGTGACCATCTCGGCGCCGGCGGCCTCGGCGGCGCGCGCGTTTTCTTCGTAGGTCTTGTACTTTCCTGTGCCGATGATCAGGCGCGAGCTGAATTCGCGGCCGGCGATTGTGAGCGACGAGGACAAATCAACCTCCTCCAACAAAATGGACGATCTCAAACCGGTCGCCGTCGGCTATCGCCGTATTTCCATAAGCGGACTTTGGAACGATTTCGAGATTGCGCTCGACCGCGAGTTTGCGCGGTTCAAGGCCGAGCCGTTCGATAAGGTCGAGGACCGTCGCCGCCCCTTCGATCCGCATCGATTCTCCGTTAATTTGCAGTTCCACAATCGACCGCCGTTTGCACTCGGATAACGAACGCAGTTGTATGTGTAGGCTCAACGCTGCGGTTGCAAGCGCCGAACCCCTATGAGCTTACGCGCCGCGAAAGGAACGCGCCGGATATGACGATCCCGGATATGACGATTTACGTGCTGAATGGTCCGAACCTCAACCTGCTGGGGACGCGCGAGCCGGAAATCTACGGCGCCGCGAGCCTCGACGATATTCGCTCAGCCGTATCGGATGCGGCGCGCGGACGCGGCGCGAGCGTCGAGTTCCGACAGTCGAACCATGAGGGCGTCCTCATAGACTGGGTTCAGGAGGCTGCGGGCAAGGCGGCCGGCCTGATCGTCAACCCCGGCGCTTACACCCATACCTCGATCGCCCTTCACGACGCGCTCAAAACCGTGAAAATCCCGAAGATCGAACTCCACCTCTCCAACATTCATGCGCGGGAGGCTTTTCGGCGCCATTCCTATATCAGCCCCGCCGTGGACGCGGTTATCTGCGGCCTCGGCGCACAAGGTTACCTGACAGCGCTTGACGCCCTCATCCGGCTCATCGACAAGAAACCCTTTCCCTAGACGGCCAAAGGGGGCCCAAAGGCACAATGAGCGCCTATAAACCGAATTCGATGGAAGCGGCGTGGATACGCGAACTCGCAGCGATCCTGGATCAGACCGGTCTCACAGAGATCGAGATCGAAAAATCCGATTTTCGGGTTCGCGTCGCGCGGGGACCGGCCGGCCCGGCGATCGCCTACGCGCCCGGTTCTGCGCCCGCGCTCCCCGCCGCAGCAGCGCCCGCCCCGGCCGATAGGCCCGCCGCGCAGGCCGAGACGCCGGCGGCGCCGCTCGCCGGCGTCGTAAACTCGCCCATGGTCGGCACGGTCTACCTTTCGCCCTCGCCGGGCGCCGATCCTTTCGTGAAGGTCGGCGACAAGGTCGCAGAAGGCCAGACCCTGATGATCGTCGAAGCGATGAAGACGATGAACCCGATCGCCGCCCCCTCAGCCGGCGTCGTCAAGCAGATCCTCGTCCGCGATGCGCAGCCGGTCGAATTCGGCGAGCCGCTGATCGCCGTCGAATAATTACAGCGCACGTCAAAAATCTGGGCGCAGACATGTTTCAAAAAGTCCTAATTGCCAACCGAGGCGAAATTGCGCTGCGCGTTCACCGGGCGTGCAAGGAACTCGGCGTATCGACGGTCGCGATACATTCGACGGCCGACACCGAGGCGCTGCACGTAAAGCTCGCAGACGAAAGCGTTTGCATCGGACCGCCCGCGCCCAAGGACAGCTACCTGAATATCCCGGCGATCATATCGGCGGCCGAAATCACGAACGCCGACGCTATCCATCCCGGTTACGGCTTCCTGTCCGAAAATGCGCGTTTCGCAGACATCATAGCCGCCCACAATATCACCTTTATCGGTCCTGATGCGGAGCATATCCGCGTGATGGGCGACAAGATTTCGGCGAAGGAAGCCGCAGGCGGCGCCGGCATTCCGCTCGTTCCGGGAAGCGACGGCGAAGTCGTCTCGCTCGAAGACGCCAAAAAATGCGCCGAAAAAATCGGGTATCCGGTTCTCGTCAAAGCCGCGTCCGGCGGCGGCGGGCGCGGCATGAAAGTCGCCAAAACGGCGGACCATCTCGCCGAAGCGCTTTCGACGGCGAAGGCGGAAGCCAAGGCGGCGTTCGGCGACGACGCGGTCTATATCGAGAAATATCTCGGGCGCCCGCGCCATATCGAAATACAGATCATCGCCGACAGTCACGGCAATGTCGTTCAACTTGGCGAGCGCGACTGTTCGTTGCAGCGTCGCCACCAGAAAGTTCTTGAAGAGGCGCTATCGCCGGCGCTGACGCCGGCCGAACGCCAGGAAATCGGCGAGATCGCCCGCGCGGCGATCGCCAAACTCGGCTATCTCGGCGCCGGCACGATCGAGTTTCTGTACGAAAACGGGCGCTTTTATTTCATTGAAATGAATACGCGCCTCCAGGTCGAACATCCGATCACCGAACAGGTGACGCGCATCGACCTCGTGCGCGAACAAATCAGGATTGCGGCCGGCATGCCTTTATCTTTCACCCAGGAAGACGTCTCGTTTCGCGGCCACGCGATCGAGTGCCGGATCAACGCCGAAGACCCGAAAACATTCAGGCCGTCGCCGGGCGAGATCACCTATTTCCATGCGCCGGGCGGACCGGGCGTTCGCTTCGACAGCGCGATTTATACGGGCTACAAAATCCCGCCCTATTACGACTCGATGATCGGCAAGCTTATCGTTTTCGCCGACGATCGCGAAACCTGCATCAAACGGCTTCGCCGGTGCCTCGACGAATTGCAGCTCAACGGCATCGACACGACGATTCCATTGTTCAAGGACTTGATAGAACAGCCGGATTTTCTGAACGGCGACTATCACATCCATTGGCTCGAAGAATGGCTCGGCGGCGCGGACAAACAATAAGGATCGCGGCTTGCGGCGCGGCGCGGCGTATCCGATAATTTCGATATGCCGCGCGACGCTTCGGGAAAAATCGATCCGGAAGAGCTTTTAAGGGCTTATACGCTTGGCTATTTCCCGATGGCCCGCTCGCGAAACGATGACGCCGCTTTATGGGTGCTGCCCGACTTTCGCGGAATATTGCCGCTCGACAGGGCGCGCGCGCCGCGCCGCCTGATCCGAACGCTAAAGCGGGGCGGGTTCGATGTTTGCGTCGATACGGCGTTCGGCGAGGTTATCGCCGCCTGCGCGCGCACATCCAAAGGGCGCGAGGATACCTGGATCAATCACGCCATCGAAGAAGTCTATCACGAGCTTCATCTGATGGGCGTTGCGCACAGCGTCGAATGCCGGCGCGGCGGGCGCCTGGTCGGCGGGCTGTACGGCGTCGCCATCGGCGCGATATTTTGCGGCGAAAGCATGTTTTCTCTAGAGCGCGACGCCAGCAAAATCGCAATGCTGCACCTGATTGCGCGGTTGAAAACCGGCGGTTTCCGGCTTCTCGATACGCAGTTCCATACAGAGCATCTTGGACAGTTCGGCGTAATAGAATGTCAGGATACGGACTATCAACGCATGCTTGAGGAATTCATTCCCATGAAGGCGGATTTCAACGCCGCACCGCGTCAATTGTCGATTGAAACCGTTTTGCAGTCGATAACCCAGACGTCGTAAACGGGATGCTCAAGCCCGTTCAATGCGGGACTGGAAGCGAACATCCACCCGCTGAAAATCATATTCGCCGGAAGTTTGCGCGCGTCCGGTTGCGTCGCGTCGCCGGGCGCGGGCGTGGTTTGCGCCGCCTGCAAATTCCCTTCACCCTGCGCGCCGGCTTCTTCCAGTGCGCCTGACGCATCCTGCGCGCCTGAGGAATGCGCTTCAGCCGCAAGGGGCCCGTCGGGCTTGATGTCGGATTTGCGCGCGCCGCCGATATCGACAATTTCAAGAAATGCGGTCGTTTCCGGAAATTCTTCCGGCGGGCGTTTGTCGCAGAACCGCGGCGTCAGTTCGAGCGAGCCGTAACGCGCCGTTTCGTTCATGTTGACGACAATATCGGTGTATTTCGCCGTCACCTTGTTCAATGCGCGCAGCGTCACGGAAACAGGCTCGCGCTGCGCGACTGAACCGATATCCGGGAAATCCGAATCCGCGCCTTTTGAAAGAATATCGAGTTCGCTCGGCCCTTCGGGCGCGGCGCCAAGACCATCAAGCGCCGGATCGGGTTCCTGCGCGCCCGCGCAGGCCAAAAACGCTACAGCCGCAGCCGAATACGCAACACGTCTCATCACAAATCTCCAGGACCGTCGCCGGCCGGCGCGGCGTCGTTCGATTTTGCGGGCCGGTCAGGATTGGTGAAAGCCTGGACCGCCAGTCCCAGAAGGTCGACGGATCCCTGTGTGATGGCGATCGTCTCGCCCTCGGCGAGCATGATATCGCTCGCGCCGGGTTCGATCGCGACATGCGCGCCGCCGAGCAAACCGTCGGAAACGACTTTCGCAACCGAATCTTCAGGCACTTCGATGTTCTTCGCGACGGACAGTTTCACGCGCGCCTCGAATGTCAGCGGATCGAGCGCGCTTTCTGCGACGGAGCCGACCTTGACGCCGGAAATGCGAACATCCGCACCCGGAGAAACCCCGTCGACGCGCCCGAACACTGCGTTCAACGAATAGGTGCGCGCCGTCATGGCGCGCCCGCTTGTCTGATAGGCGTAGTAAAGAAAGGCCGCCGCAACGGCCAGCACCACAACGCCGACAAGCGATTCAAACAATTGACCTTTCGACATGGCGCTTCTTCCCGTCAGTTATCCGGCGACCAGGCTTCATAGTCGCGCAAAGGCGCAGGCCCGCCCGCGCGCGACAGGCTGCCCTGCGGGCGATAGGCGAGCGGCGTACCGGTCATGTTCGGCAAATGGTCCTTTTCGAACGCGCGCCGCTTCAACGGCGCGACCGTCGGCGGTTCGTCGAATGTGTGATGGATCCAGCCATGCCAGTCCGGCGGCACGCGCGAGGCGTCGGCGACGCCGTGATAGACGACCCAGCGCCGCTTGCCGCCCTCCGGGCCGCTCGGCGATTTTTCCTCGTAATAGCGATTGCCTTGCTCGTCCTTGCCGACAAGGCGCGCGCCGCGCCGGAAAAGCGTCAGTGAAGTGCTGTAGGTGGTCGTATCCCACCAGGCGAAGAGTTGGGTCAGCATGAATTTGTCCGGACTTTCCCGTCATTTACGCGGCCGGATTCGGCCCTGTCGATTCGGCCGGAATATGGCGCCGCCCGCCTTTGGCGTCCACCGATACGCCTTCGCGCGGAAAGGCCGCAGGCGCCGGCCGGGAATTCGGCGCCAAAACGACCAATTTCCATAGCAAAAACAATTGCTTTTGATGCTTGCGCCGGCCCGGGAACATTGAGAAGTAAGTCGGCGCCCGCTAGAATGGCGTTCGCTTTTGAGGATTTTCCCCGTCGATGCGTTTTCAACGTCACTATTCGACCGATAAAGGCGGCGCTTATGCGCGCGTGCGGTTTCGCACGAGCGACAGCGAAATTCGCGCCGGCGACGGGCGCATCCTGCATGAGGCGCGCGATATCGAAGCGCCGGCCGACTGGAGCCAGACCGCCGTCGATATTCTGGCGCAGAAATACCTGCGCCGCAGCGGCGTGCCGGCGGCGACGCGGCGCGTCGCCGAAAAAGGCGTTCCCGCATTCCTGCAACGTTCGATCCCGGATGTCGCAAAACTCGCCAAGCTTCCCGCCGAAGAAAGATACGGCGCTGAAAAAAGCGCGCGCCAGGTGTTCGACCGCATGGCCGGCGCCTGGGGCTATTGGGGATGGAAGTCCGGCTTTTTCACCGATGCGGAACAGGCGGCGATCTTCGTCGAGGAGATGACGGCGATGCTGGCCCGCCAGATCGGGGCGCCCAATTCTCCGCAATGGTTCAATACCGGCCTTCACTGGGCTTATGGCGTCGAGGGCGAAAGCCACGGCCATTATTATGTCGACCCCGACACCGGCGCCGTCGTTGAATCCGACAACGCCTATGAACGCCCGCAGCCGCACGCCTGTTTCATCCAGTCGGTCGACGACAATCTTGTCGGCGAAAACGGCATTATGGATTTGTGGTCGCGCGAGGCGCGCTTGTTCAAATTCGGCTCCGGCGCCGGCACGAATTACTCCAGCATTCGCGGCGAAGGCGAACCCCTTTCGGGCGGCGGCAAAAGTTCCGGCCTTTTGAGTTTCCTGAAAGTCGGCGATGCGGCGGCCGGCGCGATAAAGTCCGGCGGCGTCACGCGCCGCGCGGCGAAAATGGTCGTCGTCGACGGCGATCATCCCGACATTGAAGAATTCATTCGCTGGAAGTCCGTCGAGGAGGAAAAGGTCGCCGCCCTTGTCGCCGGTTCGCGCGTCCTGGCGCGTCACCTGCCGAAAATCGTCGCGGCCTGCTGGGCGATCGACGGCGACGCGCGCACCGATCCGCGTTCCAATGAAGCGCTCAAGATCGCGGTGCGCGAGGCCAAGAAGGCGGGCGTTGCGGAAGCCTCGTGCCGGCGCGCGATAGAGTTTGCGCGTGCGGGTTATCGCTCGATCAAGGTCGCGCGCTACGATCTCGACTGGGACAGCGAAGCCTATCGCACGGTCGCCGGCCAGAATGCGAACAATTCGGTGCGGCTGACGGATTCGTTTTTCGAAGCGCTCGCGTCGAACGGCGAGTGGGAATTGAAACGGCGCGGCGACGGCGGCGCGGCGAAAACGATCAAGGCGCGCGCGCTTTGGGATCTGATCGCCGAGACGGCCTGGCGCTGCGCCGATCCGGGCATTCAGTTCCACGATACGACGAACGACTGGCACACCTGCCCAGCAGGCGGCGATATCCGCGCATCCAATCCGTGCTCGGAATATCTTTTTCTTGACGATACGGCGTGCAATCTCGCCTCGATCAATCTGCTGAAATTCAAGACCGATGAGGGCTTCGACGTCGCGGCGTTCGAACATGCCTGCCGTTTGTGGACGCTCGCGCTCGAAATCTCGGTCGCGATGGCGCAATTCCCGTCCCCGACCATCGCCCGCAAATCGTTCGACTATCGAACGCTGGGGCTCGGTTACGCCAATCTCGGCGCGCTTTTCATGGCGTCGGGCGTTTCTTATGACAGCCCGACAGCGCGCGCGATCGGCGCCGCCGTATCCTCGGTTCTGACGGGCGCGGCCTATCGCGCCTCCGCCGAGATGGCGGGCGCGGTTGGGGCGTTCCCGGCCTGGCGCGACAATCGCGACGCGATGTTGCGCGTCATCCGCAATCACCGCCGCGCGGCGAGCGGCGTCAAGGCCGACGACAATTTCGAGGGGCTTAAAATCGCGCCGCGCATTATGGATGCGGACGCCTGCCCGTGGCCGGCGCTTTCCAAACGCGCGCAAACCGTCTGGAACGAGGCGTACGAACTCGGCTCCATCAACGGGTTTCGGAACGCGCAAGTTTCCGCAATCGCGCCGACCGGCACGATCGGCCTCGTCATGGACTGCGACACGACGGGAATCGAACCCGATTACGCGCTCGTCAAATTCAAGAAGCTCGCGGGCGGCGGACAGATAAAGATCATCAACCGGTCGGTCCCCTCCGCGCTCGCCGCGCTCGGCTATAGCGAAGGCGAAATCAGGGACATCACGGATTACGTCGTCGGGCGCGGCGCGCTTGACGGGGCGCCCGGCGTTTATCCGGAGGCGCTGCGCGCGGAAGGTTTCGCCGACAAGCATCTCAAGGCGCTTGAGGAGCGATTGAAACTTGCGTTCGACATTACTTTCGCGTTCACGCCGCAAGCGCTCGGCGAGGATTTCTGCCGGCATATTCTCGGCTTTTCCGACGAGCAGATGGATCAATCCGGCTATCAGGTCCTGCGCGATCTCGGTTTCAGCGACGAGGACATTCACGCGGCGAACTTCTTCTGCTGCGGCGCGATGACGATTGAAGGCGCGCCCCATCTCAAGCTTGAAGATTACGCCGTATTCGATTGCGCGACGCCGTGCGGGCGCATCGGCGAGCGCTCGCTTAGCGTCGAGGCGCATCTTGAAATGATGGCGGCCTCGCAGCCTTTCGTTTCGGGCGGCATTTCCAAGACGGTGAACCTGCCGAACCGGGCGGGGATCGGCGATTGCGCCGCGGCTTACCTCAAGGCGTGGGAACTCGGCCTTAAATCGATTGCGCTTTATCGCGACGGCTCGAAACTTTCGCAGCCGCTCGCCGCGACGCTGCTTTCCGCCGAAGCCGAGGAAGGGGACGAGGAAAGCATCGCCGAACTGATCGCCAACGCGCCGGCTGCGGAAAAATCTCGCATCGTCGCCGAGCGCATTGTCGAGCGCATCGTCGAGCGGACCCCGGGACGCCGGCGCCTTCCCGACCGCCGCAAGGGATATATCCAGAAAGCGATCGTCGGCGGACACAAGGTCTATCTGCACACCGGCGAATTCGACGACGGCGAAATCGGCGAGGTTTTCATCGACATGCACAAGGAAGGCGCCGCCTTCCGCAGCCTGATGAACAATTTCGCGATCGCGGTTTCGCTCGGCCTGCAATATGGCGTGCCGCTCGAAGAATTCGTCGACGCCTACGTCTTTACGCGCTTCGATCCGTCGGGGCCGGTCGAAGGCAATGACCAGATCCGCCACGCGACGTCGATCCTCGACTATATTTTCCGCGAACTCGCGATTTCCTATCTCGGCCGGTCCGACCTCGCCCATGTCGATCCGCAGGAATCGGCGGTCGATGCGATCGGCAAGGGCGTTTCGCGCGAAAAAGCGCAGGCCGACGCCTCGCGGCTCATTTCGAAAGGGTTCTCGCGTTCGACGGTTTCGGACAATCTCGTCGTGCTGCGCGGCGGCGAATTCGATCGCCTGCGCAAGCCCGACGACGCGCCGGAAGACATTATCGAGGCGGAAGCCGGACTTGAGGCGCGCGCGGCGAGCGCGCCCGAGATCGAGCGTCAGGTCGCAAGGCTCGCCGAGGCGGTCAACCGAAAGGCGCCTCCCGGCACCCTCGCCGCGCCGATGGGCCGCGAAGCGCGCGCGCGCGCCAGGGGCTATGAAGGCGACGCCTGCCCCGAATGCGGCCAGTTCACGCTCGTTCGAACCGGCGCTTGCCTTAGATGCGACAGCTGCGGCGCCAATACCGGCTGCTCGTAAACGCCGCATTTTAATAAATTGGCAATCAAGTTTTAAGCTTGCGTCAGCCCTTGGCTGGCACAATGGCGCCCGGTGCGCACCCTTGCGCAATGGGAAGGTTTCGCCATGTTCCGCATCGTCCTTTTGATCATTCTTTTCATGATCATGGCGTTCTCGCTTGTCGCCAATATGGTCTCCGAACGCACGGGCCGGCCTGGCGTCAATGTCGGCCGCGAAATCAACCGCCACCTCAAATCCGCCGTCGGCGGCGCGGAAAGGCTTGCGCCCGAGCTCGGCGACGCAATCGGGCGCGTCGATGCGGAGCTTTCGAGGCTCGCCAAAAAAGACGGCGTCGCACCCGCGGCGAGCGAACACGTCAAGGCCAATCTCAATCTTTCGGGCGGCGATTTCACCAGCGCGCAGGCGGCGAACAATATTTTCGCCGGCGCGCAGATGAACCAGACGACCTTTCTCGGCGCGCTCCTCGACGGCGCCTCCTTTGAAGGCGCAACGGGCGAGAAAGCGATTTTCGCAAAGGCGCGCATGACGGGCGCCGATTTCTCCGCCGCGATCCTGCCCGGCGCCGATTTCGCGGGCGGCGGGCTCAAAGGCGCGGCCTTCCGCGCCGGCGATTTCTCGCAGGCGAATTTCACCGGCGCCGACCTCACCGGAGCGAGCTTTTCCGCCGCCATGCTTGAAAAAGCCGTGATTGCAAAAAGTTTCGCCTCCGGCGCGTCCTTTGTCGACGCCGCAGCGCGCGGCGCCGATTTTTCGCAAACGGATCTTCGCGTCGCGCGTTTCCAGAACGCCGACCTTCGCGACGCCGTCTTCCGGGAAGCGGACGTGACAGGCGCGAATTTCACGGGCGCGCATCTTCAAGGCGCCGATCTTTCGGGCGCGCTCGGCGTCACGGCCGAACAGATGGCGACGGCCTGCGGCGACGCAAGCACCAGACTTCCGCAAGGCATAACGCTTCAGGCCTGCAAATAGCGCCTATTCCCGGTCATTCCGGGAACGCTCATTTTGCGAACGATCATGTCCGGACCGGTCGCCGCCCGGCGCCAATTCTCGCGGATCGAGCGCCTGCAACAGCGCGATCGCAAACAGCGACAGGCCCTTGGTTTCGAGAAACGGCGCTGATCGGCCGGTTTCGCGCGCGCCGGACGGCGCATCGAATATCGCATTCAGTCTCGCGCCGATTTCGCCCGACAAACCCTTTTCGATACGCCCGGCCGTTTCCGCGAGGATTTCGCGCGCCGCGCCGATCGTCTTTTTGAAACTGTCGATGACTTCGCCGGCCGTGCGCTCGCGGCCATCGTCGAAAAATACATGCGCGTTCGCTTTCGCCGCGGCAGGCAGGAGCTTCGCCGCACTCGCGCCAGCGTCTGCCGACAATAACCGCCGCGCGCCGGCCGGGCCGAGAAAATGCGCCGCATACAGCTCGGCGCCGCTGACGGCGCGGCCGAGCGCGCGCTCTAGCGCAATCCTGTTTTCGCGCGCGAGTTCGCCGGCGAGCGCGGCCGCCTTTTCCGGGTCGAAGCGCAGGTTCAGGATTTCCTGTTTCTTCGCCGCGTCCGAAACGACGGCGCGCCCCTTTTCATCGGTTGCAATCTGCGCCGCGAAGTCGTCGAGGCCATGCGCCGCGCCGTATTTTTTCACGGCGCCGAGCCAGGTCTGGTCGATAAACTGGAACAGCCCGGCCGCGCTCGACGTTTTCGCCCGCGCGTGCGGATCGAGCGAACTTTCACGCAGCGCGACGCGGTACAAATAGTCAAAGCCGACACCGGTCGCTTGCGAGGCTTTTTGAAGCGCGCTCGAAATGGCGGCGCGCGCCGGCGTCGTCGAATTGATGGCGTCCGTCATGGCCTTGCGCCTTTCAAACTCTGAAAACGCTCGCAAATCATGGTCAAGAATCTCCTAATTCGGTGAAACGGGCCGCCGAAAAGGCGGCGATTTCGGGCCCTGCGCGCCCGGATGCGATGAGATCGGCGATTGCGGCCGCGCTCGCCGGCGCCAGCAATACTCCGTTGCGATAGTGGCCGAGCGCGTAGATGAGGCCCGGCGCCGACGGCGCGGGCCCGATGATGGGCGCGCCGTCCGCCGTCGCGGGACGAAGCCCGGCCCAGCGTTCGGTTTCAGCCGCATCTTCAAGCCCGGGAAACGCGATTTCCGCCGCCGCGCGCAATTCGCGCAGGCGCCGGTCGTCCGTGTTGAGCGACCGGTCGCGATTGAGCTCCGTCGCGCCGATAATGATGCGCCCGTCGGATTTCGGGCAAAGATACGCCCCGCCCGTGCGCACGACACGCCGGGGCGCGGATGCGATGCGTTCGACGGCGAGCGCCTCGCCCTTAACGGGGAACACGGCGCCGGCCGGCAATTCGGCGAGGCCGTCGATGCGCGCCCCGGTCGCAAGAACGATCCGGCCGGCTTCAAGACTTTCACCGCTTGCAAGTCGCACGCGCCCGGCGCGCGCGCCATGCGTTTCTATCGAGACGACGCGGCTGTCGAATTTCACGGCGCCGCTTTCGCGCGCGATCGCGCGTTTTAACGCCTCGCGCACGCGGCGCGGATCGACCTGGGCGTCGGTGCGCGCGAACCAGGCGCACCTGACCGATGAAGAAAGGGCCGGCTCAAGCTCTAAAACCTCGTTTCGCTCCAGCCGGTCGCAATAGCGGGAATCCGCATCGAAAACCGACGCTTCGAGATCGTCGAGCGCAACGCAAAGGACGCCGCTTTCGTCGTAATCGATGTCGACGCCGCTCGCTTCTTCCAGCGCCGGCGCGATCTCGCGCCACAACGACAGGCTGGCCCGGCTGAATTCGCCGAGCGCATCGCCGCCGCCATGCAGGGAACGTTCAAACGACGGCGAGAGCATGCCCGCTGCGGCGTGCGTCGCCGCCGGCCCGCCGGAATCGATGACGAGAATGCGCACGCCCCGCCGTGCGAGCATCCATGCGCACATCAGCCCGATCGCGCCGCCGCCGACAATGATGACATCCGCCTTGCGCATTATTCCTCTTCCGGCCGTTTGACGCCGGTCAGCAGCAATGTCTTCTCCCGCGAGCCGGCCGAAGACCCGAAGAAATAATTCACGACCGCCGCCGTCATCGTCGCAAGCGCGCCGAGCATGATCGAAAATTCCGTCTCGGCGCCGGCGGGCAGTTTGCGCGCCACCATGAAAGCGAGCGTCAGGAAAAATCCGCCGATGATGAGCGCGCCGAGCGCGGAGGGCGTCCAGTCCTTCATCTTCGCCTGCCGCTCGCGCGCGCTCGCCCGGTCGCCCGCATCGATGCGCGTTTCCTCGACCGCAGCGGCGCGCAGGGCGAGCATGAACTCATATTCGGCGCGTTTCAAAGCGATCGCCTGCTCCGGGCTCGCCCGGTCGATCGCGTCGGCGAGCGCGTCTTCGTCAGCGACATCCTTTCCGAATATTGCGCGCGCGATCGCCGAAACCGCGGCGCCGGCGAGCGGTCCGCCGAGTTGCGCGGCGATCCTGGGCGCGGTTTTCGCAACCGCCTTTTTCAATCTTTCGCGCCTTTTCAAGCGCGCGTGTTCGCTTTCCTCGCTGTCAGCCATCCTCATACTCCTTACGCAAATCGAGACTTCGACTTTGGGTGAAATGATAAGGCCATTCCGCAGGTGTTGGATAAGTAGGGGGATAACTTTGACCTGAAAGGCTAGTCTCTTGATATTATTACGGAATTTTTATCCTAAAAAGGTTTGCTTCAAGATGCGGATCAATTCAGAGTTGAGCCTCGTTCGGCTCCGGGCTGGGTTATGAGCCGAAAATTATTCTCGGGCGAACGTTATGGGCTGGCTTGCATTTCTTGCGGCGATTTTTGCGATTCCGGCGATCGCATCGACGCGCCTTGCGCGACGCGCCGCCGCCGCACCGGCGCTGATGATTGTTTTCGGCGCGCTGCTCGCCATTGTTTTCGGCGCCCTGAAACTGCCGCAGCCGCCCGCCGACTGGATTTCTTTCGCCGCCAAAGCCGGGCTCGCCGTTCTCGGCTTCGCATCGGCCGCGCAATTGCGGGTCAGCCGCCTTGCGCGCCAGTGCCCGTCCTCCTTCCGCCTCACCTGCGGCGGGGCGCCGCTCTATTTCTTCGCCTGTTCGCTCGCGGCCTTCATCATGCTTCCGCAATTGTCGATTGCGTCCGCCATGCTTGTCGGCGCCGCCCTGATGCTGAACGGCGCGGCCTTCGATCGCAAGGCGGTCATCAACACGCCCGCGCCCGCCGCGATCAAGGCGGCGGTCAGGACGGAGAGCGCGGCGATAATCGCGCTCGGCATTCCGTTCGCCACGCTGATCGCCGCCAACGCTACTGTTTCCTCGCCGAACGAGCCGGCGCTTGCGCCCTTGATGGACGCAAGCTTCGCCGTGCTGAAGGGCTTCGCCTATGGCGGTCTCGCCGGCCTCGCCGCGAGCGCTGTCGGCGCTTGGTACCGCCGGCGCACGATGCAGCAGCGCGCGCTTGACGGGCAGTTCGTCATGCTGGCCGGCGCCGCGATGTTCGTTTTCGGTCCCGCGATCGGCTGCGATCCGATCGTCGCGGCGACATCGGTCGGCCTTTTGTGGGGCGAGCAGACATCGGCGGCGTCGACGACGCGCCTGCGCATTCGCCGTTATGTCGACCGCGCGGTGACGCCGCTCGCCTATTTTGGATTCGGCGCGACGCTCGCGCCGCGCCTGTTGCAGGCGGACATGCTGATCGTCGTATTCGCGCTCGCCGCCGTCACCGTGATGCGCGCGGGTCCGCGCCTCGCCATTTTGCAAACGCCGATGCTGCCGAAGGAAAGCCAGATGTTCCTCGCCTGGTTCGGCGGCGCGCCCGGCGCGGCGTCGGCGCTTTTCATCATGACGCTGATCGGCGATCCGGCGCTGATCGACGCCGATGCGGTTTTGACTGTCGCAACGCTTTCCGTGATTTTCGGCGTCTGCGCCGCGCGCCTCACCTCGCGCCCGCTTGCGCGGCTATATCTTCGCCAGTCGGCCCTCGCCCGGCGGCGTAAAGCCTGGGCCGGTTAGGCGCCTAACGCTCAAGCATTCGCGGTTCGAATATCGGCGGCTCAAACATTCGCGCCTCATGCGCAATGGCCGGGGCCGAATAATGGTCACCGCCGATCCGGCGCGTTTTGCAATTGCTCAAGCCTGGCGAGAATGGCTTCATTTTGCTCGCGCAGCAGTTCGAACTTCGGATCGTCCTCGTCCTCGACCGTTTTGACGACGATCGCCACGAACAGGTTGAGCATCGTGAATGTCGCGATCAGGACGAAGGTGAGAAAGAACACCCAGGAACGCTGATGCGTCTGCGCGACCTGCGAGGCGATTTCCGCCCAGCCTTCCAGCGTCATCACCTGAAACAGCGTGTACATCGATATGAAAACATTGCCGAAAATATCCGGATGATCGGCGCCGTAAATGTTCGCGCCGATAACCGCGAAGACATAAACGATCAGGACCAGCACGACGCCGACCGACGCGATGCCGGGAATTGAATCGAGCAGCGCGCTGACGACGATGCGCATGCGCGGAATGACGGTGACGAGACGAAGCACCCGCAGGACGCGCAGGGCGCGAATCGCCGTCAGGCCGGAACTCGCGGCGAAAAGCGAAATGGCGACAATGATGAAGTCGAAAATGTTCCAGCCGGACCTGAAATAGCTCGCCGGCGCGGCGTAGAAGCGAAGCGCGATCTCGGCGGTGAACAGGGCGATGATGATCCGGTCGAGAACCACAATTTCGACGCCGAACGCATCCTTGACCGCCGGCAGGGTTTCAAGGCCCAGAAGGGCGGAATTCACCAGGATGAGCGCCAGCACGCCGGTCTGGAAATGACCGGATTCGACCAGCTTTCTTATCGGTTCGCGAAGCGGCATGAAATTCTGGCTACGCCGATTGCCCGCCGGAAATCCACCCGCGCGCGCAATTGGCCTTTGCGCGAATTTGGGCTATTGCGGGCGCTTCGGACGCCGGGCGAGGTTCATGACGAATTCAGCCGAAATAACAGATGGTTCCAGCGAGGGCGCGCCCGCAGGCCGCCCCAAGGTGCGGTTTCAGGGTGTCGTCGAATCCGCCGAGGACGGCGAAATCGCCGAATATCGAAGCTTTGAGGATTGGGCGGCGGGCGCCGATCGCGGCGAACGCCAGGCCGCGCGGCTGGGGCGCGAGCTGTTTTTCGCCTCGCGCATCCTTTCAGTCTTCCTGTTCGCGCTGTTCATGGTCGGCTGGCCCGCCATGGCGACGCTCGGCTATTATAACCAGGTCGGCTCGTTCAAGGGCTATCATCTCGGACTCGCCTATGGCGATATCGCGCTTGTCGTCGGTTTCGTCGTCTCGCCGAGCCTTTGGCTGCTCGGCTATCTTGCCCTGCACATCATGAATATTATCGGCCGGTCCGAAGCCGTCGCCGTCACCGCGCAACAGCTTTTGCAGCCCGACCGCACAGCGGTTGAAAACGTCCAGACGGTCGGGAGCGTCGTCCGCGAACAGATGGACGCGCTGAACGCCGGCATCGACGACGCGCTCATCCGCCTCGCCTCAGCCGAAGCGATGATCCGCCAGCATGTCGGCGCAATCGAACAGGCCGGCGCCGCCGTTGAAAGCAAAACCTCCAAGGCGTCGGAGCGCGTTGCGAGCGAACGCGCGCGATTGATCGAACTTACCGAGGCGCTGAATGCGCGCGCCGACGATTTCGCGACCGCGATCGCGCAAAAAGCGCAGTCGAGCATCGAGGCGATGCAAAGCGCCGATGACGCCGGCGAACTCGCCGAAGCGCAGCTCCATGACAGGCTCGCCCGGCTTGAAACAGCCGCCCAGCGCGCGCTGATGAGTTTTGAAGCGCTCAACATCGCGCTTTCCGACGCCGACGAGCATATGCGCCTGACGTCGGGCGCGGTTGAAGCATCGGCGGCGGACGTGAAAAAGGCGAGCGAGCTTGCCGCGCGCATCGCGGACGCGGCGGCGGAATCGGCGGCGCGCAATGCGGCCAATGTCGGCATGTCGGCGAACCAGGCCGCTGAACGCGCGCGCAAGGCGGCCGAGGATGCGATCGAATCGGCGCGCGTTGAAGCCGCGCGCGCATCCGAAACAGCGATCGAATTTGCAACGCGCGAGGCGCAGCGCGTAACGGAAGCGGCCGCGCGCGCCGTGGAGGGCGTTCAGTCGGCGACGAAGGGCGCGGTCGAATCCGCCGCCGCCGATGCGGAAAAAGCCGCCTCCGCCGCAAACCTCGTTTCCGATGCGGCCAAACTCGCCACCAGCGCCGCGCGCGAGGCCTCCGATGAGGTCAGGAAAGCGAGCGAGTTCGCCAAGAAAAGCGCCGACGATGCGATCAGTTTTTCAAAGACCGCCTCTGAAAATGTCGCAAAGCGGAACGAAGAACTCGCCGCCGCGCGCGCCTCTCTCGAAGCGGAGAACACGCGCCTTGAATCGCTGATCGAGGAACAGCGCCGGCGCGCCGATCGCCTTGCGGAGGCGATTGCAACGCAGACGGAGCGGCTTTCAAAACTCGCCGAAAACCAGTTGCGCGAACAGGAAGCGGCCGCGCGCCTGGTGGAGGCGCAGGCCGCCATGCAAAAAGCGCGCGCCGCCGACATTGAGCGCGAAGAACAAACGCAAGCCGCTGCAAAAGCGCGCATGGAGGAATTCGAGCGGACGGCGAAAGCAGAAGCCGAAACGAAAAAATCAGAAGCGGCGGCGAAGAAAGAGCGTGTCGCGCGCGAACAGCGCGAGGCGGCGTCGAACGTACTCGACCTCGGCGACAGCGCGCGCATGCGCAACGGCGCGCGGACGGCGAACAAACCGTCCGGCGAAACGACCGCGCGCCTTGATGAACTTGCAGCGGAAATCTCGCGCGTGCGTCCGAACGGAAAGACCGGCGGCAAACCGGACGCCGGCGCGAATGGCGAAAAAAACGGCGCCGGGCGCGCGCAGCCGGAGCGCCCGAATAAAGACGGCGTCACCTGGCGCGAAATTCTAACCGCGACCGACGACGCAGAACCGCTCGACCTCGGCGCCGCCTCGCGCCGCAAAAAAGAAGAACGCGCCAAAGCCAATGATGCGATCCGCATCATCTCCGGGCTTCAATCCTTCACGCTCGATCTTGAAACGCGCCTTTACGGCGACCCGCCGCCTGCGCTCCTGGAGCGGTTCGAACGCGGCGACCGTAACGCCTTCGCCAACCGCATCCTTCGTCTAAATGAATCCGATGTGAAACGCCGCATTCGCGCCGAATCCGCGCGCGATAAAACGTTCGAGCGCGGCATACATGATTTCCTGCACGGGTTTGAGCAACTGCTCGAAGACGCGACGACATCGCAAACCGCCGACGAGGAACTTGAGGAATATCTCTCCTCCCCGCTCGGCCGCGTCTATCTGCTCGTCGGCGCGACCGTCGGTTATTTCGCCTGATCAGCCGCCGCGCGCTTCGCTTTCGCGCGCCGCCTCTTCAAACGTCCAGTCGACGATCTGGCGCTGGATTTGCTGTAATCCTTCATTGAGCGCGTTGGCGGCCGCGCCGGCGTTATCGGCGCTGACCGGCGTGTGCGATGTGAAAAGTTTCGAGGCGTAAATGACGGCGCGCCCATCCGTCAGCCGTGCGTATACGGCCGATTTCGCCGTCAGGGTTCCGTTCCGGTGTTCAACGGAAAGATTGCGGATATCGGTTTGCAGGACATAGGTCGAAACCGGCAATGCGGTCCGGCTGCCGACGCCGCGGATAAGCCCGGTGTTTTCAAAGCTGCGCGTCAGGGCGACGGCGAACAGCCGCGGCGCGCGATCGACCCATTCCCCGCCCGCGTAATATTCGATGCGCGCCGGCGCCCGCGACAGGGCGATCTTGGCCGAATTAAAGGCGAGCGTCGCGTCGGGCGCTTCGACGCCGAGCGACCAGTCGACCGGCGCGCGCGCAGGCGCGGCGTCTGCAACGTCGCTTACTTCATACCGCGCCGAAGGCGGCGCCGCCTCGGGCAGAACGGATACGCAAGCCTGGAGCAGAAACGGCAAGGCGATGATAACGGATTTTCTCATTGCGCGCCCTCATATCGCGGCGTCGACTCGCCAAGCAGATAGCCGCGCGGGTCGCGATCGATCTCGCGCAACACCTGGTCGAGCGTTTTAAACAACTGCCTCGCCTCAGCGACGGCGGGGCCGACCTGCGCCAGCCCCTGATCGGTGAACACGCGCAGGGATTGGCGATTTTCCGCGAGCGTCGCGCGCAATTCCGCGATCAGCGCCTTCGCCTCGTTCAGCGTCTCCTCCGGCGCGCCGTTCGAAATCAGACTGTCGAGGCTTGCGGACGCATCGGCGAGCTTTTTCGAAGTGACGGCGAAATTTTCTATCGTTGCGGCGATATTTTCATCCTGTTCCGCGAACGTTCCGGCCAGCGTGTCGACGCTTGCAAGTATGCTGGAGAAGGCGCGAGTATTTTCTTCCGACAACAGACGGTTCGCCGACGCGATAATTTCGTTCGACCCTGCGAGTATCTGCGCAATGCCTCCTGCGTCGGCTTCAAGGCGCGGCACGCCCCGCGTCACGTCTTTCAGCAAAGGCTCGCCCGCGCTTCCGCCGACGAGCTGGATAATGGCGAGGCCCGTGAAGCCGACAAGTTCAAGTTCGGCCTTTGTGTTGGTCTTGACCGGCGTGTCGTTATCGACGCGAATCCGCGCGATCACGACGGACGGATCGTCGGGGTCGATCGTCAGCGATTTGACGGTTCCCTTTTGAATGCCGTTGAAACTGACGCCGGCGCCGACGGAAAGGCCGGAAACGCGCTCGCGGAAAATTACGTCATACTCGTCATAATCATTGTCGGCGCGCGTCAGGAAAAGAATTGTGAGAAACGCCGCCGCAATGGCGATAAGCACCATTGAGCCGACAAACACGTAACTGCCGCGCGTTTCCATGTCTCAGTCTTTCTTCGCCGCGCTGGCGGCGTCCGTCTTTTTCGCTTCCAGCGCCGCGCGGCCGCGCGGACCGGAAAAATAGGCCTGTATCCAGGGGTGTTCGGACCGGCGAACCTCCTCAAGCGTGCCGATCGCGATCACCTTTTTTTCCGCCAGCACGGCCACCCGGTCGCAGGTCGCGTGCAGCGTGTCGAGATCATGGGTCACCATAAACACTGTTAACCCTAAGGAATTCTTGAGGTTGACGATCAATTCGTCGAAGTTTTCCGCCCCGATCGGGTCCAGTCCCGCCGTCGGTTCGTCGAGGAACACGATTTCCGGATCGAGCGCGATCGCCCGGGCGAGGCCGGCGCGCTTGTTCATACCCCCTGATAGCTCGGACGGGTATTTCGCGCCGGCGTCGGGCGGAAGGCCGGACATGGAAATTTTCATGGCCGCGATGTCGGCCGCAAGCTCATGCGGGAGTTTTAAATGTTCGCGGATCGGCGCCATTACATTTTGCGCGACGGTCAGCGATGAAAACAGCGCCCCGCCCTGGAACATGACGCCCCAGCGTTTTTCAATCTCGACCTGATCGGCGGCGCTTGTCGCGTAAAAATCCTCGCCGAAAATTTTCACTGTCCCGGCCGATGGCGGTTTCAGGCCGATTATCGCGCGCATCAGGACGGATTTTCCCGTTCCGGATCCGCCGACGACGCCAAGGATTTCATTGCGCCGGATCGAAAGGTCGAGGCCGTCATGAATGACGACATCGCCAAACTGCGTGCGCAATCCCTTGACTTCGATAACGTGTTCCCTGTGCGAATGACCGACCATTAAAAATCGATCTCCAGAAAGAACATGGCGAAGAATGCGTCGAGAATGATGACGACGAAAAGGGATTGAACGACGGAAAGCGTCGTTCTCTGGCCGAGGCTTTCCGAGCTGCCTGCGACCTCCATGCCCTGGTAGCAGCCGATAATCGCGATGACGAAAGCAAAAAACGGCGCCTTGATGAGACCGACCCAGAAATTCGAAAGCGCAATCGTTTCCTGAAGCCGTCCGACGAAAAAGACCGGCGAGATATCCATCGCCGTCGCCGCGACGACGCCGCCGCCGATAACGCCGAGTACGGCCGCCATAAAGGCGAGAATGGGCATGAAAACGATAAGCGCGATCGTTCGCGGAAGAACCAGCACCTCGATCGGATCGAGGCCGAGCGCGCGCAGGGCGTCGATCTCCTCGCGGATTTTCATTGTACCGATGGCTGCGGTGAACGCGCTGCCTGAACGCCCGGCGACGAGAATGGCGGAAAGCAGTACGCCGAATTCGCGCATCACCGAAATACCGACCAGTTCGACCGTGAAAACTTCGGCGTTGAACAGGCGCAGGATTTTCGCGCCCATGAACGCGACGACCGCGCCGATGAGAAACGACATCAGGCCGACGATCGGCATCGCGTCGATGCCGGCCTCTTCCATGTGGTGAACGATCGACGTCATGCGAAGGCGCTTCGGCTCGCGCAGGACGCGCATCAACGTCGACAGGGTCTGGCCGATGAAATTCAAAACCTCGATCGAGACATAATAGCCTTCGATTAGCCCGCGCCCGAACCGGTTGACCATCATGACGAAGGCGTTGCGATGCGCCGGCGCTATCTCGCACGGCGCAACATGCGGGCGAACATTGTCGAGCAATCGCCGATGAGCGCTCGAAGCGCCGACAATGGCCGACGCCCGCGTGCGCGCGCCGCAGGCCGCGATGATGCGCTCGAACACCATCGCGCCGGCGGTGTCGAGGCGTTTGACGCCCGAAATATCGATCGTGATATCGCGCCCGACGCTATCGTCTTCGAAGGCGCGCAGGTCCGCATCGATGGCGCCGAGATGGCGCGCCAGCCAGTCGCCGGTCGCAACCAGCCGCAGCAATCCGCCCTTTATGTCCGTCGTATAGGCCGCCGGCTGCATTTCGCCTCATAATTCCTGGTTAACGGAGCGTTTACGGCGCACCGCTTGCATTGTGGTCGCATAGCGCAGGATGATAAATTCATCCTGAAATATGGTGAACGCGCGTTAATTTCGCGCCTTGCGCCAGAGTTTTTTTGAGAATTGGAGCGCGGCCGGGTGGCGAAGTCGGGTTTCGGGGCGAATTTGCGATGGCTTGGCGCGCTGCCGCTGCTGGCGATGGTCGCAGTTATGGCGGCGATCGCCATAACGACGCTCGCCAACGCCGATTCGCGGGCGGGCGGCGCGCGCGAGCGGCTTTTCGATCTTTATCAGCGGCTTTTTCCCGCGCCGGCGAGCGCCTCCCCCTTCCACATTCTCGAAATCGACCGGGAAAGCATCGACAGGATCGGCCCCTGGCCCTGGCCGCGCTCCCTCATCGGGGAAATCGTCACGGCGAGCGCCGAAGCCGGCGCCAAGGGCGTCGTTTACCTCGAAGGCGTCGACCGGGCGGACCCTCTGTCCCCCGAAACGATCGGCGATTTCTGGCTCGCGGGCGCGCGCGATGAACGCCTTGCGCAGGAGCTTTCGCTTCTTCCCGGCACGGATTTGACGCTGGCGCGCGCGATGGCCGAGACGAACGCCGCCATTGCCATCGACGCCGCATCGGCGCCGCGCCTGTTCGCGCGGTTGACGCTTGAACGCGGCGACGCCGCGGCGGCGCGCACCATATCGACGCAATCCCAATCGCAATATTTCGGACTGTCCGCCGCACGGCTCGGCGCGCCGTTGAACGCCGATCTCGCCGCCGCCGCTTCGCTGACGGTGGCCGCCCTTCCCGCAGACGGCGACGGCGCAGTTCGAACGGCGGTTCTTTTGTGGGCCGCCAACGGCGCGCTCGCCCCGCTTTCGGCGCTCGAAGCGGCCCGGATCGCCCTCGGCGCGAAAACGATCGAGATCGTACCCGACAAAACCTCCGTCACCGCCGTCGGCCAGACGCCGGCCGCGGTTCGCGTCGGCGCCGTCACGCTCGACCTGTCGGACTTTGCAGCGACGCGCATCTATTTCCCGCGCCGCATCGACGCGGCGAAAACGCCCGCATGGAAAGCGCTCAGCGACGTGTCGTCGCTCGGCCAGCTTTCGGGAAAAGTCGTCCTCATCGGACTGGACCGATCGATCGGGCAAACCGTCAGGACGGCGCGCGGAGATATGTCTCCGGCGGAAGTTCACGCCCTCATCGCCGGCCAGATCGTCGCCGGCGCTTCGGCGAAGCGGCCCGGATGGGCCGGTTATCTAGAAGCGCTCGCCGTCATGCTGTTCGGCGCAGGCGCAATCATGTGGTCGCAAAAGCTCGAATTCTGGAAGGCGGTCGGCGTCGCGGCCGGCGCGGCGCTCGCGCTTTTCGTCGCGTCGATGGCGGCGTTCGCCGGCGGCGAAATCCTGCTTGATCCGATTGCGCCGTCGCTGGCGCTGTTCCTCGGCGCCTTTACGGTCGCTGGCGGGCGATCGCTCGGCGGCGCGCTGAAAGACGATAGCGTACGCGGCGCCTTCAAGGGCGCGCTTCCCGAAACGACGATGAAGCGCGTTCGAGAAGAAGGCTCGGCCGATGTGCTGGAAGGCTCGCGGCGCCCGGTTACGGTTCTCGCCTGCGAACTCAGCCTGCTTGAAGACGATGTTGCGCGCCTTTCCGATACGCCTGGCGAAATCACCGCACTTATCGCGCTCGGCTGCGTTCATCTGAAAAAGGCGATCATAGACGCCGGCGGCGCCGCCGATCAGGCCGAAGGCGGGCGCGTTCTCGCCTATTTCAACGCGCCGCTTGAAAACGCCGACCATCTTCGCGACGCCTGTTCGGCGGCGTTGCGCCTTGTCGAAAGCATGGACAAGATCAACGCCGAGCTTGAAAATTCGCCGCAATTGCGGGACGTGCAATTGCGCCTGGCGATCGGCGTCGCCAGCGGCGATTGTTTCGTCGGCCCGATGGGGCATGGCCGCAATAATCGGTATTCGGCGATCGGACGCCCGGTCGAACTCGCCTCGTTCCTTTGCCGGCAGGCGCAGGTTTACGGCCCGGCGATCATTTGCGACGAAACGGTGCATCGCAAGACGAACCACAATTTTGCGTTTCTGGAGCTTGATCGCCTGAAAGAGCCGGGCGCCGAGCGGCCTTTCAATATTTACGCGCTGGTCGGCAATCCGTTTATCAAATCGAGCCGGGGGTTTCGCACGCTTGAGGAAGCGCACCGCGACATGCTCGCCGCCTATCGCAATGGCGACTGGCTTTCGGCGCGCGCGCATCTGGCCAAGGCCCGTCAATCGCCCGGCGCAAGGATCGCCCTGTTCGATCTATATGACGAACGCATCCGGTCGAGATTGAATGACGATGAGCGCGAACACTGGGACGGCGCGCAGATCGTGACGATCTGATCCGGCGGGAAAAATCAGGCGCCGCCGGCCGGCGCGCGCAAATTGGCCGGCGCGCGCATTTCGGAACCTGCAAAATTCCGGGCGCGCTTTTTCATGGCGCTTTGCGCCAATTGATCGGCCGCGACGCCGAGATCTTTAATCGCCTTGTCGAAATCGCCTTTCAACCGGTCGATCTGCGCGTCCTCGACATCAAGTTTCTTCAACGCTGAAACATAGATCGAACGCGTTTCGCGCAAATCGCCGATGGCGTCCTCCAGCAGCGACACATCGGACAGGCGCGGACTTTGCGCGTCGCACGCCGCCTGCGCGGCGTTTTCGAGCGCGGAAGCCGCCGAAAGATGGCGCGCGGCGTCGGTCAGGACCGCCTGCTCAGGATTGTCGTCGTCATCAAGCCTGACGAGATAGGCGTCGAGCGCGTCCTTGCGGGAAATTTTCTCGCCCCTCTCGCCCGAGAGGCGATCGGCGAGCGAGGAGGACGACGGCTTGGGCCAGGGCGCGGCGGAAATTTCAGCGGCGGCCTCGACAAGCGCCAGCCTTTCGGCCGCATCAACGGCGGACTCGCCCGCCGAAGTCTTGATCACGGTTGAACAGCCCGACGCCGCAGCCAAAGCCAGAACGGCGAACGCGGCGCCCAACCGCCGGCGAATACGCAAATACGTCAACGCGCCACACTCCAAACGCCACGAAACACAACCGCCTTCAACACGCCGGGCGCGTATCGGAAGATTTTCGTCCAGAACCCGGAAATCAGCCCGGTCGACGCATCTCGTCGGCTTGATTGTCCGCCCACCACCCAGTTAGGAGATACCACAAACCTTGATAACGAGTCAGCACGAAAATGAATGAACGACGCGATCTTTACCCCGTCATCGAGCCTTTTGAGACCGGTCGTCTCAAAGTCAGCGATATTCACGAGATTTACTACGAGGTTTCCGGCGATCCGTCGGGAAAACCGGCGATCGTCTGCCATGGCGGTCCCGGCGGCGGAACGACCCCGTCCATGCGCCGATATTTCGACCCGACGAAATATAAAATTGTCCTTTTCGACCAGCGCGGCTGCGGAAAATCGACGCCCAACGCAGAGCTTGAGGGGAATACGACGTGGGATCTTGTCGCCGACATGGAGAAATTGCGGCGGCATCTGGATATTGAGCGCTGGCAGGTGTTCGGCGGCTCATGGGGCTCGACGCTCGCTCTCGCTTACGCCGAAACGCATCCCGAGCGCGTCAGCGAACTCGTCCTGCGCGGGATTTTCATGCTTCGGCGCGCCGAACTCCTGTGGTTCTATCAGGAAGGCGCGAGCTGGATGTATCCCGACGCCTGGGAGAGCTATGTCGAACCGATTCCGCCCGCCGAGCGCGACGACTTCATCGCCGCCTATCACCGCCGCCTGACCGGCGCGAACGAGGCCGAGAAGATAAAGGCCGCCAAGACCTGGAGCGCGTGGGAGGGCGGCACGGTGTCCCTCGCGCCCTCGCAGGAGCGCATCGACAGTTTCGCCGCCGACGCCTTTGCGATCGCCTTTGCGCGGATCGAATGCCATTATTTCATCAATGGCGGTTTTTTCAGGCGGGACGATCAGCTTCTCGCCGATATCGACCGGATCCGCCATATTCCGGGCGTCATCGTGCAGGGGCGCTATGATGTCGTAACGCCGATGAAAAGCGCGTTTGAACTTCACAAAGCCTGGCCGGAGGCGAAATTCGATCTGGTCGGCGACGCGGGGCATGCGGCGAGCGAACCCGGCATCATCGACGCCCTTGTCCGCGCGACGGACGAATTCGCCGATCGTTAACGCCGGATGAAGCGTCAACGATACCGGGCTCCAGAGAATTTTAACGATTGGGCCGCATTCTGGGCGGACTCTCGCGAACCGCCGCTCGCCTCGAACACACTCACGAAAGTGCGCGTCGAATTTGTCAAACCACGCTGAACATACGGTTGATTTTGCGCAAATCGACGCCTTGCTGAACGCCGCCGGCCGCAGCGGCGTGGAGGATATTATCGACGCGTTCTGGCGCTCGACCGACAGTCTTGTCGAAAGGCTGGCGAGTCAGGTCGAAACGCAGGACTTCGCCGAGGCGGTCAGAACCGCGCATGCGATCAAAGGGTCCGCCGCCAATGTCGGCGCCTCCTCGCTCGCATCCGCCGCGCGCAAGGTGGAAGCCTTCTGCCGCAGCGAAAACGCCGCCGGCGCGGCCGGCGCGATGGATCTGCTGACGGTCGCTTACGCCAATACCCGCTCGATGATTTCGGCGCGCATCAACGCAGCCTGATAAACCCCGTCCGGCGATGATTGACGGGACGAAAATCTCTTGAAGCGTAAGGTCTCTTAAAGGGATGCGCCGTCGGGATCGCGGCTTAAATGCGCGCTCATTACGATCCCGAACCCCGCCATGATCGTCAGCATGACGGTTCCGCCATAGGAAACGAGCGGCAGCGGCACGCCGACAACCGGCGCCAGCCCCGTCACCATGCCGGCGTTGATTAGAACGTAAAGGCCGAAAGTGACGCAGATGCCGAGCGCGGCGAGGCGCGCAAAATGCGAGCGCGCGCGCAATGCGATATTCATACCGGTCATGATGACGGCGAAATACAACAGCAGCAATCCGAAAGCGCCGACGAAACCAAACTCCTCGCCGAAGATCGTGAAGATGAAGTCGGTCTGCATTTCGGGAAGAAAATTCAGCTCCCGCTGCGTACCCATCATATATCCCTTGCCGACAAGCCCGCCGGACCCGAGACCGATTTTCGACTGCATCAGATGGTATCCCGCGCCCAGCGGATCGGAATCGGGATCGAGAAAGGTGAAAATCCTCTTGAGCTGGTAATCGTGAAGAACGCCGAAACGAAACGCGGCGATGGCGCCGCCGATCGCGGCGACAACGCCCAGAAAGATCAATCGCCAGCTAAGTCCGGCGAGAACCATGATCGCCGAGCCAGTCGCGCCGATCATGATCGCGGTGCCCAGATCAGGCTGTAAGAAAACAAGTCCCACCGGCGCGCCAATCATCAAAAGCGGCGGGACGAGATAGAGAATATGGGAAACCTGTTCGGCGCGAATGCCGTGATAATACCGCGCAAGGGCCAGCACGATTCCGATTTTCATCATTTCCGACGGCTGAAATTGCATCGGCCCGATTTCTATCCACCGCTGCGCGCCCATATTCACCTCGCCGATGAGCGGAACGAGCGCGAGCGCGATCAGCGCGACGAAATAAATGGGGTAGGCGAGCGCCAGCCAGTAACGGATTGAAATCAATCCAATGACGATCATCACGATGAGTGAAACCGCGAAACGAAAAGCGTGCGTTCCCGCCCAGGGCGTCCACGAACCGCCGCCGACCGAATAAAGCGTGGCGACGCCAGCGCCGGCGATGAGGCTGAGCATGATGATAAGCGGCCAGTGAAGGCGGCCTAGCTGGTCTTGAACGCCGCGGCGCGGACCGGGAAGGATGATCGACGCCATCGCCTATCCCCGCCTTGTCGTTTCGTCGCCCTGCGCAAGCGCGCCGGGACTTAGCGGTTTCAGTTTCGCCGGATCTTTCGTCATAACCGCGGTCATGATTTCCTTCGCCTTCGGGCCGGCCATGCGCGCCCCGCCGATACCGTGTTCGACGACGACGGAACAGGCGTAACGCGGCGATTCAAACGGGGCGAAGCACACGAAAAGCGCATGGTCGCGGCGCGCCCATGGAAGGTCTTCCGGTTTTGTCAGGCCGCGCGCGCGTTCTTCATTCGTAATTCTGTAGACCTGGCTGGTTCCGGTTTTTCCGGCGAGCTTCCATTCGCGATTGTCGAACGCCGAGCGCGTCGCGGTTCCGCCCGGCTCGTTGACGACGGCGTACATGCCCTCGCGCACGACATCGAGCTGTTCATCGGAAAGGTCGATCGGCTGCGCCTGCGGCGTCGGCGATTCAAGGTCTCCGCGAAAGCGAACGATGCGCGGGCGCACTTCCTTTCCGCTGGCGATGCGCGCGGCCATAACCGCGAGTTGCAGGGGAGTCGCGCTGACCGAGCCCTGCCCGATCGCGACCGACAGGGTTTCGCCTGGAAACCATGTCTGGTTTTCCGGTGAGCCCGCGTAATAGCGCCGCTTCCAGTCGCGATCGGGAACAACGCCGGAATGTTGTCCGGGAATGCCAAGCTCGAAAGTCTGGTCGAGGCCGAATTTGCGCGCCGTATCGGCGATGAGATCGACATCGAGTTGCGTGGCGAGCGTGTAGAAATATGTGTCGCATGAATGTTTCAGCGAATTCTTCATGTCGACGGAGCCGTGACCACCGCGCTTCCAGCAATGGAAGAAGCGGTTGCCGTACCAGAACTTGCCGTTGCACCTGACGCGGAAAGACGGTTTGACGCCGGCGCGCATCGCCGAAATCGCCGTAATCATCTTGAAGGTCGAACCCGGCGGATAAATGCCGCCGAGCGGCTTGTTCAGCAACGGCTTGTAAGGACTTGAGTTCAACTCGCGCCACAGATCCGTCGGTATCCCCTTGGTGAAGATATTGGGATCGAACGCCGGCGTCGATGCGAGAACGAGAACGTCGCCGGTTTCGATATCGATGACGACGGCCGACGCGCTTTCGCCTTCCAGCGCTTTCATGGCCGCAAGCTGCAAATCCGCGTCGATCGTAAGGCCGAGCGTTTCTCCCTGCGCGGGCGGGCGAATGGTGTCCTTGATCTCCTCGATCACGCGGCCATGGGCGTTGACCCTGACGTCCATCGCGCCGGCGACGCCGCGCAATTCCCTTTCATAGGTGCGCTCAAGTCCGTCGCGGCCGACCTTGAAACCGGGCTGGCGCAACAGGATTTGCTGCTTTTCGTTTTCCGGCGACTGAAGGTCGCGATCGGTGACCGCGCCGACATAGCCGACAACGAAAGCCGTCGCATTGCCGAGCGGGTAATTGCGCGTCTCGCTGACTTCGGGATGCGCGCCGGGCAGATGCGGCAATTCATAATTGATGCGCGAGAAATCGTCCCAGTCGAGATTGTTGACGATTTCGACAGGCGCAAATCCGCGCGTCCTGCTGATCTCGCGAAGCAGCCTTGCGTGCTTGTCGTCGGAGATATCGACGAAACGCCCGATCTTGCCGAGCGCCTCTTCGATGTCGCCCGCCTCGTCCGGCATCAGGAGCAACCGGAAATTCTGGCGATTCGACGCGAGCGTCCTGCCGAACCTGTCGACGATTTCGCCGCGCAACGGCGCGATGATGCGCGTGTTGAACTGGTTTTCCTGGGCGAGGCGCTGATATTTCTCGTAGTCTGCGATCTGCAACTGAAACAGGCGCGCGCCGACGCCCGCAAGCAGCAGGCTGAACCCGCCGCCGAGCAGCGCCGCGCGGCGCGACACCGCCTCTTTCTTCTCCGGATCGTTCGAGTTTACGCGCACCAGACTAAACCTCGATGATCACACGCCGATGGATATTTCCGAACGCAACGGCGAACAGCGGATAGACCGCAATCGTCGTCAGCATCTGGAGGGCGAGTCCGCCAAGCGGCAGCAACGTCGCCGACATCAGGCTCATGAACAGCCACAGTATAAGCGACACGCTCGCCGCCGCCACCGCAAATCCCATCCAGACGACATGAACTTCGCGCCCCAGAAAGTAAGATTGCTGGGAAATCGCGACATACTGGACGGCAAGGTAAACGGCCGGCCACAGGCCGAGCGGCCCGCCGCTCAGCAGATCCTGAAGGAGACCGATGAAGAATATGCTCGCGGCGGGCAGATGCCCCGGCGAATAGAGCGACCAGAAGTAAACGACAACGAGCGGTATTAACGGCGTTGCAACGTTCCCCTCGAAAAGGCGCAGCGGCGCGGCGAGAAGGAACGCGCCGAATACGCCGAGTATCGTCGGCGTCGCCGCCCGCGCAATCCGCGCCAGATTTTCGGCGCGCGAGACCATATCAGTCTCCCTCGTCGGGCGAGGCCGGCGCCGGCGCAGTTGCGCCCGCCGTGTTTGCGTCTACCGTGTTTGCGCCTACCGTGTTTGCGCCCGCCGTATTTGCGCCTGTTCGCGCCGGCGGCGCGGCGGCGGTCTCGACCGGCGCGGCGGCGACGCCTTGTTCAACCGGCCGCGCGGGGTTTTGCGCAGCTTGCGGCGCGGATCCTTGTGCGCCTCGCCGTTCATCGCGCGCCGGCGTTTCGTTTTCGGAGTCGCTCCCGCTCTCTTCGATCTGCGGGAACCGGTAGCTGATAATACGCACGAGGCGCGTGCGCGCATAATCGGCCGCCAGTTCGACGACGGCTTCCTCATCGGTCACTTTCGAAATGACGCCGACCGTCAATCCGCGCGGCAGCACGCCGCCGGCGCCGGATGTGATGACCCGTTGCCCCTTCTCGATCCGATCGCCGTTCGCGAGCATCGTTATCGCAATTGACGGGTTCGACGTCGATTTGCCGATCAGAAGTCCTTCGACGAACGATCCTTCGACAAAAACCGGTATGCGGCTTTGAATGTCGTTGAGCAGCAGGATGCGCGAGGCGCTTTTTGAAACATCGACGATCCGGCCGACCATGCCGCGCTCATCGACGGCGGCGTAACCGACCGCCGCGCCCGCATTTGCGCCCGCATTGACGATCATCGAATGCGCATAGGCTTCATTGGCCTCGCCGATGACGAAGGCGTTAATCGGTTTGACGGCCGGCGGCGCCTCATAGGCGTCCAGCTCTTCAAGCGCGGATATGACGGCGCGCAGCGATCGCGCCTCGTCCTCCCACTGGCGCAGCGCGGCGTTTTCCTCGCGCAGGGCCTTGTTCTGTTCAAGAACGCGGAAATAGTCGCCGACATCGCCGACGCGATCATTGATCCAGCCGATCGGTCCGGAAAAAAGTTTTAAAACCGGCGAGGCCGTTTCCATCGCCGTCTCGCGCGCCTTTTTGAAAACGGAGGCTTCGGCCGCATAAAGGCTCGAAAGCAGGAGGATGAGGGAAACGAGCGCGAACAGAAGAGTGCCGGTGTGCGAATTCGACCGCAATCCGAAGACTTCCCGCTTGTCTTGCCCCAGAACATCCATACCGATCAGGCCCGTAAAATCAGCGAAGGCGCCGGCGGCTTTTCCGCCCGGCGCCCCCTTTTATTCCTTGAATCGGCCCCGGAACACCAAGCATTTGGTCCGAAAATCGTGAAAAAAGTCTCCGGACCTCAGATCGCCGAGGACAGAACCCCGCGCATCGCCTTTTCGTTTTCAAGGGCGGCGCCGGTGCCGAGCGCCACGCAGCACAGGGGATCGTCGGCGACAGAGACGGGAAGGCCCGTTTCATCGCGCAAAACCTGATCGAGGTTGCGAAGCAGGGCCCCGCCCCCGGTCAGCATGATGCCCGTATCGACGATATCGGCCGCAAGCTCGGGCGGGGTCGCCTCAAGCGCGACCTTCACCGCCTCGATAATCTGGCTGACCGGCTCGGCCAGCGCCTCGGCGACCTGCGCCTCGCCGATGCGGACTTCCTTCGGGACGCCGTGCATCAAATCGCGGCCCTTGATCTGGATCGTAACGCCCGACCCTTCGGTCGGGATCATGGCGCTGCCGACTTCTTTCTTGATCCGTTCGGCCGACGCCTCGCCGATCAGGAGGTTATACATGCGGCGGATATAGCCGATGATCGCATCGTCCATCTTGTCGCCGCCGACCCGGACCGAGCGCGAATAAACAATGCCGCCGAGCGAGAGTACGGCGACCTCGGTCGTGCCGCCGCCGATATCGACGACCATCGAACCTGTGGGCTGCGTCACCGGCAATCCGGCGCCGATCGCGGCCGCCATCGGCTCCTCGATGAGTTCAACCTTGCGCGCGCCGGCGGACAGCGCTGATTCCTGGATGGCGCGGCGTTCAACCGCGGTCGCGCCGGACGGCACGCATACGACGATGCGCGGGCTGGCGAAGGAACGGCGGTTATGAACCTTGCGGATGAAGTGCTTGATCAT
>JAGRDS010000035.1 GCA_020446945.1 Parvularculaceae bacterium
GTCGAGATGGTCATGCCGGGCGACAATGTTGAGCTCAATGTCGAGCTGATCGTTCCGATCGCCATGGAAGAAAAGCTTCGCTTCGCTATCCGTGAAGGCGGCCGTACGGTCGGCGCGGGCATCGTCGCGAAGATCGTCAAGTAAGAAAGTTGTCCGGCGCGGCGCTCTTTCCTGAGCGCCGCAGCCTTTTTTTGACTGAAGAGTGAAGCAGGCGAAACGCAGAGGCCACGATCCATGCAGCAGAATATCCGCATCAGGCTCAAAGCCTTTGATCATCGCGTGCTGGACGCTTCGACGAAGGAAATCGTCAATACGGCCAGGCGGACGGGGGCGCAGGTTCGCGGACCCATTCCGCTGCCGACGCGCATTGAGCGTTTTACGGTCAATCGCTCGCCGCACATTGACAAGAAGAGTCGCGAACAATTCGAGATGCGCACGCACAAGCGGGTTCTCGATATCGTCGATCCGACGCCGCAAACAGTTGACGCGCTGATGAAGCTCGACCTGTCGGCCGGCGTCGACGTCGAGATTCGTCTCGGCGCCTAGGGAGCAAAAGCGATGCGTACAGGATTGATAGCGCGCAAGGTCGGGATGACCCGCGTATTCGGCGGCGAGGGCGAGCATGTGCCGGTAACGGTCATGCAGATCGACAATTGCCAGGTTGTCGGCCAGAGAACCAAGGAAGCGAACGGATACACCGCGCTTCAGCTTGGCGTCGGCGCGGCGAAAACAAAGCTTATTTCGAAGGCGGATCGCGGCCAGTTCGCGAAAGCGAGCGTAGAGCCGAAGCAAAAGCTGGTCGAGTTTCGCGTCGATGAAGATTGCCTGGTCGATGTCGGCGCGGAACTGTCCGCCGCGCATTTCATCCCCGGCCAGAAGGTCGATGTGACCGGCGTTACGATCGGCAAGGGCTTCGCCGGCGCGATGAAGCGTCATAATTTCGGCGGCCTTCGCGCGACGCACGGCGTTTCGGTCTCTCACCGGTCGCACGGCTCGACGGGCCAGCGTCAGGATCCCGGTCGCGTCTTCAAAAACAAGAAGATGGCGGGACATATGGGGCATGCGCGCCGCACGACGCAAAATGTTGAAGTCGTCCGCATCGATGAAGAGCGCGGTTTGATCCTGTTGAAGGGCGCCGTGCCCGGACCGAAGGGCGGCTGGGTTGAGATACGCGACGCCGTTCGCGTCGATGCGCCGAAGGATCTTCCAAAACCCGCAGCGATCAAGGGTTCTGCGAAGGAAGAGGCTGCGGCCGCTGACGATGCGGGCAAGGGAGCTGAATAATGAAGCTTGACGTTGTCAGTTTGGGCAAGGGCAAGGGCGGATCGATCGATCTCGCCGACGACGTGTTCGGCCTCGCGCCGCGCGGCGACATACTCCATCGCTGCGTCACCTGGCAGCTTTCGCGGCGCCAGCAGGGAACGCACAAGTCGAAGCCGCGCAACGAGGTCAAGGCGACCTCGAAGAAGATGTACAAGCAAAAAGGCTCGGGCGGCGCGCGCCACGGCAACAAGGCGGCCCCGCAGTTTCGCGGCGGCGGAACGGCGCATGGTCCGCGTCCGCGCAGCCACGCCGTCGGCCTGCCGAAAAAAGTGCGCCGGCTTGCGCTGAAACATGCGCTGTCGGCGAAACAAGCCGCCAGCGAGCTGATAGTTATCGACACGCTCGCGCTTGACGCTGCGAAGACGAAGGCGCTTGTCGAAAGTTTCGCCAGGCTTGGCATCGCCAATGCGCTGATCGTCGATTCCGAGGTCAACGACAATTTCGGACTGGCCGCGCGCAACATTCCGAATGTCGACGTCCTCCCGGTCGTCGGCGCCAATGTTTACGATATCCTGCGTCGCGAAAAACTGGTTCTCACCAAAGCGGCGGTGGAGAGCCTGGAAGCGAGGCTGAAATGAAAAAGCCGGCGAAAACTATTTCGAAAACGGGCGAGGCGGAGCGGCACTATAATACGCTGATCGCGCCCGTCATTACGGAGAAGTCGACGATCGCGTCTGAGAACAACCAGGTTGTTTTCCGCGTGCCTCTCGAAGCGTCGAAGCCCGAGATCGCCGCAGCGGTCGAGGCGTTGTTCAAAGTCAAGGTGAAAGCCGTCAACACTTTGCGCAACAAAGGCAAGAACAAGGTTTTCCGCGGTCGTCCGTATACGCGGTCGACGGTGAAGAAAGCGATTGTGACCCTTGAAGAAGGGCACGCGATCGACGTGACCGGCCGGATTTGAGGATAAAATCATGGCGCTGAAAAAATTCAATCCGACGACGCCTTCCCAGCGCGGCCTGGTGCGTGTCGACAGAAGCGATCTTTGGAAAGGGGGTCCGGAAAAGACCCTCACAGAAGGCCTCAGTTCGAAAGGCGGCCGGAACAATCGCGGCCGCGTCACGGTGCGTCGCCGCGGCGGCGGCGCGAAGAAATTATACCGCGTAATCGATTTCAAGCGCCGCAAGTTTGATATCGAAGCCAGGGTTGAGCGTATTGAATACGACCCCAATCGCACGGCTTTCATCGCGCTGATCAAATATCTCGACGGCGATCTCGCCTATATTATCGCGCCGCAGCGGTTGAAGGTCGGCGACAAGATCATCGCGGGCGAGAAAGTCGATGTGAAACCCGGCAATGCGATGCCGATGAAGTCGATCCCGGTCGGGACGATTATTCACAATGTCGAATTGAAGCCGGGCAAGGGCGGCCAGATCGCCCGTTCGGCTGGAAATTACGCCCAGCTCGTCGGGCGCGACGGGGCGATGGCGCAGCTGCGTTTGCAGTCCGGCGAAGTTCGTCTCGCGCCGGCCGACTGCATGGCGACGATCGGCGCCGTTTCGAACGCCGATCACCTCAATGAAACGGTCGGCAAGGCCGGACGCAATCGCCACAAGGGAATTCGCCCTTCGGTTCGCGGCGTCTCGATGAACCCGATCGACCACCCGCATGGCGGCGGCGAAGGGCGCACTTCCGGCGGGCGTCATCCGGTTACGCCGTGGGGCAAGCCGACCAAGGGCCGCAAGACGCGCAAGAACAAGCGGACGCAAAAGATGATCCTGCGTTCGCGTCACGCCCGCAAGAAATCGAAATAGGGCGAGGAGCGAATTATGTCACGTTCAGTTTGGAAAGGCCCGTTCGTCGATCGCTTCGTCCTCAAGAAGGCGGAAGAAGCGCAATCGGGCGGTCATAAGGGCGGCATCAAGACCTGGTCTCGCCGGTCGACTATCCTGCCGCAATTCGTCGGTCTCACCTTCAATGTCTACAACGGACAGAAGTTCATTCCCGTCCACGTGACGGAAGACATGGTCGGTCACAAGCTTGGCGAGTTCTCGCCGACACGTTCCTACTTCGGGCACGGCGCCGATAAAAAGGCGAAGAGGAAATAGTCATGGGACAGAAGAAAAATCCGCGCCGTATCGCCGAAAATGCAGCGATGGCGAAAGGCAAGATGCTTCGCACGTCGCCGCAAAAGCTCAATCTCGTCGCGCAACTTATCCGCGGCAAGAAGGTGGAGCGCGCGCTCGCCGATCTTGAATTTTCGCACAAGCGTATTTCGAAAGACGTAAAGCGCGTCCTGGAAAGCGCGATCGCCAATGCGGAAAACAATCATGATCTCGACATCGACTCGCTCGTTGTCGATCAGGCTTTCGTCGGCAAGAATATGGTGATGAAGCGCTGGACGCCGCGCGGGCGCGGGCGCATCGGCCGCATTTTCAAGCCGTTTTCCGAAATCACCATCGTCGTGAAACAAGTTGAGGAGGCCGCCTGATGGGCCAGAAGGTTAACCCCATTGGTCTTCGCCTCGGCGTCAACCGGACGTGGGATTCGCGCTGGTTCGCGCCGACCGGCGCCTATGCCGATCTGTTGCACGAAGATCTGAAAATTCGCGAATTCCTGCATGAAAAACTGAAGCAGGCGGGCGTGTCGCGGATCATCATCGAACGCCCGCACAAGAAGTGCCGCGTGACGATCTATACTGCGCGTCCGGGCGTTGTTATCGGCAAGAAGGGCGCGGATATCGAGAAGCTTCGCTCTGAGTTGCAGAAGCTGACGTCGTCGGAGACGGCGCTCAACATCGTCGAAATCCGCAAGCCGGAGATTGACGCCGCGCTGGTGTCTGAAAATATCGCCCAGCAACTCGAGCGCCGTGTCGCTTTCCGCCGCGCGATGAAGCGCGCGATGCAGACGGCGATGCGCATGGGCGCGCTCGGCATTCGCGTCAATGTTTCTGGCCGCCTCGGCGGCGCTGAGATTGCGCGCATGGAATGGTATCGCGAAGGGCGCGTGCCGCTTCATACGCTGCGCGCCGATATCGATTACGGCGTGTCGACGGCGCGCACGCCCTACGGCGCCATCGGCGTCAAAGTGTGGATCTTCAAGGGCGAGATCATGGAGCATGATCCGATGGCCCAGGAGTCCCGGATTGTGGAAGCGCAAACAGGCGGCGTGTCGCCGGCGCGCCGCGAAGCGCGCGCGTAAGAGATTGGTCGGAGAGCTGACGCCATGTTGCAGCCAAAGCGGACAAAGTACCGGAAGCAATTCAAGGGTCGCATCAGCGGCGCGGCGAAGGGCGGCACGGACCTGAATTTCGGATCGCACGGTTTGAAAGCCGTCGAACCCGAGCGCGTCACCGCGCGCCAGATCGAGGCGGCGCGCCGCGCGATCACCCGCGAGATGAAACGCGCGGGGCGGGTCTGGATCCGCGTGTTCCCGGATGTCCCGGTTTCGAAGAAACCGACGGAAGTCCGCATGGGTAAAGGCAAGGGCGCGCCGGAATACTGGGTCGCGAAAGTGAAGCCCGGCCGCATCATGTTCGAGCTTGACGGCGTTCCCGATGACGTCGCGCGTTCGGCGCTGGCGCTTGGCGCAGCCAAGCTGCCGATCAAAACGCGCATCGTTAAGCGCATCGGCGAGTGAGGAAAAAGCGATGAAAGCGGAAGAAGCTCGCGACATGACGGAAGACCAGCTGAAGGACCGCCTCCTTCAACTGAAGAAAGAGCAGTTCAATCTGCGGTTCCAGCGCGCCTCGGGCCAACTCGAGAAGACGTCGCGGATCGGAGAAGTGCGCAAGGATATCGCGCGCGTCAAAACAGTCCTGCGTCAAAAGACGCTGGCGTCGAATTAGGTCGAGGTCCGAAATGCCGAAACGCATTCTTCAAGGTACGGTTGTAAGCGACAAGGGCGCGAAAACCGTCGTCGTCTCCGTTACGCGGACGTTCAAGCATCCGTTGCTGCAGAAAACGCTGAAGCGTTCGAAGCGGTTTCATGCGCATGACGAGGCGGACACATTCAAGGTGGGCGATCTTGTGCAGATCCAGGAATGCGCGCCGAAGTCCAGGCTGAAACGTTGGGAAGTCATCGGTCTCGGCTCGAAGGGCTAAGACGCGGAAAGTTAAGAGAGGCCGGACGCAAGTCCGTGGAGGGTCGATATGATCCAGATGCAAACAAATCTCGACGTCGCCGATAATTCAGGCGCAAAGCGCGTTCAGTGCATAAAGGTGCTTGGCGGGTCCAAGCGCCGTTACGCGGGCGTCGGCGATATTATCGTCGTTTCCGTGAAGGAAGCGATCCCGCGCGGGCGCGTTAAAAAAGGCCAGGTCATGAAAGCGGTCGTCGTTCGCACCGCCAAGGACATCAAGCGCAAGGATGGTTCGGTAATCCGTTTCGACCGGAACGCCGCGGTGCTGATCAACAACAATAAAGAGCCGGTCGGCACGCGCATTTTCGGCCCGGTCACTCGCGAATTGCGCGCCGCCAACCATATGAAGATCGTTTCGCTCGCGCCGGAGGTTCTCTGATCATGGCGTCCAAGATTAAAAAAGGCGACAAGGTCGTCGTATTGGCGGGCAAGCACCGCGGCCAGGAAGCCGAAGTGGTCGCCGTCATGCCGAAGGACGACCGGGTGCTTGTCAAAGGCGTCAACATCGTCGCCAAGCACCAGCGTCAGTCGGCGACGTCGCGCGGCGGCATCGTTCGCGAGGAAGCGCCGATTCACATTTCCAATGTCGCGCTTTCGGCGGGCGGCAAGCCGTCCCGGGTCGGATTCAGGAAACTCGAGAACGGCAATGTCGAACGATTCGCCAAGAAGACGGGCGAGGCGATCGACCTGGTTCGCGACCGCGAGAGCAAGCGGAAGGCATAAAGAATGGCTGAGGAAAAATATACGCCGCGCCTGAAGAAGCAGTACAACGACAGAGTAAAGGCGTCGTTGCAGAAGCGCTTCGGCTACAAGAACGTCATGATGACGCCGAAGATCGAGAAGGTCGTCATCAATATGGGCGTTGGCGACGCCGTCAATGACCGCAAGGCGGTCGAACAGGCCGCCGCCGATCTGGCGCAGATCGCCGGCCAGAAGCCGGTGATCACAAAGGCGAAGAAATCCATCGCGAGTTTCAAGCTGCGCGACGGCATGGCGGTCGGCTGCAAGGTGACCTTGCGCAAGGACCGCATGTACGAGTTTCTCGATCGGCTGGTGACGATCGCGCTTCCGCGCGTGCGGGATTTCCGCGGCCTGTCGCCGAAGAGCTTTGACGGACGCGGCAACTACGCGCTCGGCCTGAAGGAACATATCGTGTTCCCGGAGATCAATTACGATCAGGTCGAGAAGGTGCGAGGAATGGACATCATCGTCTGTACGTCGGCGCGGACCGACGACGAGGCGCGGGCGCTTCTTTCGGAATTTAATTTCCCGTTCCGGAAGTAGGCGAAAGAGAATTTTGGATAGGCAAGGTCCGGGCTCCGGAAACCAGCCTAACGGAGGACTGAATGGCGAAGAAATCAATGATCGAGCGCGATCTGAAGCGCCGCAGGCTTTCAAAAAGCCTGGAGACGAAACGGACGCGACTGAAAGCGATCATCAAGGATCAGTCGAAGCCGGCTGAGGAGCGCTTTATGGCGACGCTTCAGCTTGCCGAACTTCCGCGTAATTCATCGAAGACGCGCATTCGCAATCGCTGCCTTGTCTCGGGGCGTCCGCGCGGTTTCTACCGCAAGCTGAAAATGTCGAGGCTGGCGCTTCGCCAGTACGGGTCCGAGGGCAAGATCCCGGGCCTTGTGAAGTCGAGCTGGTAAGGAGAATTCCGCAAATGGCGATCAATGATCCTATCGGCGATCTGATCACGCGCATCCGCAATGCGCAGATGAGAAAGCATTCCTCTTTGACTGTGCCGGCGTCGAAGCTGCGCGGGCGCGTTCTCGACGTTCTTGCGGATGAAGGCTATATCCGCGGGTATTCGCGCGTCGATCAGGAAGGCCGCAAGCCGGAGTTCGATGTCGAGCTGAAATATTTCGAAGGCGCGCCTGTCATTACGAATATCAAGCGCGTTTCAAAGCCGGGCCGGCGCGTTTACTCGTCGGTGTCCGACCTGCCGTCCGTTCGCAACGGGCTCGGCATTTCGGTCGTATCGACGCCCAAGGGCGTGATGTCCGACACCGCAGCGCGCGCAGCCAATGTCGGCGGCGAAGTTTTGTTCCAGGTCTACTAGACCGGTTGAAGGAGACGTGATCGATGTCACGGATTGGAAAAAAACCGGTGCCGGTGCCGAAAGGCGTGACGGTCAAGATTGACGGTCAAACGGTGTCGGCCAAAGGGCCCAAGGGCGAACTCGCATTCGTCGTCAATGAGCTTTGTTCGGTCGCGATGGAAGGCGATGAAATCGGCGTTACGCCGATTGACAAGGCTTCAAAGCCGGCGCGCGCCCAGTGGGGCATGAGCCGGACGATGATC
The DNA here is from genome assembly GCA_020446945.1 of Parvularculaceae bacterium. Classification (GTDB taxonomy): domain Bacteria; phylum Pseudomonadota; class Alphaproteobacteria; order Caulobacterales; family Parvularculaceae; genus Amphiplicatus. The sequence goes on from JAGRDS010000035.1 coordinate 7,709, forward strand.
GCGAATTTGATGGCCGGCGTTACGAACGGCTATTCGAAGAAGCTTGAACTCGTGGGCGTCGGCTATCGCGCGACGCTTAAGGGAACGAACCTGAACCTGGCGCTCGGCTTCAGCCACGATGTCGAGTTTGCAGCGCCTGCGGGCATCAGGTTTGAAACGCCGAAGCCGACGGAAATCGTCGTCTCGGGAATCGACAAGCAACTGGTCGGCGAAACCGCGGCGAAAATCCGCGCCGTTCGCCCGCCCGAACCCTATCAGGGCAAGGGCGTTCGCTACGAAGGCGAATTCATCTTCCGCAAGGAAGGCAAGAAGAAGTAGCGCGCCGTCCTGGCGAGAAATTGGAAACGAAACAATGGCTGGCAAAGCAGTTCAAAAAGGAAAAAGGGCGCGGCGCAATCGGGCGAAGATCGCTTCGGTGTCGGGCGATCGTCTGAGGCTGTCGGTGTTTCGCTCGTCGAAGAATATCGCCGCGCAGATTATCGACGACGCGGCCGGCAAGACTGTCGTTTCGGCGTCATCGCTCGATCGCGATCTGAAAGACGCCATCGCCGGGCGCGCCGACAAGGAAGCGGCGGCGAAGGTCGGAAAGGCGCTTGCCGAGCGCGCGGCCAAGGCTGGCGTGAAGGACGTCGTCTTCGATCGCGGCGGTTACATTTTTCATGGGCGCATCAAGGCGCTCGCAGATGCGGCGCGTGAAGGCGGGCTGAATTTCTAAAGGTTTGATGGAGAAACGAATGGCGCGCGAAGACAGACAAGAGCGAGGAGACCGCCAACGCGGCCGCGGCCGCGGCGCGGCGGATCGTGAAGACCGCGACGAATTCGTCGACAAGCTCGTCGCGATCAATCGCGTCGCAAAGGTCGTCAAGGGCGGCAAGAATTTCGGCTTCGCCGCGCTGGTCGTCGTCGGCGATCAAAAGGGCCGCGTCGGCTTCGGCAAGGGCAAGGCGCGCGAAGTGCCGGAGGCGATCCGCAAGGCTTCGCAGGAAGCCAAGCGCAGCCTCGTTCGCATTCCGCTCCGCGAAGGGCGCACGCTCCATCACGATGCGGCGGGTCGCTGGGGCGCGGGCAAGGTCGTTCTTCGCGCGGCGCCTCCGGGCACCGGCATTATCGCCGGCGGACCGATGCGCGCTGTTTTCGAAACGCTCGGCGTTCAGGACGTTGTCGCGAAATCTCTCGGCTCGTCGAACCCCTACAATATGGTGCGCGCGACTATCGACGCGCTGAAAGCGCAAACCAGCCCGCGGTCGATCTCGGCCAAGCGCGGCAAGAAAGTGTCGGAAATCCTCGCCGGCCGTCACGGCGGCGGCGAGCAGGCCGGCGCTGACGCGGCCTGAGGCGCGCAAGGATCAGGAAAATGGCGAAGAAAGAATCCAAAACCGTGAAGGTGCGCCAGAAGGCGAGCCCCCAGCGTCGTCCGAAAGAACAGCGCGCAACGTTGATCGGCCTGAAGCTGAACAAGATCGGACGCGAAAGCGTTCTGGAAGACACGCCGTCGGTGCGCGGCATGATCGCAAAAGTCTCTCACCTCGTTGAAGTGATCGAGTAGGGACGTTCGAAGGGCGAGGCGGTCGCGGCCTGGAGCGCTGCGGTCGTCGCAAGTCCGAAGGAGATGAAATGAGACTGAACGATATTTCCGACAACAAGGGCGCGCGGTACAAGTTCAAGCGCGTCGGCCGCGGTATCGGTTCCGGCAAGGGCAAAACGGCCGGCCGGGGCGTGAAAGGCCAGAAATCGCGCTCAGGCGTAACCGGCATTCGCCAGTTCGAAGGCGGCCAGATGCCGCTGCACATGCGCATGCCCAAGCGCGGCTTCAACAAGCCGAACCGCGCGAAATACGCCGAGTTGAATGTCGGCCGTCTCCAGGCGGCGATCGACGCCGGCAAGATCGACGCGAAAAACAAAATTGACGCCGCGGCGCTCGTCGCGGCCGGCGTGCTGCGCCGCGCGCATGACGGCGTGCGTCTGCTCGGCGTCGGCGAGATCAAGACCAAAATCGATCTGGAAGTCGCCTATGCGACCGGCGGCGCGCGCGCGGCTGTTGAAAAAGCAGGCGGAACGCTGACTGCTACCGAGCCGCGCAAGGAAGAAAAGCCGGCCGCGAAAGGCAAAAAAGAGTAGGAAGGCCGCCGTTGCGGATGCGCGCGAGGCTCTCCATATCACGATTTCGCCGGCGCGCGGCGGGCGTCCGCTTCGCGCCGGTCTTGTTTGACTACCCCTATCGTCCGGATCGGAAAAACCGGGCCGACGAACAGGAGAAACGGTAAGCGATGTCCTCAGCCGCCGAACAGTTCGCATCGAACATCAATCTTTCGTCATTCGCCAAGGCGGAAGAGCTGAAAAAGCGGCTCCTTTTCACGCTCGGCGCGCTGATCGTATACCGCCTCGGCACCTATATACCGCTGCCCGGCATCAATCCGGATGCGTTCTCGCAGCAATTTCAGTCGCAGACGGGCGGCCTTCTCGGGACGCTGAACATATTCGCCGGCGGCGCCGTCGAGCGGATGGCGATCTTCGCGCTCAACATCATGCCGTACATTTCGGCGTCGATCATCCTTCAGCTGATGACGTCGGTCATCCCCAAACTTGAACAGCTGAAAAAGGAAGGCGAGCAGGGGCGCCGTGAGATCAACCAGTATACGCGATACCTGACTGTGCTTCTCGCGACGCTTCAGGGTTATTTTATCGCCGTCAATCTTCAAAACAGCGGTAATACGGGCGGCATTCCGATCGTCATCGAACCGGGCCCGTTTTTCCTGATTACAACGGTCGTCACGCTTGTCGGCGGCGTCATGTTCCTGCTCTGGCTCGGCGAGCAGATCACCGCGCGCGGCATCGGGAACGGCGTTTCGCTTATCATTTTCGCCGGCATCGTCGCCGAGCTTCCGCGTGCGGCGCTCGGCTTGCTGGCGCTCGGGCGCGGAACCGCCGGCGCGCAATCGCTGCCGGTCGGAATTGTCCTGCTCGTCATCGTGATGTCTTTCGCGCTCATCGCATTCGTCGTTTTCATGGAGCGCTCGCAAAGACGGATCGTCGTTCAATATCCGCGCCGGCAGGTCGGCATGCGGATGACGCAGGGCGAAAAGTCCCACCTGCCGCTGAAGCTCAATACGGCCGGCGTCATTCCGCCGATTTTCGCCTCATCCCTGATCCTGCTTCCGGCGACGGCGGCGGGCGCGATCGGCCAGGACTCGCCTGAATGGCTTCAAAACCTGCAAATCATGTTTGCGCCGGGCCGCCCGCTCTACATGACGCTTTACGCCGCCGGCATTCTCGCCTTCACGTTCGTTTACACATCGGTCGTGTTCAACGTTCAGGATGTCGCGGATAATCTGAAGAAATACGGCGGCTTCATTCAGGGATACCGCCCTGGCGCGCGTACGGCGGAATATCTCGATTACGTCCTGACCCGGCTGACGGTGATCGGCGGCCTGTATCTGACCTTCGTGTGCATGATGCCGGAATTCCTGCGCGCGGCTTACCCGTCGATCCCGGTCTATCTCGGCGGCACGTCCCTGCTCATCGTCGTGTCCGTGACGCTCGATACTGTCGGCCAGATTCAGGGGCACCTGCTCGCGCAGCAATATGAAAGCCTGATCAAGAAATCGAAATTGCGGGGCGGGAAGCGATGATCCTCATACTTCTCGGCCCGCCGGGCGCCGGCAAGGGGACGCAGGCCGAACGCATCGTTCAGACGCGCGGCGTCCCCCAATTGTCGACGGGCGACATGCTGCGCGCCGCCATTCAGTCAGGCTCGCCGCTTGGCCAAAAGGTTCAGGCGATCATGGATCGCGGCGATCTCGTCTCCGACGAAGTGATCGAACAGATCATCACCGCCCGCATCAGGGAGGCCGACTGCGCGAAGGGGTTCATCCTTGACGGCGCGGTCCGGACGACCGGCCAGGCCGAGATGGTCGACCGCGTGCTGAAAAATCAGGAGCGGTCCCTCGACGTCGTGATCGAACTCGCCGTCGACGAGGACGAACTGGTCAACCGCCTCGGGAACCGGATCGATGAGGCGAAAGCCGCCGGAAAGCCGGTCCGCGCGGACGACAATGAGGAGACTTTCAGGAAGCGCCAGGCGGTTTACAGGGACCAGACCGCGCCGCTGATCCCCTATTACGAAAAGCAGGGCAAGCTGAGGAAAGTCGACGGAATGGGAACGGTTGCGGAGGTCGCATCGGCGATCGACGCGATTCTTGATGAAATCGCCGCGGAATAGGGCCGAAAGTCCGCGGAATTGGTGTTGACGGCGGGGGCGGCGCGGCTATATCTACGCGCCTCCGCCAGAAGGCGTTCGGCTCAACGTTCCCTGCCGGGATACCGGTCAGGGCGTTCGGGCCTTGTTTTGTGAATACCGGTCCGCCATTGGGCGGCTGGCGGAATGAAGGAAAAGAGGTAGGGCCGTGGCTCGTATTGCAGGCGTCAACATCCCGACGAACAAGCGCGTTGTCATCGCGCTGCGCTATATTCACGGCATAGGCCCGGCCTTCGCCAAGGAAATTTGCGAAAAGGTCGGCATCCCGGCCGAGCGCCGCGTCCATGAACTTTCGGACGCGGAAGTTTTGCAGATCCGCGAAACGATCGATTCCGATTATTCGGTCGAGGGCGATCTTCGCCGCGAGGTCGCGGTCAACATCAAGCGATTGATGGATCAGGGTTGCTATCGCGGTCTGCGCCACCGCCGCGGCCTGCCCGTTCGCGGCCAGCGCACGCACACCAATGCGCGCACCCGCAAGGGGCCGGCCAAACCCGTCGCGGGCAAGAAACAGGCGACCGGCAAGAAATAACGAGGACAAAGACCCATGGCTAAGTCACCTGCATCAGGCGCAACGCGCGTTCGCCGCCGCGAGCGCAAGAACATCACTACAGGCGTCGTCCACGTGAACGCATCGTTCAACAATACGATGATCACCGTCTCCGACGAACAGGGCAACGCGGTTTCATGGTCGTCTGCGGGCTCCATGGGTTTTAAAGGATCGCGCAAATCGACCCCGTACGCCGCGCAGCTCGCTGCGGAAGACGCCGCCAAAAAGGCGATGGAACACGGGCTCAAAACCGTGAATGTCGAGGTGATGGGACCGGGTTCGGGCCGCGAAAGCGCGCTTCGCGCGCTTCAGTCGGTCGGTTTGACCGTCAACATGATCCGCGACGTCACGCCGATCCCGCATAATGGCTGCCGGCCGCGCAAGCGCCGCCGCGTCTAAACGGTAATCTGCCGCGCGCAGATCTGGCGCGGCGCGTTTCAACCTGACGGCCTTGGCCGCTGGAGCAATACGAATGGTTGTTGAAAAGAACTGGCAGGAACTTATCCGCCCAAGCAAACTCGATGTCAGTCACGGCGTCGACGCCGCGCGCCGCGCGACAATCGTCGCCCAGCCTCTTGAGAGGGGTTTCGGGCTGACGCTCGGCAATGCGCTGCGCCGCATTCTTCTTTCCTCGCTGCAGGGCGCGGCGGTGACGTCGATCCAGATCGACGGCGTCGTTCATGAGTTTTCGTCCATTCCGGGCGTTCGCGAAGACGTCACGGATATCGTTTTGAATATCAAGCAGCTCTCGCTGCGCACGCACGCAGACGGGCCCAAGCGCCTCGTCCTGAAAAAGTCGACGCCGGGTCCGGTGACGGCAGGCGATATCGAGCCGAATTCTTCGGTCGATATTCTCGACAAGGGCCAGGTGCTTTGCCATCTCGACGAGGGCGCCTCGCTGCGCATGGAGCTGACCGTTCAGTCCGGCAAGGGTTATGTCCAGGCCGACCGCAACCGGCCCGAAGATGCGCCCATCGGCCTTATTCCCGTCGACAGCCTGTATTCGCCGGTCAAGCGCGTCGCCTATCGCGTTGAAAACACCCGCGAGGGCCAGGTTCTCGATTACGACCGCCTTATCCTTGATATCGAGACCGACGGTTCGTTGTCGCCGGAAGATGCGGCGGCCTATTCCGCGCGCATCCTTCAGGACCAGCTTCAGGTGTTCGTCAATTTCGACGAGCCGAAGAAAGATATGGGCGGCGGCGTTCGCGAAGAGCTTCCGTTCAATCCGGCGCTGCTCAAGAAAGTCGACGAGCTTGAACTTTCCGTCCGCTCGGCGAACTGCCTCAAGAACGACAACATCGTTTATATCGGCGACCTTATTCAAAAGACCGAAGCCGAAATGCTCCGTACACCGAATTTCGGTCGCAAGTCGCTGAACGAAATCAAGGAAGTGCTTGCCGCGCTCGGCCTCCATCTCGGGATGGACGTGCCCGATTGGCCGCCGGAAAACATCGAAGAACTCGCGAAGAAGTACGAACAGTAGGAACCGAAACCGGCCGCCTTTCGGCGCCCCGGCTCTATGGAGATTGAAAGATGCGCCACGGTTTTGCGCTCAGAAAACTGAACCGCACGCACGAACACCGCAAAGCGATGTTTGCGAATATGGCCGCGGCGTTGATCAAGCATGAACAGATCACGACAACGTTGCCGAAGGCCAAAGAGCTTCGTCCGATCGTTGAAAAATACGTGACGCTGGCGAAGAAAGCGAACAAGGATCCGAGGCGCGCGCTTCATCTGCGCCGCGTGGCGATCGCGCGCCTTCGCGATGAAACGCAGGCCAAGAAACTATTCGATACGATCGGGCCGCGTTACGCTGATCGCAATGGCGGTTATATCCGCATCATGAAGGCTGGTTTTCGCTTTGGCGACAATGCGCCGATGGCCGTAATCGAGTTTGTCGATCGCGATGAGGCGGCCAAGGGCCTCGACTCCGGTCCGGATTTGACGGCGGACGACGAGCAATAGCGATCGCTGAAACGATTTGAGTTTCGCCGGCGCCCCTGAGCGCCGGTTTTTTATGCGCGCGGCGATTTCTTGCGGCGGGCGCGATCGTCAGTCGGATCGCCGGAATATGTTTTTCTTCGCTTCTCCGACCCGTTCGAGCCAGCGCGTTGAATCGGCCCTGAATTTGTTGCGGTTCGCCTTGGCGCGGCGAAACAGGAGCGAATAGGTGAAGATGAATATCAGCTCCAGTTCGAACAGGATGTTCGAGATGAGCTCATACCACCATTCCGACATTGCGAATGCGTCGATCGGCAGGGCGGCGACGGCGCCGCGATAGGCGAAAAACGTCGTCGATGCGAGATAGCTAAGCATCATTAGAAAATGGAACTGGCGATGGCGCGGTTCGCGCGACGCCCATTTGCCGTAGAAATAGGCGAGCGCGAAAAGGTCCAACGCGGCGTATCGCCAAACGCCGCCCTCCGAACCGCTCGCCCAGATCAGGATCGAGGCGACATAAATCAGCCCCGATACTCTGGAGGCTTTCGCAATATGAACGGAGCCGCACCAATGCGCGGCCGCAACCGCGACCAGAACGGACGCGGCGTAAAATCCGATCGTTAGCGCATCCCAAACAGAGATAGGGCCGTCTCCAGAACGCTCACTTTCGGCTGCCCGCGCGCTTGCAACAGATCGACGCCGGCGCTGACAGCGCTCGCTTCGACGGCATCATGCGCGGCCTGGACGGTTTCCACAAGCTTCAGATAAGCAGTCTGCATTTCGGCCGTATGCGCATTGGCGAAATCGCCAACGACGCTCGCCGCGCTCGCGCCGGCGCCGGCTGAAAGCGCCGCCAGGCCCGATCCGAGAGACAGCAACTGCTTTTCAAAGCGCAGCAATTCAATCTGTTCTTTCTTCAGCGTCTTTTTCATGATTAACGCTCCCTTTCCGGGCCCCGACGGGCCTGAGGGAAGAGAATCAGTTCCGAATGTGAACGAATCGCTAAAATGCGCTTGCGCGGTCCGCTGAGGCGGCGCTATTTTCGGCGGATATTGAAGCGCGGGCGCGATTTCGCCTTGGGAGAGCGCGTTCGCGCCTTGGGAGAGGACGAGTGGGCGACCGGGAAAAGGCACTTACTCTTTATTTGAGGATGCGCGCGATCTTCGATCGTCAGGGCGCAGATAATGTTATCCGTCTGCCTGTCCGGACCCGGCGTCCGCAAAACGACGCATCATGTCAAGCGCCGCATCAAGCGCTGGATGGAACTCGGCCTCAAAGTTCCCGCGCGGACGAAACCCGCGGGCTTGAAGGATTGTTAAAACAGCTATTTGAAGAGCTAGCTTCTGACGATTGAAATCGTCGGCGACATCCTTGCCGGGTTCCCCCTCCACGAAATTGAAAAAATTCTGTGCGGCCCGCGCGAGGCTGTCATCGTCGAGACCGGCGGCGAATTTGACGCCGGCGAATTTGGCGACGAGCGCAAGTATCGCATAGCGGGTCGCAATCGGACAGACGGGCGGGCCTGGAATCGCCTCCGGCGCCGATGCGCGAATTGCGCCGATATCGATATCCGGCGCGACGACGATTTCCGCCGGAACGCCGAGCGCCTTGGCGACCGCTTCGATCCATTCCGGCGCCAATTCATAGCCCGGCGATTCAAGGCGCTCTACGTCGCTCGCATCGGCGCGCATCCGCATGGCGAGCTGCGACGGGGTCAGGAGGCGGGCGACCCTCAATTTTCGAACATTGTTCGCCATCTCGCGCCACGTTGAATTCGTTCTGGAGTCTTCACCTGCGCCGGCGGCATCGTCTAGAGGAAAAGTCCAGAGGAAACGGCCGCGATAAGGGAGCGATGTTTGGCCCGCCAGAGCGAAAGTCACGTTTGCCAGTCCTGCGGAAGCGTTTACGGCAAATGGCAGGGGCGCTGCGACGCCTGCGGGGAATGGAACACCATCGCCGCTGAGCCGGCCGAACCCGGCCCTCCGGGGTCGCATTCGGCGAAGGGCGGCAAGGGGCGGGTTCTCGATTTCGTGTCGCTTGAGGGCGCCGGTTCGCACGAGCCGCGTCTTTCGTCCGGCAACGCCGAATTCGACCGCGCCTGCGGCGGCGGGCTTGTTCCGGGCTCCGCCCTACTCATCGGCGGCGATCCGGGGGTCGGCAAGTCGACCCTGTTGCTTCAGATCGCGGCCGGGCTTGCGGCCGGCGGCTCCAGGGTCGCTTATATTTCAGGCGAGGAAGCAACGGCGCAGATCCGTCTGCGCGCCCAGCGGCTCGGCCTGGCGCGCGCGCAGGTGGCGCTGGCGGCCGCGACGGCGCTGCGCGATATTCTGGCCACCCTGAAGGCGGACCGGCCGGACATCGTCATTATCGATTCGATCCAGACATTGTGGTCCGACGCGCTGCCCGCCGCGCCGGGCACGGTCACGCAGGTCCGCGCCTGCGCGCAGGAGCTGATCCGTTTCGCCAAGGGGTCCGGTTCGGTGATGCTTCTGGTCGGGCATGTCACCAAGGACGGCCAGATCGCCGGGCCGCGAGTCGTCGAACACATGGTCGATGCGGTTTTGTATTTCGAAAGCGAGCAGGGGCGCTCGTTCCGGCTTTTAAGGGCGGTGAAAAACCGCTTCGGCGCGGCGCACGAGATCGGCGTTTTCGAAATGACGGGACGCGGATTGCGGGAAGTCGCCAACCCGTCGGAGCTTTTCCTTTCCGAACCCGGAGAGCCGGTGCCGGGCGCGGCGGTTTTCGCAGGCGTTGAGGGAACACGCCCCGTACTCGTCGAGATCCAGGCGCTCGTCTCGCCCTCGACGCTTGCAGCGCCCAGAAGGGCCGTCGTCGGCTGGGACGGGGCGCGCCTTTCCATGCTGCTCGCCGTCCTCGATGCGCGCTGCGGCCTCGATTTCGGGCGCCATGACGTGTTTTTGAATGTAGCTGGCGGATTGAGGATCGCGGAGCCCGCCGCAGACCTTGCCGCCGCCGCCGCGCTTTGTTCCTCGCTTTTCGACCGCCCTCTTGCGAAAACCTATGTCGTATTCGGCGAAGTCGCCCTGTCGGGCGCCGTGCGGCCCGTAAATCAGGCGGACGCCCGCCTTAAAGAGGCACAGAAACTCGGCTTTGCAGGCGCGCTCGCGCCTGCCGGCGCAAAGGGCGAATCGCTTGATATCGTGTCCGCAGAAACACTCGGCGATCTTATCGGCTGGGTGAAGCGCGGCGACGGTTGAGCCGCGCGGCCCGCGCGGATAAGGAAGAGCGAATTCCATCAGCCGGGCGAGGCGGAGGCCGGGCGTGGATTTTGGCGGTTGGTGAGCAATGACAGGGTTTGACGCGCTCCTGATATTCATCATCGGCGTATCGACGCTTTTTGCGGCCATCAGGGGCGCAATCCGGGAAATCGCCACGCTCGGCGCGCTTGTCGCCGCCGGACTTGCGGGATGGCTGAGCGCGAACCCGATTTCCGCCGCCCTCGGCGGGAAGTCGTTTCTGGTCACGATCGCGATAGCCGGATTTATTGGTCTCGCCGCGTTCATCGTCTGTTATGTCCTCGCGCATAAGGCGATGGGCCGGATGAAGCTGTCGAAAAAATCGAAACGAATCGATCGCATCGGCGGCGGCGCGTTCGGCGTCGTCCGGTCGCTAGCGCTGATCGGACTTGGTTTTCTCGGCTATGGTTATTATCTCGACGAGGCGAACCAGCCGGACTCCGTGCGAAAGGCTATGCTGTTGCCGCTGGCGAGCGCCTCGGCGGGATTTTTCGAGCAGTTCGCGCCTTCGAACCGGGATCTTCGGCCAGCCGACGCGACAAAAGGAAATGCGGCTGTCGAGGGCTATGACGGGCGCGACCGTTCCGGGCTGAGGGAAATCGTAACGACCGCGACGACCAACGATGAGACGACGCCGAAATCAACGAGCGATCCGATTGCGGACCTGCTGAAAAAGGAAGCAACGAGCGATGGCCAACCCGAGCGATGAGTTTACCGCCGCCGCGGCGCGCCGATTGAAAAAACTCGGTGCGCGTTATCGCCGCCGCGCACATGAACTCGACGCTCTTCTCGGCGGTCCCAAGTTGAAAGAGGAATGCGGCGTCTTCGGCGTCATCGGCACGCCGGACGCGGCGACGCTCACGGCGCTCGGCCTACATGCATTACAGCATCGCGGACAGGAAGCGGCCGGCATCGCAAGCTGCACCGGCGAACAATTTCATTCCGAACGCCATCTCGGCCTCGTTTCTGACAATTTTTCCGATCAGGAAACGCTGGACCGGGTGAAAGGCGTCGCGGCGATCGGCCATACGCGCTATTCGACCCAGGGCGCGACGATCCTGCGCAACGTTCAGCCGCTTTACGCCGATCTCGATCGCGGCGGCATCGCGCTCGCGCATAACGGCAATCTGACGAATTCGAAACGCCTGCGCGCCGATCTCGTCCAGCGCGGCGCAATTTTCCATACGACTTCTGATTCGGAAGTCTTCCTTCAATTGACGGCACGGTCCCATCAATTGTCGATGACCGACAAATTTATCGACGCGCTGAAACAGGTCGAAGGCGCCTATGCGCTCGTTGTCCTGACGAAAGACGCATTGATCGGCGCGCGCGATCCGGTCGGCATCAGGCCGCTCATTCTCGGATCGTTCAATGGAAAGCCTGTCCTTGCGTCCGAAACATGCGCGCTCGATCTTATCGGCGCCAAATTCGTACGCGATATCCGGCCGGGCGAAGTCGTCATTTGCAGGGCGACAGGCGAAGTTGAAAGCCGGCAGGTTTTTCCGGCGACGATCAAGGCGCGCCCCTGCATATTCGAGCTGATCTACTTCGCGCGGCCCAATTCCATCGTCGACGGCAACAGCGTTTACGAATTGCGCAAAAAACTTGGAAAGCGGCTGGCGCAGGAAGCGCCTTGCGAGGTCGATATGGTCTCGCCGATTCCCGATTCCGGCGTGCCCGCGGCGATCGGCTATGCGCAAAGCTCGGGCCTGCCTTTCGAGCAGGCGCTGATCCGCAGCCACTTTATCGGCAGAACTTTCATCGAGCCTGAACAACGTATTCGCGAAGCCGGCGTTGCGCGAAAGCACGCGCCCAATCGCGGCGCGATCGAAGGCAAACGCATTGTTCTTATCGATGACTCGATCGTGCGCGGAACGACGTCGCGCAAGATTACGCAGATGCTGAGAAACGCCGGCGCGAAAGAGGTGCATATGCGCATCGCGTGTCCGCCGATCCTGTTCCCGGATTTTTACGGCATCGATACGCCGTCGAAAGACGAACTGATCGCCAGCAGGATGTCGGTCGCGGAGATCCAAAAGGAGATCGGCGTCGACAGCCTTGCTTTCCTTTCGCTCGACGGGCTCTATGAAGCGTTCGGCAAGGGGCCGCGCGATGATTCTGCGCCGGCCTTCACCGATCATTGCTTCACCGGCGATTATCCGACGCGCCTTACGGACCAGAACGAGACGACGCGCAATGCGATGATCCAGCAATTGTCGTTCCTCGCGGAATCGAGCTGATCGGCGCCTGGATTTGCGTGTCAGGTTTCGGGCGTCACGCGATCAGTCCGCTATATCGAATTGTTCACCGACCGCGCGAACGGCCGCGTCGAATGCGCCGTTCACATAGGCGAGCGCGCTCGTATCGGAATTAGCGAAGGAAATGCGCTCTATCGGCGCGCGCGCGGCGAGGTGAGGGCCGTTGGCGGGCGACCATGACGGATCGTCATATAGTTCGTTGTATTCATAGGCGTAACCGTGCGGCCAGCGATTGATCGTTACGCCGGCGATGTCGCGTTCCGCGTCAAACCCGAATGGCGCAAGCATTTGCGTCAACTGATCGACGATCGCGCGTTCAAAATCGTCATAGGAGAGCGCATATAATTCGCGCCGTCCCGCACGGTGTTGCTCCCTTTCGTCAAGTCCCTGTCCCGGTGCGGTTCTCGCCGTATGCATCTGCAATAGGATCGGCGAGTCGGAAGAGGTTGAGAACGTATAGCCGCCCATGCTGACGGGGAAATCGAGCTGGAGGCTCTCGAAAAACGACCCCGGGCAATAGACGCTGTGGTACTGCGCTTTTTCGAAAGCGCGCCAGTTACGAAGCGCGATGTTGGCGTAGACGAGCGGAATTTTCGTGAAGGACTTGATCGCGCTCGCCTGCGACTGCGCAAGCTCGGAACAGATATAGGGCGTCATCGCCATATAGCCGGCCATGATCGCATGGCGCCCGCGAACGCGGTGTTGCACGCCGTCCCTGACATAAACAACGTCCACCGATTTGCGAGTATCGCTATGTCGGATGTCGACAGCGGTCGCTTCAAGGCGAATTCGAATGTCACTTTGCGGCGCATCGAGTGTGGAATAATCAAACGGCGCGAGAACAATGTCCTCCATCGTCTCGCCGGGCGCGGCGGCTGGGATGAGTTTGCGCACGAGCAGACGCGCCAGGCTGGCGTTGCCGTCGGGGAAGTGGAAAATATAGGGCTCTTCATTTTCAGCGTTATCGTTCTTGAAATCATCGTCGAGTTCGATGCCGGCAGTCCCCGGCATACCCCATCTTTTTGCTTCAAGCGTTGAGAGCGCGTCCCAGCCCATTCCCCAATAGCCGTTCGGGATCTTGCGCAGCAGCGTGACAAGCTCTTCCGGCGCCTTCGCGCGTTCGCGCAGGAAAGTCTCGAAGTCGGTTTTTCTGAGATAGTCGAGTTTATCAGCTGCAGGTATGTCCTCCGTCAGATCGGCGGCGCCGAAAGCCAGCCGCGCCAGGGCCGATTTTGTTTCAGCCGACAGGTTCATTCGCGCTATCGCCTTGCGCGCAATTCCTTCCGTCGGCGATTCCTCGTAAAACGAGAAAGGCGTATCCGTCAGGCTGGTTCCGCCGAAAGTCTCGCGGTCGAGAAAAACGCCGAACCGCATTTTGCGGCGCTTGTAAAATTCGCGATCGAAAAACGTGTAGAATTTTTTCGCGTCCACGCCGAGCGCGCTCAGAATGGCTTTCGATGCAGGGGAATAGCTGGACGGGGTATCGATCGACTGGCTGCCTCCGTACCCGATCAGCAGTTTCCCATCGACCACGAACTCATTGCGTTTTGCATGCCCGCCGAAATCGTCATGATTGTCGAGGATTAGAATTCGCGCATCGGGGCGGCGTTCTTTAAAAAGATGCGCTGCGGCGAGCCCTGAAAGACCGGCGCCGATGACGATGAGATCGTAAAGACTGTCGGTGAGGCGATCGGGGCGCGGCCAGGTTTTGCCCTGCCAGGCCCGCGCATGCGCGGTTTCGAAGGCGCCGGGATGCGATCCGCGCAGGCCTTGGCGCGCCGGGGGTTGAAGCGATCGCCGCTGCGCCTGCGCGGCGAACAGCGCCGACGGCGCAAGGGCGCCGGCTGCGGTCGATAGCGCCATTCCGTTCAGGAAATCGCGCCTGTCTATATTTCCCTTGAGCCTCGCCATTCGCCAATCCGGTTCTGCGACGCCGAAGATTAACGGCGGTTCGCGTAAAGCGCCAATGCAAAGCGCATCGCCATTTCGCATCGCCGTCAGGCGAGCCCTGACCGGTCGCGCATTCTCCTTGACTACCGGCCGGCGCCGGGCGATATCGCGCCGGCTTTTTCGGGGGCGCGTCATTTCATGTTGGGCAGGTTTCAATCGTCCGGCGACCTGATCGCCGACCGGCGCTTTCTTTACGCGGCCGCGTTTCTTGAAGACGGAGATTTCGCCGCTGCCGCGGAACTGTTCGAACAGGCGATAGAAATCGCGCCCGAATGGACCGCCGCCTACTGGTCGCTTGGCAAAGCGCGCCGCGATGCGGGCGACATTGCGCGCGCGGCGATCGCTTTTCGCGAATGCCTGCGTCTCGATCCCGAGGATTTGCTCGGCGCGTCGCTTGCGCTCGCGGAAATAGATGCATCGGTCACAATCGATGCGGCGCCGCAGGCGTATCTCAAGACGCTTTTCGACGCTTACGCTGAGGATTTCGATTCTTCGCTTGTCGAACGGCTTGACTATGCGACGCCTCAACAGCTCGCCGCGCTCGTCCGCGAGGCCGGACGCGGTGAGACCCGTTACACGCGCGCGCTCGATCTCGGCTGCGGCACCGGCCTTGCAGGAGAGGCGATCATCAACAATGTCGCCTGGCTCGAAGGCGTCGATCTTTCAGATCGCATGATAGAAAAGGCGCGCGCCAAGAGAATATACGATACGCTCGCCGCGGGCGATATTTTAACGGCGCTTCACAGCGCGCGCGGTCGGTATGATCTCGTTATCGCTGCGGACGTTCTCATCTATTTCGGCGAGCTGGAGAAAATTTTCGCCGCCATAGCGCGCCGGCTCGAATTCGGCGGGCTTGTTGCGTTCTCCGTTGAAAAAGGCGAGGGGGCGGACCGGACCCTGCGCGCCTCGCTGCGTTTTGCGCATTCGGCGGAATATGTGGCGCGGGTGCTGAAATCCTCCGGGCTGGAACTTGTTCGAATGGAAGAGCGCGTATTGCGAAAGGATCGCGGCGAAGATATCGCGGGCTATCTCGTCCTCGCGCGGCGGCCGGCGGACGGCGCGGACAGATCGCTTCCGGCCGATGACGGCGCCATGATGGATGCGCCGGCGAGTCTTCACTAGGCCGGTACGGCGTAGGCGCCGGTTGCATGCGCCACCGCTTCGGCTTCCTCGCCGTCTGAATAAATGAAAACCTCGCCGACGGCGAGGCGCTTGCCGAGCTTCAGCAGCCGGCATTCGGCGATCATGTCCTTCGGCGCCGGCTTGCGCAGAAAATTGATCGACATATTCGTCGTGACGGCGAGCGCCTTCGGGCCGACGCTCGAAAGGACCGCTACGTAAAGCGCCGTATCGGCGAGCATGAACATCGTCGGCCCGTTGATCGTGCCGCCGGCGCGCAATTGGCGATCGTGAAAGGCGAGCCGCAGTCGGCAGGAGCGATAACCCGATTGCTCGATTGTAACGCCGCTTTCGTCCCATCGCTCAAAACCCCCGCGCAATAGCGCGAGAATTTCATCGCTGGTCATCGCCGGGACGCTCATCGCCTCATGTCGGCGGATATCTCCCCCTCTTGCAAGGCATTTTCGCAGCAACGGGCCTTCACAAAAGCCGGGCAATCGGCATTATCGCGCGCATGACGCCGAAGGAAAAAGCCCGGGAGGATTTCAAGCGCGCCCTTATCCAGGCGACGCGCGCGCTCGCCTCCCTGCCGGAAGTCGAGGTCGCTTTCGGCGGCGAGCATGCGAACGTTTCGGGGCGTCAGGCGAAGATCCCGCTGCCGGCGCGCATTCTCGATCGCGAAGCGGCGATGATCGCGCGCGGCGAGGCCGACAGCGCGGCGCTTCGCCTCGCCCATCATGACGCGGCGCGCTATTTGAAGAACCAGCCGCGCGGCGCGGACGCGCAAGCCGTTTACCGCGCGCTTGAAAACGTGCGCATCGAAGCGATCGGCGCCAGGGCGCTGAAAGGCGTCGGCGACAATCTCGCCGCTGCGCTCGACAAAACCTATCTCGACCGAAGGCTCGACCGGCTCGACGCGCAGGAGGTCGCCCCGCTCGCCGAAATCGCTGCGCTGCTTTTGCGCCAACGCCTGACGGGGCGCGAACACCCGCCGGCCGCGAAGGCGATGATGGCGGCGCATTCGGCCGATATAGAAGCGCTCGCCGGCGCCTCGCTCGACAAACTCGCCACGTCGAACGACCTGCACGATCAGGAGGCGTTCGCGCGCCTCGCCCGCAATGTCATCCGCGATCTCAACCTTGATGACGAAGGCGGCGAGGAGCGGGGGGACGAACAGACCAAAGGCGATGAGGAAGAAGACGCGAGGGACAGCGAAACGTCCGAAAACGAGGACGAGGGCGTCGCCGACGGGGCCGAGGATCAGTCGGGCGATGAAAGCGAAGGGCCCCAGTCGGATTCCGATCTCAGCGAACAGGAATTCGAAGAAGCGCAGGACGACGCCGACGGCGCGGCCGAAAATGCGCGCATATCGTCAATCCGCGCCAGGTTCGAAGGCGATAGCGGCGTTCGCTATCGCGCCTATACAAACGAATTCGACGAGACCGCGGAAGCCGGCGAACTTTGCGACGCGGAAGAATTGCAGCGCCTTCGCCGGACGCTCGACCGCCAGCTTGAAAACCTTCATTCCGTCGTCGCGCGCCTTGCTAACAAATTACAGCGCCGTTTGATGGCGCAGCAGAACCGAAGCTGGATTTTCGACCTTGACGAGGGCGTTCTCGACGCCGCGCGCCTCGCCCGTGTCGTCGCCGATCCGATGCAGCCATTGTCTTACAAGCGCGAGCGCGAGCTTGAATTCCGCGATACGGTCGTCACGCTCCTGATCGACAATTCGGGATCGATGCGCGGGCGGCCGATTTCGATCGCCGCGATCTGCGCCGACATTCTCGCGCGCACGCTTGAACGTTGCAGCGTCAAGGTCGAGATTTTGGGATTTACGACGCGCGCGTGGAAAGGCGGGCAGGCGCGGGAGAAATGGGTCGCCGACGGGCGCCCGAAGAATCCCGGCCGGCTGAACGATCTGCGCCACATCATCTATAAGGCGGCGGACACGCCGTGGCGGCGTGCGCGCACTTCGCTCGGCCTGATGATGAAAGAAGGCCTGCTGAAAGAGAATATCGACGGGGAGGCGCTGTTATGGGCGCATTCGCGCCTCGTCGCGCGCGCGGAAGCGCGGCGCATACTGATGGTTATTTCGGACGGCGCGCCGGTCGATGACACGACATCCTCCGCCAATGGCGGCGCGTATCTCGAACGGCATCTGCGCGATGTGATCGCGCAGATCGAAGGGCGCTCGCCCGTCGAGCTGATCGCAATCGGCATCGGACATGACGTAACGCGCTATTACCGCCGCGCCGTCACCATCGTTGATGTAGAGCAGCTCGCCGGCGTTATGGTCGACAAGCTCGCTGAACTTTTCGAGGAAACCGGCGACGGTCCGGCGCGCACGCCGCGCACGCGCTCGGCTGCGCTCATCCTGTAGGCGAAGCTTTTTCGGATCGGCGAAGAAACGACGGGAGTTCCACCATGGCGACAGATGACAGCGCGCTGAGGCTTCCGGCCGGGTCCATCGCGCCCGGCGCGCGGCTGCATTGCAAACGCTGGTCGCCGGCGGGCGCGGCGAAAGCCGCGATCCTCATATCGCACGGATACGCCGAACATCTTGGCCGGTATGAACATGTTGCGGCGGCGCTGACCGCAGCCGGGTATGACGTATTCGCCATCGACCATTGGGGGCACGGCCAATCCGACGGCGAACGCGGCTATGCGCCGGCCTTTTCGGTCTTTCTGGACGGTGTTGAGGCGCTTGTCGAAAAAGCGAACGCCGAATTGCCGGGGCGAAAGAAATTCCTGCTCGGTCATTCGATGGGCGCCCTCATCGCCGCGAATTATTTAACGCGCGATGACAAGGCGTTCGCCGGTGCAGCGCTGTCCGGCCCTTCGATAAAGGCTGTTGAGGAGCCGTCGGCGGCCGTGCTTTTTATCGGCCGCGTTTTGTCGAAGATCGCGCCGAAAGCGGGATTGATCCAACTCGACCCAGCGCTCGTCAGCCGCGACCCCGCGGTCGTCAAGGCGTATATCGACGATCCGCTCGTTTATTGCGGAAAGATGAGCGCGCGCCTTGGCGCGGCGTTGATCGACGCAATGCGTTCAACGCTCCAAAACGCGCCGGCGATCGGCCTGCCGATCCTAATCATGCACGGCTCTCAAGACGGCCTCGCCGCACCGGAAGGGGCGCGCATGTTGAATGCGCGCATTTCATCGCCCGACAAGACGCTGAAAATCTATGACGGATTCTTTCACGAAATTTTCAATGATCCGGGCAAGGAGAATGTTATCGCCGATATGATCGCCTGGCTCGACGCGCATTGTTGAGGAAAATATGACGGAGATAATCGTGCGTCGCGCGGATGTGCGCGACCTTGAAACGCTGAAACGCTTTGAACAGGGCATCGTAGAGGCCGAGCGTCCGCTCGATCCGACTATAAAGAAAGGGCGCGTCACCTATTACGATCTTGGCGCCCTTATCAAATCGCCCGAAGCGTTTTTCGCAATCGCCGAAGCGGACGGCGAGCCGGTCGCGTGCGGCTTTTCCCGCCGCGCGGCGGGCCGCCTGTTCACCGAACCCGCCTTCTACGCCTATGTCGGACTGATGTATGTCGATCCGGAATGGCGCGGACGGGGCGTCAGCGCGCGGATACTTGACCGGTTGAAGGAATGGGCGCGCGAGGCGGGGCTTACCGAATTGCGTCTTGAAGTCTATCCGGCGAACAGCCCGGCGAGGCGCGCATACGAAAAGACCGGCTTCGAACCCTATATGCTGGAAATGCGCCTGCCGTTCGAATAATTCCGCCGAACCCGATCGCGCCGGCTGCGTCGCTGGCGGCGAGCGGCTGCAATGCCTCCGCGCGCCACAGCCTTGTTGACGCGATTGATGAAGAGTTGCGGGTTGTCAGAGCCGATCCGCGCCCGCCTTCCGATATGCGCGCCTTCGCGCGCGTGGCGAGGTTCGAACGCGCTCTCGGCGCTGTCTCCGGTTAAACCATTTCCACCACTACGCGACTTGCAATATCTCCCCACGAGATGCTTCATCCGTACAGGGTAAAAATATCAGGGTCGCGTGCGTCTACATTGAGCGCTTCTACAATCCGAAGCGCCGTCATTCGACCAACGGCTATCTCGGCCCCCGATCGCCTTGGAGGAAAAGATGGCGTTAGCTTAACCGCGTGTCCACAAAACCGGGAACAGGTCACGCCGACCAGCCTGCGCCGGCCTTCGGCGGCGTAAGCTACGCCGAAACGTTCCTTCTGACCGATCATCTGGGTTCGGCTATCGGCGGGGCGGACGGCTCCGGCGTCGTACAATGGCGCGAAGGGTATCGCCCGTTCGGCGACATCAGGACCGAGCCGGCGGAGAATGTGAACAACACGGGCTTCACCGGCCATTTGAAGGACTCGGCCTCCGGCCTCGTCTATATGCAGGCGCGCTATTACGACCCCCTCATCGGCCGGTTCTACTCAACCGACCCCATCGGCTACGAAGACCAGCTCAACCTCTATGCGTATGTCGCAAACGATCCGGTCAATGCGGTTGATCCGAACGGAGAAGAGACTTGTTATCTTGCCGGATGTTCTGGGCAAGGGTCGTATAAACAACTTACTAGCCAACAGCATCGTACGCCTGGCGTGATTACAGTTGGCGTGACTCGCTCCCAAATGATTACTGACAATCGCGGTCGAAGAAGCGTCGTCCAAGGCACAATTGGAGCCGCAATTGGTCTCGGCGAAGGAAAAATAACAGGGGCGACTTTGTTCAGTTCTGCTGAATATGGAATTGGTCTTGAAAAGGGGGTTGGCTTATTTGTGGGCGGATATACGGGTGATCCGAGTAATTTTGAAGGAGCATTTTCTACGACCGGCGGTCAGGGATATAATGGTCTTTTCGGCGGTTCTGTTACTGCGGCGGACGGGCTTTCAGGAGGCCAGTTTAACATTGGCGCGCCTGGTGGTAGCTCGACGGTTGGTTATACGAAGACGTTTCTCAGCATCGGCAACGCTTTTCAGAATGCTCAGGATAAGGTCGGCGCGACGTTTTCGGATCAAAATGTCTCATATTCGGCGAACAAGGACGGAAGCGTTTCCGCGACGATTTCATCTGCCGGGAGCCGAATAACCCGCGAACTCACATGTACAGAAGATGGATGCAAATAGGGCAAACGCATGCTCGGGCGGTGAAAATTGGCGAAGAAAGAAAATTGGTTCGAACGGCTTGAACGATACAGCGATGAAGTTCGTCATTCACGGAGGTATAAGGTAGCGATTGCAATCGGGGCATCAATCGTTGGGCTAATAATGCTGGTAATTGTGATTGCTGGATTTTTTGTCGAGTAAGGATTTGCGGCAGAAGCAAGATAAAGCGAAACGCTGAAATGGTGCACAGCCCCATTTAAGCTATTGTCTTCACACTGTTTTTTTTTGGCGCCAAAATGGCGCCATGAGGGACGCCGTTGGCGCCATTTTATGCATAGCTTGCACATCATTCCTGCGAAGCGTTTGTTGTTGTTGATTGCTTCGTGAGTCGGTTGCGGCGCCCCCTTCACAATTGTGCGCATCGACATGCGAAACGCCGCATAACCCTGCATTTTGCTGCAAAAGACGCACGGGCCCCTGCCGGGGACCTTCTCCGCCTACATTTGATCCACTGGATCAAATGTTTTGCTACGCAAACCGGCTCCGAAGCCTCAAATTTTTACCCTGTACGGATTGTCGTTCGCGTGCTGAGATGTTCGCATGTCGCGTGGTAATGGTGTTGATTTAATTGGTGGTGGGTCTGGGGGCGATTTTAAGCCTCGCCCCGCTCGCGAAGGCGAGCTTAACGTAAGACTCGGACGCATTCGGACGGATAACCCGCAACTCTTCATCAATCGCGTCAACAAGGCTGTGGCGCGCGCACGGGCCGCGAGCGGCCGCGCGAAATCCTTTTTGGTTGGTCGGCCTTCGCCATGTCCGGGGGCGAAAGAGAAAGGTTCAACGCTCGGCGCGCGCGGTTCAAAGCTCGCGCAGGACTAATTTGCATTTTTAAAATGGTCGGAGCGACAGGATTTG
>JAGRDS010000056.1 GCA_020446945.1 Parvularculaceae bacterium
GCCGATATACATGCCGGGACGCTTCCTGACGGCGTCGAGGCCTTTCAGGACCTTGATCGAAGAAGCTCCGTAGCCGCCGTCATCGCCCGCTGAGGCGTTCGGCGCTTTGTTGGGCTCCTGACCGTCTGGCGTCGCAGTATTCTCCATAGTCGACATAGCCTTTACTTCAATTCAGTTTCAGATATCCGGCCCGCAGCGACGGACAGCGCCTGCGCGCGGTCGCCCCAGCCGGAAAAAAGCGATTGATCCGTGCCCGTCATGAATGCCTGAAAGCCGAGCGCGTCGAGAATGTCGAACAGCGCGACGCGGCGGGATTCATCGAGATGGGCGGCGATTTCATCAAGAAGCAGGATAAGCGGCGCGGGCGAGCCGCCGACGAACCGGCTCCTGAGCGCCAGCGCGCGCGCATTGGCGAGCACGAGCCCGATGAGCAGCGCCTTCTGCTCGCCGGTTGAACAAAGCCTTGCAGGACGGCCTTTTTCGCGATGCGTGACAAGAAGGTCGCTGCGATGCGGACCGAGCAGCGCGCGCCCCGCTTCCGTGTCTATCCGGCGGTTCGCTTTGAGGCGCTCTGCGAATTCTTCCTCGACATCGCCGGCGGGCGTGCGCTCGAGCGCCGCTTCAAGATCGCCTTCGAGCGCGATGTCGGCGCCGGGGAAGGCGCCGCCAGCATCCGCCGCATCGGCGACATCGGCGGCCGCGAGCGCGCCAGCCGTTTCGCGGCGCGCCGCAGCGATAGCGACGCCGGCGGCGGCCATCTGCGTTTCAAGCGCGCCAAGCCAAGCCTCATCGCGTCGGCGTTCGTCCAGCAGCTTCTGGCGCTGACGCATGGCGAGTTCATAGTCGTTCGCCGCACGGCCATGCGCCGCGTCATGGGCGAGCGTCATGCGATCGAGAAACCGGCGCCGCTCACTCGCCCCTTCCATGAAAAGGCGATCCTGCGCGGGCGTCAGCCACATGAAGCGCACGGCGTCGGAAAACGCCGCCGGTCCGGATACGGAGCATTCGTCGATGCGGCAGACGCGCCGGTCAGGCGC
>JAGRDS010000036.1 GCA_020446945.1 Parvularculaceae bacterium
CATATCGAGGAATTCGAAGTCATGGCGCGCGATACGAAACTCGGGCCGGAAGAAATCACGCGCGACATTCCGAACGTTTCGGAAGAGGCGCTGCGGAATCTCGATGAAGCGGGCATCGTCGCCATCGGCGCAGAGGTCAATCCCGGCGATATCCTCGTCGGCAAGATCACGCCGAAGGGCGAGTCGCCGATGACGCCGGAGGAAAAACTTCTCCGCGCGATCTTCGGTGAAAAAGCCTCCGACGTTCGCGACACGTCGCTGAAACTGCCGCCCGGCGCCTCCGGAACGATTGTCGAGGTGCGCGTTTTCAACCGCCACGGCGTCGACAAGGACGAACGCGCCGTCGCGATCGAGCGCGAAGAGATCGAGCGTCTCGCCAAGGACCGCGACGACGAACTCGCCATTCTCGAACGCAATATATTCGGCCGCCTCAAAACGCTGCTTGTCGGCAAGGCTGCGGTCTCCGGTCCGAAGGGTATGGAGAAGGGCAAGGTTACCGATGAGAGCCTTGATGAGCTTTCGAAAGGCCAGTGGTGGAAGATCGGCCTTTCCGACGAGGCCGCGATGGCGGAAGTCGAAGCGCTCAAGAAGCAGTATGACGAAAGCCGTCAGCGCCTCGAAGCGCGCTTCGACGACAAGGTCGACAAGCTGAAGCGCGGCGACGAGCTGCCGCCGGGCGTGATGAAAACGGTCAAGGTTTTCGTCGCGGTCAAGCGCAAGCTCCAGCCGGGCGACAAGATGGCCGGGCGTCACGGCAACAAGGGCGTTATCTCGAAGATCGCGCCGATCGAGGACATGCCGTTCCTTGAAGACGGAACGCCGGTCGATATCGTTCTCAATCCGCTCGGCGTTCCCTCGCGCATGAATGTCGGACAGATTCTCGAAACGCACCTTGGCTGGGCGTGCCGCGGTCTCGGCAAGCAGATCGGCGAGGTGCTTGAGCAATGGGACGCGGGCAAAGCCTCGCGCGACGATGTCGGCGCAAAGATCAAGGACGTTTACGGCGACGAGCAAATCCTGCCGCGTTCGAATGAAGAACTGAAAGAGCTGACGAGCAATCTTTCGCGCGGCGTGCCGATTTCAACGCCGGTGTTCGACGGCGTGCGCGAACCGGACATCGTGAAGATGCTTGAGCGCGCCGGACTTGAAAATTCGGGCCAGGTCACTCTTTACGACGGGCGAACCGGCGATCGTTTCAAGCGTCAGGTGACTGTCGGCTACAAATATCTTTTGAAGCTGCACCACCTTGTCGACGACAAGATCCACGCGCGCTCGATCGGGCCGTACTCGCTCGTCACGCAGCAGCCCCTCGGCGGCAAGGCGCAATTCGGCGGCCAGCGCTTCGGCGAAATGGAAGTCTGGGCGCTCGAAGCCTATGGCGCGGCCTACACGCTTCAGGAAATGCTGACCGTGAAGTCTGACGACGTTGCGGGCCGCACGAAAGTCTATGAGGCGATCGTGCGCGGCGACGACAATTTCGAAGCGGGCATCCCGGAAAGCTTCAACGTGCTTGTGAAGGAAATGCGTTCGCTCGGCCTGAACGTCGAACTGCATAACGGGTGATCCGATCATACGGGCCGCCGCGCGCGGCGGCCCGCTCGCGTGAATTGGAATTTCGACGGCGGCGCGGCCGCCAACTGAAAAGAGGTCTCCATGTCCCAGGAAATGATGAACATCTTCAACCCTGCCGCTCCGCAGGCGACGTTCAATCAGATCCGCATTTCGATCGCGAGCCCGGAGAAAATCCTCTCCTGGTCCTACGGCGAAATCAAAAAGCCGGAAACGATCAA
>JAGRDS010000057.1:0-726 GCA_020446945.1 Parvularculaceae bacterium
ACATCGACCGGCGGCGCCGGGTCGCCGGATCGCGACAGAGCGGCTGGGCAATCATGAAAACGGGCCGCAAGAAACCTCTCATCATCGGCGCCGTCGCCGTCGCTGCGCTCGGCGTTGCAAGCGCCGCCGAGTTTGCCCCGCGCCTCGTCTGGAACGCCAGCGCCAGCGCGCCCATTGGGCTCTACTTAGTATCGCAAGAGAGGTTTGAGCGCGGCGATTATGTCATCGTGTCGCCGTCATCGCGTATTCAGGCGCTGATCGACGAACGCGGTTATCTGCCGCCGGAGACGCCGCTTTTGAAGCGTGTCGCGGCGCGTTCCGGCGCTCGGATTTGCCGAAATGAAGACAATATTTCAATTGACGGCGCTGTTGTCGCCCATGCGCTGCTCCGCGATTCTGAGGGCCGCACACTGCCCATTTGGAGCGGCTGCAAAACCCTCCAAACCGATGAAATCTTTCTTCTCAATGATCACGCCCAGTCCCTGGACGGACGGTATTTCGGGGCGACCAAAACCGCTTTCGTGATCGGCGTCGCGCGTCCCGTCTGGACGCAGGGCGAGCGGAACCAATTTCAGACAATGGAATGAAGAGATGAGAGGGGTACGGAAGAAGGCGGGGAGGGCAAGATTAAAGGGGCGGCGCCGCTATGCGGCTAAGCCCTTGTCTGCACATCTTTTTAGGCGGCGCCGCTCTGACGGAGGCGGCGCCAAAATGCGGCGGATGCGA
>JAGRDS010000057.1:770-1082 GCA_020446945.1 Parvularculaceae bacterium
GCGCTGACAACGATTTCCAACCACGCTTGGGGCGCATTCGCGCCCAGGGCGGCAAGGCGTCCAAGCGCTATCTGGCGCGGCTTTACGCGACTATGGAAAAGGCGCGGCCCGGCGTCTTCGCGCGGCGCGGGCGGACGCGGTTCATGGGCGCCCAGATCGGCCGCGGCGCCGGGCTCGGCGCGGCGTTCATCGCGAACGGGCAGGCGTTCGCTCGCCATCGCATGCGGCGCGCCGCCGTCAAGATCCGTTCGGTCCGCCTCGGCGCCAACGGCCTCGGCAAGGCGCGCGCGCATTTGCGCTATATCCAGCGCG
>JAGRDS010000037.1:0-4327 GCA_020446945.1 Parvularculaceae bacterium
TGGAGCGGGTAGAGGGAATCGAACCCTCGTCTTTAGCTTGGAAGGCTACGGCTCTACCATTGAGCTATACCCGCATCGCAGCGGGGGGATAGATACCGGATCAGGCGCGCCGCGCAAGGGCCGCCCCTCAGCAGGACCGGCAAAGCCTCATCAGCCGCCCGTCCGCCTCGTCGGTCAGAATGTAGACAAGGCCGTCCGGCCCGACCCGCACATCGCGAAGCCGGGCGCCGATTTCCTTGAAAAGCCGTTCGCTCTCGGCGACCGAGCGGCCGTCATTGTCGATCTGGGCGCGAATAAGCTGGCGGGCGGCGAGAGCGCCGAGAAGGAAATGACCGTTCCAGTCGGGAAACTCATCCCCGCGATAGATGGCGAGGCCCGAGGGCGCGATCGACGGCGCCCAGACGATCAAGGGCGAGCGCACGCCGTCGGCATGCGCGTGTTGCGAGACGAGCGTACCGTCATAGTCGATGCCGTTCGTCGTCATCGGCCATCCATAATTGGCGCCGGCTTCCAGCAAATTGATTTCGTCGCCGCCACGCGGCCCGTGCTCATGTTCCCAGATCACGTCAGTTTCGGAATCAATGGCGAGACCTTGCGGATTGCGATGACCGTAACTCCAGATTTCGGGGCGCGCGTCGTCGCGGCCGACAAACGGATTGTCGGCGGGCGGCGCGCCGTCGCGATCGAGCCGCAATATTTTGCCAAGATGCGATGAGAGTTCCTGCGCCGACGCCTTGTAGCGATAGCCGTCCCCGACGGTGAGCAAAAAGGTCTTGTCGGGCAGAAAGAGAATGCGTCCGCCGGGATGGCCTGCGCCTTCCTTGTCGGGACCCGTATGAAAAATATCTTCGCCGTCGACCAGCGCGTCATTTGCAAGACGGGCGCGATAGACGGCGAGCCTGTTCGCGTCTTCGTCGCCTTCCGCATAGGCTATAAACACGCGCTGGTTGACGTCGAAATCGGGGTCGAGCGCGATGTCATGCAGGCCGCTGTCCGCATTGACCATGACGTCGCGAGGCAATCCCTCGACGGCGCTAGGCTGCAACGCCCCATTGCGAAAAATTCGCAGCCCGCCGGCCTTTTCGATGATGAGGATGTCGCCATTCGGGACAAACGCCATGCTCCACGGAAATACAAGGCCGCGCGCCAGCGTTTCGATCCTGATCGCAGGTTCCGCTTCCGCCTGCGAAGACGCCTGATCGATTGCCGCGTCCGCCGCCGCATCAGCAGCAGGCGCGCTTTCGCGCGCACAGCCGGCCATCATCGCCAGGGCCGCGCAAACGAGGACAGGTCTCATGCGTCTTTCTCCTCATGCATCCGACACGCGAGACTAGGCAGGTCCGCATGAGCGGCCGATGCGGCCTGCCGCGGCTAAAGCTCGTTTCGACGCGGACGACCGACTTTCGGCACCGATATGTTGAAGAGAATGGCGGCCGCCCGGATCAGAAAGGCGACGACCGCCGCGACGGGCGCCGCCGCCGCCTCGCTTACGCCGATCTCAAGCAACGCCACGTAGACGCCGCCGCCGGCGAGCGCCGCGGTCACATAGACATCCTGTTTCATAAAGAGCGAAGGCTCGTTCAACAGCACATCCCTGATCAAACCGCCGAAGGTCGCGGAAACGCCGCCCATGAAGATCGCGATGAAGGTCGGCGCGCCGGACGCAAGCGCCGCCTGGGCGCCGAGAATGGAGAAGACGGCAAGGCCGAGCGCATCCGCCCAGATTAACGCCTTGAGGCGCGAGGCGAAAACGGGTTGCGCGGCCATCGCGGCGACAGCCCCCGCGATGCAGATCGCGACCGCATCGGCGTCACGGATCCACCAGACCGGAAACTCGCCCAGCAAGACGTCGCGAATGGTGCCGCCCCCGACCCCCGTGATGAAAGCGGTCATCATGACGCTTAGAATATCGAGATCGTTCCGCAGCGCCGTCAGCGCGCCTGAAATCGCGAAAACGAACAGACCGAAAACGTTGAGCGCGGCGAAAACCGCTTCCGTATCCATGCCGGCAGAAATAGCTGATTCAGCCGGCGCAAAGGGAAAATTCGCCGGCGCAGGCGTGCGTTTGACTTCCATCAATTCCGCGCCGTCCTATGGCGGATAAGATGCCTATTCGCAAAAACTGAGGAGCGAAATGACCCATACGCCGCACGAACTAGCCGAGGAATTTCCCGACGCCGCCGACAAGATTCATGCGCTCAAGACGAGCAACGCCCATTTCGCGCGGCTTGCCGACGAATATCATGAGGTGAACCGCGAAATTCACCGGCTTGAAACGCGCGTTGAAACGGCGAGCGACGCGCATGAAGCTGAATTGCGCAGGCGGCGCATGGCGCTCAAGGATGAGGTCGCCGCCATGCTCGCGAAGAACTAGTCGTCAATTGTCGCGGTTGACGAAGGCGGGCTCAATGTCCGCGCCCGCCTCGCGTTGTTCTGCGAGGCGCGCGCCTTCCGCGGCGACGAAGTCGAATAGCGCATCCGGGTTCTGGGCGCGCATCTGAAGCGCCGCCAGTTCCATTCCCTCCGCGACGATCACCTCGCGCCTGTCGTGCGCGAGGCCGTCAAGGATCATCGCCGCCGCTTGTTCCGGCGGCATGCCGTTTTCGATATTATCATCGGAGCGCCCGCGCTTCGCGCCGTCGCCAGTCATGGCGTTGGTCGCAATATTCGTGCGGACCGAGCCCGGCGTGACGACGCAAATCTTGACGCCGTAGGCTTTCTCGATTTCCGCGCGCAGAGCGTCGAAATAGCCGATGCAGGCGTGCTTGGCCGCGCAATAGGCTGTGCGCAGCGGCGCGCCGACCTTTCCGGCGACAGAACTGACGATGACAATGCCGCCGCTTTTGCGCCGCGTCATCGACGGCAGGACAAGCTGCGTCAGACGGACCGGCGCAAAGAAATCGATCTCCATCATCCGCCGGTAAACATCGAACGAGGTGTCGAGCGCGAGGCTTCGCTGACTGACGCCCGCATTGTTGACCAGAAGATCGACGCCGCCGCGCCATTCTAGAGCTTTTGCGACGACCGCCGGCAAGGCGTCGTAATCCGTCGCTTCAAAAGGCAGGACAAACGTAGCGCCGTCGATTTCCGAAGTGACCTTTTCAAGCGCCTCGACGCGCCGGCCCGAAAGAATGACCGCTGCGCCGCGCGCCGACAACGCTTTCGCCAGCGCCTCCCCGATGCCTGAAGAGGCGCCGGTGACCCACGCGGTAATGCCGGAAAATTCCATCTACATCGACCGCGCGATCAGGAGCTTCATGATCTCATTCGTGCCGCCATAGATGCGCTGCACGCGCGCATCGGCGTACATTCGGCTGATCGGATATTCATCCATATAGCCGTAACCGCCATGCAGCTGCAGGCATTCGTCGATGATCTCGTTCTCGAGATCGGTCAGCAGCATTTTCGACATGGACGCCGTCGCGGCGTCGAGCTTTCCTTCAATGAGAAGGCCGGTGCAGTAATCGACGAAAACGCGCGCCATTGTCGCCTTCGCCTTGCACTCGGCGAGCTTGAACTGCGTGTTCTGGAAATTGAACACCGGCCGACCGAAGGCCTGACGCTCTTTCGTGTAGCTGATGGTGAGTTCGAGCGCGCGCTCAATTGCGGCGATTGCGATGACCGCGATCTGCTGGCGCTCCTGCGGCAATTGCTGCATCAACTGGAAGAAGCCCATCCCTTCCTGCGTTCCGAGCAGGTTCTCGGTCGGGATTTTCACGTCGTCAAAAAAAAGTTCGGACGTGTCCTGCGCCTTGTTGCCGAGTTTCTTCAGGTTGCGCCCGCGACGAAACCCGTCGACCTCGTCCGTTTCGACGACCATCAGCGACACGCCCTTGGCGCCTTCCGACGGATCAGTCTTGGCGACGACGATGACGAGGTTGGCCGTCTGGCCGTTGGTGATGAATGTCTTCGACCCGTTGACGACGTATTGGTTGCCTTGCCTGACCGCCGTCGTTTTTACCGCCTGAAGGTCGGACCCCGTCCCCGGCTCCGTCATCGCGATGGCGCCGATCAGCTCGCCTTTCGCCATGCGCGGCAGCCAGCGCTTTTTCTGTTCTTCCGTTCCGTAGTGAAGGATGTAAGGCGCGACGATGCAGTTATGGAGCCCCGCGCCGAACCCTTCGACGCCTGCGCGCACCTGCTGTTCGCAGAAGATCTGTTCATGCGCGAAAGTGCCGCCGGCGCCGCCGTATTCCTCCGGCATCGACATGCAGAGCAATCCCGCCTCGCCTGCCTTTTCCCAGGCCCAGCGATCGACCTTGCCCTGGTCCCGCCAGGTCTCGACATGCGGGTGAAGCTCGCGGCGGAAAAATTTGTAGACCTCATC
>JAGRDS010000037.1:4569-18007 GCA_020446945.1 Parvularculaceae bacterium
AGAAAGATTGCGCCGGTAAGAAAGAGGAGACCTTTGGCCGCTTCGCCCGCCCCCAACTGGCGAAGCAATCCGATAACCGCGATCAGCAGGAGCCCCAAGCTCACAATGCCGACCGTCGCAGCGATCGATAGCATCGGTTTACGCGCCCTTCCGCAAACAAACGTTTGTCAGATACCCCGTCGGACCACCCACTCCGACTGGAGGTTATATAATTACAATTCGAATCACGAAGAGTCGAGGCGCGCGAAGGCCAATTCTGAGAATATTTTAACAATCGTCCCGATGCCGCGAAGGGGATGCGACGATCAAAGGCGTTTGATAAGGCTCGACGTGTCGAGCCGGCCGCCGCCCATCGCCTGGATATCGGCATAGAATTGGTCAACCAGAGCGGTTACCGGGAGCCGCGCCCCGCTCGACCGCGCTTCTTCGAGCGCAATCCGCAAATCCTTCCGCATCCAATTGACGGCGAAGCCGAAATCGAAATCGCCCTGGGCCATCGTCTGCATGCGATTGCTCATCTGCCAGGACTGGGCGGCGCCCCCTGAGATCGCCTCATAGACCCGATCGAGATCTAGGCCCGCTTCCTTGGCGAAATGCACCCCCTCGGAGAGGGCCTGAACGAGCCCGGCGATGCAGATCTGATTGACCGCCTTGCAAAGCTGGCCGTGGCCGGACGGGCCGACATGGATGATGCGGGCGGCATAAGCCTCCATCGCCGGGCGCGCCCGTTTGAAATCCGCCGCTTCTCCGCCGCACATGACGGAAAGCTTGCCGTTTTCCGCGCCCGCCTGTCCGCCCGAGACCGGCGCATCGAGAAATCCCGCCCCCGCCTCGCGAAAGCGCCCGGCGAGCCGCCGGGCGAGCGCCGGGCTCGCCGTCGTATGATCGACCACGATCGTCCCGTCCCCGATCGCCGGCGCCGCGGCGTCGAGCACCGCCTCGACATCCCGATCATCGCCAAGACAGGCGAAAACGATTTCCGCGCCCTTCGCGGCCTCGGCGGGATCGCCGGCGGCGACACCTTTATGGGCCGCCGTCCAGCGGGCGGCTTTCGCCGGCGTCCGGTTGTAAACGACGACCTCATGCCCTTTGGCGGCGAGATGCCCCGCCATCGGAAATCCCATGACGCCAAGACCGAGAAAGGCGACTTTCACGCGTCAACTCCTCGCCGCTTAATCCGTATGCGGCCCATTTGCATAACCGCTCGCGAAATACAGCAGCGGCGCCCCGGGATATGAATCGAACTGAACCACCCTGGCGACCAGAATGACGTGATCCCCCGATTGATGCCGGTCAACAATCTCGCAGTCAAAGCCGGCGAGCCGTCCCTTGATGATGGGCGCGCCTGTCTTCCAGACATCAAAATCATTGCGCGCGAGCGGCGGCGGATTATGCCGCGCGAAACGCTCGGCGACGTGCTGCTGATCCTGCTTGAGAATGCTCACCGAATAGGAATGGGCGCGCGAAAAGTCATCGAAGGCCGAAGCCCGATTTTCGATGCACCACAGAACAAGCGGCGGCTCAAGGGATACGGACGTGAACGAATTGATCGTGATCGCGGTCGCTTCGCCGCGCTGATTGACGCATGCGGCGACGCATACGCCGGTCGCAAACCGGCCGAAAGCGTCTTTCAGAGGGCGGAAGGGATCAGTCACGGCGCCTTTAGCCTCAATTTTCAGGGCCGGCGCCCAAGTAAGGCGCGCCTTGATCGGTTCCCCTGATACAACATCACTCTTTCAGTCGGCTTGTGCGGTTAGCACCAATCACGTCAAATAAAAAGCATGAGACTTCATTCGAGGACCGGACCCTGATGACCATCGTCGACGGCGCGCTCGCCTTGCTGACGGCGCATCCCTGGCAGATGTGGGCCGCCCTCGCGATCATCCTCGCTACGGTCGTTGCGTTCAGCCTTGACCGGTTCTCGCTTGAAATGGTCTCGCTCGGCTCGCTGACGGCCCTGCTCTGCCTGTTCGCCTTCGCGCCGCTTACGGGCGCGACGACAGGCGAACTTCTGACGCCGGAGGTGTTGCTGCGCGGCTTCGCCAGTCCCGCCCTTTTTGCAATCATGGGCCTCTTGGTCATCGGACAGGCGATGTTTCAGTCGGGCGCGTTTGAATATCCGACGAAGCAACTTCTCGTCTTTCAGGAAAAGCGGCCGCGCCTGACCACAGCCGCGGTGTTCCTGATCGTCATGATCGTCAGCGCGTTCCTCAACAACACGCCCGTTGTCGTCATGTTCATTCCGATCGTCGCCGCGATGGCGGCGCAGGCGAAAATTGCAGCCTCGCGCGTGATGATCCCGCTGTCCTTTCTTTCAATCTTCGGCGGCATGACGACCATTATCGGGTCGTCGACGAACCTTCTGGCAGCCCAGTCATACCGGTCGACCGTTCCCGGCGGCGATATCGGCTTTTTCGAACTATCGCCAATGGGGCTTTTCCTGGCGGCGATCGGCGTCCTTTTTCTCGCAACATACGGGCGGCGCGTGCTGCCCCAGCGAACGACGCCGGGCGGCGACCAGGCAGCCGACCGCGAAGGAAAACAATTCATTGCGCAGATCGAAATAGGCCGCGGCAATCCTCTGATCGGCGTCGGCCCGGTCGCCGGCCTTTTCCCCGATCTGCCGGACGTCACCGTCAGGATGGTTCAGCGCCGCGAGGACGCCATCCTGCCGCCGTTTGAAGATTTCCGCTTCAAACTTGGCGACGTCGTGATTATCGCCGCAACGCGCGCCGCGCTTACGAACCTTCTGAAAACACGGCCGGAAGTTCTTGAAGGGATCATCGCGGAAACAAGTCTCGGCGACGATGAGGCGTCCAGCCAACGCGCGCAGCTCAATATCGTTGAAGCGATCATCGCACCCGGCTCTCGCATGATCGGCCAGACCATCGGCCAGATCGGTTTTCACTACCAGACAAATTGCGTCATCCTCGGCGTCGAACGGCGAAGCCGCATGCTGAGAACGCAATTGCACCGCATCCGGCTTGAGCCGGGCGACGTGCTTCTCATCCTCGGAGACATAAACGACCTTCGCGCGCTTCGCGCCGATCGCGATATCGTTCTGATGGAACGGTCGATGGAAGGATTGCCGGACGCCAGAAATGCGCGGATATCCGCCCTCGTCTTCGTGCTTGTCGTTGCGGCGACCGCCACTGGCCTTCTGCCGATCGCCGTTGCTGCGACGGCGGGCGCCGCAAGCATTGTCGGGCTTGGCTGTTTGAACATTCGCCAGGCCGCTCGCACGATCGATCGCCGGATTTACCTCCTCATCGGCGCTTCGCTCGCCATGGGGGCGGCATTGCAGGAGACCGGCGGCGCACGCCTTATCGGCGACTTGTTCGCGAGCATCGCCGCGCCGTTCGGACCCGCCATCCTGATTTCGGCGTTCTTCTTGTTGTGCGCAGCAATTACGAATGTGCTTTCCAACAATGCGACAGTCGTCCTCTTCACGCCGATCGCCGTCAACGCCGCCCAGAGGGCGGGGATCGACCCGCATGTCCTCGTCCTTACCGTCATCTACGCCGCAAACTGCTCCTTTGCGACGCCGATCGCCTATCAGACAAATCTGCTCGTGATGACGCCGGGCCATTATAAATTCAGCGATTTTTTCCGCGTCGGCGGCCCGCTCATTATCGTAATCTGGATCGCCTATACGATCGTCGCACCGATATATTTCAAGGCTGTAGGACTATTATAGGGTTTGTCGCAGGATCCACCCGCTCAACCGTATTGTTTTCCTCCTTTTCGAACGTATACTTTAAAAAAAATCCTGAATGGGGGCTCTTCTTTATGACAAAATTATTCTCCGCCGCTATTGCGGCGTCCATTTGTTTGACGGGCGCCGCCAGCGCCGCGCCGCCGGTTGAGGCGTATGGTGCGCTTCCGGATGTCTGGGGGCTTGATATTTCGCCAAGCGGCGAGAGGTTCGCCTATTTCAGCCACCGGAACGGCGAGGATTACTTTGTCATATCCGAACTCGGCAAGGGCGTAATCGGCGGCGGCAAAACGGGCGACGTGAAGCCGAGGCGAATCTTTTTTCCGAACAATTCCTTCGCCGTCGTCATCGGCTCGGAAACTCTCAGCACGAATTTCTACCGCGGAAAATGGGAGAATTCGAGCGCGTTTTCATATGACATCGAGAAAGAGAATTTTGCGACGCTGCTGAAGGGGTATGACAAACTTTACACGGCGCAGTCCGGCCTTGGTAGAATCGTCGGAAAGCTGGATGGAGAGGATGTGGTGTTCATGCCGGCCTATGTCGGCGATTACAGATCCACCCCTGACTATGCCCTGCTGAAGGTCAAATTGAACCATAATTCAGCCTCGGTCGCCTCTGGCGGCGCGAAGGATGCAATTGACTGGTTTGTCGGCGGAGACGGCGCTGTGCTGGCGCGCGAAGACTTTGACGATGAGTCGAAAATCTACCGGATTTTCACCGGGAAAAACGGCCCGCTGACCAAGATTTTCGAAAAACACGGATCGCTGAACGAGACAGGAACTTTAGTCGGAATTACACCCGACCGCGCCGGGCTGGTCTTTAATCAGGGGCGCAGCGAGGACGATGACGAGTTCACATCCTTCTCGAAAATGTCCTTCACAGGCGAAATCGTGGGTCCGGCGTTTAATATCGATCAGAACCGGTCGGTCGAGCGGGCGATTACCGATATCAACCGCGTGGTTTACGGCGTTGAATATTCGGGACTGCGGCCCAGCTATACTTTCGCCGATCCGGACCTCGACCGTGATGTAAAAGAAGTCGCGGCGAATTTCCCCGATGACGCAGTGCATTTTGAAGGATTTACAAAGGACTTCAAATCATTGGTGTTTCTCATCGAAGGCGGCGGCGCGACGCCGGCCTATTACCTTTATAATCGCGAAGCCAAACAGCTCGGCCGCCTCGCGCAGAAATACGCGAACATTAAGGACGAGGATGTAAATCCGATCCTCACGATCGAATACAAAGCGCGCGACGGGCGGAAAATTCCGTCAATCGTCACCTTGCCGCGCGGAAAAACGATCAAGCAATCGCTGCCGCTCATTGTGCTGCCCCATGGCGGGCCGGCCGCTTACGACGCAGTCGGTTTCGACTGGATGGCGCAATTTTTCGCAAGC
Organism: Parvularculaceae bacterium; assembly: GCA_020446945.1. GTDB lineage: Bacteria > Pseudomonadota > Alphaproteobacteria > Caulobacterales > Parvularculaceae > Amphiplicatus. Next base: position 9,682 of record JAGRDS010000037.1, read on the forward strand.
CGCGGCTACATGGTGTTCCAGCCGAATTTCCGCGGATCCTACGGGTTCGGCCGGGAACACCGTGTTGCGGGACACGGCGAATGGGGCGGCAAGATGCAGGACGACATCACCGACGGCGTCAAACTGCTCGTCGATCAGCAATGGGCCGATCCCGGCCGCGTCTGCATTGTCGGCGGTTCGTATGGCGGCTATGCGGCGCTCGCCGGAGGCGCTTACACGCCGGATCTGTATAAATGCGTCGTCGCCATTGCGCCCGTCAGCGACCTCGATCTCTTTTTGACGACCGTAAAACGCAATCAGGGGAGCAGCAGTTCGGTATATGAATATTGGACGAAACTCATCGGGGATAAAAAATCAGACAAGGAAAAAATCGCCTCCATATCCCCGGTGAATGCGGCGAACAATTTCAAGGCGCCGGTCTTGCTGATCCATGGCAATGACGACACCGTGGTTCCGTTCCTTCACAGCATCAAGATGGAATCGGCCCTTAAATCCGCCGGCAAATCCGTAAGCCTCGTGAAGCTGAAGCGCGAGGATCACTGGTTGTCGCAGGCCGATACAAGGCTCCAGACGTTGCAGGCGATCGAAAGCTTTTTGACCGAGACCAACCCTGCAAACTAGGCGCATCTTATTCGCGCGCCGGGCGGGATGATTTTCGCCCGGCGCCGCCGCGCCAGGCCCGCCGCAGCTGTGAGTCAAATTTGGCACACCTTGCAGGCCATTAAATCCCAAGGCGTTGCCCGTTCGTAAATCGACCGCTAAGATTTTCTTAGTAGGATGGGCGGATGCGCAACGAAGAGATTTCTCGCCAGCTGGGCCTTGATGGCGGGGATTTTTATATCACCGCCCCGTCGCCCTGCCCCTATCTGCGGGGCAGGATGGAGCGCAAGGTTTTTTCCTATCTCGGCGGTCCGGCTGCGCCGACGGTGAACGCGCTTCTTTCAAAGCGCGGATTTCGCCGTTCGCAAAACATCATCTACATGCCCGCTTGCGACGGTTGCCGCGCGTGTACGCCGGTTCGGATCGTCGTTGACGAATTCGGCCTGTCGCGGTCGCGCCGCCGCACGCTCAATCGCAACAGGGATCTTGACCGGCGCATCCGGGCGCCGAAGGCGACTTCGGAACAGTTTTCCGTTCTGCGCGCCTATCTCGATCATCGACACCATGATGGCGGCATGGCGGAAATGACGGTTCTCGATTATGCATCAATGGTCGAGGAAACCGCCGTTGATACGATGCTTGTCGAATATCGCCGCCGCGCCGGACAGGACGGCCGCGACAGGCTGCTCGCCTGCGCGCTGACAGACCGGCTGAGCGACGGCCTGTCCATGGTTTACTCGTTCTTCGAACCCGACGAGGCGACCCGCAGTCTCGGCGCCCATATGATCCTCGATCATGTTGCGCTCGCGCGCGAACTCGGGCTCGCATATGTTTATCTCGGCTATTGGGTCGATGGTTCCGACAAGATGGATTACAAAAAATCCTACCAGCCGCTTGAACGGCTGACAGCCGGCGGTTGGACGCCGATGGGATCGCAAGACTTTTAATCCAATCCGGCTCAGTCCATTGTTCCCGTTCGCGATGTCGGGCGGAACGGGGACGCGCATGGGGCTAATCAATCGTCGCAATCTGCTGGCGGCCGGCACGGCCGGGCTGGCTGCGGGGTGCGATTGCGGCGCGCCGGAAGGGCTGCCGGTAACGGGCGGCGCGTTTCGCGAGCGCGAACTGCGCATGGTGACGACCTGGCCGAAGGATTTTCCCGGTCTTGGCGAGGCGGCGTCGAATGTCGGGCGGTTTATCACCGAAATGACCGGCGGCGCGATCCGCGTTCATGTTTTTTCCGCCGGCGAACTCATCGGCGCATTCGACAGTTTCGACGCCGTCTCTAACGGTTCGGCCGATATGTATCACGGCGCGGAATATTACTGGGCGGGCAAGTCGAAAGCGTTCCCTTTTTTCACTGCGGTTCCCTTCGGCATGACCGCCTCGGAAATTATGGGGTGGACGGAATATGGCGGCGGCCAGCAGCTCTGGGACGAACTTGCCGCAAAATTCAATATCAAGCCCTTTATCGCGGGAAACACCGGACACCAGCTCGGCGGATGGTTCAAGCGGCCTATCGACTCGCTTGAAGATCTGAAAGGCATGAAAGTCCGCATGCCGGGCCTCGGCGGCGAAGTGTTGCGCCGCATCGGCGCATCGGCCGTCGCGCTCGCGGGCGGCGAGATTTATTCGGCGCTGCAATCGGGCGCCATTGACGGCGCGGAATGGGTGGGGCCGTGGAACGACCTCGCCTTCGGATTTTACCGCGAGGCGAAATATTACTACTGGCCGGGCTTTCATGAACCGGGCGCGCAGGTTTCGATCGGCGTCAACCTCGATGTCTGGAATTCGTTCACGCCGCAGGAACAGTCTATCATCCTGGCGGCCTGCCGCGAAGCGAACCATCTTTGCCTCGCCCAGTTCACGCATTTCAACTCGATCGCGCTCGACCAGCTTGTACAGGAGCATGACGTTCAGGTTCGCCGTTTTCCCGACGACATCATCAAGGCCCTCGCCCGCGAATCGAAAGCGGTGCTGGAGGAAGCGGCGGCGAGCGACGACATTACGCGCCGCGTCTTTGAAAGTTATAAAACGTCGCTGCTGAAAATGCAGAAATGGAGTGAAATCTCAGACGAGGCTTTCATGCAGGCGCGCCGCACGACGTTTTCGTTCTGAGCAATGCTGACCGTGTTCGGCGATATACTGAACTGGCTCGCGGCGGGCGTATTGTTCCCGCTGCTGGCGCTGCCGCTCGCCTCACTCGGTAAAACCAGGCGAGCCGCTGCGGCGATCTGGTTCGCGCTCATCGGCGCGATCATCGGCGGCGCAATGGCGTTTGCGAACCTCGCGGTCGATCTGGCGGCGCCGAAATGGACGCCAGCGCTTGCGCTGGCTGTCATCGGCGGCGTCGGCGTTTGCGGCGCATTCGTATTGGTCGCCGGAGCCGACGCGCTCGCCGCTCGGCTGGCGTCAGTCTTTTCCGGTATCGTGACGCGCATCGGGCGCTTGTCGCTGCACCTTGTAATCCTGATGGCGGGCGTTCAGTTCGCGATCGTCATTTTGCGTTACGTGTTCGGCGTGAATTTCATCGCGATGCAAGAAAGCGTCACCTATATGCACGGCGGCGTTTTTCTTCTCGCCGGCGGCTACGCCCTGCTCACCGACGATCATGTGCGCGTCGACATATTTTATCGCGAAGCGCGGCCGCGCAGAAAGGCGCTCGTCGATCTCGCCGGAACCTATCTCTTCCTGTTTCCGTTCTGCCTCATCGCCTTGTGGGCGGCCGGCCCTTACGTCGCCAATTCCTGGTTCGTCCGCGAAGGATCGATGGAGCAATCGGGGATAAAGGGCGTATTTCTCCTGAAAACGCTGATCCCGGTTTACCTTACGCTTCTCGCATTGGCCGGATTCGTCATCGCGGCGCGCGCGGCCGAAACGCTCAAGACGAGGAGCGGCTGAGCGATGGATCTGTTCGGCGGCGATCTGTGTCTTTGCAGCCTGGCGCCATGGCTCGACGTTGCAATGATCATCGCGCTTTGCGCGTTTATTCTCGCCGGCTATCCCGTCGCTTTCAGCCTCGCGGGAACAGCGCTTGTTTTCGCCGCTCTCGGCCTGTCATTCGGCGTATTCGACATCGGATACATCCGTCCATTGCCGCAGCGAATTTATGGCGCTGTCACCAACACGACGCTGATCGCCGTACCGATGTTCATCCTGATGGGCGTCATACTCGAAAAGGCGAAGATCGCCGAAGATCTGCTCGACGAAATGGCGAAGCTTTTCGGCTCCCTGCGCGGCGGCCTCGGCGTATCGGTGACCATCGTCGGCGCGCTTCTGGCCGCTTCGACCGGCATTGTCGGCGCCACCGTCGTAACGATGGGTCTATTGAGCCTCCCGACGATGTTGCGGCGCGGCTATGACGGGGCCTTTGCTGCGGGATCGATCGCGGCGGCCGGCACGCTCGGCCAGATCATCCCGCCATCGATCGTTCTGATCCTGCTCGGCGATGTAATTTCGAACGCTTACCAGAAAGCGCAACTTGAAATGGGCGCCTTTGCGCCGGATACGATCTCCGTCGGCGATCTGTTCGCGGGCGCGCTGTTCCCGGGACTTTTGCTGGTCGCGCTTTATCTTTCCTACCAGATCGCCGTCGCGCTGTTCGACGGAAAGAAAGCGCCGGCCATTCCCGCCGCCGAACTTTCAAGCCGCGCCGAAGTCTGGCGCGCCGCGATGAAAACCCTTCCCGCGCCGCTGATTCTCATTATCGCCGTTCTCGGCTCCATCCTCGCCGGCGTCGCGACGCCGACAGAAGCGGCGAGCGTCGGCGCCGTCGGCGCATTGCTGATCGCCGGCTTGCGCCTTGCGCCGAAAGACAGATTTTTCAATGGCCGCGGCGCCGTAATCCTTTCGGCCGTCTCGATTGTCGGCCTTCTGGCGTTGACGGCTTTCGTCGATCTGCGGGTCGGGCGCGAGAGCGCAAGCGCCTTCGAGACCGTCGCGACATGGCTTGCGGCGGGGCTATGCGCGTTGATCCCTCTCGGCCTCGTCTCAAGCATGGCGTGTCTTGCGCGCGAAAAATCATTGCGCCCGATCGCCGATCAGACAGCGCGGGTGACGACGATGGTCTTTACGATCCTGATCGGGGCGGCGATGTTTTCACTCGTCTTCCGCGGACTTGGCGGCGAGGAAACAGTTCACAACGCGCTCGATGCGCTACCCGGCGGCGTGATCGGCGCAATGATCGGCGTAATGCTGATCATGTTCGTGCTTGGCTTTTTCCTCGACTTTATCGAAATCACTTTCGTCGTCGTTCCGCTTGTCGCGCCGGTGCTTTTGAAAATGGGCGTCGATCCGGTCTGGCTCGGCGTCATGATCGCCGTGAACCTTCAAACCTCCTTCCTTACGCCGCCATTCGGATTCGCATTGTTTTACCTGCGCGGCGTCGCGCCCGCTTGCGTTCGCACGATCGACATTTACCGCGGCGTCCTGCCGTTCATCGCGATACAGTTGCTGGCGCTGCTCGTTCTGGCGTTGCTGCCCGGACTTGCAACCTGGCTTCCCGGCCAGCTTTACGATTAACGCGCGAAGTCCTTCACGCCTACGCCTATCTGCCGCCGGCGTAATCGTGAAGCGCTTCTATTCTCTTTTCGATCGAGGGATGCGTTGCGAAAAGGCCCGCAAAACTCGCGGTATTGTCGAGCATCATCTGCCTGACCTCCTGCGGCGCTTCGATAGCGGATCGCCCGGAGATCTTCTTGAGGGCGGAGATCATGGCGTCCGGGTTTTTCGTCAGATCGACCGAACCGGCGTCCGCCAGGTATTCGCGTTTTTGCGACAGGGAAAACCGGATCGCCATCGCCAGAAAATACGCCAGCGCAATAAGCGCCAATGCGACAAGGATAAGAATGCCGCCGCCGCGGCTGTCGCCCTTCCGGCTTGACGTATGACCGCTGATTCTGACGCCCGTGCGCGTAAAACCGCGAAATACAATCTCAGCGAAGAAGGAAAAAACGCCGACGAAAATTACGGCGATAACGAGCAGGCGCACGTCGCGGTTTCGAATATGCGTCAACTCGTGCGCCATCACCGCTTCCAGTTCGTCTGCGTCCAGCGCTTCGACAATCCCGCGGGTCAGCGTGATCGCGTAGTTCTTATGCGACAACCCGCTTGCGAATGCGTTCAGCGCCGGCGAATCGACTATCTGCAGTTTCGGCGCAACGACGCCGCGCGAGATGCACAGGTTTTCCAGCATGTTGTATAGATCCGGCTCTTGCGCGCGCGTCACCGGCTTTGCGCCCGTCGACATATTTATCAGCGACTGGTGCGCCATCCATGCGATTGCGAACCAGACCCCCGCCCCCATGAATGCGAACGGCCATGAGCGTTTCGTATTTTCAAAGGCGATTTCGAGCCCTTGCGCGACGTCGCCCGATTCATACGCAAGCGCGACATAACCGACATTCAAGGCGTAAATCAGCAATAGCAGCAGCACCGGAAAACCCGCGAGAAGAAACGCGGATTTAATGTTATTGTTCCAGATATGCGTCTGAAGGCCGAAGGCGCCCATCGCTCAGGCGTCCTCTCCAAAGGCGAATCTCAATCCCGCCTCGGCGTGCAACGCAGTCGTGTCGAAAACGGGGATGCGTATATGCTCCTGCGAAAGAATGAGGCATAGCTCAGTACACGCGAGAACGACCGCATCGACGTCGTCATGCGCGGCTATTATTTCGAGCAGCGCGCGCCGGGATTCATCGCGCACCGTCCCGGCGCAAAGCTCGTCCACGATGATGCGTTCAATGACGGATTGGTCCGCCTCGCAAGGCGTCACGATGTCGCCCGAATAGCGTTCGGCGAGCGCCGGAATGTAAAAATCGCCGGCCATGGTGAACAGCGTCCCGATCAGAAGCGGACGCTTTACCGCTTTGTTCGTCAGTTCCTGCGCCAGAACATCCAGCAGATGGACAATCCTTATTCCGGTCGCCGCGCCGAGCGTCGCCGCGGCGCGATGGGTCGTATTGGATCCGATCATCAACGCCACTGCGCCGGCGCGCTTCAACCCCTCGCCCGCCTCCGCGACCTCCTCGGCGAAACGCGGCCAGTCGCGCGCGCGATAAAGATCCATCATGGTCCCGAAATCGAGGTGCCAGACGAGAAAATTCGCCGAATGCGCGCCGCCAAGGCGCGCGCGGGCGCCCCGGTTGAGAAGGCGAACGTAAACTTCAGTCGATTCGGGACTGACGCCGCCGATGAGACCGATGCGTTTCACACGCTAGAACTTGACGTTCGGCGCGGCTTCGACTTCCGCGCGGGATTCTCCCGGAATTTCGAAGAATTCGCGGTTGGAAAAGCCGCCCAGCGGCGCGATGAAATTGCCGGGAATTTGCTGGATCGCGGTATTGAATTCCTGGATGGCGTTGTTGAAGAAGCGGCGCGCAGCGGCGATTTTATTTTCAACATCGGCAAGCTCGCGCTGCAATTCCATGAAGTTCGTGTTCGCCTTCAGGTCCGGATAGGCCTCAGCGAGCGCGAACAGTTTACCAAGCGCCGCATTCAGGAAACCTTCAGCCTGCGCCTGGTCGGCCGGGCCGTGCGCCGCTGAGGCCGCGTTGCGCGCCTGGATGACCGCATCGAGCGTCGAGCGCTCATGCGTCGCGTAGCCCTTCACGGTTTCGACGAGATTGGGAATGAGGTCATGGCGCTGCCTTAGCTGCACGTCTATATCCGCGAACGCCTGATCCGCGCGTTGATTGAGGCCGACAATGCGGTTGTATATGCCGATCGCCGCAAGACCGATCACGACAATGACGATCAGGAAAATCAAAGTGCCTGACATGGGGTCTCCTTTTGAGGAAGCCGCAATTGCGGCGCGCGCTGGATGGAATATTGTAGGTTGCATTGCCGCGAGCGGCAATGGCCGCAGGTGGAAAGGAATTTCGCGTGAAATTCGACACAATCGCGAAGCGGGCGCACCGGTTCCGGCGCGGCGCGCATGTCGTCATGCCGGGCGCGGAACGTCCGGCAAACCCCGGAGCCGCCGCCCCGATCGCACTCGCTGTCGCGATCGTCTTTATCATGCTTCCTATCGCCGGCTGCGCATCCGCGGTTTACGATTCGCTCGGCCGACGGGGTGTTGATTCAACCGAAATTCTGTTGAAGCGGCTCGCGCAATTCGAAACGGATGCGCGCGCGGGTGAAGCCGCCATGCGCGAGGCGGGCGCCGCGCTCGAAGCGGTGGAGAGCCTCGACGGCGAAGCGCTCGCCCGGCGAATTGCGCGCATACGCGGGGCGGCGGACAATGCCGCGCTCGCGGCGCAACAGTTCCGGCTGTCGTCAGGCAGCCTGGCCGCCGCGACTTCCCGGTATTTCAGCGACCGCGATGATGAACTTGATTTGTATAGGGATGAAAACCGGCGAACGGTTCAGTTGGGCGCTCGCCTGCGCGCAGCGCGTTCGGCCCACTTGTCGCTCTCCCGGTCAAACGACGAGGCGCAAGCCCTGTCGCCGCCGGCGCTGCGCCTCATCGACGCGGAAGCGGCCGCACTCCGCGCCGCGCCGACCAGCGCCGCGCTGGCGGCGAGTCGCGCAGGCGCGCGCGCACAAGCAGTAAAAGCCGCGCAGGATGCGGCGCATGCGCTGGCGCGCGCGTCGGATAACGCCGCAGAATTTTCCGCCGTGTTGAACGAGTAAACAGCTTGTTCGCCGCGCGCGATGCGAGCCGGCTAACTGTCGATCTTCAGGGCCTTGATAAAGGCTTCCTGCGGAATCTCCACGCGGCCGAACTGGC
>JAGRDS010000038.1 GCA_020446945.1 Parvularculaceae bacterium
GCGCGAATGACAGGGTGAGCACGAATGCCCAAACCGAAAGCGCTGCCAATGACACTCCACCCAGGAACAAGCCGTATCCGACATATTGCGGGTTGCGCGACCAGCGGTAAACGCCCCGGTCAATAAGTTCGTCTTCCTTGAGGCCATAGACTCTCGAAAAATCCGCATAGGCGCTCCGGCCCAGATAAATCAGCGCAGCCCCGGCAATCGCAAAAAATCCGCCAGCCGCGCTCGTCAGAATACTTGGGGCGCCAAGCGAACCCCGATCGAACCACGCGATTGCAAACAGCAACAAAGAATTGCCGTGCATTGCGGCGCCGGTCCAGACGGCCATCGGTATGCTGACGCGTCCGCGTTTCGAAAAGTCCCGTTTAACCAGCATCGCCATCGGAATGGAAAACGCAGCATTGGCCGCCGCCAAAATAAGTAACGTCCGCACCATGCTCAAACACGCCCCTCGGCGAAATTCAGCGACGCGCGGCGTTCTTTCATCGACTGCGCAATAATCGAGCAAGCTGATCTGGCGAACAGGCTCGCAAGCAATGCCGCGACAATCAAATCGGGCCAAAACGATCCGGTCAGCCAAACGGCGCCGCCGGCGGCGATCACGCCGATATTGCCGATGGCGTCGTTGCGCGAGCAGAGCCAGACGGAGCGGACATTTGAATCGCCGTCCCGCCAGCGAAGGAGAATAAAAACGCTGGCGACATTGGCGGCGAGCGCAGCAAACCCGATGCCACTCATCACGGGCGCAACAGGAGAGGCGTCGCCGAACGCGCTCGCAACCGTGGTGGTTAGGACAAACAGCGCCATCAAGCCAAGACTGGCGCCTTTAATCAGCGCCGCCGTTGCGCGCGTGCGCAGCGCCGCGCCGATAACCGCGAAGCTCAAAGCGTAGGTCGCGGTATCGCCCGCGAAATCGAGAGCGTCGGCTTTCAGCGCCTGTGAACTCCCGAGAAACCCGGCCGACATTTCGACCAGAAACATTGCGGCGTTGATCGCAATCACCGCGATCAGCGCCCGCCTATATGCGGGCGACCGGCCGTCGAATTGATCGGCGTCAATTTTATTGTCCTCGCAGGCGCATCCGGCCATCCCGGCTCTCCATTGCTTTGCCGCTGAGCCTAACCTAATGTCTACAGCAACTGTAGGTTCAAGGGGTAAAATGCTGAAATCCGAAAAAAGTCCCGTGACTATCGGCCGGCTGGCAAAAGCCTCGGACGTCAAAGTCACAACAATTCGTTATTATGAGAGCATTGGCCTCATTGATCCGCCGGATCGGTCGGCCGGCGGCCAGCGAATATACGACGCCAAAGCCATTGAGAGAATGCGGTTCATTCGCCACGCCCGCGATCTTGGCTTTCCGTTGGAGGCGATCCGTGAACTGATCGCCCTCTCCAGAAATGAGAACCGGTCCTGCGCGGACGTTGATGAAATCGCGCGCCGTCACGCCGAAGACGTCAGACAACGCATCAAGCGATTGAAATCGCTCGAACGCGAGCTCAATCGGATGATCAAGGAATGCAGCGTCGACAAAATTTCAGATTGCCGCGTGATTGAAATTCTCTCCAATCACACGCTCTGTGCGCATGAGCATTAAGGCGCGACCACAATCTTTTTGCTCGCCCAAACGAATTTATTCGGCTGGCGCTAAACCGCGCGGGAGCGACGACGCTTTTGATGAAGCTATCAACGCCCGTCGATTCCACAGAAAGTAAACCGCCGGGATGACGACAAGGGCGAGTACGGTCGCGCTGACGATGCCGCCGATCATCGGGGCCGCGATGCGGCGCATGACTTCGCCGCCGGCGCCATGGCCGTACATGATGGGCAAAAGCCCCGCGAAGATGACCGCGAAGGTCATCATGATCGGCCGCAGACGCCGCAGCGCGCCCTTGGCGATGGCGTCAGCGAAATGCGCTTCATCGAGCGGCGCGCCTTCCTCTTTCGCAATCACATTCGCCGCCGCGACTTCCTGCTTCAGATACATGATCATCAACACGCCAATTTCGACGGCGACGCCGGCAAGCGCGATGAATCCGACAGCGACGGCGACGGACATGTTGAAGCCAAGGAGAAACATCAGCCACAGTCCTCCGACGAGCGCGAAAGGCAAGGTGCCCAGAATAATCAGGACGTCAGCGACGTTCCTGAAGTTCAGGAACAGGAGCAGCATGATGATAATGAGCATGCCCGGCCCCACATAGGCGAAGCGTTCCTTGGCGCGCTGCATATATTCGTACTGTCCGGACCAGGATATGGAATAGCCCGCCGGCAAGTCCACATTTTCAGCAACCACATTCCGGGCCTCCTCGACATAGGAGCCGATATCGCGACCGGTGATGTCCACATAAATCCAGCCGTTAAGCCGTGCATTCTCGCTGCGGATGATCGCCGGGCCTTCATTGATGCGTATGTCGGCAATGCGGCCGAGCGGAATCTCCGCGCCCGATGCGGTTACAATCGGCAACTCGCGCAGGCGCGCAGGCGAATCGCGCACGTCGCGCGGATATCTGAGGTTGATCGGATAGCGTTCAAGACCTTCGACGCTCTGGCCGATGGTCATGCCGCCGATCGCTGTGCGCACGATATCCTGGACATCGGCGATATTGAGACCGAAACGCGCCGCCGCTTCGCGGTTGATATCAACATCGATAAACCGCCCGCCGGTTACGCGCTCTGCGTAAACAGACGCCGTGCCGTCGACGCCCTGCAACACATTTTCAATGTCGCGGCCAACCTCTGCAATCACGTTAAGATCAGGTCCGGCGACCTTGACGCCAACCGGCGTCTTTATGCCGGTCGCCAGCATGTCGAGTCGGTTCTTGATCGGCATGATCCAGACATTGGTGAGGCTCGGTACATCGACCAGCGAATTCAATTCGGCTTTGAGCGAGTCCATAGTGACGCCGGGCCGCCATTCACTGCGCGGTTTTAATTGAATGGTCGTCTCGATCATCGGCAGTGGCGCCGGATCGGTCGCCGTCTCCGCCCTGCCCGCCTTGCCATAAACGGTCTCAACTTCGGGAATGGTCTTGATCAGCTTGTTCGTTTGCTGAACGACCTGGGCGACTTTTCCAGCGGAGATGCCTGGATAGGCGCTCGGCATGTAAAGAAGATCGCCCTCATCGAGATCGGGCATGAATTCGCCGCCGATGAAGCTCGCCGGAATCGCCATGCTCGCCATCAGCAAGGCGGCGGCGCCGATGGTCGCCCAAGGCCGACGCAAAGCCAGACCGATCACCGGCCGGTAGCCGCGCATGAGCAGAAGATTGACCGGGTTCTTGTGCTCCGGGGCAATGCGTCCCCGCACCAGCAACCCGATCAGCACCGGTACCAGCGTCACCGACAGGATCGTCGCCGCCGCCATGGCGTAGGTTTTTGTAAAAGCGAGCGGCGAGAACAATCGCCCTTCCTGCGCCTGCAGGGCGAAGATCGGCGTAAAGCTCAGCGTAATGATAAGAAGAGAGAAGAACAGCGGCGGTCCGACTTCGACGCAAGCATCGGCGATCAACCGCCAGCGGTCGGAACCCTTCATGTCGCTATCTTCTTCCAGCTTCTTATGCACGTTCTCGATCATCACAATAGTGGCGTCGACCATGGCGCCGACGGCGATGGCGATGCCGCCGAGCGACATGATGTTGGCGGTGATGCCTTGCGCGTTCATGACGATAAACGCGGCGAGCACGCCCAAAGGCAGACTGATCACAACCACAAGCGCGGATCGCAAATGATAGAGAAACAGCGCGCAGACCAGCGCCACAATGAGGAATTCTTCAAGCAGTTTGCCTTGCAACGTTTCGACAGCGCGTTCGATCAGCTTCGATCTGTCATAGGTCGTCACCAGTTCGACGCCTTCCGGCAGGCCTGCCTTTAGAGTTTCGAGCTTCTTCTTAACGAGTTTGATCGTCGCTTCGGCGTTGCCGCCGGCGCGCATGATGATGACGCCGCCAACCGCCTCGCCCTCGCCGTTAAGTTCGCCGACGCCGCGGCGCAGCTCCGGCCCGAGCCGAATGTCCGCCACATCGCGCAGCAATATCGGCGTTCCCGCATCGCTGACGCGCAACGGGATCCGCTGCAAATCTTCGATCGATTCCACATAGCCGCCGGCGCGGACGATATATTCCGCCTCCGCCATTTCGACAACGCGCCCGCCGGACTCCATATTGCCGCGTTCGATGGCGCGGCGGACCTCAGCTAATGGTATGCCGAAGGAACGCAACCGGTTCGGATCAAGGACCACCTGATATTGCTTGACCATGCCGCCGATGGCGGCGACTTCCGAAACGCCTTCGACGGTCTGAAGCTCGTATTTCAGGAACCAGTCCTGCAGCGACCGCAGATCGGCAAGATTATGCCGGCCGGTCTTGTCGATCAAAGCATATTGGTAGACCCAGCCGACGCCTGTGGCGTCCGGACCCAATGCAGGTTTCGCCGCATCGGGCAATTGCGGCGCGACCTGGCTTAAATATTCGAGAACGCGCGAGCGCGCCCAGTAAAGATCGGTTCCGTCTTCGAATATGATGTAGACGTAAGAATCGTTGAAGAAAGAATAGCCGCGCACTGTTTTCGCGCCGGGCACGGCGAGCATCGCCGTCGCCAGCGGATAGGTGACTTGATCCTCGACGACCTGCGGCGCCTGTCCAGGATAGCTGGTCTTGATGATGACCTGCACGTCGGAGAGATCGGGGATCGCGTCGAGCGGCGTCGAACGCAACGAAATGACGCCGGCGACCGCGAGAAACAGCGCCCCGACAATGACAAGGAAACGGTTTTCTATCGAACCGCGGATGATTTGGGAGATCATTGTTCGTCTCCCGTCTCGGCGTCTTCCGGCATCGGTTCGAGCATGTCGAGTTCGTAGCCGGTCTCGGTCTCGCGAAACGCGAATCGCACGGGCGCGCCCACTTTGACGCTCATTAGATCAATTTTCGAAGAGGCCTTGAACGCCATGACCATCGACGGCCAACCGATTTCGGGGACGGGTTTATGATCGATGGTGA
>JAGRDS010000058.1 GCA_020446945.1 Parvularculaceae bacterium
CCGCTCACGTTCGAGTAAGGACCACCGGAGACGTTGGAGACCATCCACTGGTTGGTGATCCCGGCGCCTGAACCGATACCACTGCTCGTCATCACGTACGTGCCACCTGCACATGCGGATGCACTGCCAGGCGTGATCGTGCCGCCGTCAGCACTGGAGCAGGTGAGCAGGATGAACTCATCTCCACCGATATCGGGTGGAGTTCCACGTGCGTCACCGTCGTAGTCGACGGTGATGCCGGTTCCGCTGGCACCCGTGCCGTTGTACGCGCTTGCGTTCGGGTTGGAGGTGTTGATGTGCAGGTCGGTGGAAGCCTGGAAGGGTGCTGCCGTGGTGATCGATGCCCCATCCTGGGATGTCACGCTCTGCCAGGCGGCGAGGGTGGTGCGGTCCGATGTCTGCCAACCGATGATGTTGATGGCCGAGTTCGCTGCATATGCATTGTTGTTGATGGTGCCCCATGGGAAACCAGCTACTGCCACCACGCCGAAGTACTTGCTGCCCGCTGGACCTGTCTGGGTGTTCGAGAAGATGTTGTTCCGGATATCCGAGCCGGTCGCGCCGGTCACGGTGAGTTGAAGACAGGCTGAGATGCCGGCGGTCGCATTGTCGGTGTTCGGTGTGTTCAAGCTCACCGAATTGCTCAGGATCCTCAGGCCTGTGGCGCCCACGCTCACACGTATGCCGACGGGCAGGTCGGTGGAGGTGGCGCTGATGGTGGCCGTCCAGTTGTCATTGTACAGGTCGCGGATGAAGTTGTTGGCGATCGTCACACCGGCGTTGTTCGTGGAGCCGGTCACATGGATCCCGTACATGCCGTAACCGCTGGTGTTCGCGTGATAGCTGTCGTGGATGTTGTTCCGCACGATCTGGGCGCCTGCGTTGGTGCTGGCCACCTCGATGCCCACGGCTGCAGCGGTGCTGCCGCTCGAAGCGGTGAGCTGGATGTCATTGCCTTGCACCGTTGCAGAGGCTGCACCGGCCGAGGCCTGGGTGTTCTGGAGATAGATGCCCCTGTTCGCCACGGCATCCGCCGCGACCGTGGAACCGACCAGGTTGTTGCGGATGATCAGGTTATCGCACACATTGGATGAAGTACCGGCCACATAGATGCCCCAGTAGCAGCGTTTCACCTCATTGTTCTCGATCGTCAGGTTGTCGTTGTTGTCCGATTGACCACTGGTCGAGGTGGAGCCTGTTCCAGAGGTGCCTGAGTAGATGCCGTAGTTCGTCACGGCAGAACTCGTGGAGCTGCGTGAACCGATCACGATACAGTTCCTGATCGTGCAGAAGGTGGCACCGTTGGTCGTGCTTGTGGAGGCGAAACGCACCACAGCTACACCCGTGTTCGTCGAGGTGGCGGCTTGGAAGGTGAGGTTCCGGATGCCGCTCGTCAGCGGGTCATCACCATCGATGGTGACATTATCGGCCCCTTGGATCTCGATCACGCCACGTGAGGAGGTGGGGGTCGCAGCGGATGCCACGACACGGTCGCCGGAAGGGCGGATCAGGATGTTGGTAACTATGGAAGAAGGAGTACACTCTTTCCCTAACGGAAGAGCGTCGTTAGGGAAAGT
>JAGRDS010000039.1 GCA_020446945.1 Parvularculaceae bacterium
CGTAGGCCGGGTCTTCGGCGGTGACTGCGATCTCAACCGCTTCGCTCAATTCCAGCGGTTGACCGGCGGCGTGTGCATTCGCCAACGCCAGTCCAGCGATAGCCGCAGCCATCGCGCTAATAATCTTCAGCATGATATTTCTCAAATCTGAGCACGTTCAACAAGCGCCCCGCGCCTCAAAGGCGTGGAAACGGTGACGACGTCCGCACTAAATTGCGGGCATGCTCAGATTCGAGGAGGCGGCGGGTCTAAATGTGACGGTGTTGCAAGTCCCGGGTCAATTCGCGGGATTGCATATTGCACGAAGCGAAAAGCTGGTTCTTGATCTACCGAAACGGCGGGTACTGAATAAAAGCCCGGGCAGACAAGCGCGCAAGCGGCCAGACAGCCGGCGTCATGTGATTGTTGCGGCGCGCCGTCCATATCCGCGCAATCGTTCGGAACCATGCCGGCCATTTTCACTGGCGCGTCATCTGACGATATTTGCGCCATCTCCATATCGGAACCCATGGAGACGCAGGATGCGAGCGCCGCCGCCGGAGCGACAGCCATCGACAGCATCAGGGTTATGAACAGCAGTATCCGCATTAGATTGAATATTTGCCTGCTTAGACGGATTGTCAATCGGGCAAATAATGTATGCGCTGGCTGAATAAATTCTAAATAACCGTAAATCCTTGTGAAGCCTGCCTCGCAACCCCAGGCGGAAAAGCCCGGTGTTCAAGTTGTGCGCCGCGTTCGGATTAGCAGACATGTTGGGCGCGATGGCAAAGCTCCCTGCCGATAGAAACGAGAACTCTTCGCAACTGCGCTCACCCATATGTGAAATCCGAGCGAACAATGGATGGCCGCATGATCCGCCCGCCGCCTTAGGAATTCCATATTCCTCATCGAAAATGTTGGTATCGGAAGCGAATTTTATATGCCTGAATACTCGTTTAACATTTTTCGATTGACCGTGCTGGCGGCGTTTTCTTTGAGCGCATGCGTTACGGCCCCAGCTGGCGGCCCTCCAAACTCCGATGCGCCTATGTCCGCGGGCGGGTTCGCCTCAACGCTGCATCTCTGCAAAGGTGATCACATCGATAACGCGCCGCCGACAGATAGCGGGCGCCACATAATCAATTATCGCCCGTTCGCGAATGTTGCTGGCGTTTCGCTGGCGCGTGCGCCGGTTCGGCGCGCCTGTTTTTCATCAGGGTTCGGCTTTCGCCACGATCGGCCGCGACGACATAACGGAATTGATCTGTCTACGGGCCACCCTCACTCAGTGTACGCTGCTGGCGACGGCGTCGTCGAAGAAATCCGAAACGCCGGCGGGTATGGCAAAATGATTCTAATACGCCATAACAGTCGTGTAAAAACCCGTTACGCTCATCTTTCAACTTTCGCCACTTCGATGCATGTCGGCCACGACGTTCGCCAAGGCGACGTTATCGGAAAAACGGGCAACACCGGAAATGCGGAGGCGGTCATTCTGCACTATGAAATCATTGTCGACGGCGAACCGCGAGACCCGATGGCGGCCGGATTCTGAGTTTCGTCCAATCGATGATCTGATCACGCGTCGGCGGGCGCGGCTTTTTTCCTGTTGCTCCTCCACAGGGCAAGGCTCCGTCGCATTTTGACGATCAGTAATATGAACCCCGACATCGAGACAAAAATCGCCATGCCCGCGGCGGTGATGAGCAACGGATGATTGAAATCGGCGCCGTCGTCATAGTCCATGACATGGAGTTTCCAGAAAAAGTCGAACAGGCGCCACGTTTCAGAACGCCGCGCTGTGATCTCGCCGGTCGATGGATCGACATAAATTGTCGTTTTGTCGCCATCATCGAACTGAACGCGCCAGACGGGACCGGATTTGTTGTATTCTGTCGGCGGCGATTCAACATATTCGGCAGATTGAATGTCAGCGCTGCCGCTAAAATCGCCCTCGGCGATCGCGCGCGCCGTTGATTCATCTATGGGCGATAAAATCGCGCCATTGCGGGCGTCAATAATTGCGAGCCCTTCATCTTGCCCCACTATTCGCCAAACAGGTTGACCCAACATCTCCCCGAGCATCGCTGATTTTATCGCGGATGCGTTGATTGCCGTGATCGCATCGCTGAGCGAAAGCAATCCTTCAACATCAAACGGCTCAACCTCGTGCTGCGCGACCTTGTGTTCGCCGCGCACGATTTCGATCGGAATGGCGCTCATGACAAAACCGCCGGCGATCCAGAGGACGATCTGCAATCCGACAATCAACGCGATCCATTTGTGGACGCGTACTATCCACTTTTGAACGGTCATGCTTTGCGCTTATGGGAGCTGATCGAGGTCGACGGTCAGCGTCGCATAGTCACTATGATAAACCCCGTCGGGTTCATCGGGCAGCGTGATCCAGACGGCCGATAACATGATGACGCCGGACAGGGCATCAGTAACAAGAACCTTGCCGTCTTCATCGGTCGCGACTGACGACGTTTCTCCATCGAATGGAACGATTGTCACTTGCCTGCCGGCAAGCGGTTCACCGTCAAGGAGCAATTGAAATGAACGGTCAGCCTTTACGATGAACTCCAGTTTCTGACCGACCGGCGATGCGTGATTTTCATCATTATCGCACGTCTCGATGCAAAGAAATGTCTTTGCGTGTTTGGCGTAGCTGCGCTGGAGCAGCGGCGAACCGGGCAATGCCTTGAATGCAGCAATGATCGCTTCGTCCGCTTCGATTTCGTCAAGATAGAGCTCAACATCTTCAGGCGGAATCTCGCCCGCGCGCGGTTTGCTGCTGATGGCGACGACAGCGGCGCCGGAACGCCCGGCCGCAAACCGCATTGTCAGCGCGATCTCGCCTTCTTCAAACGACACGTCTTCAATAACTTCATCGCGGATTGAGGCCGAATAATATGCAATGCGGTCCTCGGCCGGCCCGCTTTCCATGTCCGGAAAAGCAAGAGCGCTCGTCAGCGCGACGCTGACTGTTTCCGCTTCGGCGTATTGGAATTTATCCGGCAGCAGGAACGTCTGATGGGCGTGTGCGGAAACGCTGAGCATTGCGCTCACGAAGACGACACCCAAAAACAAGTTTCGGTTGCGCTGGATCAGTCTGCTCACTCGACGCGCAAAAATGGACAATTTCATGTTTCCTCCCATGACGCCGTAATACAACGCACCCTTATCGTTTTGTTTTTTCAAACAGGTCGACTAACTCCGAAAACTTTTCTTGTTGCGCCTTGGCGCTGCCGGTCTTTATTGCCTCGGCAACGCAATGATGGGCATGGTTTTTGAGGATTTCACTTTCCGCCCGCGATAACGCCGATTTGATCGCCTGCACCTGATGCAGGATATCGATGCAATAGCGATCTTCCTCGACCATGCGGGCGACGCCCCGGACCTGGCCCTCGATGCGGTTCAAGCGTTTGATGATTGCTGCTGAATCAGACATGGTTTTCCGTTATTGACATATACCCTTTGGGGGTATAAATAGTCGCGTCAGAAAGGTTGGTCAAGGCGTGATCACTGGCGCATTAAAGTCTGCCCTCTTTGCAGCGTTGGCAATCCTGCTCAGCGCGGGGCACAGTGTCTGCGCCGGCATGATCGCTGAATCAGCGCCCGTTGTAGAACACCAGCACAACGCTACTTCAGTTCACGATGAACATGCTCGTCATGGTGAGGAGCATGGCGAACACATGCGCGCCTCCCAAAAATCAGCGCCTTGTGGTCCTGATCAACATGATTGTCAGCACTGCAAAACGGCGCAGTTCTTCAAGACATCAGTAAAAGCGGAGACAGCTGCCTCATTCGCGCCGCCGCTAACTGAAAAAGCAGTTGGCGCCATAGTCGCCGCGCAGAACAGCAATATATTTGCAGACAGAATTACTCGTTTCGCTAATTTGTGGCATGGTCCGCCGAAGGCGACCCCTGTTTCCCTGAAAATCCGGCTTCTGATCTAGAAGTTTTATATGCGCGTCTTCACTGACGCGCACGAACGCCGACCGTCTTGGCTGAGCCAGACGGCGGCGATGTTTGGATAACTGTCGCTAATTTTTATCGCGTCAGTCCCAGCCTCAACCAACCGATCAACAATGAATTCTGTTCCTGAAAGGAAAAATACCAATGTCGAATCTCGTATTCACCACTGCGGCAGCCCTATTCGCGGGAGCGGCCTTGTCGCCTGCGTTCGCTGCGGAAGAAAAAATGCAAATGGACCATGACGCAATGATGACCAGCATGGACCATTGCGGCATGCCGATGGGCGAGGGCGTGATCAACGCACTCGATGTCAAGAAGTCGAAAGTAAATGTCACTCACAAGCCGATTGAATTGATAGGCTGGCCGGAAATGAAGATGGACTTCGCCGTGTTGAAGCCGATCGATCTCTCCGCCTTCGCAACCGGCGAACGCATTCATTTTCTGCTGAAAGCCGAAAAAGACAAATCCTATTCGATCGCAGCGATGTGTTCGCTCGATGTCGAAGACGGCGCGCACGAGGCCTGCATGACGCACATGCACGACGTTGCGATGAAAGCCGCTGTCGACGAAGGCCGTTCCTGCGACATAGAAGGCATGGGCGACATGCCCGGCATGGATCACTCCGCCCATGAACAAGGCGAAGACGCGCACAAGGGACATCACTGAACTTAAGAGCGGCCCACTGCTCTTTGGCGGGCCGTCTTTTCGCACTTTTGAGAATTGGAGATCACCCCGTGTTCACGAGACGACGTTTTTTAGAATCAACAATTGCCGGCGGCGTCGCCGCGAGCATTCCCGGTCTCATACCCGCCTGGGCGAAAAGCGCATCCGCGGGAAATAAGGGAATTTTTGAGCAGGCCGGCAATTCGTTCGACCTCACCGTTGGACACAGCGCCGTCAGTATCGGCGGTCGGTCAGGGCACGCCATCACAATCAACGGCACGTTGCCCGGACCGCTCTTACGCTTTCGCGAAGGCGAGGAACTTTCCTTGCGGGTGAAAAACAGGCTCCAAGAGGACACGTCGATCCACTGGCATGGGCTTCTTGTGCCGTTCTATATGGACGGCGTGCCGGGCGTTTCGTTCCCCGGCATCAAGCCCGACGAAACGTTCGAATACAAGTTCGCCCTGCCCCAGAGCGGGACCTATTGGTATCACTCGCATTCAGGCCTGCAGGAACAAAGTGGCCATTACGGCCCGCTGATTATCGATCCCGCGGGCCCGGACCCCGTTCAATATGACCGCGAATATGTATTGGTTTTGTCCGACTGGCTTTTCCAGCATCCGCACAAGGTCTTCGCAAAGCTTAAAAAGAGCAACGAGGTATATAATTTCCAGGAGCGCACCGTCGGCGACTTTATTGACGACGCAGGCGACATGGGGCTTGGCGGTGTCATCAAAGACCGCGCCATGTGGGCGCAAATGCGCATGTCCGCGACGGATATTTCTGACGTCACCGGCGCGGTCTACACGTATTTGATTAATGGGCATTCGACCGCGGATAACTGGAGCGCCATATACAATGTCGGCGAACGCATTCGCTTGCGCATCATCAATGCGTCGGCGATGACCATCTTCAACTTCCGCATACCCGGCCTGCCGATGACCGTCGTCGCCGCCGATGGGCTCAATGTGCAGCCAGTCGATACAGATGAATTCCAGATCGGCGTCGCGGAAACCTACGACGTCATTGTCGAACCAAAGCGCGAACGCGCGTTCCCGATGGTCGCTGAAGCAATCGACCGATACGGCCAGGTCGTGGCGACCCTCGCACCCGAACCCGACATGCGTGCAACGGCGCCGCTCTTAAGAGAGCGGCCGATCCTGACCCACAAAGACATGGGCATGGCGGCGATGGGTCACGGATCCATGGGCGGTATGGATCACGGTTCGATGGGACACGGCGCTGGGAGAGCTGCTTCGATGGATCACGGCGCCATGGACCATGGATCGATGGCCGATATGGAATCGCCGACCGCGCCAAAGGCTGAAATGGCGAGCATGACCGGAATGTCTGGCGACGCGATGCAGGAGC
>JAGRDS010000040.1 GCA_020446945.1 Parvularculaceae bacterium
GGGACGGGTTTATGATCGATGGTGACGCTTTTGGCGTCCATATCGACGGAAACGACACGGCCTTCGGCGCCGACAGCCTCACTCGTGTTCATGTCACCCGCCGACATATTCATGTCCGACATGGACATCCCGTCCATACCGATCGGCGCGTTCTCTTCTTCGGCGGGCGCCGCCATGCGCAACAAACCTGAGTCCAGACTCGCCTCCGAGTCGATCAGGAACTGGCTTTCAACGACAACGCGTTCGCCAGCCGTGAGCCCCGCAAGGACTTCGACTTTGCCGCCACTCTCCATGCCGGTTCTGACTTCCGCCGGGCGGAATCGTCCCTCGCCTAACGCGAGGATGACGCGATCGCCTTTGCTTGATCGAATGACAGCCGATTGCGGAACGGTCAGCACGTTATGTTGGGGTTCAGCGCCGATAGCCACATTGGCGAACATATTCGGCCGCAAGCGGTCGCCGGGATTGGGAAACCGCAAACGAACCTGCACCGTGCGCGTCATCATTTCGGCGGTCGGATAGACGTAGTCGACTTCGCCTTCCCATGTCTCGCCGGGAAACGCGGGCAAGGTCATGACCGCGCGATCGCCGGCCGACACCCAGGCGGCCTCCGTGTCAAACACGTCCGCGATGATCCAGACATTCGAGAGGTCGGCGAGCCGCAGCGCCATGTCGCTGGGCTTCAGATACATGCCTTCGCGGGCGTTCAGCATGGTGACGACGCCCGATTGCGGCGCCTTCACTGAGACAAGGCGCATTTGTTTCCGAGTGCGCTTTAGTTCCGCGATCTGATCGGCGCTCATGCCGAGCGCGGTCAGCCGCTCGCTCGCCGCCACTGTCAATGGCACACGCCCGATCTTCAGCGCCTGGATGAATTCCGATTGCGCCGCCACCAGGGCCGGCGCGTAGAGTTCGAACAGAACATCGCCGGCTTCGACTTTCTCACCGACCGATTCAACGTGCAGTTTTTCAATCCAGCCTTCGGCGCGAACGTGAATGTCGGAGCGAGCTTCCTCGTCGATCGTGATCGAGCCGACTGTATTGATGTCGCGCGCCATATCCTCGCGCATGACATCCTCCGTCTTGACGCCGATATTCTGAACGACGGCAGCGTTTATTTTCAGGGACGGTTCTCCGCCGCCGTTTTCTTCGCCTTCGTAGACAGGAATAAGATCCATCCCCATCGGCGACTTGCCGGGTTCATCGCGCCGGTAGTTCGGGTCCATCGGCGCGACCCAATAGGCGATCTTGCGTTCGCCGCCGTCCGCCATATCCATTGATGAATGGCCGCCGCCTTGCCGCAACAGAAAGAATGCACCTGATGCGCCGATTACGAGCAATAAAATAATGATCATGCGAGATTTGGTCATTGGTCGTCTCCTGCAAGATAGGTAAGCCGCGCCCACGCCTTGGCGCGTTCGACACGCAGTTCGAGGCGTTTCAGCTCCGCATCGAGTTCGGCGAGTTGGCTGCGGATAAGTTCGGGAAAGTCTGTAAGTCCGCCGCCATAGGCGGAAACGGAAGCATCGGCTGTTTCATTGGCGCGCTTGATGACGGCGTCATCATATAGAGCGACACGCCGGTCCAGTTGCGTCCAGTCGGCGTAAGCGCGAACAAGATCGCGCCTCAGATCGAGCAATGTCGTCGCACGATCGAGTTCCGCGGCTGACTTGTCCTTCCGGGCCGCCGACAAGGCGCGGTCCTGACGCTTGCCCGTGAATAACGGGATCGTCAGACTGACCCCGACGCTGGCGAAATCGGGCCGGTCGGCGCCGCGGGCGCCGTATCCGCCTTCGATCGCCCAGGCCGGTTTGTAGGCTTGCTTCGCGAGTTCAACATCGGTTTCTTCGACGCCGATCATGGCGTCGCTCACTCGCACCACGGGATGACGAACGAGACGAGCTTCGATTTCTTCCACGGTTCCGGGCGACGTGAATGCCGGTAGATTATCCGGCGAAGGCCGCGAGGCATTCGCGCTGATAAATCGTGAAAGCTCTGCTTCGGCTGTGGCGCGTCGTTGCTGTAGCTCGGCGAGTTTGTCGTCCAAGAGCGACAGCTCAAGTTCGGCGCGCAGCACGTCCTGACTTGTCAGCTTGCCCTGCGCAAACGACGCGCTTAGCGCATCGATGAGCTCGCTGACCGCATTGCGACTCTCCTCAACAAGGGCCTGCGCGTTAGCTGCATGAAATTTATCCAGCCAGGCGAGCCGCACCGAGAACGCGACATTGCGAACCGTCGCCTCGCGGCGCATGCGTTCGATTTCCGCCTCGCCCTCGCGCTTTTCGCGGTTTAGCCGCAAGGTGCTCCCTCGCGGTATTTCCTGACGCAGACCCACCTGCGCTTGCGTCATGGGCTCCTGGCCGAATGCGAATGTGTCGGTTGGCACATTTGCGAGCGCAGTCCGCAAGGTGGGGTCCGGCAATTGCGAATCTGAAACGGCGCGATCTTCTTGCGCCGCCGCCCTTACCTCGAACCGAGCGTAGGCCGGGTCTTCGGCGGTGACGGCGATCTCAACCGCTTCGCTCAATTCCAGCGGTTGACCGGCGGCGTGTGCATTCGCCAACGCCAGTCCAGCGACAGCCGCAGCCATCGCGCTAATAATCTTCAGCATGATATTTCTCAAATCTGAGCACGTTCAACAAGCGCCCCGCGCCTCAAAGGCGCGGCGACGGTGACGGCGTCCGCATTAAATTGCGGGCATGCTCAGATTCGAGGAGGCGGTGGGTCTAAACGAGACAGTGTCGCAAGTCCCGGGTCAATTCGCGGGATTGCATATTGCACGAAGCGAAAAGCTGGTTCTTGATCTACCGAAACGGCGGGTACTGAATAAAAGCCCGGGCAGACAAGCGCGCAAGCGGCCAGACAGCCGGCGTCATGACTTTGCGGCATCTCTTGGTTCATGTCGCTGCAGTCATTAGCGACCATAGCTTCCATCGACATCTTATGGTCGACGCTAGCCATTTCCATCTTTTTCGCGTCACTCCCCATTGTCGCACAAGACGACAAAGCCACGGCCGGGGAAACAGCCATGGACAGGATCAAAGCTATGAAAACCAAGATACGCATCCAGTCAAATATCCGCCTCACGAGGTTATTTTGTCAAGAAATGTTACGGTGAAGGAGTTTCCTAAAGGTTCCTTTAACAGTTAGCCCCTTTCAACCACGCACGGGTCAGCGTTT
>JAGRDS010000014.1:0-2762 GCA_020446945.1 Parvularculaceae bacterium
CTCCTACGGCTATCGCGACGCCTGGTCTGCGGGGCATGCGGACGGATTGACCATCGTCGTCTGGGTTGGGCGCGCCGACGGCGCGCCGAGGCCCGGCGCAACCGGTCGCGAGGCGGCGGCGCCGTTATTGTTCGCTTTGTTCGACGCGCTGGCTGACGGCGACGGGCGCCGCCGCGCCGAGCCGCAAACCGGATTGTCAGCGGACGGATTGGTCCGGATGGCGCCGCCGCCTGCGGCGGGCCCGCCGACGATCTTATTTCCGGTTCCGGGATCGGAGATCTATCCGGACGCTTTCGGCGGCGACGGGGTCGTTCTCGCCGCGCGCGGCGGCGCCGGCGAGTATCGCTGGTATGTCGATGGGCGCGAAATCGCCGTCGCGCAAACGGACGATCGCGCCGTCTGGCGACCCGTTGCGAAGGGGTTTTATGACGTTTCGGTCGTCGATGCGCGCGGAGCGAGCGCCGTCGCGAAAGTCCGCGTTGCGGCGTTCGAATGAACAGGCGGCGATTCCTGATCGGCGCCGCCGCCGCCGCGAGCGTGCGCCCGCAAAACGACGTATCCTTTTTCGACGGGCAAACCGTTCTATTCGCCGGCGTCCAGTATTATCTCAGCGACATCATCGTTCCGTCGCCGTCGCCATTGTCCGGCGATCCAGATCCGGGCGCGCAGATCGCGCAGGCCGTCCTTGAAGATATAAGGCGCGAGGGGCGGTTGATCGGCGCGGGCGGCGCGCGGGACCGGTGGGCGCGTCTGACAGGGCCGGTTCGATGGCGCGCGAATGATGCGAGTGCTGAAGGAGGTCGCGAAACAAGCCTTCAGGAATTGCTGCTTGAACGCGGCGCTGCGCGCGTTGCGCCGGAAAGCGACGATTTCGCGTTTATAGACAGGTGTTTCGCAGCGGAGGAAAAAGCGCGCGGAGGAAAGACAGGCGCCTGGCGCGATCCGGATTGGCGCATCCGCGATGCGGCGCGCGCAGAGCCGGCGTTCGGGTTCCAGATTTTTGCGGGCGCAGTGATGCGCGCCGAAGAGCGGCGAGGCCGGATCTATTTCAATTTCGGCGAAGACTACAGATCCGATTTTACGGCGAGCGTTCGAGCTTCGAATTTCCGGCGCTGGAAAAAGAAGTTCGATCCCGCAGCGCTCGTCGGCGCGCGGATCGAGACGCGCGGGCTTGTCGAACGGATCAACGGCCCGTCAATCGAGCTGACCCATGAAAAACAGCTGCGGATGCTTTAGGCCGCCTTTTTCTGTTGAAGGGAGGCGTCAAGCTCGCCGAGCGCCTTGTCGAGACCGCCTTTTCTGACGGCTGCGACTTCGCGTGCGAGCCGATCGAGCGCCGCCTCGAACAACTGGCGTTCCGAATAGCTCTGCTCGGGCTGGTCGCTCGCGCGGTACAGATCGCGAACGACTTCAGCGACGGAAATGATGTCGCCCGAATTGATCTTCGCTTCATATTCCTGTGCGCGGCGGCTCCACATCGTGCGTTTGATCCGTGCGCGTCCCTTTAGCGTATCGACCGCCTTTTTAATAAGGGCGTCGTCGGAAAGTCCGCGCATGCCGCTGGAAATCGCTTTCGCAGTCGGCACTTTCAGTTTCAGTTTTTCCTGCTCGAAATCGAGAACGAACAATTCGTTCGTGATCCCGGCGATCACCTGTTTTTCAATGCTGACGATGCGTCCGACGCCATGAGCGGGATAGACGACGAAATCATTGACCTTGAAAGTCTGCTTGGCTTCTTTCGACGCGGGCGTTGCTTTTGCGCCGCCGGCCGGTTCCATTTCGCCGCTCGCGAGCGGCGCAAGGCTCTGCGGCTTTAAAGGCAGGTCGCCACGGTCCGAACGCGGCTTCTGGCCGACATTCAATTTCTTTTTCGCCGCAGTTTTCGCCGGCGACTTTTCCTTGGCCGCTTTCGCGGCGTCGGCTTTTTTCGCCGCTTTCACCGGCTTGGCGGTTTTTGCGGCCGGCTTGGCCGACTTCGTCGAAGGCTTTGCCGATTTCGCAGCGGGTTTTGGTTCCGGCTTGGCGGACTTGGCTTTTGCAGGCTTGGCCGCTGTTTTCGCCTTTGCTTTCGCTTTCGCCGGCGCTTTCGCTTTGGCGGCGGGCTTGGCCGGTCGTGCGGCTTTTTTCGCCGGCGCTTTCTTTTTCGCCGGCGCGGCTTTCGCCGCCGCCTTGGTCGTTTTTGCTTTTGTTTTTTTCGCCGCCATGGTCAAATCTCTTTGTTCAGGTCTTCGCCGCCGCTTATGCGATCCCCGGCGATTCGGCCGACGAACGCACAGCCGATCCGCGCCGGGACGGTGTGGTTGGTCATCGGCATGCCGCCGAACGATGAGGCTCGTCTGTCCAACCGGCTATGGCGGGGGCCGCAGCCGGTACGGGCTTTTCCCAAATTTCAATGGGTTAGCCGGTTTTTTTCAGTTTCTTGATGGATGTCGTGCGCCAATCGCCAGAAGCAATGCTCAATTCGGGCGCGAACATAGCACAAAATATCGCCTTCCGCCACGGGGCCGTCGGAATTGCGCATTGCGGCGTTTTCGCCCGCCCTGCGGCGCGCGTCAGGCGCCGTCGCCGGGCTTCGGGCTGAAATATTTGTCGAGCTTGCCCTTTTCCTGGGCGAAATCGTCCGCCCCGTCGAGCGGGTCTTTCTTTTCGGTGATATTGGGCCATTCGCCGGCGTATTTCGAGTTCAATTCAACCCATTTGCCGTCGGCGTCATCTGTGTCGGGCACGATCGCCTCGACCGGGCATTCCGGTTCGCAGACGCC
>JAGRDS010000014.1:2768-87807 GCA_020446945.1 Parvularculaceae bacterium
CAGTCGATGCATTCGTCCGGGCTGATGACGAGCATGTTCTCGCCTTCGTAAAAGCAGTCCACCGGGCAGACTTCGACGCAGTCCGTGTATTTGCATTTGATGCATGCGTCCGTGACGACATAGGTCATGGGGCTAGGCTCCTGAAGGCGATATTTCCGCCTTTCTAGCGTTATCGCGCCGCCTTGCAAGGCTCGCCGGCCGGGGCGTTTTGACCTTTGCGTGAGGCGGCCCTGTCGGCGAAGAGCGCGCGCGCCTCCTGCGCGGGGCCCCGGCGTGCGGCGAAGCCGAGAACGCGGAGCGCGATAAGGCGCTCTCCCAGAATGAACGAAACATCATCGCCCACGCATAAAATGAAGCCCGGCTTGTCGATACGCTGCGTCGCGCCCTTGCGCGTTACGCGAACGCTGGCTCCGCTGATGAATTTCGCTGCGAGGGAGCGTGTTTTGAATTGCCGGACGCACCAGAGCCATTTGTCGAGACGCCGCGAAGGCGCTTGCCCGGCGTCAGCGCTCATTCGGGCTTGGCGTCGCCGGACATGTTCTGTTTGAGCGCAGCAAGTACCGCGAAGGGGGAATTCGGATCAGGCCCGCGCTCGCGGCGCGGCGCGCTCGAATATTGGCGCGGCGCGGCGTCCTTGCCGCGCATCGGTTTTTTGCCGCGCCGGGGCGGGCGGTCGCCGCGCGCATCCTTGCCGCCTTCGGTTTTCTTGCGCTGATCGTCGCGCTTGGCGTTGCGCTTTTGCTGCGGCGGCCGGCGCGGCGCCATGCGCCAAAGCGTGACGTCGACTTCCGCGGCGGATGCGGCCTGGTCCTGCGCGCTTTCACTTGTGGTTTCGGTTTTGGGATCAGGTCCGGCCCCGGCGGGGTGTTCGTCGCTCGCAGCGCCCGTCGGCGCCGTTTCGGCCTCCGTTGCAGCGACGGCCTCGTCTTTCGCCGTTAGCCCATCTGCGGCGGTTTCCGTTTTTGCGTCTTCGCCTTTTGGGACTTCGCCTTGTCCAGATTCGCCTTTTAAAGCTTCGTCTTGAGGCTGTTCGCTTTGCGCTGTTTCGCCTTGGGCCGGTTCGGTTTTCGCCTCGTCCGGTGCGCGCGTTTCGGCGCCTTCAGCAGCGACTTCGCCGGCTGCCGCCGTCTGCGGGTCTGCTTCCGCGCCAACCGGCGCCGGCGCGCGCTTTATCGTATGTTTGCGGTAACCCAGCGAGCGCAGAATGGCTTCAAAGTCCTCTCCCGAGCAGCCGACGAGGGACATCATCTGCGATGTCGCTTCAAACCCGTGTTTGCCGTTTGCGCCGTTGCGCGCGGTCCGGATGAGTTGCGCGAGCCGCTCAAGCATGTCGATACGCACGGCGCGCTCGCCGGAGGGGCGATAGCCGAGCGCATAATAGAACGCATGCGGAATGTCCTGGCTAGCAGGGATGGAGACAAGACCGGGCTTGGGCAGCGAGAGATCGGCGAGGGGGCGTTCGGCTGAAAGCGCCCATAGCATCGCCATCATCCGCGCTGCGGCGGGCTTTAGCAGCAAAGGCAGGTGCAGCGTATATTCGCCGAACCTGACGCCGAGGTTTCTCAGCTTGGCGCGCTCGTCCTGCGGCAATTGTTTTAATTCGTCGCCGAACTGCGTGCGCGACATCGCGCCGAAATTCTCAACGAGCCGATAAGCGATGCCGCGCGAGGCGGCGGAAAGCCCGCCTTCCTCATTTGAATCAACGGCGCGCTTCAGCGCGATCAGCGCCGCGAGCGGCGCCTCGATGCGCGCGGCGAGCCAGTCCGAAAGCCGGTCAGCCAGCCGGCCGCGCAAATTCGGCGAAATAGCGTCGAGGCCGCGAATGACGATATCCGGCCGCAACATCGCCGGCCCTTTGCGCAATTGCGCGACGGGCGAGGAGCGCCACCAGATTACGCCGTCGTCCGCGAGGCGCAGCTCGCTTTCCGGCGCATTGGCGAGCGAGGCCGCGCGTGCGGCGAGAACAGGCGCAATCGCGCGTTCGGCCGCGCCGCGCATGCGTTTGGCGTCGGCGCCGCGCGCGCGCGGATCGACGATAAACTCAAATCCCATCAGTCGGCCGACAAACTGGCCTTCCACGATGACTTCTCCGTCTTCATTGACCCCGGCGAGAACAGGCGCCTCGTCGCGCAATTTCTTCAACAGGACCGACGTGCGCCGATCGACAAATCTTTGCGTGAGTTTTTCATGCAAAGCGTCGGAAAGACTGTCTTCTATCTCCCGCGTCCGCGCTTGCCAATAGGAGCTGTTTTCAATCCATTTTGATCGGTTGGCGAGATATGTCCATGAGCGGATATGCGAAATACGCGAGGAGATCGCGTCGAAATCTCCCTCGACATCGTTAAGGCGCTCGACGCGCGCCGAGAGCCAGTCGTCGCCGACCCGCCCGCCATTTTCGACCTGATAGAAAATGTCGGCGAGGATCTTGAGATGCTGATCGAAAGATACCTTACGGAAATCAGGTATCTGGCAGACCTCCCAGAAAAGCTCCGTCGCCGCGCGCCCCTTGACGCGGCGGGCGATGTCTTCATCCGAGGCGAGGCCGGCCAGCGCCGCCTCGTCCTCGTCGGGCCGCGCCCGTATTAATGTGCGCTGCGGCGAAGGCTGGTCCAGCGAGGCGCGAAGATGGGCGAGCGATGTGAAGTCGAGCGCATCCGATCGCCATTGAAGGGCGCGGACGGGTTCGAACACATGGTTTTCAATCGCCGCGACGGTTTCCTCGTCGAATGGCGGGCAATCTGCGGTGACGCCGAAAGAGCCGTCGCGAATATGGCGCCCGGCGCGCCCGGCGACCTGGGCGAGTTCAGCCGCTTTCAGGTCGCGAAAACTGCGCCCGTCGAATTTGCGCGCGGCGGCGAAGGCGACATGGTCGATATCCATATTGAGACCCATGCCGATCGCGTCGGTCGCGACGAGCCAGTCGACTTCGCCGGACTGGTAGAGTTCGGCCTGCGCGTTGCGCGTGCGCGGGGACAGCGCGCCGAGAATGACGGCGGCGCCGCCGCGCTGGCGACGCACAAGCTCGGCGATCGCGTAAACAGTGTCCGCCGAAAACCCGACGATCGCCGAGCGGCGCGCAAGGCGCGTCACCTTTTTCGATCCTGCATAGGAGAGCGATGAAAACCTTTCCTTGGTCTCGAACGAGATGCCGGGAAACAGGCTTTTCAGGATCGGACGCATCGTGTCCGATCCGAGGAACATCGTTTCTTTGGTTCCGCGCGCATGGAAAAGGCGCGAGGTGAATATGCGCCCGCGCTCCGGGTCCGCCGCGAGCTGAATTTCATCGACGGCGAGAAATTCGACCGGCTCGTTCAGCGGCATCGCCTCGACGGTCGAGACCCAGTAGGCCGGCGCCGGCGGAACGATTTTCTCTTCGCCCGTGACCAGCGCGACCTCGCGCGCCGGGCGCAACTGAACCAGCCTGTCGTAAACCTCGCGCGCCAGCAGCCGAAGCGGAAGGCCGATCATCCCTGTTCTGTGCGATAACAGCCGATCTATCGCGTGATGGGTCTTGCCGGTGTTTGTCGGGCCAAGAAGGGCGATCAGCCGCGCGGCCTCGCGCCTTTCGGGAAGTTCGATCTCATGCGGCTTCATTTTGCGGCGGGGCATGGGGCCTTGCTGCCATTGGCTGGATGGGCTTTGGCGGTGCGGGCGTTAGCGGATGCTGACGTTAGCGGATGCGGGGCCTGCTGGCGCGTCGGTCTTTCGCCATTTAAGGGTTTCGCCGGGGATTGAAAGACCGCGCCGGCCCATTCGGGCCGATCGCGGGGCCGCGCGCTTGACAGGGCGCAACAGCCCCGCTAGACGCGCGGGCTCTTGGAAATTCGCGCCTTTGAGGCGCTTGAACGCTCGAAAACAGGGTTATCAGCATGGCACGCCGGTGTGAACTGACAGGCGTCGGCCCGATGGTCGGACACAACGTTTCGCACGCCAACAACAAGACCAAGCGCCGGTTCCTGCCGAATCTGTGCGATGTAACCTTGCAGTCGGACAAGCTCGGCCGCGGTTTCAAGCTGCGTATCGCGGCGTCGGCCCTGCGCACCGTCGATCATGTCGGCGGTCTTGACGCTTTCCTCGCCAAGGCTGACGAGTCGAAGCTTTCGGCGAGCGCGAAGAAGATCAAGCGCGACCTCGCCAAGGCGTCCTGAAAAGATTAACTATTCCAGTCATTCGGGGACGGCGCGCCGCGCCGGGCCTGAATTGTGTTGTCAGGCGGGGTTCGGCAACACCGCATGGCGTTTGCATTGACCCGGACGCGCCTTCACACGCATGGCGGCGAAGCGGCGGCGTAATTTCGGGCTGAACCGAACTTGCCGGAAAGCGTAACGCACGCCAGACTTTACCCGACCGGATAGGGCGAGGGGCCTCACGCCGTGGAAGCAGCGACCGCCGTAGAAACGAGACGGCCGATCAAGGAGACGCCGCTGGAAAAGCTGGCGCGCGAGACGCGCCGCTTTTTCGCCGCGCTTGCGCGTATCGCGCTGTTCGCCGGGCTGCTCATCCCAATTCTCGTGTTTTCATTTCTGACCGTCGATATCCCCTATCGCGGCCTCGATCATTTCTTCTCGACCGGCCCCGTAAAGCCCGGAAACTGGCTGTCAGTCGGGTATTTTGCGATGGCCGCCGCCCCGCCGATCGTCATTTTGATCGCACGGCGGTTCGGCGGCGAGGAAGCCTCGCGCGTTGTCACTGCGGCGTGGGCCGTCGCCGCCTTCGCGGCGTTCGCCGGCGTTTCCTATCTGTCGCCGCAACTGGAAGACGGCGACATGCCGTCGACCGGCTTTGTCATCGCCTTTATCGGCTCCGCGATCGCGTCTCAATTCATCGCCGGCGCCGTTTACGACATAACGCGCGGCGGAGAGCGCTGGTGGCGCGCGCCGTTCTTCGCGCTGCTTTGCGCTTACCTTGCGCAGACATTCATATATTTTCCGATCGCCTATTGGGGCGCCGCCTTGCCCTGGGCGAACTGGATGGTCGAGGACATCGCGCTTAAATCATTGCTTATCGTCGCGTTCCTCGGCGTTTACCGCTTGCTGATGAAGGGGTTGCGCCCGCGCGGCGGATATGGGGGATAGGCGCAGTGTTTTTAGCCGCACTCAGCTGGAAACCGGCTATGCAGCGGATTTACGATGCTCCTGTTCCGCCAATAAATCGCTTCCAATTCTGCGCTCTCGTCAAGCGTCTGTTCGCGCCAATGATCTGAATATAATGACTGGGCGACCGGATCGCCCATGATTGAAGCGGCGCGTATTAAAGGAATTCGAATCGCTTCCGCATCAAAATCGTCGCCCATCGATTCAAATACACCTTTGAGTAACTCCGAAAATTCTTCAAGCGACAATTTCCTATCTTGATCGCCGCCTCCAAATTTATTCGAAGTTGAATTTGGCGTCTTCGTTTTTGCATGACCTAAAGCAATGCATCGCAATCCCATTGCAAATTCGCTATACTTGCTGGCCTTGTAAGCAATGTTATGCGCAACCAAGTAAGATTTTGTGCTTGATCCCATCTCGTTTTTAAAAACGCTTTCGGAAAAAAATCGCGAAGCATCCATGTCTTGACGGTTCGCAGCGCGGGCTGCACGTAGCGCCGTCTTAAGCGATTGCGTAACGCCGACGCCTTCACGCATGATGAGATAAACCGCAAATTGGGATGCAGGATATCCAAGTTGAGCAGACTTGATGAATGCACGCGCCGCCAGCTCGTCATTGCGCGCTGCGCCAACGCCGTCGCGATACGCGATTGCAAGATTGTAGAGCCCGACTTCATCGCCGCCTTTGGCTGAAATCAAAAAAAACTTAAAAGCGGCAGCGGGATCATTCGCTAATCCCCATTGGCCATACTTGTAAGCATTGCCAAGTTCATTCGCCGCTCCAGGATGGCCTGCTTTTGCGGCGCGCGTAAGCCACTCAGAATATTCACCTGGCTCTTCAAGAGTGGAGGCTTCCTCCGTCAACAACAATCCGAGCTTAAATTGAGAATCCAAATCACCGCTTTCGGCGGCTTTTCGGAGATCCTCTGTTATTTCTTCATTGTCATAAGTGACTAAATCGTACTTAGGAAACGTCAGATCCAAATAAGGATCTTGTCCAGCGTTGTTAGTTTGAAGCGCCCAATATGTAGCTGTTACGCTAACTATCGCGAATGAAACTAAATAAAAAAAGTAGCGCATCCGTCTCCCCAAAGGCTTCAGCCCAACGCATATTCACCGCTATCACTTTTTTGAATTCAGCTCTATCCCCTTCGATTCAACCCACAATTCTTCCATCTCCTCAAGGCTCGCCTCGCCCAGGCGCCCATCGGCATTGAGACGGTTCTCTATGTGCCGAAAACGCCGCGAGAATTTTTCGTTGGCGCGTCGGAGCGCGGCTTCAGGGTCGACTTCAAGATGGCGCGAGAGATTGGCGATGACGAAAAGAAGGTCGCCGAATTCATCTTCGATCCTGTCCTTGTCGCCGGCGTCGACGACCTCGACAAGTTCGCCGGTTTCTTCCGTAATCTTTTCCAGCACGTCGCGCGGGTTTTTCCAGTCAAAGCCGATCCGCGCCGCGCGCTTTTGCAGTTTTACCGCGCGCGTCAGGCCGGGTAGGCCGACCGGCACATCGTCGAGGAGGCCGGTCTTTCCCCTTTCGGCGCGTTCCTCCGCTTTTTGCTCTTCCCAATGGCGGGTCTGTTCTTCGGCGTCACGCGCGTTAGCGCCGCCGAAAACATGGGGGTGGCGTATGCGCATCTTGTCGGTGATCGCCTGCGCGACATCGGCGAAGGCGAATGCGCCTTCTTCCTCGGCCATGCGGGCGTGGAAAACCGTCTGGAACAGCAAATCGCCAAGTTCGTTTTTCAACTCCTCCATGTCGCCGCGCTCTATCGCATCGGCGACCTCATAGGCTTCTTCAACCGTATACGGAGCGATCGTCCGGAAATTCTGCTCCAGATCCCAGGGGCACCCCGTTCCCGGCGTCCGCAAGGCCGCCATCAGCGTTAAGAGTTCTTCGATCGCGCGCGCCGCCGTCATTTGTTCGCTCCGTTTGCTGGAATGATCCTCTCAGCCAGCGCCTTCCTATGGCGAAAATAGGCGCAGGCCGCCAGATTGAGGGCGGAATTTCTCAAATTTTGCGGAAATCAGCCCGCCTGCTGGTCCTGGGCCGGCGGCGGCGTTATGAGATGGCGCGCCGAATCGCGCGCCAGGGAGAACGACAATGCCGGTCCAGGAACAAAAATACATTTGGTCGAACGGGGAGCTGGTTCCGTGGGCCGACGCAAAGGTCCATGTCCTGACCCATGCGCTTCACTATGCGACCGCTGTTTTCGAAGGCATGCGCGCCTATGAGACGAAGACAAAAGGGACAGTGATTTTCCGCAATTTCGATCACATCAAGCGGCTGCACTATTCTGCGCGCGTCTACCGCATCCCTCTCAAACACTCGATCGACGAGCTGATGCAGGCCTGCAAGGATATCGTGCGCGAAAACGGATTGGCGTCCGCCTATATTCGCCCGCTGGTTTTTCTCGGCTATGGCGAGATGGGCATATCGGCGCCGCATGAAAAATCCGAGGCGATCATAGCGGCCTACCCCTGGGGCGCCTATCTTGGAGAGGACGGTATCAGGAACGGCGTCGATGCGTGCATCTCGAGCTGGCGGCGTCTCGCGCCCGACACGATGCCGGCGGGCGCCAAGGCGGCCGGAAACTATCTTTCCAGCCGTTTGATCGCGATGGAGGCGCGCGAGCGCGGTTTCGCCGAAGGGATCGGCCTCGATGCGACGGGTCTTGTCAGCGAAGGGGCGGGCGAGAATCTTTTCGTCATCATCAACGGAAAGATTTACACGCCGCCGGGTTCAGCCTCGATCCTGCTCGGCATTACGCGCGATTCGATCATGACGCTGGCGAAGTCGCGCGGATATGAGGTGGTGGAGCAGAATATCTCGCGCGAAATGCTTTACGGCGCCGACGAAATGTTCATGGTCGGAACGGCGGTTGAGGTGACCCCCGTCAAATCGGTCGATCGACTGCCGATCGGAAGCGGGAAAAAACCGATCACGGAAGAAATCCAGAGCGCCTTTTTCGGCCTCTTCACGGGCGAGACCCGTGACGAATGGGGCTGGCTCGATCCGGTCGAGTGACGGACGATGCTGATCGATCTCGCCGGCCGCGAGGCTGTCGCGGTTGAAGATTACCGGCCCGCCAATAACGACCCGATCGCGGTGGCGGCGGGCGAGATTGTTACGCCCGACGCAACGCGCAAGAGCGACCTTTTCGGCTGGATCTGGTGCGCGGGGCCTGACGGTCGTGAAGGCTGGGCGCCCCTGCAATGGATCGACCGCACAAGGACGCCCTGGCGCATGAAGCGCGATTTCGATGCGCGCGAGCTGACGTTGAAAATCGGCGACCGGCTGGTGTTGCTATACGGCGAGAGTGGATTTGCGATGGCGCGCGGGCCGGACGGAAAGCAGGGCTGGGCGGCGATGGGCCTGTTGCAATCGGCCGATAACGAGGCTTTTTTGACCCGATGAATATCGGATTTGTTCTTTTCGTCCTTTTCGTCGTCGTGCCTGTTCTGGAAATCGCCGCCTTCATTCAGATCGGCGGCGCAATCGGAACGGTTCCGACATTGCTCGGCTGCGTGGCGACGGCGGTGATCGGCGCCTATTTCGTTCGCCTTCAAGGTTTCGGCGTATTGATGAAGGCGCAGACCTCGCTCGCCCGCAACGAACTGCCCGTCGACCAGCTTGCGCACGGCGCCTTCATTCTCGTCGCCGGCGTATTGCTGATGACGCCGGGATATGTGACCGACGCGCTCGGATTCACGCTTCTCGTTCCCGCAGCGCGAATGCGGATCGCACGCTGGGTCGTCAATTACTTCAAGGATCGCGCGGATGTTCGCGTTGTCCGCTCCGGTTGGGGCGAATCGGCGCGCGATAACGGCGCAGATGCGAGAGGCCGGGGCGTGACGATCGAAGGCGAAGCGGTCGAGATAGACGACGGGAAATAGAGGCGACTATTTCCCGGCGCGCCGCCTCAGCCTCAGCGCATCGTCGATGACGTGGTAAATATAGCTTTGTTCGACGATGCCGCCGAAAAGATAGGCATGCGGACCTTTTGCGTAGATCGTCACATCCTGTCCGCCATGCGTTTCAGACGATCTGGGGATGGCCGATTGCTGCCGGTAGCCGGGGTCGGCGACTTCTTCCGCCGTCGGCTCATGACGCTCGCCGGCCTTTTGCTGACCGGTCAAAAGCGAGCCCGGACCCATCGCATAACCGAGCGTCGTATAGGTTTTTCCGTCGCCGGCGAGCGCATAGCCCTCGCGCTGGTTTTCATCCTCGGGCGAGGCGGCGACGAGGCCCAATATGTTCGCTCCCTTGCGCGGATAGCCGGCGAAGGTGAGCGTGTGGGCGTGATCGGCGGTGACGATAATGAGCGTGTCTTTATCGTCCGTCATGGCGTCGGCCTTCGCGACCGCTTCGGCGAAAATCTGCGCTTCGCGTAAGGCGCGCGCGGCGTTGTTTTGATGATGCGCGTGATCGATGCGCCCGCCCTCGACCATCAGGAAAAAGCCATTGTCGCCGTTTTTCA
Organism: Parvularculaceae bacterium; assembly: GCA_020446945.1. Taxonomy (GTDB): domain Bacteria; phylum Pseudomonadota; class Alphaproteobacteria; order Caulobacterales; family Parvularculaceae; genus Amphiplicatus. The sequence continues at coordinate 12,342 of JAGRDS010000014.1, forward strand.
GGATTTCGATCGCCTTTTCCGTCATTTCGACAATCGACGGCTCGCCCGCCGCGTCGTCGGCGCGGTCGGTTTCGTATTTCATGACGGTGGGCTCAAAAAGGCCGAGCAGTTTTGGCGCGCCGGCCGGATCGACGGCGTCGAAGCTCTTCCTGTCCCATACATAAAGGCGGTTGTTTCCCTTCGCCGTCCATTCCGCAGTCAGATCGCGGCCGTCGCGGCGCGCGCCCGTGATTTCCGCGTCTTCAGGGTCCGCTTGTCCGGCGGGTAGGAAGGGCCTGCGCCCGCCGCCGAGCGCGACATCGACGCCGTCGCCATGTGAAAACTCGATCAACTGGCGCGCAATATCCGTGCAGCCGTTTCGCACCGCTTCGTCAGGCAGGTCGATATCGGCTTGCCACCGGCGCGAAGGGGCGTGCGCGTAGAACGCGGCCGGCGTCGCATCGGTCAGGGCCGATGTCGAAACGATTCCGGTTGCAAGACCGGCGCTTTCCGCAAGCTCGCCGATGGTCGCGACCATCGACTTCGCCGTCGACGCGCATTCGCCCGCGATCACATTGTCGTCGAGCGAGATGACGCCGATTTTGGTTTTCACGCCCGTCGCCATTGCGGACGCCGTGCCGGCGCTGTCCGGCGTTTGCGAGTCCGTATTGTAGGTTTTCGACATGGCGAGATACGGAAAGCGTTCAAAACTCAGGAAATTTTCCTCGCCTTCCTCGCCGCGCGCCTGACCGTCGTAAATGCGCGCCGCCGCTACGGTCGTCGGGTCCATCCCGTCGCCGATGAACAAGATGACGTTCCTGGCGCGTTTCCTGTTCGCCTTTACGGCGCGATGATCGGAAAGCGTTTTCTGTCCGTCGATGAAATAGGGGTTTTCTGAAACACCGGACTGCGCATCGGCGGGCGACAGGATGAAGGGCGGTGCGACAATGGGCAGGGCGGCTGCGAGAAGTAGAAAGCGGGGCGTCATTGTATTCTTTCAAATTACGTAGTGATTTCGAGACTCGATCGATCAGGCGAACCGGAGCATTCAGAATGCGCGCGTATTTGCAATCGCATAAATATGAAAATGACATGACGGGGCGTCCGGGCCGATGAACACCCTTAAAAGAATTCTAGTCTTGTTCGGCGCGGCGGCGAGCGCGGCGCTCATCGCCGGGGCGCTTTACCTGATGACGCCGGCGCCGGCGCGTTTCGACCGCGCCGCTGCGGTCGCCGCTGCGATGGCGTATGACGCGCGAATCATTCGCGACAAATGGGGCGTTCCTCACATCTATGGCGAGCGCGATGCGGATGTCGCTTTCGGCCTCGCCTACGCCCATGCGGAGGACGACTGGAAAACATTCGAGGAGGTTTTGCTGTTCTCGCGCGGGCGTCTGGCGCAGCGCAACGGCAGGGCTGGCGCCGTCACCGATTATCTCGTCGCAGCGCTCGGCGCGAATGAGGCGATTGCGCGCAAATACGAAACGGACCTTTCGCGGCGGACGCGCGATCTTCTTTCCGGCTATGCCGCCGGCCTCAACCTTTATTGCGCGGAAAAGAAGAAGCGGTGCGCGGCGTCCGTGTTGCCGGTCACGCCGCAGGACGTCGTTTCGGGATTCGCCTCGCGCACGCCGTTTTTTTACGGTCTTGAAGATGAACTGAAAAAAATATTCGAGGACGACGCCGAACGCGCCGCCGGCCTCGACTGGCTCAAGACTGCTTTTTTGCGCATCGATGACGGCGTAGAGCTTGGTTCGAACGCCATGGCGGTATCGCCGGCGCGCTCGTCGGACGGGGCGACGCGGCTGATGGTGAATTCGCACCAGCCCTTCACCGGGCCGGTCGCGTGGTATGAGGCGCGCGTCAAGTCGAACGAAGGCTGGGACATGATCGGCGGGGTTTTCCCCGGTTCGCCCGTAATCCTTCACGGCGTCGGGCCGGACCAGGGTTGGGCGTTTACGGTCAACAAGCCCGATCTCGTCGATGTCTACGCGCTGGAAGTCGACGATCCGGACAGACCGACAAAATACCGTTACGCGGGCGGATGGCGCGAATTCGAGATCGGACAGGCGAAATTCCGCGTCAAATTGTGGGGGCCTTTCAGCCTGCCGGTTTCGCGCGCGACCTATCGCACGGTTCACGGCCCCGCTTTCAGGACACCGAAGGGCTGGCGCGCTGTCGCCTTCGCGGGAGATGGCGAAATACGCGCCGTCGAGCAGTGGCGGCGGATGAACAAGGCGAAGAATTTCGAAGAATGGGTGCGCGCCATGACGATGCAGGCGATCCCGTCTTTCAATGTCGTCTTCGCCGATCGCGCGGGTGCAATCGCCTATTTTTACAACATGGCCGCGCCCGTGCGTGCGGGCGCGTGGGACTGGTCGACGATCGCACCCGGCGACCGCGCCGATCTCGTATGGCGCGGCGTACAGCCTTTCGCCGTCAATCCGCGCGTCGTCAATCCGGCCTCCGGCTATGTCGTCAACGCCAATAACGAACCGTGGAACGCCTCCGCGCCGGCGGACAGCCCCAGGGCGGAGGATTTTCCCGACCATCTCGGCGTTCGCGCGCATTCGACCAATCGCGGGCTGCGCGAGCAGGAACTTTACGGGGCCGACGCCTCGATCTCCGCCGAGGAGTTCGTCGCTTACAAATTCGACGACGCCTATGCGCAAGGGTCGAACCTCAGAAAGCTTATCGCGGCGACGCTCGCAGATCCGGCGATTACAGGCGACGCGGCCCTGGCGCCGGCGCTTGACGTTCTGCGCGCCTGGAACGGTTCGGCCCGGCGCGACAGCCGCGGCGCGGCGCTCGCGATTTCCTTCGGACGCAACGCCCTCGGGCTGTTGCTTGACGGCGTGGGGGCGCAAACGCCCGATCCCAAAGCCGCGCTGGAAAAAGCGGCGGGCGACCTCATCGCCGGGTTCGGCCGGCTCGATCCCGAATGGGGCGCGGTCAATCGTCTCGTTCGCGGCGATCTCGACCTGCCTGTCGACGGCGGGCCCGACACGTTGCGGGCCATTTATTCGCTGTCGGACTATTCAAAAGGCGCAGGCGAGGCGATTGCGGGCGACACCTATATCATGCTCGCCGAATGGACGCCCGACGGTATGCGCCGCCTTAGAACCGTCCACCAGTTCGGCGCCGCGACGCTTGACGCCTCATCGCCCCATTACGCCGATCAGGCGCGGCTGTTCGCCGCTGAGCGATGGAAGACGCCGGCGATGGATTTACGCATGCTGGAGGCGCAGGCGACGCGCGACTACCGGCCCGGCCGCGATTAGCGGGACTTTCGCCGCGCCGCAGCCGGTCAGCGCCACTTCAGATTGAATTCGCGCATCAGGTGGAAGCCGGCGCGATACTGATTGCGGTCTCCGAACTGCGCAATGATCGGCGTATCGGCGAAATCGTCGAAGATATAGCTGTATCGCACATACGGATTCAGCGACCAGCGCTTACCAATATTGATATAGGCGTTAAAGCTGCCGCCAATGTCGCGCATGCCGCGCGGCGCGTCGTAAACCGGAAGACCGGACGCGAGCGATTGCTCGGGCGTGATTGAAAAATAAGTATCAGCGTAACGCTCTCCGACCCATGTCGCATTCGCAGAAACAGATGTCGATAAACGTCCGTAACGAAACAACAGCGCCGTTCCCGCCGCATCGACGACAAGACCGCGATGCCCGCCGGCGACGCCTTTTCTGATCTTGAACCGGAACAGGAAACGGTCGACGAATTTCGTCGCCGCAAAGCCGCCGAATTCCAGCGTATGGTCGATATCGCCAAGACCGGTCAGCGCGATATTGTCGCTTTCATCGCGATCATTGGTGACGCGCAGGGACGGGCCGAAGCTGAAACCGGAAAATCCGAACAGCGCAAGGTCGGCGCCGTCATTGTCGAGAAAAACGAAATTGCGGAACTTAACGTAGACTTCCGGATCCGCGATCCATTCGTAATCATCGGAACCGAAATAATCGGGACGATATTCAGGGCCGACGCCGATTGAAAGATCCGTATTCGACGGCGCAAGAAACGTGAACACGCCGACGAAGTCGCGCAATGGATGCCACTTCTTGTCCTGATCGAATTCATCATCATTGATGATCCGCGGGCGGTCGTCGGGCTCCTCGCGCTTTTCGCCGAAGATCGGGTCAAGCCTCGGCTCGTCGATCTGGCGGGGTTGGGGGCCGGCCGATTGCGCCAATGCGACGGGCGCCCCGAAAATCGCCGCTGCGGCCAGCGCCGCCGGAAAAACCCTATTCATCGTCACAACCCCAGTCCCTACGCTCAAGCGGCCCCGCTCGTCTTTTTTAGTCGCGTTCTGACGCATTTGACGCGCCGCCGGGGCTGAATTTAGACCGACCGGCGCGTGATTCACCAATGATTCGAGGTGATAAAAGTTTCAAAACCGCAAAATACGCGCTGATGTGAGGCGCTGGGGACGCACTCAGAAGGGCCGTTCCGCCCTTTACAGTGCGTCGTCGATGGCTTCGCCGGCGTTCTCGATATCGCGCCCGACCCCTTTGATCGTCTCGCAGGAGGCGAGGAACAGGCAGGCGGCGAGGATAAAGGGCAAGACTTTCATAAGGGCTCCAGACGAAAAACCGGCCCCATTTGATGCGGGGCCGGCGAATTCCTCAAGCCGCGAACCGGCGCGCAAACCTTAGCGATCGGAAAGCTTTGGCGCGCATATCAGGCGAGCGGGCGGGCTGTAAGGTCTAGATTGCGCCTTCGCGCTGCATCCGCTTGCGAATCAGCTTGCGGGCGCGGCGAACGGCCTCCGCCTTCTGGCGGGCCTTCTTTTCGGAGGGTTTTTCGTAAAATTTGCGGCGCTTCATCTCACGGAATGTGCCTTCGCGCTGCATCTTCTTCTTAAGAGCGCGGAGCGCCTGCTCGACATTGTTGTCGCGGACTACGATCTGAACCAGGGGAATACCCTCCTTTTGAAACAAAATGCGGCCGTCCCGTCATGGAGACGGCGGCGATCCTGCCTTGAATGCCAACGCTTTGGGCTGTCTGGCCGGCCCGCGGCGAGCGGCCCTATACCAAAACCCCTTCCCGGTGTCCATATTGGCCGGCGAACCAGTCATAGTGGAACCGCATCAATGAACGAGCCATCAGATCCATTCGACGACGTGCGCCGGCGCATCCTGCCCGCCGCGCTCGAAATCGCCGCCTTCGACGGTTTCACCGCGTCGATGATGGCCCGCGCCGGGGCCGAAGCGGGCGTGTCGCAGGCCGAAATCGCCGCCGCATTCCCAAGGGGCGGGCGCGATCTCGTCGCCTACTGGTCGGGGGAGGCGGACGGGGCGTCGGCCGCGGCGCTTAGAGGTGAAGCGGCGCAGGGCCTTAAAATCCGCGAAAAGGTCGCGCTCGGCGTCGAGGCGCGGATCGCCTATCTGCGCCCCCACAAGGAATCGGCGCGCCGGGCGGCGGCGTTTCTGGCGCTTCCCCTGAATGCGCCGACCGGCGCAAGGCTTGTCTGGAATGCGGCCGATGCGATCTGGCGCGCGATGGACGATCCCTCGACGGATTTCAATTTCTATTCAAAGCGCGCGATCCTGTCGGGCGTCATATCGTCAACCATGGCGCGCTGGTTCGCAGACGACAGCGAGGGCGAGAACGATACGAAAGAATTCCTCAGTGCACGGATTGAAAACGTCATGCAGATTGAAAAAGTGAAAGCGAAAATCCGGAAATCGGGGTTCGATTCTGCGGGCATGTGGGGTTGGCTGGCGAAGATGCGCTATCGCGAGGAGCGATAGGGACATCCTCCGGTTGCGCGGGAGGGTGCGGTCAGCCCGTGCGGAAAATCAATGCGCCGCGTTCAATTCATCGCGCCCTAATTCGCGTCACATGGCCCATTTTGCGGCCGGGCGAAGCGTCGCGCTTGCCGTAAAGATGAATGCAAGTGTTCGCCTCACGCGATAGATCGCGCCAGCGCTCGACTTCATCGCCGATAAGATTTTCCATTATGCAGTCGGAATGGCGTCTCGGATCGCCGAGGGGCCAGCCGGCGACGGCGCGGATATGCTGTTCGAATTGCGAGACGGCGCAGGCGTCGCTCGTCCAGTGGCCGGAATTGTGAACGCGCGGCGCGAATTCATTGACGATAACGCCGCCCGATTTCTCGACGAAAAATTCAACGCCGATAACGCCGGCATAATCGAGCGCATCGAGTATCTTCGACGTAATCGCGATCGCGTTTTTCACCGCGCCGTCCGGCGCGCCTGACGGCACGACCGACTGGCGCAGAATGCCGCCCTTGTGAATGTTGCGCGGCGCGTCATAGCAACGAATTTCGCCATTGCGCCCGCGCGCGCCGATGATCGAAATCTCCATTTCGAAATCGATGAAACCTTCAAGGATCGAAGGCCGCGCGCCGATTTCCTCCCACGCTTTTCGGTTCGCCTCGTCCCATGTCAGCGACAGATCTCCATTCGCCGCGCCGATCGTCGTCTGGCCCTTGCCGTCATAACCGAGGCGGCGCGTTTTAAGGATCGCCGGCCTGCCGATTACGCCCAATCCTACTTCGAGGGACGCCAGATCGTCGACGGCGTGAAACGGCGCCGTCCTGGCGCCGAGCGAATTGACGAATTCCTTTTCGACAAGGCGATCCTGCGCAATCGAAAGCGCCTTTCCGCCCGGCGCGACGAGCGCATGATTGGCGGCGAGTATGTCGACCGTTTCGGCCGGGACGTTTTCAAACTCGTAGGTGACGACATTGACGAGGTCGCCGAAGTCTTTGAGCCGGTCCGCGTCCTTGTAGTCGCCGATCGTCACCGCGTCCGCGACCTGTCCCGCGGGCGAATGATCCTCGGGCGTGTAAATATGCGTTTTCAGCCCCAAACGTGCGGCGGCGAGCGACAACATGCGGCCGAGTTGCCCGCCGCCCAGAATGCCGATGACGCCGTTCGGTTCGACGATCATGGATCAGCCGGCGACGCTATGCGGAACGGCGGCGGTTTGCCTGGCGCGCCATGCGTGCAGCTTTTTCGCAACCGCCTCGTCGCCGAGCGCGATGATCGAGGCGGCGAGTATTCCCGCATTCGCCGCGCCAGCCTCGCCGATTGCAACGGTTGCGACCGGCACCCCGGCGGGCATCTGAACGATCGACAAAAGGCTGTCGAGGCCGGAAAGCGCCTTTGACTGAACCGGCACGCCGATTACGGGAAGCTCGGTCATCGAGGCCGCCATGCCGGGAAGGTGCGCCGCGCCGCCCGCGCCGGCGATGATCACCTTGATGCCGCGCGCCGCCGCTCCGCTCGCATAGTCATAAAGGCGCTGCGGCGTCCGGTGCGCGGAAACGATCCTCGTTTCGAAAGGCACGCCGGTCGCGGCGAGCATTTTCGTCGCCCGCTCCATGGTCGGCCAGTCGGAGCGCGAGCCCATGATCACGCCGACAACCGGCGCTTTCGACTTCGCATTGCGGGATTTGGCGCTGCTTGCGCCGGATCTGGTCTTGGCGGCCAAGGGAGTCTCCACCCTTCAAAAAGGGCCGCATACAACAAACCGGCGCCGGGTTGCAAAGTTTTAGCGGGAAGAAACGCGAAAGAGGCGCGGAACCTACCAGACGGGGGCGCGTCGGCCCACGCCTCTCTCGCTAAAACGGGCGATGGCGATTGTCTGAGAAGGGGACTTGCACCTGATCGCGCCGCACGGAAATTACCACCCGCTTTGGCGCTGCGCCGCAATCGACGCTGCGGCGAGGCGAGGCCTGCGCGGGCCAGGACGTTGACACAAATGCGCGAGCGCGCGCGGCCCCGCGCAATATTGCCAATTTGCGGCGAATGCGGCTTGAGTGCCGGCCGATAGGGAGAAGCGCGCATGAAGGTGAAGGGACCGGGCGGTCCGACACCGCCGCAAAGACCTGAAGGCGCCGCGCCGTCCGGTCGGGCCGCGCCGTCGCGCGCGGCTGCGCCGGTCGATGTCGTCGCCATCGCCGGCATCCCCGAATCGGAAATGACGCCCCGCGTTCGGGCCGCGCTGACATCGTTGATGGTAGAAGTCTCGACGCTTCGCCGCGAACTTTCGGCGGCGAAAGAACAGCTGGTCGAGCTTGAAGAACTCGCGAGAACCGACCCGCTGACCGGCGTCCTCAACCGGCGCGCTTTCGTGGAGGAGCTCAATCGCGCGCTTGCAGTCGTTCAACGCTACGGCCATCCCGCCTCGCTCGCGTTCATCGATCTCGACGATCTGAAAAAGATCAATGACCGGTTCGGCCACGCGGCGGGCGATGCGGCGCTTATCCACGCCGCTGAACTGATCGGCGCCAATATCCGTGCGACGGATATATTCGGGCGCCTCGGCGGCGACGAATTCGCGATTATCCTGACCAATACGCCGAAAGAGGCTGCGGCGGCGAAAGCCGGCGCGCTCGTCGCGCTCGTTCGCGAGAGCGCAAGCCCCGGCGAATACGGCGTCGCCATTACCGCCGGCGTCGTTGAAATATCGCCGGATCTGACGGCGGAAAGCGCGCTCATCGCCGCGGACAGGATCATGTACGAGGAAAAGCGCCGCCGGTGACCGGGGCGCGCTAGGCGATGATATCGGGCGTCAGTTGATCGCGCAGCGTCTGAATCAGATCCTTCAATTGCAATTTCTTTTTCTTGAGACGCGCAAGCGCAAGGCCGTCATGGCCGGGCGATGAGGCGAGCGCGAGAATGGCGGCGTCAAGGTCGCTGTGTTCCTGAAGCAAAAGGGCGAGGCGCGTTTGAAGCGCATCCTCATTGGCGCCCCTGAAACCGCTTTCGTGCGCACTGAAAAAGCGCGAGGCGTCTATGACGCCTTCAGGTTGCTTGTCGTCGCTGTCGCCGGGGCACATCGTATTACTCGCCGCGTCTTCCTGCCTTGGGCTAACTTAAGGTATTCTCTATCAAATTTTCCAGAATTGCGATGGTGAAGCCAGGCGTTTTCGCAGCGCCCGCCAGCCTCGCATAGGCGGCGAGGGCGCGCCGCGCGCGGGCCGGCGCCCCGCTCGGCCCGCTCGCCGGCGTGAGCGCGCCGTGCGTCATGGTTTCCAGCATGTCCTGCTCTATCCGTTCAGAGGCGAGTTCGTCCGCCTTCACCCTCTCGCGGAGCGCTTCGACAGCCAGGGCGAGCGCGTCTTTCGACGCAACGCCCGCCGCATCGGGCGGCGCCGATTTAAGCGCGCGCCGCGCTGCGCGAAGCCGCGCCGTCACCTCGCAATTCCATTTTTGCGTGAGATCGGCCGCTTTCCTGACGACGTATTCGGGCGCGTCGTCGAAATATGCGCCGCACCAAAGACACCATAAAACGAGGTTGACGTTCAGCCCGTGTTCGTCCTGAAGACGGAGCAAGGCGCATTCGACGCCGGGCCTTGCGTAGACGCCGAGCGAGAAATCCCAGAATGACGGCGCGCGCGTCAGGGACGCGCTCCCTTTTCAAGATCGCCGCCCCACCGTCTGACAAGCGGACTGTCTATATTGAATAGATCGAGAACCCGGCCGACCGACTGGTCGACAAGTTCGTCGACCGATTTCGGCTCGATATAAAATGACGGCAAGGGCGGCGCGATAATCGCGCCCATCTCGCTGAGCGCCGCCATGGTTCGCAGGTGACCGAGATGAAACGGCGTTTCGCGAACCATCAGAACAAGGCGCCGGCGCTCTTTCAGGACGACGTCCGCCGCCCGGCTGATCAGGTTGGTCGTAACGCCGGTCGCAATTTCCGACATGGTTTTGACGGAGCAGGGCGCAATGATCATCCCGTCGGTTTTGAAAGAACCCGATGAGATCGGCGCGCCGATATCCGTTGCGGCGTAGCGTTTGGCCGCGAGTGATTCGATTTGGGCGGCTTTCAGGTCCAATTCGTATTTTAGCGTCATCTCGCCGGCCCTGCTCACGACAAGGTGAGTTTCGATACCGGCGCCGGCCAGCGCTTCGAGGCAGCGTTTGCCGTAAACGACGCCCGAGGCGCCGGTGATGGCGATTATGATGCGATGGGGCGAATTCACAATTATCTCAAAAGCTTGGGCGTAATGATTTACTACTTTTGGGAACGCGCTGCAAAGCGTTGTGGTTAACGAAAATCGGCGCCGGTTTCAGTCGACAAACCGGTCTGTTCTATGGTGTAATTCCATGTCTGCAGCCTAACCAAGGAGGTTAGATTATGGCGCTTAAGGCACACTTGCAGTCACTCAATCAGCGGCACCAGGAATTGGAGACGATGCTGATTTCGGAAATGAAACACCCCTATCCCGATGACACGCGAGTACACGAGCTGAAGCGCTTGAAGCTGAAGATCAAGGACCAGATTGAGCGACTTAGACACGGGCCGCCCAGTCAGGCTTGATGAAAGTCTGAGAGTGTTTGGACAGCGCCTTCCCTTGCGGAAGGCGCTTATCTTTTTTCCGGCGCCGAAGCGTCGTTTCCATTCAGGTGAAAACCCATGACGAACCGTTCAGTCATTGTCGCCGGCGCGGCCTCCGCGATCGGTTCGGCGTGCGCCCGGCGTTTCATTGCAAATGGCGACCGCGTCGTTCTCGCCGATGAAGATGAAGAAACGCTCCGCAATTTGTCGGAGGAGCTTTCTGCGAAAGGCGCGGCGGTGTTCGTCACGGCCGGCGTTTCGAACAAGCTCGCCGTACACAATATCATCGCCGAAGCGCTTGAGGCGTACGGGGCGGTCGATGCGCTTGTAAATGCGAAGATGGAAGTCGACAGCGGCGAATTCCTGGAATTGACGGAAGAATCTTTCGACGCTGCGATCTCGGCTAACCTGCGCGGCGCGTTCATTCTCAATCAGGCGGTTTGCCGGCAATTCAAGAAACAGCTCGACGCTTCGGTTTCCGACAGTTCGGATGCGGCGATCGTCAATATCATGTCGGTCGAGGCTGTGACCGTCGCGGCCGACCGCGTCGCTTTCGCCGTTGCGCAGGGCGGTTTGCACCAACTGACAAAGGCGGTCGCGCTCGCCATGTCGCCCACCGGCGTTCGCGTGAACGCTGTCGGCATCGGGGCGATCAAGAGCGATTATATGAAGGATTTCGAGTTCAAATCGGCGCGCGAAACCGTGCCGCTGAACCGCATCGGCGATCCGGAAGACCCGGCCGAAGCGGCGTTCTTCCTGGCCTCGCCCGCAGCGTCCTACATCACCGGACAGACGATCTTCGTCGATGGCGGGCGCCTCGTCAGAAGCGGCGCCGCCGATTACGTTGAAAAGAATTCGGACTGAAAAGCGGCGAGCCGGTCAATCGCTGTCGGAATCGGCTTGCGCGTCGTCGCTTTCCGCGTCCGACTTTGAACTCCCGCCCAGATTGGCGAAAACCTTGTCGAGGTCGATCGGCTTTTCGCGCTCGTCGTCCTGCGCATCGTCTGCGGACGGCGCCGTCGTTTCCGAAGCCGGTTTCAATGTCGGTCCCGCATCGGCGCCCGCCGGCGCGAGCTTGGCCCTGCGCGCTGCGGCTTTCCTGACGACGTTATCGAGATCGATCTGGCTGCAAAGTCCGAGACCGACCGGGTCCTGGGGCGTTATATTCTGCGAATTCCAGTGCGTGCGATCGCGCACGGACTGGATCGTCGTCTTGGTCGTGCCGAGCAGTTTTGCGATCTGCGCGTCGGATATTTCGGGGTGGTTTCGCACCATCCACAAAATTGCGTCGGGGCGGTTCTGGCGCTTTGAGACCGGCGTATATCGCGGCCCCTTGCGCGGCTTTTCCGCAACCAGCGTTTTCGGCCGCGACAGCTTCATATTGTATTCGGGATCTTCCTGCGCCTTGTCGAGTTCGGCCCGCGTCAATTGATTATTCGTGATCGGATTGATTCCGCGCACGCCCGCAGCGACATCGCCGTCGGCGATCCCTTTGACCTGGAGGGGATGCAGTCGGCAGAAATCGGCGATCTGGTCGAAGGAAAGCGACGTATTGTCGATCAGCCATACGGCGGTGGCGAGCGGCATCAGCGGCTTGTCAGTCATTTCGGCGGTTCTCCAAATAGCTCTTGACCGGCGTCCCGATTTTCGGCGGGAGCCGCGCTAACCCTCGAATTTTTGGGGGAAAGCGCTGCGCCATAGGCGCATTCGGGGCGCTATATAAGCTGAAAGGGCGGCGAGGCCAAGCGCCTATCCGCCTATATCGAGGAGGATTTTTCCGATATGGCGGCCGGCCTCCATCCGCCGGTGGGCCTCGGCGACCTCGCCGAGCGGGAAAATCGCGTCCGTCGCGGGCGAAAGCCGCTTCGCCTCATAGAGCGGCCAGACGTTTTTCTCGATCGCGGCGGCGAGGCGGGCCTTTTCCTCAAACGGGCGCGATTTCATCGTCGAGCCTGAAAGGCGCAGGCGCTTGCGCATGATCTGGAAAATATTGACCTGCGCGTTTGCGCCGCGAAGCATGGCGATCGAGACATGGCGCCCGCCGGCGTTCAGCGCTTCAAGATTGCGCGCCAGAAAATCGCCGCCCGCCATATCGAGTACGACATCGGCGCCGCCGAGCTTTCCGATCAGGTCTTCCCATTTGTCGCTGTTATAGTTGAAAGCGGCGTCCGCGCCGAATTTAAGGATGGCCGCGATTTTTTCATCGCTCGAAGCGGTCGCGAAAACGCGCGCCCCCCAGGCCCCCGCAAGCTTTATCGCAGTGACGCCGATGCCGCTGGAGCCGCCATGTACAAGCAGCGCTTCGCCGGGTTTCAACCCCGCGTCGTCAAAGACATTCGCCCAGACGGTGAAGGTCGTCTCCGGAAGGCCCGCCGCGTCTTTGAGGGAAACGCCGTGCGGTACGGGAAGGCACGAGCCTTCATGGGCGAGCGCGTATTCGGCGTAGCCGCCGCCCGTCAGCAGCGCGCAAACCTCGTCCCCCGCCTTCCAGCGCGTAACCGATGCGCCGACAGCGTCGATAACGCCGGACGCTTCAAGACCTGGCACATCGCTCGCACCCGGCGGGGGCGGGTATAGCCCCATCCTTTGAAGAATTTCCGGGCGATTGACGCCGGCTGCGGCGACGCGGATGCGCACCTCGAACGCGCCGGGCGAGGGGACCGGGCGATCGACGAGCCTCAATACTTCCGGCCCGCCATGCTCTGTGATTTCCACGGCCTTCATTCGGACTTCCTTTCGCTTTTCGACCTTGATCCGCCGGCCTCGATTTCGCATTTTAGCCGAAGCGTTCGAAGGTGAGGAATATGGAAGACGACCGTCCTCGCGAAGCGCCGGACCTGGCGCTTGAGATGATTGGAAAGCAGGACCTGTCGACCATGTCCGTGGCCGACCTCAAGGAACGCATTCTTTCCCTGAAGGCGGAAATTGCGCGTTGCGAGGTCGCGCTCGGCGCGCGCGATTCGACGCGATCCGCAGCGGAAAAGCTGTTCAAGCTTTAGAGCACCGGACTTCTCTTTTCCTGGCGGGCGTCATCGCAAAGGAATGCGCGGGGCGTCCGATTTTGCGCCGGCGCCGGCCCATCGCCGCCCATCTCACTGCCGTTGTCGCCCGCTCAATTCGCGTTTTCGTTGAAATTGGAGCGCGCCGAACCACCCTGCGCGGTAAAAGTCTCCTCATGCGAACAGCCGCGGCGGTGTTTTTCGCTCAATAGTTGCTGGCATGTGGGTTGCTGAAAGGTCTCATGCCGCGGCGCAACCCGCGCCGGGGCGAGGATGTTAACCCTTTTGTTGTTGTCACCGCCTGTCCGGTTCGGCAACCTGAATTGAAGTGCGGGACCGATATTGATGGAATTCGCCGAAAAAACGCCGGCTGACTTTTCAAGCGCCACGACTTTCGTTCAATCGGAAGTATTCGCGCGGACATTTCGCGAAGGAATGTCGCTCGTCGAGGAGACGGCGAATTATCTCGACGGCGAGGGGCGCGAGGCGTCGAAATCGCTCAGCCGTTCGGCGGCGCTTTCCTACGCCGGCGCGTCCATGCGGCTGACCACCCAGTTGATGCAGATCGCATCCTGGCTGCTGGTCCTGCGCGCCGTGCGCGAAGGCGATATGGCCGTACATGAGGCGGCGGAGGGAAAATACCGCCTCGGATCGCGGGACAATTCCTCGGCCGATCTGTTAAGCGGCGAATTGCCCAACAAGCTTCTGGCGCTTATTGAGGGCGCGAGCCAGCTCTATGACAGGATTTCGCGGCTCGACCGCGATCTGTTTTGCGCCGGTGCGGGCGAAGGCGCGGCCAATGACGCTGCGGCCCAGCAAAGAGCGCTTCTCGACGCCTTCGGCGGTCGGCGCGCGTGATATAAATTTCTGGATGCGCGAGCGCGCGCGTCAGCTTTTCTTGAGGCCGAAAGCGCCGAATTTCTGCTGGAACTTCGAAACCTGTCCGCGCTCGGCGAGTTTGGCCGGGCCGCCGGTCCACGCCGGATGGCTGAGCGGGTCGATATCGAGCGACAAGGTCGCGCCCGATTCGGCGTAGGTCGAGCGCGTTTCGAAAGAGGTTCCGTCCGTCATGACGACCTTGATCGTGTGGTAATCGGGGTGGATGCCCTTTTTCATGGCGACGCCTTTTCGCGCTTTTCGCGCACTGAGTTTCGAAAGAGCGCGGCCTATAATCCTTCAACGGTTCAAACGCAACCCCGCTTGCGGCGGCGCCCTCAAGCCCGGTCGAACCCGCGCTGGCGCCCTGGGAGATGAGGCTCTATGGTCCAGCCCCGAAATCGGCTGGATTGCTCAGGTTCAAGGTTGAAAATGCGTATTTCGCTGCTCGCAGGGGGGCTCGCCCTGCTCATTTGTGCGATTGGCGGTTCGGTCGTCTTTACTCTCTTCGAATTCAACCATTTCGCCGCGATCGAGGATCGCTTCGACGGCGCGTGTTCGCCCGTTTCAGGCGTCGCCGGACCGGAAGACATAGAAATCGCGCCATCGCTCGGCCGGGCGTTCATTTCCTCGCTCGACCGCAGGGCCGCGAGCGACACGCGCGGAGCGGTTTTTTCCGTTCTCGTCTCCGACCCGCTCGACAGCGACAATTGGCGCGACCGGACCGGCGGGGAGCCGGCCGATTTCCGGCCTCTCGGACTTAGCTATTTCGAGGAAGGCGACACCCGCCGGCTTTTCGCCGTCAACGAGGCGTCGAATTCGGTGGAGATTTTCGACGTTCGCCCCGATGGCGACCTCGTTCATCTCGAAACTGTGCGTGAGCGGCGGTTCACCAGCCCGAACGACATAGCGGCGATCGGTCCTCGCAGCTTTTATCTCACGAACGACGTCAACGCCGGACGGCGATCGCTGCTCGGCAAATTCCAGTTTCTGGCGCGCTCTCCTACGGGAGCGATTTTTCACTTCGACGGCGTGACGACGCGCGTCGCCGCAGACGGGTTGAGATTTGCAAACGGCGTCACGCTGAACGCGAGCGGCGCGCGGCTCTATGCGGCCGAAACTTCGGGACGGGCGCTGAGGATTTACGATCGCGATCCCGCATCCGGATTTCTGACCCTCGCCGCTATCGAACCGCTGCCCGCAGCGCCCGACAATCTGACGATCGCGGCGGACGGGTCGGTATGGATCGGCGCGCAGCCCAAGCCTTTGGCGATCCCGGTCGCGGAGCGAAACGAAAATATCCTCGCCCCGTCGCTTGTCATTCGCTATGCCGACGCGATGGGCGGCGAATCCTCGATCAGCGAAGTTTATTCAAACAGCGGAAGCGGCATCTCGACATCGACGGTCGCGGCCGTTTCCGGCGGCAAATTGTTGATCGGCGCCCTTTATGACGACAAATACCTGATCTGCGATCTACCGAACCGATGATGTATATATCGACACGCGGGCGCGCGGCGCCGGCCGGATTTTGCGACGTTCTCCTGAGCGGCCTCGCGCCAGACGGCGGCCTTTACCTGCCGGCCGAATGGCCTCGCCTTTCGGGCGAAGAGATCGCGCGCATTTCGAGGCTCGAATTTTGCGACGCGGCGGCGGAAATCCTCGCCTGTTTCGCCGGGAAGGAAATCTCCGCGTCTTTGCTTCGCGAAATGGCGATCGCCGCCTATGCGCCGTTCGATGCGCCTGAAATCACGCCGCTGCGCCGGCTTGGCGGCGACGATTATCTGCTCGAACTTTTTCACGGTCCGACGCTCGCCTTCAAGGATGTCGCGATGCGCCTGCTGGCGCAGCTTTACGACTGGGCGCTTGAAGGCGCAGCGAAAGGCAAAACGATTATCGGCGCCACATCCGGGGATACCGGCGGCGCCGCCATCGCCGCGTTCGCCGGATCGGAAAAATCCGAAGTATTCATGCTGCATCCGAAAGGAAAAATTTCGCATGTCCAGCGGCGGATGATGACGACGATCGACGCTGACAATATCGTCAACATCGCAGTCGAGGGAACGTTCGACGATTGCCAGCGCATCGTCAAAAACCTGTTCGCGGACGCCAGCCTGAATGCCAAAGTCGATCTTGGCGGCGTCAATTCGATCAACTGGGTCCGCCTTGCGATTCAGACGGTGTACTATTTTACGGCGTCCGGCGCCCTCGATTCGCCGGCCTCTTTCGTCGTGCCGACGGGCAATTTCGGCGACGTTTTCGCCGGATATGTCGCAAAACGCATGGGGCTTCCCGTCAACATGCTTTGCGTCGCGGTCAACGAGAACGACATCATGCGCCGCGTCATCCGGTCCGGCGTCTACAGACCGGCGAGCGCGCGCCAGACCTCTTCGCCTTCGATGGACATTCAGGTCGCCTCGAATTTCGAGCGCCTTTTGTTCGACGCCTGCGAGCGGGATGCGCACGCGCTTTGCGCTTTGATGAGCGCTTTTGAAAAAGACGGAGAAATGACGCTCGGCGCCGCGGCCGCCGAAAAGATTGCGGAAGAATTCGCAGCCGAGCGGGCCGATGAAAGCGAAGTGGCCGGGAAAATCCGCGCGCTTTACGAGGCGAGCGGAATGCTTGTCGATCCGCATACGGCTGTCGGTCTCGTCGCGCTTGATAAATTGCGCGCCGCGCGCGCCGTCAGCGGCAAAGCGATCGCACTTGCGACTGCGCATCCGGCGAAGTTTCCCGAAGCGGTCGAAAAAGCCTGCGGCGTTACGCCTGCGCTGCCTGAACGTTTCAAAGATCTTCACGCCAGGGCCGAGACGCTGATCGAGGCGCCGGCGGACGCCGCATCGGTCCGCGATATCGTCCTTTCCCGAAGCCGCTTTGTTTGAGAACGTAAAAACATGGCCGAACTGATTACTCTTAAAAACGGCGTGCGGGTCTATGTCGATCCAATGACGGGGCTTGAAAGCGCGGCGATCGGCGTTTGGGCGCGCGCGGGCGCCATTGATGAGACGGCGGAGGAAAACGGCGTCGCGCATCTGCTGGAGCATATGGCGTTCAAGGGGACGACGACCCGTTCGGCGCGCGCGATCGCCGAGGAAATCGAGAATGTCGGCGGTTACCTGAACGCCAGCACCGGCTACTCCAAAACAGGATATTACGCGCGCGTCCTGAAGGCGCACATTCCGCTCGGTCTTGAAATACTCGCCGATATCCTGACTTCGCCGCTTTTCGATGAGGGCGAACTCGAAAAGGAACGCGAAGTCGTTATTCAGGAAATCGGCGAGGCGGCGGACACGCCGGACGATGTCGTCATGGAATCGATCCAGAGCCTTTGCTTCGGCGATCACGCTCTGGGCCGGCCGATTCTCGGGACGGTCGATACCGTCCAATCGCATACGAGCGAGCGTTTGAAAGCGTTCATGACGCGCCATTACGCGCCGCAGGATATGGTCGTCGCTGTGTCGGGCGCGGTCGAAACCGAAAGCTTCGTCCGCCTCGCCGAAGAACTGTTCGGCGCGCGTTCGGCGGTTGACCGCAATGCGCGCAGCGTTGCGCCGGCTTATTCCGGCGGCGCGCGCCATGACGGCCGCGATATCGAACAAACGCATATCGCGCTCGCCTTTCCAGGCGTCAGCGTCAGGGATGATGACTATTTCGCGACGCGGATTTTCTCGGAATGTCTCGGCGGCGGAATGTCATCGCGCATATTTCAGTCCGTCCGCGAAGAACGCGGTCTCGCCTATTCCGTTTATTCCTATTCGGACAGTTTCGAAGATGCGGGCGCGGTCGGGGCGTATGTCGGCGCGGATGCGCGCAATGCGGCCGAGGCGATCGGTCTTATCCGCGCAGAGATCGAGAATCTTTCGCGCGCGCCGACTGATACGGAAATCAATCGCGCGCGCGCAATGATGAAGGCGACGATGCTGATGGGGCTGGAGAACCCGGCGTCGCGCGCGGAAATGGCGGTCGGGCAACTATTCGCGCATGGGCGCCTGCTGCCGACGACGGAAATCAGCGATCGCCTCGATGAGGTTTCGGCTGACGATATTCGCCGCATCGCCGCGAAAACGCTCGCTTCCTTGAACCCGTCCCTGGCCGTCGTCGGCCCGGCGGACTTTGAAACGGTCCGAAAGGCTTTGAACGGCTGACGCGCTTTGTTATCGCTTCACCGTCTTCAACGGTTCGTCGATGCTGAATTTCGACTTTGTCAAAGCGGCGCCGAAACAGCCGGTTCTGGAACGCGGCGAAGTGATGTTGCGCGCGCCCCAGCTCGGCGACTTCGAGGCGTGGGCGGCGCTGCGCGAGGAGAGCCGGGCGCATCTGACGCGCTGGGAGCCTGACTGGACCGCCCGGGAAGCCGAGAGCGAAGCCTATCGCACCCGCCTGCGGTTGCAGGAGCGGCTGTATCGCGCGGGCGCGGCGGTGTCATTTTTTGTATGCCGCAAGGATGACAACCGGCTGATCGGCGGCGTCACCCTGTCGGATATTCGCCGGCATACAGCGCAATCGGCGGTCATCGGCTATTGGATCGGCGCGCCCTATCTGCGCCGGGGCTATGGCGGCGACGCCGTTGCGGCCACCGTCGAATTCGCCCTCGTTGAAAGCGGGTTCAACCGCGTTGAGGCGGCGTGTCAGCCCGGAAATACGGCCTCACTCGCCCTGTTGCGAAAACTCGGCTTCAGGGAAGAGGGACTGGCGCGCGACTATCTTCATATAAACGGCGCCTGGCGCGATCATGCGCTATATTCCCTGATCGCGCGCGATTATTGCGGCGCACCACAGCCGATCTAGCGATTAACCACGAAAATTGATGCGTTTGGTCGCACCGGCTCTTGCAAATGTAAGCATCTGCCAAGACTATCGCTGCGGGCTTTGCATCGCCGTGTCTCAGGCAAAGGGGCGGCGCTGGTATGGTATCGCGGGGGGTAAGCGGGGCGTTGATGTACGTAGGGGTCGCGGCAGGCGCGCAGGCAGGCGTAGAAATCTCGAAATCTATCGGCGCCTTCGGTCTTGGGACCGGAATCATTCTGGGCGCGATGATCGTCGGTGCGGCTTTTCTTGTCGGAATGGCCGTTTTGAAGCGGAGCGCAGCCGCGATTTGCGGCTTCGTCCTTCTGGCGTTCGCCATGGCGGTTCAAGCGATCTGGCTTGGGCTCGTTCCCGCGCCCGGCGAAAACCTGATGCTGCTGCTGCTTGGCCTTCTCGCCGCTTCAGCGCTCATCTTTCTGTCTTCGACGATCGCCATGGTCGGCCGAAACCAGTTGCTCGGCGGGCTCGTTTTCGCCGCAGCGCTTTCAATGGCCGGCATCGGCGTCATCAACGCGATACTTGCCGGCGAGGCGTCAGGTTTATTGAAGACCGGGCTTGGCGCCGTCGCCGCGACCGCGATCGGATTGTCCGCGCTGGCCGGCATGAGGGGGGACGTTGCGGCGAAACTGATATTGCCGGGCGCCGCGCTCGCCGGTCTCGCGCCGCTCCTGTTAGGCGTCATCGGCGCCGGATCGCCTTTGGCCCTGGTTCCGCACGCCCTGTTCGCGGTCGGCGTTCTGACCGCGAGCCTCGTCGCGCTCGGCGAATTCGGGAGTTCGCAATCTGCGGTTTTTACGCGCAGCGATGCGGCCGCGGGTTCTTTCGCGGGCGGGCCGGATGAAGTTTCTCCGCGTACGGCCTATTCCGCCGAGCAGGCGCTTCGCGTTTCCGAAAACCAGCTCGCCGAAGTCCTCGATTTCGCCGGCGTCGCCGTTTGGGACTGGAACCGTCAGGGCAGCCATCAGACAGGATCGTTCGCCGCACGTCTCGGCGCCGATTGCGACGGCGCCTTTTCGCCGGAGATGCTGAAGGATTTCATCCATACGAGCGACGCCAGGAGATTCGAAACACATGTTTGCGGCTCCACCGAAGGCGACGGCGGGTTTGATGAAACGATAAAGCTTCACAATGGAAAGCTCGTACGCATGCGCGGCGCGCGCGCAGTCGATAATAACGGCGCGCTTGAGCGCATCGTCGTCTTTCTCGAAACGGCGAGCGCAAGCACGGCCAATACCGGCGTTGGAAGCGATGCGCTGAAACGCGCCGCAGCGTCGCTGACGAGCGCCGCCGCCGCCGCCGCCTCAATGTCGAGCGCGGCGTCCGCCGAGGGCGCGCCTTCGGACGGCGCGGAGAAAAAGGCCTGGCCCGCCGCGACATTCGCGCCGTCCCGCAGCGAGGAACCGGCGCCGACCTTGAGCGAGGAGATCGCCGCCGCACTGGACCGCTCCGAACTCGCCGCCGCGTTCCAGCCGGTTGTTTGCCTTGAAACCGGAAAGGCCTGCGGGGCCGAATCCCTGTTGCGCTGGCCCAAAGCAGCCTCGCAGGCGAGCAAAGCCGCACCGACCGAAGAAATCGTTCGCCTGGCGCAGGAAGCGGGAAAGGGACGCGCGCTGGCGACATTCATGCTGACGGCGACGGCGAACCAGATCGCGGAAAAGATTGCGGCCGGCGAGACTGAATTCTTCGGCGCCTTCAATGTCTCGCTTTCGCAGGTGCGCGAGGATGGGTTCATCGACGACGTAAAAAAGGCGATATCAGACCGCAAACTGCCGAAGGGCGCGCTCGTGCTTGAGCTGACGGAAGCCGAGCGCCTGAACGACACGCCGAAAATCAACGACCTCTTCAAAAAGTTGCGCGCGGCGGGCGCTGCGCTCGCCTATGACGATTTCGGCGCCGGATATTCCTCGCTGTCGAACCTTCACAGGTATGATTTCGACTATCTGAAGATCGACAAGTCTTTCATCGACGACATCGTCGCCAATGGCGGGAAGAAAAAGATCGTCGCCGCGCTGGCGCGTCTCGGCCGCGACTTCAACATGACGGTCATCGCCGAGGGCGTTGAAACGAAAGAGGCCGCCGAGGTCGCGAAAACGATCGGCTGCAAAATGGGGCAGGGGTATTATCTCGGCGCGCCTTCCATTTTCGAAGCCGAGGTCACGATCGAGAATCCGGTGGCGCAATCAGATCGGGAGCCGGAAGCGCGCGCTGCGGCGGACGATCAACCGGCGGACGGCGCGCCCGAACAGGACGGGGACGTGCTGGTTCTGGGGCATACCGACAAGGCGCCGAGGCGTTCGCGGCTTTTCAGGCGCCGGCCCTTTTCAGTCGCCGGGCGCTAGTTAAGCGGCGCATCGTCGGGCCGCGAATTCGACCATTCGGGCGAGAACATCGCGCTTGTAACGCCGAGGCTCTTTAGCGCAGCGCTCCACAAATCGGTTTTTTCCGCGCCGAATATCAGGCCGGCGTCCGCATTTGAATGGCACCAGGCGTTGACGGCGATCTCGCTTTCAAGCTGGCCGGGCCCCCAGCCGGCGTGCCCGATCGTCAGTAGGTATTTCGCCGGCGCATCGCGGCCGGGCTGATTGCCGCCGATATCGACGAGAATCTCCTTCGAAGCCGTCACGCCGATCTCGCCGCCGACGGGCATGGTCTGCGACGATTGATAATCTAGCGTGTGAATGACGAGGCCGCGATCCGTCTGCATCGGACCGCCATAGAAAACGGGGTCGCCGCCAGCGCCTTGCCGGGGATCGATATCGAGCTGTTCGAGGAGGTCGCCAAGTTCGATATCCGCGAGCGGTTTGTTGATGACGACGCCCATGGCGTGATCGGCGTCATGCGAGACCATCAGGATAACGGATCGCTCGAACCGCGGATCCGTCATATTCGGCATTGCGATCAATAATTTGCCGGTGAGAAAATCCTGCCGCGGCGCGGATTTTCTTCGCCTTTTCGCCGGCTGTTTTTTCCGGGGCTCGGACATAATTCGAAGATAGGCGCCGCCGCTCGCCATGGCAAGGATTCGCGCCGCGTCCATTCGCTTCCCGCGCAAGGGCTGGTAACGGCGCGCCGCATTCGTTAGAGGGCGGGGGCGAGGAATTCTCTTCCCCGGTTTTTCAGGAGGAACCCATGACCGTAAAAGTTGGCGACAAAGCGCCAAATGTCGATGTGATGATTGCGACGGCGGACGGCCCGCAAAAAGCTTCGACGCAGGACTTGCTCGGCAAGGGCAAGGTTGCGCTGTTTTCGGTTCCGGGCGCGTTTACGCCGACTTGCTCGGCGCGGCACCTGCCCGGTTTCGTAGAGAAGGCCGATCAGTTGAAAGCCAAGGGCGTCGACAAGATCGTCTGCATGTCCGTCAACGACGCCTTCGTCATGAAGGCGTGGGGCGAGGCGCAAAATGCTCTCGGCAAGATTGAAATGCTCGCTGACGGCAATGGCGATTTTTCACGCGCGCTCGGCCTTACGTTTGACGGCAAGGGCTTCGGCATGGGCGAACGCGGCCAGCGTTTCGCCGCCGTGCTGGAAGACGGCGTGATCCGGCAATTGCATGTCGAGGCGCCGGGCGCCTTCGAAGTGTCGAGCGCCGAATACATGCTTTCAAAGCTTTAAACGCTTCAGGCGGCGATGGATGCGAGGCCGGCGCGCGCAAGCGCGTCGGCCCTTTCATTTTCGGGGTGCCCGCTGTGCCCCTTGACCCAGCGCCATTCGACGGCGCGCCCGTCGGCCGCCTGCTCAAGCGCCAGCCATAGTTCCTTGTTCTTGACGGGCTTGCGGTCGGCCGTTCGCCAGCCATTGCGTTTCCAGCCCTTTATCCAGGTTGTGATGCCGTTCTTGACATACTGACTATCCGTATAAAGACGAATAGCGCCGTTCGTAGATTTCAGCGCCTCGATCGCTGCGGTAAGCTCCATCCTGTTGTTCGTCGTCGCCGCTTCGCCGCCATACATTTCGCGCCTTGAATCATTGTCGATAATCAAAACGCCCCAGCCGCCAGGTCCGGGATTGCCGGCGCAGGCGCCGTCTGTGAATGCTTCGATCATGGCGGCTCCTCAGCGCTTGTCGCGCGAATGAATATTCGCGACTGAATAGCAGCCGATGTTGATGCGTCAACCGGCCAGACGCGCCGGCGATTTGAAGAATACGTCCTCGCGCGTATTTTCAATTGTCCGGATTTCAATGCGGCGTATTTCCGCAATTCTCGTCAGCAGGGTTTCAACGAGGCATTCCGGCGTGGAAGCGCCGGCGGTGACGCCGATGGCGCCGGCGCCGGCGACGACAGAAAGATCGAACGTCGCGGGGTTTTCCACAAGAACGGCCGATTTTGCGCCTGCGCGCAATGCGGTTTCGACAAGGCGGTTTGAATTTGAAGATTGCGCCGAACCGAGGACGAAGACGCAATCGGCGCCGGCGGAGATCGACCGCGCCGCTTCCTGTCGGTTTTGCGTGGCGTAGCAGATATCCGACTTGCGCGGCGCCTCGATCGCCGGAAACCGCTTCTTTAATACGGCGGTGATTTGCGCCGCGTCGTCGAGCGACAGCGTCGTCTGCGTCACATAAGTGAGTGCGCCCGGCGGCGGCGAAAACGTTTCCGCGTCGTCGACGGTTTCGATCAGCGTCGTCGAGCCGGACGGCGCCTGACCCATTGCGCCGATAACCTCCGGATGGTTCTTGTGGCCGATCATCAGGACATGCCGGCCCCGGGCGACGCTGCGCCGGATCTGGTGATGAACCTTGTGAACGAGCGGGCAGGTCGCATCTATGGGGTCGATATTGCGGGCGCGCGCTTCATCGAAAGCCGCGCGCGGGGCGCCGTGGGCGGAAAATATCAGCGGCCGTCCGGGCGGGGCGTCGGCGATATCCTCGATGAACACCGCGCCCATGGATTTCAGCCTTTGCACGACATGAGCGTTGTGGACGATTTCGTGGCGCACGAATACGGGCGCGCCGAATGTGGCGAGCGCCTCCTCCACCGTTCTGACGGCGCGCTCGACGCCGGCGCAAAAGCCGCGCGGCGAGGCCAGACGGACAATTAAAGCCTCGCTCAAAGGCTC
This sequence comes from Parvularculaceae bacterium, assembly GCA_020446945.1. GTDB lineage: Bacteria > Pseudomonadota > Alphaproteobacteria > Caulobacterales > Parvularculaceae > Amphiplicatus. The sequence continues at coordinate 36,382 of JAGRDS010000014.1, forward strand.
GCTCAATTCTGCGGCGGTCGAAATTGCGCCACCCATTCCCCTTCTCCTTAAAGATGGCGCTCGCGCCGTTGCGCGCCGCCCCGCTAGCGGCTACGAGACTGGACCACCCCATCGGGGCGCGGTCAGGGCCGTTTCCGGGCATTGTTCCGGCGCTTGCGCGTCCGAATATTGAGGTTCGCTTTGATGAAAAAAGAGTTAGTACTCGCATTATGCGCCGCCGTCGCCCTGGCGGGGTGCAGTTCGACGAAAGAAAAGCGCGAGGCTAATCCGGGGCTTTGCCCGAATATCGTCGTCCTGGACGATGCGGCGCGCCTCATAGATTTTGCGGGCGATGAAACGGTCGAGAATGTGGCCTGGTCGGCCGAAATCCGCGACGTGACGCTGAGTTGCCGGTATTACGGCGAACAGCCGATTGACGCTTCGGCGACTATCTCGATCGCCTTCGGCAAGGGGCCGAAAGCCGATTCGAATGCGCATGATTTCGCGTACTGGGTCGCCGTGACGCGGGCGAACCGCGAAGTGATCGAGAAAAAGGAATTTCTCGTCCCGGTGAAATTCGGCGACGATTCGAAAGTCGAAAGCATCAATCACGAGATTGAAAAGATCATTATCCCGCGCAAGGACGATACCATCTCCGGGTCGAACTTCGAGGTTGTCGTCGGCCTCGTCGTCACGCCGAAGCAGGCGATATTCAATCGCGCCGGCAAGAGCCTCAAATTCCCAGACCTTTGATGTTGTTGACGCAGGAGCTTTCAGCGCTTGTCGGCCGCTCGTTCGCCGATGAGGGGTTCGATCCGCAATTGGGCGCCGTTCGCGTTTCGGACCGCCCGGACCTTGCGCAGTTCCAGTGCAACGGCGCGCTGGTCGCGGCGAAGGCGGCGAAGATGAACCCGCGCGCCGTCGGCGAGAAAATCGCCGCGCGGCTGAAGGGTGAGAAAATTTTCGCCGATGTCAGTCTCGCCGGGCCGGGATTCATCAATTTGACGCTAAGCGACGACGCGCTTTCCGCGCGCATAGGCGCGCTTGGCGACGATCCGCGCCTTGGCGGATGGCGCGCGCAAAGCGGCGAAACCATCGTACTTGATTATGGCGGGCCGAACGTCGCCAAGCCGCTTCATGTCGGGCATCTGCGTTCGGCGATAATCGGCGAATGTCTGAAACGGCTGTTTCGTTTCGTCGGCTTTGAAGTGTTCGGCGATATTCACCTTGGCGACTGGGGCCTGCCGATGGGCCAGTTGATCACCGAATTAAAGCGCGAACAGCCGGGTCTCGCCTATTTCGATCCGGCGAATGAGGGCCCGTTCGCCTCGGCCTCGCCGGTCAGCCTTGAAGATCTTGAGCGGCTCTATCCGAAGGCGTCGGCGGCCTGCAAGGAGGACGCCGCGCGCGCCGGCGAAGCGCGTCAGGCGACGGCGGAGCTTCAGGCCGGGCGCGCCGGCTATCGCGCGCTATGGAAACATTTTATCGACATATCGCGCGCCGGAATTGAACGCGAATACGCCGATCTCGGCGTCACGTTCGACTGGTGGAAGGGCGAGGCGGATGTCGATCCGCTCATTTCGCCGATGGTTGAAAAATTGCGCGCCGCCGGCGTCGCGGTCGAGGATGCGGGCGCGGTCGTCATTCATGTCGCGCGCGACGACGACAAAAAAGAATATCCCCCGCTCATTCTTTATAAATCGGACGGCGGGGTGATGTACGGCACGACCGATCTGGCGACGATCGTCGATCGGGTCGAGAGCGTTGATCCGGACCGGATGCTCTATGTCGTCGACGGGCGCCAGCGCGATCATTTCGAACAAGTGTTCCGCGCGTCGGATATCGCGGGCATCTATCCGAAAGAAAAGCTTGAGCATCTCTGGTTCGGCACCATGAACGGCAAGGATGGAAAACCGTTCAAGACGCGCGCCGGCGGCGTATTGAAGCTGCGCGACCTGATCGACATGGTGCAGGAGCGTGCGGCGGAACGATTGAAGGAAAGCGGCTTCGCCGACGGGTACGGAAAAAGCGAGGCCGATGATGTCGCGCGCCGGATCGGGCTGGCGGCGCTTAAATTCGCCGATCTGTCAAATCCGCGCACGAGCGATTATGTTTTCGACCTCGACCGGTTTATCGCGTTTGAGGGAAAAACCGGGCCCTATCTTCATTATGCCAGCGTTCGCGTCAGGTCTGTCCTGAACAAGGCCGAAGCCGCCGGCGCGGGCGCGCCGGGGCCTGTCGCGCTCACCGAAAAGGAGGAGCGCGATCTGGCGCTCATCCTGCTGCAATTCGGCGATGCGGTGAAAGACGCGGCTGAAAAGCGCTTGCCGCATTATCTTTGCGATCACGCCTTTACGCTCGCGCAGGCGTTTTCGAAATTTTATGCAGCGTGCCGCATCGTCGACGAGGCGGATGCGGCGCGGCGCGCGTCGCGTCTGTCGCTGGCGCGCGCCGCCGGGCGCCAGCTCGATCTTGTCCTCGACTTGCTCGGCATGCCGGCGCCTGAGAAAATGTGATCAGGCCGGCGCCGGCTCCGCCTTCGGCGCATTTTCAGGAGCGGGCATTGTCGCCACGAATATCGCGGCGACGAGGGCGGCGCCGGCATAGATCATGAAAATCGGCGAAAAGCTTTGCCAGTGATCGGCCGACCACCCGGCGATCGTCGGGCCGAGCATGGCGATCGTCGCGGCGAGGTTAACGCCGCCGAGTAGGGCAGGGCTGTTTTTCAAACCGAAATATTCGATGAGAAGCGCGGTTGTCGCGAACATCGCCATGCCGAAAGCGAAGCCGTCGAAAACGGCGAATATGACGGCGAGCGCCGGCGAGCCGGCGAAGGCGAGCGCGCTCATTCCAACCGCGTTCGACGCCATGGCGCACACGAGCAGCGCCCGCGCGGACACGCGCTTGACGAGCCAGCCGCCGAGCGCGCGCGCGCCGGCGTTCAGTCCCGAATAAAGACTGAACATCGCAACGGCGAATGAGGTCGCGAGCCCCGTTTTCTCCAGATGCGCCACCGACCAGGTGCTGACTGTCACGCCGCAGAAATACGCGACGGTCAGCGCGGCGCAGATAATGGCGAAGGCGGGCGTCGACATCGCTGCGCGCGCCGACCAGTCCGTATGCTGATTTTCCTCCGGCTCGGCCTCGGCGCCGGAATGCGTGCCGGGGCCATGCGCCAGTTTCGGATCGGCGAGCAATACGATAAGCGCAGCCGCCGCCGCGATCGCCAGGGCGCTCGCAAACCAGTAGGCCCGCCAGTCCGCGCCGCTTTGAAGCAGCGCATTCGCCATCAACGGGCCGGCGACGCCGCCGGCGCCGCCCGCCGCCAGATAAAGGCCGATCGCGATGTTGCGCCATTTAAGCGCGGTCGCGCGCGCGACGATGTAGGTGCCGGGCACGTTTGCAAGAAGCGCGAAACCAGCCCCGAGAAGCGATGTCGCTACGAGATACGCGCCGACCGATTGCGCGTATGAAAGCGTCAGGTGGCCGGCGACGACGACCGCGCCGCCGAGCGCGTAATGAAACCGCGCGCCCAGCCGTTCGAGCGAAGTCGCGGCGATGGGGCTGAAGACGCCTGTCAACAGCGCCAGCATCGTGAAGCCGAGCCCGGCCGTGCCCCAGCTCCATTGAAACTCGGCGATCATCGCCGGCAGGATGACGCCGAGCGAGGCGAAGGTCGTCGCCGTGATCAGGAAAAACGCGCCGGCGAGAACAATGCACAGCGCGCCGGCGCGCAGGGACAGGGAACGGGCCATTAAAACGACGCCTTCAGCGTGAGCGAATATTCGCGGCCGCGCCCCGGAAGGACGCCGATTTCCTCATAGACGTTCTGAACCGGAATGAAATGCCGCTTGTCGAAAGCATTGTCGATATTGGCGGTCAGCGAAAACCCGTTGAAAGCCCAGAAGAACGACGCCTTGCCGAGCGCATAGGCCGGGAACCGGACGGCGTTTGCAAGTTTGCCGCCCGTCTCGCCGACATAAACGGCGCCGGCCGTCGCGCCGAACGTACCGAAATCGGTGCGCGGCGAGGTGTAGGTGATAAATCCCGATGCAAGTATGTCGGGCGTCGTGCGGCGCTTGTAGCCGTTTTGCAGTTCGGGGATGCAGCTTGCGTTCAGCGCCGCGAACAGCCCGCCGTAACCGGAGGCCGGATCGATGCCGAAATAGGATGGCGGGAGTACGACGAATTCGCCATTGCCGGAACCGCACGCGCCCGGCGCCCCGATCTTCGCTTCCTGAAGCGTCACGGCCGAGGTGAGACTCCAATTGTCGGAGAGAAGATATTTAAGCTCCGCCTCAATCCCTTTCGAGGTTTCGGTGTCCAGGTTTCCGAACGGGTCGCTGCGCTGGCGTTCCTGCCGGTAAAACGCGAGCGAGCCGAACAGATCGCCGCTCCCGGCCTTGAGGCCGAATTCGACCATTTCAGAATCGGCGATGAAATTGTTCTGAAAGATGCGGTCGACTTCCACGCCGCCGCCGTCATTCGTTTCGAGCGTGTTGTTCTGCGCGTAGGTCGCATAGGCGAGGATATCGCCGCCGAGAACATATCGCAGCGACGCCTCATAGCTCGCCGTGAAATCATCGCCCTTGAGGCGGACAAAGCCGAGAGCGGGGTTGAAGATCGTCGAGCCGGTGTTGATCGAGGACGCCGTGAAACGATCAAGGCGAATGCTGGCGAGAATCGACAGGCGATCGGTCAGCGCCGCGTCGGAAACGAAATAAAACGCGAGATCGTTCGTCGTCGAATCAAGATCGGTATCCCATCCGATCCCGTTCGGTTCGATGGAAAAGGGATCGTCGAATACGTCGCCGCCCGTCGGCCCGACGGTCAGATCGCGCCGGTCGACGGCGAGATAACCGGAAAGGAACGTCTGGCGCGTATGGTTGTCGTAGCGCCGCCACGAAACGCCGGCGATATTGCTCATTTCCACGCCGGCGAGGCGTAGCGGAAATTCGTAGCTCGCGCGCAGCTCCACAACATCGGAGATATATTGCGCGGCGAAACCGTAACTCTGACTGAGATCGCCGTTCATGCTGTCGAAAAACGCCTGAAGCCGAATGGCCTGATCGGGTCCGGCGTCGATTGAAAAATCGGCATAGGCCGTACCCGTCCTGGAATCGGCGATATCCTGATCGGCGATAAACACCGTGCGCGGATCAAGCGTCGAGACGCCGATATTCCGATCGAGCGTGAAGGCGGGGCCGGGGAAGACGCCGAAGTCGACGAACTGGCGAATATTCGAAGCGCCGAAAAACGCGCCCACAGCGGCGTCGACTTCATCGGGCGTCAGCTTGCCGTTCGAATCGAGGTCGCGAAGGTCGGTGTCGGCGCCGGTTATATAGGTTGCGTTGTCGATCAGGTCCTGGGTAACGCGGTTCCAGCCGATCGTCTGCTTGTACCCGCTCGATGAGAAATAGGCGCCGCCGATTTCCAGCGAATAGCGGCCCGAATCGGCGAGCGTGAAAGCAGCCTGCGCGAGAACGCGCTCCGGTTCTACGCCGCGGTAGAAGCTTTTCGAATTCTCATACTCGCCATAGGCGTAAACGCCGGCGTCCTTCGAACCGATTGCGAACGCGGCGCCGGCGGCGGCGTTTACGACATGCTTCTGGTAAGACCCGATTTCGCCGCCGATTTCGAACATGCGCCCGCGTTCGCCGATCTTTCGTTGCGTCAACGCGGTCAATGGCGTCACGTTCACGAATCCGCCGACGCGCCCGGCGCCGTATATCGCCGGCGTCGGGCCGCGCACGACCTCTATGCGCTCGCTGGCGCCGATGGGCGTTGGAAACGTGCCGGGATTTTCAACCCGCTTGAAGCCGCGAAAATAGCTGTCGGCGCGATTGCCGCGAATGGTGACGCTTCCCGGAACGCCGAAAAAGCTGCCCGTAAAGGTTCCTGGCGCGACGGCGGCGAGATCGTCGACCGTTTCGATGTTGAAGCGTTCGATCGTCTCGTCGCTGATGGCGGAGATCGAACGCGGCAGGTCGGCGTAGGAAAGGTCGAGACCGTAAACCGACCGGCTGCCGCCAAGTTCCAACAGTTCGAGCGGGTCGGCGACGACGACGATTTCGTCTATCGGCTCCTCTGATCGCGCCAATGCGTCTGGTTGCGCAAAAGCGGCGCAGGGCGCTGAAACGATCGCCGCGACGATAAACTTTGAAACGCTCGACATAAAAATCCCGACTTTGCGAGCGGAAAGTCGGGGCGAACACAAACATCCCGCACCTGCGGCGAACCGGGCTGCGCGCATAGATCGCAGTCCCGCGTTCGCGCGCAAAGGCGCAACGCCTGTGTGATCTTCTCTCATCCGGACTGTGACCGTCGGCTCTGGACTCTCACCAGATCCTGCTCTGCGCGAGGAATTTCCGCCTCTCGCTCGGCTCGCGGGCTTATCGGCTTTCGACCGAAACACCGCCGGTGGGGACTTTCACCCCGCCCCGAAGATCCTGTCTCGCGGATTGAACCGCAGTTGGGTATATAGCCGCGGTTTCCGATAGGATCAACGCGCCGGCGAAGCGGCGGCGCAAAAACCGGATTGTTATGAAAACGCCTCATCGCCAACCGGCCGAATGGATGAATCACGAAGCCGTATGGATCGGCTGGCCGTCAGCGGCCGATCTTTGGGAGGAAAACCTTGAGCCCGCGCAGGCCGAGGTCGCCGAATTGATCGGCGCCATCTGCTTTCCCGATCCCGGCGACGAAGCAGGCGGGAAGGTCAGGGGCGAGCGGGTCGAGCTTCTGGTGCGCGGGCCGGACGCGCGCATTGCAGCCGAAGCGATGCGGCTTGCGCTGCCCGATCCCGCTGCGGTTCGCCTGCACGAAGCCCCGCTCGGCGACATCTGGCTGCGCGACACCGGCCCGATTTTTGTCGATGACGGCGCGACAGGCGTGAATGCGAGCGCCTTTCGGTTTAACGGATGGGGCGGGAAATATCTTCTCGCCAGCGACGATGCGATCGCCGGCCTCGTCGCGGAAAAGGCGGGTGCGCGCCTTCACCGATTTGATGCGCTGGTCGCAGAAGGCGGCGCGATAGAAGTAGACGGCGAAGGCGCGTGCATAACGACGCGCCAGTGCCTTCTCAACAGGAACCGCAATCCGGCCATGTCCGAAAGAGCCGTGGAGGGCGTATTGAATGAGGCGCTGGGGATCGAAAAGGTCATCTGGCTGGACGAGGGCATGATCGGCGATCACACAGACGGCCATGTCGACAATCTTGCGCGGTTCATCGCGCCCGGCAAAGTCGCGTGCATGAAAGCGAATGGCGCGGACGATCCGAATGCGGCGGTTTTTTCAGCGATAAGGAAAACGCTCGAAAGCGCGACAGACGCGCGCGGCCGGCCGCTGGAAGTGATCGAACTGCCGTCGCCGGGGCTTGCAAGGCTAAATGGCGATATCGTTCCCGCAAGCCATATGAATTTCTATATCGCAAACCATTCGCTCATTATGCCGTCCTATGGCGGCATTACGAATGAAGACGAGTCCGCGCTTGAATGTCTAGAAATTCTCGAACGCCATGTCGAGCGCGCGCATTTTTACGCAATCGACTCGTCTCACCTGCTTTCGGGCGGCGGTTCGTTTCATTGCATCAGCCAGCAGCAGCCTGCGGCGGCGTCAATGGCCGGCGCTGTCGCCCCAGACCGTGCGAACGCGCGCATCGCGCCGGCAAGCGGTTCGGTAATATCGGTAACGTAGCGGATTTTTCTTGTAGTAATCCTGGTGATAATCTTCGGCGCGCCAGAATTCGCCGCGGTCTTCGATCGGCGTGACGATCTTTTTCCCGAGTTCGGTTTCCGCCTGCGCGATGGCGGCTTTCGCATCGGCCCATTCATCTGCGTTCGACGCGAAAATCGCGCTCGTATAGGAATGGCCGCGATCGCAAAACTGGCCGCCGTCGTCGAGCGGGTCGATATGGCGAAGCAGGTAATCGACGAGGGCGCGATAGGATACGACCGACGGATCGTAGAAAATTTCCGCCGCTTCGATGTGGCCTTCATGATTTTTATAGGTCGGGTTCTGCATCAGCCCGCCCGAATAGCCGGATATGACTTCGCTTACGCCTTCGAGCTTCTCAAAATCCGATTCAACGCACCAGAAACAGCCGCCGGCGAAAACGGCTGTCGCCGCCTTCGCGGCCGCCGGCTCCTGCGCGGCTGGCGGCTCTTGCGCGATTGCGGAATGGTTCGCGGCGACAAGCGCGGCGAGGGCTGAAATAAGTGCGGTTCGGTGTTTCATCATTGTCATCGCTCGCTCGGATCGAATTTTATCTAGCGCTCGCGCCATCGCGGCGCCAGCCGCCTCACAGTGAAGTTAACCATGCCAAACGAATTCGTGACCGCATACGGCCGGGATAAATTTTCCGGAAATTTACCAAGCATTTTTCAGGAGTTTTAATTATCGACGCACATTCTCGACGCCAGGTTTCGGGGGCGCGAGTTCTGTGCGTGGCTTGATTTCCATAATCGCGGCGGCCTGTGCGCTGTGCGCGCCGGCCAAGGCGGCGACGACCGTTTACGCGTCGGGCGTTTATCAGACGTCCGGTCTGGTTTTCGGTTCGGGCAACGCGATCGGCGCAACCGATTCGTCCTCTGCAACCCTGTTTCCCTTTTTCGGCGTGCCGAGTTCGATAACGTTGATCATGTCGCAGGCGATCACCGGCGCTTCCGCGTCATTCGTCGGACAGCGATTGACAGCCGGCTCGAATGTCGAGGTCGCGATCGGCGAAGTCGTCGGCGGCACGACGATTTTCTCCACGTTCACCTCCCTGCCGGGCGGGGCCGGGCCGACGGCCTTCGCCGTCAATCTCGGTGCGGCCTGTTCGGCGATATCCGCGACCGGCTGCTCGCTGCTTCGCATTCGCGTTTCAGGCGGGTTCGGGAGCGGGTTTAATCTCGACGGCGTTTCAGGCGTCGCTTCCGCGCCGGAACCCTCGATCTGGGGGCTGATGATTCTCGGTTTCGGCGTCACGACATGGCGGCTCAGGAACGCACGCAGCGCCGTTGCGAAAACCCTCGCCTAGCCGGCGCGCTCGATCGAATTGTTAAGAATTCCGCAAGCTTCCTTTAAAAGAACCTAACTAGTCTCCGGCCCGCTGAATGGGGGGGCGTGGCTTAGTCACGTCCAAGGAGAATGCCATGACAATGGCGACCCGCATAATCATCGTCGCCCTGGCGGCGATGCTCGCTGCGTTCCCGGCGCGCGCAGCGACATCTGTTTACGCTGCGTCGGTTTACAGTCAGAGCGGCGTTACATCCGCATCGAACGCGCTGTTCGGCGCGGACGGCGCCGGCGCCCTGATCGCGTCCGGCGGCGAGCTTGTTCTGCAATACGCAAATCCGCTGACCGGACAGTCGATCGCGGCGAACCTTCTTCCGCTCGCCGGATCGCCCGCCTTCAACGTGCTCGCCGTTTCGGTCGGCGAGGTTATCGGCGGCGTTGCTAATTTCTCCGGCGAATTCGTCCTTGTGGATATGGGCGCCGGCGGCGTTTTGAACGCCGATATGTCAGCGCTTTGTTCGTCCGTGTCCGGATCGGGTTGTTCGTTGCTGCGTTTCCGGAACGCGGCCTCGTTCAACGCGCCGGGCGCATTGCTCGACGGCGTCAGCGGCGTATCGAATGCGCCGGAACCCGCCGCGTGGGCGTTGTTGCTGCTCGGTTTCGCAGGTGTCGGCTGGCGATTGAAATCGCTTCGCCGCGCCGATGATCGGCGCACGCGCAATATCGCCGGGCGCGCATTCGCCTGAGCGCGCGTAAAGACGAATAGACCCCGGCCGTTCATCCCCTCCGAACGGCTAGAACCGCCCGGCGCGACCCCGCCGGGCGGTTCGTTATTCGCTCGAAGCCTCGCCGAATACGCGGCGGAAAATCGTATCGACATGCTTTGCGTGATAGGCGTCGTCGAACAGGGCCGACAGCGCATCCGGCGAAAGCAGTGCGGCGACTTCCTTGTCCGCGTTCAGGTTTTCCCGCAGCGTTCCTTCCCCGCGCCAGGCCGGCATCGCGTTGCGTTGAACGAGCCGGTAAGCGTCCTCGCGCGATGCGCCGGCCTGGGTCAGCGCCAGAAGAACGCGCTGCGAATGAACGAGGCCGCCGAGCCTGTTCAGGTTTTCGAGCATGCGGTCAGGGTAAACGACAAGGTTTTCAATCACTCCCGCCAGCCTGTTCAGCGCGAAATCGAGGTGGATCGTCGCGTCCGGTCCGATGCCGCGTTCGACCGAGGAATGCGAAATATCGCGCTCATGCCAGAGCGCGACATTCTCCAGCGCGGGTATTACGCACATGCGCACGAGGCGCGCGAGGCCGGTCAGGTTCTCCGTCAGGACCGGATTGCGTTTGTGCGGCATCGCCGAGGAGCCTTTCTGGCCCGGCGAAAAATATTCTTCCGCCTCCAGAACTTCGGTGCGCTGCAGATGGCGGATTTCCGTCGCCAGCCTTTCGATGGATGAGGCGACGATCGCGAGCGCGGAGAAAAAGGCCGCATGACGGTCGCGCGGAATGACCTGCGTTGAAACCTTTTCAACCGCCAGGCCAAGCTTTTGCGCTACATGTTCCTCAACTGCGGGATCGACATTTGCGAATGTTCCGACGGCGCCCGAAATGGCGCAAACGGCGATTTCCTCGCGCGCGATTTCAAGACGGCGCCGCGCGCGTTCGAATTCGGTGAAATACCCGGCGAGTTTTACGCCGAAAGTCGTCGGCTCGGCGTGAATGCCGTGACTTCTTCCAATCGTAAGAGTCGACTTGTGTTCGAAGGCGCGTTTCTTGATCGCCGCCAGAACGCGATCCACATCCTTGAGAAGAATATCCGCAGCGCGGGTCAACTGAACGGAAAGGCAGGTGTCGAGAACATCGGATGAGGTCATTCCCTGATGTACGAAGCGCGCCTCTGGCCCGACGATTTCCGCAAGATGTGTGAGGAACGCGATGACGTCATGTTTGACCTCGCGTTCGATCGCATCGATCCGTTCGACATCGAATTGCGCCGCGCCGCCTTTTTCCCAGACTTTCTTCGCCGCCTCTTTCGGGATGACGCCAAGATCGGCGAGCTTGTCGGCGGCGTGCGCCTCGATCTCGAACCAGATCCGGAACCGCATCTGCGGCGACCAGATGGCGGACATTTCTTCGCGGGCGTAACGGGGAATCATCGGCGGCTCCTTCTCGCGGCGCGGAGGTACGCCGCCCGCCCGGGCCTGTCAAAGAGCCGGCGCTCCGAATGCCGCAGGAGCGGCTGCGATGGGCGGGAGCAGGGCCGGGAGCGCCTAGGCGATGCTGCCGGCCTGATCGGCCCAGCGCTCGCGCGTGACGCGGCCCGGATCGTTCAGGCGCAATTCGATCCAGCGCGCCGCGCCTTCGTCCCAGCCGGCGATCTGGCGAAGGTGATAGACGCCGATTTCGTTCAGCTTTTGCTCGGTGTCGATGTCGATGCCGATAATCTGGGTCAGATCGTCCGGGTCGCCGTCGGGCCGGTCGAACAATATGGCCGGCTCGCTCGCCTGGACGGCGTTGTCGCCTCGAACCGCCGACGCCTGACGCACAAGTTCCGGCCGGCGGCGCGGGGCGCCGAACGCCCAGACGCCGACGCCGACGCCGATCGCAAAAGCGGCGACCAGCAGGATCCAAATCTCGGCGGCTAACCAGATCATCGGCCTGACGTTTCGGTTTCCGCATCGCCCGCCGGAAGCGAAAATTCGATCCGGCGATTGGCGCGTCGCCCTTCAAGCGTCCGGTTTGACGCGATTGGCCGGGTTTCGCCATAGGCCTTCACGGTGAAATTCGTCGCAGGCGCACGCGCCGCGAGATAATCGGCGACCGCCGTCGCGCGTCGCGCGCTAAGGCGCAGATTGACGCCCGATGGGCCGGCCGTATCGGTATGTCCTTCGATATCGATCGCAAGTCCTGCGCAGGCTTTCATTTCATCCGCCAGTTCATCGAGAATCTCGCGCGCCGTCGCGCCGAGCGTGTAGCTTTCAAGCCCGAACGTGATGCGCCGGCCGTTGAGCGCGCTTTTCATCGCAGACCGGCAATCCTTTGCTGCGGCGACAGGCGCGCGCACGCTTTCCTGCGGCGGCGCGGGTTCGGTTTCCGCCGGCCCGACGGCGTCGATTTCGGCGAGCGGCGCGGAGACGGGCGCGGCGACGATTTGCGGTTTGACGGATATTTCCGAAATGTCGATGAGCCGGGCGCCGACGCCGCTTAGCGCTTCTTGCGCCGAAAGCCTTGCGCTTTGCGAGGGGGCGAGGCCTGAAACGCGAATCGCAGCGCCCTCGGCGTGCGCCGTCGCCCAGTCAATTCCGGCGTTTTCAATTTCTGCGCGCGCCCGCGCTTCGAGTTTTCGCTCGACGCCTTTTGCGCCCAACGGTCCGGCCGCGATCGCCGCCGCCGCCGCGAGAAAAGCCGAAACGCCGACCGTCAACCGGATATACGCATTTTCCACAGGCGCTACCTATTCGCTCGCGGACAAGCGACAAGGGGACACTCGGCGCCATGATCGGCGAGTTTTCGCGCCGGCGCCACCCTTCGGTCTTGGGCGCAATTGGTTTAGGCTTGGTTATGGCAGCAATTTTAGGCGGTTCCGCGCCGAAGCGGGGCGATCCGGACAAGGGCGACGGGACTTCTTTTGGCGCCGCCCTCGCCAAAATGGCCATGCCCGCATCGCGCAGACGCTGGGTGTTGAGCGCGCCGCCGGCCGCCGACGTTACGGCGATAGAAGAGGAGTTGAACTGCCCGCTTCTTCTTGCGCGCCTTCTCGCCGCGCGAAACATTCAGGTGGGCAGGGCGGCGCGATACCTTAATCCGTCGCTGAAGGAAGACCTGCCCGATCCGTCGACGCTCAAGGATATGGACAAGGCCGCAGACCGGATCGCTTCGGCGATCATCGCCGGACAAAAATGCGGCGTGTTCGGCGATTACGATGTCGACGGCGCGTCCGGCGCAGCGATCCTGAAACGCTATTTCAGCAGCGTCGGCGCGGAACTTTCCGTTTATCTGCCCGATCGCATCCTCGAAGGCTATGGGCCGACGATCGAAGCGTTTCGCAGTCTGCGCGAAACCGGCGCCGATCCGATCGTCACCGTCGATTGCGGCGCGCTTGCGCATGCGCCGGTCGACGCCGCCGCAGCCGAGGGGATGGAGATCATCGTGCTGGACCATCACCAGATGGACGGCCCGCCGCCCAAAGGCGCGCTGGCGACGGTGAACCCGAACAGGCGCGACGACAATTCGGGTTTGCGCGAATTGTCCGCGGCCGGCGTCGCCTTCATGGCGGTGATCGCCGTCAACCGCATCTTGCGCGCGCGGGGGTATTTCAGGGACAGGCCCGAACCCGATCTGACTCAATTGCTGGATCTCGTCGCGCTCGGCCTCGTCTGCGACGTGATGCCGATGACCGGCGTCGCGCGCACGCTCACCGCGCAGGGGCTGAAGATGCTGGCGCATTCGGGAAACCCGGGACTTGTCGCGCTCGGGCGCCGCGCCGGCATGGGCGCGGATCCGACAACCTATGATCTCGGTTTTCTGATCGGCCCGCGCATAAACGCCGCCGGAAGGATCGGCCACGCGCGCCTCGCCTTCGAATTGATGACATCGGACGATGCGGAACGGCGCGCCGAACTTGTCGAGCGCCTTCATGTCATGAACGCGCAAAGGCAGGAAATCGAACGCGCGGTTCTTGACGCGGCGCGCGCGCAGATAGAACGCGACGGGCGGGGCGAGGCGCCCGTCATCGTCGCGGCGGGCGAGGGTTGGCATCCCGGCGTCGTCGGCATTGTCGCGGGCCGGCTCAAGGATAAATTCGACCGGCCCACGATCGTAATCGGGATTGAGAACGGCGTCGGCAAGGGATCTGCGCGTTCTGTGACCGGCGTTGATATCGGTCTCGCCATACGTTCGGCGCAAAGCGAGGGAATTCTCGTTTCGGGCGGCGGGCACGAGATGGCGGCCGGACTGACGGCGGCGGCGGACAAAATTGATGCGTTGACGGATTATCTCGCGGATTTTTGCCGTGACGCCGTAGACAGGGCGCTGGCGAACCGAACGCGCACGATTGACGCGCTCGTCGCGCCGAGCGCCGTCTCGGCGGAGACCGCGCGCGTCATAGCCGCGCTCGGGCCGTTCGGGCCCGGAAATCCCGAGCCTGTTTTCGCGCTGGAGGATATGCGGATCGATCGCACGCGCGTTGTTGGAACCGGCCATCTTTCCTGCGATCTCGTCGGACCTTCGGGCGAGCGCGTGCGCGCCATCGCCTTTCGCGCGCAAGGCGAGCGGCTGGGCGACATGCTGACGACGGCGGGGCGGGCGCATCTCGCGGGCCGGATCAAGGCGGATACCTGGCGCGGCGGCGGCGCGGGACAGTTCCAGATTATCGACGCCGCCGAGGCGATTTAGGAATCGGCGAATGGGGCTTGCGCGCCGCCGAGATACTCGCCTATACAGCGCCTCGCTTCGCGCCGCGGGCCCTTCGTCTATCGGTTAGGACGCCAGGTTTTCAACCTGGAAAGAGGGGTTCGATTCCCCTAGGGCCTGCCATTCTGCCGCTGAGCGTAAAACGATCTTCAACCTGTTGATTTCGCGCTATTTTCCCTTTTTCGACACGCCGGTGCGCCTGAGCAAGAGCGGGCGCGCAGCGCAAATGCGGACGCCGCCATGTCGCGGCGCCCGGCCGCGCCTGTCCCGCGCTATCGGGCCGGCGGACCCTGATGGCGTTCGTTTTTCGCGGACAGTCAGGATTTCCGGGCCGTCATGCCGAAGCGTTTCAATATCGCCCGGTCGACCATTCGTTTCGGCAACAGATTCGGCAGCGTCCACATGGCGAACCTGTTCTTTAGGATCGGATAGCGCGTCTTCGGCTTTTCCGCCGTTAAAACGCGCAGCGCCAGATTGCCGACTTCTTCCGCCTCAAGCCCTTCGTCGCCGAAGGCCTGCATCATGGATTTCATGCGCGTCAGCACGTCGAAATATTCGGTGTCGCGATAACGCTCGACATCAAGATCGTCAGCCTTGGCCCAGATCGGCGTTCTGATTGCGCCGGGCGCAATGATGATGACATCGACGCCGTGCGCGGCGAGTTCGCGGCGCAGGCTTTCCGAAAGCGCTTCGAGCGCGTGTTTCGACATCGCGTAGGGCGACATGAAAGGCGACGCCATTTTACCGGCGACCGAACTCATATTGATGATGCGTCCCGGCGTTCCGCGCCGCGAAGGATCGGCGCCGAGCATGGGCGCAAACGCCTGGATCATGCGGACCGGTCCGTAAACGTTGATATCCATCTGGCGCTTTAACTCGTCGATATCGAGATACCGCACAGGGCCCGCCACCGCGACGCCGGCGTTGTTGATGAGCGCGTCCAGCGTTCGCCCGTCAAGCGCGGCGCCGACTTTCGCCGCTTCGCGTTTTATCGCCGCGTCATCTGTCACGTCGAAAAGAAGCGGGAAAAAATTCGCGCCGAGCGCGGCGGACGCGGCGGCGGCGTCGCTTTCCTTTCTGACGCTTCCAAAAACACGCCAGCCCGCATCGACCAGCGATTTCGCGATCGCGCGGCCGATACCGGTCGAAATGCCGGTGACGACGGCGGTTTTCATCGCGGCGTTCTCCGCCGTCCCGCTCATGTCCGCACCCAGGCGAGCGCTTCCTCGCGCAGATAGTCGCTAGACGGAGTAAAGGCGGCCGGATCATCGAAGGTTCCGATCAGGAAATGACGCTCGCCCGCCCATTTCTCGCTCTCAAAAGTCAGCGGCGTGCCGCAGGACTTGCAGTAGCCCCGCTTCACGCCCTGCGAACTCGCGTAGAATGACGGCGGTTCGCCGGTCCATTGCGTATTGGCGGCCATGAAGCCGACCCAGGTCGAAAAGGCGCCGCCCGTCGTGCGGCGGCAGCTCTCGCAATGGCAGCGCGAAACGAATTTCGGCTCGCCCTGCGTCCTGAACCGGACTTTGCGGCAATGACAGCCGCCTTCCTGCGTCGTCATAATCCCAACTCCCCGGAGAGGTCGGCGTTCTTCTTCACCATTGACTGATGCGCGGGCCGCGCGGCGATCCGCTCGACGAATTCCTTCACGCGGCCTTCCTTGGGGATGGCGCCGAACATCGTTGCGAAAAAAAGCGTCGATCCCATCACGACATCGGCGGCGGAGAATTTGTCTCCGAGAAGCCATGGCCCGCCCGACAAAGCCTGATTGATCGACGCCATCACGCGCTCGTAATCGCCGTGGCCTGCGCTCGTCGCATTTTCGCGCGTCACCTTGCCCAGCCGGTCAAGCATCATCGGCTCAATGCAGGACGGCGCGAAAAACATCCAGCGATACATGGCGCCGCGTTTTGGATCTCCCGCCGCCGGCGCCAATTCCTTTTCCGGAAAAAGATCGGCGAGATAAAGGCAGATCGCTGCGGCTTCGGTTACGCAGACGCCTTCATGCGTGAGCGCGGGAAGCTTTCCCATCGGATTGATTTTAAGGTATTCGGGCGATCGCCCTTCGCCCTTTCGCAGATTGACGAGTTTGATTTCGCAAACCCCGCCCAGCTCTTCATTCATCCAGAACGTCGTACCGCCGCGCGTTTGCGGCATATGATACAAAACCGGTTTGTCGCTCACGTCGCATCTCCTTTTTCTTCAGGCGATTTGTCCGCGCGTCGCCTCATAAAGGCTGATGGCGGCCGCATTTGAAACGTTGAGGCTTTCCATAACGGGATCAATCGGAATTTTGAAAAGCCCGTCGCACGTATCGCCGACGAGCCGGCGCAGCCCGGCGCCCTCCGCGCCAAGCACGATCGCGACCGGCTTTTCTTTCGGCAGGTCGTTGATCGCCGCCGCGCCTTCGCCCGCGAGCCCGGCGCAGAAATAACCAAGCTCCTTGAGCGCTTCGAGCGCGCGCGAAATATTCACAGCCTTGACGACGGGCAGCGTTTCAAGCGCGCCTGCGGCGGCCTTTGCGAGCGCGCCGGACAAAGGCGGCGTGCGCCGTTCCTGAACAATCGCCGCGCGCGCGCCGAATGCGGCGGCCGTTCTTAAAATCGCGCCGATATTTTGCGGGTCTGCGATCTGGTCAAGAACGACGACAGGACGCCGAACCCCGTCTGGCGCGCATACGTCTTTCAATCGCGCGCGCTCAAGTTCGAAAGTTTCAATCGCAAGTCCCTGATGCACCGCGCCGGCGTGCAGCAGGCGGTCGATCGCATCCGGCCGGGCGTCTTCAAGCAGCGCGAGTTTCTCCGGCGCGAGGCCGGTTTCCCTGAGCCAGTCGGCGGCGTTTTTCGTCGCGAAGCCGCGCTTGACGCGCCGAGCCGGATTGGCGAGCGCGGCGGCGGCGGCGTGGCGCCCGTAGATCCACAATGTTGACGGGCCGCCGGACGATTGTCCGCGCCGGCCCTTGGCGGGCGGGCGCGCGCGCGTTTCGCCGCCCGGTTTTTTACGGTGCTTCATTTCGAACCTATAGCGAGAAACGAGTTCAAGCGGAACAATGGCTTATAAGCCGGCTTTCGACGGTTGCGCGGCCCGCCCGGCGCGGCTATAGACCCGCCTTCTCCCGCGTCGGCGCTCGGTCGGCGCTTTGTCCAACGCCCATGCCTTCCCGGCGACGGCTGCGGACCCCGTGGAGGGGTGGGAGAGTGGCTAAATCCAGCAGACTGTAAATCTGCCCGCTTCGGCGTACGGTGGTTCGAATCCACCCCCCTCCACCATTTTCTCGCTCGCGGACGATCGCCTTTTGTTTTCTGTATCCGCGAGTTTTCATGTCTCGCAGCGGTGCGCTTGGCGCCCGCCTCCTTATTTCGACAAATCAAGAGCGCCTGGCGCCCGGTCAAGTGCGAGCGGGGTTTCCGCTCGCCGGCCTGGCGGGGCGGCCCGTCGCGGCGCGCCTTGGCAAGACGCCGGTTAGGTTCAATGTTCCCCCCATGCGGGTCAGGCCGATTGATGAAGAAGTTATCGCCGCGCTTTTGCGGTTTCACGCGCGCGGCGAGCGCAGCGTTCTTGTGACGCTGATCCATGTCGACGGGTCGGCGCCGCGACCGGTCGGCAGCCAGATCGCCGTCAGCGAGAGCGGCGAGGCGGTCGGCTACATTACGGGCGGATGCGCAGAGGCCGCGTTCGCCGCCGAAGCGATAGATGCGTTACGCGCCGGAAAGGCGCGTCAACGCCGTTATGGCGCGGGTTCGCCCTATCTCGATGTGAAATTGCCGTGCGGGTCCGGCGTCGATGTTCATTTCGCCGTCGATCCGCGAGCCGCGATCATTTCGGCGATCGCCGAACGCCTTTCAGCGCGCAAACCGGCTTTCCTTGAAATAGACCTGCGCAGCGGCGAACTTTCCCTGCATGGGGAGGCGGCGGCGAGGGCGGACAGGGACGGCGTTTTCGTTCGCCCCTATTCGCCGCGCATTCGTCTTGAAATCGTCGGCAAGGGGCCGGTTGTGCGTGCGCTGGCGCGCGCCGGCGCGGCGACGGGCTATGAGATCAATGTGGTCTCGCCCGAGCGCGAAACGATAAGCGCCGTCGCCGATTGCGCAGATACGGTGCGCCGCCTGTCCAAACCGGAGGAATACGCGCCGGCCTTTGTCGATGCGCGAACCGCGGCGGCGGTTCTGTTTCACGAGCATGATTGGGATCCGCCGGTGATCGCCGCGCTTCTCGCCTCGCCCTGTTTTTATATCGGCGCGCTCGGCAGCCGCAAAACGCATGCGCGCCGCCTTGACGAATTGCGCGCGCGAGGCGTCTGCGAGGAGGCGTTGGAAACGGTCAACGGCCCGATCGGGGTCGATATCCATGCAAAAACGCCCGAAGAAATCGCAATATCCATTCTGGCGGAAATTATCGAAGCCGCGCGCAGCGACGGGGCGGGCGCAAGATGGCGAAGATAATCGCAATCGTCCTCGCGGCCGGCGCATCGCGGCGCCATCCGGGCTGGCCGAAGCTTTTACGGGAATTCGGCGGCGTGCCGCTTATCGCACGCACGCTGGAGATGGTCGCGCGGTGCGGTTTTGAGGAAACGCGCGTTGTCATTCGCGCAAACGACGCTGAAATGCGGAGCGCTGCGCGTGCGTTCGGCTTCGCCGTCATAGAAAACGAAAACGCAGGTCGCGGCGTTGGAAGCTCGATCGCCTGCGGCGTTCCTGAACCCGGCGCGGCGATCGGCGCCGCCATTTTTCTCGGCGACATGCCGCTCATTCGTCCGCAAACGGTCGAAAAATTGAGATCGAATTTCGAAAGCGGCGCGGGGCGCGTCATTCGTCCCGTTTACAACGGAGCGCCCGGCCATCCCGTCTTCATCGCGGCTGAGTATTTCGGTGCGCTGGCGCGGCTCAGCGGCGATGAAGGCGCGGCGGGGATTTTTAAAAAATCAGACGTGGCGTTAATTGCGACGCGCGATGCGGGCGTCGTCCGCGATTTCGATGTCGCGGAGGATTTCGCGGATTAGCCGATCAGCGCGCGTTCCGATTCCAGCGCGTCGAACAACCGATCGATATCGGACAGGTCATTGTAGAAATGCGGTGAAATGCGCAGATTGCCGTCGCGGTCGGATGTCGTGATCGCGCGCGCATCGAGCCGGGCGACGAGCGCCGGCGCGTCGGCGCATTTGATCGCCGTCATGGCGCCGCGCAGCGCCGGGTCCGCCGATCCGACGATGCGCCAGCCATGGCGTATCGCGCGCCGCGCGATTTCGGCGTTCAACGACAGGATGCGCGCGCGCACATGATCGAGTCCGACGCTCATCAGCAGTTTAAGACCAGCCTCCGCGACATACATGCCGGGAACGTTCGGCGTTCCGCTTTCAAACCGGCGCGCGCTATGCGACGGGCGGTTGTTGTAAATATCCATTGCGTGGACGTCTTCCTGAGCGAACCAGCCGGAATTGACCGGCGTCAGGTCTGTTTTCGTCGCCGCGCGAACATAGCAGTATCCGACGCCGGCGCCGCCGATCAGGTATTTCAGCGTGCCGCCGACAAGAAAATCGACGCCGAGCGCCCTGACATCCAGCCGCATCGAACCCGCCGCCTGATAGGCGTCGAGCAGAACCATTGCGCCCCGGCTGCGGGCAAGCTCGACAATCGGTCCGACATCCAGCATCGCGCCGTTGCGATAACAAACCAGCGGAATGGAAACGATCAGGGTTTTATCGCTGATCAGCCTGTCGAACTTCGCGAGGGCGATCGCCGCTCCGCTTTCGTCTGCGCGCGCGCGCCGGATACGCGCGCCTGCGCGTTCGCGTGCAAGCCAGATTTGCGAGGTTGTCGGAAAATCGAGATCTGTCAGCACCACCTCGTTTCGTCCGGCGGAGAAATCGAACGCCGAAGCGAGATTATTGACGGATTCGCTTACCGATCCGGTGAGCGCCATTTCGTCGGCGTCGCAATTGACGAGTTCGGCGAGAAGCGCGCGGACGCTTTCCGCCTTGCCGATCCAGGCGTTCCAGTCGGACCCTTTTTCATGGCGCGATTGCAAATACGCGCCGATCGCGTTCTGAACGTCGAGGCTGAGCGCGCCGTAGGAGCAGCTGTTGATATAAGTGCGTCGTTCAAAAATCGGAAACCGCGCGCGCAGCCCGGCGAAATCAGGCGCGCGCGCCGCTTCATCAGCCGATTGCGTCATAGATCGCCGCTCCCAATACGATGACAAGCATCGCCGGTATCCCCCATCTGAGCCACAGTAACAAGAACCGCCGGAACGGCGAGGGCGTATCCGGCCATGAAAACTGCGCGAGGCGTTCTGCGCCGTTCATGATCCATGCCGTCGCGATAACCGCCAGCATGCCGCCGAATATTGTAAAGCCGGACCCGAATACGAGGTCCATCCCCTCAATCAGGTCGGGGCGCCACGCCGGAAGCGCGATCAGGACGCAAACGATCGCGCCGACGATGATCCGCAATCGGCGCTCGCCGATTTTGCGACCGATCGGTTCTTCGGAAAGACTGACGGTAATCACCTCGAACGAAGCGATGACGGACAGGAATGCGACAAGGCAGAGCCCGACGAGCAGCGCGCTGCCGAACATACGCCCGTCCGGCATGACGGCGAAAAGTTCGGGAAGCACGCCGAACAACAGCCGCGGCCCGCTCGACAGCTCCATCCCGAACGAAAGAACGGCGGGTATGATGAACAGCGAAGCGAGAACCGCCGCCATCATATCGCTGAAAGAGGTTAAAAACGCCGTCGATTGCAGATTGGAATCATCGCGCAGGAATTTTCCGTAAACGAGAATATAAGCCGCGCCGAGGCCGGCGGAGAAATAGCATTGGCCGAGTGCGGCGAAAATCTCGCGCGGACCGATACGCGCAAAATCCGGTTTCATGAATTGTGCAATTTCGCCAAGAGAACCCGGCATCCGGAGAACGACGGCGATCAGGTAAAGGCAGATCAGGAAAAAGAATGGCACGAATATCCTGCTGATGCGCTCAATCCCGTCTTTCAGCCCGCGATCGATAACGAAAATGGCCGCCCAGACAATCGCGGCGCCTGTCATGAGCCCGAGAACGGGCGATCCGAGCGCCCTGGAATATTCCGGTATCGACGTCGAAGAAAAGCCTTTGGCAATTGAAAACCACGCGCTGTAGAAAACGTTTCCAACAACAAGCGTGTAATAAGAGGCGGCGGCAAGCACGCCGAAAACGAGGAGATAGCCGATAAAGCGCCCGGCCGCCCCGAAGGAACGCCGCATTACGGTGATCGTCGCGCCGCGATGACTGCGCGCAAGGGCGAGTTCGGCCATGAAGGCGGGAAGGGCGACGGTCAGCATGAAGAAGAAATAGAGCAGCAAAAACGCGCTGCCCCCATACGAGCCCATCATATAGGGAAAGCGCCAGACATTGCCGAGGCCGATCGCAACGCCCGCCAGCGTCAGAACAGTTGACGCCATGCCGGAGAATTTCGGCGCGCTTTGCGTATCGTGCGCTTCAGTCATATCGCCTCGCGCGCTCCGGTTCCTTCGTTCTTCTTTAATAATTTAGCGCCGGGCTTCCAGCGGGATAGAACGCTCCCATCAGGCGCATGCCGTTCGGCGACACGCATTCAAGCGCATGCATCTGTTTGCGCGGCAGGAAAATTATGTCGCCCGCGCCAACGGCCGCGCGCCGCGTTTGCGTGTGCATGAAACCCTCGCCGGACAGGATGACGATCGCCTCTTCGTAAAGGTGCTGGTGCGGTTCCGCGCACGATTGCGGTATCTCGCCGATAAACTGCGTGACCTCGCGCGAGCCGTTTTCCGGTCCGTTCAGCACCTGGTAGAAACGATCGGCCATGGTTCGCCGCTGCGCGCTGTCCGCCCTGAAGGTGCGCGACGACATGTCCGCGGCGGATTGCGCGCCGTCCATCCAGACCGGCGCCGCGCGCGACGGGCAGACGGTGAGCGTCAGCACCGCGTCCGCCTCGCCCGGGTTTTCAATCGCCAGCGTTTCGCCGCGCATGATGAGAACGCCGGTTTCCGGCGCCGTTTCGCAGCGGGCGCCGTCGATCCGCAATATCGGCACGCCCTTGATAACGAAGGCGAGGATTTCAGCATCCGGAAAGCTGAACGGATCGGATGCGCCCTTTTTCATCGCGATGCGGAACATGGAAAGCAGATTTGCGCCGTCATCGGCGCCGATTGCGCAGGCGAGCGAGAGCGGGCCGCGCCGGATCGACAGTTCCGGATCTATCGTTCTGACGAAACATCCCCCGTCGAGGGC
Organism: Parvularculaceae bacterium; assembly: GCA_020446945.1. Classification (GTDB taxonomy): domain Bacteria; phylum Pseudomonadota; class Alphaproteobacteria; order Caulobacterales; family Parvularculaceae; genus Amphiplicatus. The sequence continues at coordinate 59,004 of JAGRDS010000014.1, forward strand.
GGATGTCGGGTGGCCCGACCGCCCGCGCGGCGCTATCGGCGCGGGTGCGCCGGCCGCGACCGGCTTCGCCGTTTCATAGCCGCCCTTGAGCGCGTTGTGGCTGCCGTCGCAATAGGGCGGGGTCTTTGTTCGCTTGCACGCGCATAACAGCGCTTCTTCCGATTTTTCGCTCCTGAAGCGAACCGGCTCTATTCCGGTTCCCTTGTGGGAGCCGTCGCAAAACGGCTGGCGCGCGCTTCGCCCGCAGGCGCACCAGGAATAGGCGCGGCCTTCCTCAAGCTGGACGAGACAGGGTTTTACGGCGGCGATGACAGGTTCGGACATGTGCGCGATGTTTCGCACACATGGCGTGTTCGCGGAAGTAACACTTGCGTCTTTCTTCGTCGTTCACCCTGATTTCGGCGTTCGCGGCGAAGGGCGGGCGCGGCGCCATGATCGGCTCAACTCGCCGAATCGCGCGCGCTGCTTGAAGGCGCCGCCGGTTCTTTCCTTTTTCGGCTCTTTTCGCTAGGTCCGCATGAGGGCGATAACTATTCCAGGGAATCAGCGATGGCGTATGCGCAACGGGCCGGTCTAGAAGTCGGCGAGCCTCTGGCGGCCTTCATAGAGGGGCGATGCCTTGAAGGGTCGGGACTGACTGCGGACGCATTCTGGAACGGCTTCGCCGCGATACTCGCCGAATTCACGCCGAGAAATCGCGCGCTCCTTGAAAAACGCGAAGCGCTTCAGAAAAAAATCAACGACTGGCACGATGCGCGCGCCGGAAAGAAAATCGATCAGACGGCGTATATCTCTTTCCTGAAAGAAATCGGCTACCTCGTCGATGAGCCCGCGCCATTCGCGATCCGGACGGAAAATGTCGATCCGGAGATCGCGACGCTCGCCGGCCCGCAGCTTGTCGTGCCCTCGCGCAATGCGCGCTTTGCGCTGAACGCCGCGAATGCGCGCTGGGGCAGTCTGTATGACGCCTATTACGGAACGGATGCGCTGCCGGGCGCGGCCGCTGGCGGCGGCTATGACAGGGCGCGCGGCGACAGGGTGATCGCAGCGGCGCAAAAACTGCTTGATGAAATCGCGCCGCTCGCCTCGGGCGGTCATGGCGGCGTCAGCGCCTACAGCGTCGAAAACGGCGCGCTCTGCCCGGCGCTGAAAGACCCGGCGCAGTTCGCGGGCTGGCGCGGCGAGGCGTCGGCGCCCGACGCAATCGTGTTGTGCAATAACGGGCTGCATATCGAAATCGCGATTGATCGCGCGCATCCGATCGGAAAGGATTCGCGCGCCGGCGTTTGCGACATCCTGATGGAAGCGGCGCTGACGACGATTATCGACATGGAGGATTCAATCGCCGCCGTCGATGCGCAGGACAAGACCGAAGCCTATGCGAACTGGCTGGGTCTTATCGACGGAACGCTTGAGGCGAGCTTTGCGAAGGGCGGCGGGCTCGTCAGCCGTTCGCTGGACGCTGACCGCGAATACGTCGCGCCGGATGGAAAACCTTTCAGCCTGAAAGGGCGCAGCGTCCTTCTCGTGCGAAATGTCGGTCATCTGATGACGACGCCGGCCGTCCTCAATCCCGACGGAACCGAAGCGTTCGAAGGTCTCGTCGACGCCGTCGTTACGAGCCTTATCGCCGGCGTCGATATTCGCGGGCGCGGCAGATTCCGCAATTCGAACGCCGGGTCGGTTTACATCGTAAAACCGAAAATGCACGGGCCGGAAGAAGCGGCGCTGACGAATGATCTGTTCGCGGCGGTCGAAAATTTGCTCGGCTATCGGCCCAATACGCTGAAGATCGGCGTCATGGACGAGGAGCGGCGCACATCGGCGAACCTTGCAGCCTGCATCAAGGCGGTCGAAAGCCGGATCGTGTTCATCAATACGGGCTTTCTCGATCGCACGGGCGATGAAATCCACACATCGATGCGCGCCGGCGCGTTCATCCGCAAGGGCGATATCAAGAATAGCGAGTGGATCAGGGCGTATGAGGCGCGCAATGTTCAGATCGGCCTCGCCTGCGGCCTTTCGGGCCGCGCGCAGATCGGCAAGGGCATGTGGGCGATGCCGGATCGAATGGCCGATATGATGGAGCAGAAAATCGGCCATCCGATGAGCGGCGCCAACACCGCCTGGGTGCCGAGCCCGACCGCCGCGACCCTTCACGCGGTGCATTATCATCGCGTGAACGTTTTCGACCGCCAGAAGGAATTGCGGTCTGAGCCGGCGCCTGGCCTCGACAGGCTTTTGACGATCCCGATTGCGGATGGAAAGAATTTCAGCGACGAGGAGATTGAGAAGGAACTTGAAAATAACATTCAGGGAATTCTCGGCTATGTCGTTCGCTGGATCGATCAGGGCGTCGGCTGTTCTAAAGTGCCGGACATCAACGATATCGGCCTGATGGAAGATCGCGCGACATTGCGGATTTCCTCGCAGCATGTCGCGAACTGGCTGCGCTGGGGCGTTTGTTCGAAGGAGCAGGTCGACCGGGTTTTCCTTAAGATGGCCGCGAAAGTCGATGCGCAAAATGCGTCGGACGGCGCCTATGAGCCGATGGCCGAAAATCCGGACGGCGACATCGCCTTCGCCGCCGCAAGAGCGCTCGTATTTGAAGGCGAAGTCTCGCCGAGCGGTTATACCGAACCGCTTCTCCACGCTTTCCGGCTGAAGAAAAAAGCCGGCGCGAAAACGTACTGAGGAATTCCTCCATGGCGCTTCTCGTAATTGCATTCCTCATCACAGCGCTTCTTTACGCGATGGCCGGTTTCGGCGGCGGCTCAACCTATAATGCGCTGCTCGTCCTCAACGGAACGGACTATGAAATCCTTCCCGCGATTGCGCTCACCTGCAATATCATCGTCGTATCCTCCGGCGTTGCGCAATTCCTGCGCGCGCGCCGCATGCGCCTTCGCGATGTCGCGCCCTTGTGCATTTTGTCCGCGCCCGCCGCATGGGTCGGGGGGCGCATTCAAGTGCCGGAGCAATTGTTCATTGCGATGCTCGGCGCGTCCTTGCTGGTTGCGGGGATTTTCATGTTCATCGACGCGCCCGAACCCAAAACGCTGGATGCGCAAAAGCGTCCCTTTATACTTCCCGTTTCAATCGGCGGCGCCATCGGGTTTCTGTCCGGCCTTGTCGGCATCGGCGGGGGAATATTCCTCGCCCCCTTCCTGCATATTATCCGCTGGGGCCGCGCCCATGAAATCGCCGGCGCGGCGAGCTTTTTCATCCTGATCAACTCGCTCACCGGTCTCGCCGGGCAGGTTCAAAAACTGGACGCGCTCAGCAAGCTCGATGCGCTCGACGCCTATTGGCCGCTGCCGGTTTCGGTTCTCGTCGGCGGCGCAGTCGGCGGCTTCCTCGGCGCGCGAAAATTGCCCGCGGGCGTCATCAAGAAAATCACCGGCGCGCTCATATTGTTCGTCGCGGTCCGACTGCTCGCAACGCTCGTTACCTGAGTCGGCGGCGCGCCTTGCGACTGCCCTGTCCGATTTACCAGGCGCGATCGCGGCCGTAATAGGGTAGGGAGCCGAGTGAGAGGCGATCATGGCGGGAACGCTCAAAGGATTGCGCATCATCGAAATCGCGGGCATCGGGCCTGGGCCTTTCTGCGCCATGATGCTCGCCGATCATGGCGCGGAAGTCATTCGCGTCGACCGGCCCGAAGGCGATCCGTTAAGCGCCAATCCGCTCGCACGCTCGCGCAAATCCATCGCTATCGACATTCGAAAGCCGGAAGGCGCGGCGGTCGTTCGCGATCTTGCAAAAAACGCCGACGGGCTGATCGAGGGAAACCGGCCGGGCGTGATGGAGCGTCTCGGCCTCGGGCCGGATGCGCTTTTGAAAGAAAACGAAAAGCTCGTTTACGGCCGGATGACAGGATGGGGACAGACCGGTCCGCTCGCCGGCGCCGCAGGCCACGACATAAATTATATTTCGCTCGCCGGCGTGCTGCACGGCTGCGGGCGGGCGGACGGACCGCCGACGCCCCCGGTCAATTATCTCGGCGATTTCGGCGGCGGCGGCATGTTGCTCGCCTTCGGCATGGTCAGCGCGCTTCTCGCTGTGAAAAACGGCGCGCCGGGGCAGGTGATTGATTGCGCGATGACGGACGGGTCCGCGCTGCTGACGACGATGATATGGGGCATGCGCGCGCAAGGCGTCTGGCGCGACGAGCGCGGCGCAAACCTGCTCGATACGGGCGCGCATTTTTACAACACGTTCAGGACGCGCGACGGCGCCTGGATTTCCATCGGATCGATCGAGCCGAAATTCTACGCGCTGCTGCGGGACAAACTCGGACTTCAGGCGCGCCCGGAATTCGACGCGCAGATGGACCGCGCGCACTGGCCCGCGCTGACGGAGGAATTGCGCGCGATATTCCTCACAAAAACGCGCGCGCAATGGTGCGACCTTCTGGAAGGAACGGATGTCTGCTTCGGCCCGGTTCTCTCCATGGCGGAGGCGCCGGACCACCCGCATAACGCCGCACGCCGGACCTTTACCGATGTCGGCGGCGTGACGCAGCCCGCGCCCGCGCCCCGGTTTTCCGCCTCGCGCGAACGCACGCCGACGCCGCCGCGCGCGATCGGCGCTGATACGGATGAAATCCTGATGCTCGCCGGGTGCGACGCCGAAAGGATCGGGTCGCTGAGGCGCGCAGGGATCGTCCGCTAGCGCGTTTGCGCGTCAGGCGCGCAGCTGATCGGCGATCGGCAAGGTGCGGATGCGCTTTCCCGTCGCTTCGAAAATCGCATGCGCGAGCGCGGGCGCGAGCGGCGGAATGCCCATCTCGCCCATGCCGGACGGCGCATCGCCATTGTCGATAATGTGCGTTTCGATGACAGGCGGCGCGTCGGCGATTTTCATCAGCGGATAGGTATCGAAATTGGATGTCGTCACGCGCCCGCCCTCGATCTCGATCGCAAGACGCAGCGCCGTCGACAGGCCGTCGTTAACGCCCGATTCAAGCTGCGCGATAACGCCGTTCGGATTGACGACGCTGCCGATATCGACAGCCGCGACGACGCGCGTCGTCTTAAGCCGCCCGTCGCCGTCGACTTCGACATCGACGACCTGCGCGCAATAGCCGCCGAACGTGAAATGCCCGGCGATGCCGCGCCCGCGTCCCGGCGGCGTTTTCTCGCCATAGGCGCCTTTTTCGGCCGCGAGTTTGAGGCACGCCGCGAGCCGTCCGGGATTGAACACAGGCCCGCCGTGATTTTTGTAGGGAATTTCGCGCGGCTCGCCGAGAAGGCGCAGGCGGAGGGCGAGCGGGTCTTCGCCGCGCCGGTGGGCGATCTCGTTCAAAAAGCTCTGAACGACGAAGGCGTTCGCCGTATGTGCGGGCGCGCGCCACGATCCGCGCGGCGCGCCCGATCGCGCGGAAAAATACTCAAGCCTGTAATTCGGCGTCATATTGGCCGGAAAATCATCGTCCCAGAATTCCGACGTCCAGTATTCGTCTTCCGGCAGACCCTCGCGCCGATAATATTTCGACGCGCTCGCGAGGCGGTGCGTCCAGCCGGTCAATTCGCCCGCATCGTTGAACGCCGCCTTCAGTTCATGCATGCCGGCGGGGCGGTAAAAATCGTGCTGGAGGTCGTCTTCGCGCGTCCAGAGAAGTTTCACCGGTTTTGCGACCGCCTGGCTGATGAGCGCAGCCTCCACCGCATAGTCGTTCGAAAGACGCCGGCCGAACCCGCCGCCAAGGCGCGTCGGCAACACCTTGACGTCCAGCCGCTCGCGGCCGAGCGCGGCGGCGACCATGCGATTGCAGCTCGACGGCGTTTGCGTCGGCGCGATGATCGTAACGGCGTCCGCGCGCACATCGGCGAGCGCGTTTTGCGGCTCCAGCGGCGCATGGCTGACATAAGGCTCCCAATATGTCGCCTCGTAGGTTTCGGCGGCGCCGGCGAAAGCGGCGTCGAAATCGCCGTCATGGCGCGCGATCCGTCCGGCGCCGGACAGGAGATCGGCGCAATGCCGTTTGAAACTCTCCGATGATTCATCCGCATAAGGACCATGGTCCCATTCGATCCGGAGCGCGCGCCGGCCCTTCATCGCCGCCCAGAGCGATGTCGCGACGACTGCGTAACCTTCCGCCTGCACGTCATAGGGACCGTCAAGCGGCGGGCGGCGCACCTTGACGACATCGACGACGCCGTCGACGGCGCGCGCGGCGCTGTCGTCCACCGATATCGCGGTTCCATCGAAATAGGGGCAGCGCTCCATAACGGCGTGCAGCATGCCCGGCAACGTCGCATCTATGCCGTATACGGCGCGTCCGGTGACGATGGCGCGCGCGTTTTTCATTTTCTGCGGCTTGCCGATAATCCTGAACCGGCTGCGCGGTTTGAGCGCCGGCGCCTCGGCGGGCGGGGCGATGGCGGCGGCTTCCTGTGCGAGCGCGCCGTAGCTCGCCGAGCGTCCGGTCCCTTCATGCGTGACGACGCCGTTCGCGGCGGTCAATTCCGCAACCGGAACGCCGAAACGTTCGGCGGCGGCGGCGACCAGCAATGTGCGCGCGAGCGCGCCGGCCCGACGCAAGGCTTCCCAGTTTTCCGGGATCGATGTCGAACCGCCCGAACCTTGCGGAACGTGTTTCCAGGTGATCTCGCCGTCATCGCCGGTTTTAAGGCCGAGCGGCATCTGGACCATGCGCACTTTGTCGAAGTCGACTTCAAGTTCTTCCGCGACCAGCATCGGCAGGGACGTATCGACGCCCTGGCCCATTTCCGGATTGGGCGAGCCGATCACGATCGTCTCGTCCGCGTTTATGACGACGAAGGGACCGATCTCGCCTTCGAACCATTCAAGCGCGGGGGGTGGGGCATCCTGTTCAAGTTTCGCCCGGCGCGCGCAGGAGGCGAGGGGCGCGGCGATAATGAGCGCGCCGGCGGCGCCGGCATAGCGAAGAATGTCGCGGCGGGATGAAATTATCGGCGCGTTCATGATGCGCGCCCCGCACGCAGCGCCGCGGCGCGATGCACGCCCTTGCGCAGGCGATGATACGTTCCGCAGCGGCAGATATTCGTAAGCCCGTCGTCGATGTCCGCGTCGGTCGGGTCAGGTGTTTTTTCGAGAAACGCCGCGACCGCCATTATCTGTCCCGCCTGGCAATAGCCGCATTGCGCAACGTCTTCTTCAAGCCAGGCTTCCTGAACCGGATGCAGCGTCTCGCCGTCGGACAATCCTTCAATCGTCGTTACGGACGCGCCCTCGACCGAGGCCATCGGCGTCACGCAGGATCGCACCGCCGCACCGTCGACATGGACGGTGCACGCCCCGCAAAGCGCCGCGCCGCAGCCGAATTTTACGCCCGTCAGCCCCTGTTCCTCGCGCAGGAACCACAGCAGCGGCATGTCCGGGTCGCCGGCGTAATCGACCCGGCGTCCATTGACCTTCAATTGCGGCATTCTACCCTCCCGTTGATGCGCGGCGGCGACAAGTGTAGCGCCGCCCGGCGCCGAAAAGCCAAACGCTTCATCGCGATTGGGGCACGCCTCGCCGAAGGGAAAGGACGCGCGCGCCTAAATGTGAATGACCCTGCCATAGGCGTCCAAAGTCGCCTCATGCATCATTTCCGAAAGGGTCGGGTGCGGAAAGATCGTGTGCATCAGGTCTTCCTCCGTTCCCTCCATGGCGCGCGCGATGGCGTAGCCCTGGATCAGCTCCGTCACTTCCGCGCCAATCATATGCGCGCCGAGCAATTCGCCGGTCGCCTCGTCGAATACCGTCTTGACCATGCCCTCCGGCTCGCCAAGCGCGATCGCCTTGCCGTTCCCGTTGAAGGGAAAGCGCCCGACTTTCACCTTCTTTCCGGCCGCTTTCGCCTTCGCTTCCGTCAGGCCGACGCTGGCGATCTGCGGATTGGAATAGGTGCAGCCCGGTATTTTCGTGACATCCATCGGATGAACGCCGGCGAGCCCGGCGATCTTCTCAACGCAGATAACGCCTTCATGGCTCGCCTTGTGCGCAAGCCATGGCGCCCCGACGAGATCGCCGATGGCGTAAAGTCCGGGCGCGCCGGTCCGCAGCCATTCATCGACGACGACATGGCCGCGATCGACCTTCGCGCCGACAGCTTCAAGCCCGATATTTTCGACATTGCCGGTGATGCCGATTGCGAGGATGACGCGATCGGCCTCGATCGTCTGCGTCCCGCCGTCTTTCGTTTTGACGCTCGCCTTGACCGATGATTTTCCCTTGTCGAGCTTTTCAACGCTGGCGCCGGTGAGAATCTTCATGCCGAGTTTCGAAAACCGTTTCTCGGCGAAGGCGGAGATTTCCTCGTCTTCCGCCGGAAGGATGCGGTCGAGCATTTCGACGACCGTAACGCTGGACCCGAGCGCGTTATAAAAACTCGCGAACTCGATGCCGATCGCGCCGGAGCCGATGACAAGCAGGTTCTTCGGCATAATGTCGGGAACCATCGCTTCCTTTGCGGTCCAGATGAATTTTCCGTCCGCTTCCAGGCCCGCCGAGGGTATCGTCCGCGCGCGCGCGCCTGTCGCCAGGATAACGTGCTTGGCCCTGATAACCTCTTCGCCGTTTTTCGTCGCCACACGGACAGTCGGGGCGGGCGCGCCTTTTTCAAGTTTCGCCGCGCCCATGACGACTTCGATCTTGTTCTTCTTCATCAGATAGCCGATGCCGCCCGACAATTTGCCGGCGACATTGCGCGAACGCTTGACGACGGCGTCGAGATCGAAGCCGATTTTCTCGGCCCTGAGCCCGAATTCGCCTGCATGTTTCATATTTGTATAGACTTCGGCCGTTCGAAGCAGCGCCTTGGTCGGAATACAGCCCCAGTTGAGGCAAACCCCGCCGAGATGCTCGCGTTCGACGATGATCGTCTTCATTTTGAGTTGCGCGGCGCGGATCGCCGCCACATACCCGCCAGGCCCCGCGCCGATGACGACGACATCGCAAGTTTTTTCAGCCATTTGTTCCAGGTCTCCGCTTCAAGTCGGCGGGACTATACCGGCTGTTCGCCGAAAGGAAACGCCGCCCGCCGAAGGGGCGGGCGATGCATACCCGGCTCGGCGCCGTGAGCCGGCGCGACGGCGCAAAACGGGATTTATTCGGCGGCGATCTTCACCGGCGCGCGGCGACGGTCCGCCTCGCGCGCATCGCGCCAGAGCGTTTGAACCGCGTGGGCGAAGCTCTTGCGCGATGTCGACAGATAGGCGCGGTTGTCCGGCAGTTCGGCGACAAGCGCGGCGTGAAGTTTCGGCAGGTTGTGATAAGGCGTCGCCGGGAAAAGGTGATGCGTCGCGTGAAAGCGCAGGCCGACCGGCGCGATGATCTTCGACAAAAGATCTTCCGACGGCACATTGATCGAATCGAGAAACTCGTCGAGCTTGTTGACGGTTGCATCGCCCGCATAGCGATAGGCGTGGGCGCCGAGCGTCCGGATCGAATTGACGAAAAGGATGGTCGCGGTGACGGCGTACCAGACGCCGAGAACGGCAAAGGGAATCGCACCCAAATAGACGCCGGCGAGAACCGCGAGAACGAGCAGCGTCGTCGCCGTTTCCTGCGCCAGCCAGGTTTCGTCATCGTCCTTGTTCTGCGGATGGCGATCGTAATTCAGATCGATCGCGAGCGAGGACATGCGCCGCCAGATCAGGCTGCGCAGCGGGCGCACGATCCACGAAAGGGGCGTCAGAACCGCAAAGCGCACAAGCAGCAGGAACGGCAGGATGAAGGAGAGCGCGACATAAGCGACAGAGCGCCAGGGGCGGCCCGCGCCGAAGGAGACATATTCCCCGTCGCGCGTCGATCCGTAAACGCCCGGCCGGTGATGATCGATATGAACGCCGGTATAGGAATAGGACGGCACGAGAAACGGCGCGCCGGCGAAGGCGTTCCAGACCAGGCGGAAAACGCTGAACGTTCCCTTTTTGAGATGCGCCAGTTCATGCGTGAACAGAACGGCGCGGAAAAGCGCGGCCGCCGCGACCAGGATCAGCGCAATCTGGAGGGCGGAGAAGGGCGCGCTGAAAACGGCGCCGGCGAAGGCGGCCCAGCCGAGCGCCGCGCTGATGAGGAAATCGGGCCAGTAGATATTCGGATCGGGCCGGGTGAAGCGGCGCGCGATTAGGCGCGCCTCCGCCATCGGAAAGCTCGCCGGCGCCGCTGTTTCCCTTGCAGGTTCCATATCCGCTACATAGGCCGGAGCGGCCCCGAACGCCAGATCGCGCGCGCCGGGCGGGGCCAATCGCCGCGTTAACCGGCGCCGATCAAGACGGCCGGCGCAATCGGGGGTATAGGGAATTCGTGGAGAGCGAAGATCAGCCGGCGTTCAAAACGCGCGGCCTCGCCAAGACGTATGGCGAGGGGGCTTCCGCGGTACACGCCCTTCGCGGCGTAGAGCTTGAAATTCCGAAGGGGGAGCTTGTCGTCCTTCTCGGCCCTTCGGGGAGCGGCAAGTCGACGCTTCTCAATATTCTCGGCGGCATCGACCGGGCGACGGCGGGCGAGGCGCTGTTTCACGGCGACGACCTCGTTCGCATGGATGACCGGCGCCTGACGCGCTATCGGCGCAAACATGTCGGCTTCGTCTTCCAGTTCTATAATCTCATGCCGTCGCTGACGGCGCGCGAGAATGTCGAGCTGGTCGCCGAAATCGCGGACAAGCCGATGGACGCGATGGAGGCGCTCGAACGGGTCGGGCTAAAGAACCGCGCCGATCATTTTCCATCCGAACTTTCCGGCGGCGAGCAGCAGCGCGTCGCCATCGCGCGGGCGATCGCCAAACAGCCGAGCGTTCTGTTCTGCGATGAGCCGACGGGCGCGCTCGACATCAAGACGGGGATCGGGGTTCTGCGCGCCTTGCAGGAATTGAATTCAACGCTCGGCGCGACAACGCTCATCATCACGCATGCGGCCGCGACCGGCGCTATCGCCGACCGCGTTTTAAATCTCGCCGACGGACAGCTTCGCAATGTCGAAATCAACGCGGTGAAGAAAAAGCCCGAGGAGCTTGACTGGTGAACGAGCTTTTCGGGGGAATGGCGACGCTCAACAAAAAACTCTGGCGCGATTTGTTGCGCGTCAAGGGACAGGTTCTGGCGATCGTTCTGGTGATCGGCGCAGGCATCGCGCTTCTCGTCATGTCGCGCGGCATGGTCGCCTCGCTCGACACGACGATGCGGGTATATTACGCGCGCTATCAGTTCGCGGACATATTCGCGCCCGCCAAGCGCGCGCCGAACCGTCTGCTCGCGGATCTGCGCGCCATTGACGGCGTATCCGCCGCGCAAGGACGCATCGTGGGCGGCGGGCTCGTCGACCTGCCGGAAGAGGCCGCGCCCATCAGCGCGCAATTCGTCTCGATCGATCCGGATGCGCCGCGGCGCATCAACAATGTCGCGATTGCGCGCGGCGTTCCGCCGTCATCGACGCGCGGCGGCGAGGCGTTGGTGCTCGAACCCTTCGCGGCGGCGCACGGGTTGGGGCCGGGCGATGAGATCGCCGTCACCATGCACGGCGCGCGGCGCGTCTTTCGCATTTCGGGCACGGCCAATGCGCCCGAATTCATCTACATTATTCCGCCCGGCGATTTTGCGCCCGATCCTGCGCGCTTCGCCGTTTTGTGGGTGACGCGCGAGGAGATGGAGGCGGCCTACGACCTCGACGGGGCGTTCAACGAGGCGGTGCTGACGCTGTCTCACGGCGTCGATGAAAAACCCGTCATCGCCGCGCTCGACAGGATTCTCGCGCCCTATGGCGCAACCGGCGCCTATGCGCGCGCAGACCAGATATCGAACAAATACCTGACCGAGGAGATGAAGCAGTTCGCCGTAATGGACAGCGTCATGGCGCCGTTGTTCCTGATCGTTTCGGCGTTCCTGCTCAATGTCGTGATGACGCGCCTTGTCCAGACGGAGCGCACGCAGATCGGTCTGCTGAAATCCTTCGGCTATTCGAATGCGACGATCGGCCTGCATTATCTGATGTTCGCCCTTACGATCGCGCTGATCGGCACGGGCGTCGGCTGGATCGGCGGCCTGCAACTCGGGCGAATGATCACCAAAGTCTATCAGCTATATTTCCACTTCCCGTTCCTGATATTCGTTCCCGATTTCAGGACGTTGAACTGGGCGCTTTTATCGAGCGGGTTGACGGCCGGCTTCGGCGGAACGCTCGCCGTCATCGCGGCCGCGCGCCTCGCCCCGGCGATTGCGATGCGTCCGCCGGCGCCGCCGAATTACCGGCGCGGCGCGTCCTCCGGGCGGGGGCTGTTCAGGATCGACCAGCCGACGCGCATGTTCATGCGCCGCATCGTGCGCCAGCCGGTGCGCGCGGCGCTGACCGTTATCGGCATCGGCGCGGCGATGGGCCTCGCCGTGATGATGCGCTTTAATCTGAACGCAATCGACTACATGCTGAATGCGAGTTTCAACGTCATCGACCGCAGCGACATCCTCGTCACTTTCGCCGAGCCGTTGTCGGATGCGACGATGTATCAGTTCAGGAATATCGAGGGCGTTCTCTATGTCGAGGCGGTGCGTTCAACGCCTGCGCGCTTTTCGCATGCAGGAAGCGAACGCCTCGCCGGCATAACGGGCATTCCCGATGCGCCGGTTCTCAACCGCCCGCTCGATTCGCAACTGCGCCAAATCGAATCGCATGGCGACGGCGTGCTTCTCGCCCGGCAATATGCGGAAATTCTCAATATCGGCGTCGGCGACATGCTGACCGTCGAAGTGCGCGAAGGGCGCCGGCCGACGCTCGAACTTCCTGTCGCGGGATTTGTCGAGGCGATGATCGGTACGCCCATCTATATGAAAAAGACGGCGCTCGACCGGGCGCTGAAAGAACCCGGCCGCATATCGGGCGTATTGTTGAAGATCGACCCGAATGAAAGCGAGCGCATTTATGCGCGGCTCAAAAACATGCCCATGGTCGCCGGCGTCAGCCTGCGGCGCGAGGCGTACAGGAACTTCCGGAAACTCCTGGACGAAGGGCCGGGCACGTTTCGCGCGATCATGACGCTGGTGTCGATCATCATCGCAATCGGCGTCGTCTATAATAATGCGCGCATCGCCTTTATCGAGCGCGAGCGCGATCTTGCGACTCTGCGCATTCTCGGCTTCACGAAAATAGAGACCGGCTATGTGCTGCTGGGAGAGCTTGCCGCGCTGACGATTATCGCGCTGCCGGTCGGTTCGCTGATCGGGTACCTTTTGTGGACCTACGTCGCCGCCGCCATGAGCACCGACCTCTATATGATCCCGACCGTCGTCAAGGCGGCGGGTTTCGGCTACGCGGCGATCGTCGTTATCGCCGCCGGAATCATGGCGGGCGGTTTCGTGCAGCGCGATATCAACAGGTTCGACCTTGTGCCGGTCCTTAAATCGAGAGAGTAGCGATGAAGGTGAGAGTAAATTCGCGTACCGGGGTCATCGCCGCTGGCTGTATCGTCATTGCGGCGTTCCTTCTCTTCACGCTTTGGCCGCGCGCAACGCTCGTCGATATCGGCGCGGCGACGCGCGGGCCGATGATGGTGACGATCGACGAGGAGGCGAAAACGCGCGTGCGCGAGCGTTATGTCGTTTCCGCGCCGATCAACGGACAGCTTCTTCGCGTCGGCATCGATCCGGGCGCGGAAGTCGTAAAGGACGAAACCATTGTCGCGGAGATGACGCCGGTCTTGCCGGCCGCGCTCGATATTCGAACGAAGGAACAGGCGCAGGCGGCGGTCGAGGCCGCGCGCGCCGGCCTGTCGCTCGCGCGCGCCGAGGCGAGCCGCGCCAGGGCGGATGCGGATTTCGCGGCTGACGAACTGGCGCGCGCGCGCGAACTTTTCAAGGGAGAGGCGCTGGCGAAGCGCGGGCTTGATCGCGCCGAGATCGCCCATCGCAGCGCGATCGCCGCGCTGGAAGCGGCGAAATCGGCGGTGACGATGCGCGCGGCCGAACTGGAGCGCGCGCAGGCGGTGCTCAAACCGTCGACCGCGGCGGCGAACGGCGCGGCGCAAGGCCGCGACCATTACGATGATATCGAAATAAAGTCGCCCGTCTCCGGTCATGTCCTGCGCGTTTTTCAGGAAAGCGAAGCGGTATTGAGCGCGGGCTCGCCCATTCTCGAAGTCGGCGATCCGCATGCGGATCTCGAAGTCGTCGCCGAATTGCTGTCATCCGACGCCGTAAAGGTCTCGCCTGCGGACCGCGTCATTATCGACAAATGGGGCGGCGTGGGAAACATTGAAGGGATCGTCAACCGGATCGAGCCGCTCGGCTTCACGAAAGTGTCAGCGCTCGGCGTTGAAGAACAGCGCGTCAATACGATCATTGATTTCGCCGGGCGAAATGATGACGAGCGCCTCGGCGACGGCTATCGCGTCGAAGTGCGCATCGTCATCTGGGAGGACGCGAACGCGCTGCGCGTTCCGGCGAGCGCGCTGTTCCGCGTTGACGGCGACTGGGCGGTATACCGCGTCGAAGGCGGGCGCGCGCGCCGCACGATCATCGCCGTCGGGCGAAATAACGGCGTTGACGCGCAGGTGCTTGACGGGCTCGAAGAAGGCGACCGCATCATCCTCTTTCCAGGCGCGGGCGTCGGCGAGGGAACGCGCGTTAAAGCAAACGCGCCGGCTTGACGGCGCCATCGGTTTGACGACGTATGCGCGGGCGGCGCAGGACGACGGCCCGCATGATCGCCCGTATGATCGACCTTACGACCGTTCCCGTTTCGCGCCGGACTATCAATGCTTGATCTTTCTCTCGGCTTCGGCCTTTGCATCTGCGCGCTTCTGGCGGCGTTGACGCTCAGCCGGCGCCCGCTCGCCGAAACGGACGTCAATCTCGCCGGCTGGCTCGTTTCCTACGCACTGTTTTTTGTCGGATGGGCCGGCGCGGCGCGGCTGCCCGGCGGACCGGGCTACGCGCTCGCCGCACTCGCCTCATCCGCCATCATGCTGACGCCCGTTTTCCTCTGGTTCTATGTTCGCGCGGCAGCCGGCGACCGGGTCAGATTTCGCTGGCCGCATTTTATTCCGGCGCTGATCAATCTCGCCTTGATGATCGCGCTTGCGCTATTCGCCCGCGCTGAAAATATCGGCGGGGCGATCGCCGTAACCGCAACGCGCGCCCTCGCGCCGCTCGCATTTGCGCCGGTCGCGCTTTTATCGGCCGTCAGCGTTTATCCGATCCTCGCCTACAAGAGGGCCGCCCCGCGCGAAGCCGATCTCAAAAACGCCTTGTCGGATGAAACCGCGCTCGCCTTTAACTGGGTGCGCGTCTGGTCGGCGACCACGATCGCATTGAACCTCGCCCTGATCGTCGTCAGCCTCGCCTCGAACGCCGGCGGCGCGCCGCTGGAGGCGATTACGACAATCGGCGCGACGATCATCGCGGCGCAAATTCTTTACGTCGCCTATAAGGGGCTTCATTCGGGCGCAATCGCGAAAACGGATGCGCCGGTCAGTATCGCTCCGCCCGGCGCGTCGGCGGATGGCGAACCGGTTCGCCTTGAAGCGTTCGAGGCGCACATGGCGGGCGTCAAACCGTTCCTGAAGCCTGACCTTACGATCGGCGCGCTCGCCGACCAGCTCGGCTGGCCGCGCGAGGAGGTAACGCGGGCGGTCCGGGTTAATGACGAGAATTTTTTCGACTGCATCAATCGTTATCGGGTGGAGGAGGCGAGGCGGCTGATCGCCGACCCGGCCAACGCCGATATTACGCTCCTGTCGCTGGCGTACGACGCCGGATTCGGATCGAAGTCGACGTTCAACGCCGCCTTCAGGCGTCGCTTCGGCATGTCGCCCAGCAAATTCCGCGCGCAGGCATTGCGCGCCAATCCCTTGAAATAACTGGCGTTCCGCGTGCGAACTCCGCATTTTTGCGAGTCCGGACGACGACAACGCCGCATTGGTTGAAGGTCAGCGCGAAAAAGCGAATCGGAGCGCGTCCAGCCATGAAGCCCTCGCCGTCCCATCCCGCCATCTCCCGTCCGTTGATCATCTATTCGCCGGAAAAGCCCGATCTCGGTCTCGCCACGAAGTTCCTGGCGATACTTGAAATTCTGGCGGTCGTCGCCGCCAGCACCGCTGCAGCCTTCCTTGCGCAAAAACTGGTGTCGCCGGGCCTTGGCGAAACACTCGGCCTTTCGAGCGCGAGCGCGCCGGATTATCTCGCCTCCAGCCTCGCCATCGGAAAGCAGTTCGCCTTGCAATATGGCGCAGCGATCGCGCTAATCCTCCTCCTCGGCGCGCTGCGCCGCCGAACCGCGCCGCGTCATTACGCGCTCGGCGCAAGCCCGCTCGGCGCGCCGCGTCTTGTCGCGCTCGGCGTCATAACGGGGTTGATCGCCTCCATACCGGCGCAGTCGATTTTCCTCGCCAAGGAATTCTGGCCGCTCGGCAAGGACACGCTCTTGTGGACGGTGATGGAGTCAAATCCCTGGGACTGGACGTTCTGGGTGTTCGCTGCGACGGCGAGTTTTGTTCTCGTGCCGATCGTTGAGGAACTCATGTGGCGTTCCTATGTTCTCGGCCGGCTGGTTGAGGCGTTTCGGCCCGGCGCGGCCCTCCTGCTTTCATCGCTTGTCTTTGCAGGGCTGCACTTCCAGTATCTCGTCAGCGGCGATTTTCTCGGTTACGCCACGATGGCGAGCGTCCTTTTCGCGGCATTGGTATTCGGCCTCGTCACATTGACGAGCGGGTCGGTTCTGCCGGCCGTCATCGCACACATGATCCTCAACATTCCGATGAATATGGAATTCGGCGCCGCGCGCCTCGCGCTCGGTTTGCTGACGCTTGCAATCTTCGCCGTTCCCGTCGCGCGCTATGCGAAATTGCTGGGGAAAGCCGTGTTCCAGCCGGACACGCTGGTCATGGCGTGCTGCATCGCCGCGCTCGCCGGCGCCGGTTATGCGATCGCCGCACAGCAACCGCCGCTGGCGCTTGTCGGCGCAGGCGCGGGCGCCGTCATACTCGCCGGTGCGGTTTTCATGAATTCGCCCTGGCGCGCGCGCGGCGGGAAAGCCGGCTCATCCGACGCGCCGTCTGCATAATTGAGTAGACCCCGGCTTTGCGCATGGCCCATTGTGCGCGGCGCAAGTCCCGATTGCGACGCGAGGAGGTTTTTCATGTCGATCAAAGCGCAAAGAACGCCGGACGCGCGCTTCGCCGGTCTTACCGACTGGCCCTATGAGCCGCGCTACGTTGAAAATCTGCGCGGCTATGACGGGCTTCGCATGCACTATGTCGATGAAGGACCGAAGGACGCAGAGGCGACATTCCTGTGCATCCACGGCGAGCCGTCATGGGCGTATCTGTTTCGCAAGATGATTCCCGTTTTCACCGGCGCGCGCCAGCGCGTCGTCGCGCCCGACATGTTCGGCTTCGGGCGCTCGGACAAGCCGGTCGACGATGATTTCTATACGTATCATGCGCACCGGAACGCCTTGCTGGCGTTTGTCGAAAAGCTCGAACTAGAAAATGTCTGCCTTGTCGTTCAGGACTGGGGCGGGGTTCTGGGGCTGACTTTGCCGATGGCGGCGCCGGCGCGTTACACGCGCCTCATCGTCATGAATACCGGCCTGCCGGCCGGCGAGGAGGCGCCGGAAGGCTTCGCCATGTGGCGCGCGTTCAACCGTTCGCAACCCGATCTGAAAGTCGGCGAGCTGATGAAACGCGCAACGCCGATTTTGACCGACGCTGAAGCGGGCGCGTATGACGCGCCGTTTCCCGATCAATCCTACAAGGGCGGGGTGCGCCGGTTTCCCGAACTCGTCATGTTGAAGGAAAAAGGCGCGGACGATCTGACGCCCCTTTCCAAGGAGGGCGTTGAAACCTCAATGAAGGCGCGCAAATTCTGGAGCGAGGACTGGCGCGGCGAAAGCTTCATGGCGATCGGCATGCAAGACCCGGTTCTTGGCCCGCCTTCAATGAATTACCTGCGAAAGTTCATTAAAAACTGCCCCGAACCGATGGAGGTCGCCGAGGCCGGCCATTTCGTCCAGGAATGGGGCGCGCCGATCGCGAAGGCGGCGCTTGCGCAATTCCGGCTTGGATGATTTTCCGCGCGCCCTTGCGCTTGTCCGCGCGCCTCGGCGCCGATGGCGATGAGGGATTTCACCGCCAGCGCTTGGCGGCGTCCTGCGCCGCCGCGTCAGGCGCGGTTGTCGCCGCGCCCTTATAGCCGGTCAGGCGATCGGCGACGAAAGGGTTCGATTGGCGCTCGCGGCCGAATGTCGAAACCGGTCCGTGCCCCGGCACGAAGCGCATATCGTCGCCGAGCGGCCAGAGTTTTTCCGTAATTGATTTTATCAGCGTCGCATGATCGCCGCGCGGAAAATCCGTGCGCCCGATCGATCCGGCGAACAGCACGTCGCCGACAAAGGCGATGCGCGCGCGCGTATTGTAGATGACGATATGGCCGGGCGTATGCCCCGGCGTGTAGGCGACGGAAAATTCAACGTCGCCGAGCTCCAGCGTGTCGCCGTCTTCAAGCCAACGGTCGGGCGTGCAATCCTCGCCGTCCTCGACGCCGAATTTGCGCCACGACTCGCGGATCTGCGAAAGCCAGAAAACTTCTTCCTTCTGCGGCCCTTCGATCGGCGCGCCGGTGCGGCGCTTTATCTCCTCCGCCGCGCCCGCGTGATCGAGATGGCCGTGCGTCAGCCAGATTTTTTCAATCTTCGCGCCCATCTGTTCGGCGCCCGCCATGATCTTGTCCGGCTCGCCGCCCGGATCGACAACAGCGGCCTTGCCGCCCGGCGTCTTGATGATCGAGCAATTCTGCTGAAACGGCGTGACGGGAATAATCTGGACGGAGAAGGGAAGCGTATCGGACATCGTTCGAACTTAGGCGCCGGGGCGGGGCTTCGCAATGAGGCTCATGCGCCGAACCGGGAAAGCGCAGCCTCGACTGCCGGCTCGGTTTTCGCCAGCGTATCGATCCATGCGCGCCCTTTCGCGATTTCAGCGCCGTGCGCGGCTTTATATTCGCCGAGCAACTGGCGCCGGTCGTCCGGCGAATAATCGAAGGAGGCGTCCTTTGAATAGGTGCGCATCAAGGGCCCGGACAACGCCGCGGCGAGGCGCGCGCGTTCGCCGTCAATCGACAGATGCGCGATCGCGCGGGTGAGGGTTTGCTCCGGCGCGGCGAGAAATTCGTCGAACTCGACCGGGTGGAACCGCCCTGCATCGCGCGACATTGCGCCGGCGATCGTCGCGGTCTCGCAGGCCCAGCCGAGACCGGCGAGCTCGCCCGGCGAAAGCGCCGACAGGGCGCAAAGCGCGCGCGCGCCGCAAAGCGCGCGCAACCGCTTGAGGCGCATGGCGGCGTTCAGTTTCAGATCGGTCGGATTGTTCGCGCCGCCGAGCATCGTCGCGATAAAGGCTTCGGGCCGCGAATAACAAAAAAGCGCCCGGCCGCTCGTGTGATCGGCGAGCGCGCCGCACCAGCTTGTCGCCTTGATGACGCATGAACGCCCGGCCGCCGCGATATTGAGGTAGAGCGCCAGCCGGTCGCGAAATACTTCCGCGCTCCACAGGCTTGCGTCCTCCGCGACATCGCCGGCGATCGTTGCAAGGGTCCGCAAACCGTTCGGCTCGCGCAGCGAGCGTACGCCCGTCGCCTCCTCGATGAGTTTCGAGATCAGCGTCGATCCGCAATGGCCGACATGAAAGATGAACGCCGGATCGCCCGCCGGCGCCCTGCGCGCGGCCGGCTCTATCTGCGCCCATTGCGCCCAGCCGCCTTCAACGCCGGCGCCCAGTATCCGATCGTCGAGAAAGCTCGCCTTGCGCCTTTGGTCCTCCGACAGGCGGATAACGAGCGCGCGGTCAAGCGCGACGTCGAAATTATGAATCAGGATATCGGCAGAGGTCGCGAGGCCGTCGATCAGCGGGTGGGACATGCCCGTTCGCCTCCCTGACGCGCGCTATTCCTTCGCGCGTTCGACATATTCGCGATCGCTGATCCGCACGACGATGCGCTCGCCCTCGGAAAGGTAGGGCGGGATCATCACGCGCGCGCCGTTTTCAAGCGTCGCCGGTTTGTAGGATGAGGACGCAGTCTGCCCCTTAACGGTCGGCTCGGTTTCCTGGATCGTCACGATCGCCGTTTCAGGCAGCGTCACGCCGAGCGGGCGCCCTTCATGCATTTCGATTTCGACGGTCATGTTCGGCTCCAGGAATGCGACCTGTTCGCCGACGAGCGTTTTCGGAATGTGGATCTGATCGTAGGTTTCCGAATCCATGAAGATGAGGCTTTCTTCCTCATCATAGAGATACTGGAAATTCTTCTGTTCAAGACGAACGCGCTCGACCGTTTCGCTCGCTGAAAAGCGGTCGTTATATTTCGTGCCGGACTGAACGTCCTGCATTTCGACCTGGTTGAAGGACCGCAAATTGCCGGGCGTCCTGTGTTCGGTCCGCGTCACGACGCAGAGTTTTTCCTTGTACATGATGACCATGCCCTGACGGATGGCGTTTCCGGCGATTTTCATAAGCAGGCGACTCTTCAATTTTTCTGCGGCGCGGCAGGCGCGCGAGGTTCGGGCGGCTCTATAACGGCGTCCGGCCGGTTTGGCGAGGGGCGGCGGGGGCGCTTGATTTCCCGGCGGGCCGTTGATATTCAACCAATTGGTTGAAGAAAGGCGGAGCGCATGCGGAGCGAACGGCTCGATCATATCATGACGGCGCTCGGCGACCCGACGCGGCGCGCCATACTCGCGCGGCTGAATGCGGGCGAGGCGCGCGTCACCGACATCGCGGCGCCGTTCGACATGTCGCTCAACGCCGTGTCGAAACATATCAGGCTTCTCGAACGCGCCGATCTCGTCAAACGGCGAAAGGCCGGACGCGAACATTACCTGTCATTCAACGCCGCGCCGCTCGACGAGGCGTCAGAATGGATTGAGCAAACGCGCATGTTTTGGGCGCGGCGGCTCGATACGCTGGAATGCGTCCTCAAGAGCGATCTGCAGGAAAAGAAAGGGCGAAAGAAATGAACCCCTATGGCGAACGCATCAATGAAAACACGGTCCGTTTCGAACGGCTTCTTCCGGGGCCGATTGAGCGCGTCTGGGATTACATTGTCGATCCGGAAAAGCGCAAGAGATGGTTTTGCGCCGGCGATTTCGACCTGAGACCGGGCGGCAAGGCGGAGTTTCATTTCGATCATCGCCGGCTGACCGATGAAAAACCGCCGAAAGACTTCGCGCAGTACGGTGGCGAAAACTCTCTCGAAGGAACCGTTATTGAAGCAGACGCGCCGCATCTGCTCGTATTCGACTGGCCGGACCCGACCGGCGCCGATACGCGAGTGACGATTGAACTCGAACCGGCGGGCGACAGGGTGCGGCTGACGCTGACGCATGAAAATCTTTGCAGCCGTGACGCATTGATTCAAACATCGAGCGGCTGGCACGGCCACCTTGACCTTCTCGACGCCGTGCTGACGACGATCTCCGTCCCGGGCTTTTGGTCGGTGTTCGAAAAACTGCTCGGGGATTACGCGAAGCGGTTCAAATAGAGGCGATCCGGTATTTTACGGCGCCGGTTCGTCATCCGGCAGATGCGCGACGGTCGTCGTCCTGATTTTCCATTCGCCGTCGACTTTGACGAGAAAATCCGTGCTGGCGTAATTGACAGTGCGCGGCGAGCCGTCCGGATTGAGAAGTTTCTCAACCGCGTTGAAGCGCGCCAGCGCGGTGTCGCCCATAATCGCGATATCGGCGAACTGAGCGTCATAGGACAAGACCTTCGCGCCGCGCCCGATATAATCGCGCACGCTCGCCATATGGCCGGGCTTTGCGCGCGCTTCGGGCTGGCCGACGAACCAGACGGTCCAGTCCTTGTGGAATTCGTTTTCCCAGGCTTCGAAATCGGTTTCTATTCCCATCGGGCCGTTTTCAAGGAGCGCGATGATCTCCTGCTGCTCCGCCGTCCAGCGCGGCGGATCGCTCGCCTGCGCGCCGGCGGAAAGGAAAACGCCCGCGGCGGCGCAAAGCGCGAACGGCCATTTGCGGCTCCCGCCGCAGAGCATTGCGCCGGGCGCGGATGATCTGGAGAATTTCATAGGATCGAACTCGCGTTAACGCCGGCCCCGCATTGCGGCCGTCCCGGCCACGCGATAGCGCAAACCGGCGCGAATTTCACGGCGGCGTTAATCGCATCGTCGCAAAACCGGCTCGCACTGTCCGATATCGCCGGATCCAGTCAGGTTTCGCCTGCGTGCGCCGCGCGGGTCTCGTCCGTCGCTCCGCGCGGAGGCGGCGCCGCAATCACATTTTCACTGTGATGCTTGTATAAATATATTTCCGCGACGTGATCCCGCTCGCGGCCGGACTGAGGGGCGCGTATAAATCGTCCAGTTCATCGCCCCAGAAGAATATCGCGCCGCCGAACTCAAGCTGGACATGTTCGTCGAGGAAATCGAATGTCGACCTGGCGTCGATCTGATAGCCGACATTTTTCGAAAGGCTGGTAACGTCGATTGAGGCGGGGCTCGTCAGCACTGTCTGGGTCGGATCTTCGCGCCAGAACGCGCGCGCCGTCGCCTGCAACGCAAAATCGCCGCTCAGCGCCGCTTCAAATCGAACGGCCGGGGAAACGATATCGCTGCGGCCGGGAACGTCGCCGAAGCGCGAGCCGCCGCCGAAAGGGTTATTCGCCCGGTACAGGCCGGTCGGTCCGAAATCATCGCTAAGCCTGCCGAACAGCGGAGTAAATCGCGCCGACCCGCGCTGGTCTGGATAGGACAGGCAGTCCGACTGATAGAAGGGCGGCATCGGCGTGCATTGGCGGGGGAGAAATTTTCCATTGCCGGATGCGATATCGAACAGAAAGCTGATGCGCGCATTCAACGCGGAGTTCAGCGAATAACCCGCCTCCGCATGTCCGTAATAACCGATCCCTTGAGGATGCTGGTTGAATTGGGGCGTCGCCTCGATCTCAAAGTCGAACGCGCCGGGCGCCGGGTTGCGCCAGATCCGAACGCCTGTCGTGTAGCGCGCTAACCGCTCGGTTGCGGGGGCGCCGGGTAATACAGGCGCGCGCGGCCCCTTCAGCACATAAAGATAGGCCTCCGCATTTACGTCGCCAATGGCGTCGGCGCGCTGATAGTGAGCGCCGAAAATATCGAGATCGGTGTTCGGCGAATCCATCTCCTGGCCGCGTTGACCGACGAATCTGACAGTAGGCTGGCCGTCGATAACGGAGAGGCGTGAAAGACTGCCGTCATTGGTGATTTGAAGCGGATTTACGAAGAACAGCAAAAGCGATTGGTCGCCCCGCTCGAACAGCAATTGACCGCCCCGGAAAGACTCGACCGTGTTGCGAAAATGGTTGCGTCCGAAATGACGTCCCGATCCGAGGTCGAGCGTGAAACGCCCGCCTTTAAGCGTGACATCCAGCCCGTCAACGAAAACATTGTCGAATTTGGCGCCGAGATAGTACTGGATCGGTTCGACCGTGTTGTTGAACTGGCCGTTTTGCGGATATCCGAAAGGATAGGCGAAGTCAGGACTATAGGCGCGCGAGTCCATCAATTCGCCGCCAAGCGTAATATTCCCGTACCGCAATTGCGGATGAAGGTTCGTACGCAGAGCAAATAACCTGCCCTTCGAACCATCATGCAGGAGATTTTCAAACCGCGTGCGATGAGCGCCGTCAACCGAAAATTGAAATTCGGAACTGTCGTCGCCGATAATGGAAACAGCCTCAGCGCCGGCCGGCGTCGCATTCAGCAATAATATTGCGCCGGCGCCGATTGAAAATATGCGCCCGATTGTTGAGATGAGCATTTGAAATCCCCCAGTTATTATTACGCAAAATGCAGCGCTTCTTATGCGGCGCGGCGAGGTAGACTAGGACGTTGCTTTCAGCCCGTCCACGAATTTCTTGAATACGCCAAAGGAATCCTGCGGGCCGGGGGAGGCTTCCGGGTGGTGCTGCACCGAAAAAGCCGGCGCGTTTTTCAGCCTTATGCCGGAATTGGTTCCGTCGAAAAGCGAAGTGAATGTCGGCTCGACATTATCCGGAAAGGTCGCGGCGTCGACGGTGAAGCCGTGATTCATCGAGACGATCTCAACTTTTCCCGTTTCCAGATCCTTCACGGGATGGTTCGCGCCGTGATGGCCCTGCGCCATCTTCACCGTTTTCGCGCCGGCGGCGAGCGCCAGCATCTGGTGGCCGAGACAGATGCCGAGCGTCGGCACCTTGTTTTCGACGAGCCTGCGAATGACCGGGATCGAATAGGCGCCGGTCGCGGCGGGATCGCCCGGCCCGTTCGACAGGACGACGCCGTCCGGTTTTTTCTCCATTACGTCGTCATACGTCGCCGTTGCGGGAACGACGGTGACGCGCGCGCCATTATCCGCCAGCAGGCGCAAAATGTTGCGCTTGACGCCAAAATCGATGACGACGACATGCGGGCCGGCGTTGTCGTTGCGGCCGTATCCATGCGGCCAGCGCCAGGCGGTTTCCGAATGGGAATAGGACTGAAGCGTCGACACGTCGCGCGCGAGATCCTTGCCCTCCAGCCCGTCCCAGGCGCGCGCCTTTTCAATCAGCGCGTCGACATCGAAGACGCCGGCGGGATTATGCGCGATGACGGCGTGCGGCATGCCCTTGTCGCGAATGAGCGCGGTGAGGGCGCGCGTATCGACGCCGGAAAGGCCGATAACGCCGCGCCGTTTGAGCCAGGCCGGAAAATCGAGCTGCGCGCGGTAGTTGGACGGGCTCGTGACCGGGCAGCGGAAAATCGCGCCGCGCGCCGCGCTCGCCGCCGCGGGGGAGGCGTTTTCGACATCCTCGCCGTTAACCCCGACATTGCCGATATGGGGAAAGGTGAAGGTGACGATCTGCGCCGCGTAGGAGGGGTCGGTCAGGATTTCCTGATAACCCGTCATCGCCGTGTTGAAACATACCTCGCCGACTGCGTCTCCGCTCGCTCCGACGCCGGCGCCGCTGAGGACGGTCCCGTCCGCGAAGGCGATGAGGCCGGTCCGTCCGGGGGCGCTCGCTTGACTTAGCTTCATGTCTGCATATCTCTTGGCCGGTTGGCGCGCGGAACGCGGTGCTGTTATTGTGCGGCGCGCAAATTGCACGGAAGCTAGGCGAAACCGTTTTACCGGTCAACAAGCAGAAGCTGAAAATTATCCAGGAAAATCAAAGGTCTAGGAACGAATTCCTGTTTTGGGGGCTTTGCCGGCGCTTCGGCGCGCGCCTCCGATGGAGATTGTTATGATAAGAGACATGATCGATTCGGCGTTAAAGGCCTCCATGAAGGCCCGCGACGACAAGGTGCGCGTATCGACGCTGCGCCTCATCAACGCCGCCATCAAGGACCGGGACATCGCCGCGCGCGCCTGCGACCGCTGCGACGGCGTGACGGACGACGAAATCCTCGCCATTTTGACGAAGATGGTGAAGCAGCGCGAGGAATCGGCCGCCGTGTATGAGAAGGGTTGCCGGCTCGATCTCGCCGAACAGGAACGCGCGGAGGTCGCCGTCATCAAGGAATTCCTGCCGCGCCAGTTGAGCGAGGAGGAAATCGACGAGGCTGTGCAAGGCGTCATCGCCGAGCTTGATGCGGCGGGCCTTAAAGACATGGGCAAGTGCATGGCCGCGCTGAAGGAGCGCCACGCCGGCGCGATGGATTTCGCGCGAGCGGGCGCAGCGATGAAAAAGGCGCTCGGTTAGCTTATCGTTTTCCGCGCCGGTTCCGCGGCGAAGGCAGTCCAATATTCAATTATGGACAAGGTCCGGCTATGCTCGCCCGGGCCTCGCTGCGGCGAAGGCGCGTAATTCTGCGTCCCTGTCGGCGCGCTCGCGCGGATCGGACCCGTTGCCGTCTGCGCTGATCCGTTCCGTGTACGGATCAAATCCATGGAGAGCGGCATGAATGAATCAAATGAATCGGCGGTTCGGCGTTTGATTGAAGATGGCTGGAATTCCCGCGATCCCGCAAGGCTTGCGGATTATTACGACAATCCGGTCAGTTTCCGCAGTCCTCTCGTTGGTCAACTGGAAACGCTTGAAGAAGTGGAGCAGTTCGCCGGGCGGCTTTTCCGCGCCTTTCCCGACGCAAGCATGAAGGTGACGCGCCTCATCGAAGCCGGTCGCAACGTATTCGTGCATTTCGCGGCGTCGGGGACGAACACCGGACCGCTTCCCGACGGCGGGGCGGCGACGGGACGCTCGATGAAATTCGACGGTCTCGCCCATGTTGTCGTGGAAAACGGAAAGGTCAGGCAGGATTGGGTGTATTACGACGCTTTGAGCCTTTTTCGCCAGCTCGGTCTGGCGCCGCAAGCCTAGCCGTTTCGCCTTCCGGACAAGATGCGCGCGCAGGCCGGCTTGCGGCGGTCGGGCTGCGCACGTAAACGAAGAAACGCCTCAGCGCCGTTTCGGCAAACATTGCGTATTTTGACTGATGCCACGATTTACGCCCGAATTTCTCGACGAATTGCGCGCGCGCGTGCGCGTGTCGGATGTCGTCGGGCGCAGCGTGAAACTGCAAAAGCGCGGCAACGCCTTCTGGGGCCTTTCGCCCTTCAAGAAGGAAAAGACGCCGTCCTTCACCGTCGACGACAACCGCCAGTCCTATCATTGCTTTTCGACCGGCCAGCATGGCGACATCATCAGGTTCCTGATGGAGACGAAGGGTCTTTCCTTTCCCGAGGCGGTCGAACAACTGGCCGCCGATGCGGGGATGGAGCTGCCCCGGTCCAGTCCCGAGGCCGCGCAGGAGGCGGAACGGCGAAAGGGATTGATCGAGGCGTGCGAGGCGGCGGCCGGGTATTTTCAATCCATGTTGCGGCGCGCGCCGGGCCGTCAGGCTGCGGACTATCTGGAGCGCCGGCGGGTCGGCGAAGCGCAGATTGAAAAATTCCGTATCGGGTTTGCGCCGGCCGAGCGCACGGCGCTCAGGGACTATCTAGTCAATAAGGGGTATACGGAACAAACGCTAATTGACGCCGGCCTCATAATCCGGCCGGACGACGGCGGCGCGGCCTATGACCGTTTTCGCAATCGCGTGATGTTTCCGATACTCGGCGCGCGCGATGCAGTTATCGCCTTCGGCGGGCGCGCGCTCGATGCGGATGCGCGCGCCAAATACCTGAACTCGCCGGAGACGAAACTCTTTCACAAGGGCGATGTACTTTATAATCACGCCGCCGCGCGCGAAGCCGCAGCGAAAGAGGGAAAGCCGCTCATCGTCTGCGAAGGGTATATGGACGTTATCGCGCTCTGGGGCGCGGGGTTCAAAACCGGCGTTGCGCCGCTCGGCACGGCGCTCACCGAAAACCAGCTTGCGTTATTGTGGCGCCAGTCGGACGAGCCCCTGCTTTGTTTCGACGGCGACAGCGCCGGGCTGTCCGCCGCCTATCGTTCGGTCGATCGCGCGCTGCCGCTGCTCAAGCCGGGGAAATCCCTGACCTTCGCGCTGCTGCCCGAAGGGCGCGACCCGGACGATATCATCCGCATCGACGGCGCGGCCGGTTTCGCGCGGATCGCGGACGAGGCGCACGCGCTCGCCGATATTCTCTGGCGCCGCGAGTCGGAGCTTTCGCCGCTCGACACGCCGGAACGGCGCGCGGCGCTGCGCGCGCGCCTGCGCGATCTCATCAAGGGGATCGCCGACAAGGATGTGCGCCAGGCCTATGGCGTCGAATTCGCCAACCGCCTGCGGGATTATTTCGCCCCGGTTCAAACGCGCGCGGCGGCCGGGCCGATACCGCGCAGCTCGGCCGGCTTCGCGCGCCGGCGCAGGTTCGAGAGCGAATCAGAGCGGCTTTTTCACGAGGCGCGGCTCTCGCCGGGGCTCAAACAGAAGCAGACGGAGCTGAGCCCATTCCGCCGCGGCGGCACGCTCGTACTCGGCCTCGTCAACCATCCGGGCGTCATTTCCCTTCAGGAAGAGGCGGTTTTGAGCCTCCAGATCGAAAATCCGGACCTTGACGAGCTTTTATCCCATATTCTGGGCGCGCATCTCGCCGATCCGGCCCTTGACAGCGAAGGGCTCAAGGCTCATCTGCACCAGACGCCCGCGGCCAGGACATTGCAGCGCATTCTCACGGACGAGACGCTGATTATTCAAAGATTTCTAAGGCCGGGCGCTGAGTTGGACGACGCAAGCTGGGGCTGGAAGGACGCCCTGCGTCACCACCTGCTCGCCACATCGGCGACGCGGGAGGTGGCGGTTTCGGCTTCTCAGATGTCATCTGATGGAGAGGAGAGCTGGAAAGCGGCCGTCGTCGCGCGCGAGGAATTGCTGAATTCGGGCGCCGACCGGAACCGGCGCGATGAGGAAGGCGAAGCGAAATCGGCGGATGTTGAAAAGAGCCTCGAAAGCATGCGGGCGAGCGTTTCGCAAAAGCACCGCGTGCGAAAACCCTTCAAGGATTAACGGCGCGGCGGCGCCGAATTTAAAGAGCGAGCGGTAAATGGCGAAAAAGGCCGAAAAGGAAGCGCCGGAATCCGAACAGTCGGACGGCCCGATCCTGGATCTCACGGATGCCGAGGTCAAAAAGCTGATCAAGAGCGCGAAAGCGCGCGGCTATGTAACCTATGACGAATTGAACTCGATCCTTCCGTCGGCGGAGTTTTCCTCCGAGCAGATCGAGGACGTGATGGCCCAGCTCAGCGAAATGGGCATCAATGTCGTCGAGGATGACGACGAGGAAGAAAGCGAGGACGCAGCCGCTTCGGACGATAATGAGGAGGCGGAGGAAAGCCCGACCTCGCGGGCGGTCGCCAAAAAAGAAGAAAAGAGCGTCGCCACCGGAAACACATCGTCCTCCGCCGACCGGACGGACGATCCGGTGCGCATGTATC
>JAGRDS010000015.1:0-10774 GCA_020446945.1 Parvularculaceae bacterium
CCGGAATCCATCTCTCGTCATACTCAGCGGCGACATGGACTCCGGGTACCGCCTGCAGCGGCCCCGGAGTGACAGTCAGAAAAGGAACGCAGAACGAATAGCTGTCATTGCGCGGCGCGAACTTTCGGATCGCCCGGGGATGACAGAAGGGGCGTCGCGAACATCAAACCGCAACGACGATGCGGCGACAGGGATGTGTCAATCCATCTTTTTCGCCGCTCACAACTCCCCGTTCGCCTTTTTCACCGCTTCTTCTTCGAGATAAAGCGCTGAGCCCATTTCGCGGTATTTTTCGCTCATCGCCGCCATGCCCTCTTTCGACAGGCGTTCAAGATCTTTCTTTTCATTGTCGCTCATGCCGGCGGCGTAGTCGCGGACCTCCGCGGTGATTTTCATCGAGCAGAATTTGGGTCCGCACATCGAACAGAAATGCGCGACCTTGTGCGCTTCCTTCGGCAATGTCTGGTCGTGGAAGTCGCGCGCGGTTTCGGGATCGAGCGAGAGGTTGAACTGGTCCTCCCAGCGGAATTCAAACCGCGCGCGCGAGAGCGCATCGTCACGAATTTGCGCGGCCGGATGGCCCTTGGCGAGGTCGGCCGCATGCGCGGCGAGCTTATAGGTGATGACGCCGACTTTCACGTCGTCGCGGTCGGGAAGCCCCAGATGCTCTTTCGGCGTCACATAGCAAAGCATCGCCGTGCCGAACCAGCCGATCATGGCGGCGCCGATTCCGCTCGTGATGTGGTCGTAGCCGGGCGCGATATCGGTCGTGAGCGGCCCAAGCGTATAGAACGGCGCCTCGCCGCATTCTTTCAACTGCTTGTCCATATTCACTTTGATCTTGTGCATCGGGACATGGCCCGGCCCTTCAATCATCACCTGGACGCCGTGTCTCCATGCAATTTTCGTCAGTTCCCCAAGCGTTTCAAGCTCGGCGAATTGCGCGCGGTCGTTGGCGTCGGCGATCGAACCGGGGCGCAAACCGTCGCCGAGGCTGAACGATACGTCATAAGTCCGCATCAATTCGCAGATCTCGTCAAAATGCGTGTAGAGAAAACTTTCGCGGTGATGGGCGAGGCACCATTTCGCCATGATCGAACCGCCGCGCGACACGATCCCCGTTACACGGTCTGCGGTGAGATGAATGTAGGGAAGGCGCACGCCGGCATGAACCGTGAAATAGTCAACGCCCTGTTCGCATTGCTCGATCAGCGTGTCGCGATAGACCTCCCATGAAAGGTCTTCCGCGACGCCGCCGACCTTTTCGAGCGCCTGATAGATCGGCACCGTGCCGATCGGGACGGGCGAGTTGCGGATAATCCATTCGCGCGTGTTGTGAATGTTGCGGCCCGTCGACAAATCCATCACCGTGTCCGCGCCCCAGCGGATCGCCCACACCATCTTGTCGACTTCTTCCTCAACCGAGGAGGCGACGGCGCTGTTGCCGATATTGGCGTTGATTTTGACGAGGAAATTGCGGCCGATAATCATCGGCTCCAGTTCGGCGTGGTTGATATTGGCGGGGATGATCGCGCGCCCGCGCGCAATTTCCTCGCGCACGAATTCCGGCGTGATGAAGGCGGGAATTTTCGCGCCGAAACTCTCACCGAGCGCGACCGTCCTTTCGGCGCCGTCGAGCATCCGCTTGCGCCCGAGATTTTCGCGGATCGCGACATATTCCATCTCTTTGGTGACGATCCCGGCGCGCGCAAATTCAAGTTGCGTCACGGGGTCGCCGGCGCGCCCGCGCAAGGGGCGATGTTTCATCGGAAATGCGCGCGCGAGATGTTTTCCCGCCGCGCCGCCATTGTCCTCCGGCCTGACGTCGCGGCCCTCATACGCCTCGGCGCCGCTTCGCGCCCTGACCCAGTCCGTGCGCGGTCTCGCAAGACCCTTTTCAACGTCGATGGCGATTGCGGGGTCGGTATAGGGTCCGGTCGGATCGTAAACGGGAACCGCCGGTTCGCCGGCGCTCGGATGAAGGTCGATCTCGCGCACCGGCACGCGAATGTCTTTGTAAAGATCGCCGGTGACGTAAACCTTTCGAGAAGACGCGAGCGGCCCGGTCGTGACTTCCGGCGTCTTGAATTCGGATTGCGGCGTCAGCTTGTTCATCGAGGCGCTCCTTCCATCCGGCGCGATCGAGAACATTGCGTGCGTTCCGTCCCTACGCCGGTTTTAACCGAACAGGTTCAAAGGGTGCCCTTGTGACGTTTCCCCCGCGAAGCATATCGCGGAAAGGAAGAACAAGGTCTCAGCGGGTGACGCCCGCGCCCCTCGGAATGATGATGCGATAGCATGACCGGCCCGGCGGGCCAAGGAAAAGCGCACGCCGCGCCTCACGCGCCTGCTCGCGCGAAATTGCAGGGAAATCTGCGGGATATGCTTTAGTGTCGGCGTGGAAAGCAGCCGAATAAGGAATGGATATGACTGACGAAAAAGCATGGACGCCGCCGAAAGTCTGGGTCTGGAATAAGGAAAGCGGCGGACAGTTCGCATCGATCAACCGGCCGATCGCCGGCGCGACGCACGAAAAAGAGCTTCCCGTCGGAAAACATCCCATGCAGCTTTATTCGCTGGCGACGCCGAACGGGGTCAAGGCGACGGTGATGCTGGAAGAGCTGCTCGCCGCCGGTCATGCGGGCGCGGAGTATGACGCATGGCTTATTTCAATCCAGGACGGCGATCAGTTCGGATCTGGTTTCACCGCGATCAATCCGAACTCGAAAATTCCGGCGCTGGTCGACCGGTCGGGACCGGCGCCGGTGCGCGTGTTCGAATCCGGCTCTATCCTTCTGCATCTCGCCGACAAATTCGGCGCCTTCATTCCGGCCGCAGGGCCGGCGCGCACCGAAACGCTGAACTGGCTCTTCTGGCAGATGGGTTCGGCGCCATATCTCGGCGGCGGTTTCGGGCATTTTTACGCCTACGCCCCTGAAAAATTCGAATACCCGATCAATCGTTTCGCGATGGAGGTGAAGCGCCAGCTCGATGTGCTCGATCGCCAGCTCGGCGCGCATCGCTTCGTCGCCGGCGATGAATACACAATCGCCGATATGGCGATCTTTCCGTGGTACGGCGCGCTCGCCGCGGGAATGGTTTACGGCGCCGCGGAATTTCTTTCGACGCATGAATATGAAAACGTGCTGAGATGGACGGCGGAAATCTATGCGCGCCCCGCCGTCAAGCGCGGCGCGATGGTCAATCGCCGCTGGGGCGATCTTTCAGGCCAGCTTCATGAGCGCCATGACGCTTCGGACTTCGAAACGAAAACGCAGGACAGGCTGGCGCCCGCCGAAAACGCCTGAAGCCTTTCCAGGTGAAATGTGAGCGGTTCGCCGTCGGGAAATGCGAAAACAATAACTTGAAGCGTCGTCGCGATTTCGCCTGAAGCGACGACGCTTTAGACGGTGCGGCGCCGGCGCGAAATCAAAACGCCGGCGCATCCTCGCGCGTCAGTCGATAGATTAAGATCGCGGCGCGCTCGCTCGCCTCGCGTACGGTTTTTAGATCGAGCGATTCATTCGGCGTGTGCCCGCCTGTCCCGACTGGGCCGAGACCGTCAATCGCCGCGCTTACATAAGGGGCGGCGAAGGATATATCGGCCGCGCCGCGTGCTGCGGGATCGTTGCCGACGACAGGGCCGTATCCGAGATCGTCCGACACGGCCGAATAGACGGACAGCAAGGCGTCGTTTGCCGCCGACGGCGACATTGCGGGATAGGAATCGATAAATTCGATCTCGGCGTCCGTAACCGGCAGGTGCTTTGCAACGATTTTGCGCATGACGGCCCGCGCGTCTTCCTTTTGCGCTTCCGAGATGAATCGCAGGTCGCCGTCGACGACGGCTTTTTCCGGAACGACATTCGTTTTTCCGAACGCCGTTCCTTTATTGGCGTCGAAATCATATTGCACATCGCTGCCTCCCACCATCGCGCCGACATTGAAGGTCAGGTATTTGCGCTTGCGCAATTTGGCGTAGAACCCGTCGATGATGCGGGCTGCTTCATAGATCGCGCCGGCGCCGACCTCCTCGCTGAAAACGCCGCTCGAATGATGACGCCTGCCGCTTGTCGTCAGCCGCCAACCCGAAGCGCCGCGGCGCGAGGTAACGGCGACGCCCGGTTCGCCGCCCTCGAAATTGAGCGCGACATCGGCGCGCTTTGCAGCCTCGACCAGCGAACGGCGCGAGTGCGATATCGGTTTGCCGGTGAATTCTTCATCGCCGGTGAAGATGATTTCAATCGAAGCTCCGTCGAGCGCGCCGGCGTCGTCAAGGGCTTTCAGCGCATAAAGCACGACAACGTCGCCGCCTTTCATGTCTTCAACGCCGGGGCCGAAAGCCTTGTCGCCTTCGCGCCGGAAGGCGACCGCGCCGTCTTCGCTTTCAAACACCGTATCTAGATGACCGATCAGCAGGAGCCTGCGTCCGCGATCGCCGGCTCGCGTTGCAATCAAATGCCCGGCGCGATTCATGTCGTCGGGGAAATCCTCCCAGCGCGTTTCGAAACCGATCTCTTCGAAGGCGCGCGAGAATTCGGCGCCGACCGCCTTTACGCCCGCATGGCTCATCGTGCCCGAACCGATATTTACGACCCTTTCAAGAAATTCGATCGATTCGTCCTCTCGCGCGGCGACGGCGTCGCGGATATTCTGTTCCGCCGGCGATATCTCCGCAGCGGCGTTTCCCGCAAGGAGGGCGAGCGTCGCGGCGAGAAACGGCTTTTTCATGTGATCCCCGATCAATGCATGGCTGGTTTGCGGTAACTATTCCACGGGTTCGACGATCTGGACAATCGGCGCCGTTTCGGCGAGCGCGAACGGCGCATCGGCGAGATCGGCGTCCTCGCCGAAATGATCGATCAGCGCCGCAACGAGCCCGCCGGCGATTTCTTCGCGGCTGGCGCCTCGGCTGTCGGCGCCGGCGTATCCCGACCAGACACGCTTTTCCCCGCTCCGGGCGTAGATCGTGACGCGGATCTCGCGCGCCGCCCCGGCGCGTTTTCGGGGCGGTGGCGCGAACTCCAGGTCGATCTTCGGATCGTAAATGTTGTCGCCCGGAATACGGTCTTGCGACGTAATCCGGATCGGCGCTTTCGGCAGGGGCCTGCGCCCTTGCGGCGCCGGCGTTTCCACGTCGATCGACAATGTGAGGATATCGTCGCCGTCGTCCGCTCCGGCGGCGCGATAGCCGCGCGCCTCAAGCGCGTCGCGCATCAATCGGCGCGCCGCCGCTTCTATCAGCGTACCGTGATAATCGGGCGCCTCGAATCTCGCCTGCGCCTCAATTGGCGCTGCGGCGAATGTCTTTATCCAGGCGGTCCTTGATGTTTCGCCGGCTCTGGAAGTCTCGTCGGCCGCGCCCGATGCTACAATCTGCGCCGCGCCCGGCGATGAGACTGCGGCGAAAGCCAGCGAACAGATGATTTTCAACAATGCGCGCGCCATGCCGCCTCGGGTTTCGACGCGGAACCGGAACAGGCGCGCCGGAAAAAAGCCATGCCGGGAAAAGAGAGAATGGCGCCGGTGCGGAGCGGAAGCAAAACGCATTTGCGTTACGCGCGGAAAATTCAATCACGCAAACCCACGGGCGCGCAAACCAACGGGCGGGCGTGCAAACCTACGGGCGCTGCGCCGCGCATGAAAGGCGCGCTCGCGCTCAGGGCGTGTCGTGCGCGCCGGCGCGTGCGGCGGGGCAATCAAGTCGCCTTCCCCACCGTCGCATATGCGTTGGGGGCCCAGCGGCGAGGAAGCCGACTCTCAATGAATTCGCCTGAAAGCGGAACGCTTTTCGGCGATCCCATGCGTTCCGTCCCTAACGCCGGCATGACCCGGATCAGGTTCAAAGGGTGCATCTCAGTCCCTAACGCCCTTGCTCCCTGGCGCGTATTGCTCCCTTCGTCCGGCTTCAGGGAAGGCGGACCATGAGAGGTTGCGCGTCGCACGAGCCGTCGTCCAATGGCGACAGGCGGGACGCCCCTCGGAACACGATGATCGTGCCTTAAAAAAGCGCGTTCGACAAGTGAAATCGGCGCAACCCGCGAACGGATCAAAGCGGGGCGCCGGCGTCCGGCGCCGGCGTTTCATCCGTATACGATGCGACAGCGAGTGCGCGGGAAATAGCCGAGCGCATCGCATCTTCAGAAAAATTCATCGTCAGCGTGTCAAGAATTTTCCCGGTGTCGTAATCAACGAGAACGGTAAAGCCCGTCGCGCCCTTATTGCGGTCATAAAGGTCTTCAACGCCGAACTGCGCGGCTTCGCCGCGAATATCGTCGCTGGGGCCGAAGGTGAAATCCAGCTCGATGAAAGTGACGGGCTGGTCCTTGAAGCGCGGGATGACCCTGGCGAGCTTCGGTTTCAGAACCTTGCAGGATGAACACCACGCGGAGGCGAAAGTCGCTGCGACTACTTCCGGTTTTCCGCGATAGGCTGCCTCCGCGTTTGTCGACGGGGCGCGCACGAACAAATACGACGCGGCCGCGAACAATACGGCGAATGCGATAACGGCGATGCGGCGCGGTTTCATGGCCTGTCTCCTCAACGCATTTATATAGCGGGTTGAACGCCCCCGTGCGATCACAAGCCCGGCATAACCTGTCCGGCGATTCTCAGGCGCCAAGCCTTGCGCGCGTTACTTTCGATCCGGGCGGGCGGTCCAGAATTTCCGAAATCCAGCGGCTGGCGTCAATCAGCGCATCAAGATCCGTTCCGGTTTCAAATCCCGATCCCTGCAGCGAATATACGACGTCCTCGCTCGCCACATTACCGGATGCGCCGCGCGCATAGGGACAGCCGCCAAGACCCGAAATCGATGCGTCGAAAGTGCGCACGCCTTCCGCGATCGACCCCCATATGTTTGACAGCGCCTGTCCGTAAGTGTCGTGATAGTGTCCGGCGAGCGCGGCGAGCGGAATTTCCTGCGCGACGGCGCGGATCATGGCGCGCGTTTCTTCGTGCGTTCCAACGCCGATCGTATCGCCGAGCGAGATTTCATAACAGCCCATTTCGAACAGCGCCCGCGAAACCCTGACGACCTGTGCGAGCGGAACCTTTCCTTCATAGGGACAGCCGAGAACGCAGGAGACATAGCCGCGAACGCGAACGCCGTCCGCTTTGGCCGCCTCAATAACGGGACGGAAGCGTTCAATACTCTCGGCGATCGAACAATTAATGTTCTTTTGTGAAAAACTCTCGGAGGCTGCGCCGAAAACGGCGACGGTGTCGGCCTTCGCCGCGCGCGCGCCTTCATATCCCTTCATGTTCGGGGTCAATACGGGATAGGAAACGCCGGGCGCGCGTTTGATATTCGCCATCACCTCATCGGACGCCGCCATTTGCGGCACCCATTTCGGGCTGACGAAGGCGCCGGCTTCGACGGTTTTACAGCCCGCCGCGGCCAGCCGTTCGACAAGCTCGATTTTGGTCTCAACGCTGACGGTCTGCTTTTCATTCTGCAAGCCGTCGCGCGGGCCGACCTCAACGATATGGATCGCTTCGCTCATTCGCTCTCCTCAAATTCGACCAGCAGGTCTCCGTCCTTCACCTGATCGCCCGGCTTGAAGCGGAAGGATTTGACGACGCCGTCATGCGGCGCCTTGATCGCATGCTCCATCTTCATCGCTTCCATGACGAGGAGGACAGCGCCGGCCTCCACCCTGTCGCCCGCCGCTGCTTTTATGAGCGTCACGACGCCGGGCATCGGCGCGTTGAGCGATCCTTCCGCCGAGTGTGCGCCGAGCGCGCCGGAAAGAATATCGGGATGCTCGATATCGAAATACTCAGCGCCGATAAACACCCGTTTCACCGCGTTGTGGTCGACGACGCGCGCGGTGAAAGTTTCGCCGTTCATGGAGATCCGGATATCCTCACCGTCGCGCGCGGCGGAAAATCCGAACCGGTTCGGCGCCGCGCGTTCCTCGCCCTTGCGCCGGCCCGCCGCCGACGCGCCTGCGTCGATCTCGACATTGAACGCGCCCATCCCGCCCGTTACGCGCGCGATGGACGGCGCGCCGTCCTCATCGATCCAGGCGACGGATTTTGCAGGCTTGTTCAGGCGGAAGCCGTTCAGCGCCTCCCACGGGTCGCCGCCGGCGGCGCTTAACGTATCGAGATGGCGGCGCGTCAGCGCTGCGGCGATTGCGCGTTCGCGGCCCGCAGCCGGTGCGAAAAGCGTGTTTGAATGTTCCTCTATATAGCGCGTTGAAACATCGCCCGCCGCGAAATCCTCGTCGGATGCGAGGCGATGAAGAAAGCGCGCATTGGTTTCAAGCCCGGCGACGCGCGTTTGGCGCAAAGCGGCGCGAAGGCGCGCCAGCGCCTCCTCGCGCGTTTTTCCATGCGTGATGATCTTGGCGATCATCGGATCGTAGAAAGGCGTAATCGTCTGCCCCTCTTCAACGCCGGAATCGATGCGCGCGATTTCCGCCGGCAGCCGAAGCGTCGACAGCGCGCCGATCGACGGGGCGAAATTATTGTCCGGATTTTCCGCGTAGAGCCGCGCCTCGAACGCCCAGCCGTTTTCGCGGATCTCCTCCTGTTTTTTCGGCAGGCGTTCGCCCGCCGCAACGCGCAACTGCCATTCGACGAGATCGACGGCGGTGATTTCCTCCGAGACGGGATGCTCGACCTGAAGGCGTGTGTTCATCTCCATGAAATAGACGCCTTCATCGCCGCCCGCCCCGGACGGCGATCCGGGGTCATAAAGGCATTCAACCGTGCCGGCGCCGCGATAGGCGACCGCCTTGCCCGCGTTGACGCCGATCTCATGCAGGCGCGCGCGCACGGCGGCGGGAAGGCGCGGGGCCGGCGCCTCCTCGATGATTTTCTGGTGGCGGCGCTGAACCGAACAATCGCGCTCGAAAAAATGAACGACCTCGCCCTTACCGTCGCCGACGATCTGCACTTCGAGATGGCGCGCGCGCGGGATATATTTTTCGACAAGCACGCGATCGTCGCCGAAGGAATTTTTTCCCTCGCGCTGCGCGGAGGCGAGCAGTTCGGCGAGGTCTTTCGCGCGCTCGACGACCTTCATGCCCTTGCCGCCGCCGCCCGCCGTCGCCTTCAGCAGGACGGGATAGCCGATGCGCGCGCATTCGCGTTCAAACGTCGCATAGCTCTGGTCTTCGCCCTGATAGCCGGGCGTCGTCGGCACGCCCGCTTTCTCCATCAGGTCTTTCGCCGCCGATTTCGAACCCATGGCGCGGATCGTTTCCGCCGTCGGGCCGATGAAAACGATGCCCGCCGCATCCAGCGCGTCGGCGAATTTTTCATTTTCGGACAAAAAACCGTAGCCGGGGTGTACCGCCTCGGCGCCGGTTTTCTTCGCGGCGTCTATGATCTTTTCAAACCTCAGATAGCTTTCCGCAGCCGGCGCCGCGCCGATATGCACGGCTTCATCGCACGCCTTCACATGCGGCGCATTCGCGTCGGCGTCTGAATAAACGGCGACGGTTTCAACGCCCAGACGCCGCGCGGTCTTCGCGACCCGGACAGCGATCTCGCCGCGATTTGCGATGAGGATTTTGCGGAACAATTTTCTATCCCTTGATCCAGTTCGGTTTGCGCTTTTCAAGGAACGCGGAGACGCCTTCCTTGCCTTCGGGCGTTGAGCGGACGCGCGCGATGATGCCCGCGGTCTCCTCCATCACCGCGTCGTCGATCGGGCGTCCGGCGACGATGCGGATAAGCGCCTTTGCTTCTTTCTGTGCGGCGGGCCCGCAGGCGAGAAGGTTCCTGACGAGCCCGTCCAGCGTCTCCTCCATCTGCGCGCGCAGGCACACCATGTGGGCGAGCCCGATCTCTTTCGCCTTCATCGCATCGAAGCGTTCTCCGGTGAGGAAAAAGCGCCGCGCCTGGCGTTCGCCGATCGCATGCAGAACGAATGGCGAGATGACGGCGGGAATAATGCCGAGCCGTACTTCGGAAAGCGCGAAGAAGGCGTCGTCCGACGCGATGACGATATCGCAGGCCGAAGCAAGGCCCGTTCCCCCGCCCATGCACGCCCCCTGAACCAGCGCGACAACCGGCTTTTCGCATTCGTAAATCGAATTCAGCATGGAGGCGAGCCGGCGCGCATCGCCCTTGTTCTCGGCGGCGGAAAATTCCGACGCGCGCTTCATCCATGAAAGGTCGGCGCCGGCGGAAAAGGCGTCGCCCGCCCCGGCCAGCACGATGATGCGCGCAGCCTCGTCGCGCGAGAGCTTCTTCATCGCTTCGGCGATCTCGCCGATCAACGTTTCATTGAAGGCGTTTTTCACCTCCGGGCGGTTGATCGTGACGCGGGCGAGCCCGCGCTTGTCGTTTTCAACGGTGAGGTGCTGGTAGGTCATGAGTTTTCCTTACATCCTGAAGACGCCGAATTTCGTCGTTTCGACATTCGCATTCAAGCTGGCTGAAATGCAAAGGCCCAGAACGTCGCGCGTTTGCGCCGGGTCGATGACGCCGTCATCCCAGCCGCGCGCGGAGGAATAATAGGGCGAGCCCTGCGAATCATAATCGGCGCGGATCTTCGCCTTGAACGCCTCCTCCTCGTCGGCGCTCCATTCCTCGCCCTTGCGCAAACCCTCGCGGCGGACGGTCGCGAGAACGCTCGCCGCCTGTTCGCCGCCCATGACGGAAATGCGCGCATTCGGCCACATGAAAAGAAAGCGGGGGGCGTAGGCGCGTCCGCACATGCCGTAATTGCCTGCGCCGTATGAGCCGCCGACGACGATCGTGAATTTCGGCACGCGCGCGGTCGCGACCGCCGTGACGAGTTTCGCGCCGTCCTTGG
>JAGRDS010000015.1:10810-47917 GCA_020446945.1 Parvularculaceae bacterium
ATGAAGCCGGTGATGTTCTGCAGGAAGACAAGCGGAATTTTCCGCTGGCAGCAAAGCTCGATGAAGTGCGCGCCTTTAAGCGCGCTTTCGGAAAACAGGATACCGTTATTGGCGAGAACGCCGACGGGAAACCCGTGAATATGCGCAAAGCCGGTGACGAGCGTTGAGCCGTAAAGCGGTTTGAATTCGTCGAAAACGGAGCCGTCGGCGATGCGCGCGATGATCTCGCGCGCGTCATAGGGCTTTCTGATGTC
This sequence comes from Parvularculaceae bacterium, assembly GCA_020446945.1. Classification (GTDB taxonomy): domain Bacteria; phylum Pseudomonadota; class Alphaproteobacteria; order Caulobacterales; family Parvularculaceae; genus Amphiplicatus. The sequence continues at coordinate 11,065 of JAGRDS010000015.1, forward strand.
GCGCTCGACGACGCCGTAGATTTCCTTTGGATCGTAATAGGGCGGGGCGGGGTCGGCGACGACGAGCGAACCCTGTTTCACCCAGTTTAACCGCGAGACGATCTTTCGCGCCAGCCCGAGCGCATGATCGTCGTCCTCGGCGAGGTGATCGGCGACGCCGCTTTCGCGCGTGTGAACATCGCCCCCGCCAAGGTCTTCCGCCGTGACAACCTCGCCCGTGGCGGCCTTGACGAGCGGAGGGCCGCCCAGAAAAATCGTTCCTTGCCTGCGAACGATGATCGCTTCATCCGACATCGCCGGCACATAGGCGCCGCCAGCCGTGCAGGAGCCGTGAACGACGGCGATCTGCGGAATGCCGGCCGCAGACATGTTCGCCTGATTGTAGAATATCCGGCCGAAATCGTCCTTGTCCGGAAAAACCTCGTCCTGCATCGGCAGGAAAGCGCCGCCCGATTCGACGAGATAAACGCAGGGAAGGCGATTTTCCGCGGCGATTTCCTGCGCGCGCAAATGTTTCTTCACCGTCATCGGGTGATAGGTGCCGCCCTTTACGGTCGGGTCGTTAGCGACAATCATGCATTCGACGCCGGCGATGCGCGCGATGCCGGTGACGATTCCCGCGCCCCTCACATCGCCCGAATACATCTCCCACGCGGCGAAAGCGCCGACTTCCAGAAACGGCGCGCCCGGATCGACCAGGCGTTCAATGCGTTCGCGCGCAAGCAGCTTGCCGCGCGATTTATGACGCTCGGCGTAACGCGCGCCGCCGCCTTCGGCGATTTTCGCGGTGTTGGCCGCAAGCTCTTCGACCAGCTTTTCCATCGCCGCGCGGTTGGCGGCGAATTCTTCCGACGCCGTATCGATCTGCGATTGAATGCGTCCCATCCGGTCCCTCCGCAGCCATGGGTTTAAATTCTTTAATCCTATTGTCGGACAATAGCAATATGTGATAATAACCTTCCGACCGGTTAAAGCCGCCGTCGAAGGAAGAAGGAGCGCCCCCATGGCTCGCAATATCCCGCACCTGAATTTCGGCTTGCCTGAAGAGATTGAGGAAATGCGCGAGATGATCGCGCGCTGGGTGGACGACCGGCTCGCCCCGCGCGCCGGCGAGATTGACGCGAAAAACGAATTTCCGCGCGATCTCTGGCCCGAACTCGGGCGGCTCGGCCTGCTCGGCGTTACGGCTGACGAGGAATATGGCGGATCGGGTCTTGGCTATCTCGCCCATGTCGTCGCAATGGAGGAAATCTCGCGCGGCTCGGGTTCGGTCGGTCTTTCCTACGGCGCGCATTCAAACCTGTGCGTCAACCAGATCAACCTGAACGCCTCGAAGGAGCAAAAGGCGCGTTACCTGCCGAAGCTCATTTCCGGCGAACATCTCGGCGCGCTCGCCATGTCGGAACCGGGCGCGGGCTCGGATGTTGTGTCGATGAAACTGAAAGCGGAGAAAAAGGGCGACCGGTATATTCTAAACGGCAATAAAATGTGGATCACGAACGGTCCGACCGCAGACGTAATTGTCGTCTACGCCAAGACCTCGCCCGACAAAGGTTCGCGCGGGATTTCAGCGTTCCTGATCGAGAAGGGGTTCAAGGGTTTTTCGACAGCGCAAAAGCTCGACAAGCTGGGCATGCGCGGCTCCGACACGGGCGAGCTTGTTTTTGAAGATTGCGAAGCGCCGGAAGAAAACCTGATCGGCGCGGAGGGCGACGGCGTTCGCGTTTTGATGAGCGGCCTCGATTACGAACGCACCGTCCTGTCGGGCGGCTGCACGGGCCTGATGCAGGCGGCGATGGATGTCGTCATGCCTTATATTCACGATCGCAAACAGTTCGGAAAATCAATCGGCGAGTTCCAACTTGTGCAGGGCAAGATCGCCGACATGTATACGACGATGAACGCCTGCAAGGCTTATGTCTACGCGGTCGCCGGGGCGTGCGACCGCAAGGAGACGACGCGACAGGACGCGGCGGGCTGCATACTTTACGCCGCGGAAAAAGCGACGCAGGTGGCGCTCGACGCGATCCAGCTCCTGGGCGGCAACGGCTATATCAATGAATATCCGACGGGGCGTATCCTGCGCGATGCGAAACTTTATGAAATCGGCGCCGGCACGTCGGAAATACGCCGCATGCTGATCGGCCGGCAGCTTTTCGAGGCGAGCGCCTAGATGGACGGAAGTTTCGAACCGATCGAACGCGCGCCGGCCTATATGAAGGTCTTTCGCGCGATTGAAGAAAAAATTTCATCAGGCGCGCTGAAGGACGGGGCGCATCTGCCGACGGAGGCCGACCTTTGCGCGCAATTCGGCGTTACGCGCTCGACAGTGCGCGAGGGGTTGCGCCTTCTTGAGCAGGCCGGGCTGATCGTTCGCGGACCGGCGAAAAAGTTTTTCATAAAACGGCCGGCGGCCTCCGATATCGCGGCCGCCGCGTCCAAAAGTTTCGCGCTCGGCGGCGTCACCTTCTCCGAAGTCTGGGATGCGCTCGCCACAATGTATCCTGAGGCTGCGCGTCTTGCTGCGATGCGCCTTTCGAAAGCCAGGATCGGCGAGCTCGAAAAGTCCGGCGACGCGCTGAAGGCGGCGCGCGACGACGATCACGAGGCGACCGTCGAAGGCGCGGTGGCGTTTTTCCAGCTCATCGCCAAGGGGCTCGATAACCGCGTCATGCTGGCGATGCTTCAATCGCTCAATCTGATGATCGGCGAGAGCCTGCGTCATGTCATTGCGCGCGCGCCCAAGGCGAAAGACCGCATACTCGACGCGCAGCGAAAGCTTGTCGAAGCGTTCAAGGCGCGCGACGGCGATGTCGCGGCCGACTGGATGACGAAACATATCGCCGATCTAAAGCGCGGTTATGAAGTCGCGAAAGTCGATATGGATGCGGCGATCCTCTAGCGGGCGGGCGCGGGCCCGCGCGCCGGGCGCTGATGTCCCGGTCTGCGCGTTAAGGATGTTCGACCGTCGAAAGGGCCGGCCGGTTCTTCACAGCCCTTCACAAAGCTGACAGCCGGGCGGCGCCCCGTTTTCATCCGTGCTAGGAATTTGCGCGCAGTTCCGTTCGCCGGGACGCGCTGCAAACACGCGCGGACAGGCTGCAAAGACGGGCTGCATGGCATGGACCTCATCGACGACGTACTTTCAACGCTCAATCTCAAAGGCGCGCTTTATTTCCGGACGGATTTTTCCGGCGGATGGGGCGTCACGGTTCCCGAACACAAGGGTGCGGCGCGATTTCACCTCGTCATCCAGGGGCGCTGTCACGTGCGTCTCGCCTCCGGCGAGCGGATCGTTCTCGGACCGGGAGATCTTGTGCTGATCCCCGGCGGGCGCTCGCATGAGCTCTCGGACGATTGGGGCCGCGAAACGCCGCCGCTTGAAACCGTACTCGCTGAAAAAGGCTATAAGGGCGAGGGCGTTCTTATCGTCGGGGAGGGCGATCCCAAAGCCTCGACGCAGATGGTGTGCGGCCATTTTACGTTTCGCAGCGGCGCCGATCATCCGCTCCTGCGCGCCTTGCCGAGCAGCCTCGTTTTCAGCGCCGCCGATCGCGCGCGCGAGCCGATTCTCGACGATACGCTGCGCCTCATCACCCAGCGCATATTCGAAACCCGACCAGGCTCGAAAGCGGCTGTCGTCAAACTCTCGGAAGCGGCCTTTATCGAACTTATTCGCGCCCACGCCGCACAGCATGGCGATCTCGCGGCCATCCTCGCCGCTTTCGAGGATCGCCAGATCGCGCGCGCGCTCAAATGCATTCACGAACAGGCGAGCGCGCCATGGACGGTCGAAGGTCTCGCGCGCGAATCCGGCATGTCGCGCAGTCGTTTCGCTGAACGCTTCCGCGATCTTCTGGGACTTTCCCCGATGGCGTATCTGAGCGAGTGGCGTTTGCAAAAAGCGCTCGCCATGCTCGACGGCGCGCGCATCAGCGTTCAGGAGATCGCCGCCGAATCCGGCTACCAGTCGCCGGCGGCTTTCACGCGCGCATTCGCGGGGCGCTTCGGCGTTCCGCCTTCGGAATATCGCCGCACGCTCAACTGATTTTGCCGAACGTCCCGATCCGATTGCAATAAGTCCGCAACTCTCCGGCGCTTCTTGATCGAGCGTCCTTTGCGCGACAGATGGACGACGCCGGCGCGCGACGCCGGCGTCAACCGCAAAAAGGACGTTACCAATGAAGACAGCCATCTCAATCGCCGCGCTCATGCTCGCCGGCGTTTTTTCTGCGCCCGCTATCGCCGCGGACGAATACAACACCGTTCCGGGGCTGACCGCCGCCGGCGCGCCGCTCGGCTTTCACGGCGTCGATCCGGTCGCCTTTATCGAAATCGGCAACCGTATCGAGGGAACGGCGAAATACACCGCCGTTCATGACGGCGTCGCCTATTATTTCTCGTCGCAGGAAAACATGAACGCTTTCCGCCGCAGCCCCGCGAAATATACGCCGGCCTATGGCGGTTTCTGCACGTTCGGCGTCTCCGTCGCCAAGAAATTCGACGGCGATCCGCAATTCGCCGATGTCCGCAATGGCAAGCTCTACGTTTTTCTGAACGAAGAGATCTTCCGCATGTACCAGAAGGACAAGGACGGAGCGATCGCGAAAGCCGAAAAGAACTGGGCGAAAATCCAGCACACGTCTTCGCGCGAACTCTAGCCGTCTTTGAGGGCGCGCGCCCGGTCGCGCGCCCTTTCCCAAAAAGCAGGAACCCGAACATGTTGAATTTTATCGACCATCTATCCGTCGGCGTCAGCGATCTCGGCGCGGCGGGCGCGTTTTACGACCGCGTTCTTGAAACAATCGGCGTCAAGCGGCTCGCGGCGAATGACGCTTTTATCGCTTACGGCAAGGACGCGCCGCAATTCCTGGCGATGCTTCCCTATGACAAGCGCGAGGCGACGTCCGGCAACGGCGTTCATGTCTCCTTCCACGCCAAATCGCGTGACGACGTTGACGCCTTCCACAAAAAGGCCCTGGCGCTCGGGGCGAGCTGTGCGGGCGCGCCCGGCGTGCGTCCCGGTTTTCCGGGCGATCCGGAAGCCTATATGGCCTTTGTTCGCGATCCCTTCGGCAACAAGCTTGAAGCGATCGCCAGCGGATTCGCGGCCTGAGCCATGTCAGAAGCTTACACCTATCTCGCCCTGTCCGGCGTTCTGACGCTTTTGCTCTGGACGCCTTACATTCTCGCGCGGGTTTTTGTGTGGGGACCGATTACATTCCTCACCAATTATCCGAAAAATTTTCCGGCCGAACAGCCGACGCCGCCCCTGTGGGCGCAACGCGCGCAACGCGCGCACCTGAATATGGTGGAAACGCTGCCGGCGTTTATCGCCGTTCTCGTCGCCGCCGATTACCTCATCGGCGACAGCGCCGGGCTGGCGATCGGCGCGGCGGCGAAGACGTTTTTCTTCGCCCGTCTCGCCCACGCCGTCGTCTACATCCTTGCGGTGCCGGCGTTGCGCACGCCCATCTACCTTGTCTCCTGGGCGTCCATCCTGTTTATCGCGCGCGAGATCTTTTTCTAAACGGCGATTTTTTCAAGAGCCGAGCGTAACGCGGCGGGCAGGGGAACCGGCCGCCGCGTTTTCCTGTCGACATATACGTGGACAAAGCGCCCCTGCGCGGCGGCGCTCTCGTCTCCCTCCCTGAATATGGCGAGTTCGTAGCGTACGGATGAATTGCCGATATGCGCAACGCGCAACGCGCCTTCAAGTTTTTGCGGATATTCGAGCGGCGAGAAATATTCGCATCCGGTTTCAACGACGAGGCCGATAACCGCGCCGTCGTGAATGTCGAGCGCGCCGGCGCCGATCAGGTATCCGTTTACGACCGTATCGAAATAGCCGTAATAGGCGACGTTGTTCACATGGCCGTATATGTCATTGTCGGCCCAGCGGGTCTGAAGCGGCGTAAAATGCCTGTAGTCGGCGCGCGTCGGCTTCACTTACAGAACCTCGCCATACATTCTCAGCGCATCCTCATAAGTAACCTCGCGCGGATTATTGCGCATCACGCGTTCGGCCTTGATTGCGTCCTCGGCCATGCGCGGCAGGTCGTTGTGCGAAACGCCGAGATTGGACAGGCGCCGCTCAACGCCGGTCTCCGTGACGATCGCCATCAGCTTGCCGATAAAAGCCTCGCAGCGTTCGGCGAAGCCGCCCGTCGCCTCGGCGCCGATCACATCGCCAAGTTCCGCGTAAAGATGCGCGGCTGCGCTTGCATTGAAGCGCAGGACCGGTTCCAGCATCAGCGCGTTCGACGCGCCATGGGGAATGTGAAACAACGCGCCCAGGGGATAAGCCATGCCGTGAACCGCGCCGACCGGCGAATTGGTGAAAGCCTGCCCCGCCAGCATGGCGCCGAGGAGCATGTTCGCGCGCGCTTCCCGGTTCGACGGCGCCTTGCACGCCTCGACGATGTTTGACGACAAGAGCCGCAGCGCTTCGCGCGCCAGCGCGTCCGACACCGGATTTTTCCTGTGACGGCTCGTATAGGCTTCGATCGCATGCACCATGGCGTCGACGCCGGTCGCGGCCGTCACATAACGCGGCAAGCCATAGGTGAGTTCAGGATCGAGAATTGCAATGTCGGCGAACATCTGATCGCCGAGGACGCCCATTTTCTGATCATCGTCGGTGGTGACGACGGCGATGTCCGTCACTTCGCTGCCTGTTCCCGCGGTCGTCGGCAGCAGGACGAGCGGCGCGCGGGCGCCCTTTATGTTTCCCGCGCCGTATATGTCTTCAAGGTCTTGCGAGGAATTCAGCAGCGCCGCGACAATCTTCGCCGTGTCCATCGACGAGCCGCCGCCGAAACCGATGACGCCGTCGGCTTTGCGCGCGCGCGCCGCCTCAACGGCGCCGCGAACGATCCGCGCCGGCGGGTCCGCCTCAATTTCGTCGAACAACAGAAAATCCAGACCCTCGGCGTTTAGGCTTTTCAGCGCGGCGTTGATAAGTCCGGCGTTCACGACGCCCTTGTCGGTGACGATGACCGGGCGCTTCATGCGCGATTTGACGAGCGCGCCCAGTCGCGCCGCAGCGCCGGCTTCGAAGATGACATGCGGAACGGTTCGGAAGGCGAAGTTCATAAGTCGGCCCCGATATTGCTGGCGAAAGCCGGAAAGGGCGCGCGCGCCGGAACGGCGGCGATCAATTAAACCTCACCAGCCGGCCCGGCCTTTCATCCGTCACCGCGTCATTATGCACGACCTGGCGGCCCGAGACGAGGCTCGCGCGAAAGCCCTTCGCCTCCTGCAACAGGCGTTGCCCGCCGGCGGGGAGGTCTTTCACCATATGAGGCGCTTTCAGCGTCAGGCGATCGTAGTCGATGACGTTGATGTCGGCTTTCAATCCGACTTTCAAACGCCCGCGATCCTTCAATCCCATATAATCAGCGCCGTCGGCGGTCAGCATCTGAACCGCGCGCGACAGCGGGATGCGATGATCGGCGCGGTCGCGCGTCCAATAGGAAAGGAGATAGGCGGGGAAGGACGCGTCGCAGATCGTGCCGACATGCGCGCCGCCGTCGGACAGGCCGATCATCGCATTCGGATGCGTCAGCATCGTGCGGACATTGTCGTAGTTGAATTCGGTGTAATTGTAGATCGGGAAATAGATGAGCTGCCGTCCGTCAAGCTCCAGCAGCACGTCGTAGAGCTTTTCCATCGCCCGAACGCCGTCGCGCCGCGCTTCGGCGCCGAGCGATCCCGCCTCGCCCTGATCGTAATCGGGCGTTTCGCCGAGCCGGTAGAATTTGTTCGCGACCCAGTCGATGCCGGCGATAAGCGTATCGACGAGCGGCGGCACGGACGAGCCGGGGCCGGCGAGCTTCACCGGCGCCTGGTCAAGGCACCGGCGCTTGAAATCCGGATCGCGCATGATTGCGACACGTTCGGCGAGCGGCTTGTCCTTGATCTCGCGATAGAGCGGCTGCGCCATCAGGGGGTGCATCGTACATTGAAGCCCGTTGAAAACGCCGATGCCGCGCGGCGCGACCTGCACGCGGAAATCCACCCCGTCCGCGTTCAATCGCTCGGTTTCTTTTAAAATGCGCTGCCACTGATCGGGCGCGAGATCGCGCTGCATCAGCGAGATGGAACAGGGCTTTCCGCCGGCGCGGGCGAACGCCTCGACGAGTGCGAATTCGTCAGCGAACTGATCGCCTTCACGTTCGAGATTGAAATCGTTGACGATCTGAAGAACGCCGTTTGCGCGCCCTTTCATGACGCTTGCAAGCGCAACAAGTTCTTCGCGGCTCGCCTCCGAAGACGGCGTCCAGTCGCCGTCCGCCGTGCGGTGAACGTCGGAGCGGCCGATCGAAAAGCCGGCCGCGCCGGCGTCGAGCGCTTCCTTGACGAGCGCCTGCATCAATTTGATGTCATCCTCGCCGGCGTCATTGTCGAAGGTCGCGCGTTCGCCCATCGCATAAACGCGGATCGGGTCGTGCACAGCCATCGCCGCAAAATCAATCGTGTGCGGCATCGCGTCGATCTTGTTCAAATAATCGCCGAAGGATTCCCATCCCCATGAGACGCCTTCATGGAGCGCCGTTCCCGGAATATCCTCGACCCCCTCCATCAGGCGGATAAGGCGATCGTGATCGGCGGGGCGCACCGGCGCGAACCCGACGCCGCAATTGCCCATCAGGACGGTCGTAACGCCGAAATTCACCGAGGGGCGCATTTCCTCGTCCCAGGAAACCTGGCCGTCATAATGGGTGTGCAGGTCGATAAACCCCGGCGTGACAATCGCGCCTTCCGCATCGATCGAGCGATCCGCCGCCTCTGCGCAGCACCCGATCTCGGCGATCCTGCCGTTCCTGACGCCGATATCGGCGTGAACCGGTTCGCCGCCGTCGCCGTCGAAAATGAGACCGTTCCTGATCTTGACGTCGAATGCCATGGGGCGCTCCTCGCGGATTATGAAGGGGCGAGCATAACGCGCACGGCGCGCCGTTCAATCGCGTTCGGCAGCGGTCAGTAATGGCCCCAGGCGAAAAGGCGCGCCATGATGAGCGCCAGCGAGATCGCCGTCCAGAAGGTAAGGCGCGTCCGCAATGCTCCGTACCATGACGGAATTTCGTCCACCGCAGCCAGGTCGCGCATCAGCAGCCAGATATAAACGGCGATCAAGATGACATAGCGCCAGACAGCGGGCGCCGAAACGGTCAGCACGCCGCCGTGAAGAATGGCGAACCAGGCGGCGAGCGCGGCGAGCATTCCCGGCAGGAAAGACTGCGGCGCATGGCTTTTAAGCGCCGCGCCCGCGCCGACGCCCGCCAGATAGGCGGCGACGATCCCCGCATAGGTGAGAACGAGGGTGTGGACGTTCAGCGCCACCCATTGCGGAATGAGAAACGGCGACAGCCAGACGAACGCCGCGCCGAATACGATCGGCGCCAGTGCGACAAATCCAAGCGATGTCAGTTCTTCCTGTCGGCGCAAAGCAATTCCCCGCTGGCCGGCGCAGCCTAACCCCGCGCTGCGCCTTAGGATACGCCGTTTACGGGGAAATAAAAAAGCGCGCTCGCTTATTAGGCGAGCGCGCCGTTCGCGATCAGGAGGAATTCAGCGGCTATTCGCTCGGCGCCAGCTCATTCGCAGAAGGATCGGGCGTTTTGGGGGCCCAGGCCGCGACTTCGGCGTCTTTCGCCGATTTTTCAGCCTCCGGCATGGAGGAGGCGAGGCTCGCGGCCATTTCACCGGCCTGCGTATCGCCGTTCTTCGCCGCGATCGAATACCAGAAATAAGCCTTCGCCCGGTCCTGAACGCCGCCGGTCGCGCCGTCGGGGGTTGGATGATAGGTCGCGCCAAGATTGTACTGGCTGTCGACAAGGCCGAGCCCCGCCGCCTTCTCAAACCAGTCGATCGACGCCTGAATGTTCACCGGGCCGCCTTCGCCGCGCGCCGACATCACGCCGAGGCGGTGCATGGCGAGAACGTTGCCGCCATTCGCCGCGCGCTCGAACCAGATACGCGCTTGCGAAAGGTCGCGATCGTAAAGCTGGCCGAGTTTGTAAAGTTCGCCGATCTGCAACTGGGCCGGCGGATGACCGAGCGTCGCCGCCTGCTCGATCTTGGAGAGCGCGTCGCGCGCATCGGCGTCATTGGTTGCGTTTTTAAGCGCGGCGATATTTTCGATGTAAAGGTCGCGCGGGCGAATGGTCGTCTCCGACTGCGGCGCGGTCGCAGGCGAGAGCCGGTCGCCGTATTCACCGTTATCGGCGGCGTTTTCGGCGGCGGCGTCAGCCTCGCCGGGCGGGGTCGTTTGCGCGACGGGGAGCTGGTCCGCCGCCCCGGCCTGCGGCCGGTCCTTGACGAACATGTCCTTGAGCATGAACAGCGCGGCGACCAAAAGAAGGCTCGCAACCGCGACCGCAATCACGCCGCCGGTCGGTTTCATCTTGAGTTTGCCGAGCGCGGCGTTCGCGCCGGCGGAAAGGTTCGGCTCCGGTGCGGGCCTTTCGCGCGTCTCCTCGTCGAGCGCGGCGTCGAAACCGGATGGGTCTTCGATTTTCTTCGCCGGCGCTTTCAGCTTGATCTTCTGGGCGAGCGCGGCGATGCGCGCCTTCAGCGAACCCGTTTTTCCGCCGGCGCCTTTCGTCGGCGCATCCTCGCCGGCGTCGCTTTGAACGTCGCCCGGTTTGAGGCCGATCTCGCTTGCGCCGGCGTCTGCTTGCGCGGCCCGGCGCTTTTTGGCGCGCGCGGCCAGAATTGCGCGCTGCCTCGGCGACAATTTCCTGCGCCGCGAATCGGCGCTTTCTTCCGCCGCCGCGCGCGCGGCGGCCTCGCGCGCTGCCAGGCGCGCGGCTTTCAGATAATCGGACTGCGCTTCGCCGCCCTTCGCCGGCGCGACGTGCGCGATCACCGGCGGCGCCTCCGCCATCGCGTCGTCGTCCGGCTCGTCTTGCTCTTCTTCGGACTCGATTTCGCCGGTTTCGTCTTCTTCCCGGTCGTTTTCGTCGGCGGCTTTCCTTCTATCGCCGGGCTCGTCTATGCCGAACGCTTCGCGAATTTCGGCCAGCACGTCCTCCGTTTCGGACCGGTCATCCTCGTCGAAATCGAAATCGTCTTCGACGGACGCCTGCGTTCCGGGATCGTTTTCGGCCGCTGTGCGCGGCGATTCGCTTTGCGTTTCGCCGAGACCGTCATCGGGCGCGTCGTGGGGCGCGCCATCGGGCGCCTCGCCTTGCGGGCGCTCGGCGCGCGCGATCGGCGTCGGTATCGGCTCCTCAAGCTCAAGCGCTGCGAAAGCGTCCTCCAGTTCCTGATCCAGATCGGCCGCGTCATCGCCGGCCGGCCCGCGCCAGGCGCCTTGCGCGCGCGCCGCTGTCGGCGTTTCGTCGAATTCAGCTTCGCCGCGCGCCGCATCCTCGCGCCCGCCCGCCGTTTCCAGCCGGCGCACCATATCGTCGAAAGATTTCTGGAGATGCTCGATCCGGTCTTCGGTGCGCTGCGTGATCTCGGAAACCGCAGCCTCGAACCCGGCGCGCGCCGCTTCCTGATCGCCTCCTTCGGCGTTTGAAAACTGTTCGCGGAGGTCGGCGATCGTTTCGGCGACTTTCTGAACGCCTTCGGCGCTGCGTTTTTCGGCGGCGTCAATCTGTTCGGTAAGGCGCGCGATCGATGATTCGAGCGTGCGCATCTGGTCGCCGCTGCGCTTGATTTCATCGCCGAGTATGCGAAGGCGCAGCCCCGTCTTGTGAACGAAGTCTGCGTCCGTCGACTCGCCGGCCTCCGTTTTCAGCTTCGTCGCTTCGGCGGCGATTTTCTCGGCGCGCGTAATCCGGTCGGCCATGCCTTCGATCGCTTCGCGCACGGAGGCGGCGCTGACCGATTCCTCGCCGGCGCCGCCGTCGATCCGCTCGGCGATCGACAAAAGCTGGCGTTCGGCCGAATCGAGGCGCGAATGGGTGGATTTTTCGGCGCTCGAAAACTGGACCGCGATCTGGCCGACGGCGCGTTCAAGCGCGCGCAGCGCCTCGATGCGCTGGCGATCGGTTCCCTTTTCCTCAAGCAGGCGCACGCGATCCGCCAGATCGGCGTCGCCGCCGGGGCCGGTGTCCGAGCGCTCCAGACGCTGCAGCCGCTCGACCGCGCCGCCAAGGCTGCGTGAAAGTCCGTCAACCGCGGTTGCGCTTTTTTGTTCGGCCGCCGCGATCCGCCGGGATAAATGTTCGATCGCCGATGCAAGATCGCGCGCCTTAAGCCCGTCAATTTCGCCTTCGGTCGGCGGCGCGTCCGGATCGCCCGCCGTATAAATGGTCTGGTTCAACCATTCGCCGACGGTCATCCCCTCGCGCTGCGCCGCCGCCTTGGCGGTTTCGCGCGCATCGCGCTCAATTCCCTTAACGCTCCAAGGGGCGTTCGATTTCATGGCGTCCACCACCAGAATTGACCGGGGGGCGACCCCCCGACATGCTCATCAGCCGCATGATCCCCGCTTGCGCGCCGGCGCACGCAAGCCGCACCAATGAACGAGCGGTAAGGTGCTTCGCCTGCCCCGCAAAGCGCTAAAAGGCTGTTTTCGCAGCCCACAACACGCTTTGGATGGTTAACGGCGGGTTAAAATTTTCCACAGAGCGGTGCGGTGCGGCGCCTGCCGACGATCCTTTACGAAGCCGCCGCGCGTTCTAACATTAGAGTGACCATTCAATCGCCGCGCGTCTAAAAGGACCGCAACCGCGCTATAACGCCGAAGCCGGCCCGATACGCAGCGAGGGCCGGAGACAAAAAGGCCCGACATAAGGATCGCACCCATGACCGTTTACGCCGCCCCGCTTCGCGACATGCAGTTCATCCTCAACGATGTTCTCGATATTTCAAGATACGCCAACCTGCCGGGTTTCGCCGATGCGACGCCGGACGTCGTCGAGGCGATCCTCGAAGAAGGCGGAAAGCTCGCGTCAAACGTTCTTCATCCGCTCAACCAGACCGGGGACGCCGAGGGCTGCACCCGCCATGCGGACGGTTCGGTGACGACGCCGAAAGGCTTCAAGGACGCCTATGGCCAGTTCCGCGAAGGCGGCTGGCAGGGCCTTTCATTCGATCCGGCCTATGGCGGCCAGGGCCTGCCCTATATTCTCGCCGTCGCTTTCAATGAAATGGTTTCCGCCTCGAATATGGCGTTCGGCATGTATCCGGGCCTGGCGCGCGGGGCGGCCGATGCGATTTACGCCCATGGCGATGAAAACCAGAAACAGACCTATCTGCCGAAGATGATCTCCGGCGAATGGGGCGGCACGATGAACCTGACCGAGCCCCATTGCGGCACCGATCTCGGCCTGCTGCGCTCGAAGGCGGTTCCGCAGGGCGACGGCTCCTACAAGATTTCAGGCCAGAAGATATTCATTTCGGCGGGCGAACACGACCTAACCGAGAATATCATTCACCTCGTCCTCGCGCGTATCGAGGGCGGGCCTGAAGGCGTGAAGGGAATTTCGCTGTTCATCGTGCCGAAATTCCTCGTCAATGACGACGGATCGCTCGGCGCGCGCAACGGCGTTTCCTGCGGCAAGATCGAAGAGAAAATGGGCATTCACGCCAATTCGACCTGCGTGATGAATTACGACGAGGCGGTCGGCTGGCTTCTCGGCGAGGAGCATAAGGGCCTGAAGGCGATGTTCACGATGATGAACGAGGCGCGTCTCGGCGTCGGACTTCAGGGCCTCGCAATCTCGGAGGTTTCCTATCAGAACGGCGCCGCCTACGCGAAGGACCGTTTGCAGGGGCGCGCGCTGACGGGCGCGAAAGCGCCGGACAAGCCCGCCGATCCGATTATCGTCCATCCCGACGTGCGCCGCATGCTGCTTGAACAAAAGGCGACGATAGAGGGCGCGCGCGCCTGGATGTACTGGTCGGCGCTGCACGCCGATCTGCACCACAAGAGCGAGGACGAAGACGAACGCCGCAAGGCGGACGACTATCTCGGTCTTATGACGCCGGTGCTTAAAGGCTACCTCACCGACAAGGGGTACGCCCACGCCACGAATGCGCAGCAGGTTCTCGGCGGGCACGGCTATATCGGCGAATGGGGGATGGAGCAGTTCGTGCGCGATGCGCGCATCGCCATGATCTACGAAGGCGCGAACGGCATTCAGGCGCTCGATCTCGTCGGACGCAAACTGCCGAAAGACGGCGGGCGGGCGCTGCAAACGTTTTTCGCTGAAGTCGACCGGTTCATCGCCGACAATCAGGGCGAGGAAGACCTGAAACCGTTTCTCGACGGCCTCGCCGCAGCAAAGGGCGATGTCGGCGACGCGACGCAATGGCTGATGATGAACGCCTTTTCAAATCCCGACAACGCCGGCGCCGGATCGATGGATTATCTCCACATGTTCGGCCTGCTTTGCCTCGCCTATGGCTGGGCGCAGCTTGCCAGGGCGGCGATCGCGAAACAAAAAGACGGCGATGCGGACCCGTTCTATGCGAACAAGCTGATAACCGGAAAATTCTTCCTGGCGCGGATGCTGCCCGATACGAAATCGCATCTTGCGAAGGTGAAGTCAGGCGCCGAACCCGTCATGACGCTGGCCGCCGAAGCGTTCTGACGGGCGGTCCGCAGCGGGTTCTCTTGAAACGCCCAAGGCGGCGCCGTCGCGCCGCCTCATCCTTGACAGATTTTTTTCCACACCCGGTTTCACGGAGGGCGGTTTCACCCGCCGGCCCCGCGTAACATGGGGCGCCGACGTTCGGTCCGTATACGGACCGTCCTGCGCAATATGTGGAAAAATGCGAACACGCCGTCCGTCAGGCGCGCAATTCGCCCCATTCCGGATAGCGATCGAAAATCCGGTCGACATAGGGGCATACCGGATCGACCTTGCGGCCATATGTTCTTGCGTCCTCGATCGCGCGCTTGACAAGCGCAAGCGCAACGCCGCCGCCGCGCGCATCGACAGGCACGAAAGTCGAATCAATCACCATCTTGTCGCCATGGCTTAGCGAATATACCAGTTCAGCTTCGCCTGCAGTTGTTTCTGTCCAGTAACGACCGCGGTTATTCTTTTCGTTGTGTCCGATTTTGATCGTCGGGGCCAAGATACTCTCCCTTAATCTATACGCGACTTTAGCCACCCCGCGATCTTAATTGCTTCTCCGCGCACATCTTTCAAGTCACATTCCCATGAAATTTTTACAGACCATTTCTGACGCTGCAACGCAACAATCGCGGCGTGATCACGTTTGCGGTTGTTGGCGATCTTCGCGCGCCAGTATTCGGTATTGGTTTTCGGCGTCCTGTCTCCGCGCGCGCAGTCATGACCGTGCCAGAAACATCCGTGTACGAATATAACAGATCTGTATCCGGGGAAAACAATGTCCGGTTTGCCGGGCAGCGTTTTGACGTTCAGCCGATAGCGAAAGCCCATCGCGAACAGCGCTTTCCTGAGCGCGATCTCGGGTTTGGTGTCGCGCGCCCTGACGGCGCGCATGATTTCGGAGCGCTTTTGCGGTGAGAAAACGTCGCCTTGCGCGCGTTGCGGGTTCATGCCGCTTTTTGAACGCGCAATAGCGCGGGTTCAAGCACGTTGCGCGCGAGCCACGCGACGACCGGCGGTGAAACGCCGTCGCCGATTAGTTTGAGCGCGCCCGTCGCGCTTTGCGGCAGGCGGTATTCGTCGGGCAGGCCCATTGCGCGCGCCGCCTCGCGCGGGGTCATCAGGCGCGATCGCACCTTTGCGTCGTCGATATCGAATATGATCTGGCGCGACGATCCGCCGGCGGGCGTTCGAAGACAGCCGGCGACGCCGTCAAAGCGCGCCTCGATCCGAACGATCTTGCGCCCCCCCTCAACCCGTACGCGCCGGAATGCGGCGCCGACATGGCGCCCGCCCGCCGCGATCAGCGCGTCGAGCGCGGCCCGCTGGCGCGGCGCCATCGCATTCACGCGCGCCTGCGTCAGGCTTTTCGCATCGAACGGCGCGCCGTCGTCGATAATGTCGATGAGATCGAGATTGCGCCGCGCCGCCGGGCGCGCGCTGATCCAGCGCCAGCGCCGCCGCACGGGCGCGGGCAGTCCGGCGGCCATCTTGTGGAGCGCCGCCGGCGCCGCCGCGTCGATCGCCGGCGCCGTGCGCGAAAACGCGCCCTCGTTTTCAAGGCCGACGATAAACAGGCGCGGGCGCGACTGGGGTACGAAATCGCGCGCGTTGAGAACGATGGCGCTGACATAATAGCCGGCGCGCGCGATCTCCCCGACAAGGCGGGCCAGATCGCGTCCGCCATTCGACGTTAAAAGCCCGGCGACATTTTCAACGACGATGGATCTCGGGCGCCGGCCGGCGTCGGCGAGCTTCCCGATGATCGAGCGGAATCCGAAAAATGCGCCGCTGCGCGGCGCGCCAAGACCCGCGCGCGCGCCCGCCAGCGAAAGATCCTGGCATGGAAAGGAAGCCCAGGCGAGATCCGCCGCGCCCGCAGGCAGGTCGGCGATCCCCAGCCCATGAATGTCGGCGAGGTGAAAATCCCCGGCGCCGAAATTGGCGGCGTAGGCCGCGCCTTTCGCCGCGTCGAAATCATTCGCGAAAGCGCACCGCCAATCGGGGCCGAGGCCGAGCCGCGCCATTCCGCCGCCGGCGAAGAATTCCAGAAAGGAAAGCTCATTCATGTTCAATGCGGCCCGGCGGCTACTGTCGGGCGTCCGCACGCCCTGAACGGGTGGAATTTCCGGCTGTTCTCGGAAGGATACAATGGTCCCCCGCCGCGTTGACCGTCCCGGCGAACACCGTGAGGAATGGCCGGTTATATTGCAGCCGGGGCGAACGCCTGAATGTCGCTATTCCTGCCCTTGTCGGTGCGCGCGTTTCTGCTCGGCGCATCCGCGACGATCGCCGCTGCGGCGGCTGTCGGTGCGCAAACGCGCCAGGCGCTTGAAGATGTTCAGATCGGCGAGCAGGGCGATATTTTGCGCATTGCGCTCATCTGCACCGAGGAATGCGACGTAAAGCCGGGCGCTGGCGTCGATTTCGTCATCGACGGCGTCAGCGCGGCGCTTGATCTCGACATTTCGGACCGCAGCGCGCTGGCGCGCCGTCTGAAGATCGTCGCGCGCGACGCCTCGAGCGTGCTGTCGATCGACGCCGCGCGCCATGTTGACGCCGCGCGCGTCGTTGCTTGCCATTCCGATACCGGACTTGCGCCCTGCGTCGAATATCGTTTCGAACCGGCGCGATCCGCAAAGCACGCGGACAGCGCGCCGCCGCGCCCCAATACGGAAAGACCGGCCGGGAAAAATATCGCCGAGAAAAAACCGGCCTGGGAAAAGCCCGCCGCGCGCGAGGACATTCCATTTATAGGCGCCATGACGCACGCGCCTGCCTTGCCGCTCAGGGATGCGCCGGCGAAAGGCGTCATATACCTGCCGGAATTTGCGCCGCCGGAGCGGCTGCCGGCGCCGGTCGCGCAGGAAAGCCTTCAGTCCTTCCTTCCCGATCAGGTCGATATCGGCCGGCCGGCGCTTCTCGCCATCGACCGCGCTGAAACGATCGGCGCCGGTGCCGGGTTCGATATCAAGCGCGAGGCGAGCGATATTCTGGGCAAGTCTTTCGATGTCGGTTCGTGCGAAGGCGCGAAAGCGAAATTGCTGGCCGACGCCTGGGCGCTCAATGCGATGATCGATCTCGCTTATTGCAAGGCGGCCGACGGCAGGCTTGACGAGGCGGACGCGGATTTTGCGCGCCTTCTGGAATACACGCCTGACAATTACGAAGCGCTGGTCGGGCGCGGCATGATCGCCATAGCCGAAGGCGACCGCGAACTCGGGCTCGCCTATTATCAGGATGCGTTGAACGCGCTGCCGCCGATCGCCGAGTCGGACCGCATCGTCGAGGCGATGCGCCGCAACTAGGCCGGTTTCCGGCTATCGTCGAACAATTCGCCGATTTTGCATAATCGCAAGTGATGTAAGTCACTCGATTAGCGCGGCGCATTCGATAGGATCGGCGCGTCAATCAAACTCCGTCATTGAAGCCGACGCGCAAAGCGTCCTGAACAGATGGAGTTTCGTATGTCTTACGAAGAAAATTCGGTTGCGCTGGACGACGATTTGTCAAACGCCGTCTCCGCCCAACAAACCGCGCAGCCCGGCAAGGCGCCCGGACGCGAGAACGAATTCGTCGCGCCGGAAGTCGCGGGCGATGCGCCGGTCGGCGCCGCCGCCGGCGGCGAGTCGGACCCGGCGGACGAAAACGCCGAAATTGAAAACGCCGCCGGCGAGGCCGGCGAGTTTTCATTCGAAGCCGCGCCGGCCGCGCTTGCGCAGGCCGCCGACGCGAACAGCGCGATTTCCGATCTTCGCGGAATCGAGGGTTTTGAGGAGCCGTCCGGCGAGGAATCCGCCGCGGAGGCGGATTTCGAGAGCCTTGAAGACGCCGGAACGGCGCTCGCCGGCGGCGAAACCGCCGACATGGAGTTCGGATTTCTCGCGGCCCTTCTGCCGACGCTCGCCTCGGCCGCCGCGCCTAAAATCATCCATGCGGTGAGCCGCAAGATCTCCTCGAAAACGCGGCGCCGGATCAAGCGTTTCGCGCGGCCGGCGAAATCGATCGCCGCCGCGGCCGTCTCCGCGAAACTTTCAAAGAGCAATGTGCTTTCGCTTTTGGCGAAGCTGCTCGCCGAGGCGGAAACGGCGCCAATGGGCGAATCGGCGAGCGAGACGGAAGAAGCGATTGCAACCGAAGTCGCCGCCGCGATGGAAGTCATCATCGGGACGGACGACCGTATACGGATTAATGGAACGACGAATACGCCATGGCGCCGGTTCTGCGCGCTGAAAATATATTTCAAGGGTGCAACCTATCGCGGTACGGGATTTTTCATCGGTCCGCGCGCGGTCGTAACGGCCGGGCATTGCGTTTACCTGCCTCAACATGGCTGGGCGACGAAGATCGAGGTTATTCCTGGCGCGAACGGCGCTTCGCGCCCGTTCGGAACGGCGACGTCGACGGCGTTTCGTTCGGTTCGGGGCTGGGTGGTCGAGCGCAAGCCATCCTGCGACTATGGTTGCATCGTCCTGCCGCAAGGCTCTTTCGGCGGCCGCAATCTCGGACAATTCGGTTTCGCTGCTTTCCCGCCGCAGACCTTGCTCGCGCAACCGGCGATTCTGGCCGGTTTTCCGGGCGACAAGCCGTTCGCGGAGCTTTGGGGCATGTCGCGACGGATCAAGACGGTTACGCCCGATCGCCTGGTTTACGATATCGACAGCATGGGCGGCCAGAGCGGATCGCCGATCTATATCAAGCGGAACGGCGAACGTTATGTGGTCGGTATCCACAATTACGGCGCCTCAAGCGGAAACTCGGCGACCCGCGTCACGCAATCCGTCTACAGACGGTTGCAGGGATGGCGTCAACTATAATGGCCTTGTGTGAGTTGTAGCGTGCGTAAGAGAGTGAGTTTGATTGACAATGCAGCCGCACCGCCGCGTATCGGCGGTGCGGCTGCGGATCGCATGGGAGCAGGTCATGACGGGCGCCATTTCAGGTTCGGTTGTTGACGCGCAAACGCTTTCGCCTGTTGGCGGCGTGAAAATTTCGATCTGCAAGCCGGATATTGAAGGAACCGGCATGGAGGACGTGAGCGATGCGGCCGGCGGGTTTTCTTTTGAAGGTCTGGAGGCGGGCGTCTGGCGCATTGTGTGCCGTCCGCCGAATTCGTCGCCAGTCGAGCTGTACGCAAATGTATTCGAAAACGCGGTCACGACGATTGAAATCGAAACGCCGGCCGAATTGTCGAGGGACGGCGAAATAATCGGGCGCGTCATTGACGCGGCGACGGGAAATGCGATCGCCGGCGCGATAATCCTGATTGTCGGCGGGCCGCACGCCGTTCCCGATATTGCGCCGGTCAGCGATCGGTCCGGTTCATTTTCCCTGTCGGGTCTCGGCGCCGGCGACTGGCGATTGCAGGCGCGAAGCGAAGACGGCCGCCGCGCCCATGCCGATGTCGTCATCGGGCCCGGCGAACGTTCAACGGCGACGATCCGGATCGGTATTGACTGAAATGCGACAGCCTAGGTTACTTTCCGGCGCTCGCGAAATTGCGCTGCGCGCCAATCGCCGCTCGCCAGCAATCGCTTCAGCATATCGGCCGCGCGAAAGGCGTCTTCAAAAGTATTGTAAAGCGGGGAAAAGCCGAAACGCATCAGATCGGGTGCGCGAAAATCGCCGATAACGCCTTTTGCGATCAGCGCCTGCATGATCGCGTAACTGTCCTCGCCGCGCACGCACACATGCCCGCCCCGTCGCGGCGTTGATGCGAGTGCGGTAAGCGGCGCGCCGTCCAGGCTTTCAAGAAAGAAATCGCCGAGCGCGCGCGCTTTTTCCTCCATCAGCCGCATGTCGATATCCTCGAAAAGGTCGAGCGCGGCGTCCAGCGCGGCGAGCGAAAGAATGGGCGGGGTTCCGGATGCGAACCTGTAAACGCCTTGCGCCGGCGCGTAATAGGATGAAAACTCGAACGGCGCGGCGTGTCCCATCCAGCCGGACACCGGCTGGTTCAGGGATTGCGCCTCCTCGCGCGCAACATAAACGAACGCCGGCGCGCCGGGGCCGCCATTCAGGAATTTATACCCGCAGCCGACTGCGAAGCGCGCCCCGTCGCGCTTTGCGTCGATCTCGACGAGGCCCGTCGCGTGGCTGAGATCCCAGATGAGCAGGCAGTTTTTCCTGCGCGCTTCGCGCTCGCTCGCCGCCATGTCGGCGATCCCGGCGGTTTTGTAGTGAACGAGGCTTTTGATGAGGACGGCGTTTTCGGGAATTTCTCCGTTTTCAATCCGTTTCGGCGTCGCGCCGGAAAAGCGCGCGGCGCCTTCCGCGACATATTGATCGGTCGGAAACTCCGTCGCGTCGATGCAAAGCGCATCATAACCGCTCCGTTCCAACAGCGCAGTCGCAAGTTTGAAAAGATTGACCGAGACGGAATCGCAAACGATCGTTTCATCGGCCCGCGCGCCGATAAGGCGCGAGATTTTCACGCCGGCGCTCATCGGCAGGTCGATCCATCCCGCCTCGTTCCAGGAACGGACAAGTCCGCGCCGCCATTCGACCCGCGCCGTTTCAGCGATGCGATCGAGCGCGCGGCGCGGCGGCGCGCCGAGAGAATTGCCGTCGAGATAAATCACGCCCTCAGGCAGATCGAATTCGCCGCGCAAATGGCGAAGCGGGTCGGACGCATCGCGCGCGCGCGCTTCGTCAAGCGACGTCATGCAATCGTCCTCAGGACGGCGCGCACGGGCGCCGCGTCAAGGCCCGCAAGCTTCAGCGGCGGCGCGATCAACTCGTAGTCGCCCTCCGCGACATCGTCGAGAACCAGACCTTCAAGCACGCGCATGTCGCGTTCGCCGATCGCGCGATGGGCGTCCATCAGTTTCGACAGGGGCGGGTCGAGCGACGCGGTGTCGACGCCGATCAGAATGACGCCGCGATCAGCGAGCAGATGGATCGCCGCCCGCTCAATCGCCGGCGCCTGCGCGTCCCATTCCGCCTGCGGCGCACGCTCGTAAAACCGGATCAGGAGGCGTTCGTTCAGGCGCCGCGCGCCGATCCTTTCCGCAAGCTCATCCGCAGTCAGAAGGTTCCGAATCCCGATCGCGTGAACAAGGGTGCAAGGGCCGATATAGGCGTCGAGCGCAACACGATCGATCGGCGCGCCGCCGTTTATATAATGCAGGGGCGCGTCCGCATGCGCGCCGATATGCGTCGTCGTTTCGAATTTGGAGACATTGACAGGGCATTCGCCGCCAAAGTTCCATGTGCCGATTGCGGAGAAAGCCGTATCGCCGGGAAATACCGGCGTCGACGGCGAGACAGCGGGGGAGATGTCGATCAGCGCCATGCGCCATTCATGAGCGCTCCGCCCGGCGCGCGCAATAGGCCGAGAACCGGCCCGGCGTCCGCGTTCAGGGAAAGCCGGATCGACGGGACGTTTGCAAAGGGCGGCGAGCCGATCGGGACTTCGTTGCGCGCCGCATCTGTTTGAGGGCAAATGAGCGAAGCGGGGCGCTTCAACTGTAGATGGAAGTTTTAAAAGGGAAGCGGAAATGAATCACCCATTTCGATATGCGGCGGCGGCGTTCGCCTCCGGCGCGGCGGCTTTGGCGTTCGGCGCGGACGCGCTGGCGGGAGAGGCGGAAGATGCGCTGATCGCCAAAGTCGTATCGGCCTATGGAGGCGACAGGCTGCGCAACATGAAATCGATCAGAATCAATGACGTCTACAAGAATGCGTTTCCGGGGCAGGGTTATACGTCAGGCTATGTCGAATTTACGCCTTTAAGCCAGGACGCCCGGATTGACCTCGCGGGGGAGCGCGGCAGCGTCGAGGGCTGGAGCGCAAACTGGAATTTCGACACGCACACGCGCCAGTTGTCGGCAGGCGAGGAAATCGTCACCGTCAATTATCGCGACGGCACCTATCAACATGCGACCGCGCCCGATTTTTTCTCCGCATTCGGCATTGTTTACCGCGTATCCGATACGCTTCTCGCCTATCAGCTCGCGAAAAGCGCGCAGACGGCGAAGGCCGCAGGCGAAGAAAACTATCTCGGCCGTCCGCACAAGTTGATCACATTTGAAATGCCGCAATCGCCGCCGCTGACGCTGCATGTCGACGCCGAATCGGGCGTCATCAGCAAAATGACGCGCGAGACCGCGTTCGGCGCGCTGACCTATCTGTTCAGCGATCATAAAACCGTCGGGGGGGTCGGCTACGCTTCCAGTTTCGAATTTTTCATCGGCAAGGATCCGAATATCATCACGACGAGCCGCAACATCTCCGTCAACACGGTGCGTTCAAACGTATTTTCGGTCGATCGCGGCATAGTCGAGGAGCCGGCGCGGGTCAGCCAGTCGGAGATGACGGTCGATGAAATCGCCGAGGGGGTGCATCTCGCCGGCGTGGGCGGGGCAGGCGCCGCCGCGTACACCGCCTTTATCGACGCGGGCGATCATGTCATCGCCGTCGGCGGTTACGCCGGGCTAAAGGCGCGCTACGACGCTTACAAGGATGCGGTCGGCCATTCCAAACCGATCCGCTATCAGATCGTTACCCATCATCATACGGATCATCTCGGCGGCATGGCGGATGCGCTGGCGCTCGGCGCGACATTCGTCTCGCCCGCGAACGCCGTTGAAAATGTAAGCGTCGCCGCCGGCGAAACGCCGCCCGCAGATCGCCTTATCGTTCTCGACGGCGAGATGACGCTTGGACCGGTCAAGATCTACGATATCGCGACAAGCCACGCGGAAAGCTATGCGCTTGTCTATGCGCCCGGCGCAAAAGTCGCCTTCCAGGCCGATCATTACACCGGCAATTACGAAGGCGATACGCCGACATCGGCCGGCGTCGGCGCGGTGACGCTGAAAAAGGCGATCGACGATCTCGGCCTCGATGTCGATATCCTGCTTTCGGCCCATGGGCGCAAGGCCGTTCCGTGGGCGGAATTCGAGACCGCGGTCGAAAACTACGACGCCTCGCCCTGCCCGTCGGGGCGTGCGATCTGCGGATAATCGCGTATCGAAATCGGAAATCGTCCGTGAAAGCGCGCCGCATCCGGATGCGGCGCGCTTTTTTTCCGATCGGTTTTCATCTTGAGTTTCAGCGAGACATGCATTGCAATGCGCGAGGGCCGCTAGGCGAATTCGGGAGGGCGCTGTTTGATGAGTTCATCCTCGATCTTCACCAACGCCATTGTGCGCCGTCCCGCAAGGTCGGTCGTAAACGGGCTACGGGCCGGCGGCGGGGATGATCCGTCCCATGACGGCGTCGTCGATGAACACGCGGCCTATTGCGCCGCGCTTGTCAGCGCCGGCCTCGCCCTGACGATCCTTCCCGCGCTTGAGGCGTTTCCCGATTCCGTTTTCGTCGAGGATCCGGCGCTCGTGTTCACGCAAGGGGCGATCCTGCTGCGGCCGGGTGCGCCAAGCCGCGCTGGCGAGGTTGCGCATATCGCGCCCACGCTCAAGGAAAAATTCGAAACGGTTCTCTCGCTCGATGAAGGCGCGGCCGACGGCGGCGATATTTTGACGACGGCCGGAAAGATAATGGTCGGCCTGTCGGCGCGCACGGACCGAAAAGGCGCTGAAACCCTTTTGCGCCTCGCCGCACGTTTCGGGCGCGAGGTTCAGCTTGTCGAAACGCCGAAAGACGTTCTGCACTTCAAGACGGACTGTTCGCTTCTCGACGATGAAACGGTGCTTGCGACAAGGCGCCTTTGCACATCGTCCGTGTTCGATGGGTTTCGCGTCCTGACGGCGCCGGACGGCGAAGAGGCGGCGGCGAACGCCTTGCGCGTCAATGACGTCGTTCTGGTCGGCGCGCATTTCGTCAAGACGATCGAGATGCTCGATAACGCCGGCTATCGCGTCGTTCCGCTTCCGGTGCGTGAAATCGGCCGGATCGACGCTGGTCTGTCCTGCATGTCCTTGCGCTGGCGCGCCGCATGAGCGGCGAAAATCCGCCGCCCGTTGGGCCTGTCTCCGGATTCGGTTTCTGGAAATGCTGGGCGATGTCGGCCGGCGTGATGATCGGATCGGGCGTATTCCTGCTTCCCGCCGTTCTCGCCCCTTACGGGGCGATTTCGTTTCTGGGCTGGCTGTTATCGAGTTTCGGCGCGATCTTCATCGCATTGACGCTTGGCCGGCTTGCGGGGCGAAAGGCGGAAAGCGGCGGATTTTACGTTTATGCGCGCGATGCGTTCGGCGGGCTCGCCGGTTATCTCATGGGCTGGAGCTACTGGCTCTCCTCCGTGTTCGCCATTTCTGCGATTTCGATTGCATTCGCGGGCTACGCCGGCGCCGTCATTCCCGGCCTCGCCGCGAACAAGGCGGGGCAAGCGGCGACCGCGATCGCGATCGTCTGGCTTTTGACGTCCGTTAATATCAGGGGCGTGTCGGCGGCCGCTTCGGCGCAGCTGGCGACGGCGGTTTTGAAGATCGCGCCGCTGCTCGTCATTTCCGCACTCGGATTATTTGCGGGGGACGGCGCAAATGTTCCGCCGTTCAATCCGCAAGGCGCCGCGCCGCTCGAAGCGATCGCATCGACCGCCCTGCTTACCATGTGGGCCTTTATCGGGATCGAGGCGGGCGTCATTCCCGCCGGCGAAATCGTCGATGCGCGCCGCACGATTCCGCGCGCCGTAATCGCCGCGACCTTGTCCGTTGCGGCTATCTATATCGCCGCGACCGCCGCGGTGATGTTGCTTGTTCCAACGCAAACGCTCATCGCTTCCGAAGCGCCCTTTGTCGATGCGGCGGCGCGCCTCGGCGCAATCGGCGGGCCGATGATCGCGCTCGGCGCGATCATTTCAACAGCGGGCGCGCTTAACGGCACGATCATGATGGCCGGCCAGATGCCCGCCGCCGCCGCGCGCGACGGCCTGGCGCCGGCGCGGTTCGGGCGCGTCAACGCCGGTCACGCGCCCGTCGATTCGCTTATTCTATCTTCCGGCCTTGGAACGTTCTTCATCGCCTTCAACTATTCGGAAGGTCTCCTCGCCGCGTTCACGTTTCTGATTTCCATGTCGACGCTTTCGAGTCTGCTTCCCTACGCCGTCTCGGCCCTTGCTGAAATAAAACACTCGGCGCGCAAAGCGCCCGGCTGGGCCGGGATCGCCCTTGTCGCACTCGCCTTCGCCATTGTGGCGATGGCGGGCGCCGGTTTTCGAACGCTCGCCTGGGGTGCGGCGCTCATTGCGCTCGGCGCGCCGGCCTATTTCGCCGGGCGCCATATCGCGCGCAGGCAGGCCGCCGGCTAGATTCACCGCATGCGTTGCGTATCGCCCATCTCGCCGGTCGATTCGCCGGCCGCATCGCCTGCTTGCGGCGCCGAAGCGGGAGCGAAGGCGCGCGCCTTCGGGCCGAGTGGGGGATAGGCGTAGACATACATATGATCGCTTTCGGCGGCCGGCAGGTGACAGCCGAGGCAATCCGCACGGTAATCCGTTGCGACCTGCGTCATCGGCGCATCCGCCTTGAACAGGGCCCAACCCCATCCCTCGCCCCATAGCGGGTTGTCTGCAAAACGTCCGCTGGCGTCCTTCACCGATACGAACCACACGGCGGGTTCGCCCGACCAGTGGGCGTTTCCAGTCGACAATTGCGCGTGATCGACGCCGGCGACTTCCTTGACGAGAACGGCGCCGTCCGGGAAGGCGCCGGTCGCAGCGTATTCGGCGACGACATCGCGCGTCGTATAGACATTGTGCATGCCGTCGACCTTCGCCTCGGCGTTGACGACCGACCATGAACCGATATGGACCCAGTCCGGATTGGTCGCGTAATCGGTCGGCCTTGAAATATCGCCTTTCGAATTGACGATCGTCGAGAATGTCTCGCTCGCGCCGGTCCGCTTTACCGCGCTTTGGACCGCCGCGTCGGGGGTCGGCGGCGCCGACTTCGAACAGGCGGAAAGACCGATTGCGGCGATAATCGTCAGGGAAAGCGGCGCGGTCTGGCGAATCGATGTCATGGCTGTTGTCTTCGGTTGCAGGGACACGGCATCTAGATGACGCGGGCGGCGCGGCGGCGCCAATATTTTTCCGTCATGGGATGATAACCGCCGGTTCGGATGCGCATTCGGGCGGCGCGGTAAGGGAACGAAGCGATGGAGATGCATCAGGTCCGATATTTTATCGCGCTTGCGCGGGCGCTGAATTTTACGCGCGCCGCCGACGAGTGCCATGTCAGCCAGCCGGCGCTGACGAAGGCGATCAAGCTTCTTGAAGAGGAGCTTGGCGGCGCGCTGGTGAACCGTCGCATACGGCCGATGCGCCTGACGCCTCTCGGCGAAAACCTAAGGGACCGCTTCGCCGCCATCTTCGATATCGCGCTTGAAATCAAAGCTGAGGCGGCGCATCTGGCGCGGCGCGTTTGCGAACAGGAAGCGATCGGCCTTGTCAGCACGCTCGGCGCGGCGCGCGCATCGGCGATTGCGGCGCGGATGCGCGAGGAATTTCCCGATATCGCGCTGCTGGTGCGTCACGCCGCGCAACCGGATCTGGTGTCTGCGCTCGCCGACGGCGAGATCGATTATGCGATCATCGCCGATTGCGACGGCGAAGATCAAAGGTTCGACTACCGCCCGCTTTTCACCGAACGCTATTTCCTTGCGACGACGCCGGCGGCGGCGGCGCGGATGAACGGCGCGGTGTCGCTGGGCGAATTGTCCGGCATCGATTATGTCCACCGCGCGCATTGCGAGCTTAACGACCGGACGGACCGCATCCTTCGCGAAAAGGGCGTTGAAATGGAAAGCAGGTTTTCAACCGACCAGGACGAGACCGCAAAGCAGATGATCGCCGCCGGGCTCGGCGTCGCCATCCTGCCCGAATCCTATTTCGACGGTTCGCTCGGAAAATGCGAAATACGCGATGAGAATCTGTCGCGAACGATTAGTCTCGCCCGGCTGAAATCGCGCGCCCGCGGCGCGGCGGATGAAAGGCTTTTCGCCTCGCTCGAAAAGTTTTTTTGCGGGCAGGCGCGCTGACGGGATCGTTCAGGCGCGCTTCGCCCGCGCGCCGCTCGCTTTCATGCCCGCTTTCGTGAAGGAATCCGGCGGCGTGAAAGTTTCAGGGTAGTGCTTGTTCGCCCATCGCGACATTTCGTACAGCACGGGAAACATGTCGCGGCCCTTTTCGGTCAATTCATATTCATAGCGCGCCGGACGATGCTGATAGGCCCTGCGCGTTGCGAGCCCCGCGCGCTCGATCAGGTCAAGCCGGTTTGCAAGAATGTTGGTGGTAATCCGCTCCGGCGAATCGAGGAATTCGCCATAGCGTTTCTTGCCGATAAAAAGATCGCGCAGGATAACCAGCGTCCATCGGTCGCCGACAAGCTCCAGCGTTCTGGAGATCGGGCATCTCGAA
Organism: Parvularculaceae bacterium; assembly: GCA_020446945.1. GTDB lineage: Bacteria > Pseudomonadota > Alphaproteobacteria > Caulobacterales > Parvularculaceae > Amphiplicatus. The sequence continues at coordinate 38,929 of JAGRDS010000015.1, forward strand.
CGCGCCCTGGGTTCTTTTCCTCGTTCACTCATGCGCCCCTCGCGATCAGGTCGTATGCGCTTATCGGGCGTTCCGCTTATTATGCAAATATATAAACTTGTTACTTGCAATATACAAGTATCAGAAATAGCCTGCGCAAATTCGCCGGCGCAGGGGTGAGGCCCGTCACGCGCAAAGCCCCGGCGGCGCGGCGGCCAGCCAACAGCCAAGGGAGTTCCCGCATGTCCATAAAAATATACGGCGTTCCGCTTTCCCAGAATGTCCGCAAGCCGCTAGCCGTTGCGGCGCATATCGGCGTCGAGGTCGAAAACCCGCCGGTTCGCCCGATCGATGATATCGTTCAGCAAAAATCCCCGTCGCGCCGCGTGCCGTTCATGGTGGACGCAGATGTCGTCCTTTGCGAGTCGAATGCGATAATGATCCATCTTTGTTCGCGCAAACCGAATAATCTTTACCCTGAGGAACGCACGATCCGCGACCGGATCAATCAGTTTCTATTCTGGGACGCCGCGCACTGGACGCCCGCTTACCAGCCGATCCAGTTCGAGCGCCTGGTGAAGAAAATCCTCGGCATGGGCGATGCGGATGAAAATGTCGTGGCCGCGACGCTCGTAAAATTCGAGCGGGAAGCGGGCTATCTCAACTCGGCGCTGGATGGGCGCGAATGGCTCGCCGGCGATGCGCCGACGCTTGCCGATTTCGCCGTCGGTTGCGGTCTCACCCACGCCAAAAGCATCGACCTGCCGCTTAGCGACTACCCGAATATCGAGGCATGGAACGCGCGGGTCGTGCAACTTGAAGGCTTCAGGAAAACCGCCGTCTGACGCCGGTTCACGATCAGCGATCGAGCGCCAGCCCCCGCGCCGCCCGGCGCCAGGGCGGGCGTTTTCATGCGCGCGTCGTCATCCGCCGCTCCATTCAGCGCGCAGCGACGTCCTTTCGGCGGGCCGGGCTTGCAAATTCAATCAATATAAACTACTTTAAAAAGTAAAGTAATGGTGCGAACCGGGGTCCGGGAAGAGGGCTGGAACCGGGAAAGGGGTCTGGGTCTGGGTCTGGGTCTGGGTCTGGGTCTGGGTCTGGGTCTGGGTCCGGGTCTGGGTCTGGGCTGGAACGGGGACCGGCTCGGTGCGCCAAAAGCCGCAGGCCGGGAGCAACAGCCGCAGGCCGGGAGCAATGGCTGCGGGCCCCGGAACCGGGGCCGTGTTCGCAAAGGCGAAGGCCGGTGCGCGGCGCCGCCGCCGCTTTCAGGTTTCAGCCGCTGAAACAGGGGAATATGATGACGCTCGAACCGTTATTGACCGCGCCCGCCGTCGTTCAGGTCCACGCTTTCGGCGCGATGGCCGGTTTCGCCCTCGGGCTCGTCCAGATCCTCGCGCCGAAGGGAACCCTGCCGCACAAGTCTATCGGTCTCGTCTGGATAGGGATTATGGCGGTCGTCGGGATCAGCTCGATCTTTATTCAGCACCCGGTCGAACCCGGCGATCCGTTCTGGAAACGGTTCTCGCCGATCCATCTGTTCACGCTGTTGACTGCTTACGCGCTGATCCAGGGCGGATGGCTTTTGATTCGCGGCGGCCCGGCGCTGCGGTTTCATTCAAGGCCGTTCATCGGCCTTTTTATCGGCGGCCTTATCGTTGCGGGCGTTCTGTCTTTCCTGCCGGGACGCATCATGCATCAGGTCGCGTTCGGCGGCTGATCGCGGACGCGCGCGCGGTTACGTGTCGAGAACGCTCGCGTCCAGTGCCGCGAGATTTCTCGCACCGGTAAGCGCCATTGCGACATGCAGATCGTGTTTTAAAAGTGCGAGATAGCGTTTGAGGCCCGTCTCGCCGCCGGCGGCGAGGGCGAAAATCCAGGGCCGTCCGATCAGGGCGGCGTCGGCGCCCATCGCCCGCGCGCGCAGGATGTCCTGTCCCGTTCTGACGCCGCCATCGACGAGAATGCGCGTGCGCGCGCCGACCGCTTCGGCGATACGCGCCAGCGCGGCGATACCCGATGCGACCCCGTCGAGCTGGCGTCCGCCGTGATTGGAAACGATAACGCCGTCGGCGCCGGCGTCGGCCGCCGCGCGCGCATCCTCCGCGGTGAGGACGCCCTTGATGACGAGATCGCCGTCCCAGTCGCGCCGCAATTGTTCGATGTCCTTCCAGGTGACGGCGGCGTCGAACTGGGAATCGACCCAGGCGCGAAAATCGGACGGCGTCGTGGCGTTCGGCACGTATTCGCTGAGGTTTCCGAAAATATGCGGCTTGCCGGCGAGGCCGACGTCGAAAAGCCAGGCCGGGTGGAGCAGATAGTCGATCAACCCGCTGCGCAGGCGTCCCCAGGCGCCGCCGCCCCCGCTCAATCCGTTGCGAATGTCGCGATAGCGCGCGCCGACGACGGCGAGATCGACAGTGAAAACGAGCGTTCTCACTCCGACCGATTTTGCACGCTGCAACAATTCGCGAACCGCGCCGCGATCTTTCAGCATGTAAAGCTGAAACCAGAACTGTTTCGACGCGGCCTGCGCGACTTCTTCGAGCGAACAGATGGCGACGGTCGACAGGCAAAACGGAACGCCGGCCGCCTCGGCGGCGCGCACCGCCTGCGTTTCCGCGCGTTTGCGCATCATGCCGCCCATGCCGATCGGCGCCAGGGCGAGCGGCATCGAAAGCTTCCCGCCGAACAGTTCCGCACCCATGTCGATCGAGGAAACGTCGCGCATGACCCGCTGTTTCAGCCGCAGACGCGCAAAATCATTCTGATTGTCGGCGAGCGTCGTCTCCGCGCCGGCGGCGCCGTCGATATAATCGAACAGGGCGCGCGGCAGGCGCCGTTCGGCGATCCGGCGATAATCTTCCGCCGAAGCGGGCGCTAAATTGAGTGAAGGCATTTTCGCGTTCCGAATCGTTCCCGAAATCATGGCGCGTCGCGCGCGGCGAGGAAAGCCGGTCGCGCTGAATTTCAGGCGAAAGCCGGCGCATCCGCGAACGGATCGTCGAGACTGGCCGCCGGCCTTGTGAACCAGCGCGGCCCGTCGCCGGCGATGTGGAAGTGGTCTTCATGGCGCACGCCGAACTCGCCGGGAACGACGATCATCGGCTCGTTCGAAAAGCACATGCCGATATCGAGCGGCGTTCGATCCCCTTTGACGAGGTTCGGCGCTTCGTGAATGTCGAGGCCGATGCCGTGCCCGGTCCGGTGCGGAAGGCCGGGAAGCGCGTAGCCGGGTCCGAAGCCGCGGCGTTCGAGTGAGCGGCGCGCGGCGGCGTCGACGCTTTCGCAAAGCGCGCCGCGCCGCGCCGCGTCGAATGCGGCGGCCTGCGCTTCTTTTTCGGCATCCCACGCGGCGCGGTATTTCAACGTCGCCTCGCCGAAAACGTAAGAGCGGGTGATGTCGGAATTATAGCCTTCGAATTCGCAGCCCGTGTCGATAAGGACCGCATCGCCGCCCTTCAGCGCGCGATCCGCTTCCGGTCCGTGCGGCAGCGACGTGTCCGATCCGAACGCGACGATGCAGAACGTGCTGGCGCCGCCGCCGAGCGTGCGGTGCGTTTCGTCGATATAGCGCGCGATTTCCGACGCCATGACGCCTTCGCGCAGGCGGTCGCGCGCGCGCCGCTGCGTTTCGAGCGTGATCGCCTTGGCGTGCTGCAAAAGCGCGATTTCGGCCGGCGATTTGCGCGCACGCAACGGCGCGATCAGCGGGATCGCATCAGCAAGATCGGCGTCGGCGATTTCACGGCGCAGCGCGCGATACATGAAAAGCGGCAAGTCGCCGTCGAGCGCGATCGTCGCGCCCGCCGCGCGGTCGGCGATCAATCGATAAGGATTTTCCTCTTCCTCCCAGGTCAGAAGTTCGCCCGGAACGCCGATGAGGCTTTCAACTTTCGTCCGCTCGAATCCCGGCCCGATATAATCAATACGGTCGGGAAGGATGAGCGCGCCGAGAAACCGCTCGGAAGCGCGCCACGAGACGCCGGTGAAGTAACGAAGGCTTGTGGTTGAGCCGAGCAGGACGGCGCCGACGCCCGCCTTGTCCATGCGGATGCGCAACGCGCCAAGGCGCTGGCGGCGTTCGTCAAGGCTGATCGATGGCGGTCGTGCGATTGTCACTGAAATTCACTCTTCCCGCAATTTGCGATCGTAAGCGGCCACCAGCGTCATATACGGATTGACCTTGGTGAAAAGCGGTTCCGCGTCAGGCGTCTCGACATAGTTTTCGTACATCTCAAAATGCAGATGGGTTGTCGTCGGTACGGACGTTCCGTCGGACTTGAAGAAGTCGCTGGAGATTTTTCCGATGCGATCACCCTTCAATACGTTCTGGCCCTCGCTCACCGACAGCTCGCCCATATTGAGATGGAGGTAATTGTAAATCGTGCCGTCCGGCGTCTGGATCGTCACCCAGTGCCGGCGCACGTCGATAACGCGGCCGTCTTCGGCGGCGATCGCCCAGTGGACATTCCGCGCGCAGGTGTGCGGGCGAATGTCGAGCCCTTCATGGCCGCCGCCGGGGCAAAGCGGCTGGTTTCGGTCGCGCTTTTCGCAGAACGTATCCTGCCAGGGATAATCGTAATTGCGCGCGTCGCACTGGCCGCCTTCCATGCCGTTGACCGAACCGAGGCCGCCGCCATAGCGATAAACCTGGCTGTTGAGGAATGCGGGGTCTTCGGTCGGAAACCGGATGTTCTCGCGGTAAACGGTCTCATCGACGAAACCGGGACCGGAGCCGGGGAGCAAGTCGCCGGCGGGAAGATAGGAAAACGCCTTGCCGTCGGCATCGGTCAGCGCTTCGGCGTCTTCGGGTTCATCGGCGGGCGGCGTATCACCGGGCGGCGCATCACCGGGCGTCATGTCGTCAGGGGTCGCGTCGTCGCCAGTCGCGTCTTCAGGCGCCGCGTCATCCGCAGACGCGGCATCTGAGATCGGCGCGTCGCCTGCGGCCGGCGCGCCGCCGCGCCGATAATAGATTCCTGCAACGATCGCGATGATCAGAATAATTATCAGCAGCCAGCCGGCTGCATTGCCGCGTTGCGCCTGACGACCGGTTTTCATCATTCGCCCTCCGCATCCGGATTGAGAAGCAGCAGGTTCGATGCGAGCCCGGTGATGTAATCGTCGCTGGCGCAGCGTTGGTCCGCCGGATCGTCGCACATGATGGAGAGCGCATAGCCGGCGCCGAACTTTGCAAAACTGAGATCGGTGGAGCTATCGCTTCGCGTGATGACGTAGCGGGCGTCGATGCTGTCTAGCGTTCGCTGCTCCTTGCGCATCGCCGCGATCCGCATGCGCGCCGAGCGCAAATCGCCGACGACGATTTTCCGGCGTGCGCCGGACATGCGCATCGAAACGCCGTCCTCGACTTCCGCCGTCGCCGAGTAGGAAGCCCCAAGGCTGTAGACTTTCAGCGTCTGGGAAATGCGTCCGCCTTCGGGCGCGAGCAGCGGAAGGCGCGTCAGGTTCACTTCGCGCAGGACGACGCTTTTGAAGCGTTCGGCGGGCGCAGCGCGCAGGCCCGGCGGTCTTTTGACGACGGCGGTCACAGTCTGGCTCGCCCCCGCGTCGCGGCGCGCGGAGATAGCGAGCGCGGTGCGCATCTGCGTCCAGTTGATTTCGCTTTCTTCAATCGGGCGCGCCGGCAGGCCGATCGGCGGCGGCGCGAGGCGAGGGCGCGTCAACGCGCGCTCGCGAAGCGCGTCGTGCAATCTTGCGCCGGCTTCGGGATCATTCGTCTGGGCGCTGGCGATGACGGCGCCGGACGCTGAAAAAACCAGCGCCGCTGCAAAAACGAGATTTTTCATCCCGCACCCCACTCTTCCGCGCCGCACCCCGTTACGGCGATTTCGATCCTAGCGTATCGGGCGCTTTGGCGTCCACAATTCAGCGCGCATCCAGTTTGAATTCGATGCGCCTGTTTTGCGCCAGCGAACCCGCCGAATAACCGGCGACAAGCGGCCATTCGGCGCCGGACCCCGTCGCCATCAGCCGTTTTGCGGGAACGCCGCGCGATTTCAGGTAATCGACAACGGAGATTGCGCGCTGCGCGGAAAGTTCCAGATTGGATCTGTATACGGCCGCGCAGGACGGGCCCAGCGGCGCCGCATCGGCGTGGCCGTCGACGCGCAACACCCAGGGAACATCCGCCGGTATGTCATCCTTGATTTCAAGCAGTATCGTCGCAAGCTTGTTCAACTCAAGTTTTCCGGCCTCGCCGATCGTCGCCGAACATGAGCCGAAAAGGATATCGCTTTCAAAAACGAAACGGTCGCCGACGACTTTTATGTCCGTGCGATCGCCTAGCGCGGCGCGCAGGGCCTCGAAGAAGCGCGAGCGCACTTCCTGCAACTCCTGCACTTTTCGCGCGAGCGCCGCGTTCAATCGCTGCGACAGGTTTTCGATTTGCGCCTGCTGTTCGCGGTCTTTGGCCTCCGCCGCGTCGAGCGCTTCCTGAAGGCTTGCAAGCTGGCGGCGCAGCGCGGCGAGTTGGGCGTTCAATGTCGCGATCTGCGATTTCTGCTCCTGCGTCAGCGCCTTTTCGGCGCCGAGCTCCTCGGCGGATGCGGCGACGGCGGCCTGGCTGGCCGCCAGCGCGGCGGCGGCGGCGGCGAGTTGATCGTCCTTTTCCGAGATTGTCGTTTCAAGCGCCAGGATCTGCGCGGCGAGGCGGTCTTTATCGGCCTGCGCGAGGCCGAGCTGTTCGGCGAGTTCGTTGATGCGCGCGGTCAGTCGCGCGAGTTCGGAATCCTTGGTTGCAAGTTCGTCCTTGACCGATGTCAGTTTCGTTCCGAGATAAAACTGCGCGACGACGAATATCGAAAGGACGAACATCAGGACGAGCAGCAAGGTCGACAGGCCGTCGACGAAACCCGGCCAGATATTGGCCTCCGACGATCGGCGCCGCCGCGACATCGCCTACTCCCCGCCGCGCCGGATGATCGAGCGGTTCAGGGCGCGAATTTCGTCTTTCAATTCGCCGATCTCATGGGCTTGCGCCTTGATCATCGCCTCGGCGCCGGCGGCGATCGCCGCCTCCAGCGAATAGAACGCATCGCCGTCATCGGCGCTCATCGTCGTTTTGCCCGGCGCGCCGGCGCGCGTGTCCGTCATGCCGGAAAGCCAGTCTTCAAGATCGGTGTAAAAGCGCCCCTGCGCCTGGCTCGACTGAAGGTCGAGGAAACCGACGACGAGCGAGCCGGAAAGGCCGAACAGCGAAGACGAGAATGCGGTGCCCATGCCGGAGAGCGGGGCTTTCAGATTGGTGATCAGTTGCGTGATCGCGGTTTCGGGGTCGCCGCCCGTGACGCCGAGCCCGCTGATCGTTTCAACGACGCCGTTGACGGTCTCGATCAGCCCCCAGAAGGTTCCAAGCAGGCCGAGGAATACGAGAAGGTGGCCGATATAGCGCCCCATCTCGCGCCCCTCATCCATCCGTGTGCCGATGGAATCGAGAATGGCGCGTGTTGATTCCGGCGTCAGCCGCCCGCCGCGTTCATCCGCATCGAGAAGAAGTTTCACCATGGCGCCGATCAGCATCGGCGGGCGCGGCAGGCGCGAGCGGCGCGCATCGACCGTTTCGCGAAACGCCTCGACCCAGCGGATCGCCGGCGAGATGACGCCCGCCTGCCGCAGATTATAAATGATCCCGATCGAGAGAACGCCGAGGATGAGGCCGTTCAGCGCCGGATTGGCGTTGAATGCGTCGACGAGAATATTCGACGGCGCAGGGCTCCAGGGGGACATGTAATAGACGACCGCGCTCGCCGCGATCAGGAACAGGAGCATATTGAGAACGTACTGGCCGGGCCTGGTGAACCGAACCGACCGCTCCAGCAAACGCGACATTTCCTAACCCCTCCGACCCGTTGCCCGACCCATGCAAGATCAGGGCAGCCTAGGGCGTCGGGAGGGTTTCGTGAATGCGCGCGGAGAAGAATCGCTGCGCCCCGTCGCCCGATCGACACGCTTTTCTTTCGGATCGGCGGGTTTCCCCTCCGGTTCTGCGGGCGGGCGTGGCATCGCACCAAGTGCGCATTCCAGAAATTACGCCGCCATTTCGAAGAAGAAACTAAAGCTGCGCAAAAAATGCGCAATTTGCGCAAACATTGCGCTTTTTCTGTTGACACGCCGCTCGAACATGACAGAATGATGACAACTTAAACACGAATTGATGACGCGTGTCATCTGATTGTCATAAAAGAAGGGTCGAAAGCCATGTTCAAAGCCGTCACCGTTCTCGCCGCCGGCGCCGCCTCTCTTTTCGCTGTTTCGTTCGCGGGCGACATCGCCGCCTGTCCGGACGAATATCCGATCATGGCGACCGAATATGTGGAAAGCAGCCTCATCGACGCGCGCGGCGCGCGGGTCCAGATCGTCAGCGAACCCTACAGGGTTTCCGCCGATGTTTCCGGCTATGACGACCTTCAGGGCTGGGGCGTCGATGTTCGCGTGCGTTCGCGCCTGCCGGGCGGGCGGTACAGCGATTTCGTCGGCTATACGGTCATTTTCGTGAATGGCGAGCCTGTGGCGCTTTGCGATGATGCGAGCGAACTGACCCGCGTTTAACGGCCGGCCGGACCGCCGGTCTGGGCGAAACAGCAAAAACGCCGCCCCGACGGGCGGCGTTTTCGTTTGCGTCTCATCTTTTGCACTTGCGCTTTTTCCGGAAAAGGGCCACCTGACGCGCCTCTCCCGCACCGCAGCAAGGCGATCATCGCAGCAAGGCAATCCATGTCCGCCCCGCACGCAAATTTGCGCAATATCGCGATCATCGCGCATGTCGATCACGGCAAAACGACGCTTGTCGATGCGCTCCTGCGTCAATCCGGGACCGTTCGCGCCAATACGGAAATGGCTGAACGGGCGATGGATTCAAACGATATCGAACGAGAGCGCGGCATAACCATTCTCGCCAAATGCACGAGCGTCGTTTGGGAAAAAGGCGAGGCGCCGGTCCGGATCAATATCGTCGACACGCCCGGACACGCCGATTTCGGCGGCGAGG
>JAGRDS010000015.1:47931-142583 GCA_020446945.1 Parvularculaceae bacterium
GCGCATCCTGTCGATGGTCGATGGCTGCCTCCTCCTGATCGACGCTGCGGAAGGGCCGATGCCGCAGACGAAATTCGTTCTGACCAAGGCGCTTGCGCTCGGACTGCGCCCGGTCGTCGTCCTGAACAAGGTCGATCGTCCGAACGCCGATCCAGATGAGGCGCTCAACCAGGCGTTCGATCTGTTCGCCGCGCTCGGCGCATCAAACGAGCAACTCGATTTCCCGGTCGTTTACGCTTCGGGCCGCGACGGCTGGGCGGCGGACGCGCTCGACGCGCCGCGCGAAGACATGACGCCGCTCTTTGAAAAAATTATCGCGCATGTGCCGGCGCCGGCGCTGGAGGAGGGTGCGCGCGACAAACCGTTCCGCATGCTGGCGACGACGCTCGAAGCCGACCCTTATCTTGGCCGCATCCTGACCGGGCGCGTTGTGGCGGGCGTTGCAAAACCCGGCGTGACGATGAAAGCGCTCGGTCGCGACGGCGCGGAAATAGAGCGCGTCCGCATCACCAAGCTGCTCGCCTTCCGGGGGCTCAAACGCCAGCCGGTCGAAGAGGCCGAGCCTGGCGACATTGTCGCGCTCGCCGGATTTTCGGACGCCTCCGTCGCCGATACGCTTTGCGCGCTGGAAAACGAAATCGTCATTCCCGCGCAGCCGATCGATCCGCCGACGCTCGCCATCACCATCGCCGCCAATGATTCCCCGCTCGCCGGGCGCGAGGGCGACAAGGTGCAAAGCCGCGTCATCCGCGATCGCCTGTTGCGGCAGGCCGAAGGCGACGTTGCGATCCGCGTCAAGGACACCGAGGACGGCGACGCGATGGAAGTCGCCGGCCGCGGCGAACTCCAGCTTGGCGTTCTGATAGAAAATATGCGCCGCGAGGGATTTGAACTTTCCGTATCGCGTCCGCGCGTCGTTACGCACACGGATGAATCGGGCCAATTGCAGGAACCGATCGAGGAAGTCTTTATCGATGTCGACGACGAATTCACCGGCGCCGTTATCGAGAAGCTGACGCGGCGCAAATGCGAACTCGCCGAGATGAAGCCTTCGGGCGCTGGTAAAACGCGCATCATACTCCACGCGCCGGCGCGGGCGTTGATCGGCTATCACGGCGAATTTTTGACCGATACGCGCGGCACGGGCGTAATGAACCGGTCTTATCTGAAGCATGCGCCGCACAAGGGCGCGATCGAGGGGCGGCGGAACGGCGTTCTCATTTCCACGGACGATGGAACGAGCGTTCCCTATGCGCTCTGGTATATCGAAGAACGCGGCGTACTTTTCATCGGTTCGGGCGAGCCCGTTTACCAGGGGATGATCATCGGCGAGAACGCCAAGGATGACGATCTCGACGTTAATCCGTTGAAGGAAAAAAAGCTGACCAATATCCGGACGACGTCGAAAGACGAGGCGGTTCGTCTTACCCCGCCGCGCCGGTTAAGCCTTGAACAGGCGATCGCCTATATAGATGACGACGAACTTGTCGAAGTGACGCCGAAATCGATCAGGCTGCGCAAGAAAGCGTTGTTGCCGCATTTGCGTAAACGGCGGGCGAAAGAAAACGCCTGACGCGCGCGGGGGGCGGGTTTGGCCGCCTTTTCGCGGCGCTTCGCCGGTATTTTGTTCCAACGCGCTTTGCGCGACGCGACATCCGAGCGCAGCGACAACGCGCCGCCTGACGCGCCGTCGCGCCGGCGCCCATTATCGCCGCATCCGGAAAGGGAGAAACTCGTGGTCGCCTCAACCGCCGAACAGATGCGCGCCTATCGCGGACCGGCGCTTTTCAGTTTTGGGTTTCGCCCCTTCTTCCTCTTCGGCTCGTTGACCGCGGCGTTGCTGCCGGTCGTCGTCGCGCTCGCCATGGCCGGACTGGCCGCGCCGGTCAGCGCCTACGGCGTCATCGCCTGGCACGGACATGAGATGGTCTACGGTTATCTCGCCGCGGTCGTCGCCGGTTTCGTGCTGACGGCGGTGCCGAACTGGACCGGGCGATTGCCGGTGATCGGCGGGCGGCTGATGTCTTTATTCTCGCTCTGGCTGTTCGGGCGCGTGGCGATCGCGGCTTCGAACGCCATCGGCGCCGGCGCGGCGGCGATCATTGACGCTTCATTCCTGATCGTTCTCGACCTCATTATCGTCCGCGAAGTCGTCGCCGGAAAAAACTGGCGCAATCTCGCCGTCTGTTTTCTGATCGGGCTGTTCGCGGCCGGCAACATCATCTGGCACGCGCGCGCGATGACCGGCGGCGTCGATCAGTTCGGTTTGCGGTGGGGGCTCGCCGTGATCGCCATGCTGATCGCCTTCATCGGCGGGCGCATCACGCCGAGCTTTACGCGCAACTGGTTTGTCAAAAACAAGATGGATGTCAGCGTCGCGCAGTTTTCACTTTTCGACAAAGTCGCACTCGCAGCGCTCGGCGCGGGCCTTGTCTCCTGGCTCGCCGCGCCGACAGGCGTCCTGACCGGCGCAATCCTGGCGGGCGCATCGCTTTTGCATGTTGCGCGCCTTTTGCGCTGGCGCGGCTGGCGCACATTTCGCGAACCATTGGTGACGATCCTTCACGTCGGATATCTGTGGCTGGCGGTTGCCGTCGGATTGCTCGCCGCCGCCGCATTCCAGGCGGCGGGCGTCTCCGTTTCGACGGCGTTTCACGCGCTGACGGCCGGCGCGGCGGGCGTGATGACGCTTGCGGTCATGACGCGCGCGACACGCGGACACACCGGACGCGAGCTGACAACAGACGCAGCGACGAACGTGATTTTCCTGCTGGTCAATCTCGGCGCGATCGTGCGCGTTGCGGCCGGGTTCATTCCATCGATCTATTCGGATCTTCTCATCGCATCGTCGCTGGCGTGGAGCGGCGCGTTTTTCATTTTCGCAGTCAGCTACGGCCGGTACCTGTGCGCTTTGCGCGCCGGCGAATAATCAGGAGCCTTCAAGCGCTTCGCGTTTCATCTCCAGCGTCAGCCACTCTTCCTCCGCGGCTGCAAGATCGGCCTGCGCCGCATCGAGACGGCGCGCTTTTTCGTTGAAGATCTCCGGCGCGCGCGCAAAAAGGGACGGGTCGGCGAGCGCGGTTTTCAGCGCGTCGATCTGCGCGGCGAGCGTTTCCATTCGGGCGGGCAGGGTTTCGAGCGCGTATTTTTCCTTGAAGGACAGTTTTGCCTTCGCCGTCGGCGCCGCAGCGGGCGTTCTGGCGGCCGACGGCGCAGATTCTTTTTCCTGCGCGCGCGCCTCGGCGCCCGGCGCGCATCCGCGCTGCGCGATCATGTCGTCATACCCGCCGGCGTATTCGATCCATGCGCCCTCGCGCCCGGAGGGATCCGTTGCGACGATCGACGTCACCGTGCGGTCGAGGAAACTGCGGTCATGGCTGACGATGATGAGCGTGCCGGGATAATCTGCGATCAATTCCTCAAGAAGGTCGAGCGTTTCAAGATCGAGATCGTTCGTCGGCTCGTCCAGCACGATCAGGTTCGACGGTTTTGCAAGCGCGGCGGCGAGCGCAAGGCGCCCGCGTTCGCCGCCCGAAAGCGCAGAAACAGGCGTGCGCCATTGTTCGGGCTTGAACAGGAAGTCCTTCAGATAGGTTGCGATATGGCGGCGTTCCTCGCCGATCGTCACCCAGTCGCCGCGCCCGTCCGAAATGGCGTCGGCGACACGCTCGTCCGCCTTTAACGTTTCGCGGCGCTGATCGAGCGAAATCATCTCTACGCCCGCGCCGGTCGAAACGACGCCCGCATCCGGTTCCAGCGCCCCCGTCAGCATTTTCAGCAGCGTTGTCTTTCCTGCGCCGTTGGGGCCGACAACGCCGATCCTGTCGCCGCGCGCAATCTCGATCGAAAAATCCTTGACGATAGTTCGTCCGCCGAACGATTTGGAAATTTTCTCCGCGACGATTACGCGCTTTCCCGATGCGCCCGCCTCGTTGACGGAAAAGGAAACGGCGCCTGTCGGCTGTTTTCTTTCGCGCCGCTGGAGGCGCAGTCCCGCCAGTTCGCGCATCCGGCGCACGTTCCGCTTGCGCCGCGCCGTGACGCCGTATCTCACCCAGTGTTCTTCGGCGACGATCTTGCGGTCGAGCTTGTGCGCGGCGGCTTCCTCTTCTTCAAGGATCTTGTCGCGCCAGGCCTCAAACTCCTTGAAGCCGCGGTTCAAAACGCGGGTTCGCCCGCGGTCGATCCAAACTGTGCGCTCCGATGCGTTTTCGAGAAACCGCCTGTCGTGACTGATAAGGACGATCGCCGCGCGCGCGCTTTTAAGTCGTCCTTCCAGGGATTCTATCGCCGGCAAATCGAGGTGGTTTGTCGGCTCATCGAGAAGCATGACGTCAGGATCGGCCGCGAACAGGCGCACCAGCGCTGCGCGGCGCGCCTCCCCGCCGGACAGCGACGCGCAGGAATTCGCCGGGCCGATATCGAATTCGGCGTATAGCCGGGCGAGATCGACCGGCGCGCCCGCCGGCGGCAATCCGGCCTCGACGAAATCGCCGACCGTCGCGAAGGCGGAAAAATCCGGCTCCTGCGCCAGATAAGCGACAGACACGCCCGGATCGATGAAGCGCTTGCCCGCGTCGGCTTCGGTCAATCCGGCGGCGATTTTCAAAAGCGTCGACTTGCCCGAGCCGTTGCGCCCGACAAGGGCGAGCCGCGCGCGCGGCTCGATCGACAAGGATGCGCCGGCCAAAAGCGGCTCGCCGCCGAAGGTCAGGCGTATATCTTCGAGAATTAGCAGGGGCGGGGCCATCAGCGCCGTCTAAAGACAGGCGCGCCCGCCCGCAATGATATCTCCCGCGTTAAGCGCCCGTCAGCCATTATCGGCGAGGCTGGCGCGATGGACGCGCTGTTAACCTATCTGCGAGAAACGCGCACGACGCCGAAGGCTTTCGCCAAGATGATCGGCGTCGATATTTCGCATTTCGACGACATTCTCGCCGGCGTCGCCGCGCTTGACGCCTCGCTCGCCCAACGCATGATCGATGCGACCGGCGGCGCCTTGATGCTCGAAGATCTTGTCGGCGAGACGGGCGGCGAAATCGTCGACCTTCGAAGCCGCTTCGTCGCCGGCGGCGCGGATATCGACGTTGAAAGCCTCGCCGGGATTTTGGCGATGTTGCTGCCTGAGCTGATCGGCGGCGCGCGCAGGTCCGGCGACAAACGCCTTCCCGCCCTGGCGGCGGAAGCCGCGGCCAATACCTACGCCGCCCTTTCAACCGTCACGAGCCGGTCGGGCGCAGACCGCCTCATGCAAGCTCTTCGCCCAGTCGTTTCAGAAATTCTCGAAGAGATGTCGGCGCCGCGTCAGCCCCGGCGCGATCCCGAAGCGATGATTCGCCGCGCCGCAGAGATTTATTTTCAGGCGAACCCGAAGACGCGGCGCGCGTAATCGCGGAAACTTCCTGTTTCGGCGCAATCGCCGCGAGCGCGCGGCGCTTGGCCATTCGCCACATGCTTCGGCCGACCGCCGCAGCGTAATTTTCTTCGCTCTCATACGACATAAAGCGACGCGCCCCGAAATTGATCGCAATCACCACTTTTACGTGTAGCGACTCGCCCTAGGGTTGAACCGTTGCCGATCTTCGACAACCCTTTTAACGGAATGGAGCTAAACAATGGCTAAAGATGTTCGTAAAGAACAACTTGTTCTCCTAAAATTTGAGAAAAAATTGACGGGTCTTGCGGCTTTCTGGGGTGCGAGCGCGACTGCCGCCGCAGCGGCGGCGTCGGTAAAAATGGACCCCGACGCGACGGCCGGCGCCTATGAAAATGTCCGCGCGGCGCTGGTTCATCTCGCCGAGGTGACGGCGCAGGCGCATGCGTCACTGGACGCGACCGCATCCGCAGCCGGCGCGCGCGCGCTCGAAGCGGGCGGAACGCCGAAGGTGAGCGTTCTGGAGATGGTCCGATCGGTCCTTGGGCTTGGATAACGATTTACTACTACGCGGCGTTCCACATCGCCGCAGTCGTATTTGCGTGGCGGGCGCGTTCGAACATTTTACTTTCCTGCGCGCTCGCTCTCATGGTCGGCTGGTTGTTTTCGATCTGCTGGTTTTTTATCGGCGGCAAATACGGCATCAGCTGGGGCTTCGCCGTTATCGACGGGGGGCTTGCGGCTTTTTTCTGGCGCAAATCCTCGCAGCGGCTGTTTCCGGCGGTCCTGTTTTATCTCCACGCCGCAATGGTCGTTTATTATTTTTACGTTTCGATCGTCGGATCGACGCGCTGGTGGATGGCGGCGTTCGCCAACCGCATCGTCGAACTCGCGCTCATCTACGTCATTTTCGGTTCGCTCTACCGGATGCGGGCGCGGCGGCGGAAAAAAATCGGGGCGCGCTGCGCACGCGCCCCTGAAATCGTTGAAACCGTCGCGGCGACCTAATCGAACAGTTTCGCCCAGCGGCGCGGCGTGCGGCCTTTCCAGCTTCCGCGGTGATAGGCGTCGGATACGATAAGCGGGGCGACGCTCGTCGCCTCGGCGAATACCATTTGTTCGTAGACGGTTGAAACCTTGCCCCAGCTCGCCGCCTCTTTCAGCGTCGAGGACGAACAGGCGCCGTCGCGCACGTCGGCGACCGTGATCTGGACCGCGTATTTATGCATCTCGACGTCGTCATGACCAAGGATTTCGGCGCAAACAACCGTGTCCTGCGCGAAGTTTTTCGGCACGCCGCCGCCGACCATGAACAGCGCCGTCGTCCCCGCAGCGAGCTTGATTTCCGTCAGTTCACGGAAATCGCCCCCTGAATCGATCGTCAGATAAGGCTTGCCGGCCTTGCGTCTTTCAACCTGGTGCTTGACGATGCCGAACCCGGCCGAGCAATCCGAAAACGCCGGTACGAAAATCGGCACGCCTTTCTCAAAGGCGCGCTGGATTAACGAGCCTTCCTTTTTCGCGTTTCCGGCCGCAAGCCATTTTCCGATTTCGTGAATGAATTCGCGCGAGGTGTAGGGCCGCGGTTCGAGCTGTTCGCAAATTTCGTAGATCGTATGATCGACGTTTTGCAGCTCCTCCTCGTCGATATAGGTGTCGTAGATGCGGTCTATATAAAGCGAACGAAGCGTATTGTCGTCGGGTATTTCATTGGCCTGGTAATGCTTGAAACCGAGCGCTTCGAGGAAATCCATGTCGATGATGGATGCGCCGGTCGCAACGACTGCGTCGATCATGTCGTACTCGACCATGTCGCGCCAGACATGCAAACAGCCGCCGGCGCCCGTCGAACCCGCCATGACCAGCCATGTCGAACATTTTTCGTCCGCAAGCGCCATATTGAGAATCTGCGCCGCGCGCGCTGCGTCGCGGCTTGTGAAGCTCATCTTTCCCCAGGCGTCGATAATCGGGCGCGCATCGAATTTGGCGATATCGATATGTTCGACCGGCGTTGCGAGTAGCTCGGCTTTTCGGTTGTCGGTTTTGTCAGTCATGAAGGGCGGTCCTTTCAGTTCAGTTCTGAACCGGATCCGGGCCGCATCGTCGCGATGCGCGGAGGGCCGTATGCGCGCGCTATATAATGCGCGCGCCGGCGATCACAAGCGATTTTTCGGCTAGTCGTCAGCGCGCCGTCCGGACGATGAATTCGGCGATGTCGCGATGCGCGGCCCTCGCGTCATCGAGGCGCCAGTGCTGATGGAACAGATGGAACATGCCGTCGAATACGCGCAGCGAAACATCGACCCCGGCGCGGCGCGCCTTTTCGGCGAAGCGCGCCGCATCGCCCAAAAGGACTTCGCGCGTGCCGACATGGATGAGCGTTGGCGGAAAACCGCCTGGATCGCCCTCGATAGGGGAGATTTCCGGATCGCTCGCATCGGCCGCGCCCGCATAAAGGCGAAAACAGTCGATGACGGAATCGCGCCCGGCCGAGGAAAAAAGCGGATCGCGTCCGCGCAACGTCTCATAGGTGTCGCTGTTGGTCGCCGCGTCGAGCGCGGGCGAAAGCAGAACGAGCGCGCCGGGCGCCGGCAGGCCGATCCGCCGCCAGCGAAACAGAGAAGCGGCCGCGAGCGTGCCGCCCGCGGAATCGCCGAAAAGCACGATTTTCGACGGATCGCGTCCGGATTCGATGAGCGCCCTGTAGACGGCGCCGATCTCATCGAGTTGCGTCGGGAATACGCTTTCCGGCGCCAGTGAAAAATCGACGGCGAGCGCCTCGCATCCCGACAAATGGCAAGACGGGATCACCGCGCCGGCGTTGCTGCGCGCCGATCCGCAAACAAACGCGCCCGCATGCAGGTACAAGATCAGCGGGTTGTCGGCGCTGGTTTGCGGCGTTCGAAAAGAGAGGCAGGGAACATCGGCGATCGTCTTTTCCTCGATCGCATAGTCAAAATCGATCTGCGACAGCGTCGCGCCCCAGTCGGCATCGCAAATGCGGCGCACAAGGCGGCGCGTCAACGGATTCTTGATCGCATAGGACGACGGGTAAGGCCGGCTTTGCGCCAACGTTTCTTTCGCGGCGTCGCTCAAATGCGCGCCATAGCGTCGTTTAATCAAAGCCACTTTTAATTCCCCCAGATCGCCGTCGGCGCGCGCTTTCGCCCGCGCCCGCCAGCCAGTCGAAGGGGAATTTAGCCATGAACACTCAACGGCGAGTTAACGCCTGCGCACTACTTTTGCGAGCGCAAATGAAAATCGGCCAGCAGCCGGGCGCCGATAAGCGCCCTTGCGCCGGTTTGCGCATTAGCCCCGGCCGGCGGCGGCGTGCAGGGCGACGACATTTTCCGGCGCCTCGCTTTCTCCATAGACCGAGACAAGCGGCGCATCCTCGACAATCGCCTCGATATAATCGCCGAAACCGTTAAAGCGCGTCGCCAGCGCCGCGCCATAGGCGCCCGTCTGGCCGAACTCGATGTAATCGCCTTCGTGAATATCGGACGGCAGCATGAACGGGCCTTCGAGCGTGTCGATCGAATCGCAGGTCGGGCCGTAAAGGCGATAAGGTTTCAGGCGCCGGCGCGGCCCTTTCTTCGCGCGCAGCACGCGCGCCGGGAATACAAGCCCGTCATGGGCGGCGTCGAAAAGCGCGCCATAGGCGCCGTCATTCAGATAAAGCGCATCGCCCTTTCGCAGTTCGACGCGAACGATGTGACCGCCCGCTTCCGCGCAGATCGCGCGCCCCGGCTCGCACCAAAGATCGGCGTTTTCAAGAACCGGCATTGATTCGAACGCCGCGCTGATTTCGGCGATAAAATCCTTAAGCGGCGGCGGCGACAAATGCGGATAGGCGACCGGAAAACCGCCGCCGACATCGACGATGTCGACTGTCACCTGCGCCTGGCGGATAAGATCGGAAACGGTTTGCATGGCGGCGCGATAGGCGTCCGGGCGCATGCATTGCGAACCGACATGGAATGAAACGCCGAGTTCCTCGCAGGCCGAACGGGCCTGACGCAGCAGCAAAACCGCCTCATGTCCGACTGCGCCGAATTTGCCGCTCAGCTTGTGCTGGGCGTGGTCTGAGGAAACCGCAATGCGCGCGACAAGATGAAGATCGCGCGCGCCGTTCGTTTCCTTGATGATCTTTTCGAGTTCATCGAGGCTGTCGAGCGCGAAAATCCTGACGCCGTATTCGAAATACGCCTTTCGAATGGCGCTGCGCGATTTGACCGGGTGCATGAAGGCGAGCTTCGCATCCGGACAGCGCGACGCGACGAGTTCGATTTCAGGCATTGAGGCGACATCGAACGCGCGCAAGCCCGCCGCATAGACCGCGTCGATAATGACAGGGTGCGGGTTCGCCTTGACGGCGTAAAGCACCTCGCCGGGAAAATTGCGCATGAAAAAGGCCGCCGCTTTCCGGGCGGCGTCGGGGCGCAAGCAATGAACGGGAAGTTCGGGCTGGGTCGCTAAGACCAGCGCAAGCGCAGACTGGTGTCTGTCCATTTCATGGAACCTCGCAAAGCAGCTTCAACCAAGCGCCAATCTTGCGGAGAGGTCCCATGGGATTGACGAAGCTCGCAGATAGAAATCTTTCACCCCTTTGTAAAGATTTCCCGAATTGATTTTTTTTGGCGCCGCGTTGGCGCTTCGCCTGTCAGCAGCCGCAGTTCTATGCTGCTAACATATTGATATTACTTGAATAAATTCGATCAAGGCGTTGCGCGCGCGTTCAGCGCGCGTCAAAATCCGTCGCGTAGCGTTTAAGGCGGGAAGCGCGCGTTGGCGCGTTCGTCGCCGCGAGGGCCAATTATGCGGAATGAAACGCCGATCGGCTTGCAGTTGCAGGGATACCGTCTCGCCACGGCCGAAATTTTCTATCGCATGCCCGATCACCCCGGCATCCTTCAGTCCTATGTCTGGCAGGACTATGATATCGCGCCGCGCTATCCGGTTTTGAGCCGTTTTCTCGATTTCTGGAGCCGCGAACTCGAAGGCCCGCTCCATTCGGTGCGGGTCGCCGGGCGCAGCATTATTTCGGCTGCGGAAATGCGCGCCGGGACGATTTTTCAGATTCACTGATATTCGCACCCGCCGGGCGATTTCTCTCTAAGATTGTGGTGGCTAGCGAGCGCCTGTCATGCTGGCGCCGGTCCTGCATAAAACGCGCGAAACAGCGCGGCCGGGAATCCGCACTTTACAAGTCTCGCCTAATATTGATAATCAGTAGCAGTTGTGTTTTGGGGGGTATCAGTGAAGCCTTGGATTATTGCTGTCGCCGCCGCCGCAATCGGCGCCGGGGCGACTGGTTTGGCGAACGCCGCCGACGATAGCGCGCGCGAACAGCGGATCGAGCGTCAGAAAAAAACCCTGGAGTTGAAGGCGCAGCGCAGCGTGCAGCCCTTGCAGCCCTTGAAGCTCGGCAGCTTCCGCAATGAGGGAAATCTCGGCCGCCAGTTGTTCCGCGACCCCAATCTTTCGCTCAACCGGAACCAATCCTGCGCGTCCTGCCACAGCCTTGCGCCCGCCAGGGATCCTGAAACGGGCGAGCGGCTTCAGGCGCGGGGATTTGTCGACAATCAGAATGTCAGGACGGGCGATCCCGTTTCGGACGGCTCGGTGAAATCGCGGTTCGGCGCGCTGAACGCGCCGAGCGTCGGTTACGCGGCGTTCTCCCCGGCTTTCCACTGGGACGCGGTCGAGGGCCTTTATGTCGGCGGCCAGTTCTGGAACGGACGCGCCAACGATCTCGCCGAACAGGCGCGTCAGCCCTTCCTCAATCCCGCCGAAATGGCGATGCCCAGCAAATGGGCCGTCGTCTCCCGCGTGCGGGAAAAGCCGGTCTATGTAAGGGCGTTCAGGAAGTTCTACGACTTCGATCTGATGCAGATCCCGCCCAATGACAGCGCGCCGGCTTCCGCGCAAGCGCCGCTCGGCGTCAACGAAGCGTTTCAATTGATCTCCGAGGCGATTGCGAAATTCGAACAGCGGCGCGCATTCAACCAGTTCACTTCGAAGTTCGATTTTGTTCTCGCGGGCCGCACCAGCTTCACGCGGCGCGAGGCGTTCGGACAGGAGCTGTTCAACGGCAAGGCGCAGTGCAGCGCGTGCCACGTGACCGACGCCGGGATCGCGCCGGACGGGTCGGTCTCGCCGCCGCTTTTCACCGATTTCACCTATGACAATATCGGCGCGCCGCGAAACCTGAAAATCCCGAACAATCCGGCCCCCGATCCGGGACTCGGCGGACGTCCGGATGTCGCCGAGCGCGATCCTTCCGGCGGGGATATCGGCAAGCACAAGGTCATGTCCCTGCGAAATATCGCGATCACGCCGCCCTACGGCCATAACGGCGTTTTCGAATCGCTCTTGCAGATTACGCATTTTTACAACACGCGCGATACGCTCGGGCGCGTTTCGGACAATCTCTCGCCGGGATTCGGCGTCACCGGATGGCCGGCGCCGGAAATCGCGCAAAACGTCAATGTCGACGAGCTTGGCGATCTCGGCCTGACCGAGAATGAAGAGCGCGCGCTGGTCGAGTTCATGAAAACGCTCACCGACGGATACCCCGAATGGGGGAACGATCCGAAAGTGCCGCCCGGAACGCCGTCGCCCTTCGCGCATACGCCGCTGCCGCCTTTCGCCAGATAACGGCGCACGCAGATGAAACATGCGCGACCGCTCGCGGCGCGCATGTTTCGATTCAAATTATCTGGAATTTTATCTTTCCGGCTCAGACGCTTTTAACAGATATTTGAAACAAGTTATTCCGTATTCGGCTGGCCCGGGGGACGAAATGCGCCTGTTTCACTTGATCGGCTTTGCGGCGGCGTTCCTGCTGACGATCGGCGGAACGGCGGGCGCGGCGGTTTCAACTTACCCTGTAAGCGTGTTTCAGGCCGGCGGAAACGGATCGGCCAATCTGATCGGCAACACAGGCGCCACGGCGCGCCTGCGGCGCA
The DNA here is from genome assembly GCA_020446945.1 of Parvularculaceae bacterium. Taxonomy (GTDB): domain Bacteria; phylum Pseudomonadota; class Alphaproteobacteria; order Caulobacterales; family Parvularculaceae; genus Amphiplicatus. The sequence continues at coordinate 60,277 of JAGRDS010000015.1, forward strand.
ACCAGACGATCGGACTCGCCTATGCGGCGCCCGTCGGCGCGATCGCGGGCTCGCGTCTCGTTTTCAACATCACGCAGGCGTCAAACAATACGAGCTATATCTGGGTCCGTCTCGGCAATCTGAGCGGCGGGACGTTCACCAGCGCTTTCGCCGCCGGGCAGACCGCGCCGAACGGCGGCGCGACAGCGAACATGTACGCGCAGGTTACAGGCGTCGGCGCCCTGACATTATTGCTCGACCCGTTCCTCGCGTCCTGCCAGTCGATAGGCGGATGCAACGCGCTCGTTTTCGGCAATTCGACCTTTTCCGCGAACGCAAGCGCCTTCCGCCTTTCCTCGCTCGTGGCGGCGACGCCCGAACCGGGCGCATGGGCGCTGATGCTTCTCGGATTCGGCGCCGTCGCGGCGCGGATGAAAGCGCTGCGCGCGCGCCCGGCGTCAAGCGCGGCCCTTATCGCCGCCTGATTTCATCGACAAGCGTTGCGGCGAATTGCGACAACGTGTCGTCGCGCGCGCCCATCACGACAATCCGGTCGCCAGGCTCGGCGAGCGCGATCAGTCTTTCGCCGCACGCCTCGCGCGTTGCAAGCGCCTGCGCATTCCTTCCTTTTTCCCGCACGCCCGCCGCGATCGCTTCGCTGCCGACGCTTCGGTCGACGGTGCCGCCGAAATACACCGGCTCCGGCATCAACAATATGTCCTGCGCCGCGAGATGCGCCGCGAAACAGTCGATAAATTCCGCCCTCATTTTCTTGAGCGGGCCGAATCCGTGCGGCTGGAACATGACGAGCAACCGGCCGCCGAATTCATGCAGCGTTTTCAGCGTCGCGGCGATCTTGTCCGGATTGTGCCCGAAATCGTCGATCACGGTGACGCCCGCCGCCTCGCCGACGAATTCGAAGCGGCGTTTAACGCCTTCGAAGGAAGACAGCGTTCTCGCCGCCTCGCCGAAGGCGACGCCGCTCGCCATTGCGGCGCCGATCGCGGCGAGCGCGTTCGACGCATTATGTCGGCCCGGCGTTTTCAGATCGACCGCAATGCGCTCGCCCGTTCGTCTTTCAACCGCTTCGAAGGATACGCCGAAAGGCGCGGGCGCAATTTTTTCCGCGCCGAGATCGGCGTCTCGATTTTCCAGAGAATAGGAGATGTATGCGCGCGCCCGGCCGGCGAGGCGCATCGTCTCGTCATTGTCGCGGTTTAGAACGGCGATATCGGCGCGCGCGAGAAAATCGCCGAATAGCGCGCGCAGCTCCGCCATCGATTTGTGATCGAGCGAAACATTATTGAGAACGGCGATCTTCGGCCGGTAAAGCGCGATTGTGCCGTCGCTTTCGTCCAGTTCGCTGACGAAGGCCGGGCCCGCGCCGACAAGCGCACTTGCAAAAAGCGCGTCCTCGCGCGCGAAATTTTTCATAACCGCGCCGTTCATAACGGTCGGGTCCGCGCCGGCCTTGTGCAGGATCCAGGCGATCATCGCCGTCGTCGTCGATTTGCCCGACGTGCCGGCGACGCCGATCGGGATCGCCGCCGCATTGAAAAGCTCGGCCAGCAATTCCGCGCGCCCCAACCGTCGCGCGCCGAGCGCGCGGGCCGCGACGACATCGGGCACGGTGTCTTCGACGGCGGCGGAGGCGACCAGTATCTGGTTTTTGTCAGACAGGCCCGAGCCGTCCTGCGGAAACAGGCCGATCCCCCGCGCGCGCAGAAACTCGAATTTCGCGCCGGTGCGCCCCTGATCGAGCGCGCGGTCCGAGCCGGAAACGGCGCAGCCTCCGGCCTTGAGGATCAGCGCGAGCGGCAGCATGCCGGAGCCGCCGACGCCGCACAGGAAATATTGACGCTTTTCACCCATAATCGAACGACCCTAGAGCTCGAATGCGAACAACCTCTTATTCGCGAGGCGCGTCAACAACATGGCGAAAGCGGAAATTTCAATCGCCGTCGTCGCTCCGGCGAACCGGCTCGCCGAAGAAGCGGCGGCGAAAGTCACGGCGATCGCCCGGTCCTGCTATGGCGACCGGCTCAATCTCTACTTTCATCCGCAATGTTTCCTGTCGTCCGGCCATTTCGCCGGAACCGATGCGCAGCGTTCCGCCGCGTTTCTCGAAGCGGCGAACGACCCGGCGTTCAGCGCCGTCTGGTTCGCGAGGGGCGGTTATGGTTCGCCGCGCCTTGAAGATGCGGTGTTCGGCAAACTCAATCGCGCCGCCCACACCAAGGACTATCTCGGTTACAGCGATCTCGGCGCCATTCTCGGCCGGCTTTCGCGCGAAGGGGTGGGGCGATCCGTACACGGTCCAATGCCGACCGATATCGATCGCGAAGGCGGCGAGGCGGCGGTCCGGCGCGCGCTCGCCTGGCTCGTCGACAAGGACGCGGACGCGGTCGAGCCGAGCTGGCGCGTCAACCAGCGCGTATTCGCGTTCAACCTTACGGTCCTCAGCCATCTTCTCGCCGGACCGGCCGAGCCTGACTTCACCGACGCGATCTTGATGATCGAGGATATCGACGAGCCGCATTACCGGATCGACCGCGCATTCGCCCACTTGATGTCGAGCCAGAACGTCAGACGGCTTCGCGGCGTTCGCCTCGGCCGCTTCAGCCGGATTCCGCCAAACGATCCGCCGTTCGAATTCAACGTCCGCGAAATCGCCGAATATTGGTGCGCGCGCGCGCGCGTCGCCTTTCTCGGTGAAGCCGATATCGGTCACGACGCTGCGAACAAGGTTGTTCCGTTCCCGAAGTTAAGTCTCGTAACGGCCTGACGTGGGAGTTGTCCCTTTCGTTAACGATGCGGATCGTCGCATCCGCCATTGACCCGCGAACTCGGCGGTGGTGTTAGTTGCCGCTTTCGCCTGCGTGGAGACTTGCTTGATTTTCGGCCTTGACGCTTTCGCGCCTTATGTCGCCGCGTGCGTGCTGATCGTTCTTTTCATCGCTTTTGCGAAAGAATGGCGCCCGCCCGAGGTGTCCGCGCTCGCCGCCGTCGGCGTATTCCTCGCGCTTGGTATCGTATCCAGCGAGGATTTCGTCGGCGTGATCGCCAACCCGGCGCCGGTGACGATCGGGGCGATGTTCATCATGTCGGCGGCGCTTGTGAGGACCGGCGTTCTCGACGAGTTGGCGCGCGCGATCATTAAACGGGTCGGCCGTCGGCCCAATCTAGCAATACTCGCGTTCTTGTTCATCGTCGCCGCGCTGTCCGCGTTCATGAACAATACGCCGCTCGTGATGCTGATGATTCCGGTCGCGCTCGCCCTGGCGGAGCGGGTGAAAGAGGCGCCTTCGCGCCATATGATTCCGCTTTCCTATGCTTCTATTCTCGGCGGAACGATTTCGCTTGTCGGCACGTCGACGAATATTCTGGTCGACGGCGTGGCGCGAAAGGAAGGACTCGAACCGTTTCACATTTTCGAAATCGCCCCGCTCGGCGTCATCACGGCGATAGTCGGCATCGCTTTTCTTTTCCTGTTTCGCCGGTTTCTTCCCGAACGAACGGCAATGGCCGCGCTCCTGTCCGGAAACGAAGCGCCGCGTTACATTGTCGAAATCGCGATCGAACATGAAAGCCCGCATATCGGCGAGCGCGCAATTGAAGTGAAAGCCTTCAACAGCGCCGACAGCCGGCTTGTCGATGTCGTGCGCGGCGATGCTTCGCTGCGGCGGGAGATGGAAAGCGTTATCCTCGCCGAAGGCGACATTGTCGTTCTGCGCTCTCCGGTGAAGGATATTCTCGGTTTCAAACAGGCGCCAGACGTTCAAACGCCGGGCGGCGGACTACAGCCGCTCAGCGCGCGAACCTCCGTACTCGTTGAAATCCTGCTCGCGCCGGGCGCGCGTTTTATCGGCAAGACGTTGCGGCATCTGCGTCTGCGCCGCCGTTACGGGGTTTATCCGGTCGCGCTGCACCGGCGCAGCGCAAATGTCGCCGACCGTTTCGAATATACGCCGCTCGATGTCGGCGACACGCTGCTTATCGAGGGCGCGCCGGAAGACCTGAAACGCCTTTGTGACGACAATGATCTTGTGGATGTCGCCATGCCGAGCGAGCGCGCGGTCAAGAAAACGCATGCGCCGATTGCGCTTGCGACGATGGCCGGCGTCATCGTTCTCGCAACGCTCGGCGTGATGCCGATCGCCGGGCTCGCCGCGATCGGCGCCGGCATCGTTCTCGTTACGCGCTGCGTTGAAGCGGACGAGGCGTTCGCCGCGGTCGACTGGCGCATACTTTCGCTCATTCTCGCCATGCTCGGGATCGGCGCGGCGCTCGAAAATACCGGGCTTGTCGAATTGGTCGTCGGCGCCGCCGCGCCGCTGTTGCAGGCGTCGTCGCCGATTGTCGCGCTGGCGCTTGTCTATCTTCTGTCGATGGTTCTGACCGAGACGGTGACGAACAACGCCGTCGCGATCATCGTAACGCCGATTGCGATCAGCCTCGCCCATTCGCTCGGCGTCGATCCGCGGCCCTTCGTCGTCGCCGTCATGTTCGCCGCCAGCGCCAGCTTCATGACGCCGATCGGCTATCAGACGAACACGCTCGTCTATTCGGTCGGCGGTTACAAATTCACCGATTACCTGCGGCTCGGAACGCCGCTCAATCTTGTCTGCGGCGCGATCGCGGTGCTGCTCATTCCGGTGTTCTGGCCGTTTTGATTGTCAGCGCCGGCGCCGGGCGATAGGCTCTGCGGCGAATTTCTGGAGCGGGTGAATGGCGGTCAGGATCATGATTGCGGCGTTGTCCGCCGGGTTGATGGCGGCGTCGCCCGCCCCGGCGCAGGATAATGCCGACAGCGGCGAAATTTCACAGGATATGAGTCCGGCCGAGCGTTCGGCCGCCTTTCTGGCTGAAAACGCCCGGCGCGCGGGCGTGGCGACGACTGCGTCCGGGCTTCAGTACGAAATCATCGAGAAATCGGCGCGCGGCGGGCGGCGGCCGAAAAAGAACAGCATCGTCGTCGTGCATTACACCGGCATGCTGATGAGCGGCGCGGTGTTTGATTCGTCCGTATCGCGCGGCGCGCCCGATACGTTTCGCGTCGACGGCGTTATCGCGGGCTGGTCTGAAGGTTTGCAGTTGATGAGCGCCGGCGACAAATATCGTTTCTTCATCCCGCCGGACCTCGCCTATGGCGCGCAGGGCGTGCCGGGCGCAAATATCGGCCCGGATGAATTGCTGATATTCGATGTGGAGCTGATCCGGATCGGCCGGTCGAGTTTTTGACGATCTGGTTTTCGGCGGTCGATTAAACTTTGCACAGCATGCGCCGGGAACGGGGTTTTCGCATTCGGGCGGGTTTTCCCGGCGGCGGAAAAAGCCTAGTTGTCCGCGGCGCGAAATGGAGTGACTCATGAAATCAGGGATTTTGATTTGCGGGCTGGCCGCTGCGCTGATCGGCGTTTCGGCCTGCGCGAAAAAGGACGCTGCGGCGGACGCTGCGGCGGACGCTGCGGGGGAGACGGCGGCCGGGACGACGACCGCTGAACCTGCGCCCGCCGATGCGGCGACCCGCGATGCGGCGGCGATAGATCTGGAAAAGCTTGCGGCGGACAATGAAGTGAAATCTGAAAAATTCCTGACCGAAAACCGCGCCCGCGACGGCGTCAAGACAACCGCGTCCGGCCTTCAATACATGGTGCTGTCCGAAGGGCCGGCGGACGGATTTTCACCGAAGGCGGAAGATGTCGTCGATGTGCATTATGTCGGTACGCTGATCGACGGTACGGAATTCGATTCCTCACGGCGACGCGGCGCAGCGGCGCGTTTCCCCCTCAATCGCGTCATTCCCGGCTGGACCGAAGGCGTTCAGCTGATGAGCGAAGGCGACAAATACCGTTTCTTCATCCCCTCCGAACTCGCCTATGGCGAGGCGGGAACGCCGGGCGGTCCGATCGGGCCGAACGAGGCGCTCATCTTCGACGTCGAGCTGATCAAGGTTTCAAATCTTGAACGCAATCTCGACGCCGCAAAACGATTCCTCGCCGAGAACGCAAAGAAAGCCGGCGTCAAGACGACCGCGTCTGGCCTTCAATACGAGGTGCTGACGAAAGGCGCGTCCGGCGGCCAATCGCCGAATGACGCCGACAAGGTGCGCGTCAATTATGAAGGGCGCCTACTGAACGGAACCGTATTCGATTCCTCCTATGACCGCGGCGAGCCGATCGAGTTTCCGTTAAACCGCGTCATCGCGGGATGGACCGAAGGCGTTCAACTGATGAGCGAGGGCGACAAGTTTCGTTTCTTCATTCCGGCCGAACTCGCTTACGGCGAGGCGGGAACGCCGGGCGGGCCGATCGGGCCGAACGAGGCGCTCATCTTCGACGTCGAATTGCTGAATGTCGTCAAATAGCGCGCACCGGCGGCGATGAACGAAAAAAGGCGCCGTTCGGCGCCTTTTTTTTGTTTGCGGACGGGGGCCCCTTTCAGGGGTCAGCCGCGCCGGCCGAGCACGCTCGATCCACGGCTGAATACGAAATAGACGACGAGCCCGACGCCCATCCAGATGAAAAACCGCGTCTGCGTAACCGTTGGCAGGCTGAAGAACAGATAAAGACAGCCGGCGATGGCGAGCGGCGCGACGACAAAGGCGAGCGGCGTCTTGAACGGGCGCTCGCGCGCCGGTTCGCGAACGCGCAGGATCATCAGCGCGGCGGAGGTGGCGATAAAAGCGGCGAGCGTTCCCGCGTTCGCAAGTTCGGCGATCGTCGCAAGCGGCAGGACGCCCGCGATCAGGGAGCAGACGACGCCGGTGATGATCGTCATCGCGACCGGCGCGCCGCTTTTCTCATGCACCTTGCCAAGCTGGTGCGGCAGCAATCCGTCGCGCGCCATCACGAAAAAGATCCGGCTTTGTCCGTACATGAAGGCGAGAATGACCGTCGGCAGGGCGACGACGGCGGCGGCGGCGATCAGGCCGGCGGCCTGCGGGTGGCCGAGCGTTCTCAAAATATGCGCCAGCGGTTCGCTGCTCGCGGCGAATTCGCGAAACGACATCGCGCCGACGGCGGACGCCGCGACGGTCATGTAAATCAGCGTGCAGGCGACCATCGATCCGATAATGCCGATCGAAAGGTTCCTGCCCGGATCTTTCGTTTCCTCCGCCGCCGTCGAAACCGCGTCGAAGCCGTAAAATGCGAAGAATATGATTGCGGCGGCGGACATGATCCCGCGATCGGCGCCGTTCGCATCGACATGGGCAGCGAATCCATAGGGCGAGAAGGGTTCGAAATTGGCGGCGTTGAACGCAGGTATCGCCAGCGCGACGAAAATCGCGAGCGCGACGATCTTCACAACGACAAGCACCGAGTTGACATTGGCGCTTTCGCGCGTGCCGATCAGCAGCATGCCGGTGACGGCGGCGACGATCAAAATCGCGGGCAGGTTGACAAGGCCGCCCTCTGTCGCCGGGCCGCCGATCAGCGCCGCCGGCAGGTGGACGCCGAAACCTTCGAGAAACCCGGCGGCGTAGCCGGCCCAGCCGACGGCGACCGCCGAACAGACAACCGAATATTCAAGGATGAGCGCCCATCCGATTATCCACGCGATCAGTTCGCCCATAGAGGCGTAGGAATAGGTGTAGGCGCTGCCCGAGGCCGGCATCATCGTCGCGAGTTCGGCGTAGGCGAGCGCGGCGAACGCGCAGACCGCGCCGGCGATTGCAAAGGATACGATAACGGCAGGCCCGGCCCGTTCGGCGCCGATGCCGACCAGCGTGTATATGCCGGTGCCGACGATTGCGCCGACGCCGAGAAGCACCAGATGCCAGGCTGAAAGGGAGGGGCGCAGCCGGTTGGCCGCGCGATGATCGACAAGCTCATCTATCGATTTGCGTCGAAAAAGATCTTTCATCCGGCGTTCCTCTCCCGTTTCGCCGGGGGACTGTCAGCCGGTTTCGCGCTTTTTCGCAAGGTCGCATCTTCGCCCGCGCGATTGGCGCGCGCGTGCGTTCTGGTGTAGAGCCGGATGATGGCGAATAAACTGGAACCGGGGGAAATTCTGCGCCGACTTGAAAATGCGCCCGGATGGACGCTCGGCGGCGAAGGACGCTCCATCAGCCGCGCATTCGCATTCGCCGATTTCAATGCGGCGTTCGGTTTCATGACGCGCGTTGCGCTGGCGGCCGAAAAGGCCGATCACCATCCGGATTGGACGAACATATATAACCGGGTGGAAGTAACCCTGACGACGCATGACGCCGGCGGACTGACGGAGAAGGATTTCGCGCTCGCGGGCGCAATAAACGCGGCTGCGTCACAATAAAGCCCTATGGGCGCCTTTGTAGCGCCCGGCGAAGCCCGGTAGGCTCGCCCGGCATTCAAGGGGAAGAGAAGAGAAAATGGCGACGATCACCCTGGTAGACGATGATGCGAACATCCTGACTTCGGTCTCTATGGCGCTCGAAGCCGAGGGCCATACGGTCAAGACTTTCGAAGACGGGGCGAGCGCGCTTGCGGACATCAACGCCGCCCCGCCCGATCTCATCGTCTCCGACATCAAGATGCCGACGATGGACGGTATGGAGCTGCTGCGCCGCATCCGCCAGACTTCGGATTTGCCGCTAATCTTCCTGACCTCGAAGGACGAGGAGATCGACGAGGTTCTCGGCCTTACGATGGGCGCCGACGATTACGTCAAGAAACCTTTTTCGCAGCGCCTCCTGCTTGAGCGCGTCAAGGCGGTTCTGCGCCGGCGCAACGCCGCGCCGACGCCGACCAAGGAAGAAGAAAAGCAGATTATCCGCCGATCCAGCCTGACGCTCGATCCGATGCGCCACGCCTGCCTGTGGAAGGGCGAGGCCGTCGTTTTGACCGTGACGGAGTTCCTGATCCTTGAATCGCTCGCCCAGCGCCCCGGCTTCGTCAAAAGCCGCGACGCGCTGATGGATGCGGCCTATGACGATCAGGTTTATGTCGACGACCGCACGATCGACAGCCATATCAAACGCATTCGAAAGAAGTTTCGCGTGATCGATCAGGAATTCGACGCCATCGAAACGCTCTACGGCGTCGGTTACAAATACAAGGAGAGCTGATCCGGCTGATGACGGAAGGGGCGGCTCAGCGTCCGCGGCGACCCTCGCGGTTTGGGGGCGCAGGCGTCGCCGTATCGCGGCTGACGCTGACGATCGTGCTCGCCAATCTGATCGGTCTCGTCATCCTTCTCGTCGGATCGTTCGGCGTTACCCAGTACAGGGACGGACTTGTCGCCGCCAAACTCGAAGGCGTGCGCGCGCAGGCCCAGCTTTTCGCCGACGTGCTGGCGCAAACCGCCGTTGAGGAAAGCGACTGCGATTCACGGGCGAACGAGACGTTCCAGACCAGGATCTGCGGGCATTCGCTGTCAGAACGCGACGTCAATGAAGTCTTCAACCGCGTCTGGGACAGTTTCGAGGGTCGGATCCGGATATTCAACGCGCCGTCCTCGACGGACGATCCGGTCGTCGCCGATGCCGGCGCGCTCCTGATCGACGATGTCATGTTGCGCGAAGACGAAATCGTCGTCGAGCAACTGGGCCCCGTCGACGAGGCGCGCGCCGACAATATTTTCTGGACCATCGCGCAGGGCGCCGAGGCGTTTTTGAAGCGGTTCATGACGGGCGGGTTTCGCCGCGAGGCCGCGCAAAGAACGATCGAGGCGGAATTGAACGAGGCGCTCCAGTCCTCGCCCTTCGCCGAGGAACGCGGCGCAACGTCGGTGCGTTTCAACGAAGACGGCGAACTCGTCGCATCGGTGTCGGTGCCGATCCGGCGCGTGCAGGCGATATACGGGCTGGTGACGGCGGAAATCGGCGGCATTGAGGAACTTGTTTCCGATGCACGCCTCGCCATCCTGCCGTTTTTCGGCCTCGCCTGCGCCGCCGCGATCTTGTCGTCGCTTTTGCTGACGGCGGCGATCGCGCAGCCGATACGCCAGCTCGCCGTCGCCGCCGACAAGGTGCGCGAAGGGATCGCCGCCGCCGCGCGCGCGCGCATTCCTGACTTTTCGCAGAGAAAGGACGAAATCGGCGAGCTTTCCGCATCGCTGCGCGCGATGACTCAGACGATATACGCGCGCATCGAGGCGATCGAAAGTTTCGCCGCCGACGTTGCGCATGAGCTGAAAAATCCGCTGACGTCGATACGCAGCGCAACCGAAACGCTTGAAATCGCCTCAAAGCCGGAAGCGCGCGAAAAACTCATGGGCGTCATCAAGAAAGACGTTGCGCGCATGGACCGGCTGATCACCGATATTTCGAACGCCTCGCGCCTTGATGCGGAACTCGCGCGCGAGGCGCGCGAGGCCGTCGATATCCGCAAACTCCTGACCGATATCGCAGACCTGTACCGCATGACGGCGAAAGAGCGCGACGCCCCCGTCGCCTTCGATCCGACCGGCTCGCCGATTTACCTTTTCGGAAATGCGACGGCGCTTGGACAGGTATTCCGTAACCTGATCGATAATGCGCGCTCCTTCTCGCCCGCCGACGGATCGGTGAGGATTTACATGTCGCCGCCGACCGAACGGCATAAAAGCGTTCAGGTGGTCGTCGATGACGACGGGCCGGGAATTCCGCCCGACGCGCTGGAGAAAATCTTTTCGCGGTTTTACACCAAGCGGCCCAAAGGGTCGGACTTCGGCAACAATTCCGGGCTCGGCCTTGCAATCTCGCGCCAGATAATCGCCAGCCATGGCGGCGTCGTATGGGCCGAGAACCGGACCGACGATGCGGGCGATATTCTCGGCGCGCGGTTCGTCGTCGAATTGCCGACGGCCTAGCGCGATGGCGCAGGTCCACGCCGTCGCCGCAGCCCTCGCCGTCGATCCGGACGGCCCGCTTTTCGGCGTTCTCATTCTCGGCGCGCCGGGCGCCGGCAAATCCTCGCTCGCCCTTTCGCTTGTCGAAACCTGCCCGTTCCGGCGCACCGCGCTCGTCGCCGACGATGCGGTGCGCATCGACGCCGCGTCCGGTTTTCCTGTCGCATTCGCGCCGCCGCCGATCGAAGGCTTGATTGAGGTGCGCGGCTTCGGACCGGCGCGGATCAGGCATGTGAAAAGCGTACGCTTGCGCCTCGCCGTCGATTTGTCGCGCCCCGCCGAACGCATGCCGGAGCCAGGCGTCTATGCGCCGCCGGATACGCGGGCGGATGCGCAGGGACCGGGCGTCCCGCTCTATCCCATTCGCTGGAAAGGCGAGGAAAACCTCGCCGCGCACCGCATCAGGCGCATCGCCGTTTCAATTTTGAGTGGACAATTGCTGCAATGCACGCAGGATAGGGGGTTTGAAAAGACGGAAAGGAACGGGCGGTAGGCGCGGCATGATTGGTCTGGTGATCGTAACGCATGGAAGTTTGGCGGAACATTTTCTGGCGGCGATGGAGCATGTCGTCGGGCCGCAGGAAAAGGTCGAGACGGTGTCGATCGGCGCGGACGACGATATGGAAAAGCGCCGCGGCGATATTATCGCCGCGTCCGGGCGCGTCGATGACGGCGACGGCGTCATTATACTGACCGACATGTTCGGCGGTACGCCGTCCAACCTTGCGATCTCGGTCATGGAGAAGGCGAACGCCGAAGTGATCGCGGGCGTCAATCTTCCGATGCTGATAAAGCTCGCCTCGATCCGCGCCGATAAATCGCTCGACGATGCGGTCGGCGCCGCGCATGAGGCGGGGCGCAAATATATCAATGTCGCCTCATGGGTGCTTGCCGGCGACGGCGGCTGAAGAAAACGTTCGGCGGGCCGGATTGACAAAAGACCAGACCAGCGACGCGCCGGTGAGCGCCGATGTCCTCATCATCAACAAGCGCGGCCTGCATGCGCGCGCATCGGCGAGGTTTTGCGCCGTTGCGGGTTCGTTCGACGCAAGGGTGATTGTGCGAAAGGACGGCGTAACGGTTGGCGGACGCTCGATCATGGCGCTGTTGACGCTGGGCGCGGGCGCGGGTTCGACGATCAATATCAGCGCGAGCGGCCCGCAGGCGGCGGAAGCGATCGACACGCTGACAAAGCTTATCGCCGACAAGTTCGGCGAGGATGAATAATCCCTATTCCGGAATCTGCTCGCCCGATCCGCCGAATTCAGACGGAAAATCCCTGAATTTCGGCAGGCCGTCGCGCATCGGCAAAACGGTTTCCTGGTAATTCACGTGAACGCCCGGCGCGAAATTGAGATCCGGGATCGTCGCGGCGAAAATATCGACCAGCCCGAGGCCTGGATGATCCGTCATCAGATGACCGCCGCAAGCGGCGCAATATGTCCGCGCGCTCGCCGCCGTCTTGTTGAAGGACTTTATGCGATCGGCGCCGGCGACCACCTGAACCGCCTCAGGTTTCCACAGGCTGAAAGCGTTGACCGGTCCGCCCGACCATGAACGGCACGAGCGGCAATGGCAGTAGCCCATGCCTTCCGGTTCGCCGGTCGCTTCGATTTTCACCGCGCCGCAGAAACATTCACCCTTGTGGATTCTCGCCATGTCGTCCTCCGTCATGAGGGCGCCAATCTAATCGGAAAACGCTGTTCGGCGAAAGCTGGCGGGCGAAAGCTTGTAGGCGAAAATGGAGCGTCCCGTTATTTCATCAAGGCGCGCGCGATCGCGAGACCAAGCTGTTCGGGGACGGGTTCGCTGACATTGGCGGTGAGGATCACCGTCCATTCGCCGTTCGATTCCAGCAGGGCGTTCGTTCCGTCCGCCCCGCCGGCGAGGCCCATCGGCGACGGATTGCGCAGCGCGTCCTCATCGCCCCCGCCGAGCGCCCAGACGGTCATCGCGCCGTTCAAAAGCCGGCCTTCACGCAGCGCGTTGTCGAATTTCAGCAGATCGTCGGCGGTCGAATAGACCCCGCCCGCCGCGCTGCCTGCATCGCCGTGCCGGTCCTGCGCATCGATATAGCCGGAACCGGGTCCGTCCGCGCGGGCATAGAGGCGCGCGACATTTTCGTGCGCGTTCCGGGCGTTGAAATATCCGCTTCGCTTCATGCCGGCGGGGTCGAATACCGCTCGCTGGACGAACGCCTCGTAGGGCTCGTCGGCGATGCGTTCTATCATTTCGCCGAGAACGACATAGCAGCCATTGCAATAGGCGCGCGCCTCGCCCGGCGCGAAAGTCGCCGGCTCGGCTGAAACAAAATCGTAATAGGCGTGGTTCGACGCGAAACGGTCTTTCGCCTGCGTTTCGAATTTCGGTCCGAAAAAGTCGGCGACGCCGGCTTCCATATCGAGAAGCTGCCTGACGCTCGCCGTCGCCGTTACGGCGTTCGGGTAGTCGCTGATGACATCGCTGATTTTCGCATCAAGCGAGAGTCTGCCGTCCTCGACGAGCTTCGCGATTGCAATTTTCGTAAAAATCTTCCCGATCGATGCGATATTATACGCCGTTTCAGCGTCGGCTTGCGCGCCGCTTTTGCGGTCCGCGGCGCCGGTAATGCGGCGGATCAGGGGATCGCCATTGCGCGCGATCAGAATGACGCCGGCGAAATCATCGGCGTCGATGACGGGCGCGAGCCATTCATCCAGCGCCGCGCCGATCGCATTCGCGTCCATTGAAGCATCGAATGCGGGCGGCGGAATGTCGATCGCAGCGCCGGCGCCGTCGCCGGCGTCAGCCGAAACGCCGATGCGGGAGATCTTGCGCTCCGGCGCGTCTTCGAACTCAAATCTGAAACGGGCGATCATTCCGGTGTCGCCCGCAAGCGCGACGTCGACCGTCTCGCCGTCGGTTTCGACATTGTCGATCCGCATCCGTCCAAGGTCGCCCGCAATCATGCGGACGAAACCGGCGCGCTCGTCCGGCGTTCGTTCAGCGTAGAGCGAGGCGGCGAAGTTTTCTTTCGCCGCTTTCTCGTAAGCGGCCGGATCAGCCGATTTCAACGCGTCGATTATCGCGCGCGCGCGGGCGATGATCGCTATATCGCCGTCATGCGCGGCGGCGGCGTCCTGCGGCGCCCGGCTGCACGAAGCGATCACCGCGAGCGACGCAAGAACGCCGAGGCAAAGCGCCAGCGCCGCCTTTTTCATAACCTGCTCCAGCCTGCTGCGCCTTTTTGCGCCGTTCAGCTCATCGCGCCGGCGCCGGCGTTTTGAATGGCGACCTTCTGACCGTCTCTCAGCCTTTCGCCGCCGCGCGTCACGACGCGCTCGCCGGGCCTGATGTCGCCGATCACCTCGATATAATCGCCATCGGCGGCCCCAAGTTCGACTTCGATTTGCGCCGCTGCATCATCGGCCCCGACCTTAAAGACGGAAACGCGGTCGGCGCGAAGGATAAGCGCGTCGCGATGAACGGCGACGACGCGCTTGGGGGCCGAGCGGGGCAGGCTCACCTGCACCGCAGATCCGATATGCCAGTCCGTTGCGGGCAGGACGAGGCGCAGCTCCAGCGTGCGGCTGACGGTATCGCCGACCGGAACGACCGCGCGCACTTTCGCCGTCAGGGTGTCAAGGCCGTTCGTAACGCGGATTTCATCGCCCGCATGCACGGCGACAAGCATCGCGTCGGGCGCGCGCGCCGTCACTTCAAGCGCGTCGATATTGACAAGACGCGCAATCGGCGCGCCGGGATTGGCGAATTCGCCGACTTCTATTGCGCGCGCGGCGATGCGCCCGTTGAAGGGGGCTTTGACTTCCGTCCGCTCAAGAGCGGTTTGCGCGCGGCGCAGCGCGACGCGCGCGCGTTCAAGATTTTGCTGGGCCTCGTCACGGTCGGCGCGCATCTGATCGATCGCCGCTTCGGATTCGCCGCCGTCCTCGCCAAGTCCCTCATGACGCTCAACAAGGCGCGCAAGATAGTCGGCGCGCGCGGTCAGCCGCTTGATGTCGGCGCGGCTTTCATCGCGCTGAAGGATCGCGTCGGCGGGGTCGATGCGGGCGATAACTTCGCCGGCCTCGACTTCTGAACCGATTTCCGAAACCCACAGGATTTTCCCGGGCGTCGCCGCGGCGATAAGGCTGTCATTGACGCTGACGACGGAGCCGGGAGCCTGTGAGTGCGGGGCGAGTTCGGTCGAAATCGCTTCGGCGGTGCGCACCGTGGCGGGCGGCGGCGCGGGCGGGCCGTCTTCGGCTGCGGCGTTCGCCGTATTGTCGAGCAAGCCGGCGACAAAGGCGCCGCCGGAAGCGATCGCCAGGACAAGCGCGGCGCCCGCAATGTATCGGCCAGGCCGTTTGATGGAAATTTTACGCATCGCGAAATTCCTTATTCCGCAGGCTGAAGAATGAGGCCCGAAGGACGGGCGGCGGCTTTTCTTTCTGCGCCGAGCTGCAGGAGAGCCGGCATCAGGACGAGAGTGAAAAGCGTCGAGACGAGCATGCCGCCGAAAATGACGGTCGCAAGGCCGCGATAAATCTGCGCGCCTTCTCCTGGCGCCATGACGAGCGGCAGCATGCCCATCAGCGTCGTGGCGGTCGACATGAAGATCGGCCGCGTTCTAAGGCGCAGCGCCTCGCGCACCGCCTCCGTCCGGCTGAAGCCTTCCTCCTCGGACTGGCGCGTTTGTTCAACGAGCAGGATTGCGTTGTTGACGACGATGCCGAGGAGAATGATGAAGCCGATCATACCCAGAAGATCGAGCGGCGTCTGGTGAACCATGTTCAGGATGCGGATCGCCAGGATGCCGCCCACCGCCGCCATCGGCAGCGCGACGATGACGATCGCAGCGTCGCGGATCGACTTGAACAGCGCCGCCATGATGAGGAACAGGATCGCAACGGCGAGCAGGAAGTTGCCGCCGAGATTTATTATCGCGCGCTTCAGGCTGTCGGCCTCGCCCGCGAATTTCATCGACGCGCCTTCCGGCAATGCGGCGTAGATCTGCTTTTCGGCGTCGCCTTTCAGCGTTTCGACGATATCGCCGAGCGCCATGCCTTCAGGCGCGTTTACCGCGAGCGATATCGTGCGCCGGCCGTCGATGCGGCTGATCTGCTGCGGGCCGACGGTGCGCTGGAAGGTTGCCAGCTCGCCGAGCGGCACAAGCGCCCCGGTCGGCGTTGAAACCGGTACGGTCGAGAGATATTCGGGCTCGCCCCATTCTTTCGATTTCAGGATGATGTCGACGCGCGTGTCTTCATGGAAGAACTCGCCGAGCCACAACCCGTCGCCGAAAGCGCGCACGGCGTTCGCGACCGACGCGCGCGTCAGGCCGACTTCCGCGATGCGGCGGTCATTCGGGACCAAAGTGATTTCCGGCGTTACGATCTGCGGGTCGGGGTTCGGCCACACGCTCGCGCCGGGAAGCGCGGCCGTGATGATGTCCGAAACGCCCGGCACCGATTGCTGAAGCGCGTCGTAATCGGCGGCCTGCACCTCGATGCGGATATCGCCGCCGCCGCCGAAATCGCCGAACAGATCGCCCTGGCGCGCGAAGACGCGCGTGTCCGGAAAGCCCGAAAGGATCTCCTCGTTGACGAGCTTTTCAAGCGTTCCCATGTTCGACTGAACCTTCGGGCGCACGCCGATATTGCCGCCCCAGTCGCCCGTATAGAGGTAGTAATTCAGCAACGCCGGCTCTTTTTCGCCCTTCATGTAAGGATCGAGCCGGTCGACGACGACTTCCGCAAATTCCTCGCGGACCATGTCGGCGCTGGCGCCTGACGGGAACGAGATGAACCCGTCGATCGCCGCGCGTTTGACCGGCGGCAGGTAGTTGAGCGAGGGAAAAAGAAGAAAGCCGGCCGTGACGGGAATCAAGGTCAGCGCGGCGATCCAGCCATAGCGCCGCGCCGGCGTCCTCGTCATATTCATGACGACGTCGGGAAGGCGGTCGAAAAACGCGGACTTCCTTTCGCGCGCCGTCTGTTTCTTTTTCATCAGCAAGGCCGCGCCGACCGGCAGCACGGTCGTGGCGACGATGAGACTGAAAGTCACCGCGACGGCGATCGTCAGGGCGAGATCCGCGAACAACTGCCCCTCGACATCTTCAAAGAACATCACCGGAATGAATATCGCCACGGTCGTCACGGTCGACGCGAACAGCGCGCCGAAAACCTGTGAAACCGCTTTGGCGGCCGCTTCTTTCGGCTCGCGCCCCTCCTCGCGCATGCGCACGAAATTCTCAAGCACGACAATGGCCGCGTCGAGGACCATGCCGGTCGCGAAGGCGAGGCCGGCGAGCGAAATGACGTTGATCGAACGGCCCGCCATGTTCAGGAACACGATCGTCGCGGCGAGGCAGACGGGGATCGCTGCGGCGATCAGCAGCGTCGCCGTCGTGCGGCGCAGGAACGCCCACAAAATCGCCGTCGCCATCAATACGCCGATCATCAGATTGCCGGCGAGCATCGACAGCGCGTTCTTGATAAAGAGCGAGGGATCGAAGCTTTTCTGGACCGTGTAACCCAGTTCGGCCAGCACGCCGGCGTTCAACTCGTCGATCCTCTCGGTGATGGCGTTGATGGCGGTCAGCGTGTTCGCGCCCGGCTCGCGCAGGATGCGCATGCCGATCGCCGGATTGCCGTTTTGAAAAACGACGCCGCCGCCGCGATCGTTGGCGACCGAAACGTCGGCGACATCGCTCAGGCGCACCGGCGCATTATTGCGCCAGGCGAGAATCGTCTCGCCGAGCTGATCGGCGGTGTAGCGGCCTTCGAAACGCATCGTGTAATTGCGCCGGCCGACTTCGACCGATCCGCCGGTGACATCCGTCGACCGGTTAACGGTCTGCGCGATCTGGTCGATCGTCACGCCAAGCTGGGCGAGGCGGAACGGATCGAACGAAATGCGGATGATTTGCTCGCCGTCATCGGAATTGACATCGACGCCCGCGACGCCGTCGATCGCCTCGATTTCAGGCGCGATGCGCGTTTTGGCGAAATCGCTCATGCTGATCGACGCCTCGCCATGGCCGGGCAGGCGCTGGAGGAACAAAAAGATCAGCGTTTCGCCGGACGATCCGCCGCCGAAATCGCCGATCGATGGACGGTCGGCTTCCGCAGGCAGGCCGCGCACGCGCTGCAGGCGGCTTGAAACCTCGGTCAGCGTCTTGTCCATGTTGGAGCCGAGAGCGAATTCAAGGCGCACGAAACCGCCGCCCGCATTCGACCAGGACTGCATGGTTTTCAAACCGGGAATGCCGCGCAATTCGCGTTCGATCGGTTCGATGATTTCGCTTTCAACCTCGCGCGGGCTCGCCGCGCGCCAGCCCGTCCATATGCCCATCACCGGTCGTTCGATATTGGGAAGAAGCTGAATGGGAAGGCGCGTAACCGAAATAACGCCAAGCAGCGCGATCAGCGCCAGCACGACGCCGACGGCGGCCGGATTCTTGAGACAGAGTTTGGTGAGGCCCATGCGAAATTCCCCGCAGCAGGTTTGAAGCTACAATTGTCGCGTAGCTCATAAACACGCGGAAAACCCTTAATAACAAGAGGCCGCCGGTCCTGTTTCGACCAACGGCCCCATGCAAGCGACGAAGTGTTTTAACTTCGAAGTAAGGAATGCGTCATTCGTCGAAATCCGCCTCGTCAAGCGCCTCGATCTGTTTTTCGACGTTCGCAATCTGGCTGTCGAGCCGAGTTTGCGCTGTCTCGATCGCGCGCTTGTGATACGCGCTGTCGCGCTCCAGCCGGCGGCGTTGATCGCGTATCGCAGAGCGTGCGGCGTCCATTTCCTCTTTAGACAGATCTTCAAATTCAAGGTCGGCCTCGGCGACCTCCAGATCGACAAGCGCGTCTTCGAAACTGCCGTCGACTTGTTCTTCGAGACTGTCGCGCGCTTCTTCAAGCGCTTCGAGTTGCGCTTCCAGGCTTTCCAGTCGGCGCTCGTTTGCGTCCTCGCGCTGCAACGCGGCCTCGCGGCGGCGTTCTTCGGCTTCGCGGTGATATTCCTCGGCCTCGCGACGCTGTTCGGCGGCCTGCTCGCGGCTGGCGTAGGCCCGGCTTTGCGCATTGCGGGCCGCCTGCTCGGCTTCGCTTCGAATGGCGGCGATCTGCGCGTCGGTGAGGCGGAACTTCTCCGCCTTTTCGAAATCAATGCGTGATTTTTCGGCGTCGTCGTGCATGCGCGCCATTTCTTCGCGCCAGGCTTTATGCTCCTTCTCGCGAATTTTCGCTTGCTCCTTTTGCGCCTTTTCCTCGTATTTGCGCATCGCCTTAAGCGCCTTGCGAAGTTCGGCGCGCTTTTGCGCCGTCATCGGTTCGTCGCTTGAATAGCGAAACTCGTTCGCGCCGTCATTGAAGTTGATTTTGTACGAGCCTTCATATTCGCCGTTCGCAGCGCCCAGCAGACGCTCTTCGAGATCCTCGGCGAGCGCGGCGAAAGTGGACGGGCCGGCGAAGCCCCATGACGAGGCTTCTGCGACTTTGACATCTTTCGGCGGCGCTACCGCAAGCCCGGCGAATTCAGGCGCGTCGAGGCCGAACGCCGCGAACTCGTTCGGCGGCGAAAAACGATCGACGCCGGGCGCGCCGGGGATCTCTCCGGCCGGCGCAAACTTGTAGGAATAGCGCAACGTTCTAGACGGTCTGGCGACGCCCGCGGGCTTTTGCGCCGCGGCGGGTTTCGGTTCCGCCGCCGGATGAGGCTCGGCGGCAGGCTCGGCGACCGGCGCGGCGGCGATGACATTCGCCGGATCGACGGGCTCGCCATCGCGCAGCGTTTCGAAATGCAGATGCGGGCCGGTCGTCTTTCCGGTGACGCCGACTGTCGCGATCATTTCGCCGGCTTTGACGCGATCGCCTTTTTTCACCCTGTAGGCGTCAAGATGGGCGAAGCGCGTGACGAAACCATGACCGTGATCGATGACGACGACCTTGCCCCAATCGGTCGACCCCTTGTAGCGGCTCGTCGCCTCGACGACGACGCCGTCGCCCGGCGCGAAAATCTTTGCGCCCATCGGCGCCTTGATATCGACGCCGCTATGGGCGGAAGCGTCGTCGACGCCGGCCGTTTCCCGCCTGTCGCCGAACTCCTGCGAGATTTCGCCGACCAGCGGCAGGTTCTGGAGCAGGCTGTTTTGCGTCCCGGCGCTTTCCGGATCGACGGCGAGCGCGGCCTGTCCGAATGCGGCGAGCGCGACGGTCGAGGCGGCCGCGGAAAGAAGGAGGCGCGTTGCAAGCGGCGTCTTTTTCGGCGCCTGCGGCGACAGGATGGCGTTGAGGCGGCGACGGCGCCCGCCCGGATCGGCCGGCGTGAAAGAAGGCGCAAGCGCGGGCTGCATGTTCATTTTCGACGCCGCGAATTTCAACCCTTCGACGAAACACGCCGCATAGGCGCGCCGGTCGACGCCCTTGTCGAGAACAAGCGCGTCGGCGCTTTCTTCGGCGGCGAGTTCCGCGTTGCGCGCGATGCGCCCGACAAGCGGGTTAAACCAGAAGAGGACGCGCGCAAGCTGCGTCGCGGTGAAAAGGCGCGTATCGCCCCGGCGCACATGCGCCAGTTCATGGGCGCACATCAATACAAGATCATCGCTTCCGATGCGCGTTTCGATGCCTTCCGGAACAAGGATCGTCTGGCGTGCGACGCCGGTGATGCAAACGCTCGATACGTGCCGCGAGCGGCGGATCGTCGGCATACGGACTTCAAGCCGCTCGGCCCAGTCCTCGATGCGATCGTAAAGATCCCAGTCCTCTATCAGTTGCGCGCGCGCGACAGCGTATTGAAGGCACGCCTGGCGCCCGGCCCAGAGAAAGAAGGCGAGAACGGCGCCGTAAACATACAAAAGCGCCGCGCCGCCGATCAATTGCGCCGTCGTCACCAATGGCGCCTGCGCCGGTTGCGCCGGCGCGCCGGCCGTCGAGCTTTCGACATACGTCATCTGCGGCGCAGCCTCCAGCGCGACGGCTTCGGGCATCGGGCGCAGTGAAACGCCGAGCGCGGCGAGCGTCGGCGCGACAAGCGAGGGGAGGACGGCGAACAATAGCGCCGAGGTCCATAATTTCTCCGCCGACGTCATCGGCGCGGCGCGTTCAAGGCCACGCGCGCCCACGAGCAGCATGCCGGCCCAGACGAGCGAGGCGGCGAGGCAGATCAGCAAGGCTTCGCCCTGATAGGCGTTGAATTCCAAGAGGCCGCTCATTTTCGCGTCTCCGATTTCAGGATTTTTTCAAGCTCGCGGATTTCATCCTCCGACAGGAGTTTCGATTCCGCGAACATCACGGCCGAAGGCGCCGCGTCGAGTTCCAGCACGCGGTCCGAAAAATCGAGGATCATGCGCGACAACAGCGCGACCTTTCCGACCGTCGCCGAATAGACGTTGATGCCGTCGAGGCTCTTTTTCTTCAAAAGGCCTTTCTCGCACATGCGTTCGATGACCGTGCGCATGGTCGAATAGGTCCAGTTGAATTCGGGCGCGACCTCGTCAGTGATTTCGCGCGCCGAAAGCGCTTTTTTCCGCCACAGTAATTTAAGAACGGAAAGCTCCGGCTTGGTCGGCTGCAAGGACGGGTCAACGGCCATAAAATCCCCTTGGCTGGCGTGAAGTCCGGCGCGAAATCCGGCCTTTCAGCGACATCTGTAGCACGGTGTTACAGATGTCGCAAGCCTCCTCCCGTCCGGCCGTCCGCCGCCGAGGCGCCGAACTCCCCGGAATTTCTAGCCTTAAGGCGCGCGCGGGCCAGCGATCGGCGGCGAAGCGGGCTTTTTATGCGGCGAATTGCGCCCCGGGACGCGGCCGGGCGCGGTTAACGCGATTTTCAGCCCCTGACGCGAGAATGCGCAGTGAAATGGCGGCCCGGTTCCGGCCGCGACGAGGTGCGTTATGGGCAGGCAAAGCAAGCCGGGCGTCAGGAAAAAATCCGGCGAACGCAATCCAGAATCTTCTGAATTGTCGCAGGTCGAAGAACGCCGCGGCTCGGTGCGCCAGCCGACTTTCAAGGCGGGCGAGGTGATCCTTCCCGACGCCGGCGCGCTCGACTGCATCATCCGCAATGTCAGCGAAAACGGCTGCCTGATCAAAATCGAAAACGCCGGCGCGCTGCCCGATAAAATCAGCATACGGATAGATCGCGACAAACCGCCGCGCCAGGCCGAAATTATCTGGCGCTCGTCAACGCTCGCCGGCGCGATGTTTATCCGCGAATTGAGCTAGACGCCGCCGAGCGTTTCGGCGAGCGCGATGATCTTCGCAATTTCATGCGGCTTTGAAAGCCGGTGATCGCCGGACTTTATCAACGTCGTTTCAACGTCTCCGCCCTCGATTTTCTCAGCAAATCTCAGCGCATGGCGCCAGGGAACGTCCGGATCAGCCATGCCCTGCAGGATGCGGACCGGGCATCTTATCCTGATCCCGTCGCCGAGAATGAGATGGTTTCGGCCGTCCTCGACAAGCGCGCGCGTGATGATGGTCGGCTCGTCCGAATATTGGGAATGTTCGACAAGGCGTCCTTCTTTCATCAGCGTCTCGCGCTCCGGTCCGGTCATGACATTCCACATCAGCTCCTCGGTGAAATCGGGCGCCGGCGCTATGAATATAACGCCGGCGAGCCGGTCGGGAATGCGCCGCGCGGCCAGCGCGGCGATCCATCCGCCCATGGATGAGCCGACAAGAACCAGCGGCCCGTCGCCAAGCGCATCGATCGCGGCGAGCGTATCGCCCAGCCATGCGGAAATCGTTCCATCCTCGAACGCGCCGTCCGATGCGCCGTGTCCGGAATAATCGAAGCGCAGAAAAGCGCGCCCCGTTTCGCCGGCCCAGCGGGCGAGCGCCTGCGCCTTGGTTCCGGTCATGTCGGATTTGAAACCGCCGAGCCAGACGAATTGCGGCCCGGCGCCTGCGATACGCCTGTAGGCGAGGCGCCCGTTGGGGCCGTCGATCGTACCCGTTTCTTCTTTCATCGATCCGCCGCTTGAATTTCCGGTCCGCGTCAGGGCTTATGATGGCGCGCGCCGAGACTGAAAGCGACCCCGCCATTCCCGTGGATTTCGCCCATGCGATTTGAAAATTCGATTTTGCAGGTCGTTCCCGCGCTAGAGGCCGGCGGCGCCGAGCGCACGACGCTTGAGATGACGCGCGCCATTGTCGGCGCGGGCGGGCGCGCGCTCGTCGCGACGGCGGGCGGGCGCCTCGCCGGAGAGATTGAAAAAGCCGGCGGACAGGTGATCCTCATGCCGGCGGCGTCGAAAAACCCGCTCGTCATTGTCGCCAATCGCGCGCGCCTCATCCGGCTGATGCGCGCGGAAAATGTCGATCTTGTTCACGCGCGCAGCCGCGCGCCGGCGTGGAGCGCCCTGATGGCCGCGCGCGCGGCCGGCGTTCCCTTCGTCGCCACCTATCACGGCGCCTATGACGCGCGCACGCCGATCAAACGGTTTTACAATTCCGCCATGGCGCGCGCCGATCTTGTCATCGCAAATTCGCAATTCACCGCCGCGGCGGTGCGGCGGATTTACGATCCGGGCGAGCGCCTCGTCGTCATTGCGCGCGGCGCCGATCTTGAAGAATTCAACCCCGACGCGATTTCGCGGGACAGAATCCGCGCAATCGGAGAAAAATGGCGACTTGGGGAAGAAAGCGGCCGGCTCGTGATATTGCTGCCCGGCCGGCTGACGGACTGGAAAGGCCACGAAACCGCCATTCGCGCGGCCCGCGTGCTGAAACAGGAAGTCGATACTGGCGTTTTTCCCAGGTTCCGTCTAATTTTCGCCGGGGACTCGCAAGGGCGGCGCGGATACGCGGCCTCGCTGATGCGAATGGTGAGTGAGTTGGGGTTAGAAGACGTAGTGAGCGCGGTCGGCCATTGCGCGGATATGCCGGCGGCCTATGCAGTTTCCGATATCGTGTTGTCTCCGTCGACGCGGCCGGAAGCGTTCGGGCGCGTGGCGGCGGAAGCGGGCGCGATGGCGCGGGTGTGCATCGCGGCCGATCATGGCGGCGCGCGCGAAACGGTAGAAGCGGATATCACCGGATTCCTGGTCGAACCGGGCTCGCACGCCGCGCTCGCCGATGCGCTCGGCCGGGCGGTCCTGCTTGGCGGCGAGGGACGGCGCGCCATGGGCGCGCGCGCGCGTGCGCGGATATCGGCGCGATATTCAACGCGCGCGATGTGCGATGCGACGCTTGCCGCGTATCGATCGCTCCTTGAACGGACGAAATCCGGGAACGGCGTCGGGGCATGATGGGGCGAAGCCAGAACATTCTCGTCATAAAGACTGACGGGCTCGCCGCCTTTGTCGCCGCCGAACCGCTTTATGAGGCGATCCGCGCCGCGCATCCGGGCGCGCGTATTTCGCTGCTGACGCAAAGCCGCCTGCAACGCATCGCGCGCGCATCGCCCTATTTCGATCAGGTCGCCGCCATGCCCGATTTCCGCGACCCGGAAGCGAAGAAGGCGTTCGTCCAGCAGATCAGGACGTCGCGTTTTTCCTACATCTACGATCTCGCCGCCAATGAGGATGCGAAGAAGCTTTATTCGGCGCTCGGATTATTCCGGCCGAAATGGCGGTCCGTCGCGCCGGCGTCGCGATCGGCGCGCAAGAAAGGCGCGCCCGAGGAAAGCCTGCCGGATATGTCCAGATTTTCGGATGCGGTCGGCGTCGCCGCCGCCGAACGGTTGCCGGATTTTCAGTGGGCGCTCGCAAGCCGCAAGGATGCGGCGAACATGCAGCCCTCCTGGTTCGGCGTTTCCGGCGTTTACGGTCTGCTGATGCCGGGCGTCGACGAGGCGCGCCGCTGGCCGGCGGGGCATTACGCCGATCTGGCGCGCATGATGGCGAAAAAGGGCGTCATGCCGGTCCTGATCGGTCCGAAGGACCTGCACGGTTTCGCCGACGACGTCGCCAACGCGGCGCCGGAGCTTGTCGACCTGACGGGCAAGGCGGACCATTTGCAGCTCGTTTCGCTCGCCCGTACGGCGGCTTTTTTCGTCAGCGACGCGGCGGAGGAAGTGCATCTTGTCGTCAGCGTCGGCGGGGCGGGCGTTCTCATTCGCAAAGCCGGCGAGGAACGCCTGTCGCCGAAAGGGCGCAATGTCATTACGCTGACGACGCGCGCCGCCATGGACGAGGCCAAGCCGGAATTCGTCTGGCGCGCCCTCGACAATATGGGTCTTATCCCCAGGGGTTCGTCGAGCCCGCGCGCGGCCGTGCGTTGATCTTGCCGCGCCATCGCCTATATACCCTCATCTTCGCCGGGGGGCGTTAATCGTTCATTTCGCGTCCGCCCGATAATCTGACCAGTTCCAGAAGCCGCCACAGGAGAAACGTCCATAGCCCGCAGACCCTTCGCCCAGACGCCGCCCAAAAATGACGGGCCGCGCATCAATGAGGAAATTTCGGTTCCCCAAGTTCTGCTGATCGATCATGAAGGCGAAAAACGCGGCGTCGTCGCGACCGCCAGAGCGATAGAAATCGCCGCCGAGGCCGGTCTCGATCTCGTCGAGGTCTCGCCGCAGACGCAGCCGCCGGTTTGCAAGATCCTCGATTACGGCAAATACAAATTCCAGCAGCAGAAAAAGAAGGCTGAGGCGAAGAAGAAGCAGAAGGTCGTCGAGATCAAGGAGATCAAGATGCGCCCGAACATCGACGACCATGATTACGAGGTCAAAGCCAAGGCGATGCGGCGCTTCTTCGACGAAGGCGACAAGGTCAAGGTGACGCTGCGTTTCCGCGGCCGGGAAATGGCCTATCAGGATCGCGGCATGGCGCTGCTCGAAAAGGTTAAGACCGATTTCGAGGATGTCGCCAAGGTCGAGCAGATGCCGAAGCTCGAAGGCCGGCAGATGATGATGGTGATGGCGCCGCGCTGATTTCGCCATTCGCGCGAATCCGCCGCGCCAAAATCGCGTAACAGGCGAAAAAGCGGCGGCTCGCCGCCCGCCGCAATCTTTTTGCGTTTCAGGCTGGCGCGCCGTTTGCTCTAAAACGGGAAAGGGGGCGCATGGCGCGCACCCTCGCGCATTTTCGCCTGGCTGGTATTGATGCAGGAATTCATCGCGGCGTTCGGACTATCGCCCCTCGGCCCGATGGCGCTCGCCTTTATTTCCGGCGTCGCCTTCGGCTGGTTCGTGCGCGGCGGACGCCTGCGGCGGGGCGATGAGGGCGCGGGCGGGGCGAACCGCGAGAGCAAGGAAATCGTTGTGATCAAGGCCGAACTCGACGCGGCGCGCGCGCTTCTCGATGAGAAGGACGGCGAGGGCGATGCGATCGCCGAACAGCTTTCCAGCGTCGATGATGCGGTGAAACGGGCCAATGGGCGGTTGAAGCTGATCCTCGCCGCGGTCAAGCGCGCCGCGCGCGTCGGGTGAGGATCGTCTCTCAGCGCCCCTTGTTTCATTTTGGCGCATCGGCGAGGCTCCCCGCTCCGCAAGGGGGCGGGCCGGGCGATGATCTACAGCGAAGAACTTGTCATTTCGGCGGTGATGATCGCGGCGACAGTGTTTTTTCACGCCGTCGTCATCGCCGCGACCGCCGCGATCTTTCGCGCCGCGACGAAAAAGGTCTGGGGCCCGATGCGCTTTTTGCGCGATCTGGCCATCCTGACGATTTTGAGCCTCATCCTGATGGCGGCCCATCTCGTTGAGATCGCCGGATGGGCGATCGTTTTCGTGAAGATCGGCGCGTTCGCCGCGCTGGAGCCTTCGCTTTATTTTTCCGCCTCCGCCTATACGACGCTCGGCTTCGGCGACGTATTGCTGCCGGATGAATGGCGCCTTCTCGGCGGGGCGATCGCGGCGAACGGCTTTCTCCTGTTCGGGCTGTCGGCGGCGTTCCTGTTTGAAATCGCCGCGCGGCTGCGGCTCGGCGGCGAGCGCGCGCGCTGAAGCGTCGCCGCTGCAAACGGAATCGGGACGAGGCTTCAAGTTTTCGTTTTTCGCATTTCTCCTGACGGCGAAACGCTAACGCTTGGCCTGGAAGCGTTTCAGGCCGCAGTGGGCGTGATCTTGCGCGGTCGCTGGATGCGCCCGATCGCGGCGAGGAACGGAATGAGCGCCGACACCGAAAGGCATGCGGCGACGATGAACGGCGCGCCGGGGAATATGACCCGCGCGCCGTCTTCGGAAAAGGCGGCGAAAATCTGCGTCATCATGAACGGGCCGATAATCATCGATACGCCGTTGATCGATGCGATCGCGCCCTGAAGCTGACCCTGCGCGTCGGCCGGCACGGTGCGCGACATGATTCCTTGCAGGGCGGGCGCGGTGAAGCCGGCGAGCGAACCGAAGGCGATCAGGGGGTAAATCATCCATCCCTCGCTCGCGAGCCCGTAACCGAGATAGGAGAATGATGCGATGATGATGCCGAAAAAGGCGGCTTTGCGCTCCCCGAATTTCGGAATGACGATGCGCGTCAGGCCGCCCTGCACGATCGCAGAGGCGAGGCCGACCGCCATGAGCGAAAATCCGATCTGTTTTTCGGACCAGTCGAATTTGAAGCCGGAATAATACGCCCACACGGACGGAAACGTCCAATGCGCAAGCTGGGCGATGAAGATAACGACGGCGATCGGCAGGATGACCGGATATTTGCGAAAATTCTGGAAGGCGCCGAAAGCGTTTGCGCGCCGCCATTCGAACCGCCGCCGGTTCTCGTCCGCCAGCGTTTCGGGAAGGAAGATGAAGCCGTAGACGAGATTGATGAAGCCAAGACCGGCGACAAGAAAAAACGGCGCGCGGTGGCCGAGTTCATCGCCGATAACGCCGCCGACGCCCGGTCCGATGATGAAGCCGAGCCCGAACGCCGCGCCCATCAGGCCGAAATTGGCGGCGCGTTTTTCCGGCGGCGTGATGTCGGCGATATAGGCGTTGGCTGTTGAAAAACTCGCCGAGAAGGCGCCGGCGAAAAGGCGCGCGACGAACAACAGCCCCAGCGTCGGCGCCAGCGCCATCATCAGGAAATCGAGCGAGTAGGCGAGCAGGGAAAGAAGAATGACCGGCCGGCGACCGAACCGGTCCGAAAGCGAGCCGATGACGGGCATCATGAAGAACTGCATGACCGCATAGGACATCGACAACAGCCCGCCCCAGCGCGCCGCCTCGGCGCGGCCCTGTCCCGTCACATCCATGACGAGATCGGGCATCACCGGAATGATGACGCCGAAGCCGATCATGTTGATCAGGACCGTTATGAAAATAAACAAAAGGGCGTTCCGCCCCGGCTTTCGCGCGGCCATTCGGTCCCTGATCTTTCCTGCGTCAGATGTCCTTATAGTCGGGCGCGGTCTCGCCCGTCTCTATCGGCGCGACGCTGATCGCCGTTATTTGATTGCGCCGCCGCCTTACGATCCGGAAGCGGTAGCCGTGAAAAGCGAAAGTCTGCCCGACATCCGGGATCGACTGGGCTTCGTGGATGACGAGGCCGGCGACGGTGACGGCCTCCTCATCGGGGAGGCTCCAGTCCATGGCGCGATTCAGATCGCGGATCGTGACATTGCCGTCGACATTGATCGATCCGTCGGTTTGCGGGCGCACGCCCTGTACCGGCAGGTCGTGTTCGTCCTCGATCTCGCCGACGATTTCCTCGATGATGTCTTCAAGCGTGACGAGGCCCATGATCGATCCGTATTCATCGACGACGAGGGCGAAATGCTCCTGGCGCCGTTTGAAATTGTCGAGCTGTTCTGAAAGCGTCGTCGTTTCCGGCGCGAAATAGGGCGTGCGCGACAATTCCTCGATATTGATGCGCGCGGCGTTTCCTTCCGCCTCCCAGAGCGCGCTCAAAACGTCCTTCGCATGAAGGACGCCGACAATGTTTTCCGGCGTGTCGCGATAGAGCGGCAGGCGCGTGTGGCCGCTTTTCAGCGCCTGTGCGATCAGGGCCGACGGCTTCAGCGCGATATCGAGCATGTCGATTTCTTTGCGGTGGATCATGATTTCGTCAAGCGTGATTTCATCGAGGTCGAGCGCGCCGCGGAATATGTCGCGCGCGCCTTTCTCCAGGCCGCCTTCTTCATGATGCAGCTCTACCGCGCCGCGCAGTTCGTCGGCGGCCGAGAAGATCTGTTCGCCTTCCGCGAGCCGGATGCCGACAAGCGACAGGCCGCCGCGCACGACAAGTTGCAGGATGCGCGTCACCGGCGCGAATGCGACGACGATCCAGCGCATGATCGGCGCGACGAACATTGCGATCGAATCGGGGCGTGCGATCGCCGCCGATTTCGGCGCGACTTCGGCGAAAATAACGACGAGAAGCGTCATGACCAGCGTCGCCCATGCGACGCCGGTCTGTCCGAACAGTTCAAGGAACATCGTCGTCGCGAGCGCCGAGGCGAGGATGTTGACGAGATTGTTGCCGAGCAGAATGGCGCCGATCAGCCTTTCGCGGTCGCGAATGAGCGCGTTGACGCGCGCGGCGCGTTTGTCGCCGTCCGTTTCAAGCTTTCGCATGCGCGCGCGCGATGTCGCGGTGAGCGCTGTTTCCGAGCCGGAGAAGAACGCGGATAGAAACAGGAGCGCAATGACGGCGCCGGCGGTCGGCGCGAGGTTCGGATCGATTTCGGTCATGATGAGGTCGGAGCCTTGTATCTCCCCTGGAAAATCAGCGCGCGCCGGCGCCTTTCAAAAACCCGGCGATCGCCGCCGGATCGACATCTCTTTCGATGAAAGCCTCGCCGAGGCGTTTGACGAGTATGAGCGTCAGCGCGCCCGCCTCGACTTTCTTGTCCTTGAACATGTGCGCGACCAGCGTGTCGGCGTCGAAGCCGTCGCCGTCGGCGACATCGGCGAGCCGATAGGGAAGGCCGGTCGCCTTAAGATGCGCTTTCAGCCGTTCCGCGTCCGCCGGCGGGCAGAGTTTCAGCGCAACCGAAAAGTCGAAGGCGAGCGCCATGCCGACCGCAACAGCCTCGCCGTGCAGCAGCCCGCCCGAATAGCCGCGCATCGCTTCAAGCGCATGACCGAATGTGTGCCCCAGATTTAAAAGCGCGCGCACGCCGCGCTCCTTCTCGTCGGCGGCGACGATCTCGGCCTTGGTTTCGCATGCGCGCTTGACCGCGATGCGGCGCGCCGTGGCGTCGCCGGAGACGATATCTCTCCCGCGCTGTTCAAGCCAGGCGAAGAATGGCTCGTCGCCCAGCGCGCCATATTTGACGATCTCGGCGTAGCCGGCTTTCAGTTCGCGCACGGGAAGCGTCGACAGGGCGGATATGTCGGCGAGAACGATCGTAGGCTGGTGGAACGCGCCGATCAGATTTTTGCCGTGGGCGGAATTCACCGCCGTCTTGCCGCCGACGGCGCTATCGACCTGTGCGAGCAGCGTCGTCGGAAGCTGCGCGAAACGGCAGCCGCGCTTGACGATTGCGGCGGCGAAACCGGCGAGGTCGCCGACGACGCCGCCCCCGAATGCGATTACGGTGTCGTTGCGTTCAACGCCAAGCTCGATCAGCCTTTCAACGAGCTGCGCGAGACCGTCCAGCGATTTCGCCGCCTCGCCCGGTTCGATCGTAATCTTCTCGAATGCGACGCCCCCTGCGCCGAGGCCGTATTCAAGCCGGCTCCCAAGCGCCCTGTCTACGTTCGCGTCGGTGACGATCACGGTCCACGGCCGCGCCAGCAACGGCTTCAGGATCGAACCGGCGCTTTCAAGCAGCCCCTCGCCGATATGAATGTCATAGTTGCGATCGCGTGTTGCAACCGCGCAGATTTCCGTCGTCATCGCGCATCCTCCCCCGCACACCGGCGCGTCAGTTCGGCGATGATCGTTTTGACGGTCCGCGCATGTCCGCCGATATTGCTGTCGACGATGAATGTCGCCGTTTCGTAAAACTGTTCGCGCCGCGCAAGCAGCCCGGAAATGATCTCATGCGGATCGCCGTTTTTGAGAAGGGGGCGGACCGCGCGCTTCGTCGCCCGCTTGACCAGCGTCTCCACCTCGGCGCGGATCCAGACCGATATGGCGCGTTCGGCGATCAGGGCGCGCGTTTTCTCGTTGACGAGCGCGCCGCCGCCTGTGGCGAGAACGATAGGCGGTCCGGACAGCAGACGTTCGATCACCTGCGCCTCGCCGCGTCGAAAGCTTTCCTCGCCATGGCGTTCGAACAATTCAGCCACCGTCATCCCCGCCGCCGCCTCGATTTCCGCGTCGGCGTCATGAAAGGGAAGGTCGAGCGCGCTCGCCAGCCTTCGCCCGACGGTTGTCTTGCCCGCGCCCATCATGCCGACCAGCGCGATCGGGCGATCTATCTTGAGCGGGCGCTGGCTCGATTTGCGGCTTGGTCCGGGCATCAGGCCAGTCTCTAATGAAGCCGGCGCCCGCGCGCCAGTGCCGAATGGTCCAAAGGTTTCGGTTTGGGACCGGTTTAGTCTAGAAGAAGGACGCCCTATTCTTCTGACCGGAGTATTTCCGCCGTGCGCTTTGTTCTGACCGTCCTGATCGTCGTTATTCTCGCGATTGTCGGGCTTTATGTTTACGGATTGACGCTCAAGCCCGATACGCGGGTCATCGAGCAGGACGCCGTGGGGGCGGGCGATGCGTAGGGCCTGCGTCAAAAGCCTCGCCGCCGGCGCCCTCGCACCCGTTTTCGCGTTCGCCGCCGCCGCGGCCCAGACCGCGCCGCTCGCGCCGATCGAACAGGCGGCGCTCTCAAAGGACGCTTTTTCGACCGGCCTCCTCGACCGAAGCGAAGGGGCGCTCGCGCCAGACCTCTGGCGCGGGTCGTCGGCGAGCGCGCTTGAGGCGCTCCTTAACGCGGCGCCCGCGCGTCCGGCGAGCCCGGCGATCGGCGCGGCGATGCGGCGCGTCCTCCTGTCGGCCGGCGAGGCGCCGGCGGACGCCCGGCCCTCGCTCGGCGGCGCCAAGCTGAAAGCGCTCGTATCGGCCGGCTTTCTGGAGGCGGCGCGTTCAATCGAAAGCCTCGCCGCCGGCGCAAATTCCGATCCGGCGAGCATCGAGGCGATGGCGAGCGCGGACCTCTTAACGGGCGAGGCCGATTCGGCCTGTTCGAAAGCGCGCCGCGTCACGGCGGGCGGCGACACGGCGTTCTGGGTGAAATTGCGCATCATCTGTTACGCGCGCGCGAACGAACTCGACGCCGCCGAACTTGCGCTCGGCATTTTAAAAGAAAACGGCTGGGCGAGCGCCGACGACGAAGCGGTTTTCGCGCCGCTCGCGGCGGGCGCGCGTCCGAAAACGGCGCTTGAACCGGTCGATGCGTTGCAACTCGCCGCGGCGAGCGCGATCGGCGCGCCCCTGGCGCCCGGATTTCTCGACCGCGCTTCGGCGGGCGTCGTCAAATCCGTCGCCGAGGATGCGAACCGCGACTGGGTTTTGCGTCTCGCCGCCGCGCGCCGCGCCGCATCGATGGGCGTCATGAGCGCGGCGTCGCTGAGGGCGCTGTACGCCGCCTCGGGCGAGGCCGGCGCTGCGTATCAGGAAATTCGCGCCATGGCGGCGCCGGAATTCATCCGCGACAAGGCGGCGCGCATTGCGGGCGAAATCGCCGCCGCATCCGGCTTTGAAGACCTGTTCGCGGCCGCCGTTCTTTATGCGGACGATATCCGGGCGCTTGAAGGCGCGCTCATGCCGGCGGGCGATGCGACGCAATTCGCGCTGGCGCGCCTTGCGGTCGGCGATGCGCTCGGCGCCGAAAGATGGCTGATGTCGGTTGCGGGCGAAATCAGCGCCGGCGCGCCGGAAGACCAGACGATGCGCTTCATCGACATGGCCGGCATACTCGGCGTTCTTGAGCCGTCGGCGGCGCAGCGCGTCGCCGCCGCCGCCAATATCGCGCCTTCGCCGCCGCTGCGTTCTGCGGGCGCCGTCGCCGGATCGTCCGCCGATCTCGCCTTCATCGTCGCCGCGGCGATCGAGGCCGCATCGCGCGGCGCGAAGGGCGAGGCCGCGCTCGCCGCGCTCGCCGCATCCGGCGAGGCGAGCCGGGGCGATCCGGTCGCCGAAGCGGTGACGGAAAAGGCCTTCGCCGCCGCGGGGCTGGACGAAATTGCGCGCCGGCGCGCCGTCGAGGCGGCGATCGTCGCGCTTTATCCCGATGAAGCGCGCGCCGCGAGCGAGACCGGGGACGCGCCCGAATCATCGACGCCGTCCGGCATCGTCCCGCGGCTGAAACCGAAGCGTTCAACGTGATCCAGGGCCGCGTGATCCAGGGCCGCGCGGCGCAAGACGGGCGGTTGATCGCGCTCTTCCTCGACATGATGACGGTCGATCGCGCAGCGGCGGCGATGACGCTTAAAAATTACGGGCGCGACCTTGAACGGTTCGCCGATTTCGTCCGTAAACGGAAGGAAACGCTTTCTTCCGCCGGCGCCGACGATATCTCGGCGTTTCTCGCCATGCTTGAGGCGGACGGACTCGCAGCGTCCACCGCAGCGCTCAAATGTTCCGCGATCCGCCAGTTCTACGCTTTTCTTTATGAAGAAGGCCATCGCGGCGACAATCCCGCCCTGTCGGTCGACCGGCCGCGAACGCGCCGTCCGCTGCCGAAAGTCCTGAGCGAGGAGGAAACGCGCCGGCTTGTGGAGGCCGCGCAGGGCGCCGATCCGAAAGCGCTGCGCATGCGCGCGATGATCGAGTTGCTGTACGCTGCGGGATTGCGCGTGTCGGAACTCGTCTCAATGCCGCTCGCCGCGGTCGCCGGCGGGCGCGAAGCGATCATCGTGCGCGGCAAGGGCGACAAGGAGCGGCTCGTTCCCGTCGGCGGCGCGGCGCGGCGCGCGATCGACGCCTATCTTGAAGTGCGTCCGGCTTTCCTCGCGAAGGACGCCGGCGGCGACGCGATCGCCTCGCGGTTTCTTTTTCCCTCGCGCGGCCGGAGCGGTCATGTAACGGCTGCGCGTTTCGCCCAGCTTGTCAAAGACCTCGCCGTCGCCGCCGGCATCGCGCCGGCGCGCGTATCGCCGCATGTCCTGCGCCACGCATTCGCCACGCACCTCCTGTCGGGCGGCGCCGATTTGAGAAGCGTTCAGGCGATGCTCGGCCACGCCGATATCGCAACCACCGAAATTTATACGCATGTCTCGCAGGATCGCCTGCGCGATCTCGTATTCACCGCGCACCCGCTCGCGGCAAAGGCGCAAAAACGGTGACCGGCCGGCGGATCGTCCTTTTTCTTGATCGCCGGGGCGGCGGGGCTTAAGCCGTCAGCAGCTAAGAGTTATAATCAGGCGCATGCACAAATATCTGGAATTCGAAAAACCCGTCGCCGAGCTGGACAGCCGTATCGAGGAGCTGCGAAAGCATGTCGGCGAAAAGGACGGCGTCGAGGATGAGATTGCGCGGCTCGAAACGCGCGCCGAGGGCGTCCTGAAAGACGTATATTCGAAACTGACGCGCTGGCAGAAAACGCTGGTCGCCCGTCACGCCGAGCGCCCGCATTTTTCCGACTACGTTTCGTTTCTCGTCGAGGATTTCACGCCGCTCGCGGGCGATCGCGCCTTCGGCGAGGATGAGGCGATCGTCGGCGGTCTTGCGCGCTTTCGCGGCCGTTCGATAATGCTGATCGGGCATGAAAAAGGCTCCGACACGGCGAGCCGCGTCAGGCACAATTTCGGCATGGCCAACCCGGAAGGCTATCGCAAGGCGATCCGCCTGATGGATCTGGCCGAACGCTTCGGACTGCCCGTCGTCACGCTTGTCGATACGGCGGGCGCCTATCCGGGGCGCGGCGCGGAAGAGCGCGGACAGGCCGAGGCGATTGCAACGTGTACGGATAAATGTCTCGGCCTTGGCGCGCCCCTGATCGCCGTCATCGTCGGCGAGGGCGGTTCGGGCGGCGCCGTCGCGCTCGCCGCAGCGAACAAGGTGTTGATGTTCGAACACGCCGTTTATTCGGTCATATCGCCGGAAGGCTGCGCCTCGATCCTGTGGAAAGACGCGCAGGGAAAGGGCGAGTCGAAAGCTCCCGACGCGGCGGAGGCGATGAAAATTTCCGCCGCCGACCTGATCGGGCTCGGCGTCGTCGACGGCGTCGTCGCCGAACCTGTCGGCGGCGCGCATCGCGACCAGGCGCTCGCCGCCGAGCGCCTCGGCGATGCGATCGAAGCGGCGATCGAGGAATTGTCGCCCCTTTCTGCGGAACAATTGCGCCGCCATCGCCGCGACAAGTTCCTTGCGATCGGACGTACGGGAATCGTTTAAGCTCCAGCGTTATTCATTTCCGCTCAACCCGGCGAAAGCCGGGATCCAATACCTGAAGCGAGACGGATTGCGGCTTTCGGCGGAATGAGCGGGTAAAAAAATTTTTCTCACGCCATTTCATTAACCATATAGCGCGCTGATTTCGCGGCGCTTTCCGACTTATCCCCCTACTTATCCCACACCTTGCGCGCTGCCTTATAGTGATCATTGAGCTTTGTCATTCCGGGGCGCTCCGACGGAGCGAACCCGGAATCCATAGCTTGCAGCGAGAACTGGATTCCGGTTTCGGCGCGAAGCGCCGCCCCGGAATGACAGAGTTGGCGGCGACGCCTGAAACGAAAGGAGGATGCGCATGACGAAATTAAAAACCGCAACAAGGCGCATTCGCCTCTCACGCGAATTCCCAACTTACGGATTATCCGTACAAAACCGCTGCAGTCCGCATGCGGGCTGGAAACAAAGGGGCGCCCGGTGCGGGGATTATCCGGATAATCCGGCGATAATTTCGCGCATCGCGCGAAAATGTGCGTTATTTCTTCACCGCGTCGGCGACGTCTTTCGTCCAGCCGACGAAAACGTCCGTGCCGTCGCGCTCGATCACCGGGCGTTTGATAAGCGCCGGATTGGCGGCCATCAGCGCGAGCGCTTTCGCCTCGGTAAGTTCCGCCTTGTCGGCGTCGGCGAGCGCGCGCCATGTCGCCGAGGATTTGTTGAGAAGTTTTTCCCAGCCGGCCGCCTTCGCCCAGCGCGCGATCTGCGCTTTCGTAACGCCCGCCTCGCGCACATCGTGGAAGTCGTATGCGATCTTCGCCCTGTCGAGTTCCTTGCGGACCTTGCGGCACGTGTCGCAGTTTTTAAGGCCGTAAACGTCAACCATCGCCGATTACGCCACCTGCAATCTGAGATAGTTCAGCAAATCGGTGCGCGTGATGAGGCCCTCGAACTTGCCGTCTTTCGTTACGACGGCGACGAAGCCTTTTGCGAAAACGGGAAGCAGCTCCTCCATCTTCTCGGTCGCATCCAGCGTTTCGACGCGATAGGTCATCGCGGATTTGACCGGATCCTTGAATTTGTCCCGGTTGCGAACGACGGCGAAGAGAATGTCTTCCTCGTCGATGATGCCGGCGAGCGAGCCGTCGTCATTAAGGACGGGAAGCTGCGAAATATCGTAGAGCTTCATGCGGCCGTAAGCGATCATCAGCGTATCGTCGGGTTTGACGACGACGGTCGCGTGTTCGGAGTGTTTGCGCGTGATGAGATCGGTCAAATCGCCTTTCGGCGGGCGCTTAAGGAAGCCCTGATCGTACATCCAGTAATCATTGTACATTTTGGAGAGGTACTTGTCGCCGCGATCGCAAACAAAGGCGACGACGCGCTTTTTCGTTTTCTGCTCGCGGCAGTATTTCAGCGCCGCGGCGAGGATCGTTCCCGACGAGGAGCCGCCGAGGATGCCTTCTTTTTTCAGGAGCGCGCGCGCGGCCTCGAAGCTTTCCTTGTCAGTGACGCCATAGGCTTTCCTGACGCGCGCGAGATCGCAGATGTCGGGAATGAAATCCTCGCCGATCCCCTCGACGAGCCAGGATCCGACCTCGTTCGGCTTGACGCCGGTATTGACGTAATCGGTCAGTATGGAGCCTTTCGGATCGGCGAGAATGATCTCGACGTCCGGCGCTTCGGTTTCGAAAAAATGCGCAAGGCCCGAAATCGTGCCGCCCGATCCGACGCCGGCGACGATCGCGTCCATGTCCTTGTTCATCTGGCCCCAGATTTCGGGACCGGTCATCGTCTCATGCGCCTTGGGGTTCGCCATGTTGGCGAACTGGTTGACGTAAAAGGCGCCGGTTTCATCGGCGATTTTCTGCGCGACGTCTTGGTAGTATTCAGGATGGCCCTTGCCGACATCGGAGCGTGTCAGGCGCACATCCGCGCCGAGCGCCTTCAGGTGAAAAATTTTCTCCTGCGCCATCTTGTCGGGAACGACGATGGTGAGCGGATAGCCTTTTTGGGCGGCGACAAGCGCCAGCGCGAGGCCCGTATTGCCCGCCGTCGCCTCGACAATCGCGCCGCCCGGTTTCAGCCGTCCGTCGCGTTCGGCCTCCTCGATCATGGCGAGGCCGATGCGATCCTTGATCGAGCCGCCGGGATTGTTCGATTCGAGTTTCAGGAAGAGTTCGCACAGCCCGGTGTCGATGTTGGAAATCCTGACCATCGGCGTCTTGCCGATGCCTTCAAGGACATTGTCATAGACGGGACCAAAAGGGGTTTCCTGCATGCGACGGCTCCTCGGCGTTTGGCCCGACTTAAAGCTTATGCCGGGCGGCGCGGCAAGGCGGCGGGCTATTTCGCAACAATCCGCTGCGAACGCTTGAGTGCGCGGATGAAAAAACGCGCCGGGTGCAGAGCTTCTGAAACGTCCCGTTCAACCGGCGCCGGCGCGCCGGCGAGCCGGGCGGCGATGATCCGGGCGGCGAGCGGGGCGAGGACGAGCCCGCGCGAACCGAGCCCCGTCAGGATAAACAGGCCGGGAGCCGAACGCGCATGCGGATAGTCGCGTTTCCTTCCGAGCCGCAGATCGTCGTAATGGGCTGCGAAATGGCTCCAGTCGGGGACAGGCCCGACGATCGGCGCGCGGTCCGGCGTCTGGCAGCGAACGCCGGCGCGCGGCCGGGATTTCAGCGCCATCAGCGATTGCGCCAGTTCGGGCGAAACCGCGCCGACGGCGGCGATATTTGCGCGCGTCGCCGCATCTGCGGTCCGCGCGGCTTCGCCGGCGCCGATTTTCTCATAGGTTGCGCCGATGACGAGGCCGCCGCCGGGCGCCGGCGCGGCGTAGGGACCGAAGGCGAGCGCTTCCGCCGGCGCCTCGGCCTGCGCGAACATGTCGATCTGTCCCATGACGCCGGAAAGGGGGAGCGTGCGCGCGGCGCGGAATTTCAGCGCATCGCGCGCATTGGCGATGACGGCCGCGTCGAACCGGCGCTGCGCCCCGCCGTCGATCGTCGCAACGACGCCGTCGCCGTCATTGTCGAGGACGCGAACGCGCGCCGTTACGACCGGCGTGCGGTCGGCGAGAAACGCGCAATAGCGCTTCGGGTCGATGACGCCGGCTTTGGGAAAGAATATCGCGTCGCCGCGCGCGATCAGGTGACCGTCCGGCAGCAGTTTCGCGGCGATGATTTTGCGCTGGCGCGCGCGCTCCGCCTCATCGGTTGCTTTCAGCAGGACGCCGCACGGATTGAAAAACGCTCCGCCATGGTCGCGAGCCAGCGAATCGATCGTCGACAGCGCTTCAAGATAGGCGGCGATGAAAAAACGCGCGATCGGCTGATCGCCGAGATCGAGGCGCGGCATGACAAGGCCGGCCGGATTGCCGGATGCGCCGCCGGCGAGCCCGTCGGGATCGAAAATCGTCGGGTTGAAGCCGTGCGAGCCAAGGGCGTGGGCGAGGGCCGCGCCAGCAACGCCGCCGCCGATGACAGCGATTTCGCCGCCGGGGCGCGCCCTCACGTCGTTTTCTTCATGAAGCCAGGGCGCCGCGCATGCCGGTTTGGCCGGCGTTTCGAGGCGCGCCGTCAGCATCTCGCGCTTGCGCCCGAAGCCGGGGCGTTTTTCGATTTCAAAGCCGGCCGCTTTAAGGCCCCGGCGCACGGCGCCTGCGACGGTGAACGTCGCGGCCGTCGCGCCCGGCCCGGACAGGCGCGCCATCTCGGCGAAAATTTCCGGCGCCCACATTTCCGGGTTCCTGGCCGGCGCGAAACCGTCGAGGAACCAGGCGTCGATTTCGCCCTCCGTTTCGGCGAGCGCGCGCGCCGCGTCGCCGAATACGAGCGTCAGCGCAACATCTTCGTCGAGGCGGATGCGCGTTCGCCCTGCGACGGGCGGCGGATACGCGCCTACAAGCGCCGCGCTCTGCGCCGCAAATTCGGGCCAGGCTTGATGGGCGCGCGCAAGATCGGCGCGCGACAGCGGATGTTTTTCGAAAGACAACAGCTCCAGGCGCGCGCCGGCGCGTTTTGCTGTCTTTCGCCACAAAGCCCAGGCGGCGAGCATGTTAAGGCCGGAACCGAAGCCAAGTTCGGCGACGGCGAACCGTTCGGCGCGCGCAAAGCGCCGCTCAAGATCATTGCCGGCGAGAAAAACGTGGCGGGTCTCATTGAGGCCGTCGCCGGAGAAATAAATGTCGCCGAAAAAAACCGACCGGGGCGCCATCGCGTCCCAGTCGACTTTCGCCTGTTCAACCTCGCCCGTCATCGCCGCAAACCTGAAGCCCGTTTTGTTGCGAACAAAAAGCGTGTCGCGATCGCCGCGCGGGGCGCCGGCGCGTCAGGGCGTGAGGCGCGTCAGCGTGTCGAGCGAGGCGTAACCGTCCGCCGGCAGGCCTTCGGCCTTCTGCCAGGCCTTGAGCGCGCGGCGCGTGCCCGCGCCGATAACGCCGTCGACCGGTCCCGGATCGAACCCCTTGTCCTTCAACGCCTGCTGCATCGCCATCCGCTCGGACAGGGAAAGCGCGCGGTCGGCGCGCGGCCATTCGGCGACGAGCGTCTCATCACGGCCGGCGAGACGGTCGGACAAAAGCCCGACCGCCAGGGCGTAGGCGGTCGACCGGTTGTATTTCAGGATCGCCTCGAAATTCTCGAAAACAAGGAAGGCCGGCCCGCGCGCGCCGGCGGGCAGGAAAATCCGGCCGCGCTGATTCGGATCGATTTCGGAAACGAGATCGACGCGGCTGCCGTGGACGCCGACGCCCACCCATTCGGCGAGCGCCTTTCGGACATCGGCGTCTGCGAGGGCGAAGTCGAAACCGTCGGGAAGGGCGACTTCCACGCCCCAGGGCGCGCCGGCGCGAAAACGCGACACGGCGAGATAGTTCGCCGTCGATGCGAAAACGTCGTCAAGATCGGACCAGATATTCCGCTTGCCGTCGCCGCCATGATCGATTGCGTAGGAAAGATAGGTCGTCGGAATGAACTGCGTCTGCCCCATGGCGCCCGCCCACGAACCGCGCAATTGCGCGCGATCGGCGTATCCGTGCTGCAATATCTTCAGTGCGCCGATCAATTGCTCGCGTCCATAACCGGTTCGCCGGCCTTTCCAGCCGAGCGTCGCAAGCGCGCCGATGACGTCATAGTCGCCCATCGCTTTCCCGTAGGACGATTCAAGACCCCAGATCGCCGCAATGATTTCCTTGTCGACGCCGTATTCGGTTTCGATCCGCTCAAGCAGCGCGGCGTTTTCGGCGATCCGCGCCCTTCCTTCGGCAATACGTCGGTCGGAAACGGCGGCGTCGATATAATCCCATATCGAGCGCGAGAATTCCGGCTGGTTGTCGTTCAGTTCGAATACGCGCTGATTGAGGACGACGCCGTCAAACGCCGCCGTCACTATATCCGAAGGAATGCCGGCGGCCGCGGCTTCTGCGCGAAAACCGTCAAGCCAGTCCTCAAATCCCGGCTCGTCGGCGCCGGCCGAACCGGCGATCATCGTCGCCGCCGCGAGACTTGCGGTGAATATTCCAAGGCGAACCGTCAACACGCTACGCATCCCTCCCAGAAAGGCACAACACGCAAAGTCATAGAGTGGAGTGCAATTGGCGGGCAAGGCGATATTAAGGCGGCGGCTGCGCTTTTCGGCCGAATGCGCGTCACCGGATGCGCGTCGCCGGATGCGCCATTCATGTCGCGCGCGGCTTGCCTGGCGCGCGCCGCGTGGAAATTCAGCGCACGGCGCGTTCCGGCCGCCTTGCGCCGACCCGTAAAGCGGGGCCGGATTTCGGGACCGGAAAACGGGCCGAATTGCGCGCCGCAGAGCCGGTCGGGGCGAATCAGGACGCGGATCGAACTGCGATTGCGGCTTCGGACTCGATCCGCAAGGGCGACGCCGCTATGGTCGCAAGACGATATCAGGATTTTCCGTCAGTTGGAGGCGAGAATGCGAAAATTAATCCTTGCCGCGCTGCTTGCGCCGCTTGCCGCATGCGGGCGTCAGGAGCCGCCGAGCGAGCCCGCGCCGCAACCCGCCGCGCCGGTCGAAGAACCCGCCCGCACACACGCCGCGACGCGCAGCCATCTGGAGGAGATGCGCGCGCAATTCGCCGTCGTCGACATGTCGTCCGATCTTTCTTTCCTGACGTCGGAGGAGGCGCGTGTCGTCAACCTGCTCAATGAGGCGGGCTCCTTGATGAGCGAGATTTACCTGCGCCAGGTCGATGGCGGAAACCCAGCGCTTCGCGCGGAAATCGCCGCCGGCGACCAGCCGGACAAGGAATTGCTCCTCAATCTGTTCGACCTTCATTTCGGCCCGTGGGACACGCTCGATCACGACAAGCCGTTTTACGGCGACCAGGAAAAGCCGGCGGGCGCCGCGTTCTATCCAGCCGATATGACGAAAGAGGAATTTGACGCGCATATCGCCGCCCATCCTGAGGACAAGGATGCTTTCGTCAGCGGCTACACCGTCATACGCCGCGATGAAACGGGCGCGCTGACCGCAATTCCCTATCATATCTATTACCGCGAATGGCTGGAGCCGGCCGCGGCCCTGCTGCGACAGGCCGCTGAAATAACGACGAATGAATCGTTGAAAAAATTCCTGACGCTGCGCGCAGATTCTTTTCTTTCCGACGATTACTATGAATCCGAAATGGCCTGGATGGATCTGGATGGAACGATCGAGGTCGCAATCGGCCCCTATGAAGTCTACACGGACGGGCTGTTCGGTTATAAAACAGCCTATGAAGCTTTCGTGACCGTGAAAGATCCCGAAGAGAGCGCAGCGCTCGCCAAATACAAGAAATATCTTCGGGACATGGAAAACAATCTTCCGGTCCCTGACGAATACAAGAACTTCCGGCGCGGCTTTGAATCGCCGATCGCGGTGGTGACGCAGGTTCACGGCGGCGGCGACAATGTGCCGGGCGTTCAAACGATTGCTTTCAACCTGCCGAACGACGAGCGCGTCCGCGAAGCCAAGGGCGCGAAGAAAGTTCTGTTGAACAATGTGATGGCGGCGAAATTCGACCGCATCCTTCAGCCCATGGCGGAGCATGTTCTCGTCGCGGACCAGGCCGGGATGCTCGTGCGGAAATATATGGGCGCTGAAACCCTGTTCCATGAATTATCGCACAGCCTCGGGCCGGGCGTGATCGAGAAGAACGGCGTGGAAACGACCGTGAACGCCGAACTTAAAGAGCTTTACTCCGCCGTTGAAGAAGGCAAGGCCGATGTGATGGGCGCCTATAACATCCTGTTCATGATGGAAAAGGGCGAATTGCCGATTGCGGAAAAGGACAGTTTTCTCGCAACATATTTTGTCGGGCTTTTTCGTGCGATGCGGTTCGGGATCAACGAGGCGCACGGTCGCGGCGCAGCGTATCAATACTCGTTCTTCAAGGAACGCGGTGCGTTTTCGGTCGACGAGGAAACGGGGAAATACCGCCTTGATTTCGTCAAGCTGGAAGAAGCCGTATCAGCGCTGACGGCGGAGATCGTATTCCTCCAGGGCGACGGCGATTATTCGCGCGCCGCCGCATTCCTCGGGAAATATGCAACGCTCGACGATGCGGCGAAGGGGATTATCGATTCCCTCGGCGATATCCCGGTTGATATTCAGCCGGTATATAAAGACCGTATCTGACGGCGATCGCGTCAGCGGCCCGCAAGCTCAAGCGGTTCGCTGTCTTCGCCATTGGCGATTTTGTAAGCGGCCTCGACGATCGGCGTCTTGAACCGGTCGTTGAATGCGATCGCAAGCAAGGGATCGCCGCCGGTAAAGCGCGGCTCCATCTCGCTCCAGTCCATCGCCTCTTTCGTTTCTTCGAGCGACATCCCTTTGCGGACCGCCCGCGCGACTTCGTCAGATGCAAAATTGATCGCACCGATCAGCAGGTCGAAATAATCCGTATCGGTCATGATCGCCCCATGGCCCGGTACGATTTTATCCGCGGGCAGGGTTTTAAGTTGCTCAAGAACGCGGACCCAGCCTTTGGGATGGCAATTGGCGCCGAACGGCGTCGGCGAAACGACGATGTCTCCGGTCGCCAGGATTCGTTCTTTCGGCAGATAGGCGATGATATCGCCATGCGATTTGCCGGGCCCCATGTGACGCAACTCGATCTTTCGCCCGCCGACATCGATCGAGAGCGCATCGGAAAAAATTCGTGTCGGTTCGACAGGACGCGAGGCGCCGATTTCGCGCTCGACCAGATCGCGATGCGCCAGCTCCTCTTCAAAATAAGCGCGGGTCGTCGCCGCCGCCTCGCCGCCGGCGAGCGCCTTTTCAAAACGATTGTTTGACGCGGTTTTCGGCTTGTCGCCGCGCTGCGCGAATGTGTTCTCCGCGTTTTCGATCGCGCGTGCTGTGAATTCATGCGCGATGATCTGCGCATCCGGAAAGGCTTCAACGATCTTGTCTGCGCCGCGCGAGTGCGCCCCGCGCCAGTTGCTGATCGCAATATGCGTAACGGGACGCTCGGTGAGCGAGCGTATTTTCGCAAGAACGCGCTCGCCGGCGAGGGGCGTGCCGGCCGGGTCGAACACAAACACGCCCGTATCGCCTATAACGATCAGGGTCGAGGAAGTCGGCGGCGCGGAAAGCGATACAGGCCGCACCCCCGCCCAGACGCCGTCCGCCAGCTTCGCCCATTCAAGTTCGAGCGGATCGGCGGCGCGCGCTGCGGCGAGGAGCGACAACAGACTGCTCGCAGCGATCAGGCAGGCGTGAAAAAAGCGGCGCATTCATCCCCCTCGGTGTGACATTTGTAATAGACCGCGCCGCGCCGCGCCTCCTCAACCCTGTTGCGCCGGCTCGCCGTTCAGGCGCGGCGAGCCGAACCGCCGCCTGGCGTTTGACGCGGCGAGGGGCCTGTCGTAGCAAGCCGCCTTTGCGCCAGGGCTTTGGTTCCATGACCGTCACCGTTCGATTTGCGCCGTCGCCGACCGGCAGGATTCACGTCGGCAATGTGCGCGCCGCACTCTGGAACTGGCTGTTCGCCCGCTCGAAGGGCGGGCGTTTCATCCTTCGTATCGACGACACGGATGTGGAGCGTTCGACGAAGGAGAATGAGGAGCGGATTCGCGCCGATCTTGAATGGCTCGGCCTTGGCTGGGACGAAACGTTCAGCCAGTCGTCGCGCTTCGGCGATTACGATAGGATCGCCGCAGAGCTTCGGCGAAAAGGGTTGCTCTACGCCTGCTACGAAACGGCCGACGAACTCGAACGAAAGCGGCGCGTCCAGCGATCGCGCGGCCTGCCGCCCGTGTATGACCGCGCCGCCCTGTCGCTGAGCGAGGAAGACAGGGCCGCATTCGAGGCGGAAGGGCGAAAGCCGCATTGGCGCTATAAACTCTCGCAGTCGCCGGTGAAATGGGACGATCTCATACGTGGAGAAACGCTGGTCGATACGGCGAATGTTTCCGATCCTGTGCTTGTTCGCGAAGACGGGATGTATCTTTACACGCTGCCCTCATGCATCGACGACATTGACTATGGCGTAACGCATGTGATCCGCGGCGAGGATCATGTCACCAATGCGGCGGTGCAGGTCGAGATCATGAATGCGATCATCGACATTCGCGTCGCCGAAGGGGGGAAGGGCGCGCTTCCCGCGTTTGCACATCATTCGCTGCTGGTCGGCGCGGACGGGCAGGGTCTTTCCAAGCGGCTCGGTTCGCTTTCGATCGAATCGATGCGCACTGGCGGGCTGGAGCCGTCGTCGATTACGAGCCTGCTCGCAAGGCTTGGAACATCGCAGCCGGTCGCGCCGGAGCCTGACCTGCGCGCGCTCGCCGATTCCTTCGATTTCGCCAAAATCGGCCGCGCGCCGGCGCGTTTCGACGAAGCCGACCTTTT
Source organism: Parvularculaceae bacterium (assembly GCA_020446945.1). Taxonomy (GTDB): domain Bacteria; phylum Pseudomonadota; class Alphaproteobacteria; order Caulobacterales; family Parvularculaceae; genus Amphiplicatus. Next base: position 105,052 of record JAGRDS010000015.1, read on the forward strand.
GCAACTGAACGCGAAAATTCTGCACGATCGCCCTTACGCCGCGCTGGAGCCGCGATTGACGGCGATCGGCGTCGGCGAAAAACTCTGGGACGCGGTGAAAGGCAATATCGTAATGCTCTCCGACGCCGCTGAATGGCGCGCGATTGTCGAGGGCGAGATTTCGCCGGTTATCGAAGACGCCGCGTTTTGCAAGGCGGCGGCGAGCCTGGTTCCGGACGCCTTGTCCGATGACAGTTGGAATGCGTTTGTCGGCGCGGTGAAAAAGGAAACGGGCGCCAGGGGCCGCGCGCTTTTCCATCCGCTGCGCCTTGCATTGACCGGGCGCGAAAAAGGCCCCGAAATGACGGCTTTGTTCCCGCTTATCGGTGCGGACAAAGCGCGTGCGCGCCTTAACGGATCGCGCGCCTGAAGGGGCGCCGCGCGATTGTCGCCCTCGCGATGTCTAGACGACTTCTTCGAGCGTTTTTCGCGCCAGGAGCGAGAACACGTCATCCACGCTGTCGACGAAAATGACGTCGGACAAAAGCTCTGGCGCGGCGAATTCTTTTTCGACGATATGTTCAAAGAGCGATTGCAACGGCGTCCAGAAACCGTCGAGATTCAGTACGACGATCGGCTTGCCGTGCAGCGCAAGGCGCGCCCAGGACAGCGTTTCGATCAATTCCTCAAGCGTGCCGATCCCGCCGGGCAAGGTCAAAATGGCGTCCGATTCCTCGAACATCAGCATTTTGCGCTCGTGCATCGTCTTGACGACCTTGTGATCGACGCCTTCAAGCACGCCTTCAAGATCGACCAGAAAATCCGGGATCACGCCGAAAACGGCGCCTCCGGCGTCGCGCGCCGCGCCCGCCGTGACGCCCATCAGACCCAGCTTTCCGCCGCCGTAAACAATCCGCCAGCCGCGTCTGGCCGCTTCCTGGCCGATCCGGCGCGCGGCGAGCGTGAACCGGGCGTTATCTCCAGACCGGGAACCGCAATAAACGCATAAGGATTTCATAGACCTGGCTTTAAATGGCGGGATCGCGTCATTGTAGGGTCGATTTCCTATTGTTAGAGTTAACGCAAAGCGTCAAGGCGGGATTGTTGCAAGGGAGCGGGCATGCGCGTCGTAATCATTTTCATCCTGCTGATCGTACTCGGTTTCATAGCTTGGAAAGCGGCCGAGCGCTTCAACCTGATCGAACCGCCCGCGCAACAAGAAACGCCGGCCTCATCCGGCGCCGGCGGCGAACCTGCCGAGGAAGCCGAAGCGCCCGCTTTGCCGAGCTTTGATATCGTGCGCGTCGATCGCACCGGCTACGCCGTTATCGCGGGGCGCGCCGCACCCGGCGCGAAAGTGACGATTTTCGCCAATGACGAACCGCTCGCCGAGGCGACGGCGGAGGCTGACGGCTCCTGGGTGATTGCGACCGACACGCCGCTTCAGTCCGGTTCGGTCGAATTGTCGCTTGAGATGACGACGGACGACGGCGCGTCGATCAAGTCGGACCAGACGATCATTATTTACGTGCCGCAGCGCGAAGGCGACCGTCCGCTAGTATTGCGCACAACCCCCGGCGGCGCGACGGAAGTATTGCAGGAGCCGCGCGATGACGGCGTCGGCATGGGCCCGCTTTCGCTTGAGACGATCGATTATGACGAACAGGGCGCGGTGATATTTTCCGGCCGCGCCGAGGCCGATCGCGTCGTGCAGTTGTTTGCAAACGGACAATTCGTCGGACAATCGACAGCCGGCGCAGACGGCCGGTGGCGTTTGACCGCAACGATGTCGCCGGGCGTATACACGCTCCACGTTATTCAGCTCGATGAAAACGGCCGCCCCGCCTATGCGATCGAGTTGCCGTTCGAGCGCGCCAGTCTTTCCGAAGTCGAATTGCGCGACGGCAAGGTCGTTGTCCAGCCGGGCAACAGCCTGTGGCGGATTGCGCGGCGAGCCTATGGCCGCGGCATTCAGTACACGATTATTTATGAGGCGAACGCCGACCAGATTCGCGATCCGGACCTTATCTATCCTGGTCAGATTTTCGACGTGCCGAGCGAGCCGGAAGAAGAGGCGGCCGAATAGAAGCAAAGGCCGGCGATATCAACGCGCGGCGCCGAGCGCGACGGCGAAGCGGCCTTCGTCGTCGGTCCAGATATTCGATAGCGAAAACCCGGCGTCCGCCAGCATGCCCTCCAGCGCTTCACCCCGCCATTTGTGCGAGTATTCGGTCAGGATGCGCTCCCCCTTTTCGAAGCGGCGCCGGCCGCCTTCCCAGGCGACGGCCTGTGCGGCGATCGCCTCAAGGTGCATTTCGATGCGCGACTGGCCTGAATTGAAAAATGCGACATGGCGCCATTTGGCGGGATCGAAATCGGCGCCGATGAGCTTGTTCACATGCGTAAGGACATTCCGGTTGAACGCCGCCGTAACGCCGGCGGCGTCATCATAGGCGGCTTCAAGCGTCGCGACGTCTTTCACAAGATCGACGCCGAGAAGAATGGCCGAGCGGTCATGGATCGCACGCGCGGACTGAAGAAGCATCTGCGCCTTCGCGCGCTCAAAGTTTCCAAGGCTCGATCCGGGATAGAAAATCAGCGTCGGCAGATCGCCGAGATCTGCGGGAAGGGCCAGCTCTTCGGAAAAGTCCATTCCGACGCCGGCCATCGGAATCTCGGGAAAGCGTTCGACAAGGCGCGTAATCGCCGATTTCAGAAACTCCGCCGAAATATCTACGGCGACATAACGCGAAGGTTTGAAGAACGGGATAAGCCGCTCCGCCTTTTCGCAATTTCCCGCTCCGAGATCGACAATCTGAAAGGCTTCGCCCAACGCTTCACGGATCGCATCCCCCATTTTCTCCGCATTCGTATCGAAAATCGCCGCCTCTGCGCGGGGGATATAGTATTCCGGGAGCCGCGTGATTGTCTCAAAAAGCTGAGAGCCGACCAGATCGTAAAAGAATTTCGGCGAAATGCGGGCGTTGTCTTCCAGCAACCCACGCGAAATTTCTTCGCGCGCCGATATGCCGGCCGGGCGCGCGACATTGTGAAATCGCGGAGCGGCGAGCGTCTTTGGGCGGCTGAAGCGTTCGACGCTGCCGGCGTCGCGCGCAAGACGAAGCCCTGAAAACTGCCAGCGGGATTCCGGCGGGAAAAAATTGCGGTAGCTCGGCCGGATGTGGTTTTCCGGCGTCGCGCATGAACCGCCCTTTAGCACATACTGGCCGGACATGAATTTACCGTTGTACTCGCCGACAGCGCCCGCGGCGGGACGATAGCCCGGATAAGGCGCATAGTCGCTGCGCGTCCATTCCCAAACGTCGCCGAACATCTGCGCAAGCTCTCGATCGGCCGATCGCGATTTCGGCGCGGTCGGGTGATAAATCTCGCTTTCAAGAAAATTTCCGGCGCGCCCGACCCGCCTGCTGGCGATCTCCCATTCGAATTCGCTCGGCAGGCGCGCCTGCGCCCAGCGTGCGAACGCTTCGGCCTCGTAAAAACTTATGTGGCAGACCGGCGCGTTCGGATCTATCGGGGCGTCGCCATGCAAGGTGAAACACCGCCAATGCGAATCGGCCATGCGCCAGTAAAGCGGCGCTTTCCAGCCAAGCGAATTAACGGCGCGCCAGCCGGCGTCCAGCCAGAGTTCGGCGCGCTGGTATCCGCCGTCCTCGATGAATTCGAGGAACTGGGCGTTGGTCACCGGATGGGTGGCGAGTTCAAAGTCCGCAACCAGGGCGGCGTGACGCGGCGCTTCATTGTCAAAATGGAACGAGGCGCCGTCGGCGCCGACCTCGAATGCGCCGCGTTCGAAGCGGCGCCAGCCGGCGTCGCGCGTATTGACGCCGCCGAGCGGCCAGCGCTCACGATATTTCGGCCAGAGCGGATTGAATGAGAATAAATGTTTTATGTCGGTGAGTATCAACTCCTGATGTTGCTGTTCGTGATTAATTCCCAACTCGACAAGGCGAAGCGCTTCGCGAGACAGCGTGTCGAATTTTTCAAGAAGGGCATGTTCTGTATTTTCACGATAGGATGCGATCTCCTTGAGGGAGGGGCGCGAAATCTTGCCGCGATCGGATCGCGAATATTGCGCGCCGACTGCATTGTAATAGGAATTGAAAAGATAGGCGTATCGCGTGTCTTCCGGTTCATGAGTCTCGATATCGGATAGGACGAAAGTCTCGAAGAACCATGTCGTATGCGCCAGGTGCCACTTTACCGGACTTGCATCCGGCATTGACTGAAGGGCGCAGTCTTCATCGCTCAACGGCTCTACGAGCTTGCGCGTCGCTTCCCGCACGCGCGCAAACCGGTTTCGCAGCGATGTGCGATCAGCGACGGGCGGATGTTGGCGCTTCGCCGTTACTGATTTCATCTGGAATTCCTCGAATTTCGGCGTCCCTGCCGCGGGACAAGGCGGTTCATACCATGCAGAACCGTCGAATTACCGGCCTGAGCCGTGCAAATCTGCGCGAGGTCGGCGCAGCGCGGGCGCATACTGACCAACCTGATCGAAGCGATCAACCGTCTATCCGAAAATTATTCGAAGAACCGCTTAACGGCGATTAGTAATAATATTGCCCGCCGACGAGCGAGGACCGGGGCGCCTTGTTTAGAAGGGTTCCGACGACATTCGTTTTTTCCAGCAGCCGCTGCGCCTCTTTCAGTTCCGATACGCGGGTCGTTCCGCTCGCCGCGACGAGAAGGACGCAATCGACTTTCGGCAGAAACGCAATCGTATCGTCGCAGCCAAGGAGCGGCGACATGTCGAATATGACAACGCGCGAGGCGTATTCATTTACAGTTCGCGCAATCAGTTCATCAGCGCGCGGCGAGGTGAGAAATTCCGCCCCGCGACGCGAAACGCGCTCATTGGCGATCACGAGAACATCCGTAAGATCGGGTTTAAGCGTTACGTCATGCAGCGATTTCGCATCCTCGAAAAAATCGAGAACTGAAGGAGGTTCTTTTATTCCGAGATAGCTCGATACGCGCGGGCGATAAAAGTCGAGATCGACGAGCGTGGCGCGCGATCCTTCCTTCGAGCCGATGGCGATCGCGAGATTGATCGCCGTCACTGATTTTCCCGCCGCAGATCCCGGCGAAACGACGGCCAGCGTACGCCAGTTATTTTCTTCCATTTTTTGAAGGACCCGCGTCCGCAGGATTCTGTAGGCGTTCAAAACCGGGTCTTGTTCATTCGAAATGATCCGATGATCGCCGAAGCGGGCGAAGTTGCAGGATATTTCGAGAAACTGTTCGCTTTCGCGCTGCGGCGATCCAGAAAATCGCGCTCCGAAGGAGCCGGATGTCGAGCCGCCGGTTAACTGGCCGCCGGACGATCTGTCCTGCCGCGCTTTCTTTACTGCTTGTCTGATGCGATCCATGGGAACGTCCAACTAATAATGTAGCTGCGCGATTACGCAGGTTTGCGCCGGTTGACCGGCAGTCCGGCGAAGCGTCGTTCATTCTCGGCTTCGAAATAGGGAATGACGGCGATCGGCGCTTCGCGGATCACCGAGACGAGATGGCTGCGCCCGCGCAGCGTTTCAGAAAGGAACTCCGCCGCGAAGGCGATGATCGCGCCGATGCCGATCGAGGCTGCGATCAGCATGACCATCAGCTTTCCGCGTTCGGGGCTGGAAGGGGAATCCGGACGTTGTGCGGATTCGAGAATACTGAATTTTTCGGCCTTCTGATTGTCTTCGAGGTTTTCGGATAACTGCGCTGTCGCCTGCTTGTTTTTCAGCGCCTGATATTCGTTGTGCAAATTCTGGATATCTCGGGTCAAAGTCGAAAGGCCGCGTTCGACGAGCGGCGTGCGCGCAATCCGGTCGTTCATGTCGTCGATGGTCGCTTTGAGCGAATCTACTTTGTCGAGAAGCGTCGCGTGGCGGCTGCCGGCCATATCGAGCCTGCCCTGCATCTGCGTCATCACCAGATCCGCCGAACCGGCTGCGGCCTCGCTCGATATCTGGTCGCTCAATCTCTGTCGCGCGTCCGCCGATTCGCGCCGGCGTTGCGTGATGATCTCATCGTCGACGGGGGTTTGCGCCCTTGCGGCGCGCAGCGCATCGTCGGCCGCCGCCAGTTCCGCGCGCAGTTTTTGTATCGCTGCGCTGGGCGACAATTGACGTTCAAGCGATGCGATTTGCTCGCGCATCGCGATGACATCGGGGTGCGCTTCCGTCTTGGCGGCGCGCAGGGCGGCGAGTTGCGTCTTTAAACGCAGGATTTCCTGGGCCGGACCGCCGGCGCTGCCGCCCGTTCCCGCGAGATAGGTCGCCATCTGCGTTTGCAGGGCGGTCATTTCATCTTCGGCCTGGGTGATCGCTGATTCGGTTCGCGAAAGATCTTCCTGGGATCGAATAAGCGTCTGGCGGTTGAGCGCCAGGTTTTCGGGCAACGCATCGGCGTTCTTCGCCTTGAAATCGGCGATCTGCGCTTCGGACTTGTCAATGGCCTCAGCCAGGCGGCGCGATTCCTGGGCGAAAAATTCGGTCGCGCTTGAAGCGCCTTCCGTTCTCGTGCGCACATCCTCGCTCAATATAAGCGTCATCAATTCATTGGTGACCTGAAACGCCCGGTCCGGCGAACGATCCGTGTAGGATACGTTTATGCCGATCGTGTTCGCTGGTTGGTTGCGGCGCCGGCGATTTCCCGGCGTCGCCGAAATGAGGTTCATGTCGAAGGCGTTCCTCATGCGTTGGACGCGCGCACCTTCCGACAAACCGGTTTCGTTCGAGAACAGATCGAACTTCTCGGCGATTTCAAGCAGCCGCGCGCGCGTCATGACCCGCTGGCGAATCGTCTGGATGCGCTCTTCCGCAAAAGCGGTCGTTGTCGACCTGACGAGCGCTTCGGAAATCTGCTGCGACTCGACGAGGATCTTTCCCTGCGCCGTAAAGAGCGGCGGCAGCATCATGATGATGGCGAACCCGACCGGGACAATTACCAGGATTGGGACGACGAAATAAAAAAATCGCCGGCGAAGGACGATCAGAACGTCTTCCAGCGAAAACTCATCACCCATAAAATCCTCTCGAAGCGCAATCGTCTGCGTACGCGGAATTGTGTCTCATATGCGCTCGCGCCGCCGCCCGCAAATCGCCATTTCCGGGACCGGCGCGCAGCCTTTCCTCTTATAGCTGCAAAATACGCGCCGACGGTAATTTTGCGTTTGGTTCCCGAAATATAAAAGGCCGGCCCCGCCGGGCCGGCCTTCTAATTCGCGAATACGGCTGAATTAAGCTTTTCTGCGCCGTGCGGCGAAGCCCAAACCGGCGAGGCCCGAAAGCAGGAGCGGAAGCGCGCCCGGGATCGGAACGTCGCTGATGCTCGCTACGACGAATTCGGCGTCGACGAATTCGAACCGGATGCTGTCCAGCAGGCCGAAGCTCTTGCTGGCGGCTTGCGCAAACGACATGACCGCAACCGTCACAACGCCGTTCAGCGAGGTCGTGATCTTGATCAGCGACGGAGCCGTAACGTCGGACGGATAAGCGAATGAAACGCGGTGAACATTGAACGGGCCGTCTTCAAACCCGACCTGGACCCACTCGTTCGCTGCGACGACATCGTCATAGGAAGGATTGCACTGCGCAGCCATATCCAGCCGGGTGCAGGTTCCAAGGCCGGTCGGCACGCCCGTCTGGCTCGAACCGTCGTTGAAATAGGCGAAATCGCGGGCGCCGCCGCCGATGCCGGCTTTGAAGGACAGGTTCAACCCGCCCAGCGCCGCCGTATTCAGCACGGTTCCGTCCGCTACGCCGCGCTCATTGCCGAGCGATTCGGCGGCGAAATCGATCAGGGTCGCGGAGGCTTGTCCCGCCGCTAAAACGGTCGCCATTGCGGCGATGGTAGCAATTGAAAACTTCTTCATGGTCCACAGACCCCCAAGGTTACATACGCGAAAACTGCGCCAGCTTCGCAAATACGGCGCCGGCGCGTTCACAATCCTCCTTAACGGAAGTTAAGTCAACTGGATTCAATGCGATTTAATTTGTTTTTTCCGTGTTTTAATTGATTCTACCGGCTCAATTCCGCATAGGTTTTGGTTAACCTAACCAGATAGGGGGCGCGGATGCGGCCGCACAACCTCAAGGTGTGCTTGCGGGCGATTTCGGGCCGACTCGCCTGACGCGCGAGGGCAAGGGTGGGCGGCGCGTATTTGGCGCGTTCCTTGCTCGGATCGCGCGACTTCATTTTTGGACGGTCCCGCGCCGCAAGCGCCATGGATCGACGATCTGGGTGAACGGAAAGCGCCGGTTAGATGATTTCAGGAGCTGAAAGGAAGAATCCGGAGTCGCAAAGCGGCGGGGATGGCGGCTCTGCGACGCTCGCCCAACCCTTCGCGCGTGACGATTTCGACCGCGACGTATGGTCCGTTTCCGGACTGCCGATCGATCTTGCGACGGCTCCGCAAGCTGTTGAAGCCATTGAGGTTTCAGTGCGCGACCGCAGCCCTCTGGCGTTCGTGACGCCGAACCTCAATTTTCTGGTCCGCAGTTTCGAAGATCCTTCAGCGCGGCGCGAAATCATCGACTCCGATCTTAGTCTCGTCGATGGGGCGCCTCTCGTCCTGTTCGGCCGCCTCGCCGGCGTTCCGGTCAAGGAGCGCTGCGCCGGCTCCGATGTTTTCGCCGCGTTGAGATTACGCCCGGGTTTTCGCGGCCGGCGATTGCGGGTGTTTTTCTTCGGCGGCCGGGACGGCGCCGCGAAGGCCGCCGCCGAGGCGGTCGACCGTGAAAAGCGCGGCGTCGAGGCGGCCGGGTATCTCAATCCGGGACATGGCGACGTCGAATCGATGAGTCGGCCGGAGATCATCAATGAAATCAACGCCGCGAAAGCGGATTTCATTCTTGTTGCGCTGGGCGCGGCGAAGGGGCAGCGCTGGATCGACCGCAATCGAGGCGACCTCGACGCGCCTGTGATCGCTCATCTTGGCGCGGTCATGGATTTCGCCGCCGGAACCATAAGGCGCGCGCCGCCGATTCTTGCAAAGACCGGGCTCGAATGGGCCTGGCGCATCAAGGAGGAGCCGGCCCTCTGGCGGCGTTACTGGCGCGATGCGACGGCTTTCGCGCGTATGGCGCCCCGGCTGTTCCGGGCGGCGCTGGCGACGCGCGGCGCCGGATCGCAAATCGGATCGTGCCGCGCGCTTGAAAGCGGTTCCGGTGCGGTGATCGAAATGGCTGGCGATCTGACCGTTGCGAACCGCGATCTTGTGCGGCGGGCCTTTCGCTCGGCCGTTCAATCGGCGGCGGGAAAGGATCGCCCCATTATTCTCGACTTCGGCGGATTGCGCCGTATCGACGCCTCAATTCTCGGGCAGTTGCTTATGCTTGAGAAAACCGCGCGCATGCGCGGCGCGGATTTAATGGTTCGAAACCTGTCCCCGCAAATTCGCCGCCTGCTCGCCGCGCATGCGATGAATTATCCCGAAACCGGCGACGAAGAAATCGATTTGAATATTAATCGAGAGTCAATTGCCGCGGCGATTTAATCAGCCTAGATCGGCGCACGCGCCAGAAATTGAACCGGAAATCGAATTGGAGAATTTCTAACCATGACAGCGGTTGAACGGTACGAAGGCGCAACGCGCGCGAAAATCAGAAATTTCGCGTTATGCGCGCTCGGCGCTACGGCCCTGCTCAGCGCAGCGTGTTCCTCGCCGCAGGAGCGTTACGACCGCTATATGAACAGCGGCGCGGAATTCCTCGACAATGGCCGGCTCGGTCAGGCGAATGTCCAGTTTCTGAACGCGCTGAAAATCCGCGAAGACGATGTGCCCGCGCTTTCAGGTCTCGCGCAGATCGCCGAAAAGCGTTCGAACTACGAGCAGATGTTCGGCATTCTTCAACGGATCCATAATCTCAAGCCCGACGACGACAACGCGAATATCAACCTGGCGAAACTCTATTTGCTGTCGGAAGATACCGGCAAGGCGATGGAGCATGTCGAAACCGTCCTGAAGGCTCAGCCGCAAAACGCCAAAGCGATCGCGCTCAAGGCCGCCATCATGTTCCGCGTTCAAAATATCGCCGATGCGGTCGACCTCGCAAAACAGGCTCTGGCGCTAGATCCTAATCTGGAGGAAGCGGTCGCCGTGCTGGCCGGCGAGCGCGTTCAGGCCGAAGATTTCGACGGCGCGCTGTCAATCCTCGACAGCGCCATCGAAAAGAACGCCAAGGCGGCCGTATTGCATATCCTGCGCGTTCAGATTCTCGACACGCAGAACAGGACGGACGATCTCGACGCCGCATATCGAACTCTGGTCGAGGAATTTCCCGATAACGCCGATTACCGCCGCCTTTATGCGTCAACGCTGATGGAGGCGGAGCGCTTTGAAGAGGCGCGCGCGCAACTGGTTGAGGTTGTGCGGGTGCATCCGCGCCAACTCGATCCGAAGCTCGATGTGGCGCGTATCGATTACCGGATCGGCGGCAGCGCAAAAGCCGAAGAAACCTTGCGCGCCTACGTTGCGGCGGATCCGGACGATCTTGATCTCGAATTTTCGCTGGCCGCGTTCTTTCGCGAAGAAAAGGAATATGACAAGGCGGGAAAAATTTACCGCGAGATACTAAACGGGCATAAGCGCAATCTGAACACCGTCTTGCGCGCAAAGAACGAACTCGCCGGATTGAGTATGCTCAGGGGAGATCGCGCGCGGGCGGAAAAGCTCATCGACGAGGTTATCGCGGCGGAGCCTAAAAATCCGCAGGCGCTTGTCAAACGGGCCGGTCTTTTGATCGACGACGGCAAGGCGCAGGACGCCGTCGCCAATCTTCGAATAGTGCTTGGCGAACGCCCCGATTCCGTCCCCGCGCGCATGCTGATGGCCGCAGCGCTTGAGGCTACGGGGGATGTAAGTTTCGCTGAAAGCGAGTTCGCGCAAGCGGTGGAAACCTCAAAGCGCGCGAGCAAGCCTTCGTTGCTTTTCGCAAGGTTCCTTGTCCGAAACGGCAAGCGTGCGCGCGCGGAGAAAGTGCTTGCGGATTCAATATCTCGCGATCCCGGCGCGGTGGAGAATTTGAAGATGCTCGCCGGATTGCGCCTCGATAATCAGGATTGGCGCGGCGCGGAAGAGGCGGCGAATGCTTTGCGCGCCGCAGATTCGGCCGACGCCGATATCAGCCGGATTCTCGGCGCCGCTTACGCCGGCCTTCAAGATTACGCCGGCGCGATCGATGTTCTTTCAAAAGAAAATGAGCGCGCGCCTCTTTCCGCGCAGCCGCTTGTAACGCTTGTGCAGGCCTATATCGACGCCGGCCGCACGCAGGACGCTGAAAATTTTCTCGCCGATACGATCGAAAAGAATCCGGAATTTTACGAAGCGCGCGTCCTGTTGGCGCAGGTCAACCGCTCGCTCGACAAGCGGGACGAGGCGCTGGCCGTCCTCAACGAGGCGATCGAGGTGGATCCTCTGCGGTCCGAGGCTTATGAGGCCGCTTATGGCGTATACGTCCTTTCCGGGCGCCGCGAGGAAGCCGGCAGGATCATAGAACAGGCCGTGTCGGCTATCCCCGACAATGACGGCCTGCAGATGCTGCGCGCCGACAACCTCATTGCGATTGGCGATGAGGACGGGGCAATTGCAATATATGAGACGATTTTAGCGCATCGTCCGTCGGACCATATCGTGGCCAACAATCTCGCCAGTCTACTTTCAAATCGCGAGGATGCGGCGAGCCGCGCACGCGCCGCCGAAGCGGCCGCGCCCCTCAAGGATACGGAAAACGCCTATTTTCTCGACACTTACGGATGGGCGATGCATCGAAGCGGAAGGACGAGCGAAGGGGTCGAAGCGCTCCGGCGCGCCGTCCGGGCCGCGCCGGACCTTGTTGAAGCGCGGTATCATCTGGGGGTTGCTCTTTCGGAATCGGGGCTTACCGATCAGGGGGCGGCGGAATTGCGCGCAGTAGCCGAAACGCCGGATGCTGACGCGGAACTGGTGGAAGACGCGCGTCGCCGTCTTGAAGCGCTATAATTTGGCTGCCGCCCGACGGCGAGCGAGAATGAGCAGATGTACGAAGAATTTTACGGCCTGACGGAAAAGCCGTTCTCGATCCAGCCTGACCCTTCATTTCTTTATTGGGGGCGCGGACACCGGCTCGCCTATGCGATGCTCGAATACGGCGTCGTGAACCATGCCGGCATATCGGTCGTCACAGGCGAAGTCGGCTGCGGCAAGACCACGCTGATTCACCGCCTGCTGGACCAGTTGTCGGATACGCATACGATTGCGCTGCTTTCCAATATCCAGCCCGGTCGCGGCGATTTGTTGAGTTGGGTGCTGATGGGGTTCGGCGAGCCATACGCCGGCAAAACCCATGTCGAAATGTTTTCCCAGCTCCAGTCATTTTTTATCCGCGAATACTCCAGGAACAAGCGCGTCATCCTGATCATCGACGAAGCGCAGAACCTGTCTGTGGACATGCTCGAAGAGATTCGCATGCTGTCCAATATAAACGCCGGAAAGGACCAGCTTCTACAATTGATCCTTGTGGGCCAGCCTCAATTGAAAGACCTGCTTTCAAGGCCCGACATGCTGCAACTGGCGCAGCGGATCGGATCGGATTTCCATTTGACGCCGCTTACGCGCGAGGAGGTCCACGCCTATCTTGAAACCCGGCTTTCGATCGCCGGCGCGCGGCGGAATATTTTTTCAGAAGGCGCAATGGATCTTGTAGCCGAACAGTCGCGCGGCGTTCCGCGCGTTATCAATATCATCGCCGACACCGCCCTCGTTTACGGTTTTTCCGCACAGGAAGAAATCGTCGATGAGGAAATCATTCGCAGCGTTATCCGCGACAAGCATGATTACGGGGTCTTCGGCGTTCCGAGCAGTCCTGATTTGAAACTCGCCGAACAGGACGAGCGGCGCCTTCAGCGCGGCGGTTTCGCAAATGACGAAACAGAGGAGACCGAACCCCGGATCAGAACGAAAGCGCGTAATCGCGGTGAAAAACGCCGCCGCGCGGTGAACGAAAAACCAAGGCTCGTCAGCAATCTCGACGTTCGCTTCGTGTCGGAACCGGCCGATTTCGATATCTCCGCCCGCGGCGCGGCGGATGATCCGGAGGCGGATGAGGCGCCGTTCAGCAAAACGGACGCCCCGCGCCGAGAGGCCAAGCGCTTTCAGGCGATCGGCGCGAAATCCGTCCCGGCGAGCGAGGCGGCGCCGCCCGTCGAATCGCGGCCGCAGCAGAAGTTGGGTGCGAATGCGGAAATCGGCGTTATCGTCGTTTGCGGAGATGATGACGCGCCGGAAACCTTTCAATCGATCGCCGGCGCGCGCGCTGTCGTGGCGGTCGCGCCGGCCGATACGGCGAAGGCGCTGCGCGAGGCGGGAGTTGAATCGGTCGATCTCGATTCAATGGGCGGCGGCCGGGCGCGCAACGCAGGCTATCGGCGCCTGAAAAAAATCGCGCCGCAAATTCAGTTCGTACAGTTCGTACAGGCCGGCCAGCGGTTGAAGCCGGGCTGGTTCGCAGATGCGTCGAGTTTGATGATGCGCCGGCCGGAGGTTGCAGCGCTTGAAGGTCGTGTTGACCTCCTACCCGATTCCAGCCGCACGATATTCAATCATGCGCTTGAAAAGCGCGCCGCTTCCGACGGCGAAATCCAGGCGACGGGGCCGACGGCGATATTCCGCACCGACGCATTCGAAGCCGCGGGCGGTTTTCGCGGAGATATCGTCGCGGATGAAACGGCGGACCTTTGCATCAGGTTGCGCCGGCGCGGCGCCCATGTATGGCGCAGCGAGAGCGCTATGGCCTCGTGCGAGGAGCGGCGCGTTTCGTTTGCGGACTGGCGCGCGCGTGCGCGTGCGCGGGGTTACGAATTTGCAGCCGGCGCCGCCCTGCATGGCGGCTCGCCGGAGCGCTATTGCGCGAGCGATCAGTCGCGCGCCGTAATGTGGGGCGCGGTCTTCCCTGCAATCGTCGCGATCGCCGCCATAATCGGCGGCTCGGCCGTCGCATTGCTGTCGATCAGCGTCAATCCCGTCGTTACCGCCCTAAGCATTATTGGGGCGGGCGCGCTCATTTACGCCTTGAAGATTGCGGCTTCGGCGGCGACCATCGGGCTGTTTCGTCCTCGATCCTGGCTCATAAGCTTCGTTCGATCGTTCGGGCATTTTTACGAATGCGCAGGGGTCGCGCGTTATTGGTTCGGATCAGGAAAAAGCGCCCCTTCGCGCAAACCCGGCGCCTGAAGCGGCCGACCGAGCTGGATGATCGCCGCGATGAAGATCGCCTATTTAACCAATCAGTACCCGTCGATCAGCCATAGCTTTATCCGGCGTGAGATAGAGGCGCTTGAACGCCGCGGCGTTTCTATCGCCCGGTTCACCATCCGCTCGAGCGAACATGGCGCAATCTCCGAAGAAGACCGGTGCGAGGCGGAAAAGACGCGATGCATTATCGATGCGGGCGCGCCGGAAATTTTAAGCGCCGCCGCCGCCAGTCTGTTTTCGCGCCCCGCCCGTTCCGTACGCGCCTTTTTACGCGCCATGCGAATGGGGTTGAAATCCGAAGCGGGCGTTCTTCGCCATTTTTTTTACGCCGTTGAAGCGCTCGTTCTGGCGAGCTGGCTGCGCAAAGAAGACTGCCAGCATCTTCATGTTCACTTCGGCACCAACTCCGCGAGCGTCGCCATGCTTGCCGCCTTTATCAATGACGACGCATTCAGCATGACAGTTCACGGGCCGGAGGAATTCGACAAGCCGGCGCTCATCCACCTGCCGGAAAAAATAAAATCCGCAAGACTTGTTTTCGCAGTTTCGAGTTACGGCGTCAGCCAGTTGCGAAGGCTCGTTGAGCCTGAATACTGGGACCGAATTCGGATTGCGCCGTGCGGCGTCGAGCGCGCTTTTCATTCGGACCCGGCGCCCGCACCCGCAACGGCCCGGTTTGTCTGTGTCGGCCGATTGTGCGAACAAAAAGGTCAGCTGACGCTTGTCGAGGCGGCGGCCGAGGCGCGACGCCGCGGCGCAAATTTTGTTATAAACCTCGTCGGCGACGGCGACATGCGCAATGATCTCGAAGCGGCGATTGCGCGCCATAAGCTCGGCGACGCCGTCCGCCTGCTTGGATGGCGAACGCCGGCCGAAGTTCGGCGCGAGATCGAAAATGCGACGGCTTTGGTTCTGCCGAGTTATGCCGAAGGATTGCCGGTCTCCATCATGGAGGCGATGCTTCTGGGCCGTCCGGTCATCAGCACCTATGTCGCCGGCATTCCCGAGCTTGTCCTGCCGGGGGAAAACGGATGGCTGGCGCCGGCGGGCGATGCGGGCGCCTTGTGCAATGCGATGCTCGCCGCCGCGGCCGCCGGGCCGGAAAGGCTTGAGGAAATGGGTCGCGCCGCCCGCGACAGAGCGCTTGCGCGTCATGATATCGACAAGATCGCCGCGCTGATCGAAACCTATTTTTCCGAGGCGATTGAAGCGGGAGCCGTGCGATGACGGCTGTGATCGACATGGTTGCGCTTTTTCTCGCGTTCATCCTGTTCGCCTTGTCGGCGTTTTTATTGGCCGAGGTGGTCGCCGCTTTCATCGCCAGGCCGGAACGCCCGCCGCCGCAAGTGCAAAAGCGCGCCCGCATCGGCGTCGTCATTCCCGCGCATAATGAACGAGATGCAGTCGCGGCGACCGTCAAGGCGGTGCGCGCCGAACTTCGCGATGTCGATCGCCTTATCGTCGTCGCCGACAATTGCAGCGACGATACCGCGGCGCTTGCAGGTCCGGCGGGCGCCGACGCGATCGAGCGCAATGACGCCAGCCGTTGCGGCAAAGGATACGCGCTGCAGTTCGGCGTCGACCATCTGCGCGGCGATCCGCCCGATGTCGTGGTTTTTATCGACGCCGATTGCCGCCCGGCGCCCGGCGCGATTGAAAAGATCGCCGCGCGGGCGGCCTATATTCAACGACCCGTGCAGGCGCTTTACCTGATGAACGTTCCTGACGGCGCGAAACCGAAAGCGTCCGTCTCCGCATTCGCGTGGCTCGTCATGAACCGCGTGCGCATGAGCGGATTGCAGAAGATTGCAGGCGTAACCCGCCTGACGGGTTCGGGAATGGCGCTGCCATGGCGGTTGGTCAGCGACATCGACATCGCAAGCGGCGAAATCGTCGAAGACATCGCACTCACCGCAAAATTCGTGGAGGCGGGTTATCCGCCTTTCCTTGACCTTGACGCCCTTGTGACGAGCCGGCTCGCCGCTTCGGACAAAGGGGCCGCCACCCAGCGCGCACGCTGGGAGCTTGGCTCGATCCACATGGCGGCGAGGAAGGCGCCGGGCCTGTTCGTTCGCGGACTTGGCGGCGACATTAAATCGCTCGCGCTCGCGATCGACCTTGCGATTCCGCCGCTCGCTGTTTTCGCCTGCTATATCGTCGCGGCGATCGCGATTTCAGGTCTCGCCGCGCTGCTTGGCGCGCATGCGGCGATCTCATTCGCGGTCTGGTCGGCGATTTTATACGCTGTCGCCATTGCGATCGCCTGGACGAAATTCGGCCGGGATGTCCTGCCGCCCTCGCGTTTGAAGGCCGTCGCCGCCTATATCGGCGAAAAGGCCCGTGTCTACGGCCGCGAGGGCCGAAAATCCGCGAAAACCTGGACGCGAACGGATCGCGCGGACGCCGAGCGCGACGCCAATCAATGAACGCGCGCGTCGGATATGTCGCAATCGGCCGAAACGAGGGCGAACGCCTCAGGGCCTGTCTTTCCTCTTTGCGGCGCGATCCGTCCGCAATTATCGTCTATGTGGATTCCGGTTCGACGGATTCGAGCCTTGAAGCCGCGCGAGAATTCGGCGCGCAAAGCGTTGAGCTGGACACGAATATTCCGTTCACGGCCGCGCGCGCGCGAAATGCGGGCGCCAGTCGGCTGCTTGAGCTTGCCGCTCCGGACTTCATTCAATTCGTAGACGGCGACTGCACACTCGATGCGGACTGGATGCGGCGCGCGACAGGGCTCCTTGACGCCCGCAAAGACGTCGCGGTCGTTTGCGGGCGCCGGCGCGAGCGGTTCCCCGATGCGAGCGTATACAACCGGCTTTGCGATATCGAATGGGCGAGTCCGATCGGCGACGCGCTATCGTGCGGCGGCGATGCGTTGATGCGCGCCGCCGCGTTCGAAGAGGCCGGGCGTTACGACGAAAGCCTGATCGCCGGCGAGGAGCCGGAACTCTGCGTAAGGCTGCGCGCGAAAGGCTGGAAGATCCACCGGATCGATGCTGAGATGACCCTGCACGACGCCGCCATGACGAGGTTCCGGCAATGGTGGAAGCGCTCCGTCAGGGCCGGGCACGCTTTCGCCGAGGTCTCGCATATTCACCGTCGCTCGCCTTGCGGCGTTTGGAAACGCGAAACGCGGCGCGCGCTCGCCTGGGCGTCCATCGCGCCGCTCGCCCTGATCCTTTCGGTCGCCGTCCACCCTTCAGCGCTTGTTATTCTTGCGGTCTATCCGCTCCAGTTCGCGCGGCTTTCCTGGACCGCGCGCAATCGGCTCGGCGGGGCCGCCGCGCCGTGGGCGCTTTTTACGATTCTAGGAAAATTCCCGGAAGCGCTCGGCGTCGTCAAATTCCATGTCGGCAGAGCGTTCGGGCGGCGCGCCGGCATCGTCGAGTACAAATAAACAAGGCGCCGCATTTGCACCCGTCGGCATGCGCTTGAAACGGCGCTATGTTGGCGCCGCCAAGCGATGGAGAGGTCAACTTGTCCTATCTGGAAATTATCGATTTCAAACACGGCCTGTTCGATTCTGAGGCTTTAAGAAAAAAAGGACTTGAGCTTCAGGAAGCCTATCGATCGGCCGATCCGTTTCCTCACATCGCTATCGATGATTTCGTATCTCCGGAAATCCTCGAAATGTGCCTCGACCAGTTTCCGAAGGAGCGCGATCCGGACAGCAAGTCGTTCGACAGATCGCAGGAGCGCTATAAAACAAGCTACAATCCGGATTATCTGACGCCGGAAGTCCGCTCGTTTTTCTATTCGCTCAATTCAAGGCCCTTCATCCAGTTCCTTGAAAACATGTCCGGCGTGAAAGGCCTCATACCCGATCCCTATTTTCTGGGCGGCGGGTTTCATGAAACCCGGACGGGCGGCCATCTCGACGTCCACGCCGATTTTAACCTGCACAAGCCGATGAACCTCGAACGCCGGCTCAACCTGCTTATTTACCTCAACAAGGATTGGCGCCTTGAATATGGCGGCGGGCTCGAACTCTGGGATGAAAAAATGGCAAGCTGCGTTCAGGAAATTTGTCCCGAATTCGGACGCTGCGTCGTTTTTTCCACAAATGACACAAGTTATCATGGACATCCCAAGCCCGTTAACCATCCGCTCGGCGCATCCCGGCGGTCGATCGCGCTGTATTATTATACAGCGACTTGGGATGAATCCTCGCGTTCGAAAACCACGCAGTTCAAGGCGCGTCCGGGCACAAAAGATGAGGCGGATTGGAAGGTTAAGCGCAACGAGCTGATCAACGAATACCTTCCGCCCGCGTTGTCGAGGCATGTGTTCAAGGCGATCAGGAAAATCGATCGCGCAAGCGCCAGAAACAAGTCTCCGCGTTAATTATTCAACGCGGCGCGCGCTGAGCATATTCTTTCAAAGATTACAGCGCCGCAACGCCTTCCAAACAATGAATTAATCGGTTTGTTAAGCTTGCGACGAAGGTGTGAGGACCGAATTAGAGGTTAACGTGATCATTTGCTTGTCGGGCGGCGACGCTGAAACGCAAGGGAGGGTGCGTCCAGCGACTTTGCCGAGTGTGTACAAGCAAGGGTTTCGTATTAACCATGTCAAAAGCAGCACCGCAGTTTTCCACCGAATTTGAACCCCAGATAGAACTAAACGACCTCCTTGGCTCGTCGGCGCTTTCGGGCCGCAACCGGGCGAACCGCTCAAGGCGAAAACAATCCAGGTTCAAAAACGGCGCGGACGCTGCGGGGCCGGCCATGGTCGCTGCGCTGATCGGCGCGCAGATTGCTGAAGATGCACAGGCAGCGCGCGGATTTTTCGACGACCCGCGCGACATGAGTTTATTCGCAAATGCAACTATTTGTCGGGGACATGAAGCGTTCGCCGCATCTCACGGCGATCACGCGCTCGCTGACGCCGCCGCCTCTTCGCATGTCGGTCACACCGTCGTCTCTGAAAGAGCGGGATTCGCGCATTTCGGCGCAAACGAAGATCTGATGTTTCAAGGTTTCGGCGCGCGCGGCGGATTTGGACGCGGCAGGTTCGGCGGGCGGCGCGGACGCGCCGGCGACGACCACGAAACGCACAATAATGAACATGGCTCCCAAAATGGAGAGCATGGTTCGAACAATAACCAGCACGGATCGCACAATGGCGGCCAAGGCGGCGAAACGGCGCATGGCGGGCATTCGCATGATCCATCGAATTCGGGATCGGACAGCGGCGACCATACGCACACGAATGACGGCGGCGCCGGCGCCGGCGATGACGGCGCCCATTCGCATACGCCTTCGGACGGGACCAATACGTCCGGCGGGTCAACCGGCGACCATTCGCAGCACGGAAGCGGGCCGCACCCGAGCGATCCGGCCAAGGGTTCCGAACACATGGCGCTCATGAATCTCGTGCCGATTTCCGCCGCTACGCATGTCGCGGTGAAAAGCGGCTCCTGGTTCGATCCGACGGTCTGGGCGAACGGACAGGTGCCGGGAGACGGCGCAAAGGTGCTGGTGCCGCAGGGTGTCACAATCGATTATGACGGCTCAAGCCCGGCGTCGATCTTCACAATCCGCGTCGACGGACAGATCGATTTTGCACATGATGTCGATACGTTTCTGGAAGTCGATACGTTCGTTGTGACCGGAACGGGCACGGTGACGATCGGCACCGAAGCCAATCCGGTCGATCCGAATGTCAGCACGGTTATCTCCTTCGCCGACAACGGCGCGATAGATGTCGCCTGGGATCCGATGCTGCTTTCGCGCGGATTCGTTTCGCACGGGACCGTCGATATTCACGGCGCCGAGAAAGACGCTTTCCTGAAAGTCCTCACCGACCCGATGAAGGGCGATACGACGCTGACGCTGGAGACTGTTCCGAACGGCTGGCAGGTCGGCGACAAGCTCGTCCTGACCGGTACGCATCTGGCGTCGACAAAGGGTCAGCAGCGCGGCGCGCCCGTTACGGCGCAAACCGAAGACGAGGAACTGGTTATCACGGCGATCAACGGCAATGTCGTAACGCTGGACCGCGCGCTTCAGTACGATCATGAAGGCGCAAGATCAGACCTTAAAGCCTATGTCGCCAATTACTCGCGCAATGTGACCTTCCAGAACGAGAATGGCGATCTGACGCCGGTCCACGAGCGCGGCCACGTGATGATGATGCATTCCGACAATATCACGGTGAAATATGCGGAATTCGACGAGCTTGGCCGGACCGACAAGTCGGCGCGCGCTTTCGATGCCGGAAGCCTGACCAGCGTCGCACCCGATTCTAACGTGCAGGGACGCTACTCGTTCCATATACACCGGGCGGGCGTCAGCGACCCGGCCAACCCCGCCATCGTCGAAGGAAACGCGGTCTGGGGCTCGCCCGGCTGGGGTTTCGTGCATCACGATTCGAACGCCATTCTATCCAATAACGCAGCCTATGATGTTTTCGGCGCGGCCTTTGTCGCGGAAACCGGAAACGAAATCGGCCGCTGGGACCACAATATTGCGATCAAGTCTCTCGGCATGGCGCATTTGTCCAAGGTCGTAGATGTCAACGCTTTCGATCTGGGAAGAACGGGTGCGGGATTCTGGTTCCAGGGCCGGCTGGTGGAGGCGGTGGACAATGTTGCGGCCGGCGTGCCGAGCGGGGCGGGGTTCGCCTATTTTCATCGCGGCGTCGATCCCAACCATTTGCTGGTCGATCCGTCGAATTCACCCTTGTCGGATTCCTTGCGTTACGCCGGCGGCGTCAATTCCAACATACCCAACATCTCGGTCTTTCTCGGCAATGAATCGATAGCGACGGAAACCGGCCTTGAAGTCATCAAGGCGAATCCGCGCCAGGATCATGATTTGCGTTCCCTGCTCGACAGCTTCACGGCCTGGGAAGTCCTCAAAGGCGTTCACCTTGGCTATACCGGGCACTACACAATTCGCGATCTCGATGTGGTCGGTACGGATAGTCCAGGAATCGCGATGGTGCGCGGCGCCGGCATCAGCCTCGGCGTTCACGTATTCGATGTCGTCGTCAACGGCGCCAATATCGAAGGTTTCCATAACGGAGTGACGCAACAAAAATCGGCTGTAAACGGCCTGAAATTCATGGCCGGCAAGGACCAGTGGGATTATGTCTATATTGACGTCAATATCTCCGGCGCGACGAATGACTACACCAACCGTACGCCCGGCGACCGCTTCCTGACAGCGTCCGATCTCAATCATGGTCGCTTGTTCTACAATTCCGATTTCGCCGAAACGCATATCGTTCGCAATAACGGCTATTGGGATCTGTCAGGTCAAAAAACCGATTCGATCGGTCAAAAAGCCGGCTACGATATCTGGGATCCCAATCGCATAACGGCCGCCGAATTGCGCGGCTCGATTGCGGAGAACGGATACTGGATGACGACCGACGGGCGGCGCGTCGCTCTGATTGAGGAATATTATTCCGATCGTGCGACGGCCGACATTATAAAGGTCGGGATATTCGTTGAACTTCCGGCGCGCTTTTCTCTCGCCGGGTTCAATTCGACTTTTGTTCCTACCTATAACGGCGTTCTCAATCAGAACAGCAAGGCGCCGATCGCCGTCGATGATGTCGCTCATACGAATTCGGGTCATTCAGTCATTATCGACCTGCTCGCAAATGACAAAGATCCCGACGGCGATCAGATTAAACTTGACGGCGTCTTCTCGCAGAATTCGCACGTGGTCGATAACGGCGACGGCACCGTAACCTACTTTGCGGATCCGAATTTTACCGGGCAGGATATCTTTCACTATTTCGTTCAGGATTCGAACGGCGATATCTCGAAAGCTCAGGTTACGGTCACGGTCGACGCCTGATCGCCGACACGCCACTCGTCAAGAACGCCGCGATCGGTTTCGCTCGCGGCGTTTTTGCGTTTCAACTCCTGAAACGACGCACTCGAAAGAAGGCGCGAAGCCGCCCACACAGCGGCCGCACGCACCAGCGGCGACGGGTCGGTTGTGAGACGAACGGCGGTCCTGGCGAGTTGCGCGTCGCCCGAATTTCCAATGCCGATCAGGACATTTCTGACAAACCGGTCCCTGCCGATGCGTTTGACCGGCGAACCGGAGAAGAAAGCGCGAAATTCCGCGTCGTTGAATTGCGCAAGCATCGCCAGGCCGGGCGCCGACAGGTCGTCGCGCGCTTTGAGTTTCTGCTCGCGCGCCTCGCGTGCGAACTTGTTCCAGGGACAGACCGCAAGGCAGTCGTCGCAACCGTAAATCCGGTTTCCGATCGCGGCGCGAAACTCCAGGGGAATAGATCCCTTATGTTCGATCGTTAGATAGGAAATGCATCTTCGCGCATCGAGTTTGTAGGGTTCCGGAAAGGCGCGCGTCGGGCAAATATCGAGACAGCGCCGGCATGCGCCGCAATGATCGCTTTCGCTCTCGTCGCCATCAAGCTCAAGCGTCGTGTAGACCGCGCCGAGAAAGAGCCATGAGCCGTTTCCGCGACTGACGAGATTTGTATGTTTTCCCTGCCAGCCAATTCCGGCGCTGGCGGCCAGCGGCTTTTCCATGACCGGCGCGGTATCGACGAAAACTTTCACCTCGCATTCGAAATCGGTCGCAATCGAACGTCCGAGCGCCTTGAGTTTCGATTTGACGAGATCATGATAATCGCGATTTCGGGCGTAGACCGAAATTGCGCCGCTGCTTCGGCGCGCCAGCGCGTCGAGCGGATTTTCCGACGGTCCGTAATTCAACCCCAGCATGACGATAGATCGAACGGCGGGCCACAATGTCGCCGGATCGGCGCGCTCGTTTGCACGCGATTCCATCCAGCCCATATCGCCATGGCGTTCATGGTCCAGGAATTCTTTCAATCGCCCGGGCGCGTCAGGTATGGCCTTGCCGTTCGTAATGCCGACAGCGTCGAAACCGAGCGCCATGGCGCGCGCGCGAATGATTTCCGTGACTGATTGCGGCGCGTCGTTCATCGCCTAAAAGTCGAGATCTGCGTAATGCGCCGCCGCCGCCGCGCCTTCGAGACGGTCGGCGAGAAGCGGGCGCATGGACGGGCGCGATTTTATTTTCTGGTACCAGGCGCGCGCCTCGGCGAAGTCTGACCACGGAATAAGACCGAAATAATCGTTCACGGAAAAATGCGCCGCTGCCGCGAGGTCGGCGATCGTCAATTTATCGCCGGCGAGGAAGGCGCGCCGTTCGAGGAGAAACGTCACATAATCAAGGTGCCAGGCGAGCGCGTCCGCCGCTGCGCGCACCGGTTCTGGATCGCCCCATTTTCGCCCCTGCGGGCGATGTTCAATGCGCCGCCTGACGATCAGCGCATTAACCTCGTTTTCGAATTTCGTTTCAAACCAGTGCGCGACGCGGCGCGCTTCCGCCCGCCCGGCCGAGGTCGAGGGATAAAGCGGCGGATCGCGATAAACCTCTTCCAGATATTCGGCGATCGCGAGGCCGGGCGATATGGGCAATTCGCCGCCGGTCGGCGGTTCGTCGATCAACACAGGAATCGTCAGCGCCGGATTAAAAGGCGCCAGTTCGTTTTCAGCAGACCATGGCGGCGTCGCGACGAGGCGCGCGGCCAGGCCCTTTTCGGCGAGCATCAAGCGAATGAAACGGCTGCCGGGATCGAGCGGCAAATGGAGAAGTGATCGCATGCCGGCGATCATACGCGCGCGGCCGAGCGCTGTGAACTGCGACGCGGGGCGTCAAAAGCGTTTTGGTGAACGCATCGCTTCGCAGCTCATTCGGTTCGCCGATCTCGCCATGAATCTCTCCGCCGAGCCGCCGCCCGGAACGTCTTTTGCGAAACCATTTGTTAAGGCTGTCGCGGCCCGCCGCGAACGCTCCATTTTGGGACAGATGGGTTGGCGAAAAATGACGATCGACGCAGATCACGGTTTCAACGATATCGACCATCCCGCGTGGCGGCGTCCGGCGCCGCGTGCGCGTGCAGCGACGATGGCGCTTTATTCCTGGCAGGAGCCGGGCCTTGTTTTCATCATCGCGGCGATGGCGGCCGCACCGTTCATCCTCGCAGCGTTGTTGTCTCCTGCGCTTCTCAGTCTCGCCCCGACCGTTGACGTGATCGCGCCGATTGCCCAAGCGAGGGCCGCAGCGACGGGGTCGATGCCGATCGTAGACGCCGCTTCGCCCTTTCACCTGGCGCTATTGATCGCCGGCGACGTTTTTTTCGATTCGCCCGGGCGCATACATCTCGCCGCCAAGGCGTTCGCCGCAATCCTTGTCGCCTCGCCGCTCGCTTACTTTGCCGCCGCCCGATTTCCCGTCTCCCAGGCGGCGCTGCTGACGGCGGCGATCGCCGGATTCGTCGTTGCGCCATTCGCGGGCCCGCTGGAAATCAGCCTTGCTTTTTTCGTCGCGCTCTCAACGGCGCTCATCGCGGCGCCGGCCGATGAAGGTGCGGCGCGCGCCTGGATCGAAGGCGCGCTTGGCGGCGTCATTTTGTTTGTTCTCTGGACGAGCCAGCCGATTTTTGCGCTGCTGGGGTTTCTTGCGCTCTCGGCATGCCCGTTCATGACCGGACGCCGCGGGCTTGATCGCTATTTTGCAGCGCTCGCCGTCGCCTTCGCGCTGGCGGGCTGCGCGGAATTGTTCGCGCCGGGGTTAAATCTCGCGCGGGCGGACGCGACGACCGGCGCGTTGACCATGGCCGCCGCGCCGAACGCCGGCAGCGTCTGGGGCCTTGCCGGAATCGCCGCATCGACCGCCGTCATAATCGCTGCAGCCGCGATTTTCGGCGGCCGCGAGCATGTTAAGGGCTGGCTGTCGGCGGCGGTATTCCTGGTTATTTCCCTCGCAGCGGTCCGTGTCGCCGGCGCCCAGGCGACGCCGCTTTTCGCGCTCGCCGCGACGATCGCGGCGCTATCGGTCTGCTCGCCGTTTTATGACGGCGTCTTTCGGTTTCACGATCGCGCGTCGATCGCGGTTTCCGGCGCGGCGGCGGCGATGACGCTGTTCTGGACAGCGGCGATCATCGCCCAGTCCGCCGGCCAATTCGCGTTGCAGTTCAGCACCGCCTCGACGGCGCAGCGCGATGTGCGCGCCGCATTCGGCCTTGTTCAGCCGGGCGGCCCGACGATCGCGAGCTGGATCGAAGAGGGAAGGTTTTCAACGCCGGAAGCGCGCGAACTTTTCGCACTCGCGCCGGTCGATCAATCGGCCATGCTCCTTGAAGCGGCGGACCGTGCGCGCCGGCTCACTAAAGAGGGATATGACGTCGCGATCCTGACGGGCGCCGACACGGCCTGCGTAATCGCCGATGACCGGCGCTGCGATGCGGACGGTCCTGCGGCGGCGCGCAATGCGAAAGTCGTGTTCGTGCCGCGCATAGATTTCGATGCGGCGACCGCCAAAGCGAAGGGACGGTCGGAAGCGTTATTGTACACGGAATTCAAAATGGTCGAACGCTCTGCGTTATGGGAGGTATGGGTGCGCCGGGGCGTCAGCCTCCCCGCCGGGTTCCCCGTCAAAGGCGTTTAACCGCTAAACAGCAAGCAGCGCCGGCGATTGCGCCTGGCGCTTTTATCGTTCGGCGCAGGCCGCGCCGATACTCGCATAGGAAACCGGATAGCGCGTCGCGCTCATCAGCCAGCCGACGGTATTTTCGTCATATTTGTTGACCAGCATCCAGGCGATGTCGCCGTTCGCCGTCGCCTCGAAGATCCTGCCTCCTTCGCTTTCAGTGATCAGAACGTTGCCGTTTTCGAGCATCTGATGCTTGCCGCGATAGGCGGAATAAAATGCATTGCGTTCGTCCGATTCATAGATCGTCCGGTATCCGAACCTATCGGGCCTTATCGCAATTATGCGGCTGCCGCCTGCATTTCCGAGAAAATTATTTCCCCGCTCCGCTTCTCCCGCGATACGATTGTCAAAGATTGAAATTTCGCCATTGGGCTGGAAATCCGGATCATGCTGGCCATGCGCCGGTCCGATGCGCCGCCATTTGATGTCACGGGTTTTTCCGTCAAGAACGATTGTCAGGTTAATGTTGCGGCTGGATAGCATAATGTCGCCCGGCGAGAACATTGGGAACGCTTCAGCCATATGCTTTTTCAGAATTTCGACGTCGTTTAGATGAAACACGTCGCTTGGGCGGACGCGGTTTCCCTTGATGATGCTTTCAGTGCGATCGCGCAAAAGAATTTCGGCAAGCTCGATTTTCTCTACGATTTCGCCCGTGTCCGGATCTATCTTTATGAGCCGATCGATCCTGACGGGCTCCTCCGCCAGGCGTTTATCGTCGTATAATTTCGGGCTGTGCGGCGTCCAGATATAGCCGTCGTCATCGATATCAATCGAATGGTGAGATCTAACCATGGATTTCCAGATGACGTCGCCGCAGGCGTTCACGCGTGCGAGGCCGCGTCCATCAATCGAAACCAGCAAATCGCCGTTCGGATAAAGGTGATCGCCATGCAGCAGCGCATCGAATTTGTATTTCTTGCCCCTTTCGAAAATATCGAAAAAATTATTCGGCCATTCGTGAATTACCTCGCCGTCAATATCGTAAAGGCGCGCCGCGAGCCGGTCGCCGAACAATCCTGTTACGAGCGTGACGCCTGGCTGGGCGAAAGCTTTATTGACCTGAACAGCGTTAAAGATCTCGCGGCGAAACGGTTCAAGATGCCCGATCGGTCTCAAGCCGGCATAAGCCAGGAAATTGCGGCGAATATCGCCGATTTCTTTCGCCGCGCGCACAAGCGCGCCGTTGACTGGCGGCGCCAGCGCGCCGATCAAAGCGCCCGAAACGAAAATTGCGGCCCCGGCGCTTGCGACAAAAACCTTTTTCGCGGTCGTCTCGTCCAGTTTCACGATTGCGCGCAGTTCCCCCTGCTTGCTGATTAACCTCCCCAGGCGATGAAATGCGGATTGTCGAATCCGCGGTCGCGTTTTCCATAGCGCAACGGCGTTTGCGCGCCGAATTCGATGACGCGCCCGCCGGCCGCTTCAAGGACGGCCTGTCCCGCGCCTGTATCCCATTCCATCGTGCGCCCGAGCCTCGGATAAACGTCGGCCAGACCTTCCGCGATCAGGCAGAATTTCAGCGATGAGCCGGCGGCCGCGAAATCGGCGATGTCAAGCGTTGCAAGAAATTCGTCCGTCTCCGCGGATCGATGGCTCCTGCTGGCGACGGCGACAAGGCGTTTGTCCGGCGCTTTTCGGCATGCGATCGGCGCGCCGGCGCCGGCGACACCGTCTTTTACGATCGAAAGCGAAGCGCCGCCTGTCGCCGATCCGCGATAGAGTTTGCCGATGGCGGGCGCGTAAACAACGCCGAGAACCGGCGCGCCCGCGCGTATGAGCGCGATATTGACCGTAAACTCGCCTGTCTTCGAAATGAATTCCCTTGTGCCGTCGAGCGGATCGACAAGGAAAAACTCGTCGCCAAGTTCGGGAATTTTCCCTTCCGAGGCGGTTTCCTCGGCGAGCGCTGGAATATTCGGCGCAATGCGCTTGAGGCCGCGGAGGATGATTTCCTCGCCAAGGCGGTCGGCTTCGGTTACGGGAGAATCGTCGGACTTCGCCTCGACCTGGAATTCTTCCTGATAGATGGAAAGCGCGGCGGCGCCCGCTTCAAGCGATAAATCGACGATCGCATCGAGTAATTCCTGATCGTCCGCGCGCAACGTCATTAACAGCTCCCGTTCTTATTTGAAGGCGACAATGGTGAACGCCGAGCTTTGGCTCGGCGTAAGGCCGAAAGTCGGAAGGATCCGGTCGATGATCCAGCCTTCTTCGGCCAATTGATTGAGTTTTTCTTCCAGGGCGTCGGCCGCCGCACGTCCGAGCGCTTCCTCGCCGCCGAACAAAAACGGCTTTCTGTTCGATTGACGCCAGGAAACGTGGAAGGTCGCAAATTGTTTCGCCATGGCACACCTTATGCATCGACCGCCTGCTCTGACGGGCCGGACGACCATATTCACGGCAAGCATTGCGCCATACCGCCGGGATTTCTATGGAAGAACGCGCTGCATTGCAAAAATTTAGGCCGGATACGTCTTATGGTTACTGATTGTTGGGAAGGGCCGTGATAGGACGCAACGGGTCATATGGCGGAAAATCAGGAGCGGCGCTCTCAATGCGCCGGGTTCAGCGTTGAGTGAAGCTCCAGGTCTCGTAGATGAGATTACCTCGCCGGATGTCAGCCGGCGCAGCCCATTCTCTCGTGCGATTTACGGCGATCTGGTTCAGTTTTGCGACTTCCTGATGGTGACGGGCGCGTCGGTCGTCGTGGCCTATTTGTACCACCACTTCATTCTGGTCATTCACACCGACGTGCAGCGGTTCATGGCCGCCGGCATCGTCGGCGCCACAGGATTGACGGCGCTGTTGCGCCGCGACGGCTATTACGAGTTCGAGGCGCTTTTGTCGTCCAGCCGGTCGATGCGCGCGGTTGTGGCGCGCTGGGCGCTCATCGTCCTCGGTCTCATCGCATTCGGATACGCGCTGAAAGTCTCGGTGAATTTCTCACGCTTCTGGTTATTCGCCTGGACGGGCGTCGTGACGGTCGCTCTTGTCGCCGCGCGCGTTATAGCCGCTGCGGTGTTGCGCCAGGCCGTAAGGGATGGCGGCGTGTTCTCGCGGCGGGTGGCCGTCGTCGGCGCCAATGATGTGGGGTTCAGGTTTGCGGAACATGCGAGCAAACCTGAAAAAGCCATTTCGATCGTCGGTGTTTATTCAGGCGGGCCCGATGAGGTTCACAGCGATTTCGGCGTTGCCGCCGGCGACATCAGGGCGCTTGAAAACGCAGCGCGCGCGGGTGAAATCGACGATGTCGTCATCGCCATGCCGCGCATGTCGAACGAGCAGATGACCATGCTGGTCAACCGCTTGTCGACCCTGCCCGTCACGCTGGCGATTTCGCCGAACGCGCACTGGCTCGATCACACCGGCGGAGAGATCGTCCGCCTGGGCGGTGCGCCATTGTTAACGCTTTATCGCCGTCCGCTCGAAGGCTGGGGCGGCGTCCTCAAGACGGTTGAGGATTACGCCGTCGGAATTGCAGCTTTCATCCTGCTTGCGCCGCTAATTGCGATCATAGCGATCGCAATCAGGCTCGAAGGCAAGGGCCCGGTCCTGTTCACCCAGCAGCGGCACGGCTTCAATCATCAGGTGTTCAAGATCTATAAATTCCGGACGATGACGGTCGCCGAAGATGGAGAAGAAATTCCGCAGGCGCGCGAGAACGATCCGCGCGTAACCGCGCTCGGCGCCTTTTTGCGGCGCTACAGCCTCGATGAAATTCCGCAGATATTCAACGTCCTGAAAGGCCAGATGTCGCTTGTCGGCCCGCGCCCGCACGCGCTCGCGCACAATCATCAGTACGCCCAGACAATTGAGAATTATTCCGGACGCCACAAGGTCAAGCCCGGCATGACCGGATGGGCGCAGGTAAACGGCTGCCGCGGCGAAACTTCGGAAAAGGAACTGATGGCCGAGCGGGTAAGATACGATCTGGAGTATATCGACAATTGGTCGCTCTGGTTCGACGTCAAGATACTGGCGCTTACATTCGCCGCGGTCCTCTTTCCAAAGAATGCATATTGAGTATTAAAGGGCGCGCCGGCTGATCATGCGCCGGACGACGGCGTTCGGCTTGAGCGGCCGAAAGAAGCGGACGAGAGAAAAAGAGGGGTATCATGCGCGTAACGATCGTTGGAACAGGTTATGTGGGCCTCGTATCGGGCGCATGCTTTGCTCATTTCGGACATGACGTCGTGTGCGTCGACAAGGACGCAGACAAAATTGCGCGCCTTGAGCGGGGCGAAATTCCGATATTCGAGCCCGGCCTTGATGCGCTCGTTACGGAAAACGCCGCAGCCGGCCGGCTCGCCTTTTCGACCGATCTGAAATCGGCGACGCCGAATGCGGATGCGGTGTTCATCGCTGTCGGCACCCCGTCGCGGCGCGGCGATGGTTTCGCCGATCTCAGCTATGTTTACGCGGCGGCGGAGGAACTGGCCGCCGCCATGGACGGCTACACTGTCGTCGTCACGAAATCGACCGTGCCGGTTGGAACCGGCGCGGAGGTCGAGGCGATCATAAAGCGCGTCCGCCCGGACGTGGACTTTTCGGTCGTTTCGAACCCCGAGTTTCTTCGCGAGGGCGCCGCGATTGAGGATTTCAAGCGTCCGGACCGTATTGTCGTCGGCGCGGAAGACGAACGCGCGCGCGATGTGATGCGCGAATTATATCGCCCGCTTTTCATCAACGAGACGCCGATCGTATTTACGAACCGGGCGACATCCGAATTGATCAAATACGCCTCGAACGCATTTCTGGCGACGAAGATCACCTTTATCAACGAGATGGCCGATCTTTGCGAAAAAGTCGGCGCGAATGTCCAGGAGGTTGCGCGCGGCATTGGTCTCGACGGCCGGATCGGACCGAAATTCCTTCATGCGGGACCGGGATATGGCGGATCCTGTTTTCCGAAGGATACGCTGGCGCTCGTCAGGACCGCGCAGGTCGCAGGCGCGCCGACGAAAATCGTAGAAGCCGTCGTCGAAGTGAACGCCCGGCGAAAGCGGCAGATGTCGGAGCGAATTATCGCTGCGTGCGGCGGCTCCGTGAAAGGCAAAACGATCGCCGCGCTCGGCCTGACGTTTAAACCGAATACGGATGATATGCGCGACAGCCCCGCGCTCGACATTATTCCCGCATTGCAGGATGCAGGCGCAAGCGTCCGGGCCTTCGATCCCGCCGGCATGGAAGAAGCGCGCAAACTGCTGAAAGACGTCGTTTATTGCGATGGTCCCTATCACGCGATGGACGGGGCGGACGCTGTTGTTCTGATCACCGAGTGGGATGAATTTCGCGCGCTCGATTTCCGCAGGGTGAAAGAACTGCTCAAGGCTGACATATTTGTAGATCTCAGAAACGTCTATCGGCAGGCGTCCATGACCGGGCAGGGATTTTATTATCACTCGATCGGCCGCGGCGCGCCGGATGGCGACCCGCGCAAGACCGGTCGTCCCTGACGATCGGTCCGGCGACGGGGCCGGGCCGCATTCGCTCAAACGCCCGCCGGCGCCAGGACGCCGTCGCGAACGCCATCGAAAACATATTGCGTCGACAGGGCCATAAGCAGCATGCCGAGAATGCGTGTAATCGCATTCATGCCGGTGCGGCCGAGCGCGTCGCCGATCCGGCTTGCAAAGGACATCATCAAGACCGCGATCGCCAGAACGATCGTTGAAGCGGCGAGGGCGGTCCCCTTTTCGAAGGCCGACGCGCTCGGCCCCATCAGCAACATGACTGTCGCAATCGCGCCCGGCCCCGCCAGCATCGGAATAGCGAGCGGAAAAAACGCGATGTTGTCGCGCGACGACGCTTTGGGCCCCGGCGTTTTCGCCTCGGTTTCTCCGTCCGGATCAAAGAACATCCGAAAGCCCATGATGAACAGGATGATGCCCATCGCGGCGCGAAAAGCCGGCAAGGTTACGCCCATATGATGAAGGACGGCGTTGCCGACCAGGCCGAAAACCGAAAGGATCGTGATCGAATATACCGCTGCGGAAAAAGCGATTTTCAGGCGCGCGCGCGGCGTTTCGTCCTTGGTGAGCGAGGCGAAAATCGGCGTCACCAGAATCGGATCGATAACGATGAAAAGCGTCGCGAACGCAGTCAGAAACGTCGTGTAGGCGCTTTCCATATGATTTCCTTCAAGGCGCTGCCGATTTCCGCCCGACCCGCATTCCTGCGCCGCGTCGGCGCCCGACCTTTTCTTACCATCCTGTAATATTCCGGCGAATCGACGCCACACGTCAATCAACGGGTGCGCCCCGGCCCCAAAATGGTTAATATGGGTCAAGGGAGCAAGCCGAATGTTGATTCAGGGGAATATCGCCATGCGCACCGATAATCTCGTTTTCGCCGGAATTTCAATGGCCTTGCTGGCCGCATCGGGGTGCGCGGTCCAGTCCGGCGGATATGCCGGGGCGGACGATCCTTATTTTGCAGCGGTTTACACGGGCGCGCCGCGACCCGATGCGCCCGATCTTTATTCGACGCTGGTCGCGCCTGAGCAATTGTCTTCGAACGGCGTTCCGTTTGAACTTGTATCCTATGCCGGCATCGAAGGTGCGCGCCGCGCGCATGCGCTTTACGCGAAAGCCGATGCGGAGGCGCTCGACGGAAGATGCGAAACGCGAATTCGCCCGGCCAAGACCGAATCCATGATCGACATTGCGGAGCTTTGCGACGTGCCGCTCGACCTCCTGGTCGAATTCAATCCGGGCGCCGCCGATTACGCCTATGATGTGAGCGAGTCGACTTTGCGCATCCCCGGCGGAATCGAGCCGCCGAAAGGCGTCGCCGCGCTGAGCGATCAACTCGTCCGGCTTAACGAGTTTCAATCCGGCGATACGATTGAGAAAATCGCCTTTCGCAACAATGTCCCGGTTTCGACGATCGCCGATCTCAATCCCGGCGTCGATTGGAGCGCGCCGCAATTATCCGGCTCCTACCTGACGCCGGCGCGCGCGGCGCAAGTGTCGCGACCCGCAGCGCCCCCCGCTTCTGCGTCCTGGGAAGGCTATAGCCCGATCACCGGCGCCGACGCCAACTCGGCCTATGTCGGCCTCGCTGACGGCTTGCGTCATGCGCCCTATCGGCAACGACTTGTCGGAACCTATGCGCGCGCCGAAGGTTATTACCCCGAACCGCGCCTCAGCGTGGAAAGCCGCTATGTGAAACCAGGCGGGAAAATTCGCGTCACGGCTTCGGGCGTCCGCGCCGGCCGCGAGATCGTATTTTCAGCGGGCGGAAGAACCGTTTCCGCCACGGCGGACGCGAACGGCGTGGCG
Source organism: Parvularculaceae bacterium (assembly GCA_020446945.1). Taxonomy (GTDB): domain Bacteria; phylum Pseudomonadota; class Alphaproteobacteria; order Caulobacterales; family Parvularculaceae; genus Amphiplicatus. Next base: position 138,075 of record JAGRDS010000015.1, read on the forward strand.
TCAGCGGCGATTCGGGTAAAGAAGAATACGCAGACAAGCAATGTCGTCGTGACGGGGCGCGAACGCGGATCGAGCGATACGTTGTTCAGCGAGACGGTCGGCGTGGTCGCGCTGGACGCCGAACCTGGCGATCGCTGACTGGCGGGAGCCCGGCGCGCAGATCACCGGTCACGCGCTTCGAATCGTATCCCAGCGTTTGCCCGCGCCCTGATTTTTCAACTGGCGCGTCGCGCCGATTGAAACAATCACATCGAACAATGTCGCGCAGACGAGGATCGGCGTTTTCAAAAGACGCTTGAAAGTCCAACGCCGCCTGCCGCGCCAGCGCCGCAGGACGTAGTTTCCCGGAATTGCAATGATTTGCGAACTTCGCACATTTTCCGCGATCAGGGCTTCAAGCCATTTCGGCGATTCATTGTTGAGCCGCTCAATTTCCGCAGCCGGATCAATTCCATCGCGGCGCCACGCCTCAATCCGGCGATAGACGAACCGGTTTACAGCGGTTCCGGCGGCCTGACGGCGTTCATAACGGTAAATGGCGCGCAATGTTTCATAGGGCGTGTAAAAATGTTTCACGCCCGGCGCGCGCAAAATGCGCGCTCGGTTTTCCTGTTCGGAAAAACTGCGCGTCAAGATCATCGCCCGGATAAATCCGTCCTCGACGATGATCCCGCGCGGAATGACGATCGATCGCAGCGCATCCGCGCGCGCCGCATAAAGCTGGCCCGAAAGGGCGGTGTCGCCATCGCTTCCGGTTTTCTGCATCAGGCGTATCAGCGAGGAAAATATCCCCTGCGAAGCGAATTTCTTCACCGGTTGGTCGGGCGCAATTTCAACCGCCGGATTGGACTTCAGGTGGCCGATAAGGCGTGCGATCGCGTCCTCGTTCTCAAATTCGATGTCGGCGTCGAGCAGGACGAAAAAATCGGCCCGCTTGTCGCTCGCCCCTCGGATGAAGTTATTCCAGGCGTTCGCCTTGCCAGGCTCGGCGATGTCGCGCACGCCGGTCCGGCAATTTCCGAACTTCCCGGCGGCGGCCAACGCCATGCGCGCCGCGCCGGCCGTATCGTCCGCGCATCCATTGGCGACAACGATAATCTCTTTTTCGATATCGGGATCCCGGAAAACCGACTGTTCCAGCAATGATGCGATCGTCGCGCCGATAAAGCGCTCTTCATTGTGGGCGAGAATGCCGACCGAGACGATCATGAGCGGTTCTTTCGCCGAATATTCGTGCGCCGCCAGTTCGCGCGCTGCTTATTCGGGGACATATTCCGGCAGGAAAGTTTCGACGCGGCCGATCATCATCTGAAGTTTCGCATCGGCCTCGCGCGCGCCGCCTTCATTGTGAATTGGGGTGATCAGGCGAACCATGGCGCCGTCGGAACGTTTGCGAAACACCGCATCGACGATAAGCCAGAATTTCATAACGAACTCATTTGCGATTTTTCGGCCGCGCTGATCGTACCAGTAATAGACGAGCTGGCGATAGTCGCCGTTCTTTATGATCAACCGATTGTAGCTGAACGGTCTTCCATCACCGCTTTTCGTATTCACTACATCCTGAGCGATGATTTTCCAGCCGCCGCCGGGCAGGCATTGGCGCGGACTATGCCAGGATCGTCCGTCCCTCTGTGCGTTGAGATAGGCGAGATACACGTTGTAATTGTCGCCCTCAGGCGATTTTAGATTGACGACGATCGAATCATCGGCGCCGAGAACTTCCGCGACCGTCGGATCGATCGGGCGCACGTCCTGAAGCCAGTCGCCGAACTCTCCCGGAATTCCGGTGAAAGATTTTCGATCGGGAATAATCAGCGTATCCGTCGTAACATATTTTGTCGCGGCGAAACCGAGAACGGCGGCGAGCGCGAAAGATCCGAATATGACGGCGAGCGGGCGCCCTGCGCCTTTCGCTTTCACGACAGGCAGGTCCGGCGTCGTCAAGGCTTCAAGCGGGCCGACGCGCGGGTTTGAAAAACGCGCGAGGAGCGCGATCAGCGCAAAAAGGGCGACAAGGCAGAACAGAAAGACGACCCAGCCCTCGAAGAAATGTAAAGCGCCTTCGGCGTGTTCAATGCCGTAAGCGTCGACCAGCGCGGCCGTCGCCGCAATCCGCATTGAATTCATTGCGATCGTGATCGGGACCGTCGCCGCGACGATCAACAGGCGCTGCCAAATCGCGCCGCTGAACATGTAAGCGGACATGACGCCGAGGCTCAGGAACGGAAATAGATATCTGAGCCCGCTGCACGCTTCCGCGACCTGCAATTTATAGTCGCCGAGATCGATAATATTGCCGGATAGGTGAACCGGAATGCCCATCGCCTCAACGACCTGAACGCCGAGAAACGACGACATCTGCTGAAACTTCCAGGACAAAACGGTGATCACCCAATAGGGCGGCGGCACGGCGAAGAATAAAAACGCAACCGGCGCGGCTGTCGTCCTTAGAAGGGATAATCCGCCGAAACCTGCAACAAGACCGGCTATCGCGACGACGAGACCCAGATGCTGAAAAAGGAAAATGCTGGTCAGTTGACCGAGCAGCAACAGCGACAACGCGCCGACATAAATAACCAGCCCGGCGAAAGAGGGCCGGCCGAGACTTTCGCGAACCGCATCGCGGTTAACCCAGATGAGGTAGAGCGAAACAAGCGGAATGAAATAGCTGTGCGATAGTTCCTGCTGCTGCCCCCAGCGGTGCCAGAGATTCGCCGCCGCGTCCCGAAATAGAACAGCGGTAAAGACAATAGATGCGGCGACGGCGACCAATCGCAGGTCGCGCGGCGCCGGGAAGGGCGATTCAGTCCGCGTTTCGACGGGTTTCAATCAGATCTCCACTCGCCCGGCGGGCGCAACCACGTATAAGGCCTAACTCATAGGTCTCAAACGTTGCAATATTCATTCAACATGCAACCAGCAGCGCGCAACCGGTGAAATCAGCCTCGCACATATGCGCCGCCCGGCAAAAGCGCGGCGACGCCGAGGACAAAAAAAGGGCGGCCGCACGGCCGCCCTTTCCATATTCGGGTCAGGTGGAAAGACCTTAAAAGTCCATTCCGCCCATGCCGCCCATTCCGCCCATGCCGCCGGGCATGCCGCCATGGCTGTGGCCGGCGTCTTTTTTCGGCGCTTCGGCGATCATCGCTTCCGTCGTAATCAAAAGACCGGCGACAGACGCTGCATCCTGCAACGCGGTACGCACGACTTTCGCCGGATCGACGATGCCGGCCGAAATCATGTCGACATATTCGTCGGTCTGCGCGTTGAAGCCATGCTTTACGTCTTTTTGCTCCAGCAACTTTCCGACGACGATCGAGCCTTCGCCGCCCGCATTGCGGACGATCTGGCGGATCGGCGATTCAAGCGCCTTGCGGATGATGTTGACGCCGGCGTCCTGGTCGGCGTTGGCGCCTTTCAGGCCGTTCAGCGCGCGTATCGCGTAAAGGAGCGCCGTTCCGCCGCCCGGGACAATGCCTTCTTCGACGGCTGCGCGGGTCGCGTTGAGCGCATCGTCAACGCGGTCCTTGCGTTCCTTCACTTCGATTTCCGTCGCCCCGCCGACCTTGATCACCGCAACGCCGCCGGCGAGTTTGGCGAGGCGCTCCTGCAGCTTTTCGCGATCATAGTCGGAGGTCGTGTCTTCGATCTGCTTGCGGATCTGGCCCGTACGCGCTTCGATTTCCGATTTCGCGCCCGCGCCGTCGACGACCGTCGTGTCGTCCTTGTTGATGACGACTTTTTTCGCCGTGCCGAGCATGTCGAGCGTGACGTTTTCAAGCTTGATGCCGAGATCTTCGGAAATGACCTGGCCGCCGGTCAAAACGGCGATGTCTTCGAGCATCGCCTTGCGACGATCNCGAAGCCCGGCGCCTTGACGGCTGCAACCTTCAGGCCGCCGCGCAGTTTGTTGACGACGAGCGTCGCCAGGGCTTCGCCCTCAACGTCTTCCGCGATGATGAGAAGCGGCTTGCCCGATTGCACGACGGATTCAAGGAGCGGCAGCATCGCCTGAAGGCCCGACAATTTCTTCTCGTGAAGAAGGATGTACGGATCTTCGAGATCGACCGTCATTTTCTCGGCGTTTGTGATGAAATACGGCGAGAGATAGCCGCGGTCGAACTNNGAACTGCATGCCTTCGACGACGTCGAGTTCGGTTTCGGCGGTCTTCGCCTCCTCAACCGTAATGACGCCTTCATTGCCGACCTTTTCCATCGCCTGCGCGATCATGTCGCCGATTTCTTTTTCGCCATTCGCAGAAATCGTGCCGACCTGCGCGATTTCGTTCGATTTCGAAATCTTGATGGCGTTGTTCTTGATTTCCTCAATGACCTTGCCGACGGCGAGATCGACGCCGCGCTTCAGGTCCATTGGATTCATGCCGGCGGCGACAGCTTTCGCGCCTTCCTTTACGATCGCCTGGGCGAGAACGGTGGCGGTCGTCGTGCCGTCGCCCGCTTCGTCATTCGTTTTCGAGGCGACTTCGCGCACCATCTGGGCGCCCA
>JAGRDS010000041.1 GCA_020446945.1 Parvularculaceae bacterium
AATTTCGGCGCGCCCGCGATATTCCATGAGGTCGAAATCGATTTGGTTCAAAACGCCCTCCGGAAAAAAGCCAAATGCACCCGGCGGGTTCGATTGGAAGAATGCTTTGAAGTCTTCTCTGAAGAAGCTCGCCGTCGCCATCATCTCCAAATTCTCGGAGAGGGCTGTTTCGAACGTCAGATCCGAAGAGAAAAGGTGAAGATCTCTTTCGCCGACAGGATCGAGCGCGAATGCGACGCCAGCTCCATTTTGGGCGTCTATGATGCCCTGATAAGCGGCGCGCCAGGTGAAGCTGTCTCCAAAGCGAAAATCGCTTCGCGCGTTGATATCGGTCCTACCAAGGCTAATGCCGCCCGGCGCTAATGACGCACTCGTGCTAAACAGTTGGTCGAGGAAAGTCTGCACGTCGGCCTGCACGATTGGATCGTCGCCATTCGTCGTTTGCACTTCGAATGAAAGCGCCGCTTCAAAGCCGTCTCGAATTATTCCGCTTTGAATCCAGCCTCCATAGGTGCTGAAACTTCCGCCCAAAGCGCCGACCGAGAAAGGGCCGATTTCCTGAGCAGTCTTCGTAATAATGTTTATCGTGCCGGCAAAAGCATCCGCGCCATAAAGCGCTGAGCCCGGGCCCCGTACAATTTCAATGCGGGAGATATTTTGAACTGGTAAAGTCCAACCGAGCGGCCTGCCGCCCTGCACGGCGTCGCCGATGGGTGCGCCGTTGATCATAACCAAAACGTGTGGGTTTACTTCCGACGCTATGGATCGAATTACATATATGCTGTCATGCGCTCGGTTTTTTGATATGTGCAAACCGGTTACGGTAGCGAGCACTTCTTCTATTCTGGTCGCGCCGAGCGCTTCAATGTCCTTCGCTGTAATTACTGTCGCGACGGCTGGCGCTTCTGAGATCGGCTGCTCGTAACCGACCGCCAAACTGAACATTTGATCCCCGCCAAGCGATTGGACCAAGTCACTTTCCTGTGCGAACACCTGTCCCGGCAGAAATGCAATGAACGCTGCCGAAATTGCTTTCTTTGAGTTATTTATCTTGTACGTCATTCAACACCTCCACCCATTCATCGTCGGTTAAATCTTGCGGCGCGCCGGCAAGCATGGCGTCCAGCTGCATTGCAGCCCCGGACGCATTTCCCTGGCGCAAGCTGATTGAAGCGGCGGTCGCGCGATGTGCGTTCTCACGCGCGGCTTCGCGCATTTCATCGATTTCCCGGTCGGCGCGCGCCAGCGCCATTTCCTGAAACAGGCTTCGACAAAGCGCGCGAAGCACGTTGATGTCGAATGGTTTCTCGACGAACTCATTAGCGCCTAGAAGCATCAGGTTTGAATGGCGGCTTTGCGAAGCGTGCGCGGTGACAATGATGACCGGCTGTTTCGGATTGACAGCGAGAATTTCCTTGAGCACTTCCTCCCCTGGCAACGCCGGCAACATGAGATCAAGCAGTACGAGATCGTGGCGCTTTTCTTTCCACGCAGAGAGGCCGTCGGCGCCATTGACGGCGATTTCGACCTTGTAGTCGGCATCGAGCGCGCGCCGTGCGGTTTCGGCGGCGTCCGGGTCGTCTTCAATTATCAGGACGCTGGACCGCCGCCGCTGGTCGATCGCCGCCTGAACGTTGCGGGGAATCGCATCGGGTTCGGACAGCGAAGCCGTTGCAGCGTTCAGGCTTTTGGCGATGGCCTCGAACCCGGCGCTTGGAGCGCCTCGATGAAGGACCACAATCGGCAGGGCGGAGGCGCAAAAGCGTCCTGAGCGGATGATCTTGGCGAGACGCCAGCAATCGCAGTCCTCCAGGTGATCCTGAATAATCGCGCAATGGAACGGCCTGCGGCGCAGCCGGTCGATAAGCGCGCGTCCGGTCTCGCAATAAATCGTCTTGAATCGCTCTCCCCAAAACGCCACGGAGGCGGGCGCGGCGAGCGGCCTCAGTATGTCTGAGGCGACGATAATCGCCTGCTTTGAATCCTTTAATGGTGCAGGAACCATGCTACCCCCTGCCCGACACAAGACTGTGGAAATTTTTGTAAAAGAACGCGCTTTGATCAAGTATTCTGAAGCAGAACTTCAAATCGAGGAGCGCCGCTTTCCTTTGAAGCTCCGGCTTTTTGCACTGGCGAGTAGATGACATTTCTGTGATCGGCATGACTGTCTCCTAGCGGCCCGGTCCGCTGCGCGTTCGTCCGAAATTCCAGTTGACGCGCCCGCGCTCCATGACGCCCTCGATGAGCCGGCCCCGACGCGTCTCCATGACCGGCCGCCACGGGACCAGCGTAAATTCCTTCGATTTTTCGAGCACGGCGAAGCGTCCCGCGGGAATATCGAGCCGCTCGGTGAAGCGGCCCTTGATGGTCTCGCCGTCTTCGGTCGGAACGAACGTCTTGCCGAGTCTGTGCCCTAGCATTTCAGCGTGCGCATTCATGGCGGCGGCGGCGCGCGCTGCGAGCTTGTCCTGATCGATGGAAAGTCCGTTCACTTTCTCCTGCGCCAGACCTTGCGCAAGAAGCCAGTTGCGGCGCGTTGCAAGCGCCTTCTGAAGCGCACCGCCAAATCCGAGCGCGCCGTAACTACCTTCGCCCTTCTCTATGGTTTCATCGAGAAAGGTCCGCACCGGCGCCGTCGTCAGCGCGTCCAGCCCGACCCATGACAATGTCCGAAATCGCGCCGGCGCCTTCGCCGCTTCAAACTGCGCTGTGCGTTCAAGAAAATCGGCCGGAATGCGCCATGTCCCATCGGCCAGGCGCTCGCCAATGCCGGCCCGGCGCAAGGCTTCGAGGCGGCGCTTATGCGCAAGCCGGTATTCAGGGCTGGCGGAAGGGTCATGACGCGCATGCAATGCGTCTGAATACATCCCGTCATGGCGCGCGGCGATTTCAGCGATGGTGCGGTCGGATTTGCGCGGCGCCGCTGAGGCCAGCGAGGCTTCGACTATCGCGCCTTCGGGCGGCGCCGTTCCGGGGGCGCCGTCAAAGGCCACATGCCACTGATTCCCATCGGCGCCGTCGAGCGCCAGAAAGCGCTTGTCATGCGCGTCGTCCGCAGCGCCTTCGCCGACCACGCGTCCGACTAGGCGCGGCGGCGATCCAGCAGCTCCGAACTCGCGCAATTTCGCCGGCTCGAATTGAAGCCCCATGGCCGCGCCCATGGAGCGGATAATGTCGCCGCGACGGCCCGCTTCCCTCAGCGTTTCTTCGAGGTCCGGCGCGAGCCGCCAGCCGTCCTTCTCGCGCGCAGCGAGGCGCATCTTTTCGAGTGTTCTGAGCCGCGCCAGAAGCAGCTTCGTCTGAAAGCGTTCATAGGCCGTCTTCCCTCGCGACGGCGTGACCACGCCATCATTGGCCGTTGCGCAAAGTTTGCGGTCGAGCGACGTGAAGCGCTCCTTGTCGATTTCCGCGTGGCGGCTGCGGGCGATATCGAGATCGCGTCTCGGTCCCAATTCGAGCGTCGCAATTTCCTCGGCGCGCTTGCGAAAACCGTGAGTGATATAGTCCCGCGCGATGACGAGGTCGCGGCCCTGATCGTCGCGCCCGCGCAGCACGATATGAACATGCGGGTGGTCGGTGTCGTGATGGTTGACCGCAACCCAGTCGAGGCGTGTGCCAAGATCGCGCTCCGCCGCCGCCATGACGGCGCGCGTATAGCCGTTGAGATCGTCAAGCTCGCCCGCGTCTTCCGGCGACAGGATGATCCGGAATTGATGGCGGTCGC
>JAGRDS010000042.1:0-567 GCA_020446945.1 Parvularculaceae bacterium
ACAGGGCGGTCCGTCCGCCCACATGAACGTCGTATCCCATAACCCGCTGCAGGGAGAGAACGAGGCGGCGCCAGTCTCTGGCGCTGACATCGCGGTGCGTGTCAGGCCTGCGGTAGACGCCGCGGGCGAGCTTTTCGAGCCAGCCGCGTTGCTCATATTGCAGGATCGATTTGCGGTCGATGCCGCGCGCGGTCAGCCAGGCAGCGTCGGCGACATAGCCGGGCGGCAGGTCGTCGAGCAGGGGCTTTAATCGTTCCTGACGTTGTTGGGTCATAGCCAACAAAATAGGGAAATTGCAAAGCTCTGGCAAGGGTGGGGTTTATGAAAGTCTCATAATAGGGGTTAAATACCATTAAATTTTATAATAATTAAAGCACCAAATTCACTGCTTCTGACCGAGAATCGGGCCCTGTTCAAGCGCTGCGGGACCGCAGAAAAAGCGCGGGAAAAGCCGCTACCGATGACAGCCCAAGACACCTTTTCTCAAACCTCTCAGGAGAACAGCGTCTTGATGATCGCGCAATCGGGCGTCTTGTTACGGTTGCAGCCTTTGGCGACCGTCGAAAG
>JAGRDS010000042.1:604-3726 GCA_020446945.1 Parvularculaceae bacterium
GATATCTTCGTCCGGATCATCTCCACATGCGTGGAGGTGATTTCAAAGACTTCTGCGCAAGTCGGTTTTCGATCCTCAAGCCCCAGGAGCGCACGGATATCATCGAGCGAAAACCCGAGTTCGCGTCCGCGCCGGATGAAGCAAAGCCGGTCGGCGAGGGCGCCGTCATACAGCCTGCGACCGCTTTCCGTCCGCGGCGGCGCCGGCATCAATCCGATTTTTTCGTAATAGCGGATCGTCTCGATCTTCACGCCGGTTTGATCGCTCAGCTTCCCGATTGTCAGATTAAATTGGTCCATCACCCTTGATCCTGTAGCGACTACAGAATTTACGATCAACGGCATGACAGGTGAAGACCAAATCAAGACGAAAGCGCGCAGAAAAGGCGGATGGATCGCCGGCGGTGGGGCCCTATCAGGCCTCGGGGCGTTCATCGGCGCGTCGTGTTGCATATTGCCGCTCATCCTGATCAATCTTGGCGTAAGCGCGGCTCTTATCGGCAAGCTCGCCTTCTTTGCACGTTTTCAACATTATTTTATGGGCGCGGCGATCATTCTGCTTGCCGTGGCGATTGTCGCGGCGTTCTGGAGGGGGCGGCGGCCTGGCAAGCGCGTTGTGATCACGCTCGCCCTTGCGGCGGCGCTTATAGTCGCCGCCTACATTATACCGTTCTATGAACCGCAATTGCTTCGCTTGGTGAATCAATGAGCGACGTTATCGCAAAATCCACCATCTCCTGTCCTCAATGCGGGCATCAGTCGACAGACAAAATGCCAACGGACGCATGTCAATGGTTTTACGATTGCAAGGGCTGCGGCGCCGTCCTGAAACCGAAGCCGGGCGATTGCTGCGTTTATTGCTCATATGGCGATGTGAAGTGTCCGCCCATACAGGCTGGGAGGGCGTGTTGTGGTTGACGCAACGAGAAACGATCACGCCGTCAAGCCGTTGCCTTTCTTTTGGTCATGGGGGCTGCCGCTCGCGATTTTGTTTTCAACGAACTTCATGAGCGGGATCGTTTCCAAGCCAATTATCCTCATGATGATGAGCGGTTCGTTTTTCTGGATGGGTCTTGCGTGTGTATTAAACGCAAGACGATGTCGAAGGCGACATTGTTATTATTCCGGACCGATCTTTATCGCTGGCGGCGTCGGCGTTTTGCTGATCGGTTTTGGGGTCGTGTCGCTTGGCTCCGACGGGCTTATTATTATCGTATGGGGAACGCTCGCGCTTGCGCTCCTTACATATTTGAGTGAACTGATTTTCGGCAAATATGTGAATTGAACGCCGGGGGCATCGGGTCTCTTGGTGTATTTTAAGTTTTACGGCGGCCGCCTTACGGCGCCGGGCTCTAGGCGCGCCAATCATGGGTGATTGGCGGCCCGAAGCCGACAAATTCAAAAGATGAATTGGTCGTCTTCGCCGTTCCGGTGACGATCCCTGCCGCAGGCCCGTGCATCCGCGCGGGATAAGGACGCGGGGCTTCGCCCCGCGACTTTTTTAGACATTCCCCTCGGGACAGCGGGGGCGGCGGAACGGAAGACGGGGCGAATAGCGCCGGGCGGCCGCGCCGCAACCGCTTTGGCTTTTTATCCGTCTCGATTGTTTTTCTCATCCTACCAAACCGGTTGCGCCCCGGCCTGCGATGCCCGGCGCTCATGCTCGCCCCGTTTCCGCCGCCCCCGCCGTCCCGGGGGAATTTGCGCGCGGAGAGGCAAGGAGCGAGCAGCCATGACATCACTTGAAACCGCAACCGACGCGCCAAGCCGCGCCGTCAAACCAAAGAGCGCGGCGAACATCGGCGCGAAGCCGCGCGGGCGTTCAGGCAAGAAGAAGCCGGGCGCTGATCTTTATACGGAAGTCACAACGAAGATCGTGAAGGAACTGGAAGCCGGACGATTTCCATGGGCGCAGCCTTGGGCCGCGAGGGGTGAAGCTGCAACGATCGCCGCAGGCCTGCCGAAAAACGCGACCACGGGCCGAACCTATTCCGGGATCAATATTCTGTTGCTCTGGGGCGCCGCCATTGAGAACGGCTTTTCCGGCCAGACATGGCTGACCTTTCGGCAGGCGAAAGCCTTGGGCGGTTCCGTGATGAAGGGCGAGCGCGGCTCAATGGTCGTTTACGCCGACAAGTTTATCCCGAAGGATGAGCAAGCTAGAGTCGAAAAAGAGGGCGGCGCCGCCGCTTTCGTGCCTTTCCTCAAACGCTACACCGTCTTCAACGCGGCGCAATGCGAGGGCTTGCCGCCGGAACTCACAACGGGCGTCAAGCCCCTGCCGGAATGCGAGGCGATCCCGCGCGCGGAAAACCTCATCAACGCGACCGGCGCCGATTTCCGGATCGGCGGCGACAAGGCGTTTTATGTGCCGTCACAGGATTTCATCCGCGTTCCGCCGCAGCCGGCTTTTTTCGAGCAGATCAATTATTATCGCACTTGCTTTCACGAGCTTGGCCACTGGACCGGCCACGCCTCGCGGCTCAATCGCGAATTCAAGGGGCGCTACGGGTCACATGCATACGCCCGCGAAGAACTGGTCGCCGAACTTAGCTCAGCCTTCGTCTGTGCGTCGCTTTCCATCACGCCGACCGTGCGCCATGCGGATTATCTGGGCGCATGGCTTGAGGTCTTGAAGGAAGACAACCGCGCGATCTTCAACGCGGCCTCGCTCGCCTCCAAAGCGGCGGATTTCATTCTGGCCTTTGAGAATCCGGCGCCGGACGCTGACGCCTCTGCGATGGAGCGCAACCCATGAGCGCGCGTGGCGAAAAGCCGGAAGCCGAAGAAACGAGGGCCGGAACGCAAACGCTGATGCGCGGCGTCGCGCCGATCACGCAACGCGACCGGCTGGCGGTTCTCGCGGCGGCGCCCTTGGCGCCCCGCGCCGCGCAAAAACGCTGCGACGTAGGAATCTTCGACTTGGAATCCCGCCGCCAGATCGACCTTGTCGATGAATTGCGCCGCATGGCCCGAGAGGCGGCGCGCAATCCCAAACCATCAGCAACAGGAGAATGAAGGATGGAGTTTCAAACAATCCCGCTAGACCGATTGGCGGTCTCGGCGCTCAATATGAGGGCGTCGCGCAAAAAGCCTTTTCTCGACGATATATTGCCGTCGATC
>JAGRDS010000043.1 GCA_020446945.1 Parvularculaceae bacterium
TGGCCGATATTGCCGACGATCGCCATGTCTTTGAGATTGCGCATGTGATCGACGGTCAAAACGTCCTTGTTGCCGGTCGCGGTGATGACGATGTCGGCGCGCGGCGCGGCCTGCTCCATCGTCACGACTTCAAACCCGTCCATCGCGGCCTGGAGCGCGCAGATCGGGTCGACTTCCGTGACCAGGACGCGCGCGCCCGCGCCTTTCAGCGATTGCGCCGAGCCTTTGCCGACATCGCCGTAACCGCACACGACCGCGACCTTGCCCGCCATCATGACATCGGTGCCGCGGCGGATGCCGTCGACGAGCGATTCCTTGCAGCCGTATTTGTTGTCGAATTTCGATTTCGTCACCGAGTCGTTGACGTTGATCGCGGGGAAGGGGAGCGTGCCTTTCTTCTCGCGCTGGTAAAGGCGCAGAACGCCGGTCGTCGTTTCTTCGGTGACGCCTTTGACGGCGGCCTTTGTGCGCGAATAAAAATCCGGCTGCTTTGCAAGGCGGCGCTTGATCGTATCGAACAGCGCGCGCTCTTCATCGTTCGAGGGATTTTCAAGCACTGACGGGTCTTGTTCCGCATCGGCGCCGAGAAGGATGAGCAGCGTCGCGTCGCCGCCATCGTCGAGGATCATGTTCGCCGTCTCGCCGTTCGGGAAATCGAAGATGCGGTCGCAAAGATCCCAGTATTCCTCCAGCGTCTCGCCCTTGAAGGCGAATACGGGCGTGCCGGCCGCGGCGATCGCCGCCGCCGCGTGATCCTGCGTCGAATAGATGTTGCAGGAGGCCCAGCGCACGTCGGCGCCGAGATGTTGCAGGGTTTCGATGAGGACGGCGGTCTGGATCGTCATATGCAGCGAGCCGGCGATGCGCGCGCCTTTCAGCGGCTTGGCCGCGCCATATTCCTCGCGCGTCGCCATCAGTCCGGGCATTTCGGTTTCCGCGATCTCAATCTCGGTCCGCCCCCAGTCGGCGAGTTTCATGTCCTTGACGAAATAATCGTGATGGGCGGGCGCATTCATAGGTCTTTTTTCCTCGATTGACGCGGTTTCCGCGTGAATGGGCGGTCGGGCTCGGGCGGGCTTATAGCAATGCCGGCGGCGCTCGCCAAGTGAGATATAAGGATTTCTTTATATCGAAAACGGCTGCGCCGATCGTGAACGCCTTCGCCGCAATCCCTCCACAATTGCGGCCGATTGGCGGGGGGCGGGCGATCAGGAGCATGGAAGGCGAAACCGATGAGAATGGGCGTATATGCACTCGCCGCCGGCGCGGCGATCATGACAGGCGGCGCCGCGCTCGCCGAAAACGGCGGGGACCCGCGCCAGGGCGAGGAGGTCGGGCGCATCTGCTTCGGCCGCGACATCAACAATTTCAAGGCGATCGAGGGCGAGGACGATGCGGTGCTGCTGGAGCGCGGCGTCAACGACTGGTACAGGGCGAGCCTGACCGGCGCGTGCAACTACCGCCAGCTCAAATGGGCGCAATCCGTCATTATCGAACAGCGTCCCGCCGGCGGCTGCCTCACGCGTGGCGATACGCTTGTTTTTTCGCGCTCGATCAGCGGCGATTTCAGTTTCCCGAATACGACGCGCTGCATCATCACCGACATCCACAAATGGGATCGCGATGCGAAGGCGGATGAAGATGCGCCGGAGGACGAGGAACCGTCCGCAGACGAATGATCAACCGCGCGCGGCCGCAAATATCGCGTCGAGTCCGTCGCGGTAGGTCGGATAGGTAAGGGTGGGCAGAAGCCGCTCTTTCATCCGCACATTGGATACGCGCTTGTTGTCGTCGTAAAAGCTTTTCGCCATCGGCGACAATTGCGCCGTCTCGATCGGCGTCAGCGGCGGCGGCGCGACGCCGAGCAGCTTGCAGGCGTAGTCGATGACGTCCTGCGGCGGGGCGGGTTCGTCATCGCAAATGTTGAACAGCTCGCCGGCGTGCGGCATGGAAAGGCTTGCATGCAACGCGGCGGCGATGTCATCGACATGCGCGCGGGAGAATACCTGCCCTTCCTTGAAAATGCGCCGCGCCCGTCCCTCGCGCACCGCATCGAGCGCCGAACGCCCCGGCCCGTAAATGCCCGGCAGGCGAAAGACGACAACCGGAATGTCGAGCGCGGCGCCGAGATCGCGCCATTGCGCCTCCGCTTTGATGCGATTTTTCGCGCGCGGCGAAGTCGCCAGAAGCGGCGAACTCTCATCGACCCACGCGCCGTCATGATCGCCGTAAACGCCGTTCGTCGACAGATAGCCGATCCAGGAAATTTCGCGCGCCGCCTTCGCGACGCCGCGTTCAGCGGCCGCATAGGCCGGACAGCCCTTTTCGCCGGGCGGCGTTGAAACGAGGACCGCCGCAGGGGCGGCGAATTCAAGCGCGCCGGCGCCGCCGTTTTTCCAGTGGACGGGTTCGACATTCCGGGCGCAGAGCGCGCGCGCTTTTTCGCTGTTGCGCGCGGTTCCCGCAACCCGCCAGCCTTCGCGGCGGAGCCGCGCCGCGAGTGCGCCGGCGACATATCCGAAACCGAGGCAAAGAAGCCGTTTATCCGTCAAGTCGCGCGATCCTGATCGTGGCCGCTCATCTGTGTTCTTAACGCGGGGCGAATTCAAGGTTTAGAAAGGGGTTGGGGCGAGAATCGCGGCAAAAGGGCAGGGACGCGGGAGGATATCATGCATCGGCTTTTCGTCGCCATCGCCCTGCCTGACGTCGTCGTCGACGCGCTGACGCAATTGCAGTCCGGCATTCGCGGCGCGCGCTGGCTTCGCGACGACAATTTCCATTTGACACTCGGCTTTATCGGCGAAGTCGACCGGCACGGGCTTCACGAAGTCGCCGGCGCGCTCGGCGCCATCGACGCGCCGCAATTTGATCTGCGCCTTTCGGGCTGCGGATTTTTCGGCGACAGGAAACCGCGCGCGCTCTGGGTCGGGGCGAGCGCCAATCCGGCGCTTACGCATCTTCAGTCGAAAGTGGCCACCGCCCTGTCGCGCTCCGGCTTTCCGCTTGAGAAACGCAAATTCGCGCCGCATGTAACGCTCGCCTATCTAAGCGGCGTCACACAGGATTCGGCCGCGCAATATTGCGCTTCACACGGACTTTTCTCAATCGGCCCGTTCCCGGTACGGGAATTTCACCTTTTCGAGTCGCATCTCGGCTCGGAGGGCGCCCATTACGAGATCATCGAAAGCTTTTCACTCGCAACCCCGCTTGCCGAAGCGGGCGCGCGCGCCGCGCCGTCCGCCTGATAGGCCGGTCGCGAAAAAAGCGAAATCGGGACGACACAGCAGCTTGCCGTTTTTTGCATTTTCTGGCGGCGAACCGCTCACGCTTCGCCTGGAAATGCACTAGTCTTCCTGCGAATCGGAGGTGGCGGTATGCTGGCGCGCCGCGTAATGAATCACATCAAAAAGCAGAACTGGACCGGCGTCGCGCTCGATTTCGTCATCGTCGTCCTTGGCGTCTTTATCGGCATCGAGGTGTCGAACTGGAATGCGGACCGCGCCGATGCGCGCCGCGCGCGCGAAGTTCTCGCCGCAATTGATGTCGATCTGAACGATTTTGCTCAGGTGACGGAAGAAATGACGATTGAGGCCTCGCGCGGTCTCGCCGCATTTGACGAAGCGCGCCGCCGCGGCGAGCGTCCTGCGCCTTATTATTTTCGGGTGAGCGGTTCGGATACGCCCCCGCAAGCGGTCTGGGATGTCGCTTTGCAATCCAATATTTCAGAACTCGTACCGCCGAGCCTCGTGTTCGATCTGGGGTTTTTCTATTCGGAACAGCAAGGCGTCGGCGTGAAATTCATTCGCTATCAGGACTTCATCGAACGACAGATCTTGCCGCGCCTCGATGATCCATCGACTTTTTATGACGGCGAAGGGCGCTTGAAGCCGGCGTTTGAACAGAATATGGCGCGGCTTCACGAATGGATTTATGAAAGCCATGTCCTGACGCGCTCATCGGATTGCCTGCGCGAGCGCTTCAAAAACCCGTCTTCGGGCGATGGGTCATGCAGACCGGTTTACACCCGTACCGCGGGCGAGCCGGCGCAGCCCTGACCCTTGCATCGACAATGCGCGCGGGTCATCGCGCCTGCGCTATTTTGCGAACCTGATCGTCACGCGCCTTGCAAGCTCGTTCGCCGGAAAACCGTCGATCGTTCTCGGCGAAAACCGCATCCGGTTGGCGGCGTTTAGCGCCGCGCCGTCAAAACACGGATTGCTGGTCCCCGCGACGCGCGCATTTTCGGTGCGTCCGTCGGCGGAGATGTCGAGCAATATGGCGACTTCTTCAAGCGCGGCGGCCGATGCGGCGCAGCGCTCGGGATAATGGGGCGCCGGCGCGCGCAGGATGCTCGCCTCCACAACGTCGCGCGGTTTTTGCGCCTGCACGCCTTCGCGCGGATCGCGCGCTTCAGCATTCTCCGTTGCGTGGTCCGGCCGTTCTATCGCGTTTGTTTCGGCCGCCGCGGCTGCTGCGGGCGCTTCTTCATCAACAGGCGATTGCGGCGGCGTGCGCGCCGGCGCGGCGGTGTTTTCCGCCTGCGTCTGGCGTGCGGCGGCGATCTCGGCCTGCGAAACCGAAATCGTCGTTTCTTCCGCGTTCGTTTCCTCGCGCGTCGACGGCGCGGGCGCCGCGATTTCAGCGCCCGGTTCCGGCGCTGCGGCGGCGTCATCGTCTACGGTATCGTCAATCGCTTCGCTCATCGGCGCTTCTATCGACGCCGCTTGCGCCGCCGGCGCCGCCGGCGCCGCTTGCGCCGATTGCGGAGCGCTTTGCGACTTGCGCACGGCGATCGCATTGGCGCCGAAAATTGCGATCGCGACCGCCGCCGCCGCCATCGCCGTATAGGCGATGACCGCCTGCGTCTCGCCATTCGAAACTCTCGCCGGTTTTTTTGGCGGCGTTTTCACCGGCTCGATCAGGAGTTTCGGCGCCGGCCTCGGTGCGCGCTCCGGCGTGGAGGCGACCGCATGCGCCGCGCCGTTCGCCGATTCGCGTTTCCATTGCGCGGAAAAAGCCGCCGCGTCGAGTTCGAGGAATTGCGCGTAGGATTTAACGAAGCCGGCGGCGAACGGCGTCGCGGGCAGGCTGGCGTGATCGTCCGCTTCGATCGCGACGAGATGCGGCAGCTTGATCTTGGTCGCCGCATGAACCTCGTTAAGGCTCAGTTCCTTCGCTTGTCGCGCGGCGGCGAGGCGCTTGCCTGTCGAAGTCCCGTCTTTCACCTGCTGCGCGTCATCGGCCGGGGCGTGATCGGCCGGCGCGTGATTGGCCGGCGCGGCCGTCTTGGCGCTGTCCGTCTGGGCGCTGTCAGGCGGCGCACTGTCCGGAATTGCAACACCGGCGATAAATCGTTGCGGCGCGTTCATGATGAATCCCGTCCTTTCGCCGGCTGTCCGGCTGTGACGGGCGGGGCGAAGCATCAAGGGCGCCAGCCGGCGCGGATCGCCCGCGCAGCAATGCGGGCGATCAGCCCTGCGTCTTTTGGATATGGTCGAGGAAGGCGTCGGCGCCGGTTTCGACGAGGTCCAGAACCCGCTCAAAACCTTCCGCGCCGCCGTAATAGGGATCGGGCGTTTCGCGCGTATGCGTGTCGGCGAACTCCAGGAACAGGCGAATATCGCATTCCCGGTTCGCCGGCGCCATGCCAAGAAGGTCCGAAAGGTTTTTCCCGTCCATGGCGAGAATATAGTCGAACTCGTAAAAGTCGGAGAATTCAACCTGGCGCGCGCGGTGGCGATCCAGCAAATATCCGCGCGCCGCCGCCGCCCGAACCATGCGTCCATCCGCGCCCTTGCCTTGATGCCAGCCGCCGATCCCGGCGGAACAGACCTCGATCGCGGCGCCGCGCTCTTGCGCCTTGCGGCGCAACGCCGCTTCGGCTGCGGGCGAACGGCAGATATTTCCAAGGCAGACAATCAGTACGCGGATCATTTGCGCTCATTTTCATGCAAGGCGCGCCCGCGCGGAACGCACGTTCTCAGGTTTCGCTGCAAAGCCCGCCGTAAAGCTCCGGGCGGCGGTCGCGAAAGAAACCCCAGCTCGACCGGCGCTCGTCGCAATGGTCGAGATCGATCGTCGCGGCGATAAAGCCTTCATCGGTGCGGTTCATATCGGCGAGAAAATCGCCGCCTTCATCCGTGATGAATGACGAGCCGTAGAAAATCTGGCCCTCCTCATCGCCGATGCGATTGGACGCGCAGACCGGAATGACATTCGACACCGCGTGGCCGATCATCGCGCGCCGCCAGCGCGAGCGCGTATCGAGGCCGGGATTTTCCGGTTCCGACCCGATTGCGGTCGGATAAAAAAGAACTTCAGCGCCCATCAGCGTCATTGCGCGCGCCGCTTCGGGGAACCACTGGTCCCAGCATACGCCGACGCCGATCCGCCCGAAGCGCGTATTCCAGACCTTGAAACCGGTGTTTCCGGGACGGAAGTAAAATTTCTCCTCATAGCCCGGCCCGTCGGGAATGTGGCTCTTGCGGTAAAGACCGAGGATCTCGCCGCCGGCGTCGACCATGACGAGCGAATTATAATATTCCTGCCCGTCGCGCTCGAAGATGGAGACAGGAATGGCGACGTTCAGCTCTTTTGCAAGCGGCGCCAGCGCAGCGACGCAGGGATGGTCGCGCCAGCCGAACGCCTGGCGGAACCATTCGGTTTCCTCGCGCTTGCAGAAATAGGGCCCCTGAAACAGCTCGGGCGGCAGGATCACCTGTGCGCCGTCTTTCGCGGCGGCGCGGACAAGGCGCTCAATCGCCGCGATGTTCGCTTTCATGTCCGGGCCGAAGGCGGCCTGCAGGGCGGCGACGCGCATTGTCCGGGGAACGCGGGTCCGGGGCATCGGCGGCAAGCTCCGTGAAAGGTGTATCGCGGCGTTGACGCATAAGGGCGCGCACCCGAAGTTGCAAGCCGCACGCGGCGCAGGAGGCTTTGTCCATGCTCGATATTTACTGGTCGTTCCGCAGTCCCTATTCCTACCTCGCGATCGACCGGCTGGCTGCGATCGCGCGCGATTTCGAAGTCGATTATGCGTTCCGGTTCGTGCGTCCGCTCGCCATGCGCGAGCCGACTTTTTTCGAACGCAACCGTCCGCAATGGCTGCCCTATCTTTTCAGGGATGTCCTGCGCGAGAGCGCGCGCCTCGGCGTGCGCTTCGCCCCGCCGCGCCCCGATCCGATCTCGATGGATATGGCGAGCGGAAAGGTAGACCCCGAACAGCCGCTTATGGACCGCCTCATGGGATTGGGCGTCGCCGCGGAGGAAACGCAAAAGCGCGGGCTTGAGTTTGCGCGCGCCGTATCGCAGCGCGTGTGGGGCGGCGCTGAAAACTGGCATGAGGGCGATCATCTCGCCGGCGCGGCGCGGGAGAGCGGCCTGTCGCTCGAAACGCTGGAGGATTATGCGCGCGATCACGCCAGCGAGATTGCGGATGCGATCGGGCGCAATGAAGAAATGCAGATGGCGCACCATTGGGGCGTTCCCCTGATGGTGCTTGATGACGAGCCATTCTTCGGCCAGGACAGGATCGACAGCCTTATATGGCGGCTTGATGGAAAGAATTTGCGCAGGACATGAATGATCGTCTCGACATCAAGGGTTTCGTTCGGCCGGGCCTCGAAAACGTCATCGACGCATTCGCGGGGAATTTCGAACGCGGCGACGAGCTCGGCGCGCGGTTTTCGGCTTATCGCGAGGGCGAGTTGGTCGCCGATCTCTGGGCGGGATGGGCGGACCGCGAAAAGAGCGAACCATTCGGGGAAACGACGCTTTGCGGAATTTTTTCCAGCGGCAAGGCGGCGATGGCGACGCTCGTCGCCGAGGCGGTGAGCCGGGGCGAACTCGATTACGAAATGCGCATCGCCGCGCTCTGGCCGGAATTCGCCGCCGGCGGAAAAGACGCCGTAACGCTCGCCATGGCCCTGTCGCATCAGGCAGGTCTGTGCGGTTTCGCCGAGGAAATGTCGCCCGCAGACTGGATAGACCACGACCTCATCGCAGCGCGCCTTGCCGCGATGGCGCCCTTGTGGAAGCCGGGATCGGCGTCCGGCTATCATCCGCAAACGATCGGTTACATCGTCAATGAAACGCTGCGCCGCGCGGGCGCGAAAACGATCGGCGCAAAACTGCGCGAAAAAAATCTCGACATATATTGCGGCATGCGCGCGGACGAGATTGCGCGCGCCGCCTTTATGGCCAAGCCTCAATCGGCGCCTGTTCATCGCGACGGGGAGTTTACGAAACTGGCTTTCCTCAAGCGCTGGTCGGCGGCGGCGAAAATCTCGCGCGAGGCGTGGCTGGCGGCCGAAATCCCCGCGTCCAACATGCACGCAACGGCCAGGGCGCTTGCGGCGATCATTCATCCGCTCGCCAATGGCGGCGTCGATGTCGACGGCGTACGGACTATCGACCCGGACACGGTCGCGGCGGCGTTGCGCTCGCGAATTTCCGGCGACGATCTCGTCCTGCCGTTCCACATCGACTGGACGGCGGGGCTGATGAAAAACACCAACGGCTTTTTCGGGCCGCGCGAGACGGCTTTCGGCCATGCCGGTTTCGGCGGTTCGGCGGCGATGATCGATCCGGCGCGGAAAATCTCCGCCGCCTATGTGATGAACAGGATGTCGCCCTCGCTCGCCGGCGATCTGCGCGCCGTCGCCATGTTCTCGGCGATTAATGCGCGCGATTGAACCCGCCTAGAACCTGACGCTCGCCTCCAGCGTTACAAAGGCCGGTTTGGTCGCCGGATCGAACGCCTGTCCGAGCCGGTGTGCATTCGTAATTTCGCGAACGACGCCGAATTTACGCGCCCTTGAATAACGGCCATAGGCGTTGAACGCGATCGGCGCGCCCGCGACCTCGAAACTGGCGATGTCGCGCGTTTGCGCGGCCCGCGTCTGCGTCACATCGAACGGCGCGAAATGCGGCTCGCTTTCGCCGGCGGCGGCCGGCGTCACGCAAAAAAGCGTCGCAGCGCCGAAAACAGTCTTCGCTTTCATGTTCGCCTCCCATTCCCTCAGGCCAAGGGTCAGGCGAATCCCTCACGATTTCTTTACAGGGCGCGCGGGCATTTATCGAAAAGAAGCCACGCCATTCATTTCAAATTTTCGTCGATTTGAGCCGGTTGAGTATCCGCGCATCCTTCTGTCGGCGCTTCATCGACGATCGGGCGCGAATAAGCGGTCCGCATGGCGCGCGAGCCAGTCCAGGATCAGTCGGTTGAGTTCGGCGGGCTTTTCCCACGTCACCCAATGCCCGCAATCCTCTATCAGCGCGCGTTCCACATTCGGGACAATTTTCTCTATCCCGTCGGCGCTTTCGGGCGGCAGAAAATAATCGCGTTGCGCGCTGATCATCAGCGCCGGCTTGTCGATCACCGGGTCGACATCGCGCATCAATTCGTAATTGCGGTCGATATTGCGATAGAGATTTATTCCGCCTGTGAAACCTGAACGGCGATAGGCGGCGACATAGGTTTCGATGTCGGCGTCGCTTAACAGAACTTGCGCGCGGTCAGGCGCCGGCCCGTCGCGGAAACGTCCGGGAAGGTCGAAAATCCTGTCGCCGAGACGTTCGATATCGGCGCGATCTGCGGGGCGTCGAAACATCAAACGGAAGAAACGCCCGATATCCGTTTCGAACAGCGCTTCTGGCGTTTTTTCCTGCTGGAACTGGATGAAATAATGCTTCGGCCCGAACCTTTCCTCGATGATTGAAAGCGGCGGCGCCGGCGGCGGCGGGCGATGCGGCGTGCATACGCCGATCACTCCGGCGACGCGCGCAGGATGAAGTTGCGCCATCGGCCAGACGATCGCGCCGCCCCAGTCATGACCGCAAAATACCGCGCGCTCGATATCGAGCGCATCGAGCATGCGCGCAAGGTCGTCGCTCATGCGCCTTATGTCGTAATGCGACTTGTCCTTCGGCGCATCGGAGCGGCCGAACCCTTTCAGATCGGGCGCGATGGCGCGATAGCCCGCATCGGCGAGGGCGGCGATCTGGTATTTCCAGGAATAGGCGATTTCCGGCCAGCCATGAACGAGGATGACGGGCGGGCCGTCGCCGGCCTGATAGGCGGCGAGGCGCACCGCGCCGGCGTCGACGAATTGCGGATCGGGAAATCCGTTCATCGCGCCAGGATGCGCCCGTACGGCGCCGTTCGGCAATCCTTGCATGCAGCGCGCCCTTTGCGCGCCCGCGCCGATCCGCTAAAGCGGCGGGCATGACGAACAACGCGCCTGCAAGGATTCCCGACGGCTGGGTGTCGCAGTCTTTCCCGGATACGTTCAGCGCGCATGCCGGTCCGTTTTATTTCCGCAGTTTCACGGAAAAGGAGCCGGGCGTCGGATTTTTCTCGCAGCCGCACCACGCCAACGCCGGCGGCGTCATTCACGGCGGCGCGCTGATGACGCTGGCCGACATGTCGCTTTGGGATATCTGCCGGCGCGTCGCAGGTCCGTTTCGCGCTCTGACCGTCACCATGAATGCGGAATTCGTCGGGCCGGGAAAGATCGGCGAATTCATCATGGCGACGGGCGAGGCGACGAAAATCGGCCGTTCGCTGATGTTTGCACGCGGAAAGGTGACATGCGCCGATGAAACGCTGCTTGTCTTTTCGGGAAGTTTGAAGCGGATCAGGCCGCAACAGGCTTAGCGGCCTTGCGGTTGCGCCTTACCGCATCAAAGCTGATAAGCGCCAGCGCCGCCCAGATCGATCCGAAACAGACCGCATGGGCGAGCGTGAATTTCTCGCCGTAATAGAGCCCGAGGAAAAATTGTCCCGTCGGGCCGATATACTGAAGAAACCCCAGCGTCGTCAGCGTCAGCCGGCGCGCGGCGAGCGCGAAAAGAACCAGTGGGCCGACTGTGACCGGGCCGGCGAGGAACAGCAGAATATCGTGACCGAAACCGTTGCGCCCGAGCGCCAGCGTTCCCTGCGATTGCAGCCACATCAGGAATATCAGCGCCGCCGGCGACAAGATCACGGTCTCGATGAACAGCCCCGGCATGGCGCCAACGGCGGTCGTCTTTCGAACAAGCCCGTACATGGTGAAACTGAATGCGAGAACGAAAGACGGCCAGGGAAAAACGCCGGCGCCGAATGTCAGTACGCTGACGCCGGCGGCCGCCAGGATGACGGCGGCGATCTGAAGGCGCGAGAGTTTTTCCTTAAGGAAGAAAACGCCGGCGGCGATGAAGACAAGCGGATTTATGTAATAGCCGAGACTGGCCTGCAGCACGCGGTCGTTGGCGACCGCCCAAACGTAAATCAGCCAGTTGAGCGCGATGAAGAACGCCGCAACGCCCAGCAGGGCGATGATGCGCGGCGATCGCGCGGCGGCGAAGGTTTCGCGCCACTGGCCGCGCATCGAAAGTATGAAGGCGCCGAACGGCACCGACCAGACGATGCGGTGCGCGACGATCTCGGCCGGGCCGGCGAATGAAAGCAATTTGATATAGAGCGGGAACAGGCCCCACAGCGTATAGGCGCTGACGCCGCAAATGAGGCCGAAGCGGATTTGAGATGACGCCGCAGCCGGCGCGGACGACGCCGGCGCGCTTGTCATTGTTTGACGCCTTCGGCCGAAATGCCTTCCGCGCGCACGCGCTCGACAACGCGCGCCACCTTCGCCGCGTCGCCTTTCGTGCTGTAATGCGCGATTATAATGACCCGTCCATGTTTGTTCGTCCGGCCCTTGATGCCGGCGTAGCCGAAGCCCTCATCGGCGAAGGGCAAGGGCGCTTTGTAGAATTTCGGGTTTTCGTTGAGCTTTTTTATTTCCTGCTCGATGATCGCGCGCGTTACGAATTCGAGCGGCAGGTATTTCGAAACGCCGCCGCGATTGCCGATCGAGAAATCGCTGAGCGCGGCCTGCAGGCGGCCGTCGACCGCCGAGGGGGTGAGCGTTGCGCTCACGCTCCCCGTTTCGGAGGTCAAGAGCGCCGGATCGCTTTTTCCATTCCAGCCGCAATGATAGACGTCAAGTTCGAGATCGAGCGCAAAGCGTATCGCGCCGTCCGGAAAGTCTATGACCGGCTTGCCGGCTTTCCAGCGCTGGCCGCATTCGTCCTGATGCGCGGCGACCCATTTTTCGAGATCGGTTTCAACATCGGCGATAAAGTCGGTGACGTCGGTGATGAGAACAAGCAGTGCGTAGCCGTTTTCGGCCGCCGCCCGGTCGCTCGCCAGTTTGATATCGGCGGTGACGGGCCGCCCGCCGAGATTGACCCGCGTCGGCGCGTGGTAGACCGTTTCATAACGCTGCGAGGCGGCGGCGTTCGAAACGCCGCCGGCGAAAAACGCGGCGGCGACAGCAGCAGTAAACGCTTTCTCCAGCATGGCGTCCTCCGCAGCGACCTCATCGGTCGTTTCTCAGGCGGCCTTTTGGACAAGACCGCGATTGATGAGCGTTTCGGCGATCTGCACCGCGTTCAAGGCCGCGCCCTTGCGAAGGTTGTCAGAGACGCACCAGAAAGCAAGACCGTTATCGACCGTCGGATCGACGCGCAGGCGGCTGATAAAGGTCGCAAATTCGCCGACGCACTCGACCGGCGTGACATATCCGCCATCCTCGCGCTTGTCGACGACGAGAACACCCGGCGCCTCGCGCAGGATTTCGCGCGCCTCATCGTCGGATATCGCCCGTTCGAATTCCACATTGACCGCTTCGCTATGGCCGACGAATACGGGCACGCGCACGCAGGTCGCCGTAAGCTTGATCTTCGGGTCGAGAATTTTTTTCGTCTCGGCCACCATCTTCCATTCCTCTTTCGTGTAACCGTCCTCCATGAAGACGTCGATGTGAGGAATGACGTTAAAGGCGATCTGCTTGGTGAATTCGCTCGGCGCCGGCGAATCGTTGACGTAGACGCCTTTCGTCTGCGTGAACAATTCATCCATCGCCGCTTTGCCTTTGCCGGATGTCGACTGGTAGGTCGAAACGACGACGCGGGTTATTTTCGCCGCGTCATGCAACGGCTTCAGCGCGACGACAAGCTGCGCCGTCGAACAGTTCGGATTGGCGATGATGTTTTTCTTCGAAAAGCCGCGCACGGCGTCGGCGTTCACTTCCGGCACGATCAGCGGCACGTCCGCGTCCATACGGAAATGCGATGAATTGTCGATGACGATTGCGCCCTTCGCCGCCGCTTTCGGCGCCCATTCTTTCGAAACCGAGCCGCCGGCCGCGAATAGCGCGATATCGACTTTCGAAAAATCGAAGGTCTCAAGGTCGCGGCATTTCAGCGTCCTGTCGCCGAAAGAAACCTCGCGGCCGATCGACTGACGCGAGGCGATGGCGAAAACCTCGCCGACAGGGAACTGGCGCTCGTCCAGTATGGCGAGCATTTCCTGACCGACATTGCCGGTCGCGCCGACGACGGCGACATTATACGACATACAAGGCGACCTTTTTCTTCGGATGAAATCGAGCGCTGTCAAACGATCAAACCGCGAGCCTGTCAAGGTTGCCGCGTGTTCGGCGATGTTGACTTTTACGGAAGATTCCCGCCCGCGCCCGCCGCCTCGTCAATGCGCTCGATCATGAGGCCGAGTGCGGAAAGATCGTCGAGAAGCGACGCCTCGCCCGCCAGATAGCCGGCGTTGAGCGTCACGAAGGCGGTTCCGGGCTCGGACAAGATCGCCGCCAGCCGCGCCGCGATCTCCCTGTTGCGCTTGACGACCAGCAGATCGAACGCGCCCGGCGCGCCCTGACGCAGGGGCGCGTTGAGCGAAGCGTCGACCGCCGCAAGATCGCCGGCCCGCCAGGCGGCGAAATCGGCCGGCGCGTCGGCGCGCTGGCGCGAGAAATCTCGTGCGGCGGCGATGAGGAGGCGCCTTTCGGTCTCGGCGGGCATGTCGGTCAGGAGGGCGAGCGATTCCTCGATCGAAAAGAGAAAGCGAACCGGGCGCCCGCGGCTGTCGGCTTCGGCGCGGATCGCCGCCTCGACCGGCGCGCCCGCAGCGCCGGCGTGAACGCGGCCCGACAACAAAACGAACGCCGCCCAGGGCCGCAAAGGCGAAAGCGCGGCCATCGTCAATTCCGCCGCGGCGGCCGCGTTCTCAAGCGCGCCGAGCGACGTCTCGTCGAGCCCGTCGGTCAAATGCGCGCCCGCCGGCGCCGGCGCGCGTTCGGCGAAAATCCGGTTGGCGGTCTCCATCGCGGCGGGATCATCGACCGGCGCCTCGAACCACATCGTCTCCGACTTGTCGATGGCGCGCGAAATCGCGCGCGTTCGCCAGCTTTTATCGCTCGCCGGCGCGCCGATCGTCGCGAACAGATAAAGCGTGCTGTCTTCGTCGGAAACTTTAAACAGCGGCGGCGCGGGCGCCGGGGCCTCCGCCTTGTTCTTCTCCCGCGCGCTGGCGGGAAAGGCGAGGGCGAGGCACATGATTGCGGCGGCGAGAATGCGGACTGGCAAAGGCGAACTCCGAAAACAGGCGGAACGGACTTTATGCGCGGCGAATGCGACGGAAAAGCGGCCCGGACCTTTAAAAGCGGGAAAACCCGCGCATCGTGCGGCCGGGCGCGTGGATCTGGCGCAGCGATGGGGGCGGGCGCAAGAACGGGGCGTTGCCGCCCGCCGGGGAGTGCGCTAA
>JAGRDS010000016.1 GCA_020446945.1 Parvularculaceae bacterium
GGCCATCAGCCTCTGGAACTGCTCGCTGGTGTATTGGCTGCCCTGATCGGAATGATGCAGCAAGGCGTCCGGCTTGCCGCGGCGCCAGATCGCCATGACGAGTGACCTGCCACTGAAGTTTCATCCGGTGGCGGTTAGAGCCTCGGCTGGTTTTACGCCTTGCGGCGCGGGTTGAGCAACAGACGATCGGCGGAGCTGGTCTGCGTTGCGCAGCCGATCGCCTGTTGCGGTGAGATGAGCGGCGTAAGCCGCAGGTGTCTTGTATCCGAGTGAAGAATGAGGCCGCGCCGTATTATAATCGGTGACCCAGTCGCGGAGCTTCTGGCGGGCATGGTCGAGGCCGCGGAATAGACTTTCGTTCAGCAGTTCGTCGCGCATGCGGCCGTTAAATGACTCGCAGAAGCCGTTCTGCATCGGCTTGCCCGGCGCGATGTAATGCCATTCAATCCTGTTTTCCTTCGCCCATGCGAGAATGGCGTTTGAGGTGAGTTCGGTTCCATGGTCGGAAACGATCATGCCGGGCTTGCCGCGCCGCTTGATGACAGCATCGAGTTCTCTCGCGACGCGCACGCCTGAGATCGACGTGTCGGGAATGGCGGCCAGGCATTCGCGCGTCACGTCATCGACGATGTTGAGAATGCGGAACCGCCGTCCGCAGGCGAACTGGTCATGAACGAAATCCAGCGACCAGCGGGCATTGGCTTTCGCCTCGACGAGGATCGGCGCCCGCGTTCCGACGGCGCGGCGTCTGGCGCGGCGCTTCCTGACGGTCAGGCCTTCCTCACGATAGAGCCGGTAGATGCGATTGACGCCCGATGGCTCGCCTTCATTGCGCAGCAGGATGAACAGCCGGCGATAGCCAAAGCGCCGCCGTTCATTGGCAAGGACCTTAAGCTTCTCGCGCAGTTCCGTCTCCGGCGGGCGACGCGACTTGTAGCGCACCATCTTGCGGTCCGCCCCGACAATCGAACAGGCCCGCCGTTCCGACACGCCCATCCGGGCCTTCAGATGCGCGACCGCCTCGCGCCTGGCGGCGGGCCCTACCACTTTTTTGAGAGAAGTTCGCGGAGCGCAGCGATGTCGAGCGCCGACTCCGCCAGCAGCTTCTTCAGCCTGGCGTTCTCGTCCTCCAGCGTCTTCAGCCGTTTGGCTTCCGACACCTCCATGCCGCCGTATCTGGACTTCCAGTTGTACAGCGTCGCTTCGGAGATGCCGTGCTTGCGGGCGAGATCCGCCGCCTTTGCGCCAGCCTCATGCTCCTTCAAAACGCCAATGATCTGCTCTTCCGAAAACCGTGATCGCTTCATTCGTCCAGTCCCTTCGTTCGGGCCGGACTCTAACTCTCCGTGGAGGAAAATCTCAGTGGCAGGTCACTAGGCGTAAAACCTGCCAAGGCTCTAATCGCCGCCGGATGAAAGTTCAGTGGCAGGTCAATGCGGGACCATCAGGTCGTGGCGAAGCTGGGCACTTCACAGTGTTTGACCCGCGATGGATTGGTAAAGGCGGTTAAATTGCGAAACTCCATCAATGGCGAAATTGCAGCTAAATTACAAAACTTAGTCGAGTATGAACGCTCCCCTAACTCAAGCGATAAAGATTGGGAAAGCCGTTGCGAAGAATTCGTAAAATTCGTACGCGCGATGGAAGCGACTCACTTAATCGATGAGGAAATCTGGCATTACACATCTGATTTAAAGATTCGACGCAAGGATCCAAACTATAGTGCGGCGCAGGTTGATTATGTTTTCAGCTATATTGAGAAGTTCGAAAAATATTCTCAAGAAGAATAAAGCTAGAGAGTAAGTGGCAACTGATTTTCGTGTCCATTTAAAAAAATTTACGACTTTGCGAGGCGCATCATGAATTTGTCGCCGTGCCAGGTGCGTGTTCGGACAATTCACGTTCTGATCATTTTGTTTCCGTGCAATCGAGCACCGAAGACATTGATACGGTAACCACCATTGCGACAAGGCCGAAAACGGTAACGTACACCGGTTGGGACACGTTCGTAAAAATTGAGGGGTACGGAACGACGCTGACGTGGGTTTGAAAAAGTGTTCCGGTAGTGTCCAGAATCTGCGCGTCCGTAAATCTCGATTTCTTCATCGTCTTCTCCTTGCCTATCCAAGGCCGGAGAAGTCTATTTTTCAACCCAACGAGCTTCAGGGGGGGATTACCATTGAGGCCCGTTCTTTCCTTGTCGCCAGCGCGTCAAACGCAGCCTGCAACCCATCACTTATAAAAGTCAGTTCTTGCTCTTTGGCGGCCATATCGGAGCAAAGGCCCCTAGAGGTTCCGCGCGCAAGCTTTGAGGTCGGCCAGCGATTTGTAAAGGCGGTCCTTGTGCGGAGAATTCGCTGACCATTTCCGCATCTCATCGACATAGGCGTTCAGGACGCCCGCCTCTACGATATGGGCCTTGCCGATCGCGTCTGCGGCCGCGTCTTTTTCGCCAAGGCCCGCGTGGGCCCATGCGCAATGGAGCAGCGGCTGGTAATAGTTCGGCGTCCGCCGCGCCGCTTCCCTCGCCGCATCCAGCCCGTCCGCATATTCCAGCATGAACAGGTGCGCCGTTGCGCGGTACGTCGCCCACAAACCGAAGCGCGGGTGATGGGGCGCGCGTTCCTCGGCGATTTCGATAAGGCCGACGCCGTTTCGTTCCGCATATCGAAGGCAGCGTTGCCAGCCGAGAACGGCCAGCGCATGCGCATCGTTTGGATTGTTGGCTATACATTGTTCGAGGTGGCCGATCGCATCGTCCGGGCGATGAAACATCGTCGCTACAATGCCGGCGGCGGCCAGCACATCAGGGTCTTGCGGGCTTTCCGCTATCGCCGCCTTGATCAGGGCGTCCGCTTTTCTTTTCATTCCGGCGGGGTCTTCCGCCCATCTGCTGACGACGTTCTGGCTCAACTGTACGGCGAGCGCCGCTGCGACGGCGGCGTCTTTCGGGTCTGCGTCAAGGGCCTCCTGCAGCAGGACTGTTATGTTGTCGGCTGCATTGCGGCCGTAATTATAGCGAAGCGCTTCGGCTTGCTGGACGCGCTCGTATGCGGAAATATTGAAATTCCTGTTCCGGCGCGCGATTTCCTTGTGCGGAATCCTGATTTTGGCGGAAAGCGCCGTCGCTATGCCTAGAACGGCGTCGTCCTGGACTTCGTAGAAGCGGTCAAGCCCGGCTTCGTATTTGCGCGACCAGATAAGCGCATTTTCAGCGCAATCGACCAGTGCGATACGTATACGGATGGAATCAGCCATGCGAACAAGTGAGCCCTTGGCCAAGAAGCGCACGTCCAGTTTTGCGGCGATAATCGGCAATTCACTCTCATCGCTCGCATGGTGGGTCGCCGAACTGATCGGGGCGACGCGAAAGCGCGGCGTTCGGGATAACAGCGCCGTCAGATCGCGGGTCAATCCGTCGGCGAGGTGCGATTGCTCCCGCTGCGCCGAATGATCCGAAATCGGCAGGACGGCGATGGAAAACGGAGAAGGCGAAAAACCGGCGCCGGCCGGCTTCACACGTTCGATGCTTGTATTCAGCCGATACCCCAGCCGCGGTACGGTCACCAGCGAGTTCTCGCCGATATGCGGCCCCAGGGCCTTGCGCAACCTGTAGATCGCGCGGGTCAGGGATTCATCGCCCGCCCGCCCATCGTTCCAGACGCGATCGATGAGATCTTCGCGTTTCCATGCGCGGCCGGGGCGTTCGGCCAGCACCTCAAGAACCGCCATTACTTTCGGTTCGAGCTTGATCTCCTCCCCGCCGCATTTCAGGCGAAGCTCCTGAGGTTCGACGATTACGCCGTTGAGAGAGAAAGTCTCTGAAACGCCCCCCCAGCCGGCGCCCGCATCGCTCTCCCGATCCATTCGCATGCGAACCATCCAAATTCCGTGCTCCGGCGCGGTCCGGCTGCGCGTTCTTCAATCGTGGCGATTTACGTGAAAAGCATTCCAAATCAACACGTTAGAATTATCGCCCGTCAAAGCCGGCAAGCATCCGCCATTATTCCATCATTTTTCGATCAGGACAATTCGCGCCGGCGCGCGTCAATTCATCGTACGCGCCGCGCTTGCCGGTCAGGGGCCGCACGAAACAGACACGACCAGAATCAGGGGAAGCAACTATGAAAGTCAGATCCGCCAACACGTTGGTCCTTGCGACGCTCGCCATGAATTCTCTGGCCGCCGCATCCGCAATTGCGAGTGAAATCAAGCCAGGCGACGATATTGAGATATCCTATTCGGAAAAAACCGTCGGCGCCGGCGGCAACGCCTGGGTCGCCGAGAAGCCGGAAACGGTTCGCCGCGGCGTTATCGACAAGGTCGAGGTTTGCCATGGGCGATACGTCAATGCGGTGACGTTTTTTTACAATGGCAGGCGCGGTACGAAGTTCGGCGGCCCTGGCGGCGACTGCGAATTTTTTGAGGTTCCAAAGACGACATTCATAAATGAAGTCATCGTCTGGCGCGGCGACTGGATCAACGCGATTCAGTTCATCACCGAAGGCGGCGACGATTCGAAAAGGTTTGGCGATCCCGCCGGCGGCGAGCGCGTTCCGATCCAGGATCCGGAGGGCGGATCCCTGCGGCAGGTCAATGGGAAATGGGGCGACTATGTCAATCAGCTGGAACTGATGTTCGCGTTGCCCTATTACGTCGACGATATAGACATCAAGGTCGATCAGCCGATCAAAAAGATGCGGTTCAGCAAACCGAGGCAAATCGACGTAAATATCGGCGATAACTGCGCAAACCCGGCCGGGACAGTGCGGTTCAACAACACTTTCACAAAATCCGCTACGCAATCTCACACATTCCGGTTCGCAAATACGACGGGCGTTGCGCTGTCAACGAAGTTCAAGGTGGGCGCGCCGATCATCGCGGAAGGAGAGGTTGAGGTTTCAGCCAGCACTTCATTCGAGTTTGAAACGACGGACGGCGCGGAAAAAACGGACACGATATCGCGGAACTATGATTATGTCGTCCCCAAGGGGCGGCGAATAGATGCGGCGTTCATGGTGAAAGAGGCCGAGGTGAAGCTGCCATTTTCCTATAATCTGTATCACTATAGAAATGGCGACAAGCGCGACCATCTTCCGCCCAGGAACTATACAGGTGTTTATGAAGGCGTCCTGATCGCCTCGGCCGAAACAAAACTTTACGAAGTCGACTGCAGAACCGGCCAGCGCGTGAAAGAGATAGCAAGCGCCGACGATATCGAAACCTCGTCTTCGCCGACGCCCGAACCCAAACCAGCCGCCGCCGCGTCCGGCTCTTCCTCGGCGCCGGTCAATCGACCCGCCGACGCCCCTGAAGCGTCAGCGCCGGCGGCGGAAATTGCGCTCGCTCCGCCCCCTTCCGCGTCGGATCAGGCGGCTGTGACGAAAATCGCGGCGGTCGTCACGTCGGACGGCGCAGTCTTTTCGCATGAGGCGGACGGCTATTGGTATGAGCTGTCTTCGTCCGGTGAAAAGCGCTTCACCTTTGAAGAAACGGACCGAACCGAGGATTGCATCTATCTCGTCGATGTCTCCCGGGGCGTGTTGATCGTTCTAAATCTTGCGAGAAATGTCGTGCAGTACGCGTCCGACCCGGACGCCGAGCCATTCGATCTTTACGATATTATTTCTGTGGAATAGCGGCGGCCTGATGTCGTGCGCAGTGCGTCCGGTCCGGCGTCGCCGACCGGGCGCACATTTGCGCCTGTTCGCCGAAGCGATCAATTGCACGATCTGCGGACGCGCGAGTGCGTTTTTGTGGGATTGTGCGCCCGCCGGCGCCCGCCACTCACTGGATCGCGCGTTTATTTTGTGCGCCATACCGCCTTCCGGTCCGGCGCTCGTCGCTGACGGACGCGGCGCGCCGCTCGACTAACAGCGTTAAAGTAACCGCTCGTCGCAATCCGCGTTCAATCGCCGGGCGGCCGGGTTAGTGCGGTTCAGGTCTCGGTTTTCTCAGGCGCAGGGCACGGGTTTTGTAGATGGCGTTGGTTCCGCATGGGTTAGCATACGCTCTTTTTTTCGCCGTCCTGCTGGATCCCTTATCGCTCGCGAGGGCGTCTGGCGGCGATGAGGCGGATGGCGAGGCGATCGCGGATGGCGAGGCGATTGCGGGCGGCGTCGTTGGATATTCCGCCGAATATTTCGCGCAGTTCAACGCGGCGACGGCGCTCGATATGGTTATGCGAACGCCGGGGTTTTCCTTCAGGGACAGCGACGATCAAACGCGCGGATATTACGGTTCGGCGGGGAATGTTCTCATAAACAGGCGCAGGCCCGGCGGAAAAGTCAGCCTCAGCGATATCCTGAACCGCATTCCCGCGCGCAATGTCGAACGAATAGAAGTCGTGCGTGGCGGCGCGCCCGGTTATGAGGCCGGGCGCGAACCAGTTGTGGCGAATGTTCAGATCAGCGGATCATCCTCGCGTACGCGCACGGCCCGCCTTTCCGGGCTCGTCTATGATGACGGGCATTTCAGCCCCGGCCTTGAGATCACCCAGTCGAATATCGGCGCGACGCGAAATTTCACGATCAGCGCGGAATATGCAAGCGATCACCATGCCTGGCGAGGGCGGGAGGAGTTTCGCAACGCCGCCGGCGATCTGGTCCTGCTGCGCCGTTTTGAAGATCCTTGGACCTTTGAGGAAGGTATCGTAACGGCGAATTTCGAACAGGCCTTCGGCGATGATTCCTCGCTTCGGCTTCAGGCGCGGGGAAGCGGATTCGACTGGTTTCGGCCTGGCGTTTTTACGGACTATCATCCGAATGCGGACGGCGCGTTTCGCCCCGGTGCGCGCGATATAAGCGAGTCAAAACGGTGGACGGAGGATTACGAGGCGAGCGCCATATATGAGCGCCCATTCGGCGCCGGCTGGCGCGGCGAGGCGACGCTCTTTTTCCGCACGCGCGCCTATAATGACGCATCGTTTTCAATCGACGGCGTAACGCAGATAAAAACGAACTCTCAACAGGCGCGTCTGGACAAGGAATATCTCGGCCGCGCGAGTCTGACAAAGGCGTTTGCAGACGATGGCGCGCTGACCCTCGGGTTTGAGTCGGGCGTTAACTCGCGCGATCAGTCCCTGAAACTGACAGAGGAAGACGGCTCCGGAGTTTCCGTCATCAGTTTGCCGGGCGCCAATGCGAAAGTTGAGGAGCGGCGCAGCGAAGCTTCCGCCGTTTATGTCGGACGGTTGACGCGCCGGCTAGGTATTGAAGGCGCTGTGCGATACGAATGGTCGACAATCGAGCGCACGGGCGGGGATGGAAACGAGCGGTCCTATTCCTTCATCAAGCCTGCATTGCGCTTTCGCTTTGATCCGAGCGATACGCGCCAGATCCGCCTCGGCGTAGAGCGGGAGGTCGCGCAGCTTGGGTTTTCAGACTTCCTGAGCGTCATTGATTTTGCGCAGGGCGGGCAGGTGAATGGCGGCAACCCGACCCTTGCGCCCGATTCGCGATGGCGCGTGCAACTGGCGGCCGAAGAAAGGATGGGCGCGGCGACCTTAACGCTCACGGGCTATCATGAGTGGATCAAGGATGTGATCGACCGCGCGCCCGTGTTCGGCGGCGCGTTCGATGCGCCGGCCAATATCGGCGACGCGACGCGCTATGGCGCGGAACTGCAATCTACGCTTCCGCTCAATTTCGTCGGGCTTGAGAATGCGCGGCTTGACCTATCGGCGACGGTGGAAAATTCAGAAGTTGTCGATCCGATAACTTTCAGGTCGCGCCAGTTGAGCGGCGCCGAGCGTTTCCGGGTTTCGGCCGAATATCGGCAAAATTTCCCGCAATACGGGATCAATTTCAATTTGCGGATGGTGCGCGCAGCCGATGTTCGGCGTTATCGATTGAGCCAGGTCGAGATTTTGCCGGCGATTACGGAAGCCTACGCCTATGTGGAAACGACGCGATTTGACAATATGCTGGTCCGCGTCGGCGTCGACTACATTTTTGAGGAGGAGGACGATCGCACCTTCCTGAACTATGCCGGCGATCGCAGCTCAGGCGTCCTGATCGGATCCCTGACCCGGACAAAGCGGCAGGGCGCGTTTGTCAATATGCAGGTTCGGGCGACTTTCTAGACGGGCGTAGCGCTTTTTAGATCGCGCGAAATCGGTTTTCCGTCGAAGGACGCCCGCGCGTTCGCGGGCGCGAGAATTATCGATCGGCTCTTGTAACGGTCATGACATAGTTGCCCGGCTCCCAGTTTTCTCCGCCGTCATACGATTTCTCGCTTTTCATCTTAAAACTGCCCGGCGCGACGTCGTAATATGTCTCGCGATTCAGGAACTCGCCGCGTTCATCGGACGCGCCTTCGATAATTACAGCCATCCCGCCATTCTCGGCCTTCGCCGTTACCTTTTTCCAGCCGCGCAAGGTCGGGTAAATGTTGTATCCGCTCCAACTATCCGTCTTCGTATCGTAGCTGCGAATTTCAGCCCCTGTCTGATATGGTCCGCGCCATTCCTGGATGACGACATAGCCGTTTACGGCCCAGATATTGTGCCATTTTGCGCGGTAGCGAACTTCCTGGCCGCCGGGCGGCGTCCATGTGATATCCGCATCCCAGTCGCCGATCAGAAAATCATACTGGCCAAGCCCAGGCGCGCCGTCCGGATTTCTCGCGCCGATCGGCGAATCAGGATCGGGCTGGGAGAGAATCGGCGGCGTATCGCCGGCGAATGTCGGCGAACAAAGCATAGACGTGAGAAACGCCGTTAAAACGAGTTTACGCACAAATGGCTCCCTGCTTGCTGGCGCCGATTCTCTATCAGGAAGCGCGTCGCGGCGGAGGTTTTCGCAGCAAGCGGATATATTTATGCAGCGATGCGACGGTCAGCGAACGCCCGCAAGATAAGCCTGCAAACGCGCGTCGAATTCTTCCCGGTAGCGCCGGCTCAGCCGGACCAGATCTCCGGAACGCATTTTCAGTTCGGCGTCGCCGCCGGGAAGCGCGGTCTTCGTCGTCACCCATGCGATATTGACTATGGAAGAACGGTGAACCTGCACAAATCCGTGCCGCGCCAGGGTTTGCTCAAAGGTCTTTAACGGCGTGCGTGAAAGATATTGCCGGCCGGAAACGTGAATGGCGGTGTAGTAGTCTTCCGAACTCAGATAAGAAATTTCGGAAGCGAGCAGAAGCACGGTCTGGCCGCGATGTTTTACCCGGACGATGTTCCTTAACTCATCCTGCGGACCGTGCGGCATCGGATTGTCGGAACGAAAACGCCTGACGGTTCGGCTTACGGCTTCTTCAAGATGCTCCCGATCAAACGGTTTGACGAGATAATCGACCGCGTCGAGGCGAAACGCCTGCGCCGCATATGCGTCATAGGCGGTCGTGAAAATAATATAGGGCCGGTTATCGAGGCTCATTTCGTCAAGCAGATCGAACGAGGCGCCATCGGGCAATTCAATATCCAGAAACACGATGTCGGGTTTGAGCGCTTTAAGCTGGGTACGCGCAGAATTTAGGCGCTCCGCCTGCGCGACGATCGTCAGTTCGTCAAAACAGGACAGCCATTTCGACAGCAGCGCGCGCGCCGGCGCTTCGTCTTCGACAATCATAACGGTTAGCGGACGGGCGGGCGATGCGCTCATGTATTCGTTCTAGCTTCCGGGAATGAAAATCGCGGCGCGCAATCCACCCGACGGCGATTGCGTGAACGAAAGCGCAGACCGTTCGCCATAAGCAAGGCGAAGCCTGTTGCGAACAAGATTGATCCCATAACCGTCGCAATCAAAATCGTCCGCGCGACCGGGCCCGTTATCGTCGATGAATATTTCAAGTCCTCCGGCGACCTCGGCGGCGGATACGATAATGCACCCGCCATCCGCGTTCTTTCCGGCGCCGTGACGAATCGCGTTTTCAACAAGGGGTTGAAGGAGCATTGGCGGAAGCTGGCGGTTTTTCACCTCTTGCGTTCCCTCGAACATAAGAGTCATCGGCGTTGAATTGCGCAGCCTCTCGATTTCCATGAATTCGTTCAGCCATTCAAGCTCGTCGCCCAGCGCATGACGCTCAATTTCGCCAAAACGAAGCGCGCTTCGCAACAGGCGCGAAATTCTGACCAGGGCGGTGCGCGCCTTGTCGGTGTCGGTATCCATAAGGGCGGATACGGCGTGAAGCGCATTGAACAGGAAATGCGGCTTGAACTGCTGGTGCAGGGCGTCAAGCTTCGTTGAAAGCAACTCTCGCTCAAGCCGGGCCTTCTCCGCCGTCAGCCGCAGCTCGTCTTCGGCCTTTTTGCGATACTGGCGATGATAGGCGGTCATGAATATGACGCCGACAAGAAACCAGTACAAAATGAACGACCAGGTGAACTCGTAATAAAGCCGGCGCGACAGGCGTTCGCCAAAGGATATGTCCGACGGCTCAAGGTAAAAACGAGAAAGGGTTGTCAGGCACAGCACGGAGACGGCGCAGAAAACACTCGCAGGCAAATGAAAGAAAATCACCGGGCGCAGCGAAACCGGGGCATATTTTCCCGCTGTTCGCGCGATGATCGGAGCCAGGATTATCCACGGCGCGAAATCAATTACGCAGATCGCGAATAAGCGCCAGTCCGCGAGATGGCGTCCCGCAGCATTCATCAGGATGCGGTAATTCACATACTGGGCGAGAATGCAGAATGAAATGATTGCCGCGACAAGCCAGTATGGCTTCAGTTCGCGCAGATTTGCGCCGGTATCCGACAGGGGAATGCGAGACATGATCTTTTCCGCGATCTTTTGCCCGCGAGCATATAGCGTCGCATCACCGCCGCGCGAGGGCTTCGCGCATATAAACCGCACCGTTCGCTGCATGAACCGCGGCGAATAGCGGACGGATCATTCCATGTGGGGGTCTGCAGAAGCGGAGGGCGTGCGATCAGCTATCGCTGACGCTGACCCGCATGCCGACACGCATCAGTTTCGAGCTGACGCGCGCGCCGGCGCGGCTTAAGGCCTGCTCGTTGATGTCGAAAGTTGCGCGGTTGTCGGCGAGCGAGAATTCGATCGCGCCGCCATTCGACGCAAAGCGCGTCGAATCGGAAATCGTGACAACACCGCCTTTTGCGAGATCGCGCATCGAATAGAGTTTTTGCTGCGCCGAGCTGACATACGCCATGTCGCACTGCTCGGACAGCGAGAGAATTTCGTCGCGATACAAAAGCGCGACCTTGCGCGCATCGACTGTTTTTCCTTCAAGAGTCCGCCACGCCGCCGAGGGGTCCTCGTCAATAACGCAGATGGCGAAATTGTCGCGGCGCGCTCTTTCGTCGGCGTCGCGCCATTGAATGAAGCGTGCAAAATTAAAGGTGATCGCCGCGAGGGCGAGATCTGCGCGCGACGCCTCGCTCGTGTCCGCTTCGTTAGTGTTTTCGAGCGCGTTCGCCTGCGGCGTTTGCGCGAACGCCAATCCGGGCGCCAATCCGGGCGCCGTTGCAAGTGCGATCGCCGCAGCAAGGCCAGCGCCTTTTGCGCGCTTCGCTTGAGACTTAGATGACAACGGGTATTTCATTTCCAGCCCATGATACCGATGCAAACTACCGCCATAACGCGCATTCATTAATGAGGTCTGAAAGTAATTCGAATTGTCGAAGAATTGTCCCAAATTAATTGAACATTCATGTTCTGCGAATTAACTGCGCAACGCAGGAGAGTATTCGCAGAATAATTAGGTGAACTATTAATTAACCGGGGCGGGAGGCGATGGCTGTTGCAGGGAAGCAGGGCCGTTCGTTCAGATCGAGGCTGACGATCGGCGTTATCGGCGCAAGCGCGCTTGCGTTGCTTGTTACATGCGCGGCGTTCATTACGCATCGCGTCATTACGTTCAAGGAATCGCTCAGGGGCGAACAGACAACGATCAGTCAGGTCGTTGCATCTAACATTTCTGCGGCGATTATCTTCGACGATCAGCAGACGATCGAGGAAAGTCTCGCGGCGTTTGAGGTTATCCCCACGATCCGCGCAGCATACGTTTATGGCGCCGACGGCGCCGAGCTTGGCAAATGGACGCGCGCCGGATTCCAGAAAGTCGCCGACATCAGCCCCTATCGCGAGGCGCTTCCGCTAGGCGAAACGACATCGCTTCAGGATTCTGGCGTTCTTTACACGCAGGTTCCCGTCGCGATCCAGGACGAGGTTGTCGGCGGGATTCAAGTCGTAACGAGCCTTGAAAAGCTGAATGCGGCGATCAATCAGTATATGCTGATTGCGCTGGGGGTCTTTCTCCTGTCGATACTCTGCACATACGTAATTGCGCAGATAATCGCGAAATCGGCGACCGTACCGCTTGAATCCCTGATTTCAGCGATGGCGCACATAAAACAGACAAAGGATTATTCCGGATACGTTGAAAATCGCTCCAGCGACGAATTCGGCCGCCTTACCGACAGCTTCAACCAGATGCTGAACGAAATTCGCAATCGCGATACGCAACTGGCGGATGTCGTAGACGAGCTTCAGGCCGCGCGCGACGCTTCTGAGGCGGCGAACGTCGCCAAGTCGCAGTTTCTGGCCAATATGAGCCATGAGTTGAGAACGCCGCTGAACGCCATCATCGGATATTCTGAAATCGTCATCGAAGACCTCGAAGATTCCGGCGAAACAGAAATCATTCCTGACATCGACAAGATCAACAAGGCGGCCCACCACCTTCTCGGGCTGATCAATGAAGTCCTCGATCTTTCCAAGATCGAAGCCGGCAAGATGACGCTTGACGTTCACGAAATCGACCTCGCCAGCCTTCTCAACGAGGTCTCATCGACGATCGAACCGCTCGCGGCGAAGAAGTCGAACAAGCTGTATGTTCATGCCTCAAGCGCGCCAACCCGTCTTTATTCGGACTCGGTGAAGATCAAGCAGTGTCTGCTCAATCTGTTGAGCAACGCCTGCAAGTTCACCGAGGAGGGAACGGTCACGCTCAGCGTCGATCCGATCGCGCCGGAAAACGGCGGCGGCGAGAAAATCGCCTTCACCGTCACCGATACCGGGATCGGCATGTCGAATGAACAATTGTCGAGCCTGTTTGAAGCGTTCGTGCAGGCGGACGCCTCGACGACCCGCAAATATGGCGGAACCGGCCTCGGGCTCGTCATTACGCGCAAGCTCGCGCAATTGCTCGGCGGCGATGTTTCGGTGACGAGCAAAGTCGGCAAGGGCAGCACATTCCGCGTTGAAATTCCCGTCAACGCGTTCGACATCGACGACGCCGGAAAGGCGGCGCCGGATCGCGGCGAGGCGGCGGCGCCCGCAATCGGCCAGCCGGCGCAAAATGGCGGCGAAATAGACGACGCCGATCTTCCGCTTGTTCTCGTGATCGACGACGAGCCGTCGGCGGTCGATCTGATGAAGCGCATTCTTAACAGTGCGGGTTACGCTGTCGCCACGGCGGCCAACGGCAGCGACGGATTGAAACAGGCGATCGAAGCGAAGCCTATGGCGATTGTGCTCGATATCAACATGCCTGAAATGTCGGGCTGGGAAGTGCTGGAAAGACTAGGATCAACGCCGCAAACGCGCGACATCCCTGTCTTTGTCGTGACGATCAGCGACGAACGCCAGCGCGGGCTGGAGCTTGGCGCCAGTGAATATCTCCTGAAACCGGTCAAGCGCGACAAGTTGTTGAACCTGCTGTCCATTTATTTGAAGGCGCCGGACGCGGATATTCTCCTTATCGAAGACGATCGGGATTCGGCGGACATCATCGTTCGTGCGGCGCGCCAGGCCGGGCACGAGGTCCGTCACGCCGAAAATGGCGTTGAAGGCATGAAAGCGCTGAAGGCGGGGCGACCCGATGTAATCGTGCTCGACCTGATGATGCCGGAAATGGACGGCTTCGAGTTTCTGCGCAAAGTCAGGAGCGATGCGGAGTTCAAGGATATTCCCGTCATCGTCGTCACGGCGAAGTCGCTGACCGAGGAGGATCGCGGCTTCCTGACCGAAATGGCCGATCGTTTTCATCAAAAAGCGGCGCTTCCGCCGAGTGAAATCGTTCGGGCGATCAGAATGGTGACGGAATCGACGACAGTGCATTAAAGGCG
Organism: Parvularculaceae bacterium; assembly: GCA_020446945.1. Classification (GTDB taxonomy): domain Bacteria; phylum Pseudomonadota; class Alphaproteobacteria; order Caulobacterales; family Parvularculaceae; genus Amphiplicatus. The sequence continues at coordinate 14,033 of JAGRDS010000016.1, forward strand.
CAATTTTTTTGCGCGCCAGGAGCGCCACATGCGTATTTTATTGGCCGAAGACAATATCGACAATCGCGAGATGCTGACGCGCCGGCTGGAGCGCAAGGGGTTCACCGTCATCAGCGCCGTAGACGGCAAGGAAGCGACAGAACGCGCGCGCGACAGCGCTCCTGACCTGATCTTGATGGATGTCTCCATGCCCGTCATGTCCGGAATTGAAGCGACGATCGCAATCAGAAACGACGGCGTCGATAAGGATGTACCCATTATCGCGCTGACCGCGCACGCCATGGATGGCGATCGTATGAAATGCCTCGACGCAGGCTGCAACGACTTTGCGACCAAGCCCGTCGATTTCAAACTCCTGCAGCAATTGATAGAAAAGCACAGCCGGGGCGAGGCGGCGAAGGCGGCGGCGGTCCGATGACGGAAATCTCTCAAAACCTGGACAATGCGCCGTCCGAAGAGGCCGGATACATTCTCGTCGTCGATGATCTCGCCGACAACAGAAATGTCATAACGCGGCGTCTGCAAAAGCGCGGCCTTGCTTTCAAGGAAGCCGAAGACGGCCGGCGGGCACTCGAACTTATCGGCGAAGAAACGCCGGATCTCGTCCTGCTGGATCTGATGATGCCTGGAATAAACGGCATCGACGTTCTGAAAGAAATACGTAAAACGCATTCCCAAAGCGACCTGCCCGTCATCATGGTGACGGCGAAATCCGAGGAGGAAACCGTTGTCGAGGCGCTCGACGCGGGCGCCAATGATTTCCTCACCAAGCCGATAGCAATCAAGATATTGTTTGCGCGCATGAATGCGCAACTGGCGCTGAAGCGCGCCTCGCGTCAGCTTCAGAAGATGAATGAAGGGCTGGAAACGCTTGTAGAAGAGCGCACGGCCGAACTCGTCATCGAAAAGACGAAAGCGGAGGCCGCGAGCAAGGCGAAATCTGACTTTCTCGCAAATATGAGCCATGAAATCCGTACGCCCATGAACGGCGTAATCGGAATGGCGGAAATTCTCCTGGGGACAGGGCTTAGCGAACACCAGCGCGAGTTGACTTCGATCATCGTCTCCTCCGGCGCCGCCCTGATGACGCTGATCAACGACATTCTCGATTTTTCAAAGCTTGAAGTCGGAAAGGTGCGCCTGACGCCGGAGCCTTTCAACCTGCGAAAATGCGTGCAGGATATCGCGGTCGCGATGCAGGCGCGCGCCGTCGCCAAGGAACTTGAACTTATCGTCCGTTACGCGCCGAACCTGCCTAACGGCATCGTCGCCGACCATACGCGAATTCGCCAGATTCTCGGCAATCTCGTCGGCAACGCCGTCAAGTTCACCGAAACGGGCGTCATCGTAATCGATGTTTCGGGCGAACAGAACGGCGACACGGCCGATATCGTATTTTCGGTTTCCGATACCGGTATCGGCATCGCGCAAGACCAGATACCGAACATGTTCGAAAAATTCGTCCAGGCGGACGGATCGCGCACGCGCCGCTATGAGGGAACCGGGCTCGGTCTTGCGATCTGCCGCGAGCTGGTGTCGTTGATGGGCGGTGAAATCGGCGCGGAAAGCAAGCTCGATGAAGGATCGCGCTTCTGGTTCAGCCTGTCCGCGCCTGTCAGCGCCGAATTCGATTCCTCGCGCGAGGATATCGGGGAAATATTCGACGGCGTCAGAGTGCTGGCGGTCGATGACAACGCCGTCAACCGCCGTGTCCTGATGGAGCTGTTCGACGGCTGGGGCCTGCGCGCCACGATCGTCGATGATGCGCTCGCCGCCATGAAGGCGCTTGACGCTTCGGTCAATGAATCCGACCGATATTCCCTGATTGTCGTCGATTGCCAGATGCCGGACGTCGACGGAATTGAACTGACGGCGCGCATTCAGGCGAATTCGCGGTTCAGGGAAATTCCCGTCGTCATGCTGTCCTCGATCGATGTATCGGCAGGAGATGAGGCGGGCGCAGGGGCGACTTTCGCGGCCTGGCTGCAAAAGCCGATTCGTCCCTCGCAATTGCTGGACAGTTTCGCAACGATTCTTCAGCGTAAGGCGGAGGAAAATTCCGTCGCCGCCGTCAGCGCGCCGCCTGCGCCATGCGCCGACGCGCAAGACGAGCGCGTCGAAGTTCTTGTCTGCGAGGACAATGAGGTAAACCGCGTCGTCATGCTGAACATGCTCGGCGACGATTACAAACTCATATTCGCCGAGAACGGTCGGATCGGCGTCGATATGTTTCTTGAGCGCGCGCCGGCCATTATTTTAATGGACCTTTCAATGCCGGTGATGGACGGGCTCGACGCGACGCGCTGCATCCGTCGCCTTGAGGCGGAGAAAGGCCTTCCGCGAACGCCGATTATCGCGACGACGGCGCATGTTCTCGACCAGGACAGGGACAAATGCCGGCTCGCGGGAATGGATGATTTCGTCGCCAAGCCGGTTCGCAAGGACGTTCTTGAAACTATCGTCTCGCGCTGGGTGATGGACGCGATCGAATGGGATTGCGCCGAAAGCGCCTGAACTTGCGCCAGGTCGCGGCGCGCCGTCGCGGCGGCGAACGCGACGTCACTCGCCAAACGGGTTTGAGCGAACGCGCCGGGTCGACATTCGGCCGCGGACGGCGGATACAGGCGGCAGCCAACTTCAGACCGCCGGAACATCCATGCCGAAAGCGCCCATCCGCCTCTACCTCGTCGACGGTTCAGGTTACCTGTTTCGCGCCTATCACGCGCTGCCGCCGCTGACGCGGAAATCGGACGGCCTGCCGGTCGGCGCCGTGTCCGGCTACTCCAACATGATCTACAAGCTGCTCGCCGATATGAACGACGAGCATGAACCGACGCATCTCGCCGTTATTTTCGATCATTCGGGCAAGAGTTTTCGAAACGACATCTACCCGGACTACAAGGCGAACCGGCCGCCAGCGCCTGAAGACCTGATCCCGCAATTTCCGCTCGTGCGCGACGCGACCCGCGCATTCAATGTTCCGTGCATTGAACTCGAAGGTTTCGAGGCGGACGATCTCATCGCGTCCTATGCGCGCGCGGCCGAAAAGGCGGGCGGCGAATGCGTGATTATCTCGTCCGACAAGGATCTGATGCAGCTCGTCAACGACAAGGTGACGCTGTTCGATACGATGAAAAACCGGCGCATCGCGCGCGATGAAGTGATCGAGAAATTCGGCGCGCCGCCCGAAAAAGTTGTCGAGATCCAGGCGCTCGCCGGCGATTCTGTCGACAACGTGCCGGGCGTGCCCGGCATCGGCGTCAAGACGGCCGCGCAACTGATCGAGGAATATGGCGACCTTGAAACGCTGCTCGAACGCGCGAGTGAGATAAAGCAACCCAAGCGACGCGAAAAACTGTTGGAAAACGCGGAAAACGCGCGGCTTTCGAAGAAGCTGGTTACGTTGAAAGACGACATCGCGCTGCCTGAGCCGCTGGACGATCTGAAAATTCGCGCGCTCGATATCGACCTTCTTGCAACGTTCCTGCGCGAGATGGAGTTCAGCACGCTCTTGCGGCGCGTTGAAAGCGATCATGGGGGAGCGGCGCCGGCGGCGCACGCGGAAACTCCAGGCCCGGCTGAGCCTCAGGCCGCCGAATACGAAACGATTTTCGAGGAAGCGTCGTTAAAGAAATGGATCGCGGCCAGCTTTGAAAAAGGCGTTGTCGCCGTTGATACGGAAACGGATGATCTCGATGCGATGGGCGCGGCGCTCGTCGGCGTCTCCTTAAGCGTCGAACCGGGGCGGGCGTGCTACCTGCCGCTCGGTCATGGCGCGAAAGGACTGGCGCTCGACGATGGCGAAACGTCGAAGCAGATGCCGATTGAAACCGCGATCAGGCTTTTGAAGCCGCTTCTTGAAGATGAAAGCGTTCTGAAGGTCGGGCAGAACATAAAATACGACATGCACGTATTTGCGCGCCACGGAATTCGGCTCGCGCCGATCGACGATACGATGCTCATTTCCTACGCGCTGGACTGCGGCGCCGGCGGTCATGGCATGGACGAGCTCGCCAGGCGCTGGCTCGAACATGAGACGATCAAGTTCTCAGAGGTGGCGGGTTCCGGAAAGAACCGCAAGACCTTCGACGAAATCGACATCGCAAGCGCGACGAAATACGCAGCCGAAGACGCCGATGTAACGCTTCGCCTCCACCGTCATCTAAAGCCGCGCCTCGCGGCCGAGGGAAAGGCCGGCGTCTACGAAACGCTTGAACGCCCGCTCGTTCCGGTCATCTTTCAAATGGAGCAGGCCGGCGTGAAGATAGATCCGCGCGTACTTGCGCGCCTTTCCGCCGACTTTGCGCAACGCATGGCGATGCACGAAGCCGAAGCGCATGAGCTGGCTGGCGAGGCGTTCAATCCCGGCTCTCCCAAGCAGATTTCGGAAATCCTTTTCGGCAAACTCGGACTGCCGGGCGGAAAGAAAACCGCGAAAGGGGCGTGGTCGACCTCGGCCGATATTCTCGAAGAGCTTTCCGCCGCCGGCCATGAACTGCCGCGCGCCATTCTAAACTGGCGCGGCCTGTCCAAACTGAAATCCACCTATACCGATGCGCTCACCGCGGCGATCAACACGCAAACGGGGCGCGTTCATACTTCCTATTCTCTGGCGGCGACGACAACCGGCCGGCTCGCCTCGACCGATCCCAATTTGCAGAACATCCCGATACGGACGGAAGATGGCCGCAAGATCAGGACGGCCTTCGTACCAGATAAAGGCAATGTCCTGATTTCCGCCGATTACAGCCAGATTGAGCTGCGCCTGCTCGCGCATATCGCGGATCTGAGGTCGATGAAGGAAGCTTTCGCCAAGGGCGTCGACATTCACGCGATGACAGCGTCTGAAATGTTCGGCGTTCCGGTTGAAGGTATGGACCCGATGGTGCGCCGCCGCGCCAAGGCGATCAATTTCGGGATCATCTACGGCATTTCCGCATTCGGTCTCGCCAATCAGCTTGGCATCGGCCGGGGCGAAGCAAAGGAATATATCGACAATTATTTTATCCGGTTTCCGGGCATCCGCAGATATATGGACGATACGATCGCGCGCGCGCGCAAGGAAGGTTTCGTTGAGACGATATTCGGACGGCGCACTTATGTCGCCGGCGTCAACGACAAGAATCCGGCGATGCGCGGCTACGCCGAACGTCAGGCGATCAACGCGCCGATACAGGGCGCCGCCGCCGATGTCATCCGGCGCGCGATGATACGCATGCCGGCGGCTTTGGCGCGCGCCGGCCTGTCGGCGCGGATGCTTTTGCAGGTGCATGACGAACTCGTATTCGAGGCGCCGGCGCCGGAAGCGGATGAAACGATCAAAATTGCGCGCAAAGTGATGGAATCTGCCTCCCTGCCGGCGGTCGCCCTGTCCGTGCCGCTTGTCGTCGAGGCGCGCGCCGGCGCCAATTGGGACGAAGCGCATTAGAAAGGGCGCGGCGGCGCCGCGTTCGCGCCGCCGGCGATTCCGAATATCCGGATATTCAAAAAAAAATGCAGCGCATACGCGCTGCAAATTGCGGCGGTCGATTGACGCCGGTTGGTGAGCCCTCTGATCTTTATCTTTTAAAGAACAGACTAAAGGCTGACGAAATATTCGCAAGAGTTATCTGAAAAATGGCGCGCGCGCTGAAAATACTCGCCTATAGGGGGCGCTCATCCGGCAAAAGCGGCGCGGCCGGCTCCAGCGTGATTTCAATACGGCGATTTCCCGCGGCGTAGGGGTCTTCGGGAAACAGGGGAAACGCCTCGCCCCTGCCGGTGACGCCTGCGATGCGTTTGGACGGAAGGCCCGCCGCCTCCATGATGCGCCGGGCCGCATTGGCGCGCGCGGCGGTCAGCTCGAATGCGGAATAGGCGCCCGCGCCGGTCGCATCGGCGTGGGCTTCGATGATGATCCTGTTGGCGAGCGGTATCAGCGCGCGCGCCGTTTCTTCAAGCAGCGCCTTCGCCTCTAGCGTCGGTTCGGATGCGCCGGGCGCGAACATGGCGCGTCCCGCCGTATCGACGATGAGAACCTGCAACCCGTTTTCGGTGAGATTGATCGTGATCGCGTCGTTCGCATCCTTCGCGATCGGGCGCATCAGGATCGCGTGTTCGAGTTTTTCCCGAACCGCTTCGAACCGGCGCCGGTCGGCGTCCGCGTTTTCATAGGCGCCGCGCCGCCCCGACATGCCGCTTGCCGGGCGCGCTGAAAGCGTTTCGTCGATCCCCTCGCCGGACGGCGTTGCGACGGGCCTGACCGCACCCGGCTGGCGCGTTTCGGGAACGCCGGAAAGGTCAACATCGCCGGCGTAGCGGCGTTCTTCGGTGACGCCGAACGCTTCGCGGATCGAACCGGCGACAATCTGCATCTTAGCCTCGTCCTGGATGGAGAAGGATATGATCAGTACAAAGAAGCAGACGAGCAAAGTCATCAGGTCGGCGTAGGTGATCAGCCAGGCGCCCGTCCTGCGGTTCTTGCCCCACAATTTTGAGAAAGCGTTCACGCCGCCGCGCTCGCAAAGGCGCCGCGCGCCTTTTCAGGGAGGTAGACGATCAGCATGTCGGTGATGGCGTCGGGCGACCGGCGCTCGGCGACCTGGCAAAGGCCGTCGATGATGAGCGACAGGTTCGTTTCCTGCGCTTCCAGCTTCGCCGCCAGCTTGTCCGCGATCGGCAGCGCCAGGACATAGGCGATGAGCGCGCCGTAAAGCGTCGTCAAAAGCGCAATCGCCATGGACGGGCCGATTGTCGACGGATCCTCCATCGTCGAAAGCATCTTTACGAGGCCGACGATCGTACCGATCATCCCGAAGGCGGGCGCAGCCTCGCCGATGGCCCGGAATATTTTTTCGCCGTCGACAAGGCGCTTGATTTCGAGTTCGCGCTCGCGCGTCAATTGCGCGCGAAGATGCTCGATCGAAAGCCCGTCGGCGATCATCTGTTTTCCGCGCGCGAGGAACGGGTCGGAAACGGGAGAACGCTCAAGGCCCATGGGCCCCTGGCGGCGGGCGACCTGCGCCAGGCCGCGCAATTCCTCAAGGAGGTCGCCGGCGCTTTTCGCGTGATCGAAAAACGCCGTCTTTACGCCGGTGATCAGCGCGTTTGCGACATCGTCCACAGGAAATCGCAATACGGTTGCGGCGGCCGCGCCGCCAGCAACGATCAGAAAGCTCGGCGTGTTGAAGAAAATTGCAACCGCGCCTGACATCGCGATTGCGAGTCCGACAACGAAAACGCCGGCGACGATGCCGCCGATAGTGGCGAAGTCCATGCGCATGAACAAAGGATCCCTCAATGCCGGGAAAGCATAGTCGACGGGGCGTAAATACGGCCCTTAAGGCTTGTCTAAAATTGCACAGCGCGCGCTGCGGTTCTTAATACGCCGTTAAGGGAGCATGCATCCGGGCCGGACCGGCGCGGGCGTGACGAACCAGTCGTAATTTTCAGGCGCGTCGTGGGCGGCCTCGACAAGGCGCATGCCGGTCGCGGCGGATACGAATTCCGCGATCTCGTCCTTTTTCACATAAATGCACCGCCCGGCGCGATCGAACGCCTCAACCGCCGCCGCCACCGTCGCCTCATCGCCCTTGTAGGGATGAAGCAGGCTGACGCCGCCGACAGACAGGCTAGTGAGGTTCGTTTCTTCAAGAGAGATGACGAGCGAACCTTTCGGAATCGCTTGTGAAAAATAGGCGTCATCGTGGCCGGCCTTTTTTCGCCAGTGCTTGGTCAGCGAAAAATCCACGATATTCGAAGCGCCCGCCGCGCCGACTGCGACGCCTGCGGCGAGGAGAAAGGCCCGCGTTGAGGCGGCGTTACGGCGAAAAAGATAGGTGAGCGTCGCGATCAGAAGGGCGAAGGTTGCAATCGACGGAATGTGGGTCGTGATCGGAACATTGTATTCGGGAAAGGCGCCGAGAAGCGCCATCTGAAGGAAAATGACGCCGAGGCACCCGGCCGCGCCCGCACAGGCGAAATTCTTCGGCGCTCTCTTGTCGCTCTTGAGCAGGGGCGCGATCGCAGCGGCGGAAAGAATAGACAAGAACGGAACGGCGGCGAAGAAGAAGCGCATGTTGAGCGCGATCCCGCCATGCCATTGTTTAAAGGTGAAGAAAGCGATCGGCGCCGCGGCGAACAGGAAACAAAATGACGCCGCGCGCACGTTTCGCCCGCGCAACAGCTCGGCCGCGCCGACCAGGGCGGCGACAAAAAACGGCATGCTTTGCAGGAACGCTTTCTTGGGAAACCCGTACATCGTCAGGTAGCCCTTGGCGTCGGGCGTCATGATGTCGTGAAAATAATTTCCGTCATAAGCCTGTATGTCGAAAAAGAGCGTCCAGAAATTATGCGCCAGCGTGAAAATCTGCCGATGAAAAAAAACGAATGCGCAAAGGACCGCAATTGCGAGCGCGACCGCCGCGCCGCGCCGCGAAAGGGCGCGCATAGCGGCGGGCGCGGCCTTGCGCGCATCGACGACCATGAGGGCGGCCGCGCCCAGAACTGCGAGTACGGCAAGCGGCGTATAATCGCCGAGCGTTTCATATTCCGTCGGCGCGCCATAGGTGATCGGCGAGGCGATCCCATATTTCAGATAATTGAACCACGCCGCCAGCCCATAGAAAGGAACGCCGCCGACCAGAAATACGATCGGCGCGATACGATCGCCCGGCGCGGCGACAAGGCGCAGCCAGATGAAAACCGGGGCGAGAAATAAAACGCTGTCAACGCGAACATTCGTCGCCGCTGCGATCAACGCGCCCGCCACGGCGAGACGCCAAAAGCTGACACGGCCGTTTTCCGCGCTCCTAATTGCAAGATCAGCCGCACCCAGCAGCATGGCGATGGTGAGGACATGCGGCCAGATCGCAAAGGCGTAGGTAAGGAAAAAGGTGCAGAAGGTGAATAAACCTGCCGCCAGCAGCGCGATCGCGTCATCGCGATAAAGGCGCGCGGCGATGTCGCGAACGAGCCAGATCGCGGCGAGGCCGCAGACCGCATTGAGCAGGAAAAGGCCGGTCAGGCCGCCGAAAAGATAGAAGGGCGCGGCGATAAGCGCATATCCCGGCGGGTATTGCGAATAGACGCGCCCGTCCGCCCCGTAGTCGGATAACGCAAACATCAAGGCGGGCGCGCCGTCGACGCCGGCGCCGCCCTGAATGGCGAGTTCGCCGCGCGTCGCCATCGCGTCGGCGATGGCGACATAAAGACTCTCGTCAATCACGAACAGGCCGCCGGGGTCGGCCGACATATAGGCGAACAGCGCGGCGTAAACGAACGCGAAGGCGATCGCCGCGCCGGTCGCTGACGCCGACGGTTTGAACGAGCTTTCGGATCGAAAGTCGAGACTTGAAAACATCGGCGGGCTCTTCGACACGGCGGCGGGGGCGATTTTCGCCGCCTATCAAAAGGGCGAGCCGTAAATTAACCAATAATGGAAACGATATTGGAACGCTTTCAGGACGGCGTATCAGCCCCAGGGCCCGCGCCGGCGCTCTGCGCCGGCCTGGCGCGCGCCGATATGCGCTTCCGCGCGCGTCAAATCCGCGCCCGTCATACCCATCAGCCGGTCAATGCGATTTTGCGTCGCCGGATGCGTTGAAAAAAGATTGTCGGCGCCGCGGCCGGAAAGCGGGTTTATGATCATCAACTGGCCCGTCTCGGGATGCATTTCCGCCGTCTCGTTCGAAATACGCGCCGCGCCGTCGCTGATCTTTACAAGCGCCGAGGCGAGGGCTGCGGGATCGCCGGAAATTTCCGCGCCGATGCGGTCGGCTTCATATTCGCGCCCGCGGCTGATCGCCATCTGAACGAGCGCGGCGGCGAGCGGCGCGAGAAACATCATCGCCAGCGTCGTAATCAGGTTTCCGCCGTTTCTGTTGCCGCCGAAGAATAGCGCGAAATTGGCGAGCATCGTAATCGCGCCGGCGATCGTCGCAGTGACCGTCATCGTCAGCGTGTCACGGTTTTTAACATGCGCCAGTTCATGCGCCATGACGCCGGCGATCTCCGCTTCATTGAGCATGCGCAACAGGCCGGTCGTCGCCGCAACCGCTGCGTTTTCGGGGTTTCTTCCGGTTGCGAAGGCGTTCGGCTGGTCGGAACTGATCACCGTGATCTTCGGGCGCGGCAGGCCGGCGCCGGCGGCGAGGCGTTCGACAATCGCGACATAGCGGCGAACCGCGCCCGAAGGATGCGATGCGTCCACGATTTCGGCGCGGTACATTTTGAGGACGATCTTGTCGGCGTTCCAATAGGCGAAAAGATTGGACGCGGCTGCGAAAATGAGCGCGAGGACCATTCCGCCGGCGCCGCCGATCGCAAATCCGACGCCGCCGAACAGCGCGGTCAGCGCGGCGATCAGAATATAGGTTCTAAGATGGCCCATCGCATTCCTCTGGCTTCAAGCTTCCAGCGCTCTATATGTGAAAGACGGAAAGGCCCTTCAATATGAACGACCCGGACGAAGACGATATCGAAGGCGCGGCGCCGGGCGTGCTCCTTGCGCCGGCGGCGCGCCGCGCGCTCGCTGAAGCGGCCGCAAGGCGAAAGGCGGCGGCGGATGATGGGCCGGCGCCGAAAGAAAAAGGCGGACCCGGCGGCCTCGAACCGACGCGATACGGCGATTGGGAGCGAAAGGGCCGCGCGGTCGATTTCTAGCGCCGGAAAGTAAAGGCGCGCCGGCTTGCGGGAAACGCCCCGGGCCTGCTAGGAGGATCGCGCAATGGTAGCAAAACGATCGCTTACACTACTTATACTTGTAATTTTCGCCAGCCAGGCGTCGGCGCGCGATCTGTCCGGTCCGGTCGACGCGGTGGTCGAGCGAATTGTCGACGGCGATACGGTCCGCGTCTCGGCGCGTATCTGGGTGGACCAGTATGTAAGCGTTTCAGTCCGGTTGAAGGATGTCGATGCGCCGGAACTTTTTCGTCCGCAATGTTCGGCGGAAAAGGAAAAAGCGCGCGCCGCGAAAATTTTCGTTGAGGCGCTGGTCGGCGGCGGCGATGTCGTCCTGAGGGATGTGACGCATGACAAATATGGCGGGCGCGTTGCGGCGCATCTTGAAACGGCGTCGGGTGCGGATGTCGGCGCCGCGTTGCTCGCCGAAGGGCTCGCCGTTTCTATGGGCGAATCCGATCCGTGGTGCGATTAACCCGTCTGTCCGGGCGCGAATAATATCCCGCCGCAGCCTCGCGCATAATTTTGGAGAAAAAAATTTTCCGGGGACGGCCGTCGCTCGCCGGAATTAACCATATAAGCCTTTGATTTCGAAAGGCCGGTCAAAGTTATCCCCCTACTTATCCAACACCTCTCCGGCGGGCCTATACTGCGCTCTGGAATTTAAAACCGCCTTGCGCGTCTGTCGCCGCGCAACAGCCGCCGACGCAAGGCGGCGGCGCGCTGTGAGTGAGGAAAGGAAAGTTGCGCAGGATGAAGACCCGTCGCCAAGTCGGCAAGCGCGGAACCGGCGCGCAGGAAAACCGCGCCGGGGGCGACGCTCGCCTAGCGGTAAAATGTCGTCTCGGCGCCGGTGAACGCCCAGGGCTCCGCAAGGTCGATGCATCGCATCGCATCTGCGCGCGCCTCAACGCGCATCAGCGGCGCTGTCGCGCCGGCGTCAATGGACAAAAGTATGACGGCGTTGATCCGCGGGCCGACGAAATTCGCGCGCAATCCCTCATAACAGTAGACTTCGCCGCGCCGCACATGATCGAACGGCGCGTTGATGCGCCCGTCCGCCTGCTCGAAGGTGAGAAAATCCCTCGCGGCTTCCTCGCGCGCCTCTTCAAGCATCGGATTGAGGCCGACCATGTCTGCGGTCAGCGATTTGACGCGCCCGTGCAGCGCGAAAATGAGCCGGTCGGGATCGATCGCGTCCGGCGCCAATGCGATGGCGCTCACTTTCGTCGTGCGGCCGTTATGCGAGGCGTCGGTGAACCAGGCGCCCTGCGCCGTGCCGGCGACATCGACAAGCGCGGTGCGGCACGCATTCTCGCCCTTGACGCGGCGCATGCCCCAGGCGTCGCCGAGTTTCGATTTCCATTCGCCGGCGATCGCGTCGGGCAGATAATCGAGCGGACATTGCGAGCGGCTCGGATCGTCGGCGATCGCTTTCAGGATCGCCGGCGGGGCGGATATGGCGGCGCCTTCCGCATAAGGATTGACGCGATAGCGTTCCGGGCGTTCGAGCGCGGCTGCCGCCTCGTTCCTGTCTTCAAGCGCGACGTCGAAACCGTCGGCGCGGCCAAGCGTTTCGCCCTGCCGCACACGGATCAGCGCGCTCGCCGCAAGGTGATCGGGTCCGCCGATTTCGGCGAAGGACGCAAGTCCGCCGGCGCGGCGAACGATGGATTCGTCAATCTCGTCGAGATCGTCGTATTTGACGATCAGCGAATCGCAAAGCTGCAATTTCAGGGACCAGGTTTCGCGCGCGGCGCCGCCCTGCGCGTCGCGGACCGTCAGCCGTTCAATCGCAACGATGTCGGCCCGGGCCGGCGCGCGGGCCGTGGTGACGCGCCGTTCGAAAACGCTCTCGCCCTTGCGCGTGTTCAACCGGATCGCAGGCGCCGGCAATTGCTCGCCCGGCGCGGTGACGCCGCCGAGCGGCGAGACGGACAGGATATCCTCGATCGGCGCGAACGCTTCCTTGAGGATCGGCGCGCCTTTTTCGCATACGCGCGCTGCGGCCGGTTCGGGGGCGGATTTGAGCGCGGCGGCCCTGCGCCCGGCTTCGCGGCCTGCGTCGGGATTGGCGATGACGACGCCGAGAAGCGCCGCAGCGCATACACCCGCCGCCAGTCGCGTGAAATGCTCAGACATCCTCGCCGCCTACCGACATCGCCCCTGCCAAGCAGCCCCCAAGCCGCCGCCCAAACTTGCGGCGGGGCGCGCGCGTGTCAAGGAAGAGCCGCCGGCGAACGGCGAATCGGCGCGCCTTGCGCCGTTCGCGTTGCCCGCGCGCCTCACCGGGCGCGGCGTTTAACCCTGCGCTCGACAGGAAGGGGTCGATTGGCGATAGTCCGCCCGTTTGGGTTGTGCGGCGCTTGCCGGGAGAACGGGGACCGAAAAATGGTGAAATGGCGCGGACGTGAAACGAGCCGAAATGTCGAGGACAGGCGCAGCGCAGCCGGCGCGGCCGGCGCTTCCGGCCTTGTCATCATGTTGCTGCGGCTGGTTTTGAGCCGCTTTGGAATTGGCGGCGTCGTACTTCTTGCGGGCGGGTTTTTCGCGCTGACGGCGATCGGCGTCAATCCGCTCGCCCTTCTTTCCGGTCAATCCGGCGGCGCGCGCGCGCCGTCCGCCGCAGATCAGGAGGCTTACAATTTTTCCTCCGTCATCCTCGCCGAAACGGAAAAGACGTGGACGGATATTTTCGCAAATGCAGGCGCGCGATACCAGCCGCCGGTTCTCGTCGTCTATTCGCGCCAGACGCCGACCGCATGCGGGTCGGGTTCGGCGGCGGCCGGTCCGTTCTACTGCCCTGCAGATCGCAAGGTCTATCTCGATACAAGTTTCTTTCAGGAGCTTTCCCAACGCTTCGGCGCGCCGGGCGATTTCGCCGCCGCTTATGTCATCGCGCATGAAATCGGACACCATGTCCAAACGATCACGGGTACGTCGGAGGAAGTTCGCAAGGCGCAATCGCGCACCGACCAGACGGGGCAAAATCTCTTGCAGGTGAAAATGGAGCTTCAGGCCGATTGTTACGCCGGCGTCTGGGCGAACCACGCCGACAGCAGGTCCGGTCTTCTCGAAGAGGGCGACATCGAAGAAGGGTTGCGCGCCGCTGAACAGATCGGCGACGACACGCTTCAGCGAAACGCCGGACGGCGCGTTACGCCGGACAGTTTCACGCATGGGTCTTCCGAGCAGCGAATGCGCTGGTTTACAGCCGGCTACCGGTCCGGCGACGTCGCCTCCTGCGATACGTTCGGCGCCGGCGCGCTCTAGCCTATTTCCGCCAGAAATAGGGTGAAACAAGTACGAGCAGCGTGAATATTTCGAGCCGGCCGAGCAGCATGCCGAGAGACATCGCCCATTTCGCGCCGTCCGGGATCGATGCGAAATTCGACGCCGGGCCGACGGTTGCGCCAAGCCCCGGCCCGACATTGGCGATCGACGTTGCGGCGGAGGAAAGGGCGGAGATCGTATCAAGTCCGAGTACGGACAAAATCGCCGCGAGCGTTGCAAAACTCGCGAAATAAACGAAGAAAAAACTGAGGACGGAAGTGAAAACGTCCTCCGTAATCGGCCTGCCGTTATAATGCGCGACGAAAACGCCATTGGGGTGTGAGAGCCTGCGCGCATAGAGTTTCATGGCCGCCAGAGCGACCTGGAAGCGGAAAATTTTCATGCCGCATGCGGTGGAGCCCGCGCAGCCGCCAATAAACTGTATGACGAAGAAAAATCCGATCGCGAATCCGCCCCATGCGCTGTAATCGGCGGTGGCGTAGCCAGTTCCCGTCATCACCGATACGACATTGAAAATGGCGAGCCGGAACGCAATCAGCGGATCTACGTCAAATCTCGCATAGACATAGAAAAGCATGATCAGCGTCAAAAGCGCGACGAGGCCCAGGAAAAACTTCACCTGCGAATCTTCGAAAAGCCGCCCGATATCTCCGCGCATGATGACGATCAGGAATAATCCGAAGGGGAGGCTGCCGATTATCATGAACAGCGTGACGATAAGGTCGATCGGTGCGCCCGTCGTCGCGATGAAGGCGCCGATGGAGGCGTCGCGCGTTGAAAAACCGCCCGTCGCAACCGTGGTCAGCGCGTGATTGAAGGCGTCGAATGCGGACATGCCGAACGCCCACAAAAGCAGGAAGCAAAGGAATGTGAAAAACACATAGATCGCCGACAGCGCGATCGAATAGGACGTCGCATTGGCGATGAATTTCTCGGACGTGTCCCACGCCTCGATCTTGAAAATCTGCATGCCGCCGATCTTAAGCGCCGGCATGACCGCGAACGCCATGATGATGACGCCGACGCCGCCGAGCCATTGCAACAGCGATCGCCAGAATAGAATGCCGGGCGGCGCATCGTCCAGTCCCGTCATGACGGTCGCCCCCGTCGTCGTGATGCCGGACATCGCCTCAAAGAAAGCGTCCGTATAGGACATTTTAAAAGAGCCGAGCGTGAACGGTATCGCAGCGCAGGCGACAATCGCCGTCCAGCTTAATGCGACGATAAGAAATCCCTCTCGCGCGCCGAGATGTCTGATCGGTCCGCTGCTGGCGATCGCGACGCCGCCGCCGGCGAATATCGATATGATCGCGCCCGTCGCGAATGCGGTCCAGTTTTCGCGGTCGACGGGATCGGGCGCGAACAGATCGAGAAGAAGCGGCGCGCCCATCAATACGCCAAACGCCGCGACTAGCGCGCCGCTGACTAGAAAGACAGGTCTTAGGTCAGGCATGGCAGATGTCGGTTCCGCGTGGCGCCGGGCCGGCGCGCGGGGCGAGAAGCCCGCCTAGTTGACTTTGCGGCGTTCGTAGGGACTGTCGAGAGAGAAGGCCGGAATATCGACGTCGAACAATATTCCTTTGTCGCTTTCCATGCCGTAACGCCCGACCATAATTCCTGACGGCGTCGAAAGCGGCGCGCCTGAAGTATATTCGAAACGTTCGCCCGGCCGGATGAGCGGCTGTTCGCCGACGACGCCGATGCCGCGCACTTCCTCCGTCATTCCGGCCGCGTTCGTAATCAGCCAGTGTCTCGTTCTCAATCGGATGCTTTCGGGGGAATCATTGTGAATCTTCACGGTATAGGACCAGACATACAGATCGTCGTCAGGCTCTGACTGTCCTTCCAGATAGGTCGGGCGTACGCTGATCCTGATCCCGTTCGTCACCCGCTCATACATCGACATCTTTCCGCCAGGCCTTTCTTTTCGCGCGGTCTCGCGCAAGGTTACCCTGTGCGCGGCGCCCTCGCCAAGCCGGTAAATGCGTGAAGCGAATCGCGCGATGCGAGCGTTGCGCTTGACTGGCGCGGGCCAAGCGGCTTCACCTCTCGCGCCACACGGTTTCCGGGAGCGATATGGGCGTCCTCAACGCTGAGCAGATCAAAGAGCAGATAAATTCCGGCGCTATTCGCCTTTCCGGCGCATTGCGCGCGCGCCAGTTGCAGCCGGCTTCGCTCGATCTCACGATAGCGCGCCGCGGCTGGCGAATTCGCGCGTCGTTTCTGCCGCCGCCGGGGAAAAGCGTGATCGACCGTCTCAATGACGGCCTCATGATGCACGAGATTGATTTTGAGAACGGCGCGGTGCTTGAGCGCGGATGCGTTTACCTGGTGGAGCTGGCCGAGCGTCTTCATCTTCCCGGCGATGTTTGCGGCGGCGCCAACCCTAAAAGTTCGACGGGACGCATTGATGTTTTCGTCCGCCTTGTCATCGACGCGAGCGAGGGAAAGCGCGTCGCCTTCGACGAGGCGCCTGCGGGATATGAAGGACCGCTTTACGCGGAAGTGAGCCCGCGCACCTTCTCGATTCTGGTGCGCGAGGGATCAAGCCTCAACCAGCTTCGTCTGAAACGCGGCGCGCCGCGCCTGAGCGATGCGGCGCTGGCGGCGCTTCATCAGCGCGAACCCTTGATCGACGGACCCGCCGATATCGACGGCGGCATAGGGCTCAGCGTCGACTTGAAATCCGCCGGCGATATCGCCGGCTGGCGCGCGCGCCGTCATGCGGCGCTGATCGATGTGGATCTGCCCGGCGTGCTTGATCCGGAAGACTATTTCGAGGCGATCGCAGCGCCGAAATCCGGCTTCATCATTCTCGATCCCGACGAGTTTTATATTCTTTCCTCGCGCGAGGCGCTGTCGATCCCGCCTGGATACGCCGCTGAAATGACGCCGATCAGCCCCGGTCTCGGCGAATTTCGCGTGCATTATGCGGGTTTCTTCGATCCGGGTTTCGGGTGGAGCGATGGCGGTCCGAACGGCAGCCGCGCCGTTCTGGAGGTCAGGAGCCATGATGCGCCGTTCGTTCTTGAAAGCGGCCAGCTTGTCGCGCGTCTTGTCTATGAGGAAATGGAAGCGCCGCCCGCGCAGCTTTACGGCGCCGGCGTCTCTTCAAACTATCAGGGGCAGAGCCTAAAACTGTCAAAGCATTTCAGGTAGCGTTCAATGATTGAAATCCTCGCCGTAATCGCCCTGCAGGGCGCTCCCGCAGGCGGCATCCGGCCGCCGGACCAATCGTCCGATCCTTATTATCTGTGCAGGTGCCCGCAGTCTGCGGAAGAAGAAGCGATCACCTTCACCGGCTACGCCAGCGACGCGCAATTAACGCTCGGCGCGGACGGGCGCAGCGTCGAGGCGCGTCAGGCGACCTTGTTCAGGGTTGCGAAAAAACCTGACGCGAGTTTCCCCGATCCGGCGAAAATCTGGCACGTTACCGACCCGGCGAAATGCGGCGTAAAATTCGACTACGGAAAAAGATATGTCGTCACCGCCGTCAAAAAGCCGGACGGGGAATATGAAACGAATTATTGTCTGATGAAAGCGACAGCCGGTTCGGCCGGGCGCTAGTATTTCGAAAAAACGACGCTCAGATTGTTCGCCGGCATTTCGACGATATCTCGTATTTTAAATCCGGTCCGATTTGCGAGCGGCGCAATCTCGCGGTCCAGATCGCGAACGCCCCAGCTTGAATCGCGCCCTTTCAGCCATTGGTCGAATGCCTCGTTCGTGGGCGCGGTGTGCGCGCCGTCGCGCTTGAACGGGCCATAAAGAAACAGGCGCCCCTCGTCTTTCAGCAGGCTGGCCGCGCCGGCGAACAGGCCTTTCGCCGCGGCGAAAGGCGCGATGTGGATCATGTTGATCGAAAGCACGCCGTCGCAGGCGGAAAACCGCTCCCGCCAGTTTTCTTGCGTCACGTCGCTATCATGGGGCTGCGAGATATTATCCAGCGCGCTTTCAGCGATCCACGCTGCAATCGACGCGCGAGAGGCCTCGTCCGGATCGCCAGGCAGAAAATACAGATGCGGCGCGGCCGCCGCGATATGGATGCAATGTTCTCCAGAACCCGATCCGACTTCGACAATGACGCCTTTGGTCGGCATATGTTTCAAAAACGCATCGCGAATGAAATCGCGATTGCGCGCGCTCGACGGCGAATAAATCCGCGCGTCGCCGCTCATTGCGAACATCGTGCGCCGCCAAGCACGCAAAAGCGCGAGCAATGCGGATGTTTGAGCGGTACGGGGCGCATCGCTTCGGCGATCGTCCGGCCCATATCGAACGCCGCGTCATCGACGATCAGCGTGCAGGCGACGAGGGACGGCTTTTCTCCTTTGCGTTTGATCGCCATGCGCGAATTGGCGCACATCAGATCGGCCGGCGATTTGCCGAGAATGGACCAGCAATCGGTCGTGATTTCCGGCGTTTCTACTTCTTCGTCCATTTCGGGAAACAACACGAGTTCTGCGGGCGATGAGGCGTCGATCGCGAGCGCGTGTTTTTTGAACAGCATGGCGTAGGCGGCGCGCGCGGCGGCTTCGTCTTCTCCGAATTTGGCGCGCCCGGCGACCGACAGGCCGACGCCGTCGCCTGAAAAATTCTTAAGGCCCTCGATCGCAGCGTCGAACGCGCCGGCGCCGCGTTCTTCGTCATGCAGGCGCGCGCTATAGTGATCGAGGCTGACGCGCAGTTGCAACTGCGTTCCGTAACCGGCGGCGAGCCGCCTCACCCCCGCGCGCATCGCCGGGCGCATCGCCGGGCGCATCGCATTCGTCAGGACGAGCGCTTTGAGACCCGTGCGCAGCGTTGCTTCGATCATGGCGATGATATCGGGGTTCATGAACGGTTCGCCGCCGGTGAACCCGATTTCTTTCGCGCCGTGCGCCGCCGCCTCGGTCAGAAACGGGGTGAAGTCTCCAAGCGTGAAATAGGCGAGGCGATCATTGGTCGGCGAACTTTCGATATAGCAATTGCGGCATTCGATATTGCACAAGGTGCCGGTGTTCACCCAGAGCGTGTCGAGCCGAAGGAACGCCGCCGCGGCGCGCGCTTTTCCCTCGCGCGTCCGGTCGGGGTCGATGAATTTTCCGTGTGCGCGCAATCCTGCGAGCCTGTCGCCGTCCGCCATATGCGCCCCGTTCTCGCCCCTTCTTCGAATTCGTCCACCGAAACCGTCATCGAATTCGTCGCGCCCGTATCAACTGACGCAAAAACGCCCGCCGCGGCAAGGGCGGCGGGCGTCACGTCGGGTCAAATCCGCGTCAGTCGTTTTCGCCGATCGGCGCGCCCCAGACGGCGTCGTCTTCATATTCGCCTTCCGGGCGCGCATCGCCGGCGGCGCCGGCTCCCCCCGCCGGCGCGGGCGCGATCGCCGGGGCGATGGTCGCCGGCGCGTCCTTGTTGGCGAGGCGCCAGACCGAATTCTGCAACGCCGCCGAAGCCGGGTTATAGACATTGCCCTGATAAATGATCTCGGCCGGCGACACGTCAGCGGCGTAATAGGCCTTGTTGAATTTCCGGCGCGTTTTCAAAAGCGCGCCCTCAAGCGACATGCCGCCGTAAAGCCCGCGCGAACGCGAAAAGGCGAGAATGTCCGTGGTCTGCGCTTTTGCGCCCGCCCCGATCGGGCCGGCGGCGATGGAAACGTCCGCGCCGAATTTCACCGTCGTCGACAATAGATGCTCCATGCCGCGCTGGGTCATGACGAGAAGCACGATCTCGGATTTTTCAACGCCGGCCTGAAAACCGAACGAGCCGGAGCCGACGACGAAAAATGTCGGCTGGGACCATGTGCCGTCCTTATTGCGGGCGATCATGACGGCGTCGCCGCCCGATCCGCCGAAGATGAATCCCGCGCGCCAGGAATTGGGGATGATGACCACGGCCTTGGCCTGGTCGGCCAGAGACCACATCGGCTCATAGGCGCTGTCATCGGCGAAATAGGCGATGGTTTCGGCGGCTTCTTCGACAAGCTCGACCGCTTCTTCGCGCTTGTCGCCGGCGAGCGCCGGCGTGGCGGCGAGCGAAAGGCCGAGCGCGGCGGCGAGGCTGGCGCGGGTGAGAAACTTCAACATAGACGCGGCTCCTGTTAGCGCCGGCGGTCCGCGCCGGGCGCGGACAGGCGACTGCGATTACCCCATCCGCGACGATCATGGCGAGGGTGGGGCGCTCATCTGAATTCTTGGAGAGGTTCGCAGCCAAGGTCGAGCGTTTCGGCCCTCAAATTTTCGTCACATGATCGCCCGGGCCCGCCTTGACAAATCGGGCCCGGCGGCACGATCACTGGCGCGCCGCGGGTATGATGTAATGGCAGCCTGTCAGCTTCCCAAGCTGAACGCGCGGGTTCGATTCCCGCTACCCGCTCCAGCCGCTGAAATCGCCGCGCCTAGTGTTCGCCTGGTTGGTCGGCCGCCGGTTCTTCCGCACTTGCCTGTTCTTCGCTCGCCGCGCCGTCGCTGGCGGGTTCGCCCGCTTCATCGCCGCCTTCATCGGCGGCCGCCGGCTCGGGGTCGGGCGCGGGCAGGGCGTGCGGGCTGTCCGAAAGCGTGTTCAGATAGGCGATAATCTCGGCGCGCTGTTCGGCCTTGGGGAAGCGCTGCACCATCGCGGTGCCGGGAATATAGGATTGCGAATTTTCAAGATAGGCGCTCAGGCGGTCGAAATCCCAGTTCCCGCCGGCGGCTTTGAGCGCGCCCGTATAGTTGAAGCCTTCATGGCTGGCGACAGGGCGCCCGACCACGCCCCAAAGGTTCGGTCCCGTACCGTTCGCGCCGCCTTTTTCAAGCGTATGGCATGATTTGCAAAGCGCCGCGCGCCGCTCGCCCGCCCGCGGATCGGCGTTTGCGAGCAGCGTATTGAAGCTGACCTCGACCGGCGCAGGTCCGCCGCCCTCGCCCGCGGCGAACTCCACCGGATATTGCGGAAAGGGATGGGCGTTATCGGCTTCATGGCCGGCGCCGTGATGACCGCCGCGCAGCGCCGCCGCGAGCTGCGGCAGACCAAAGAACAGCAACAGCGCGACAAGCATCGCTGCGGCGATCTTGTTGAAGAACATCGGGTCTTGCATCGGGGCCCCTCTGAAAGGCGGATTGATCAGTTGGCCGGCCTTTTACCGACGGTCTGGGCCGACGGCAAGAAAGGCCGCAAAAGGTTCGGCGCGGCCTAAGCGCGCGCTTCGATCGGCTTTTGCGCTTGTTCGCGGCGTCCGGTTGCGGCATGGCTGCCGGGAAAAGGCGGCGGAACGGAGAAAATGACTGAGGATCGACACAAGATCGCGTTTCAGGGCGAGCCGGGTGCGTATTCGCATCTGGCGTGCGAAGTTTTCGAGCCGGATCTTGCGCCGCTCGCCTGCCCGACCTTTGAAGAGGCGTTCGCCGCCGTGCGCGAGGGGCGCGCCGAGCGCGCGATGCTGCCGATTGAAAATTCGCTCGCCGGGCGGGTTTCAGACATCCATCATCTTCTCCCCGATTCGGGCCTGCATATTGTCGGCGAACATTTTTTCGCGATCCGTCACCAGCTTCTCGGCCGCAAGGGCGCGCGCCTTGAAGACATAAAAACCGTCAGCAGCCACGCGATGGCGCTCGGCCAGGTGCGCCGCCTCCTAGCCAGGCCCGGCCTTCGCGCCGAAATCGCCGGCGATACGGCCGGCGCGGCGCGCCGTTTGTCAGAGGGCGGGGCGATGGACGCGGCGGTGATCGCCTCGTCCAAGGCGGCCGAAATCTACGGCCTCGATATTCTAGAATCGAATGTGGAGGACGCCGGCCACAATACGACGCGCTTTCTCGCAATGGCGCGCGCGCCGATCGAGCCGCCGCGCGATGCGCGCCTGATCTCCACATTTGTTTTTCAGGTGCGAAATATTCCAGCCGCGCTTTACAAGGCGCTAGGCGGGTTTGCGACGAACGGCGTCAATATGACGAAGCTTGAAAGCTATATGCTGGACGGGTCATTCAGCGCGACTAGATTTTACGCCGATGCGGAAGGTCACCCGGAAGATCGCCCGATGCAGCTCGCGCTTGAAGAACTCAAGTTCTTTTCATCGAGTTTCAAACTGCTCGGCGTTTATCCGTCCGCGCGCGAACGAAACTAGCGGCCCGCCCAGCGCTCGATCAGCCGGCGCGCAATCGTAAAGCGCGGCGGCAATTTTACGTCCTCGCGATTTTCTCCGTCGAGCAAGCGCAATATTTCCGGCCGTTCGATCCAGCGCGCCTCGACGATTTCATTGCGGTCGAGCGTCAGGGCGCGGTCCGTCGCGTCGGCGATAAACCCCATCATCAAGGACGAAGGAAACGGCCATGGCTGCGAAAACTGATAACGAACATTGGACAGCGTAACGCCGGCTTCCTCGCGCAGTTCGCGCGCGGCGCATTCCTCCGGCGTTTCACAGGCCTCGACATAGCCGGCGAGTGCGGAAAAATAGCCCGGTCGAAAATGCGGGCCGCGCCCCATGAGGCATGCCTCGCCGTGAACGGCGAGAACAATCGCCACAGGATCGGAGCGCGGAAAATGTTCAATGGCGCATTGCGGACAAAATCTTTTGGCGCCGCCGTCCCTGATTTGCGTCGTCGCGCCGCATGTGGCGCAATGCAGATGGCGCCGGTGCCATTCCAGAAACCATCGCGCCTCGCCGATAATCGCCATGTCTTCGCCCGGCAACGAAAAGGCGGCGTCGCGGATCGGGGCGTATTGACCGAAATCGGCGAATGGCGCGTCCTGCGGCAGGGGCGCGGAGGAAAAATCGACGACGAAATGCGGCGCGCCGTTTTTCAGTCCGAGAAATACAGTCACGGCGTCTTGCGGAAATTCGCGGCGCGCCTGCGCGGAAAGAAAAACCGTCGATCCGTCGCGGACAAGCGGATCGCCGCGATAAATCGGAAGGAATACGGCGTCGGGCGCGGCGAGCTGCGCGGCGATCCATTCAGGATCGGAGCGCAATTGCGAGGCGCGATCAAGCGGATTGCCCGCAAAAGTCATCAGATCGGCGGCGTCTTCCATGGCCGCTGTTTAGACGCTGAAAAAGCGCCGCGCCAGTGCGCCGCGCGCGATCACCTGGAAATGCTTTCCCTGCGCAGGATCAGGATAACCGCCGCGCACGCCCAGCTGGCGCACGCCGAATAGAAAAGCGCCGGCGAGAATTTCGTCGCAACGCCGTTCGACCATTCGACCGGCGTTTCAATGCCGAGCGGCGTGAACAGATGGAAAAAGATCGCGCCCGACATGACGCCCAATGCGACAAGGGCGCCGGCGAATTGCGACAAGTCGGCGAAACGTCGCGCGCGCAACGCGAGAAGCGCAAGCGGCGCTGCGACCAGCAGGACAGAGGACGCCAGTTCTCCAAGCCCGATGATCCATGGTCCGGCGGGATAGAACAGTCCGACGCCCGACCAGTCTTTCAGCGTTTCGAAAATGTGCTTCGGCGTCGGGTGCCCGGTAAACTTGAAACGCAGCGAATCGAGGAAAATCGCGGAAATGAACAGGCCTCCGGCCCAGGGGAAGAATTTGGCGACCAGCGCTAGCATATGTTTCGCCCTTTTTTTCGATTCCGGCGTTGTGGGTCGATAACACGCGCGCCGCCGCCGCGCTTATCACGATCCGCCCTCTTGCCATCACGGCTTCGAGCGCGGATATACCCCCTCGGAAGGCTGGCGGACGGACCCCTCGCCAACCCGGTCAGGTCCGG
>JAGRDS010000002.1:0-52504 GCA_020446945.1 Parvularculaceae bacterium
CGCCCATGTTTTCGAACTTGTCTTCAAGCTCGATTTCCTTCGCGACCGTCACGCCGTCTTTCGTCGTGCGCGGCGCGCCGAAGGATTTTTCGATAACGACGTTGCGGCCTTTCGGGCCGAGCGTCACCTTCACCGCATTGGCGAGGATGTCGACGCCGCGCAGCATCTTGTCGCGCGCATCAACGTCAAATTTTACTTCTTTTGCAGCCATGTTGGGATTCTCCTGAATTTTCCGTGCGCGAGTTAGGCGATCACGCCGAGGATGTCAGACTCCTTCATGATGAGGAGTTCCTCGCCGTCGATTTTGACTTCCGTGCCCGACCACTTGCCGAACAGGATCTTGTCGCCGGCCTTCACATCGAGAGCGACGATTTTTCCGTCGTCCCCGCGCGCGCCGGGGCCGGCCGAGATCACCTCGCCCTGCTGCGGTTTTTCCTTCGCGGTGTCCGGAATGATGATCGACCCGACTTTCTGGTCCTCTTCGATGCGACGGACCAGAACGCGGTCGTGGAGCGGCCTGAAGCCCATGGGTATCTCCCTTTGCGAACTGCTATAAATATCAATAGTTTACGCCGTTTCAGCTACCGCCGGGGCGGCGTTGGCACTCGATTGCGCCGAGTGCTGACAGCGATCTAGGAAAGCGATCGCCGATCGTCAAGGGGCGTACCTGACCCGGCGCCGATGCGAAAAAGAGGTTTTTAAAAGAGGGGCTTTCCTCCGATTGTGACCAATGCGCCGGAATTGCGCCGGAATCCGGCGTCTATTCGGTCGCAATTACCTGTTTTTAATGCGGTGCGAACGGGGATATCGCCATATTTCCATTTGCATTTAACCGGCGAAAAACACGACCGGTCTACCACCAGCGGCGGCGCAAAGCCGTCACTTAAAAGGAAGGATCACATGCGCAAGGCAGTCATATTGGGGGCCATGGCGATTTTCGCCGTTGGCTGCACCACCAATCCCTATACCGGCGAAAAGCGCGCAGGGCGTGTTGTCACATCCGGCGCGGGCGGCGCCGCTGCGGGCGCTGCGGCCGGCGCCGTTATCGGCGCGGCCACCGGCAGCGCGGGCAAAGGTGCGGCGATCGGCGCGGCGGCCGGCGCTGTAATCGGCGGCGGCATCGGCGTCTATCAGGACCAGCAGCAGGCCAAGCTGCGCGAGCGGCTGTTGAACGCCGGCGTCCAGGTTCAGCGCGACGGCGACAATATTCACCTCATCATGCCTTCGGACATTACGTTTGACACCGCCTCGTCCGACATCAAGGCCGGCTTTTACGAGACGCTCAATGCGGTCGCGGAAGTCCTCGACGAGTTCGACAAGACAACGGTGACAGTCGCCGGCCACGCCGACAGCCGCGGCGCCGACGCATACAATATGGACCTGTCGCAAAAGCGCGCCCTGTCCGTATCGAACTATCTCGCCGCGCACGGCGTCGAACCGGCGCGATTGCGCGCGATCGGCTATGGCGAATCGCGGCCGATCGGCGACAATTCAACTGCGGCCGGCCAGGCGCTCAATCGCCGCGTCGAAGTGACGATCGATCCGATCGAGAGCGAATTCCGCAGCTAACGGAACAGCATTGCGTACGCATCGACCGCCCGGCGAAAGCCGGGCGGTTTTTTTTGTCCGTTCACGTCTCGTTAACGATCCGGTTAATGGCTGAGAAACGGCTTTGGCCTAGGCTTTGCCGCAGTTCATAGGAGAGGGTGATGAACTCGCGCCAAAGGTCTTCGCGATACGGCTTCGCATTGCATTTCGCAGTCGGCGCCACGAGCGCGGTGTTGCTTGCCGCTTCGTTAGTGCGCGGCATGCCGCCTTTCATAGAAAACGCCATCGGCGCGGCGCTCCTCGTAATTCTCTTTTTGCACGCGCGTATGGGCTTTGCGCTCGGCCGGATGCAGAATGAACTGGAAATCATGCGCCGCCTTTCCGATCGCGCCGCGTCGTCCGGTAAAGCCAGTTCGGAGGGTGTTGCAAAACAACTGCTCTCAGTGCCGGCGGGCTCGTTGAGCGCGAGCGAGGAGATTTCCCTGACCCGCGTGCGCGACGCGATAGAGGCCGGACGGATCGATCTGTACCTGCAGCCGATCGTCAGCCTGCCGCAAAGGAAGGCCCGCTTTTACGAGGCGTTCTCGCGACTTCGCGATGTGGACGGCAAGCTGATGAAGCCGACGGATTATCTCGCTGCGGCGGAGAGTGCGAATAAGATCGGCGTCATCGACAATATGATCCTGATGCGCTGCATCCAGGCGTTGCGCGAAGAACGAAATCGCGCGCCGCGTCTTGCGGTTTTCTGCAATTTGTCGCCGGCGACGATCTACGATGAAGAGTTCTTCAATCAGCTAACGGACTATCTGGAATCCAACAGCGACCTTGCGTCCGGATTGATATTTGAATTCACCTATCCGGCGATCCAGACCATGCACCCGCGCGTTCTCGAAAATCTCTCGGCCATAGCCTCGCGCGGATTCGAATTCTCGATCGATCATGTGCCCTCGATCGATCTGGACTGGGAATATCTGCGCGATCGCAACTTCTCCTTCGCGAAGGCGCCGGCGAACCTGCTGCTTGCCGCAAGCCGGGGCGATGAAGCGTCCGTTTCGCGGCTGATGAGCGTCAGAAAGCGCCTGTCTGACGCTGGCGTCGATCTCATTGCGGAAAAAATCGAATTTGAAAACCACATGCCGGAAATTCTCTCTCTCGGCATTGATTACGGACAGGGAAACCTTTTCGGCGCCGCCCGGCGCGCTGATTTTTACCTCGGCGCGCAAGAGCCGGCGGACAGCGGCGATAAAGCCGCCGCCTGACTCTTTCGGCGCAGACCGCTTGACCGGCGCGCACGCGGCGAATTACGCCTTTCATCATGACGGCGCCTCAATTCATCGACGGACTTGCACAAATCGCCGAGCGCTTCGATGCGCTCCTTTGCGACGCCTGGGGCGTCATTCATAACGGCGTGCGGCTGTTTGACGGCGTCGAAGAAGCGTTATTGAATTTTCAGCGCTTACGCGGTCCGGTCGTCATCCTGACGAACGCGCCGCGACCGTCCTCGATCATCCCCGCCCAACTGGACAGGATCGGACTTTCGTCGCGCGCCTATGACGCGGTTGTGACCTCGGGCGATGCGACGCGCGCTGCGATCGAAGCGCTGTCGCCCGGCGCGGCTTACCGGCTTGGGCCGGACAAGGACCTTTCGCTTTACGAAAATCTCGATGTGCGTTTCGCGCCAGTCGATAGCGCCGATTTCATCGTGTGTACGGGGCTTGTCGATGATTCCCGCGAAACGCCGGCGGACTATACTGAATTTCTGAAAGGCGCCGCCGCGCGGCGCCTGCCGATGGTGTGCGCAAATCCGGATATCGTCGTTCGCTGGGGCGATCGGCTCGTTTATTGCGCGGGTGCGCTGGCGCAGGCCTATGAAGCGCTGGGCGGTCATGTCGTTTACGGTGGAAAGCCGTACGCGCCGATCTACGAACTTGCATTTCAGCGCCTTGAAACTGCGGCCGGGCGCAGGCTGGACCGCCGGCGCATCCTCGCCGTCGGCGACGGCGTCAACACCGATATCGCCGGCGCCAATCGCAATGGGTTTCCGGCGCTGTTCGTCGCGGCGAAGGGCGGCGTTCATGACGGCGCCGGGGACGCGGCGTCGATTGCAAACGCATTGGAGCGGGCAGGCGTGACGGCGAATTACGTCTCGGCGGAGCTGACATGGTGAATGACAAGGCGATCATTGCGGCCATCGGGAATTTCGACGGCGTTCATCGCGGACATGCCGCGCTGATAAAGCGCACTTCCGATTTTGCGCGGGAAAAGGGCGCGATTGCGGGCGCGGTTGTGTTCGATCCCCACCCCCGGCGCTATTTCCGCCCCGGCGATCCGCCATTCCTTATCACGGCGCCGGAAGATCGCGACCGCCTGCTCGCCGAAGCCGGCGCCGAAGTCGTGCAGTCTGTCAAATTCGACGCGCAACTTGCGAAATTGTCGCCGGAAGAATTCGTGCGCGACGTGTTGAAAGGCCGGCTTTCACTCGCCGGCGTCGTGGCGGGCGCCGATTTTCGGTTCGGCGCGGACCGCGCCGGGGATGCCGCCCGCCTGAAGGCGCTGGCGGAAAAGTTCGCGCTGGCGCCTCTTGTTCTCCCACCGGTCGCGGAAAAGGGCCATTCCGACAAGATCGGCTCAACGGCCATTCGCGAGGCGCTGCTTTCCGGCGCCGTCGATCGCGCGCGCGAAATGCTGGGCCGCGCGTGGAGCGTCAAGGGCGATGTGGTCGAGGGCAACAAGGTGGGGCGAACGCTCGGTTTTCCGACGGCGAATCTGACGCTCGGCGAACTCATAGAGCCGCGGCGCGGCGTCTACGCCGTGAAAGCGATCGCCCGAGGGACGACATTTGACGGCGTCGCCAATTTCGGCCGGCGCCCGACCGTCGGCGCGCCCGCGCCATTGCTCGAAGCGCATTTGTTCGACTTCGCCGGCGACCTTTACGGCGAAACGCTCGAAGTCGTTTTCGTGAAGTTCATGCGCGATGAAATGAAGTTTTCAGGGCTCGACGCCTTGAAA
This sequence comes from Parvularculaceae bacterium, assembly GCA_020446945.1. Taxonomy (GTDB): domain Bacteria; phylum Pseudomonadota; class Alphaproteobacteria; order Caulobacterales; family Parvularculaceae; genus Amphiplicatus. The sequence goes on from JAGRDS010000002.1 coordinate 4,558, forward strand.
GAACAAATCGTTTCGGATTGCGCTGAGGCGCGCCGCATACTGTCAAAATCAGAGTTCGAGACCCATTGAAAGCAATTCGATGCGATAGGCGTCAAGCGCGGCTTTCGAAGACTCAATCGTTTCGACCATCTCGGGAAGCTTGCGTTCAATGCGATCGATTTCGCGCTGACGGAATTCCGCGTCCTGACGTTCGTGTTCGCGATCCTCATTGCTGATCGACGGTTTTAAATACCGCTTTTCCGCAACCCGAAGCAGATAGCGATGGCGATCCAGATCGGCGCTCGCGGATTCATAATTGCGAATCGCCTCGTCCGCCGCTTCGTTCAGCGTGAACAGTTTTCCGCCGAGCGCGAAGCTGGTCAAAAACGTCGCCTCGTCCAGACCGCGGCATACGCCTTCATATTTTCCGCCCGACCGGCCGGCCGCAAATCCGCCCTCAGCGGTGCAATAGATTTTCAAACCCTCCGCGCGCGCGCTTTGATAGGCTTCGGCGTCGGCGGGATAACCGGCATCCGCGCACGCGGTCATGCTTGCGACGGCCTCTTTCCCGGATTGGCCTGATTTGCCGGCGGCGAGACCAATCGCCGCCCAATCGGCGCGCGAACAATCGGCCGTCGCGACGTCGCTTGCGCAACCGGCGCAAAGCAACGCGGCCGGCGCGACGGCGCGAATGGCGAATCTGGTTCCAAAAAAGCCCCGCATCGCCGATAAATTCTCAATTGTCGCGGCGTCTTGCAAGCCCGGCGGCGATTCTGCGCCGCCGCCGCCCGCGGGGCGGCGTTAACCACGCGCGCGACTATGCGCCGGCCGCCATGGCGCGCCCCAAATTCGCCCCAATAAGTCCTAGGCTTATCCGCCCGGCGCCCTTTTCCGAGCGCCGGGGCGGCGCAGTAGAGGAGTGCGCATTATGTCAGCCGGTGTGAAAATTCCTGTAATGCGAAAGATAATTCTTGTCGCCACAGCGTTCAGCGTCGCCGCGCTCGCGCCGGCGGGCGCGTTCGCGGGCGGTCGCCATGGCGGTCATTACGCAGGCTATCACGGCGGATACTACGGAGGCTACTATGGCGGTTACCATGGCGCCCGACATTACCGGCCGCATCATTATAATTACGGGTATTATCCCTATTACAGCCGGCATGGTTACTACAATCATCGCCGTTACCGGGGCGGGCGCATTAGCGGCGGCGAAGCGGCGCTGATTGCGGCCGGAATTGTCGGCGGCGTCATCCTGATCGACCGCGCGCTCGACAATCGCACGCGATACGATCGCGATCGATATGACGAACGCTATTACGATAATCGCCGTTATAGCGACCGGTATCGGCGCGGCGCCTTTCCGGATGATGATTATTACTACCAGCGCGACGATCGTTTTTATGACGGACGGGACGCTGAACGGCCCTATGACGGGCGCGAATTCTATGCGCCGGACAACCGCTCGTCGACGCCGACGGGCGAACTGGACGAGCGCCTTCTCGGCGGCGGCGACCGCAACCCGCAAAGTGCGCGCCTCATTGACGCGGCTTTTCGCGAGTGCGTCGCCGAAACGCGCGGCGCCGCCGGCGCCGGCGGAATGCAGGTCGCCATGCCAGGCGCGCCGACGCGGGTCGAAACGCTGGCGGACGGGTCGGTGCGGATGTCGGCCCAGTTCCGCGCGTCGAATGCGCGCGGCGACAGCTGGACGCGCCGGTTCACCTGCGAAACGGATGGCCAGGGGGTCCGCTTCCTTCAGGTCGACTAGGGCGCAGGCTCCTGCTAGAAGCCTTTTATGGTGATTTCGATTGCAATCCCTCGCTCAAAGGCGGGCCTTTTTGTTCGACGGACCCGAATTAGGGGCCCGCACCGCGATTTCGCGCAGGCTTGACGCGCGGCGCGGCTGCGGGTTTTTCCTCCTCCCTGACAACCCCTGTTCGAGAAAGATTGAACGATGCCCCCTGCATCGAAAAACGGCGCCTCGCCCGAGGCCGCGTCACGCGACTACAAATCCACGCTGTTCCTGCCGGAGACGGATTTTCCGATGCGCGCAGGCCTGCCGAAGGCCGAGCCGGAATATCTGAAAGAGTGGGAGGCGGCGGACATTTACGGGCGACTTCGCGCCGAAGCGGCGGGACGGACGAAATATGTCCTTCATGACGGGCCGCCTTACGCCAACGGCCATCTTCATATGGGGCACGCTTTCAACAAGATCCTCAAGGATCTCGTCGTGCGCTCGCGCCAGATGATGGGTTTTGATTCCAATTACGTGCCCGGCTGGGATTGCCACGGTTTGCCGATCGAATGGAAAGTCGAAGAGGATTTCCGCGCGCGCGGCAAATCAAAGCGCGAAGTGCCCGTGCCGGAATTTCGCGCGGCCTGTCGCGCCTACGCCGAAAAATGGGTGGCGATCCAGAGCGAGGAATTCAAGCGATACGGCGTCGTCGGCGACTGGAAAAATCCGTATACGACGATGGCCTTCGACGCCGAGGCCGCGATCGTTTCGGAGTTCCTGAAATTCGTCGATATGGGGCTCGTTTATCGCGGCTCCAAGCCCGTTATGTGGTCGCCGGTTGAGCAGACGGCGCTCGCCGAGGCGGAAATCGAATATCACGATCACCAGTCGACGACGATCTGGGTGAAGTTTCCGGTGACGAAAGGTTCGGCCGAGGGCGCGTGCGTCGTCATCTGGACGACGACGCCGTGGACGATCCCCGGCAATCGCGCGATTTCCTATGGGCCGAAAATTTCCTATGGCCTGTACGAAGTGACGGCGATGGAAAAAGTCGTCGATCCGAAATCAGGCGAGGAACTGACGCCCTGGACGAAAGTCGGCGAGAAGCTGATCGTCGCTGACAAGCTCTGGGAAAGCGTCCGGTCGAACGGCAAGATCGCCGCAGCGAACCGGATAGGCGACATCGATCCGGCCGGTTTCGTATGCGCGCATCCCCTGAATGGTTTTCACGGCGGATACGGTTTCGACGTTCCGCTGCTCGCCGGCGATCATGTCACGGAAGAAGACGGAACCGGTTTCGTACACACCGCGCCCGGTCACGGCCAGGATGATTATATCGTGTACGTATCGACGTTTGGCGCAGACGTTGAAATTCCGCATACGGTTGATGAGTTCGGCGCGTTTACGAGCGATGCGCCGGGGTTTGAAGGCAAGAAGGTTCTTATACTCGAAGGTAAAAAGGCCGGCAGGGACGGCGACGCAAACGCCGCCGTCATTGCGGCCCTTATCGAGCATGGCGAACTTCTCGCGCGCGGCCGGCTGACGCACTCCTATCCGCACTCCTGGCGTTCGAAAGCGCCGGTCATCTTCCGCAATACGCCGCAATGGTTCATTGCGCTCGACCGGAAAAAACCGGACGGCGCGACGCTGCGCGAGGATGCTCTCGCGGCGATCGACGCGACGACGTTCACCCCGCCCGCAGGCAAGAACCGATTGAGAGCCATGATTGAAGGGCGCCCCGACTGGCTCGTTTCGCGACAGCGCGCCTGGGGCGTGCCTATCGCAATCTTCGTCAACCGCAAGACGGGCGAGATATTGAACGACGCGGATGTCAATAAACGCATTATCGATGCGGTTCGCGAACGCGGCGCCGACGCATGGTTCGATACGCCGCCGCAAGTATTCCTCGGCGCTGCGGGCTCGGACAATGAATTCGAGAAAATCGAGGACATTCTCGATGTCTGGTTCGATTCAGGTTCAACCCATTCCTTCGTTCTTGAAGGCCGCAAGGATCTGAAATGGCCGGCCGATCTTTATCTTGAAGGCTCGGACCAGCATCGCGGCTGGTTTCATTCATCGCTTCTTGAAAGCTGCGGCACGCGCGGTCGCGCGCCCTATGACGGCGTCCTGACGCACGGCTTCGTCCTCGACAAGGACGGGCGCAAAATGTCGAAATCCCTCGGCAATGTCGTCGATCCGGCCGACATCATGAAAGACTACGGCGCTGATATTCTGCGCATATGGGTCGCAAGTTCCGACTTTTCTGACGATTTGCGCATCGGCAAGGAAATCATCGGTTCGTCCGTCGACGCCTATAGAAAAGTCAGGAACACGATCCGCTACCTTCTCGGCGCGCTGAAGGGCTTTTCAGATGCCGAAAGGCTGTCGCGCGCGGACATGCCGGAGCTGGAGCGTTACATGCTGCACCTCGTCTCGAAACTGAATGACGAGGTTCGCGCCGGGTATGAGGCGTTCGATTTCAAAGGCGTATGGCGAAAAGTTTTCGACTTCTGCACGCTCGATCTGTCTGCGTTCTACCTCGATATAAGAAAGGACAGCCTTTATTGCGACATGCCTGACGAGGCGTCGCGGCGCGCGGCGCGCACGGTGATGGATATTGTTTTCGACCACCTCACGGCATGGATCGCGCCGGTTCTCGTATTTACGATGGAAGAGGCCTGGCGCAGCCGGGGCCGGACGGGTTCGGTGCATCTGCGCGCAGCGCCTGAAACCGACACCGGCTGGCGCGACGAAGCGCTCGCCGCGCAATGGTCAAAGCTGCGGCGCATTCGGCGCGTGGCGACCGGAGCGATCGAGGTTGAAAGGCGAGAGAAACGAATCGGCGCCAGTCTTGAAGCGGCGCCGACGCTTTATCTGGGCGACGATACGCTTCTTTCAGTTGTCGAAACGCGCGATTTGTCGGAGCTCTTCATCACCTCGCAGGTGAGAATTGAAAAAGGCGAAGGGCCTGCGCACGCATTCCGGCTCGAAGACGTAAAGGGCGTCAGCGTCGTTGTCGCCGAAACCGTTCACGACAAATGTCAGCGTTGCTGGCGTTATACGCCGGATGTCGGATCGGTCGGCGATTATCCTGACGCCTGCGCGCGTTGCGCCGGCGCTGTCGCGCGATCAGGCGGGGCCGCCTCGTCATGAAAACGGCCGGCGACATAAAGATCAAAGCGGCGAACTGGTTTGCCGACGCGCGCGTCAATCCGCTTTTTCTTCAGGGCGTGATCGCCGCACTGATTGTCGCCGCGCTCGATCAGGCGTCGAAATTCTGGATTCTCGAAATCGTTGAACTACCGGTCAAGCGCCAGGTCGAAATTTCATCGATTTTCGATCTTACCTATACGTGCAATCGCGGGGCGAGTTTCGGCATGCTCGCCGGCGGCCTTGGATCGCGCATCCTTCTTTCTTCAATCTCGATCGTCATCGCGACGGCGCTGGTGATCTGGCTCGGGCGATTGAAGAGGCGCTTCGCCGCGGCGGGGGCGGGCATTATCATCGGCGGCGCGCTCGGCAATCTTTTCGATCGCGTGCGCTTTGGCTGCGTCACCGATTTTCTCGATTTTTCGGGCCTGATGTTTCCGTGGATTTTCAATATCGCCGACGCCGCCATCAATATCGGCTTCGTCTGCCTTATTATCGACGCGCTTGGCCGCGAGGGTGGAAAACCGGCGCCCTGAGGCGCGTTCGCCCGGGCATATTTTGGCGCTTCGGGTCGTTCAGGCGCTTTGCGCCGGGAGCCGGCCGGCGCTATAAGCACGCGGAACAAATACGGAGCAGTCGCGTAATGATCGAAGCGAAATTCCTGCGGACGGGCCTCGCCCTTGGCCTAATCGCCCTTTCAGCGTCCGGTTGCGCCGGCATCGGCAAGGCGGTCGGCGGCGGCAAGAACCCGCCGGACGAATTCGCCATCGCGACCAAGGCGCCGCTTGTCGTGCCGCCGGACTACGCCCTTCGTCCGCCGAAGCCGGGCGAATCGAGGCCGCAGGAGCTTTCCCCGTCCGAACGCGCACGCCAGGTGCTTCTCGGCGACACGGCGGTTGCGCCGCCCTCAGCGGGCGAACAGCAATTGCTGCTGCAAACGGGCGCCACCGTCGCCGATCCGAATATCCGCGCGATCCTCGATTCGGAAAATGGCGGCCGCGCGGAAAAAGACCGCAGTTTTGCCAACCAGTTGATGTTCTGGAAATTCGTCGGCGGCGAAGTAGATGACAGCGCCGCGCCGCTGCAGGTCGACGATCCTGCGGCCTGGCACGCCGAACGCACGCGCGCGATCGAGAACGTGACCGGTGAAAACCCGAAAGTCACGATCAAGAACGACGACGCGCTGTTACTGCCGGGCGTCTTTTGATGGACCCGCGGCTGCTCGTCATATTGGCGGGCGCGCTTGCCGGCGCTTCATGCGCCTCGCTCGATACGGTTGATAAAAAGCCCGACCGGGAAACCGTCGCCCGGCTTCTTGTCGATGATCTCAGGTGCCGGCAGGTCGCCGCCGACGAGCCGTGCGAGGAAGGCGAGCAACCCAATTCCGTAAGATTGACGCAACTTGAATGCGTCGCGCTTCCCTTGCGATCTGCGCGCCGGGAAGACGCGCACGCCGAATGCGTGTTTTCAGGCGAGATTACGCGCGTCAACGGCCGCATCGATCCGCTCGATCCCATGCGCCGGGAATTCTCGCTCATGGACCTGACGCCCGGCCAGTATCTGCCGACCCACGCCTGGTCGATCGACAAGGCGCAATAAACTCCAGCACACCTGACTTTGCCGCATCCTCGCGTCATACTGCGGCATGCCGAATCGACTTGCCGCTGAAAACCGCCATTCATCGCCGGTGATCCGGCGATTGCCGCCCGACGCGGTCAATCGCATCGCCGCCGGCGAGGTGATTGAACGTCCTGCCGCCGTCGTCAAGGAACTGATTGAAAATTCAATCGACGCCGGCGCGCGCCGGATCGACGTGGCGCTGCGTTCAGGCGGCAAAGTCGAGATCGTCATAGAAGACGATGGTTGCGGCATGGGGGCGGATGATCTCCTGCTCGCGGTCGAGCGTCACGCGACGTCGAAACTGACGCCGATTTCATCTGGCGATTATGATCTGACGAATATTCTGACGCTCGGTTTTCGCGGCGAGGCGTTGCCCTCGATCGGCGCCGTCGCGCGCCTCGACATAACCTCGCGCCGATTGCAGGACGCCGAGGGCGCGCATCTTGGCGTCTATGGGGGCGCTATATCCGGTCCGCAGCCGCATGCGTTCAGCAGCGCGGGCGCGCGCATCGTTGTCCGCGATCTTTTTTACGCAACGCCCGCCCGGTTGAAATTCCTGAAATCGGATCGCGCCGAAACCGGCGCGGCGATAGATGTCGTAAAACGGCTCGCCATGGCGTATCCCGAAATCGCATTTTCGCTGGCGGCGGACGGAAAAAAATCATTCGCCTATTCGGCGCAATCGACAGACGAGGCGGGGCGGCTCCATCGCCTTGGCGCCGTTATGGGGCGTGATTTCGAAGACAATGCGGTCGGTGTCGATGCGATGCGCGATGGTGTGCGCCTCAGCGGGTTCGCCGGCCTTCCGACATACAATCGCGGCCTTGCCGACAAACAGTTCCTGTTCGTCAACGCGCGCCCAGTCCGTGACAAGCTGATTGTCGGGGCCGTTCGCGGCGCCTACGCCGATTTTCTCGCGCGTGACCGTCATCCCGCCGTGGCGCTGTTTCTCGAAATCGATCCTGAGGAAGTCGACGTCAACGTGCATCCGGCGAAGACGGAGGTGCGCTTTCGCGATGCGGGCGGCGTGCGCGGGCTTATCGTCGGCGCCTTGCGCCATGCGCTCGCCGGTGTGGGCCATCGCGCCGCGACGACGACAAGCGCATTTGCGCTGGGCAAGATGCAATCGCCGGCGCATGCGCCGATTGCGCAGGCCAATCCGTTCAGCCCGCGTATGCGCGAATTCGCAGCTTTGAATGACCGGCCGCGAGACTACGAAGCGCGTCTGATTGAAACCGAACCCTCAGCGCGCGCCGATTCGGCGCCGGATACCCGCACCGATCCGCAGGCGGAGCAATATCCGCTGGGCGCCGCGCGCGCGCAATTGCACGAGACCTATATTGTAGCGCAGACTGCGGACGGCTTGGTCATAGTCGATCAGCACGCCGCCCATGAGCGACTTGTCTATGAAGGAATGAAACGCGCGCTGGAAAGCGGCGGCGTCGTGCGCCAGGGGTTGCTTATTCCTGAAATTGTCGAGGTCGAGCCGGAAGAAGCCGAGCGCCTCAACGCGCGCAGGATGGAATTCGAGGAGCTTGGTCTCGTACTTGAGCGGTTCGGCGATGACGCGATCATCGTCAGGGAAATTCCCGCGCTTCTCGGCCGGGCGAACGTTCCGGCGATCGTGCGCCGCCTCGCCGACGATCTTTGCGAAATCGGCGACGGCCTCGCGCTTAAGGAGAAGCTCGAAGAGGTCTGCGGGTCCATGGCCTGCCGCGGCTCGGTGCGGGCGGGACGCCGCCTTGGCGCCGACGAAATGAATGCGCTCCTGCGCCAGATGGAGGCGACGCCGCATTCGGGCCAGTGCAACCACGGTCGTCCGACCTATGTCGAGTTGAAACTCGCCGATATTGAGAAGCTGTTCGGACGGCGGTGACGAATTGACGTTTGGCCGTCCTGTAACTGAAAATAAGCATATCGCGAGAAGGAGAATGTGATGAGATACGCCCTGATCGCCGCCGCCGTGATTCTCGCTTCCTGCTCGAAACCCGGCGCCGAAGCCGACGGCTCTTCGCCTGCGAGCACCCCGCCTTCGTCGGTATCGTCGGGCGCCTATGCGCCAATGGCGGCGTTCGCCCCGTTTTCCGGCAAGACATTTCGCGGCGAATGGACGGATGACGAGGGAAGCAGACTTGTAGATATCGCCAAATGGGAACTGATCCTGAACGGGCGCGCGCTTCAGTCGACCCATCGCCTCGAGGGTGGGGATTACGGCGGGCGCACGATTTTCTTTTACGACGAGGCCGCGAAAAAATACGTATTCCATTATTTCACAACGGCGGGTTTTCACACGAGCGGCGTCGCTGAATTCGTCGATGGCGCGCTTGTGACGAACGAAAAGGTCGAAGGTCATGATACGATCGCGTCGGTGCGCTCTGTCGTCGCCTTCAAGGCGGACGTTCTTGAACTCGATGTGATTTATGTCGGCAAGGACGGGTCCGAAATGCCGGGCGGACACCGCATCTATAAAGAGATCGCCGGTTCCGGGCGGTTGTTTGCGGATACCCTATGACGACTTTTCCATTTACGCGGCTTTCCGAAATCGGCGATTTCACTGATCGCGGCGTTGACGACATGCGCGCGCGTTCGCGCGCCTTCCTGGCTGAGTTGAGCCGTCGCCACACGATAAGGGATTACCGACCCGACCCTGTGCCGCGCGATATAATAGAAAACTGCATCGCCGCGGCGGCGCGCGCGCCGTCAGGCGCAAATCATCAGCCCTGGCATTTTTCCATCGTCGGCGACCCGAAACTGAAAGCGGAAATCCGCGCTGCGGCGGAAGCCGAAGAACGCGCATTCTATGCCGGGCGCGCAGGCGATGAATGGCTCGAAGCGCTGGCCCCGCTCGGCACTGATCCGAACAAGCCGTTTCTCGAAATCGCGCCGTGGCTGATTGCGGTGTTCGCGCAAAAACGCGGCGGCCCCGAAATCGGCGATAACCGGAAGAATTACTACGTCAACGAAAGCGTCGGCATCGCTTGCGGGTTTTTGCTGGCTGGCCTGCACCATGCCGGCCTTGCGACATTGACGCATACGCCGAACCCGATGACCTTTCTTTCAGAAAAGCTGGGCCGTCCGTCTACGGAAAAACCTTATCTTCTGATTGTTGTCGGACGCCCTGAAAAAGACGCGATAATCCCGAAGCACGCGCTCAGGAAGAAAGCGTTGTCGGATATCGTCACGGTGTTCTAGCGTCCCGCTTCACGCAACGTCTTCAAGGCGCCTGGCCATGCTGTCGACGCGCTTGGCAGCCGCGTCGATCACGCGCGACGCGCCGCCGACTGTCGCCTGATCCATTTCCTCGCCGCCGGCCTGGAATTCCTCGATGCGCGCTTTCGCCTCGAACAAATCGTCGCACACGGTCAGCGCGGCGAGAAGAAGGAGGCGCGTGTCGCCGATCTGGCCAAGCTCGCGCACGAGATCTTGAACGTGCCGGTCGAGATGGGCGGCGAGGCTTGAAAGGCGCTGTTCCTGCCCGTCCTCGCAGGTCACCTTGAACAGGCGGTCATTCACGAGAATATCGACTTGCGCCATGGGCTCAGGCTCCCTTTTCGGAGGTCAGCAGGGTTTTGAGATCGCGAATCGCATCGGCGAGGTCTTCGGCGGCGGCCGAGGCCTGCGTTTTCGCGGTGCGGGCGCGAATCTTCGCCAGGTCGATGGTTTCTGACCGGGCGGCGAGTTCGCACAGCCGGTCGTCCAGTTTTTCTTCCAGTTCGTCGAGCGCGCCGGCGAGCTTTTTTACGGAATTTTCGAGCGTGTTCATTTGAAAGCGACCCAAAACCTGCCGCGAATTCTGGGCTTCGTCGGCCCGCCTTGTCCACCCTGCCGGCGCGGCCGGAGCGGGCCTTGACCCTTACAAGCGCGCAAGGCATGTAGCCTCGCAAAACGGCTCCAAGGCGCGCGCCGGCGCCGCGTTCATTTTCCCGCGTCGGCCTTGAGGAATTCCATGGCGGCATCAGGCGGCGGCGCACCCGCTGAACTCAACGACGAACTTTTCGCCGGAATGGCGAATGCGATCCGCGCCCTGTCGATGGACGCGGTTGAGCGCGCGAAATCCGGCCATCCGGGCATGCCGATGGGGATGGCGGATGCGGCGAGCGTCCTTTTTTCCGAGTTCCTGAAATTCGACGCCGCCGAGCCTGCCTGGCCCGATCGCGATCGCTTCGTTCTGTCGGCCGGCCACGGGTCGATGCTGATCTACTCGCTGCTTTATCTCACCGGCTATCCGGGGATGGAGATCGAGGATCTGAAAAACTTCCGCCAGCTCGGATCGAAAACGGCCGGGCATCCCGAATTCGGGCACGCGCCGGGAATCGAAACGACAACGGGCCCGCTCGGGCAAGGGATCGCGAACGCTGTCGGCATGGCGATCGCCGAGGCGCATCTTTCGGCCCGCTTCGGCGCCGGCCTCGCCGACCACAGAACCTATGTCATCGCCGGCGACGGCTGCCTGATGGAAGGGATCAGCCAGGAGGCGATTGCGCTCGCCGGGCATTTGAAACTTAAAAAGCTGATCGTCCTCTGGGATGACAATAATATAACCATCGACGGCGATGTCGGGCTTTCCGATTCGACGGATCAGTTGCGGCGTTTCGAAGCGTCCGGCTGGTCGACGGCGCGCGTCGACGGCCATGACCGCAAGGCGGTTTCCGCCGCGCTCTCGGCTGCGCAATCTTCCGACCGCCCGACGCTGATCGCCGTCAAGACCATCATCGGCAAGGGTGCGCCGACCAAGGCCGGCACCTCGGCGACGCATGGCGCGCCCCTTGGCGGCGATGAAATCGCCGGCGCGCGCAAGGCGCTCGACTGGCCGTACGCGCCGTTCGAGATACCGCCTGAAATACTCGCCGCGTGGCGCGATGTCGGCGCGCGCGGACGCGGCGCGCGGAAGGATTGGGCGGCGCGTCTGGCCGCATCCGGCGACGCTGCGGCCTTCAATGCAGCGCTTGCCGGGGATGTTTCAAAAACCGTCGAAGCGGCGGTCGCCGAATTCAAGAAAAAGCTCGTCGCCGAGCCGCAGAAGGTTGCAACGCGCAAAGCCTCGGAAATGGCGCTCGGCGCGATCAACGCGGCTGTTTGCGAGACGATTGGCGGTTCGGCCGACCTTACCGGCTCCAACAATACGAAAACGAAAGAACAAAAACCGCTGACGGCGGCCGATTACGCCGGACGGTATATTTATTACGGCGTTCGCGAACATGCGATGGCCGCAGCGATGAACGGTATGGCGCTGCATAAGGGCGTTATTCCCTATGGCGGCACATTCATGGCGTTCACGGATTATTGCCGTCCCGCCATCCGCCTGTCGGCGCTGATGGGGTTGCGCGTCATTTACGTGATGACCCACGATTCAATCGGCCTTGGCGAGGATGGACCGACGCACCAGCCCGTCGAACATCTCGCCGCCCTTCGCGCCATGCCGAACCTTCTCGTTTTGCGCCCCGCCGACGCGGTGGAAACCGCAGAATGCTGGTCGATCGCGCTTGAGCAGACGCGAACGCCGACGATCCTCGCGCTGACGCGGCAGAATTTGACGCCCGCGCGATTGACGCATACGGACGAAAATCTTTCGGCGAAGGGCGCGTATATCGTCGCCGACGCGCCTGATCCCGACATCGTTTTTATTGCGACAGGTTCGGAGGTTGAGATCGCGCTCGACGCGCAGAAAAAACTCGCCTGCGGGAAAATCCGCGCGCGCGTCGTATCCGCGCCTTCATTCGAACTTTTCGCCGCACAAAGCGAAAAATACCGGAAATCCGTTCTTGGAAAGGCGCCGCGCATCGGGATTGAAGCCGGCGTCCGGCAGGGGTGGAACCTGTTCCTGCGCAAAAAAGACACTTTTATCGGCATGACCGGGTTCGGCGCTTCCGCCCCCGCGCCTGAGCTTTATGAACATTTCGGAATTACGGCTGACGCTGCGGCAAAGGCCGCCAAACATCTGATTGACAGGGAGTAACGACGATGACGCTTAAAGTTGCGATTAACGGTTTTGGACGAATCGGTCGTCTGACGCTTCGCTCAATGATCGAAAACAATCGCGACGGCCTTGAGATCGTGGCCATCAACGATCTTGGGCCGGTCGAAACGAACGCGCATCTTCTGCAATATGATTCTGTTCATGGGCGGTTCCCGGTCGCGGTGAAAACGACGGCCGACACGATCGACGCCGGCCGCGGTCCGATCAAGGTTTACGCCGAGCGCGATCCGTCCAGGCTTCCCTGGAAAGAATTGGGCGTCGATATTGTTTTCGAATGCACCGGCATCTTCGCCAGCAAGGAAAAAGCCTCGGCGCACCTGACCGCCGGCGCCAAGCGCGTTCTGGTGTCCGCGCCCGCGGAAGGCGCGGACAAGACGATCGTCTTCAAGGTCAATCACAGCGAGTTGACGAAAGACGATGTCGTTGTTTCGAACGGTTCGTGCACGACGAACTGCCTTGCACCGGTTGCGAAGGTTCTCAATGATGCAATCGGCGTCGAACGCGGATACATGACGACGATCCATTCTTATACGGGCGACCAGCCGACGCTCGATACGATGCACAAGGATCTTTATCGCGCGCGGGCGGCCGCGATGTCGATGATCCCGACATCGACCGGCGCTGCGAAAGCGCTCGGCCTTGTCATTCCCTCGCTAAAGGGAAAGCTCGACGGGTCTTCGATCCGCGTACCGACGCCGAACGTTTCCGTCGTCGATTTCGTATTCACGCCGAAGCGCGCAACGTCGGTTGACGAAATCAACAATGCGATCATTGAAGCGGCGAACGGTCCGATGAAAGGCGTTCTCGGCTATACCGACAAGCCGCTCGTTTCATGCGATTTCCTGCATGATCCGCATTCGTCGATTTTCGCGACCAAGCAGACGCAGATTGTCGACGGCGGCATTTGCCGAATCCTGACCTGGTACGACAATGAATGGGGCTTTTCGACGCGCATGAGCGATATCGCGCTCGAAATGGGCAAGTTCATCTAGGAGGCGTCGGTGTCGTCGTACAAAACGATCGATGATCTGGATGTCGCGGGCAAGCGCGTTCTCGTGCGCGTCGATTTCAATGTCCCGATGAAAGACGGCGCCGTCACCGACGATACGCGCATCGCCCGGGCGCTGCCGACGATTCAGGAATTGTCCAAAAAAGGTGCGAAAGTGATAATACTTTCGCATTTTGGACGGCCGAAAGGGAAAGTCGAACCCAAAGAAAGCCTGAAGCCGGTCGCAAAAAAACTTGAGCGGTTGCTCGGCGGGTCGGTTGACTTCGCCGATGACTGCATCGGCGATGCGGCCAGGAAAATCGCGTCGAAAATGATCGGCGGCGACGTCGCCGTATTCGAGAATACGCGCTTTCATCCGGGCGAAGAGAAAAACGATCCTGAATTCGCCAGGGCGCTTGCGGCGAACGGCGAGATCTTCGTTAACGACGCCTTTTCCGCCGCGCACCGCGCGCACGCCTCGACAGAAGGGCTTGCCCATCTCCTGCCGTCGGCGGCCGGCCGGGCGATGGAGAAGGAACTCGATTATTTGACGGCTGCGCTGAAAAACCCCGAGCGTCCGCTCATGGCGGTTGTCGGCGGCGCCAAAGTATCGACGAAAATCGAGCTTTTGCTCAATCTCGTCCGCAAATCGAACATTCTCGTCGTAGGCGGCGGCATGGCGAATACTTTCCTGTTCGCGCGCGGCGTTTCCGTCGGCAAGTCCCTGTGCGAACCCGATCTCGCCGATACGGCGCGCGAAATCATGGCGCAGGCCGCAGACAGCGATTGCGAAATCGTGCTGCCGCTCGATGTCGTCGTTGCGAAAGAATTCAAGGAAGGCGCGGAACACGAAGTTCGCGCGGCCGAGAATGTTGAGCCGGATCAAATGATCCTCGATCTCGGCCCCGAAAGCGTCGACGCCGTCGCCGCGCGTATCGAAACGGCGAAGACCCTTGTCTGGAACGGGCCGCTCGGCGCTTTCGAAACAAAACCTTTCGATACGGCGACGCTGGAGGCGGCCCGCTTCGCCGCCAAGCGCGCCAAGGCCGGCGATCTCGTTGCGGTCGCCGGAGGCGGGGATACGGTCGCCGCGCTCGCCGCCGCCGACGTTGAGGATGATTTCACCTATGTCTCTACGGCGGGCGGCGCGTTTCTTGAATGGCTCGAAGGCAAGGAATTGCCGGGCGTCGCCGCCTTGAAGCGCTGATCGGCGCATGCTGACGGGTTTTTATCGATACTCTCGGGAGAAGTTATGACGCAGGAAACGATGGCCGGGCAGGCCGCGAACAAAGATGGGTTTATCGCCGCTCTCGACCAGTCGGGCGGATCGACACCGAAGGCGCTTAAACTTTACGGCGTAAAGGAAGGCGCATGGGCGAACGATGAGGAAATGTTCTCCCTCATTCACGACATGCGCACGCGCATCATCAAGTCGCCGGCTTTCACCGGCGCCAAGGTGATGGGCGCCATTCTCTTTGAACGCACGATGGACGGCGAAATCGACGGCGTGCCGACGGCGCGTTACCTTTGGGAAAAGCGCGGCGTCGTGCCGTTCCTGAAAGTCGACAAGGGGCTCGCCGACGTCGTAGACGGCGCCAGGCTGATGAAGCCGATGCCCGATCTCGACGCTTTGTTGACCCGCGCGAAAGCGAAAGGAATTTTCGGCACCAAGATGCGCTCCGTCATCGATGCGGCGAACCCTAAAGGGATCGCCGCCAATGTCGCGCAGCAATTTGAAGTCGCGCGCCAGATTCTCGCGCACGGGCTTGTGCCGATTATCGAACCGGAAGTTACGATCACCATTCCCGACAAGGCGGAAGCGGAGGATATCCTGCTCGCCGAGATCAAAAAGAACCTCGACGGCGTTCCCGCCGGCAAACAGATCATGTTGAAACTGTCGCTGCCGAGCAAGGCGAACCTTTACAAGCCGTTGATCGACGATCCGCGGGTTATGCGCGTCGTCGCGCTTTCGGGCGGCTATTCGCGGGAAGACGCGAACGCCCTTCTTGCAAAGAACACCGGCATGATAGCGAGCTTCTCGCGCGCGCTCACCGAAGGCCTTTCGATCGAACAGAGCGATGATGCTTTCGACGCCGCGCTCGCTGCGACGATCGACAGCATTTTCGAGGCGTCCCGCGCCGGTTGAGGGACAAATCGGCCGAGGCAGAAAGCCGCTCTCGGCGCCGAAATTACGCCGCAGCGCACGCGCTGCGGCGTTTTTTTGGTCAGGCGGGCGCGTTCGCGTCTTGAAGGGCGCGCGCGGGCGCATTATCAAAGAGTAAACTGATCAGTGTAATAATAAAAGAATGATAGCCAGGACGCCGCGATGACCCGCCAGACCCCGTTGAAGATCGATCCGGAAGACTTTGTATACATTGCGGGCTATGCAACGCCGCCCAGCCCGAAATTTCGCCCGCTCCACGCTCTCGTCTCAGCGGTGAAACTGATTCTCAACAAGGACGACACGCGGCAGGTGTTTGAAGTCGTCACGTCGCTTTCCAGAAATTCCAGCCGCCGCCTGTTCGAACGTTTCGTTGCGACGCCTTACGGCAGGCGCGTCGCGGACGGCGAGGTCAATCTTACAGAGATACTCGGCGATTTCGCCAGGCTCAGAACCTATCCGGAAGGCGCGTTCGGCAAGGCGTATGTCGATTTCATGGACGAGGCCGGGTTCACCCCGCAAGGCCTGATCGACGCGGCGAACGAAGCCGGAATCGGCCTCAAGGAATATCCTGAACTCGAAGCCTTTCGCCGCGTCTTCACGCATCTTGAGGTCAGTCACGACCTTTGGCACGTCATCACGGGCTATGGGCGCGATCCGTTGGGCGAGATCTGCAATCTTGTATTCACGCACCGGCAAACCGGAAATCCCGGTTTGAGGCTCATCGTCGCGATGGGTCTTTCGGCGATCAAGCTCGAACGCTGGTCCATGCCGGCGATGAAAGCCGCCCGGCAGGCGGGCGAAATGGGTGAGAAGGTCGATTTTCTGCTGAAAGACGACATTGAAGAACTGCTCGCGCGCCCGCTCGCCGACGTGCGTGCAGAACTCGGTTTTATCGAGCCGACGGCGTATAATTCAATTCCGTATACAGAACGACACGCGGTGCTGCGGCCGAGAGTGAAGGGAACGCAAACCGAACGCGAAATGGCGAAGGAATGCGCCGAAGCGGCGTGACGCCGCTTTGCTCCGCCGCCGCGCCGAAAAAAACGCGGCGGGTCTCCCATTCGGGCGCCGGACATTCTAAGGCGTAAGCGATGAACGAACCTTGCCGCCTTTATCTGGTCTCGCCGCCGCTGATCCCCGACGCTGATCGTTTCAAAGAGGCGTTCAACGCAGCGCTGTCCGGCGGCGATGTCGCCTGCTTCCAATTGCGCATGAAGTCGCCCGAAGGCGTCGCGGCGCCGGACGATGAAATCCTCAAAACGGCGGAACCGCTGCTTAAGGCGGCGCGTGCGGCGGGCGTTCATTTCGTCGTGAACGACCGGCCGGACCTTGCGCATCGCATGGGCGCAGACGGCGTTCATATCGGCCAGAAGGACGGTGATCTTGCGCAAGCGCGCGCCCTGCTGGGCGCGGCGGCGACGATCGGCGTCACCTGCCACAATTCCTACGATCTTGCGATGCGCGCCGGCGAGGCGGGCGCCGACTATGTCGCATTCGGCGCGTTCTTCCCGACACAGACAAAAGCCGCGCCGACACGCGCCGAACTGTCGCTCGTCGAGAACTGGTCGATGGCGACAACGGTTCCCTGCGTCGCGATCGGCGGGGTGAGCGCCGAAAACTGCGGCGCGCTTGTGCGCGCGGGGGCTGATTTCATCGCCGTTTCAGCCGCCGTCTGGCAATCGGGCGATGGCCCGGAAACAGCGGTGCGCCGCCTCAACGCCGCGATCGCCGAGGCGGCGTCGAACCGGCACATTTAATGCTCCGCAAGATCGCTCGATCGGAAGGAGCGGTCTTGAAATGCGGCGGATCGGCGAATTTTTCTTTTGCGCGGCCATGGCGGTTTTCGCCTTGTGTCCCGCTTTGGCGCAGTCCGGCGAGCCGCCCGGCCGCCAGATGACGCCGTCGAAAGCCTTTGAAACGCTTGTGAGCGCGCCGGCGCCGCATAAGTCCGTTTCGGCGGCGGGCGCTGAAAAAATCCAGATGGACCTCGCGCATCAGGCGCTCGTCGACGGCGATTTTGAAAAGGCGCGCGCGCTCGCCGAACCGCTGGCGGGAAAAAACAATCCGGCCGCCAATCATTTGCTTGGATATCTCTACGAAAAGGGACTCGGAGTCAGGAGCGATATTGGCGCGGCGCTGCGCCATTACGGCGACGCAGCGATCGCCGGCGACGTGGATGCGCAAATTGCGCTTGGCGTTCTCGCATTTGAGGGCGGCGGCGTTTACCCCGATTACGAGCGCGCCGCCGGCTGGTTCCGTCTGGCCGCCGCGCAGGGAGACCCGCGCGCCGACGTGAAGCTCGGCATCATGTACGCGGAAGGTCTCGGCGTTGCGCAGGACAGCGTCACGGCTTCGAATCTTTTCGCCAAAGCCGCATCGAAAAACGATCCGGACGGTGACTTCTTTCTCGGTGTCGCGTGGATGAACGGCGACGGCCTGCCGCAGAATTACAAAAAGGCGGCCCAGAGTTTTTCGCGCGCGGCTGAGATGGGTCACGCCGAGGCGGCGTTTCATCTCGCGATGCTTTATGATTCGCCGGCGATCGGCGCGCCGGACGCGAAAAAGGCGGCGAGCGCAATGCGCAAAGCGGCGGACGGCGGTTATGCGCCGGCCTACGCCGCCATGGGGCTGATCGTGCATCGCGGCGATGCGCCTGGCGTCGCCGCCGACTGGTTCGAAAAAGGCATGCGCGCCGGCGATCCGCATGCGGCCCTTCTTTACGCCGTCGCCCTGTCGCGCGGCGACGGGCGCGCGCAAGACCGTATTGCGGCGCTTACGATCGCCGAGCAACTGATCGCCTCGCGCGAAACGCCGGACGCCCTGCGCGCGCAAGCGTCCGATCTTCGCCGGTCGATCGCACGGGTTTCCCCGAATGCGTTCAGCCTGCGCGATTGAAAGGCGAGCGCCCCGGCGAATCGCAGGCGGCGCCTGAACGCGAAATTAGCGCCCTTATCGGCGGCCGCGGCGTCCATGTCGCCTCCACCGACCCGGGCGATCATCGCCGGCGAAAGCGTTTTTCAAGTGTGAAACCGAGGATCGGACGGCGCAAGTTCCGTTTCCCTTTTGTTCCGAACGGCCTAGTCTCGGGCCATGACAGGCGTGATTCGCATTTTGGGCGTCGATCCCGGATCCGGGGCGACAGGGTGGGGCCTCGTTGAAACGCAGGGCTCGAGGCTTTCGTTTCTTGCTGCCGGGGTGATCCGCCCGAAACGCGCGCTTTCGCGCGCGCAAAGGCTGGCGGTCATCCATAATGGCCTTGCCGAACAAATTGCGGAATGGGCGCCGGCGGAAGCTGCGATTGAGGAAACTTTCGTCAACGCATCCCCGCGCGATGCGCTGGTGCTGGGCGAGGCGCGTGGCGTCGCCCTGCTGGCGCCGGCGCTCGCCGGCTTGCCGGTCGCCGAATACGCGGCCAATACGGTCAAGAAATCGGTTGTCGGGCGCGGCCACGCCGACAAAAGCCAGGTTCAGGCGATGGTGCGGGTTCTCCTGCCGGCATGCGGCGCGCAGCCGGCTGACGCGGCGGACGCGCTCGCTGTCGCCATTTGCCACGCGCATCATCGCGGCGCGCAACAATTGATGAAGAGGACCGCATGATCGGGCGCCTGAAAGGAACGATCGCATCCGTTGATGTCGAAACCGCCCTGATCGATGTCGCCGGCGTCGGTTACGAAGTGCATGCGCACGCGCGATTGTTGTCTCATCTGGCTGTCGGCGACGCCGCAACCCTGTCTATCGAAACCATCGTTCGCGAAGACCTGATCCGTCTTTACGGTTTTGAAAACGAGACTGAACGCCGCGCTTTTCGCCTGTTGACCGGCGTGCAGGGCGTCGGCGCGCGCCACGCGCTCGCAATATTGCAAGTGCTGGCGCCGGACGATCTTTACGATGCGATCGCGGCCGAAGACGTCACCGCGATTTCGCGTGCGCATGGCGTCGGCAAGAAGCTTGCGCAGCGTGTCGCAAGCGAGCTGCAATCGAAACTTGGAAGCCTTGCGGGCGCGGCCGGCGCGAATTTGAAAGTCGTCGCGCGCGCTTCCTCAGCGGGCGGTCAAACGCCTGCGGGCGCTGCGAAAACGTCTATGCGCGCCGACGCCGTATCGGCGCTGTCGCATCTGGGTTATGACGGCGTAGAAGCGCGCCGCGCCGTTAATGCGGCGGCGCAGGCGGCGGGCGATGCGGCGGGTGTTGAAGACCTGATCAAGCGCGCATTGAAGGAGCTGGCGGCGGCATGAGGGGAAAATCTGCGAGCGTTCAATGCCGGACCGCTGCGGCGCGGATGGGCGATTATGGCTGCCAATTCTCACACCCGTCCGGCGCCTTCGCGAACGGGAGACGCTAGCCCGGATGCCGGAACCTGCAATAGCCGACGAATTCTCCGCAGATCGTCTGACCGACGGCGCCCGCAAATCTGAAGATATGGACGCGGCGCTTCGCCCGAAACGGCTGGACGATTTCGTCGGCCAGCGGCGGGCGAAAGACAATCTTCGCGTTTTCGTTGCGGCGGCGAAGGCGCGCGGCGAAGCGCTGGACCATGTGCTGTTTCATGGCCCTCCCGGACTCGGCAAGACGACGCTGGCGCAGATCGTCGCCAATGAACTCGGCGTCAATTTCCGCTCAACCTCGGGGCCGGTCATAACTAAGCCTGGCGATCTCGCCGCGCTTTTGACCAATCTCGAACCGGGCGACGTTCTCTTTATCGATGAGATCCACCGCCTGACGCCGGCTGTTGAAGAAGTCCTTTATCCCGCGATGGAGGATTACCGCCTCGATCTGATGATCGGCGAGGGGCCTGCGGCGCGATCGGTCAAGATCGATCTTCCGCGCTTCACCCTTGTCGGCGCGACAACGCGCTCGGGACTGCTCGCCAAACCGCTGCTCGACCGTTTCGGCATTCCGGTGCGTCTCGATTTTTATGAACATGGGGAATTGCAGCGCATCGTCCTTCGCGGCGCGTCGAAACTGGGCGCGGAAATGTCGGAAGACGGGGCGATGGAAATCGCGCGCCGTTCGCGCGGCACGCCGCGCGTCGCGGGAAGGCTGCTGCGCCGCGTGCGCGATGTCGCGACGGTTGAAGCGGCGAAATCGGTCAATCGCGCCGTCGCCGACAGCGCGCTTTCGCGGCTCGAAATTGACGGCCTCGGTCTCGATCCTCTCGACCGGCGCTATCTGCGCCTCATCGCCGAGCATTTCGGCGGCGGCCCCGTGGGTGTTGAAACGATCGCCGCTTCGCTCGCCGAGGCGCGTGATGCGGTCGAGGATGTTATCGAACCCTTTCTCCTCCAGTGTGGCCTTATTCAAAGGACGCCGCGCGGCCGGGTTCTTTCCGCGAGCGCCTGGAAACATCTCGGCCTCGACGCGCCGAAAGGATCGGGCGGCGATCTTTTCGGAAAATAGGCTTTTTGCGCTGGCCGCGCCGCTACGCTAGAACCGCCTCATGAACCCATTCGATTCAGGACCATCCGGCCGCGACGGCGAAGCGATCGTTGAATATTTCGACGCGGAATTCGCCGTTGTGAAACCTGGCCGATTCGTGCGCTGCGCTGTGACGGGCGAGAAAATTTCGCTCGAAGCGTTGCGTTACTGGAATGTCGAGAAACAGGAACCATACATCGACGCGGCGGCGGCGTTGGTCGGTTTCGGCCTGACTGCGGGGAAGGCGGATGCTTAAGAGCTTTCTGGTCTTGAATATGATGGCGCTGGGCGGTTGCGCGACGGCGACCGCGACGGATGCGAAAATCGCCGCGCCCGAAAGCGTCGCCCTGGCGCCGGAGACTTTGAAGAGCGCCGAATTCGAAGAGGCGATGGCGGAGGCCGATGAGCGCCAGCGCGTGTTTTCGGACCCGGCGGAAAGTCTCGCGCTGACAGGCGATCTCGTTCAGGGCGGTCTTGTCTTCGCAACGACGCTTCCCGGCGCCAGGGTCTCGCTCGACGGCGAGCCGGTGATGGTGAGCGATGAAGGCCGGTTCATCCTCGGGTTCGGGCGCGATCACGGAAAAAGCGCGCTTTTGGTCGTGACCCACGCCGATAGTTCGGTTGTCCGGCGCGCGCTCGATATCGCCGATCGCGAGTTTCCCGTCGATCGCATCGACGGCCTCGACCAGTCGAAAGTTTCGGGTTTCACCGAGGCGCAGCTGAAGAAAATCGGCGAGGACAATGCGAAAAAAGACGCCGCGCGGAAGGTGAGCGATCCGGCGCCCTTCTGGGCCGGCGGCTTCTCATGGCCCGTGACCGGACGCATCAGCGGCGTTTTCGGCTCGCAGCGCATCCTGAACGGCGAGGCGAAGAGACCCCATTCCGGCGTCGATGTCGCAGCGCCAGCCGGCGCGCCCGTGAAAGCGCCGGCGGACGGGATCGTCCGCCTCGCCGAATCCAACATGTATTTCGAGGGCGGCCTCGTATTCATAGATCACGGTCAGCGCCTTGAAAGCGCGTTCCTTCATCTGTCGCGGATCGACGTGAAGGCGGGCGAGCGCGTGAAGGCGGGGCAGGTGATCGGCGCTGTCGGGGCGACCGGCAGGGCGACCGGGCCGCATATGCACTGGAGCCTCAAATGGATGGGGACGCTGGTCGATCCGGCCCTGGTCGCCGGCGATATGCGGCAGGCCGATAATTCAGGCCGTTAATATTTTCGCAATTGACAATCATTCTTAATTACACCATCTAGAACGGGTCCGGGGCTTTCCCGGCGCTTCAGGGATGGTCGATGTACGTTTGCATTTGTAACGCGCTGAAAGATCGCGAGCTTGCGGCTGCTTCGTGCGATGCGAAAAGCGTCGGCGAAGTGTTCAGGCGTTGCGACGCGCGTCCGCAATGCGGCAAATGCCTTCCCGATGTTGCAAAGATGATCGAGGACAGGCGCGAACAATCGCCCGCGCTGAGGCTCGCAGCGGAATAATCTCGAATTTTCTTCGCAAGTGACAATCGCTTGCACGCTTTACGCTTGGCGCCGTGTCCGGGCGGACTATGGTGCGATCCGATAAGAAAATAAGGAGACCAGCGTGAAGGGCGATCCGAAAGTCATCGAATATCTCAACAAGGCGTTGAAGCTCGAACTGACGACGGTCAATCAGTATTTCCTGCATGCGCGCATCTTCAAGAACTGGGGCCTGAAGCGTCTCGCAAAGATCGAATATGATGAATCGATCGACGAGATGAAACACGCCGACGAACTTATCGAACGCATTTTGTTCCTCGACGGCCTGCCGAATGTCCAGGATCTCGACAAGGTTTATATCGGCGAGAACGTCAAGGAATGCCTCGAATGCGATCTGAAGGCGGAACATCGCGCCCATCCGCTTTACAAGGAAGCGATCGCCTATTTTGAAACCGCACGGGACTATGTCAGCCGCGCAATCCTGGTGCGCATCCTTGAATCCGAAGAAGAGCATATTGATCATCTTGAAACGCAGCTCGATCTGATTTCGAAGCTCGGCGCCGAACTCTATATGCAGGCGCAGATGAAGGGCGACGAGTGAGAAACGCCCTGGGCGCTCTGGCGTTTGTTTTGCTTGCAGCGTGTATGTCCGGCGGCGGCGACGCCGATGCGCCCGCGGCGGGGGAAAACCCGTCCGATTCAATCCCTGTCGGCGAAACCGGCGGGCTTTGCGGCGGATTCGCCGGGTTTCAATGCCGTAATGAAAACGAATACTGCGAGATGAAGGTCGGCGAATGCGTTTCAATTGCTGACGCGGCCGGAACCTGCGCGCCGAAACCGGAAATCTGCACGATGGATTATCGCCCCGTATGCGGTTGCGATGGGGAGACCTACGCCAACGCCTGCGCAGCGCGCGGCGCAGGCGCCAGCATCGCATCGCCCGGCGAATGCGGCGCGGCGCGTGACTAACTAAATATATTCTTCCTTTCCCCAACGCCGGTGGAGCCACAGCCATTGTTCCGGGCGGGTGCGGATGATCTTTTCGATTTCAAGATTGATAAGATCGGTCAGTAATTGCGTATCGGCGCCGATATCGCCGCCGGGCGAAAATTCAATCGGCGGATGTGCGGTGACGCGGAACCGCGCGCCTTTAAGGCGCTCGATCTCAATCGGTATGACCGGCGCGCAATATTTTAACGCAAGGCGCGCTGCGGCGTTCGCCGTCATCGCCGGCTTGCCGAAAAAAGGCGAAGCAACGCCGCCGGTATTGAGTTTTTGATCGACCAGCATGGCGAGCGAAGCGCCCGATTTCAGCGTGTCGATCATGTCGCGTCCGCCGCGTTTGCCTTTTGGAATTTGTCGGCGCGACATGACGCGCGCGCGTTCCCTGATGATGAGCCCGTCGATCAGCGGGTTGTTCGCCGCGCGGTAGATGACGCCGTATTTGACGCCGATTGCATGGAGCGCGATCGACATGACTTCCCAATTGCCGAAATGGCCGGAAACGAAAATCGCCGGCCGGTCGCTTTTTGCGATCGCTTCAAGCCGGTCGCGACCGGCGATCGCCACGCGCGGACTGCGCGCGTCGGGATCGAAACGGTCGAGATGAGCAAATTCCGCCGTCGTCCGTCCGAGATTTTCCCAGACGCCGCGAATGATGCGCCCGGCCTCCGCCTCCTCCATATCGGGATAGGCGATTTTCAGGTTGACACGCGCGCGATGGCGGATCGGCCCGATCATCGGGCCGATAAAACGAGCAAATCCGCCGGCGATCGCCGACGCCGCATCGACGCCGATGAGGCGAAAGAAAGTTCCGAGCGCGAGCGCAAGCGCGTATTCGGCGCGATGCGCGACCGTCACCGGGCGATTCGATCTCGGTTCCGGCAAAGGCGATATGTCGATGTCGTGCGTCGCGCTCATCTACTCGAACCGATCTTTTCCAGAACGAGGTCGACCAGGCGGTCGGCGTCGTCAAGTTCGGTTCTGATTCTCAATGTCAAAATATCGTCGCGCATGTCGCGCGCGATACGCATGAAGTCTTTTTCCGTCGTGATAAGGGCCGCATTTTCCTTCGCCGCACAGGATTTCAGTTTTGAGATTTCGGCGGATGTGAATGGATGGTGGTCGGCGAAGGCGAAGCGCCCGGCGAGCGTCATGCCGGCCGCTTCGAGGCTGGCGAAAAAACGGCCCGGATTGGCGATGCCGCTGAATGCGACGGCGCGCCCTGGCGCCGGCGGATCGACAATCTGTGTTGTCGCACGAAAAACCGGCTTGCCGGCGCCGCTGATTTCGCCGGCGCCGGTTACAATCTCAACGCCCGCGAGAATGATTGCATCTGCGCGCGCAATTGCGGCGTCGAGGGGTTCTCTCAACGGGCCGGCGGGAAATACGCGCGTTCGTTTGTCTACGTCGCCGGCGCCGAGAAGCAATATCGAGAAATCCTTTTTGACGCCGGGATTTTGAAACCCGTCATCCATGATGACAAGATCGGCGCCGGGCGCTGCGGCGCGCGCGCCGGCAAGCCGGTCCTTGGCGACAAAGGTCGCCGCTGCGGCGGCGAGCAGCAACGCTTCGTCGCCGACGTCTTCAGCGCAGTGATTATCGTTCACCCGAACAGGCCCGGTCAGCGCGCCGCCATAGCCGCGCGTTGCAAAATGCGCGATTTTCCCGCGCAATCTCAGTTTTTCCGCGAACATCAGCGCGAACGGCGTCTTGCCGGCGCCGCCGATTGAAGCCGCGCCGATGCAAATGACCGGAACGCCCGCGGCATGCGGCTTCGTCAATGCGCTGCGCAATCGTCCGCCAGCGTCATAGAGCCCTGACACCGGCGCCAGAAGCGCGCGGGCCATCTGCGCGGAAACAGATCGGTCGCGCCAGAACCAGGGTTCTTTCATTTCGCCGAAAATTTTTCGTCGAGCGCATCGACGACATTCGTCAAAACACGCTCAGCGCTCGCCTTGGCGGCGTCGCGGGCGGTGTCGGCCATCGCCTGGCGCGTCTTGTCGTCGGCGAACAGGCGCTTGAGTGCGACAGCGAGATCGCGATCGTTGCGCACGAGCGCCGCGCCGCCGGCGCCGCGAATGTCGCCATAAGTCTCGACGAAATTGAAAATATGCGGTCCGTGCAGGATCGCGCAGCCAAGGCGCGCCGGTTCCAGCGGATTGTGGCCGCCCTTCTCGACCAGGCTGCCGCCGACAAACGCAGCGTTTGCGATGCGATAGAAAATACCGAGTTCGCCGAGCGTATCGGCGATATAAATATCGGTTTGCGCGTCTATTCTCTGTCCCTTCGACCGCCTTCGTACGGCCAGCTCGAATTTTGCGGCGACGGCGGCGACATCGTCGCCGCGTTCGGGGTGGCGCGGCGCCAGGATCGTGACGAGGTTGGGAAGTTCTGATTTCAGCGCGCGATGCGCGGCGAATATCGCCGGCTCCTCGCCCGGATGCGTCGACGCGGCGAGCCAGAAACAGCGGCCTTCAAGCTCCGCGAGTATGCGCGTTTCCTCGCGCACGTCGCCCGGCAATGGCGGCGCTGCGTTTTTCAGATTGCCGTAACAGGCGACCTCGCGCTCCGAAAGCGCCGAAAGCCGTTCAGCGTTCTGGCGATCCTGCGCAATCAGAATGTCGAAATGCGAAAGCAGGAAACGAATCGATTGCGGCTTTCCTTTCCAGTCCGCGTAGGATTTTGGCGACACGCGGCCGTTGACCAGCGCCATGTTCGCAACGCGCTTGCGCGTTTCAATAAGAAGGTTCGGCCAGAATTCGGATTCGACGAAAATGGCGGTGTCCGGCCGCCAATGGTCCAGGAAGCCGCGAACGAAACGCGGATGATCGACGGGAATGAACTGGTGGATGGCGCGGCCAGGCAAGCGTTCCGACATCAATTTCGCCGATGTGACCGTTCCGGTCGTGACCAGAATATTCAGCGCCGGATCTGCGGCGGTGAACCGTTCAACGAGGGGAAGAACGGAAAGCGATTCTCCGACGCTCGCGCCGTGGATCCAGCAGAGCGCGCCATCCGGGCGCGTTCGCCCGGCGAGCCCAGTGCGCTCGGGCATGCGCGCGGGGTCTTCCTTCCCTTCCTTGAGGCGCTGGCGCAAAATCATCTCTGCGGCGGGGCCGGAAATCCAGCTCGCCGCGCGATACAACTTCAATCCGATCGGTTCGTTCGCCGCCGCACTCGTCACGTATTTTTCCGCATCAATTGCTGCGCCCTGCCGCTTCATCGGCGATTCGCGCCGCTTCCTTCAATTCAGATTCCAGCCGGCGCCTGTAGGCTTCCAGCCCGTCCGCATCTGCATTACGTTCTACATGGATCGCAGGGCGCGCTGCAAAGGTCAGACGCGAAAAAGGCGCTGCGAGCAGAAAACGATCCCAGGTTTGAAGCCGGCGCCCGCGAGAGGCGGAATACGCCCCCGCAAGAATGGGCGCGCCGGTTCGCGCGGCGAGTTTTATCGCGCCAATCTTGGCCGTCTCGGCGGGCCCGCGCGGCCCGTCCGGCGTCATGCCGACGATCGCCCCGGTTTCGAGCGCTTCCATCATCGCAAGGATCGCGGGCGCGCCCGACTTGTTTTTTTCCGGTTTTTTCGGGTCGGCCGCCGACCCGCGGATCATCTCAATCCCGAATCCTTTTACGGCTCGTGCGATTATTTCCCCGTCCCGATGAGTCGAAATCAACATTTTCACTGTCCGGTCGGTCTCGCCGCGCAGCGACGCCGCCATCAGCAGCCGCGAATGCCAGAAAGCGAGGATAAAACCCTTGTCCGAGTTCAATAGGGCGTCGGCGTGTTCGCGGCCGATAAACCTGCTGGATGATGTCGCTTCGACCAGACGAATGTAAAAGGCGATCGCCCCGCTCGCCGCCGCTCCGGCGGCGCGCGATCGCATGAAGCGTTTAAGCAAGGAACCGCCGCCGGTCATGGAAATAAAACCTGTTCGCTGTCAAAGACTTGGCTGGGCGCCGGCGCGAGGCGGGGCTTGCCTCTCGGGGCGCATGGCCTGAGAATTACTGGAAAAGAGAAAGCCGAGACCGGTGCCCCGCCGCAACCCCCCTGACAAATTTTCCGGCGCCTCGTCCATCCGCCTCGCGGCGCGATTGTGGCGCGATTATCTCGGCCGGTACCGCGCCAAACTCGCTCTTGCGCTTGCGGCGATGGGCGTCTACGCCCTATCGGCTGCGGCGATCCCGGCCGGGGTCGAATGGATCAATGCGCGCCTTTCGGGCGAAACGCCCACTATCGCGGGCCTTCCGCAAGATGTCGGATTGTGGGGCCCGCTCGTCATCGTCGCGCTCGGGCTCGCCAACGCCCTTGCGCAATATTTGCAGGCGCGCCTGTCCGCCTCCGCCGCGCTTCTTTCCCTGCGCGACTTGCAAAACGACATGACGGCGAAACTGGTCGCGATCGACGATGCGCAACTGCGCGCGATAGGGCAGGGACAATCTATCGGCCGTCTGACGAACGGCGTCGCCGTATTGCGTGAAACGCTGACTCGCGTCCTGACCGCCATTCGCGATCTTATGACGTTGGCCGCGCTTTGCGCCGTGATGGTCTGGTATGACTGGGCGTTATTCGCCGTCGTCATTTTGATCTACGCAATTATCGGCTGGCCGGTCGCGCGTATCGGCGCGCATTTGCGCACGGCTTCGCGCGATGCGCAAAAACAGCTTGGCGACATCGCAGCCGCAACCGGAGAGATCGTTTCGGGTGGGCGTATGATCCG
Organism: Parvularculaceae bacterium; assembly: GCA_020446945.1. Classification (GTDB taxonomy): domain Bacteria; phylum Pseudomonadota; class Alphaproteobacteria; order Caulobacterales; family Parvularculaceae; genus Amphiplicatus. Next base: position 32,762 of record JAGRDS010000002.1, read on the forward strand.
CGCATACAATCTCCAGGACCATGTCGGCGCGCAAAACCGAATGAATTTCGATCGGCGCCTTGAAACGTTGCAGCGCATGGCGCGATTGCGCGCGTTAAACGAACCCTTCATCTTTTTCGTCGGCGCGGTTGCGCTCTCCGTCGTAATCGCGGTCGTTGCAGTCAGGATTTCATCGGGCGCGCTCAACGTGCCGCAATTCGTCTCTTTCATCATTGCTCTGTTGATGCTCTCACAGCCCGCGCGCGGGCTTTCGACATTGAACGCCGTAGCGCAGGAGGGATTCGGCGCGCTTGAGGAAATGCTGCATCTTGTCGACCTGACGCCGACAATCGCCGACAAGCCGGGCGCAAAGGAACTGTCGGTCGCCTCCGGCGCGATTTCGTTTCGCGATGTCTCGTTTTCTTATGACGGCGCGGTGCGCGCGCTCGACGGTTTCACGCTTGATATTCCGGCCGGCGCTTCGGCGGCGCTTGTCGGCGAGTCCGGAGCGGGGAAGTCGACGGTGTTTAACCTGTTATTGCGCTTATACGAGCCTGATGCAGGCTCGATCGCAATCGACGGCGAGAACATTGAAACCGCGACGCTCTTGTCCTTGCGCGACAATATCGCCATCGTTTCGCAGGAGGGCGTTTTATTCAACGATACGCTCGCCGCGAATATCGCTTTCGGCCGGCCGGGCGCGACGCGCGAGGATATTGTCGAGGCTGCGAAAGCGGCGGCGGCGGACGAGTTCATCCGTGCGCTGCCGCAAGGCTATGATTCAATCGTCGGCGAAGGCGGCGCCAATCTGTCGGGCGGCCAGCGCCAGCGCATAGCGATTGCGCGCGCCTTTTTGAAAGATGCTCCGATCCTTTTACTTGATGAAGCAACGTCGGCGCTCGACGCCGAATCGGAAAAAGCCGTTCAGGAAGCGCTGGCGCGCCTGACGAAAGGACGAACGACGATCGCAATCGCACATCGCCTGGCGACAATTCGCGGCGCGGATATCATCGTTGCGATGTCGAAGGGGCGCGTCGTCGAAAGCGGGCGTCACGAGGCGCTGCTGGCCGAAGGCGGCTATTACTCGAAAGTTTCGCGATTGCAGGGCGCCGCGGTCATTGTCGAGTAGGCCTATTCGCGCTTCAGCACCTTCTCGGTGAGGAAATTCCCCCACCAGTTTCCAAGAAAATCACGTTTGACCGCGACCGGATCATAGGCATCCGACATCGCCCAATCCAAAAAAGCATCGACATCGCCAAGCGACAGGCCATGTGTGCGCGCGTGATCCAGATAGAGTGCGAATGCGGCGTCGATAACGCCGGTCTTGCCTTGTTTGATATGGCCGTAGCGAAACGAGAGCTGTGCCAGCGCCCGGTCCAGCGGCGCCGCGCCGGTGAAAAATAGATATAGCGCCGAAAACAGGCCGGCGCGGTCTGCGCCCGATTTGCAGTGAAACACAGCCGGATAGGCGATCCGCCCGATCAGGTCGCGCGCGCCGCGCAGAATTTCTTTTGACGGCGCCTCACGCGAGAAAACGCGGAAGTTTTCAAGCGTCAAGCCATGGAGCGCGCAGGCTTCTTCTTCGAGAAAAAGCGCCGGGCTCGGTTTCGGACCGCGAAGGTTTACAATCGTTTTCACGCCCTCGCGCGCCCATTTTGCAATGCGGCTCGGCGAGGGTTGAAACGATCGGTATACGCCCGGCGCAATTTCATGCGTGTTGTCGTAACAGGCGCGAATTATTGCGTGATCGGCCAGAAGAAAATCGCGCATTGCGCGCCGCCGGCCTTCGGGCGTTGAAAACGCCTCGCGCGTTAGCGGCGGCGCCAATTAAAATTTCCCGTCGCCGTCGGGATCGAGCAGGCGGTGCAGGTGTACGATGAAATAACGCATATGCGCATTATCGACCGTTTCCTGCGCTTTCGCGCGCCAGGCTTTTTCAGCCGCAGCGTAACTCGGAAAAACGCCGACGATATCGAGCTTTTCCAGATCGCGGAATTTCACTTCCTCAAGATTGTCTAGCTCGCCGCCGAGAACGAGGTGAAGCAATTGTCTGTCAGGCACTTTGATTACTCCGGTGATAACGTCTAATCGCCCGCAATCGTCATGGCGCCGACGAAAAGGGTGGGCGCGTTGACCGATGAGCGAAACTCAAGATCGTCGCCGGCGATCGCGGCGGCGTACATGTCCAGAAGGTTGCCGGCGATCGTTATTTCGCTGACCGGGTAGGCGCGCTCGCCATTTTCGAACCAGAAGCCGGAACAGCCGACCGAATAATCGCCGGTGTTTGAATTCACCTGCGGGCCGAACATGTCGGTGACGATGAGGCCCGTTCGCGCGTCCTGCATCAAGGCGGACGGCGTTTTTTCGCCCGGTTTCATATAAAGATTGGTTGGGCCGGCCCCCGGCCCGCCCGACGCGCCGCGCGTCGCGCGGGCGTTCGTTTCGAGTTTTAGCTGGCGCGCATGGGCGGAATTCAGGAACCACTGGGTCAGCGCGCCGTTGTCGATCAGATTGAACGCCTCGGCCTTGACGCCCTCGCCGTCGAATGGACGAGAGCCATGCCCGCGCTTGATGAAGGGATCGTCGACGACCGTTACGGATGCCGGAAAAATCGGCGCGCCCATTTTGTCCTTCAGGAACGATACGCCGCGCGCGATCGCCGCCCCGTTCGCCGCCCCGGCGAGATGGCCGAGCAGCGAATTCGAAACGCGCTTGTCGAAAATGACCGGCGCCGACGTGCTTTTCACGCGCCTCGGCGACAGGCGTTCCACGGTGCGCCGGCCCGCGCGAGCGCCGATCGCTTCCGGGCTGCGGCAATCGGCGAGATGGGTTTTGGAATCATAATCGTAATCCGTCTCCATGCCGTTTGCGTCTGACGCGATGACGGATACGGAGATCGAATGATGCGAACCGCCCGATTCGCCGAAAAATCCGGCGCTGGTCGCGAGCCATTTCTTTCCTTCGCCGTAAGAGGCGCCGGCGCCGGAAGAATTGACCACCCCTTCAATGGCGAGCGCGGCGGCTTCGCACGCCTCGGCGCGTTCTTTCAGCGTCTGGGTCGCAGGTTCGGCGTAATCCCCGAGATCGAGGTCGGGAAAAGGCGCCTTGGCAAGCCGGTCTTCGGGGGCGAGGCCGACATAAGGGTCTTCCGGCGCGGCCTTCGCCATCGACGCGCAACGCTCGACCAATGCGGCGAGTTTGTCCGAGGCGATATCCGTGGTCGAAACGCTCGCCTGCCGCTTGCCGAACATCAGCCGGACGCCGAGATCGAGCCCCTCCGCGCGCTCGATGTCCTCCAACTTGCCGAGCCGGCAGGAAACGCCGCTTGAAACGGCGTGATAAAGGACGGCGTCGGCGGCGTCCGCGCCGGCGCGTCTGGCCGCGTCAAGGACGGACTGTAGAACGGATTGAGCCTTGGATGCTTTCATGTGGGCGGAGATAGAGGGTCCGCCGGTCCGCCGCAACAGGGGCGCCGGGCGCCCTTACCGGCGATGAGGGCGCCGATCGCTCCAATTGCGCTGCGAACGATCAAAACCGGCGAAAGGGCCCTGTTGCCCCGATAGCGACCGCCATTCGCGTCGGCTGTCATTCTGGCAGCGCCAACAGGGCCGGACGCTAGAGTTTTCCAAGCGCACGTTCGAGATCTTCGATCAGGTCGTCGGGGTGTTCCAGCCCGATCGAAAGGCGCAGCAATCCGCCCGGCGCCGACGAACCCGGCCCCTCCATCGATGCGCGATGCTCGATCAGGCTTTCCACTCCGCCAAGGCTGGTTGCGTTAATAAACAGCCTCACTTCCGATGCGACGCGCAGGGCGGCCTCGCGTCCGCCGGCCAGTTCAAACGAAAGCATGCCGCCGCCGGCCGACATCTGTTTTTTCGCGATCGTCAGATCCGGGTTGGTTTCAAGAAACGGGTAACGAACCTGTTCGACATGACGATGCCGGGACAGCATCTGCGCAATTTGGAGCGCGTTGGCGCTATGTTTTTCCATTCGGCAATGCAGCGTTTGCAGTCCGCGCGCCAGCATCCATGCATTGAACGGCGACAGCACGCCGCCGCTTAACGTTCTGACCGCGACGAGTTTTTCCACCATATCGGGCTGGTCTGCGACAACTATGGCGCCGCCCTGAACATCGCTGTGGCCGCCGACATACTTCGTAAGCGAATGAAGCGCATAATCCGCGCCTAACGCCAATGGATTTTGCAGCGCCGGCGTTGCGAACGTGCTGTCAACCAGGATCTTTGCGCCGACGCGATGCGCTTTGTCGGAAATCGCCTTTATGTCGATGATTTCAAGTCTCGGATTGGACGGGGTTTCGAAACAGACAAGAGCGGTTTTGCCGCTCAAGGCGCGATCAACGGCGTCTTCGTCGCGAAGATCAATGAACCGCGCGCGCAATCCAGAATTTGGAAGTAGCGTTTGCGCCAGGTTTTTAAAATCGAAATATACGTCCTTGTGAAAGAGCAGTTCCGATCCGGGTTGCAGCGTGTTGAATAACGCGGCGCCCGCCGCCATGCCGGACGAAAAGACAACCGCGCCGCATCCCCGCTCAAGGCGTGCAAGACGCGATTCGAGGTCGTTAACATTGGGGTTCGCACTGCGGATATATTCATATTCGAAAAGTCGCTCTGACGCGGGTCCATGCTCGAATGTAGTCGATAGGTGGATGGGCGGCGCGATTGCGCCATCGCGCCGTTTTTGCGGAACATGTATCGCCAGCGTTTCGGGCTTCATAGTCGGTCTCCACTCAATAAGCGGTCGAGAAGCGCAATACACGCAAATGACCGCAAGGGCGTACGCAGTCCCGTCGGACCGCGCGGCGGCGGCGTTCTTCAGTCCGATCCCGCAGGCGAAGTTTCCGTTTCTTCTTTTGCGCCGGCGCCCCATTCGCGCATCGCCGGCAGAGCGCGAAGCATGTCGCACCATTGCGCCGCGCGCGGCGGCAGTTTGACAGGACCGTAAGTGGCGAAGCGCGAGACGACCGGCGCATACATGGCGTCGGCGATTGAAAAATCGCCAAACAGGAACGGGCCGCCGCCTTTCGCAGTTTCGCCGTAGTCGCGGCGCGCCGTCTCCCAGATCTCCGAAATGCGACCGATGTCGCGGTCCAGTCCGACCGGACGATGGCGCATGCCCTCGCGCGCGAAGTTCATCGGCCAGAGATTGCGCAAATCCGCAAAACCCGAATGCATTTCGGCTGCGACGCTGCGCGCGATTGCGCGCGCTTGCGCGTCCGCCGGCCACAAATGTTTTCCCGGAAATTGATCGGCGAGATATTCAAGAATTGACAGTGAATCCCAGATCGCAAGGTCGCCGTCGATGAGGCAGGGAACGCGCCCGGACGGCGAATATCCGGCGATCTCCGCTTTCGTTTCCGGGCGGTCGAGAAAGATTTTGCGCTCGGTGAAACTTATCGCGGCCTGCTTCATGGCGAGCCAGGGCCGCAGCGACCATGAGGATAGGTTTTTGTCGCCGATTATCAGCGTCAGTCGGTCCATCAATTTCGCTCCAGAAGGCGTTTGGGGTGGCGCCCGTCGACATGGCCCATAAAGGGCGGCCAGATCGAGTAGCCGAGAAGTTCACGCGCGCGCGCCGGTAAGTCGCGCGCCTTTTCGGGCGGCACGGCGAGCGACATGTTTTCAAGCGGGCGGGTCCAGCCGGGACAATATTGCGGCGTGATGATGAGGCGCGGCGCATTCGACCGGTTCGCGCCGCCGCGGTGCCAGAGCGTACCCTTTGCGATCATCAGGGAGCCCGCCGGCATGATCGCCGTTATCGCGTCCGGGCGGGCGCCTGAATCGCTTTCGCCTCTTGCGGTCGCTTTCACGAAGTCTCTTTCGCCGACGGCGCCGTTGATATCTTGTTCGTCCCATAAATGACTGCCGGGAATCAGCTGCGTCGCGCCGTTCTCTTCCGTCGTTTCATCAATCGCCCAGAATGTCGAAACGCCGAGCGAACGCCGCGGGCGCGGCCATTTGTAATGGCTGTCGTCATAGTGCCAGGGTTGCGCGGTCTCACCGGGATGAAGATTGATCGCGAGGCATGCCGATAACAGACACTCGCGCCCGAGATCGGCCTCGGCGAAAGCGATGGCGAGCGGATGGATGACAAGATCGGCGAATACCGGCGACTTCGCCAGCAATGCATATACGCGGTTTGAGGCTGCGCCTTCGAAATTGTTCCGGCCGCGAATGTTCAGTTCCAGAAACGGCGCCAGCGCTTTGCGCAGGCGATCTATCTCCGCCCCGGGCAGGACATTCTCGATTATCAGGTAGCCGTCGCGGTCGAACGCCGCGCGGCATTCCTCAAAACTGCGACCGATTAAACGACGCGCAAGCGCATCAATATCCGGCTTTTGCGACATTCATTTATACACCTCCGAATGAACGGAACCGCGTCGGTGATGCCGCCGCCGGATGCGCGAATTGCAGCGCGCTAGGCGTTGGCGATGAAGAAGTTGGCGATCCATCTGGCGAGGAGGCCCCGATCGGAGCCGTTTTTCAAGGAAGAAAGCCCCTCATCAGACAGCTCATCGCCGAAGCGGTTGCGCCGGACGCCGATAAGGTCCGTTGCGAAATCATGCTCGAATTCCGGGTGCATCTGGAAAGAGATCGCAGGCCCTTGCGCAAAGGACAGGAGCCCGTACTCGCAAAACTGCGAACCGGCGATGACCTTCGCGCCCGGCGGCGGCGCGATAACCTGGTCCTGATGCGAAACGGCGCAGGAAATTTTTCCCTGCATCGGCGTCATCCAGGCGGCGTCCGCGGCGACGTCGTAACGATGGACGCCGACGCCCCAGCCCTTGTCCGATTTTTTCACCTCGCCGCCGAACGCCCTCGCCATCAATTGATGGCCGAAACAGATGCCGACCTGCGGTTTGCCGGCTTTCGCCGTCGCGCGCACAAGCTCTTCGAGCGGCGCGATCCAGTCATGATCCTCGTAAACGCCGGCGGGCGAGCCGGTGATCAATAGACCGTCAAAATCGGCCGGTTTCGGCAACGCGCCGTCGCGAAAGGTCGCAAAAGTCGTAAACGAAAAACCCGGCGACAGGGGCGTCAGCATCCGCTCCATCATTTCCGGATAAGACGGGTGTTTGCCGTTCAGCTGTTCCGGCGGCGCGCCGGTTTCTATGATTGCGATTTTCATGGAGCGCATGATTAGCGATTGGCGCGGGTCGTATCAATCCGGCGTTATTCGGCCGGCGCCGCGTCCGGGTGGGTGCGGTCAATCGTCTTTTTGATGATAGGCGGAAATTTCCCATGATGGCGTCGCAGGGCGCGATCGACATTCGGCCATCGGGTGCGTATGGCGCGTACGAGCGCCTGAACGGGCGGGGCGTACGGCGCCAGCAGCGCAAGGCCGATCGTCAGCAGGATTAGCCCGATCGGCACCGGCGTCGGCGTCAGGATCGCGCCGACCACGACGAGAACGCCCCCCAGGACCTGATGGAAAATCGGCAACAACATCGAAAACGCTCCGCGACACTACGCTGACCCGCCTGGAAGCGTTTCGTCGAACCGCGACAGAAATAGGGACGCTTTAGGGCGATCGTAAAGTATCTTTGCGGAAAGAATCCCAAAAAGCGGTGAACACTTTCGCGTCAGCGCCGAAACGAGGGCGGGCGGCCCCAAATATCGGGCCCGGCGGAACATGCCGGGCAGGCGTCGGGAAACTTGCTCGGGAAGCGCTGATCTCATAGGGTGCGGATTATTGGCGCTTTTTAATGGGGGACTCCGATGATTAGAATGGTTATTGTCGCTTGCGCGACAGTGTTGCTGTCCGGCTGCGCTTTTACTGTTTATGATGTTCCGCTCAACTATTCTTACGCCAGTGATGCGACGTCGCCCGGGCCGTTGCTTCCTGCGATCCGTGTCGGTGAAATCACAGATGGGAGGGACGTGAAGAACCCGCGCATGATCCTGAACCAGACAAACGCTAACGGGCAGACGACGACTGGCGGTTGGCAAGCGGAGAAAAACCTCAGCGTGATCGTCCGCGAGGCCATTGTTTCCGGCGCCGCCAAATATGCAGCCGCCGCGCCGGAAGGCGAAAATTCCATATTGCTCACAGGTGAACTTACGGATGTAACCGATCAGGTTGTAACAGGCTTCTGGACAGCTGAGTTGACTATGAAAATCGGCGTCCGATTCACCGCTACAGATCAATCTACCGGCGAAATCGTGTGGCGCGATACAATCACCGGAGAGGCAAAAAGCGGAAAAAGATCGAACGCCAAATCGATGGTCGTTGAGTCTTTCAATGGCGCCGTTACCGAAATGGTCGATAATTTGTTCGCCGACACCTATTTTCGGCAACAGATCGCCAAAGTGAATCGCAGATCGTCAGCCACCTCTTAGGCGCGGGTTTGGACGCTTGCACTAAACGAAGGCACGGGTATTTCTTTCTGTGCAAGCCATCGACTCAGGCGCGCAAGCGAGCCTAAAAACCTCCGTCTATGAGCTACAAATCCCTGCGCGATTTCCTGATTCGCCTTGAGGCGGCGGGCGAGCTTGTCCGCGTCTCGCGGCCGGTATCGACCGTTCTTGAAATGACCGAAATCCAGACCCGCCTTCTCGCCGAGGGCGGACCGGCGGTCCTGTTCGAAAATCCGGTGCGCGCGGACGGCGCGCCCTCCGCGATGCCGGTCCTCGTCAATCTGTTCGGGACGGTCAAGCGCGTTTCCATGGGCGTAACGCTGGGCGGCGAGGAGCGCACCGGCGCGGATGCGCTGCGCGAGGCGGGAAAGACGCTCGCCTTCCTGCGCCAGCCCGACCCGCCGGCGGGAATACGCGACGCCGTCGGCATGCTGCCCTTCGCGCAGACTGTGATGTCGATGCGTCCATCAACACGCGGGCTGGGGACGGCGCCGGCGCAGGAAGTCGTTCTGACGGGCGCGGATATCGATCTGTCGGCGCTGCCCGTTCAGACCTGCTGGCCGGGCGAGCCGGCGCCCCTCATCACCTGGCCGCTCGTCGTCACCAGGGGACCGTCGGCCTCGAAAGAGGATGATTTCAATCTCGGCATCTACCGCATGCAGGTGATCGGGAAAAACCGGACGATCATGCGCTGGCTCGCGCACCGGGGCGGGGCGCAGCATCATCGGCGCTGGAAACAGGAAAAGCGCGAACCGTTGCCGGCCGCGGTCGTGATCGGCGCGGATCCCGGTACGATCCTCGCTGCGGTGACGCCCGTACCCGACACTTTGTCGGAATATCATTTCGCCGGGCTCCTGCGTGGGCGAAAGGTCGAGCTTGTCGATTGCAGGACGATACCGCTGAAAGTTCCGGCCGAGGCTGAAATCGTTCTTGAGGGCCATGTAAGCCTTGATGAATACGCGGATGAAGGCCCGTATGGCGATCACACCGGCTATTACAATAGCGTTGAGAAGTTTCCGGTCTTCACCGTTTCGGCGATCACCATGCGGCGCGATCCGATTTACCTTTCGACTTTCACCGGCCGCCCGCCCGATGAGCCAAGCATACTCGGCCAGGCGCTGAACGAAGTGTTCATTCCGCTGCTGCAGCAGCAATTTCCCGAGATCGTCGATTTCTGGCTGCCGCCGGAAGGATGTTCCTATCGCATCGCCGTCATTTCGATGAAAAAGGCCTATCCCGGTCACGCCAAGCGCGTGATGATGGGCGCGTGGTCCTATCTCAGACAGTTCATGTACACAAAGTGGGTGATCGTCGTTGATGACGACATCAACGCCCGCGACTGGAAAGACGTCATGTGGGCGGTCTCGACGCGCATGGACCCGGCGCGCGACATCACCATCGTCGAGAATACGCCGATCGATTATCTCGATTTCGCCTCGCCTGAATCCGGCCTCGGTTCGAAAATCGGCCTCGACGCGACGAACAAATGGCCGCCTGAGACGAAACGCGAATGGGGCGAGAAAATCCGCATGCCGGACGAAATCGTAAAACGGATCGATGAGATGTGGCCGGGGCTCGGCCTGCCCGGATCGGGAAAGGGCGTCTGGGACTAGCCCCGATGACCAGTCGGCGGTTTTGTCAGCGACGCCAATCAGGCTAGACGCTCGGAATGTCGCCGCCGCGATGGCGGCTTTTTTGCAGGATTGGATTGGCGGGCCGGCATACGGGACATGCGAAAAATGGTTAATGGCTGAATGAGTCGGGCAGATCAGCGTTTTGTCTGGTCGCGCGCGATATTGATCGCCGCGCTCGTCGGCATCGCGCTCGGATCCCTGGTTGCGGTCCTCATTCCCGCCGGACTCGGCTGGGATTTCGCCAATTACTACGACGCCGGTCACAAGGCGCTCGTCGGGGAAACCGCCAATCTCTACAACGAACATGCGCTGATCGACGGCGCCGCGCCGCAGAGCAACATGCTTTTTCTTTCGGCGCCGATATCGAGCTTTTTCTACGCGCCGCTCGCATTGTTTGATCCGCCTGCGGCGCTTTTTGTGTTCAAGGTCGAGAATGTCGTCGCGCTGTTACTCGCGCTCGCCATACTCTATTACACTCTGCGCGCGCATGTGCGCGAGGCCGACCAGCTTTCCTTTGCGGCGCTGTTTTTCACGGCGGCCCTGCTGTTCCAGCCTTTCTGGACGGTTTTCCGTGTCGGCGGACAGGTGACCCCGACCATCATGGCGCTTCTCGCCGTCGGCGCGATGTTCCATTCGAACGCGCGCTTCGCCTTGTCGGCTATTTGTTTTTCGCTAATCGTTTTGATCAAACCGGTTTTCCTGCCCGGCGCTGCGTTCCTCGCATTTGCGTCGGGACGGCGATTTTTTGTCGTTTCGCTGCTGACGGGGCTTGCATTCGCCGCGTTGTCCGTCGCGCTTTTGGGGCTCGATCTTCACATCGGATTTGTCGAACGGATGATGCAGGAGGGCGCCCGCGCCTGGCCCTCACATTACAATAGCGCGTTGACGAGCGCGGTGAATTATATCTCCCCCGAACAATGCGGCGCCGACGGCTTTTGCCGCGTCGGCCAGCCGGCGGCGGCGGTCTCGGCTCTCATCCGTCTCGGCGCCGTCGCCGCTCTGATCGCGCTCTATGTCGGCGCCTGGCGCAGCGCCATGGCGCAGGGCGCGCGCCTCCATCTCGCCTGGACGATCGCCGCCGTGCTTCCGGTAATGGCGACGCCGATCGTCTGGGCGCATTACCTGTCCGTCGTGTTCCTGCCCGTCGCATTCATCATCGCAATGCGGCGCGATATTCCAGCGCCGGCGCTCTATCTCACTGCGGCGCTTGTCCTGTTTTCTGTCGGCCAGAACCTTGTCCTGATCCTGAAGATCGTCGCCCTGACAGGCATGGACAGCCCCGGCGAACAGATCGCCATGGGCCTGTTCAAAAGCATCCCGCTATGGCTGACGCTTGCGCTGGTCGTTTTTTATAGGCGGGCGATCATCGCCGCCTATAACACGCCGTCATGGCGTGCGTCGGGCGAGAATTTCGGCTTTACCGGCGCGGCTGCGCGGCTTTCCGCCGATCCGCGCGTGCGTTTTATTTTCACCGGCGGATCGCTGGCTGTCTTGAACTGGTTGCTGCGCTTTCCGTTCAGCGCGGCGATGCCTTACGAGTTCGCCGTCATCGCGTCAGCATCGATCATGACGGTAATCGGTTTTTTCCTGTATCGCGAATTCGTCTTTCAATCGACGTCGCCGGAAATACGCCGGCAGATAATCATGTTCATTCTCGTCAGTATCGGCGCCGTAGCTGTGACGGCGGTCGTCGCGGCGACGGCGAGCGATTTTCTGGAAAAACTTGCGCGCCTGCGCGTCGCCGAGGCGGAGGCGTTCGGTCATCTGATCGCAATCGCCGCCGCTGCGGTATGGAATTTTATCGGCCACCGGCGCCTGACATTCGCAGCCAGGCGTGAAGCAGGTCAGGCGTGAAGCAGGTAGGCGTGAGCTGGTCAGGCGGCGTTTTCAACGATCCTCAAAAACGCCTCCGGCGTCGTCGCGGTTTCGATATCGCGCGCTGAAACGCTAACGCCCCATTTTTTCGCAATCGCCTCGTAGCGCGGCGCGCGCCAGTCGATCAGCCGTGCAAATCCCCAGCGAATGAAATCATCCGGATCGACATCGAACTCGCCGATTCCCTTTTCGGCGAGATAGTCGGGCCAGATGCGTTTTAAAAATCCCTCATCGTAATACATCGGCTTGGGCGCTTTGGCGAAACGCGCCTTCAACGCCTCGGCGTGCGCCGCGTCGCCCTTGATGAAGACGATCTGGCAGGATTGCGACAACGCCTTTAAGACTGGGTCGTTCGGATCATCCGGTGCGACGACTTCGCAAATCGACCCGCCGGTGTCGCAGATGAAACGGTCGTAGCCGTAGATCGAGCGCGCCTTTTCGATAAAAAGCGGTGCGTCCGCGAGTGCGGCGATCTCCGCTTCGCGATGAAGTCGCTGGCGGCGGAGATATTCGTCAAAAGGTATTCCGCCCTTGTCCGGATCGCCCGGCTTGCCGAGCCAGGTTGAAAGCGGCGCGAGGTTTTCAAATGTGATGTTTGAGGAAATGTAGATCGAATCAGACCGCAGCATATCGCGCAGCAGCGGCGCTTTCATCGCTTCGCGCTTGAATTCGTCGACGATCGCCTCGCCGAGATAGCGCGTGCCGATGCGGTAATCGATCGAATAATGGAACCAGTTCGCCTCGCGGCGCATCATCGCCGCAACGCGCGTCTTGCCGACGCCCGACATTCCCATCACCGCAATCGGTCTGGCATTGGTGTAATTGGTCATTTCCTGTCCGTTCGCCGCCCGCTACCTGATAGCGGCAAGGACAGGTTGGCGGCAAATCGTAAATCTTCTTGCGCCGTCGCCGGCCGGCCCGCGCCCGAACTGAAATAATTCAGGCGCAGGGCATGGGAAAAGGGTAGGGGGCGCAAGCGCCCGCATCGCGCCAGGGCTGTTATTCGATTGCGAAAATTATCGTAACGCTCGCCGAGAGCGTCGACTGGCCGCGTTCGACCGGCGCGGCGCCCGCCGCTTCCGCCATCGCCAGGCGCACCGTCGGCAGGGGACCGGGATGCGTCGTAAATTCATCTGAAATCTGCAAGACGCGCCCAAGCTTCACGCCGGCGGCGTCGGCGTATAATTCCGCGCGGGCGCGCGCATCGGCGACGGCGGCCTTGCGCGCTGCGTCTTTCATTGGCTTGGGGTCTGCGAAATCAAAAGACAGCGAGTTAAGGCGGTTCGCGCCGACGCCGACAGCCTTGTCGATAATCGCGCCGGCCTTGTCGAGATCGCGCAGATTGACGCTGATCATGTTCGTCGCCTGGTAACCGGTTATGCGGGGCGGGGACTTGTCGCGCGAATAATCATATCGCGGGCCGATATTCAGCCCCGAAGTCTGGATGTCTTTCTTTTGAACGCCGGCGTCGCGGAGCGATTTGATCGTCGCCTCCATCTGCGCTGAATTGTTCTTCAGCGCTTCGGCGGCGGTCGCGCCATCCGCTTCGACGCCGAGATTGAGGATCGCCATATCGGGCGCGGCTGAGGCTTCGCCGGTTCCGGTAACGATAATCGTGCGATTCATGTCTTGCGCTCCTTGCGCGCTTGCCGGCGTCAGGGCGCCCATCAGGGCGGCGGCGAAAAAGGCGGAAACGGGTGCGAATGCGCGCATTCAATCCTCCAAAGGGCTATGGGCGCGCACCAAACGCCGCCGGTGCGGCGAATTCAAGGCGGAAAACGCGCAATCGGGCGAACCCGCCTTCAACCGCGCGAACATTGCTGTTATATGCGCCGTTCTCCGGCGTCCGCCGCGAGGGCCTGTAGCTCAATGGTCAGAGCTGGCGGCTCATAACCGCTAGGTTGGGGGTTCGAGTCCCTCCGGGCCCACCATCTAGGCTGTAAGCTGTTGATTTCATAGGCGGTTAGGCACATTCCGGAAAGGGTAAGTCACTTCGAATTCATGGTTCATTCGATAATTTGATCGTCAAGACGGCACAAGTTTCGCTAGCTCATCTATCAACTGATCAAACGATACGATTGCTTTTGAGACTCCAAAAAATAATGCGCCGTACGTCAGTAATCCCCAAAACCAAACGAAAAACGCTGGAGCGTCCCTTCTCTGCACATCTCTTAATATATGCCCAGTAGCAAACGAAATCATGCCGATCTGAAAGCTTTGGCCGGCGTGTTTTAGTGGCTGAATTATTAAGCCAACGTCTGATTTACAACTTGTCGCGAGGGCGCCAGTTAGAGCAATCAATGCAAGCGTATACGCACCACACGCAATCGTAAAATACTGAGCAAAATGCGCAATTGCATTATAAAAGTCGCGGCCCGCACAGCGCTTCACCCAATTGAATAAATCGTCGTTCTTGGTTTGGCTCAAAGTTATTCCCTCGTCCAATTCCTCAAACGAAGTTTATGTTAATCTATTCAAAGCTTCTAGCGCCAATCGCTCTTGATCAGCTGCGGCGGGATACCGTTCAATTTCACGCAAGCTTGCATGGCCGGTAGCGGCCGCAATTTGCTTTGAAATGCAATCGGCTTCGGCGGGCCGTATTGCGGCGCTTTTTTCCATGCCGTAGAGCGAACGGTCACGTAATCCGGTTTAACGAACTGCGCCGTTAGGCCAAATTCCAAACACGGCTGCATTAAACAGCGCGCCGTCTTCAGTAACCAATAGAGCCAGCGGTCACCGGCCGACAATTCAGACTCATTTACAAGCTTCCTACAAACCGGAATAAGAACTTAAGCGCCAGTCTTTTGCTGACAAGGCCGAACGACTTCATTAGCCTGTCGCGATGTCAATCGGCCCGTGGTCAGATGAGGAGAATGATCTGATCGTCGCAGATTATTTTGCGATGTTGGCCGATGACATAGCGGGGAGCGCCTATAGCAAGGCTGAGCATCGACGAGCGCTCATGCCGCTTCTTAGCGGACGCTCCGAAGGATCTATTGAATTTAAACATCAGAATATCAGCGCCGTCCTGAAGGGGCTCGGCGAGATTTGGATCCCCGGATACAAGCCGGCGTTCAATTTCCAGATGTCGCTGGTGGATGCGGTTGCGCGGTGGCTGGCGTTGAATCCGGCATGGCTAGCGCGGTCGCCAGCAGGTCAATCATCGCAGGGCCTTGCGGAAGCAGCGCCGATCTGGACCGGTCCGCCGCCGACCCTATCTAACCAACCGCCGCCGCAGGAACTGGAGCAGATGCTTCACATCGCCCGCAAGTTCGATGTTGCAGGTCGCGATGCACGAAACCGCAAGCTTGGCCGTGCCGGCGAGAAATGCGTATTTGAGCATGAGCAAACAATGCTTCGCTTGGCCAGGCGCGAGGATCTCGCCCGGAAAGTTCGTTGGGTATCGGAAGAAGACGGCGACGGCGCCGGCTACGATATTGAAAGTTTCGACACGCAAGGTCGCTCCCGCTTAATCGAAGTGAAGACGACGAATGGATGGGAGCGTACGCCGTTCCACATCACGCGCAACGAGCTCGCCGTCGCCGATGAGCGCCGCGCCGAGTGGAGCCTGTTCCGACTCTGGAATTTTTCACGTGAGCCGAAAGCTTTTGAATTGAATCCGCCGCTTGACGCCCATGTTTCACTGACCGCAATGACGTTTCAGGCGAGTTTTCAGTGATCGCCTTCCGCTCCCCCGCGCCGGCTCGGCGCGAAATCGCCTAGCCGAGCGCTGCGTCCATATCCGCGCGGCGGGGCTTTTCGCGCCGCCGCGCGAGCGGAATCGCCTCGCGCATCTGGTCGGCGAATCTTCTTAGCAGGATTTCGTTTCGCCCGAGCGGGCCCGATTTGAATTGCGAGGAGCCCATGCCGGCCTGCACGCGCTCGATCAAATCCTTGTCTTCGAGATTGACTGTGCGGTTGATACGCGTGTTGAGGTACCGCGCGAGTTTCATTTCCCGCCGGTTATCGTCAAGCGCGTAGGAGCATTCGCGCAACAAGCAGCTTGTCGGCGTCAGCGGTATAAACTGCATGAAATCGACCTGGTCCGGATAAACGTCGAACATCAGGTTCGGCCAGAGCTTGTAGTATGTCCAAAGCCGCTGACGGTCCTCGGGCAGGTGGTCGACATGCGGCAGGTATTTGCAATAGGCCGCATTCGATCGCGAAGGCATGCGCCCGGTTTCAAGATCGCCGAAAATCTTGAACGCCTCGCCGTCTATTTCCAGCCGATAGGTCGGACCAATCAGTCCGTTGAGACCCCGATGCGCGACTGGAATGTGCAAGGCGTCGCAATAATTGTCGCAGCCGTTTTTCCAGTTCACTTCGCGCAAACGAACGCCGACCTTGCGCAAGGGTTTCATTTCCGCGGTTCGATAGATTGCGAGTTCACTGCTGATCGGCGCCATGTAATCGCCAAGGCTCGCGCCGCCGCTTTCAAAGCGAATGAATATGAACCCGGCGAAACGATCGCATTCTATAGGAACAAGCCCGTGATCGGCGCGGTCGAAATTCTCATATTGATCCAGATAAGGAACGCCGGATAACCGACCGTCGAGCTGATAGGTCCATGCGTGATAGGGGCAAACGATATTGCGCCCGCAATTGCCGGAATCGCCGTCAACCAGCCGCGCGGCGCGATGACGGCAGACATTGTGGAAGGCGCGAATTCCGCCATCCTTTCCGCGAACGACAAACGCCATCTCGCCGAATATTTTCAGCGTTGAATAATCGCCGATATTCGTAATGTCGCTTTCGTGGCAGACGAGGTGCCAGGCCGGCATGAAGACGCGCCGGCGTTCAAGTTCCATGAATTCCGCATCGCGATAGGTCCAGGACGGAAGACTTTGCGCGGCCTCATCGGCCGCGATGCGCAGCCTGGCCTGTTCGGCGTTTTGCATGGCTCACCTCGAAGGGACCAGTCTAAGCCGGCGCGCCGAAGTGTGACAACTGCGCCCTTGCGGGGACACGCCCCTGGAGCCGCGTTTTACCGCCCCGCCGCGCGTGCGAGCGCTATTTTCGCGAGCAGGATCGTTCGTCGCAAAGCTTCGTTGCAAAGCCGGCCTCACGCAAGTTTTCGGGACGCCGCTTCGAGCGCATCGCCGAAGCGTTCGACGACGGCGCGCAATTCCTTTTCGGTGATGATAAGCGGCGGGCAAAACGCAATCGAATCGCCAAGCGCGCGAACAAGCAATCCGCGCGATTTCGCCTCTTCCTGAACAAGCGCGCCGGCGCCTTTCGATGCAGGGAATGATCGCTTCGTCGACTTGTCCTCGACGAGTTCGACGCCTGCGATCAGCCCGCAGCCCCGCACTTCGCCGACCAGCGGATGATCGGCGAAAGAACGCAGCCCCTGCTGCAATATCGGCGATACGGCTTGCGCCGCGCCGACGATGTTTCGCTCTTCATAGATTTTTAGCGTTTCGGCGGCGACCGCCGCTGCGACCGGATGTCCGGAATAGGTGAAGCCGTGTCCGAATAGCGAAATCTTCCGGCTTTGATCGACCATCGCGTCAAAGACATGATCGGCGATCAGCAGGGCGGCGATCGGAATATAAGAGGCCGACAGCGCTTTTGCGCAGGTCACCATGTCCGGCTTCAGGGAAAAAGTCTGCGAACCCCACATCGCGCCTGTGCGGCCGAATCCGCAGATCACTTCATCGGCGATGAAAATAATATCATGTTTTTTCAGTATCGCCTGAACGCGCCTGAAATAGCCTTCAGCGGGCAGGATGACGCCCCCGGCGCCTTGCAGCGGTTCTGCGATAAAGCCGCCGATCGTGTCCGCGCCCTCGCGCAGAATAATCGCTTCCAACTCGTCGGCCATGCGCGCGGCGAATTCGTCTTCGCTTTCGCCCTCCCCGCCAAAGCGCCAGTAATGGGGGCAGGGCGCGCGTACGATGCGATCGATCGGGAGATCGAACTCGCGCTGCATGCGCTCAAGTCCGGTAAGGCTCGCCGCCGCGATCGTCGATCCGTGATAGGCTTTCTCGCGCGCGATTACTTTTTTCTTTTCCGGACGGCCCTTGGCGTTTTGATAATACCAGACGAGCTTTAACGCGGTGTCGACCGCTTCCGAACCGGAATTGGCGAATAGCGCGCGGGTGACCCCTTCCGGGGCGACGGCCGTCAATCTCTCCGCGAGGTCGATAACAGCCGCGCAAGAGCGTCCGGCGAAGGTCGAGCTGTAGGGCAGTTCCAGCATCTGCCTGTAAGCCGCCTCCGCGAGGCGCTTTTCGGAAAAGCCGAGAGAGGCCGACCAGAGCCCGGCCAGCGCGTCAATATACCGCTTGCCCTGATCGTCGATGATTTCGACCCCGTCGCCGCCTGAAATGATGAAAGGACCGGATTTCAGATGCGCGTCGAGATTTGTCTGGGCGTGGACGTGAAACGCGATATCGCGCGCGGCGTCGGAATTGAGCGGGGCTCTCGGCGGCTGGGCGTTCGGGGCGGACATGGGCTCACCTGCAAAAAACGAAAACGCCGACCTTATCCGTTGTCGTATCGGCAAGCGCAACTGGACGGCCCCGGCCGGCGCGCGATATTCTGCCCGTCCGCGCGCATTTCGCGCGCGCGGGCGAATTCGACACGGCGCCGCGGGCGGCGGGAAATCGTTCCCGCTTATTTTCAAACGCCCGCGAGTTCGGCGACGTTCGCCGCAATAGCGCCGAAGACCGGGAGATTGGAATGTTTGATATTCGTCTGGGGGCCGTATTTGGCGCGATTGCGCTCGCTGGTTGCGGCGGCGCGGATACGGCGAATGAGGGGACGGTTCGCCATGCCGGCGACGCCGCTGTCGGCCGTGCGGCCTTCGTCCAGAAGGGCTGCGTGCTTTGCCATTCGGTGAACGGGGTCGGCGGCAAGGCCGCGCCGGCGCTCGACGCCGCAGACGATTTCGTCAAACCCGATCCGGTCGAATTCGCCGCGCGCATGTGGCGCGGCGCCGCAGCCATGGTCGAATTCCAGTCCGTTGAACTTGGATATGTCATCGACCTCACCGCCGACGATATCGCCAATATCGCCGCCTTCGCCGCCTCGCGCGACGCACAGAAGCTATTGAATGAAGGCGATATTCCAGCGCCCATGCGCGATTCGATCCTCGATGAGCGCTATTGGGAGATGGAAGACTGGTCCGACTTCATGGCGACCGGCCGCGAAGGCTACGAGACGACGGAACCTGACGGCGCCGGCGAGCAGCGATAGGCGGGCCGCAAACGCGGCCCGGCGCCCCGGAAGGCGCTGTTTTTTCAACAGGAAAAGCCGCTTCTTTAGGCGTTGCCTTTCAAGCGGCATCTCCTTAGGTTCCGGCGCGAATTTCAACCTCAATGGAGGGCGCGTTGGCGACCCCTGAGTTCCTGCTCGACTACCTGCCGATCATCGTATTCCTCGCGATCGCGGTCGCGCTCGCGCTGGCCTTCACGCTGGCGCCGCTCGTGATCGCGCCGAAGGATCCGGACCCCGAAAAGGTCTCGACTTACGAATGCGGCTTCAACGCCTTCGACGATGCGCGCATGAAGTTCGACGTCCAGTTCTACATAGTCGCGATTCTGTTCATTATCGTCGATCTCGACGTCGCGTTTCTGTTTCCCTGGGCGGTGACGCTCTTCAATCCGACTCTCGGCGCGGATCGCGACTTCCAGATTTTCGCCTTCTGGTCGATGTTCGTATTCCTCGCCGTCTTCGCGATCGGCTTCCTGTATGAGTGGAAGAAGGGAGCGCTCGAATGGCGCTAGAAGACAGAATGCCGACGGCCTTCGACGGCCCCGTTTACAATCCCGGTGCAAAAGATCCTTTCTTCAACGATCTTTCGAAGCAGCTTGCGGATGAAGGGTTTTTCACGACCTCATCCGCGGCGATTATCAACTGGGCGCGCACCGGCTCGC
>JAGRDS010000002.1:52540-136425 GCA_020446945.1 Parvularculaceae bacterium
AGATGATGCAGGCTTCGATGCCGCGTTACGATCTTGAACGTTTCGGCTTTGCGCCGCGCGCTTCCCCGCGCCAGTCCGACGTCATGATCGTCGCAGGCACGCTGACCAACAAGATGGCGCCGGCCTTGCGCAAGGTTTACGACCAGATGCCGAACCCGCGCTATGTGATCTCGATGGGCTCATGCGCCAATGGCGGCGGCTATTACCATTATTCCTACGCCGTCGTACGCGGCTGCGACCGCATTGTTCCGGTCGATATTTATGTTCCGGGCTGTCCGCCGACAGCCGAAGCGCTCGTCTACGGGGTGTTGCAGCTCCAGAAGAAAATCCGCCGCGAAGGCACGATCGTTCGATAGGCCAATGAGTGAAGAACTGAAAGAACTCGGCGAACATATCGCCTCCTCCATCGACGACGACATTAAGGGGTGGCGCGTCGAATTCGGCGAGTTGACGATCGACGCGCACGCCGCGCGGATCGCGCATGTTCTGAAATTCCTGCGCGACGATACGCTGTGCCGGTTCGTTCAGCTTATCGATCTCTGCGGCGTCGATTATCCCGATCGCGCCAATCGCTTCGACGTCGTCTACCACCTGCTCTCGATGCACAATAACCAGCGCATCCGCGTGAAGCTTTCTGTCGGTGAGGAAGATACGGTGTCCTCGATCCGCGATGTCTTTCCTTGCGCCGACTGGTTCGAGCGCGAGGCGTTCGACATGTACGGCATTCTCTTCGCCGGACATACGGATTTGCGCCGCATTCTCACAGACTACGGATTTGAGGGGCACCCCTTAAGGAAGGATTTCCCGCTCACCGGCCATGTCGAGGTTCGTTATGACGACCAGCAAAAACGCGTCGTCTATGAACCGGTGAAGCTTGTGCAGGAATTTCGCAATTTCGATTACCTCTCGCCGTGGGAGGGGGGCCAATATGTGCTGCCCGGCGATGAGAAGGCCGAAGGAAACGCCTGATGGCCGACGATGCGCGCATTATTGAAGAATCGACGTCCGATGCGTCTTCGGAACGCAAATTCACTATCAATTTCGGTCCGCAACACCCGGCGGCGCATGGCGTTTTGCGCCTTGTGCTGGAACTTGACGGCGAAGTCGTCGAGCGCGTCGATCCGCATATCGGCCTGTTGCATCGCGGCACCGAAAAGCTGATCGAATACAAGACCTATCTTCAGGCGATTCCCTATTTCGACCGGCTTGATTACGTCGCGCCGATGAATCAGGAGCATGCCTTCTGCCTCGCCGCCGAAAAGCTGCTCGGCGTCGAGGTTCCGCGGCGCGCACAACATATCCGCGTCCTGTTCAGCGAAATCGGCCGCCTTCTTTCGCACATTCTGAACGTGACGACGCAGGCGATGGATGTCGGCGCGTTGACGCCGCCGCTCTGGGGCTTTGAAGAGCGCGAAAAGCTGATGGTTATTTACGAGCGCGCATCGGGAAGCCGCATGCACGCCGCCTATTTTCGCGTCGGCGGCGTTCATCAGGATCTTCCTGACGCGCTTATCGACGATATCGACGCCTGGTGCGATCAGTTCCCGCAAAAACTCGCCGATATCGAAACTCTAATTACTGAAAACCGCATCTTCAAACAGCGCAATGTCGATATCGGCGTTGTCTCGCTCGAAGAGGCGTTTCAGTGGGGCTTTACCGGCGTCATGGTGCGCGGTTCGGGCGCCGCCTGGGATTTGCGAAAGAGCCAGCCATATGAAACCTATTCCGAATATGAATTCGACATTCCCATCGGCAAGAACGGCGATTGCTGGGATCGCTATCTGATCCGCGTCGAGGAAATGAAGCAGTCCGTTTCGATCATGAAGCAGGCGATCGAGAAAATCCGCGCCGAAGGACCGGGCCCCGTCATGACGACGGACGGAAAGGTCGCGCCGCCGCGCCGTGCGAAGATGAAGCAGTCGATGGAAGCGCTCATCCATCACTTCAAGCTGTACACCGAAGGTTTTCACGTTCCTGAAGGCGAGGTTTACGCCGCGGTCGAAGCGCCGAAAGGCGAATTCGGCGTTTATCTCGTCTCCGACGGGTCGAACAAACCTTATCGCTGCAAAATTCGCGCGCCGGGTTACGCTCATTTGCAGGCGATGGACTGGATGTGCCGCGGGCATCTCCTCGCCGACGTCTCGGCGATTATCGGTTCGCTCGACATCGTCTTTGGAGAGATCGATCGTTGACCCAATCCGAACTCAGCTTGAATTACTATGTCGAGGCGGGCGTTGCAGCCGCCGTCGCCATAGCATTCGTGTTGAATTCTCTATTGACGATCAAGGCGCCGCATCGCGATGTCGAGGCGTGGCACGTCCATGTCGGGGCCGGTATTTACGGCGCGGTTTTCGGCGTCGTTATCGGTTTCGTCATCGTGCCGTTGCGCGTCTGGCTGACGGACGCCAGCCTGCCGCCGCAATATGCGGCCGTTTCCGGCTTTTCGGTGCTATTCATCATGATCGCGCTGCGCCGGGGCCTTATCGGCCGCTTGCCGTTTCTCGGCCCACAGGTGCGCGCCTATCGCCGTGCGCTCTTGAGAAAAACAATCGAGACCGCCAAAAAACAACTTGGCAAGCTGGCGCCGGCGCCGGCGGCTGAATAGGAACAGAATATGGCTTCGCGCAAACCGGCGAAAAACCAGCCCGCATCCTTCGCATGGACGTCTGAAAATCAGTCATGGTGCGACGCGCAGATAAAGAAATACCCGCAAGGGCGGCAGGCGTCCTGCGTCATTCCGTTCTTGTGGCGCGGCCAGAAGCAGGAAGGCTGGATATCGATCCCGATGATGGAGGCGATCGCGAGGCAGCTCGCGATGCCCTATATCCGCGTCTACGAGGTCGCCACATTTTATTCGATGTTCAATCTCGCGCCAGTCGGCGAGTATTTCGTTCAGGTTTGCGGGACGACGCCCTGCATGCTGCGCGGGTCGAAGGAATTGAATGCGGTCTGCGAGCGCGTCATCGGCGAACAGAACCATGTTTCGGACGACGGCAAGCTTTCGTGGCTGGAGGTCGAATGCCTCGGCGCGTGCGTCAACGCGCCGATGATCCAGATTTCAACCAGGGACGGCGATCATTACTACGAAGATCTGACGCCGGAAATTCTTGAAGACATGCTGGCGAAGCTGCGCCGCGGCGAGCAGGTGAAAATCGGCACGGCTCATCCGGACCGCAATACCTCCGATCCCGCAGGCGCGAATACGACTTTGCTCGATCCGTCGCTCTTCGACGGAAGCCGCGCCGCGCCGATATCCTTGCTGCCGAATTCCAAACCCGCCCAATAAGCGAAGCGATCCATGTTGCTCGAAGACAAAGACCGCATTTTCACAAATCTCTACGGCCTGCATGACCCGGGTCTTGAAGCGGCGAAAAAACGCGGCGCATGGAATGCGACGAAGGATATTCTCGCCATGGGGCCGGACTGGATTATCCAGCAGGTGAAAGATTCCGGTTTGCGCGGGCGCGGCGGCGCCGGTTTTCCGACCGGTCTCAAATGGTCATTCATGCCGAAAGAGGTGAAGGACCGGCCGCATTATCTCGTCGTGAACGCTGACGAATCCGAACCTGGCACATGCAAGGATCGCGACATCATGCGTCACGATCCGCATCTACTGATCGAGGGATGCCTGGTCGCTTCTTTCGCGATGAAGGCGCACGCCTGTTATATTTATCTGCGCGGCGAATATGTCGATGAACGCATCGCACTCCAAAAGGCTGTCGATGAAGCATACGCAGCCGGATTAATCGGCAAGAACGCCTGCGGCTCCGGTTACGACTTCGATCTTTATCTTCATCACGGCGCGGGCGCTTATATCTGCGGCGAAGAGACAGCGCTGCTTGAAAGCCTTGAAGGCAAAAAGGGCCAGCCGCGCCTCAAACCGCCGTTTCCTGCGGGCGCGGGGCTCTATGGTTGTCCGACGACGGTCAACAATGTCGAATCAATCGCCGTCGCGCCGACGATTATTCGTCGCGGCGCGCAGTGGTTTGCGTCAATCGGCCGGGCGAACAATGCGGGTACGAAAGTCTTTTGCATTTCGGGCCACGTCAATCGGCCGTGTAATGTCGAGGAGGCGATGTCGATTCCGCTGCGAAAGCTTATTGAAACGCATTGCGGCGGCGTTACCGGCGGCTGGGAGAACCTGAAAGCGGTTATCCCCGGCGGTTCATCCGTACCCTGCCTTCCGAGCGATATATGCGACGACATATTAATGGATTTCGACGCATTGCGCGATGCGAGATCCGGGCTCGGCACGGCGGCCGTTATCGTCATGGACAAATCAACCGATATTGTTCGCGCGATCGCGCGCATTTCCTATTTCTACAAGCATGAAAGTTGCGGTCAGTGTACCCCGTGCCGGGAAGGGACCGGCTGGATGTGGCGCGTCCTTGAACGGATGGCGGTCGGCGACGCGACAACAGCCGAAATCGACAATCTGCTCGATGTCGCCGGGCAGGTTGAAGGCCATACGATCTGCGCGCTGGGCGACGCCGCCGCCTGGCCCGTGCAGGGACTTATCCGCCATTTCCGCGGCGAAATCGAAGAGCGAATCAACGCCTACCGCGCCGATCGCCCGCATGTTGCGATGGCGGCGGCGGAATAAAAAAGCCCGCCGCGCAAGCCTTTCTCGCGCATGTCCCGGCGGTTTCTCCCCGTTTTTGGGATATTTTTGCGACTGGGGAGCCAGTATTGCCCATTTTTAGGGCTCTTTTTGCATTTCAGGGCGTCGAAACTATTTGCGTTTTCGCGAATCTCGTGAATCTACGCGCACTGTTTGTTTGAATGAACGCATCATAAAGGAAACATCCGATGCCCCCGGCAAAAAAGAAAGTTGCAAAGAAGGCCCCGGCGAAAAAGAAAGCTCCGGCCAAGAAGAAAGTAGCGGCGAAAAAAGCTCCGTCAGTCCTGACGCTGAAGCATATGGCGGCCGATCTCGCCGCAGCGCATGAAGTGCCGAAGCGGCAGATGGAAGGCGTGCTGAACGATTTTGTCGCGCTCATCGGCAAGAACCTGAAAAAAGGCGCCAAGATGCGCATCTCGGGTCTCGGCATTCTTCAGGTTCGCCACCGCGCGGCGCGCATGGGCCGCAACCCCGCGACCGGCGAAGCGATCAAGATCAAAGCTTCGAAAAAGATCGCTTTCCGTCCGGCGAAAGACCTCAAAGAGTCGATCTAAGGGGTTTGGATTTTTGGGCGCCGCCTTGGCGCGGTTCGGCGTTATCCCGTTACGGGACGCCGGACCGGGCGAAGGCGGCGCTTTCATTTTCAGGGCGCCGTCCTTATAGGTCGCGCCATGAAAGGTGCGCCGAATTTTGAAATAAGACTGGCCGACGAAAACGACGCCGAGCGCCTCGCCTTTATCGGCGCCGAGACTTTCCGGTCGACCTTCGGCCATCTTTACGCGCCGGCCGACATCGCCGCTTTTCTGGCCGAGAGCCATTCGCCCGAGGCGTACAGGCGGACCCTGACCACGCCGGATTTTCGCGTCTGGATCGCAGAGGCGGACGGGGGCGCAACCGTCGGATACGCCGTTGCAGGGCCGTGCGGATTGCCCGTGCCGGATCTGACGCCGAATTCTGGCGAGGTGAAGCGCATCTATCTCGACGAAACCGCCCGAGGGACCGGCCTTGGCGCGCGGCTGATGGCGTCGGCTCTTGAATATCTGCGCAAGCGATTCGATCGCATCTATCTCAGCGTCTACTCGGAAAATTTCCCGGCGCAGCGGTTTTACGAGCGCTTCGGCTTCGCCAAGATCGGCGAATATGACTTCATGGTCGGCGAACACGCCGACCCGGAGTGGATGATGGAGCTTGGAGAGCCGGAAACAGCGCAGATCGCCCGTCCTTGCGGCTGGAATCCGGCGTGGAATGCCGCTAGGAAGGCGCGGATTTTATCGCCGCAAGCCGCCGAGACCAGAACCCCATGTCCGACCTCCGCAAGATCAAAGTGAACGGCCGCGAAATCGAGGTCGCCTCCAACCTGACGCTGCTCCAGGCTTGCGAGGCGGCGGGCGAAGAGATCCCGCGGTTTTGTTATCATGAGCGTCTGTCGGTCGCCGGCAATTGCCGCATGTGCCTGATCGAGGTTAAGGGCGGCCCGCCCAAGCCGGTCGCGTCCTGCGCGCAGAACGTCCGCGATCTGAGGCCGGGGCCGGAAGGCGCGCCGCCGGAACTTTTCACCAACACGCCGATGGTGAAAAAAGCGCGCGAAGGCGTAATGGAATTCCTGCTGATCAACCATCCGCTCGACTGTCCGATTTGCGATCAGGGCGGCGAATGCGATTTGCAGGACCAGGCGGTCGCCTATGGCCGAGACGGATCGCGCTTTGAAGAAAACAAGCGCGCCGTCGAAGAAAAATACATGGGTCCGCTGATCAAGACGATCATGACCCGTTGCATTCAATGCACGCGCTGCGTTCGCTTCGCGACCGAGATCGCGGGCGTTGACGATCTCGGGCTCGTCAATCGCGGCGAGAACGCCGAAATCACGACATATCTTGAAAAGGCGGTCGATAGCGAATTGACGGGCAATCTTATCGATGTATGCCCCGTCGGCGCGCTGACGTCGCGGCCTTATGCGTTCAATGCGCGCCCGTGGGAATTGACGAAAACCGAAACGATCGACGTTATGGATGCGGTCGGCTCCAACATCCGCGTCGATGCGCGCGGGCGCGAAGTGATGCGCATTCTGCCGCGCCTTCATGAGGGCGTGAACGAGGAATGGATTTCCGACAAGACGCGATACATCTGGGACGGGCTGAAACGCCAGCGCCTTGACCGGCCCTATGTCCGTGAAAACGGCAAACTACGCCCCGCATCCTGGGATGAAGCGTTTGGCGCGGTCGCAGAAAAACTGAATTCGGCGCCGGCGGACCGAATTGCGGCGATTGCGGGCGATCTTGTTCCGGCCGAAGCGATCAAGGCTCTAAAGGATTTGATGGATGCGGTCGGCTCGCCGCATCGCGATTGCCGTCAGGACGGCGCGCCGCTCGGCGGCGCAAGAGAAAGCTATATTTTCAATACGGGCATTGCGGGTATTGAAAAGGCGGACCGGATTTTGATCATCGGTTCGAACCCGCGCATCGAGGCGCCGCTCATCAATGCGCGCATTCGCAAGGCGTGGCTCGCCAATCTGGATCTCAAGATCGCGGTGATTGGCGAAGCGCCGGATCTGACCTACGCTTACGAACACCTCGGCGCGGGACCGGAAAGCCTTTCCAGGGGCGGCGACTTTTTAAATGGCGCAGAGCGCCCGGCCGTCATCGTCGGCATCGGCGCGCTTGCGCGCAATGACGGCGCGGCGATCCTCGCTGAAATTTCGTCCCTCGCATCAAAGGCGGGCGTTGTGCGCGATGGTTGGAACGGGTTCAATATACTGCATTTCGCGGCTGCGCGCGTCGGCGCGCTTGATCTCGGATTCCTGCCGAAAGAGGGCGGTCGCGACTTCGCGGCGATATTGAAAGGCGCAGAAGAAAAAGCGATCGACTTCGTCTACAATCTCGGTTGCGATGAATTCGATGCATCAAGGCTCGACGGCGCATTCGTCGTTTATCAGGGCCATCATGGCGACGTCGGCGCGCGTCATGCGGATGTGGTCTTCCCCGGCGCTTCTTACGTCGAACAGTCCGGCGTTTTCGTGAACACCGAAGGGCGCGCGCAATTGGCCAATCGCGCGCATTTTCCGTTCGGCGCCGCGCGCGAAGACTGGGCGATCATACGTGCGCTTTCCGGAAAGATCGGCAAGCCGCTTTCCTATGACGATCTTTTTGCGCTGCGCCAGGCGATGATCGCCGACGCGCCGTCGCTTGCCCGCCTCGACGAAGGTCCGGCGGGCGACGCGCCGCTGGACCTTTCGAAAGTCGGCGTCAAAGGCGCAATTTCGCCGGAACCGTTCCGTTCCGTTATTCGTGATTTTTACCTCACCAATCCGATCGCGCGCGCATCGAAGACGATGGCGGAGTGCTCCGCCGCCCGGTCCGGCGCCGCGAAACTGGCGGCGGAGTAGGGCGCATTGGCGGGCGTTCCGCGCAAACCGGACGAGGAAAATCTCTTCGCGGAAATCCGCGCCAATATCGTCTTTGAAAAGATGATCGTCTCCATTTTGATTGCGACCGGACTTTCCGCCGCCGCGCATTTCCTTTTGGCGCTCGCCGTGCGCATTTCGGCGGGCGGGATTTCCATTGAAGCGATCGGCTCGCTGATTTTGAACGCAATCTTTTTCGCCGCGTTCTTTTTTCTCGCGGGGTTCGCCGCATCCGTCGCTATTGGAATTCCGCTTTTCAAGATCCTCGAAAAATCGAAATTTCAGAAAGCCTGGCCTTATTGCGCGGCCGCGCTCGCGGTCAGCTTTCTCATACTTCTGGCGGCTGGATCGCCGCCATCGATCGAAGCGCCATGGAGAGTTCTTCTGCTGGCGCCGGGGCTCGCGGCCGCTTTGTTGTTCGCCCGCCGCATGCGCCCTTTCTGGGAAGCGGCGGCGCGACGCGAGCGGGAAACGCAAGACGCGATCATTCGCCTGCACTGATCGCAGGGACGCAAAGATCGGCGATAGCGCCGTCAAGAGGCTCGTTCTTATCCGTCTCGCCCCGCGCTTCGTTGATCGCGCCCGAAGCGATCGGCTGTACGAAAAACATGTCAAACAAACGCGCTTTTACGGGATCTCCTGCGGCGAAGGCGGCTTTTTCCGCATCGAAATCGAAAGCGGGCTTTTCCTCATCCTTTTGCTCCGACGCCTGATCGGCCGCGCTTTCAAACAGCGCGGCGAGCTTTTGGAGATAGGCGTCATCGCTCATGACGGCGCCGTGTCCGGGAACGATGATCGCGGCGCGAAGGCCGGCGAGCTGGCGGATGACGCGCGCCCACTCGCGCGGATAAGACCCAAAACCATAGGGCGTCGGCGCGACTGCGATGTCGCCGGTCGCCAGGAACTTCTGCTTAGGCAGATAGAGCGCGATATCGCCGGCGGTGTTGGCGGGCCCCATATAAATCAGCGTCGCCTTTTTGCCGCCGAGATCGATAATCGCTGTTTCGTCGATAACGCGCGTCGGCGTCATCACTTTCATGCGCGCAAGCTGCATCCGATATTCCGGATAATCGCCAATCATGCGCGCGAAATAGGCTTTTTCGTCATCCGAAAGCGATGAGCCGTCGAACCAGATGCCCTTGTCGACGGCGTCCCTGACGGCGGCGTAAGTCGTATCAAGCTGCGCTTCGCTTTCCTCGACGCGCCGTTCCGGTCCGTCCGCCATCGCCGCGCAGGTGAAACGATGCGTGATGATTTCCGCATCCGGAAACGCCTCGATAATCGGGAAGGCGCCGCGATGATGATCGCCATGCCAATGGCTGATGACGAGATGGGTGACCGGTTTTTTCGTTTCGGCGCGGATCTTTTCAAGCACCTGTTCGCCCTGAACCGCATAACCGCCCCCATCGAAGACGAGAACGCCGCGCCGGCCGACGACGATCGTCGTGTTGGCGACGACGGGATAGCGCAATGCATCCTTGCGTCCGCCGACGAAGACGCCTTTTGCAACCTCGCGCCATGTCAGATCAAAAAGACCCTCATCAGCCGCTGCGCCAGTCAAGTACGCGGTGAGGCCGACGAGCAAGAGGAAGAACCGCATCCGGGACGTCCCGCATCTGCGTGCGCCATTGGACACTGCAAATCGGTTCGGCGCCACCTTGCATTCGACAGGACGCTGAAAAAAAAGGGCGAACCGCCCGGGGGCGGCCCGCCGCTTACATGTTTTTCCAGGCGCAGCCTTACGGCGGCGATCCCGCTATTATTGCTGCGGCTCTTCTTCCGCGGCCGGATCGTCGCCCGTTTCGTCGTACATTTCTTCGCTCATGTCGTCGGCGGACAGATCGTCGTCAATGTAGTCGTCGGCGTCGTCCATCGTTTCATCGACCAAATCATCGACGATGATTTCTTCCGACGTAACGCCGGTGTCGTCGGCGGCGTCCGCCTCAGCGCCCGGCAAATAGCTCATCGCCTTTTCCTTGGCGCCCATCAGCATGTCCTTGCCGCCTGGCGCATAGAACCATACGCCGGCGAGCGCCGCGACGATGATGATGATAAATAGTAGAAAACGACCCATTTCCCGCTCCGATACTGCCCGCCCCACGGCGGTCCCAAAGGTTATCGCGAGTCCCCAGCCCCGCGCCCCGGCGGAGCCTAGCAAAACTGAATGCGATGCGAAAAGGGCGCATTTCCGGGCGGCCCGCCAAAGACCCAAATTGCCGGAGCGCCTGTTGCGCATTCGTCATAGGCGCGCGCGTCTGAATTCATTTGTGCGGCGAAAAAACAACAGTATTTCGCGCACATGGCGAAATTCCCACAGATAGCGCTCGGTCCCGTTGAGGGGGCGCCGTTAAATTGGAACCGTTCCGGAACGGCGCGAACACATTTTTCAACACATTTGGTCGGGCCGGACGGGCTATCCTGGCGCGGACATCCGCGCGTCGGGGCGCAACTAACTTGGCCGCGGCTTGCCGATCCGGTCGGCGTGAATCTCGCCTCAATGCGCCGCCGGCAATCCTCACGCATGCATGAAAACCGCATTGCTTTTTTCAATTGGTTTTCAAACGCCCGCGCCACCGGTTCCGGCTGCGCGGGCCGGATGATTTTCTTGCGATGCTTATTCCGGTATCGCAGGGCGCGCACGCAATGGTAAGGTCCGCTTCGCGGCGTCAATCAGGCCGCTGATGACGCCGAGGAACGCAATGGAAACCAGAGTCGACAAGATCGCGGAACGCATTTACCGCGTTTCAACTTTCGTACCGGAGATAGCGGCGCCCGCCGGCTTCACCTTTAATCAGTTCCTGATCGATGCCGATGAGCCTTTGCTCTTTCATACGGGAATGGCGCCGCTGTTTCCCCGTATTCGCGATGCGGTGAAGAAAATCATCGATCCGAACAGTCTGCGCTGGATCGGCTTCAGTCATATGGAAGGCGATGAATGCGGTGCATTAAACGAATGGCTCGCGCTTGCGCCGGGTGCGACCGCCGTACACGGAACGATCGGTTGCGATATCTGGCTCAACGATCTGTCCATCCGCCCGCCGCGCGCGCTCGGCGATAATGAAACGCTTGATCTTGGCGGCGCGCGTGTTCGCTGGCTGGCGACGCCGCATCTGCCGCATAATGTCGATGCCGGCCTGCTCTACGAGGAAACAACGGCGACGCTGTTCTGCAGCGATCTCTTTACGCATGCGGGCGCCGCGCCCGCGCTGACGGAGGACGATATTTTCGACGCGGCGATCGAAACCGATAAAATGTTTCCTTTCACGCCGGTGACGCCCCAGACCGGGCCGGGCCTGCGCCGGCTTGCGGCGCTAGAGCCGGAAACGCTGGCGATCATGCACGGTTCGGCTTTTCACGGCGACGGCGCGGCTATGCTTAACCGCCTCGCCGATTACTATGACGAACGTCTGAAAGCGGTCGTTTGAATTCCGTTACGGGCGATTTTTCTTGCTATTGGGGAATTGAGCGGCCATAGGTTCCCGCGAACCAATGCTTTGGGCCGTCTATTAGGCCTTTCGGAAGTCCTTTTTGAACTCCTCCAAAACATCGGTTTCTATCGGCTTCGCCTTCCAGGCGGGGTCATCCACGCCAATGTCTGAAGGAGACTTAAAATGGCTACCGGAAAAGTGAAATGGTACAACTCGCAAAAGGGCTACGGCTTTATCCAGCCGGATGACGGCGGCAAGGACGTTTTCGTTCACGCCACCGCGCTCGAAGCGGCGGGCATGCGTTCGTTGAATGACGGCCAGGCCGTCAGCTACGAATTGCAGCAGGATCGCGGCAAAACGTCTGCGGGCCAGTTGAAAGCCATCTAACGAATTGCGGAGTTAATCCGTATCGGGAACGCCGGGCCGCAAAGCCCGGCGTTTTTTGTTTCAGGTCTGCAGCGTCCGAGATGACGGCTGAATTGAAAGGCGGAATCCATTCTTTCCTTCAAGCTGGATCCCGGCTTTCGCCGGGGTGAGCGGATTCTCTCAGGGAAATTGCTTCGCCTAAATATCCAGCTCATCCCTCACAAAGCTGGCGTTTTCCTGAATGAACTGAAAGCGGGCTTCGGCCTTCTTGCCCATCAGCCGATCGACGAGGCCGGAGGCTTCGCTTTCCTTTTCTTCTGCGATGACGACCCGAGCCAAAGATCGGGTTTGCGGGTTCATTGTCGTTTCTTTCAGTTGCGCCGGCATCATCTCGCCCAGTCCCTTGAAGCGGCCGACATCAACTTTCTGGTTCGATTTAAACTCTGCTTTCAACAGTTTTTCGCGCGCCGCATCATCCATCGCATAAACGGTTTTGCCGCCGGCGGTGAGGCGGTAGAGCGGCGGCTGCGCCAGGTACAGCCTGCCGGCGTCGATCATCTCCTTCATCTCCTGATAGAAGAAGGTGATCAGCAGCGAGGCGATATGCGCGCCGTCCACGTCAGCGTCGGTCATGATTATGATCTTCTCATATCTGAGATCGTCCAGATCGAATTTCGCGCCGAGGCCGACCCCGAGCGCCTGTGAAATGTCCTGGATTTCCTGGTTTGCAGCGATCTTGTCGCGCCCGGCGCTTGCGACATTGAGGATCTTGCCGCGCAGGGGAAGAATCGCCTGGGTCGCGCGATTGCGCGCCTGTTTGGCGCTGCCGCCGGCCGAGTCGCCTTCGACCAGGAAGATTTCCGTCCCTGTGCGATCTTTTTGCGAACAATCGGCGAGCTTGCCGGGAAGGCGCAGTTTGCGCGTTGCGGCGGCGCGCGAAACTTCCTTTTCCTTGCGCCGGCGCATGCGCTCGTCGGCGCGGTCGATCACCCACTGGAGAAGATCGTTCGCCTGTTTGGGATGGCTTGCGAGCCAGTGGTCGAAAGCAGGCCGCACCGCATTTTCAACGATGCGTTGCGCTTCCGCCGTGGCGAGTTTGTCTTTCGTCTGCCCCTGGAATTCCGGGTTGCGCACAAATACCGATAACAAGGCGCCGGCGGTGCCCATTATGTCTTCAGGCGTGACATTCGAGGCTTTTTTATTTCCGGCGAGGTCCGCATAGGCTTTCAGGCCGCGCGACAGGGCCGCGCGCAGGCCCGCCTCATGCGTGCCGCCTTCGGCGGTCGGGATCGTGTTGCAATAGGAATGGATAAATCCGTCGGCGTCCCCGAAACCCGCCGCGCCCCAGCAAACCGCCCATTCGACATTGCCGTGACCATTATCTTCTTTTCGTTCGATGCGGCCTGCGAACATCTCATCCGTCACGGTCGGTTTTGAGCCGACAAGCGAGGCGAGGTAGTCGGTCAGCCCCGCCTCGAAATGGAATACGGCCTCAGCCGGCGTGTCGTCCTTGATGAGCGCCGGCGCGCACCGCCAGCGAATTTCCACGCCGCCGAAAAGATAGGCTTTTGAGCGCGCCATTTTAAACAGGCGCGCCGGCCTGAACGCGGCCTTGGCGCCGAAGATTTCCGGATCGGGATGAAACCTGACGCTCGTGCCGCGTTTGTTGTGCGCGGCGCCCGCTTCGTTGAGTTTCGATGTCGGGTGACCCTTCGAATAGGTCTGGCGCCACATCTGCCGATTGCGACAGACTTCGACGACGAGATCGTCAGAAAGGGCATTTACGACCGAAACGCCGACGCCATGCAGGCCGCCCGATGTCGCGTAGGCTTTGCCTTCGAATTTGCCGCCCGAATGCAGGGTCGTCATGATGACTTCAAGCGCCGATTTTTTCTTGAACTTCGGATGCGGATCGACCGGGATGCCGCGTCCATTGTCGGTGACGCAGAGGTAACCGTCCGCAAAAAGCTCGACTTCAATTCGGCTGGCGTGTCCCGCGACCGCCTCGTCCATGGCGTTATCGAGGACTTCGGCGAATAGGTGATGCAGCGCCTTTTCGTCAGTGCCGCCGATATACATGCCCGGCCGTTTGCGAACAGGCTCAAGCCCCTCAAGGACTTCGATATCCTTGGCGGTGTAATCGCCGCTGTCGCCGGCCGTGGAAAAAAGGTCGTTCTCCGCGGCTTTCCTTGCTGCTCGTTTCGCCATCGGCGCTGTACAACTCCACAGGTTTTCGCGCTCCCAATAGGCCGAATCCGAAGGGGTCGCCAAGCGGTGGGGAAAATTCCCTTATATTCCGCCGGATTTTGTCGGATCGGCGCGCGCGTGGTAGTTTTCTCCCGCCTGCGGCAAGGGAGGGAAAACCATGAACACGCCGGCATTATCTGCGAAGATCCCGTGGCACTTCTGGGCGGTAGGCGTTTTCGCCCTTTTGTGGAATGGCTTCGGTTGTTTCGATTATTTCATGACCAACACGGTCGGCGATGAGTATATGCGCAATGTAGGCATGACAGCCGATCAGATCGCCTATTTCAACGCCAAGCCGACCTGGTTGACGGCCGTCTGGGCCGTCGGCGTCTGGGGCGGGCTCGCCGGCGCCATATTGCTCCTTATTCGGAGCAAATGGGCGGTCGAAGTTTTTATCGTATCGTTTCTCGCCTATGTCGTCAGCCTGATCGACGCCCATCTCCTTGATCCGATGGAATCGGGCGGCGGCGATATGATCGGGATGCAGATCGTCATTTTCGTGTTGTGCATTTTCTTTATCTGGTATTCAAAACGCGCCCGAAAAGGCGGCCAGCTTCGTTAATTCGCGTATAATTGCGCTCTTCGCCGCGCGCGAAGGGCGCTTTTTTAACAGCACAGAGCAGGCCGGCCGCGGTTCGATTACAGATTTAAAATCGGCTGCGCGCGCAGTTTTAAAAACATCCAACTATTGCGCGCGTGATGAAGGCGCCAAACCGGACGAAGGTTTGCGGCGATTGAAAAACACATCTCCCCTTCTTTGCGTCGTCTCCGGCGTCTTCTGCAACGCCGACCATATTTCAGGCCGCAATCCCCCGCCTGGACCGCCAGCGCCAAGCCAATATTTATTCGTTTTTTCGGATCGGCGATTTGGCGCCGTCGCGCGCGTCCCGTGAAAGATTGTGGGCGATGTATTGTATGCACGTCCAGGTTGTTAATCCGAAATGCGTTGAATCCAGCCCGAAAAAAAGGCCGCCCGGTTGAGGGCGGCCTTTTTGCAGGAGGTCCGGTGCAAGGACTTGATTTCGAATTCGCTCAGTTTGCCGCAAGGTCGCAAACGCCATGCCAATCGGGCGACGGCCCTCGAATCAGGGTGAAATTCACCAACGCGCCGGCAATCAAGGCGTTCGGAGATTAATCGCGCCGATGGTTAATTCGATCACCGATCCGTTGACGCTTCCCTGCGGCGTTCGCCTGAAAAACAGGCTGGTCAAAGCGGCGATGACGGAGGGATTGGCCGACAGGCGGAACCGGTCGACGCCGCGCCTTGAAAATCTGTACAGGCGATGGGCGCAGGGAGGCGCCGGCGCGCTCGTCACCGGCAATGTGCAGGTTGACCGGCGCTATCTCGAAAGACCGGGCAACATCGCAATCGACGGACCGCAGGATGATACGGCGATGCGCGCGCTTGAGCGCCTCGCCGGGGCGTCGGCGGATACGGGGGCGGAAATTTTCGTCCAGCTCTCGCACGCAGGCCGGCAAACGCCGAAATATATCAATAAACGTCCGGTCGCGCCGTCCGATGTCGCGCTTCAATTGCCTGGCGGACAGTTCGGCGCGCCGCGCGCTCTGACGCACGAAGAGATTGAAGACGTGATTGATCGTTTCGCGCTGGCGGCGTCGGTCTGCAAGGCGGCGGGCTTTGCCGGCGTTCAGATCCATGGCGCGCATGGTTACCTGATATCTGAGTTTCTCAATCCGATTGCAAACCGGCGCAGCGACGATTGGGGCGGCGGGCTTGATAATCGCGCGCGCCTGTTGATGCGCGTCGTTTCCGCCGTTCGCGCGAAAGTCGGATCGGGCTTTCCGGTTGCGGTGAAACTGAACTCTTCCGATTTTCAAAAGGGCGGATTTTCTTTCGACGAATGTTTGCAGGTTATCGAATGGCTGAATGAAGTGGGAATAGATTTTCTCGAAATATCCGGCGGATCATATGAGCAGCCGAAGATGATGGATATCGAGGGAATGGAGCCGCCCGAAAACGAACGCGCCTCAACGAAGGCGCGCGAGGCTTACTTTCTCGCCTACGCGGACGAGGCCGCGCGCGTCGCCAAAATGCCGTTGATGGTGACGGGCGGATTTCGCTCGCGCGACGCGATAGACGAGGCGCTGCATTCCGGCGCCGCCGATCTTGTCGGCCTCGCGCGTCCGCTTTGCGTCGATCCGGATATCTGCGCGAAGTTGCTTTCCGGCGAAGCCGATGCGGCGCCGCGTTCTGAAAAAACACTTCGTCTCGGCGAAGGATATCTCGGGCCGAAATCCGCAAATAACCTCATCAGGGCGCTCAACGGATTCGCTGTGATGGCCTATTTTTATGAGAATATATGCCGGCTCGCCGATGGCGGGCGCGCGCGAGAGGATTTGGCATTGTTGCCTGCTTTTCTCGGCCATCAATTATCAGAGCGCCGGATGGCGAGCCGCTTGCAAAGGTAAATGTCAGTGCGGCGCGCGCGTAATCGCAAGGTCGAGCGCCTGTAAAAAGCGTGAGCGATCTTCCTTTGAGAAAGGTTTTTGCCTGCCGGCCGCCGTTGGATCGCCGCTGCCGCGCAGGTCCTGCATGATCGCGCGCGTGGCGATGGCCGCGCCGATCGATTGCGGCGTAAAAGGTTTGCCGTTCGGCGCGATGACGCTCGCGCCGTTTTTCAGGCAGCGATCGGCAAGCAGGATATCGGCGGTAACGACGATTGCGCCGGCGTCTGCGTTATCGGCGATATAGTCGTCCGCCGCATCGAATGAGTCGCCGACGATAATGCGTGAAACAAGCGGATTATCCGGGATTCGTATGCCGCCATTCGAAACGATGCGCACGCGCACGCCGCGCCGCAAAGCGACGCGATAAATTTCGTCTTTGACCGGACATGCGTCCGCATCGACAAGTATGAGCGCATCCGTCATCCGGGTTGATAACTTATTGTCTTAGAGATTCAATCAATATCCCATCTGCCAAAGCGTTCATACAGGCGGGCGGTTTTCATTCAACGCTTGTGTCTCTTGTTTCCGGTGAACTGCTCCGCATTGAATTTGATCTCCGCGATATTCTTGACGCGCGGCGCCTCCCGCGTCCAACGGGTGGAATATTCGTCTGTCCACAGATCGTAGATCTTGCGAATAGGCGCTGAATTGAAATATAATCGTCTTTTGCGCCCGTCTTTTTCGGAGACGATCAATTGCGCATCTTCCAGCGCCTGCAAATGTTTCATAACGGCGATTCGGCTGACCTCGAATTCGGCGGCGATTTCGCCGACTCCGACACCGGGATGGTCGCGCAATAAATTGAGAATGCGCCGCCGCGTTTCATGGGCGAGGGCGGCGAAAACAGAATCGAGTTCGAATTCAGGGCGTCTCATTTGTAACATATCAGTTACTTGTAATTCAAAATGCGTCAAGCCCTCCTTTCGAATGCGACAGCAGGCTTCGATTGCGATTGCGCGGCGATTGACGGCCGGTACGCGCTCGCAGATCGCCGAGCGGGCCGAAAGCGCAGAAACTTGACGAACCGCGCGCTTATGTCGTGAAAGAAGCCAGCCGGCGGGATAAAGAGGCGCGAACGCCGACAGTTCGCCAGCAGTTTTTTTTCAGGATGCCGCGCGATGCGCGTGAGTGAAGTCGACATACTTATTGCGCCGGGCTGGATGAATTCTCCTCCCGATCATTGGCAGAGCCGGTGGGAGAAAAAACTCTCAACCGCGCGCCGCGTCGCGATGCCGGATTTCAATCGGCCGGTTTGCGCGGACTGGACGCATGCGCTCGCCCGCGCCGTCAACGATTCGCCGCGTCGCGTGTTGCTGGTCGCGCACAGCCTCGGCGTTTTAACGATCGCGCATGCCGCGCCGCAATTTGCGGAGGGAAAGGTTGTCGGCGCGTGGCTCGCTGCGCCAGCGGATCTGGAAGCGCGCGCGCCTATCGAGGAATTGTTGAAAGAGGGCGGCGATGATG
Source organism: Parvularculaceae bacterium (assembly GCA_020446945.1). Taxonomy (GTDB): domain Bacteria; phylum Pseudomonadota; class Alphaproteobacteria; order Caulobacterales; family Parvularculaceae; genus Amphiplicatus. Next base: position 70,536 of record JAGRDS010000002.1, read on the forward strand.
TCGCCATCCCGCAAGGGTTCGATCCGGTTCCGCGCGATCCACTGCCGTTTCCTTCGTTGGTGGTCGCCGGTTCGAATGATCCGTATTGCGCCTATGGGAAGGCGGCGGAGATGGCGCGCGCCTGGGGGGCGGAGCTGGTGAATGCGGGCGAGGCTGGTCATCTCAACGCAGCCTCAGGCTATGGGCCGTGGCCTGACGGCGTAATGCGCCTCGCCGTGTTTCTTCGCGGTCTTTGAAGCGATCTCGTCGTGAGCGGCCGATTGCGCCGCGATAGTTGAGCATACTGCGGCGCGGCGCGCTCAGCCTTTCTCGCTCGCATGGGCGACAAGCAGATGGGCGACCGTCTCGGTGACGCGCCGGCCGGTCGGCAGGTGCAGGAATTCGTTAGGTCCGTGCGCATTCGAATGCGGGCCGAGAACGCCGGTGATCGCGAATTGCGCTTTCGGGAACGCCTTGCCGAGCATGCCCATAAAGGGGATCGAGCCGCCCTCGCCCATCATGGCGGCCCGGTTGCCCCACGCAGCCTCGGACGCCTTGTCGAACGCCCGCGCGAGCCAATCATCGGTCGGCGGCGCGTTCCAGCCGGAACCCGGCTGCTCCGGCGTAAAGGAAACTTTCGCGCCGTAGGGCGGATCTGATTCCAGAATACGCTTTAATTCCGCACTCGCTTCGTCTGCGTCGGTCGTCGGCGGTAGACGCAGGCTCAGCTTGGCCGTTGTGAACGGGCGCAAAACATTGCCCGCGCCCGAAGGCGCAGGCGCGCCGTCGAAACCCGTAACCGAAAGCGCAGATCGCCAGGTCCGGTTCAAGATGAGTTCGTCAAGATCGTCGTTTGCGGGCCGCATTCGGTCGACGAACGGGAATTTCGAATAGACAGCCGCCCCCAGCGCATCCGCCGCAATTTTCGCCTGCGTCCGCCGCTCGTCGGGAATCGCCGCGCGAAAAGCATCGGGTTTGACGTCGCCCGTCGCCACGTCGTCGATCCGGTCAAGCAACATGCGCAGAATCCGGAAGCTGGACGGGACGACGCCCGACGCATCGCCTGAATGAACCCCTTCATCAAGGACGTCGATTTTCAGCGCGCCGCCGATTAATCCCCGCAGAGAAGTCGTCAGCCACAGGCGATCATAGTCGCCGCAGCCGCTGTCGAGACAGACGACCAGGCCGACATCGCCGATCTTGCCCGAAATCATTTCCATGTAATGCGGCAGGTCCGGCGAGCCCGATTCTTCCGACGCCTCGATTATGATGACGCAGCGCGCGCGCGCGGCGCCTTGTTCTTCAAGCGCCAGCAAAGCGGTGAGCGCACCGAATATTGCGTAGCCGTCATCGGCTCCGCCGCGCCCATACAGCTTTTCGTCTTCCAGAACCGGAATCCACGGACCCTTTCCGGGCGCCCATCCGGTCATTTCCGGCTGTTTGTCGAGATGGCCGTATAAAAGAACGGTCTCGCCGGACGCACCGCCCGGCGAGTCGATTACGATCAACGGCGTGCGACCCGGCGCACGCAGGATTTCAAGCGTTGTTCCGGGCAGCGCCTTGATCTTTTCACGCGCCCAGCCGGCGAACATCTTCACCGCCTCTTCCATATGGCCGAGCTTTTCCCAGTCGGGCTCGAACATCGGGGATTTGTTGGGAATACGAATGTAGTCGACGAGCGTCGGCGTGATTTCCGCCGCCCACATTTTTTCGACAAAGGCGCTAAGCGCGGTGTGATCGAGGTTCGTCAAGGGCGCCATCTCCCGTTTTTACGGTTTCACGGCGACCATAGGGCGCCGGCGCGCGCTTCGCCACCGGCCGTAAAACGGAAGGCCGGGGCTTCTCCCGTCCTTCCGTTCCGATTGTCGGCGTTTTACGCCGAATAGTACATTGCGAATTCGACCGGATGCGGCGTCGTCTCAAAGCGCTTCACTTCCTGCATTTTGAGATCGATATAAGCCTCGATCTGGTCGTCATTGAAGACGTTGCCCTTCTTCAGGAAGTCGCGGTCGCGGTCGAGCGCATCAAGCGCGTCGCGAAGACTGGCGCAAACATGCGGGATCTCTTTCAATTCGGCCGGCGGCAGATCATAGAGATCCTTGTCCATCGGTTCGCCCGGATGAATGCGGTTTTCAATTCCGTCGAGGCCCGCCATCAACAGCGCCGCGAAGGTGAGATAGGGATTGCCGGCGGGATCGGGGAAGCGCACTTCAAGACGCTTTCCTTTCGGCGAGGGAACCCAGGGAATCCGGATCGAGGCCGAACGGTTCCGCGCCGAATAGGCGAGAAGAACTGGCGCTTCATAACCTGGAACGAGGCGCTTGTACGAATTCGTCGTTGAATTCGCGAAGGCGTTGATGGCGCGCGCGTGCTTTATGATTCCGCCGATATAATAGAGGCAGGTCTCGGAAAGATCCGCATACCGATCGCCGGCGAAAAGCGGCTTGCCGTTTTTCCAGATTGACTGGTGAACATGCATGCCCGAGCCATTGTCGCCGAAAACCGGCTTCGCCATAAAAGTCGCGGTCTTGCCATAGGCGGCGGCGACCTGATGCACGATATATTTGTAGAGCTGCATATTGTCCGCCATCTTTACGAGATTGGCGAACTTCATCCCGAGTTCATGCTGCGAGGGTGCAACCTCATGGTGATGTTTTTCCGGGTTGAGACCGAGATCGCTCATCACGGCGAGCATTTCCGTGCGCATATCCTGTGCCGAATCAACTGGCGGAACAGGGAAATAGCCGCCCTTCGGACCGGGCCGGTGCGCAAGATTGCCGCCCTCATAAGCGGTCGCCGAATTATAGGGGCCTTCATCGCTGTCGAGCGAGAAGCCCATATTGTGTTGTTCGTTCGACCAGCGAACGTCGTCGAAAACGAAAAACTCCGCTTCCGGTCCGATATAGGCCGTATCGCCCGCGCCGCTCGATTGCAGGAAGGCTTCGGCCGCTTTCGCCGTCGTGCGCGGATCGCGGCTATAGGGCTGGCCGGTCGCAGGGTCCAGAATGTCGCAGATTATCGACAGCGTCGGCTGCGCAAAGAAGGGATCGACAAACGCCGTCGCCGCATCCGGCATCAGCACCATGTCGCTTTCGTTGATCGCCTTCCAGCCGGCGATCGAAGAGCCATCGAACATCGTTCCTTCTTCGAAAAGGTCGGCGTCGACCATGCTGTGATCGAAGGTGACATGTTGCCATTTGCCGCGCGTGTCCGTGAAGCGCAGGTCCACGAACCTGATGTTCTCGTCCTTGATCTTTTTAAGAATGTCGTCAGCGGAAGACATTTTGGGGGAGGCTCCTTCCTCGGGTTGCCGCAGCGGCGCCCAGGGCGGGAGCGAGCCCCCGCACAGGGGCTTTCTAATGATGAAGGGAACATGAGAGCCGGGACGCGAGGAAATCAACTGGATTTTTTGCAGCGCAATAATGTTTGGTGGTTGGCGCCAAGAATTAGCTATAATACGCTATATTTACGTTAAATATTGGAATATTCGTTCAAATAGCGTCGTCACCCACCTCGCCCGTGCGAATGCGGACAGCGTTTTCGATATTAGAAACGAAAATTTTTCCGTCGCCGATTCGCCCGGAATGGGCCGCGGTCGCGATCGCTTCGACAACCCGGGCGGCGAGCCCGTCTGTCGTTACGATCTCGATTTTCACCTTCGGCAGAAAATCGACGACATATTCGGCGCCGCGATAAAGTTCGGTATGGCCCTTTTGTCGCCCGAAGCCGCGGACATCCGTCACCGTCATGCCCTGGAGGCCGAGGTCGTTCAGCGCCTCTTTTACGTCGTCAAGCTTGAACGGCTTTATGATAGCTTCAATTTTTTTCATCGGGGACGACTCACGCGAGCTGGCGCGCTAAGGATCAACGGTTCTTGAGGAGCAAGTCAACTGATACCGCCATTCATACTTTTAAGCGCCGGCGAAACGAGAAACGTTGAGGCCGCTGCGATCAAGGACGGTCTTTCCGGCGCTGCGATGATGGAAGCGGCCGGCGCGGCCGCGGCTTCATTCATTATACGGAGCATATCGAAAAGGCCTGTCGCCGTTCTTTGCGGGCGCGGCAACAACGGCGGCGATGGTTTCGTCGTTGCGCGCAAGCTCAAGGAAGCGGGGTGGAAAGTGCGCCTCGGCCTGGTCGGTGAGAAAACCGGCCTGAAAGGCGACGCCGCCTTGATGGCGAATTTGTTCGAAGGTGAAGTTGAGCCGCTTGGCCCCTCCCTGTTTGAAGGCGCGGGACTTATCGTCGACGCCCTTTTCGGAACCGGTCTTGCGCGCGCGATTGAAAGCCCTGAACGCGAAATAATTGAAGCTGCGAATGCGCACGCCGCGCCGAAAATTGCGATCGACCTGCCATCGGGCGTCAAAGCCGATACCGGAGAGATTCTGGGCGTTTCAATCGAGGCGGCGGCGACGATTACCTTCATCGCGAGAAAGCCCGGTCATCTTCTCTTTCCGGGCCGCGCTCTTTCGGGCCTCGTCGAAGTCGCAGATATCGGCGTCAGGGATAAGCTCATCGGCGCCGCAACGCCGAGCATCTATGAAAATCATCCCGCGCTCTGGGCCGGGCGTTGGCGCCGGCCCGGATTTTCGACGCATAAATATGATCGCGGGCACGCAGCGATCGTTTCCGGCCCACGCCTTAAAACCGGCGCGGCGCGACTCGCCGCGCTTTCCGCCCTGCGCGTCGGCGCGGGGCTTGTGACGGTCCTCTCGCCGAGCGATGCGGCGAATGAAAACGCAACGCATCTGACCGCAATCATGCTGCGCGAGGCGAATGACGCTGCGGCGATCGGCGGCGTTCTCGCGGACAAGCGTTTCACCGCAGCCCTCATCGGACCCGGCGCCGGCGTCGGCGCGCAAACAAGAGAGGGCGTTTTCGCGATACTCGGTTCGGCTGCGGGCGGCGTATTCGACGCTGACGCGCTGACCAGCTTTGAAGGCGAGGAGCCGGGTTTTTTTGCGCGATTGCGCGGCGATGACGTTTTAACGCCGCATATCGGCGAGTTCGCGCGGCTTTTCCCTCAGCTGAAGGAGCTGAGCCGGCTCGACGCGGCGCGCGCCGCCGCGAAAGCGGCGCAATGCGTGATAGTCCTGAAGGGCGCTGATACGGTGATCGCCGCGCCGGACGGGCGTGCGATTATCAATTCGAACGCGCCATTCGATCTGGCGACCGCTGGCGCGGGCGATGTGCTGGCCGGCGTGATTGCGGGCCTTCGCGCGCAGGGATTGCCCGGTTTCGAAGCCGCCGCCGCCGGCGTCTGGCTGCATGGCGCGGCGGGTGCGCTCGTCGGCCCTGGACTGATCGCGGAAGACCTGCCGAACGCTTTGCCGAGTGTATTGAGGTCGCTGTTCGCTCCGCCGCAAAGCCGGCCGGAAGACAAAAAAAACACGTGACCGCCGGGTCGCGGCGGCGAATTCCGCGCCGCTGCGCGGCGCGCGCCTTTCGGCGTTTGCGTCCAGCATCGACCTTGGACGCGAGCGGGCGAAAATTCGGCTGCGAATTCAGCGCTATGTAAACCGAAAACGGCTCCGAACCGCTCGACTCCGGTGGGGGCGTGTTATAGAGACCCGCTTTCGACGGCCGGCCCCGATTTCGCGATCGGGGCGGACGGCGGGGTTTTCTGCGCGGATGTGGCGGAACTGGTAGACGCACTGGATTTAGGTTCCAGCGGGGTGACCCGTGGGGGTTCAACTCCCTCCATCCGCACCAGACCGCGCCCGGTTGGAGATGCCGGCTGTAACGAAGGATTGCGGGCCGCCGATGCGGTTCTGAAGGAAAAAGGCTTGGACGACGATGGAAGTGATTGAAAAGACCGCTGAGGGCCTCGAGCGCAAGTTCACGGTCAAAGTGCCGGCGGCCGAACTTGACGCCAAGTTGAATGCACGCCTCGCCGAGGTGAAAGGAAATGTCCAGCTAAAAGGTTTCCGCAAGGGCAAGGCGCCGCTGCCGTTCCTGAAAAAGATGTACGGCAAAGGCATGATGAGCGAGATCTTGCAGGAGATCATCAACGAAACGAGCTACAAGGCTTTCAGCGATCGCGATCTGAAACCGGCGACAACGCCGCATCCGCATTTCAGCGGCGACTTCGAACAGATTATCGACGGCAAGGCGGACCTTGAATACGAAGTCCACGCCGAAATATTGCCGAGCTTCGAACCGATGTCCGTCGACGGCCTGAAACTCAAGCGCCCGGTCGCGGAAGTCACCGACGCCGATGTCGACGAGCAGGTGGCCAAAATCGCCGAGTCGAACCGGGATTACGAGCCGCGCAAAAAATCGGAAAAGGCGAAGGAAGGCGACCAGCTTGTCATCGATTTCACAGGCTCGATCGACGGCGAGGAATTCGCCGGCGGCAAGGGTGAAGATCACTCCGTCGTTCTTGGTTCGAACGCGCTCATCCCCGGATTCGAGGAACAGCTCATCGGCGCGAAAGCCGACAGCGACGTCGAAGTGAAATTGTCGTTCCCTGACGATTACGGGTCTGAAAACCTCAACGGGAAGAAAGCCGTATTCGCGGTGAAGGTTAAGGAAGTCAAAGCGCCGAAAGACGCTGCGATCGATGACGAGTTTGCGAAGAAACTGGGGCTCGACAGTCTTGATGAACTGAAATCCCGCGTGCGCGAGCGTATTGAAGGCGATTTCAAATCCATGTCGCGCAGTCATGTCAAACGCGCGCTTCTCGACAAACTCGACGACGGGCATGATTTCGAATTGCCGAAATCAATGGTTGATGCGGAGTTCAATCAGATCTGGGCGCAAGTCGAAAACGCCGAACGCGATGAGGAAGACAAGGACAAGTCGGAAGACGAATTGAAGGAAGAGTACCGCAAGATCGCGGTTCGTCGCGTGCGCCTTGGTCTCGTTCTTGCGGAAATCGGCCGGCGCGCCGATGTTCAGGTGCCGTCGGAACACCTTCAAAGCGCCGTCCAGCAGGCTGCGCTGCGCGATGCGCAGTTGTTTGCAATGCAGGGGCAGAAAGTCTCACCGCAGGAAGTGCTGAAAATGTACCAGCAAAACCCGCAGGCGATCGCCCAGATTCGCGCGCCGCTTTTTGAGGAGCGTGTTGTCGATTTCATCCTTGAGAAAGCCGAGATCGCCGACAAGAAGGTCTCGAAAGACGAGTTGATGAAAGACCCGGAAGGCGACGAATAAGGGCGGGCGAGGCGGCTTCGTTCTTCGCCGGCTAATCGGCTCCGCCGCATGCGCCTCGCATGCGGCCCGGAATTCGCTTATTCGTTGTCAACGCCGATAAATACCGCTGTCAACGCCAAACAGATGCGAAATCGACGCCGATCCATGGGTTAATAACGCCAAACGCCGCAGAGTTAATGTCCGCAACGCGCTCTTCGCGAAAATTTGTTTTCGTCGCCGGTCTTCACCGTTGCGGCACGACATTGCTGGCCAACATGCTGGCGGCGCACCCCGATATATCGGGATTTAAAAATACCGGCGAGAAAATGGATGAAGGCCAATACCTTCAAAACGTTTATCCGTCCGGACCGGTGAAAGGCGGCGACGCCGTCGGCCGCCTCGGCTTCGATCCGGCCGCATATCTGACGGAAAAGTCGCCATTGGCGGCGCCTGAAAAGGCCGAACTTCTTTTCAGCCAGTGGGCGCCATATTGGGATTTGTCAAAGCCGGTCCTGTTAGAAAAATCGCCGCCCAATCTCATTCGCATGCGCTTTTTGCAGGCGTGTTTCCCGGACAGTCATTTCATCGTCATCGCCCGCCATCCGGTCGCCGCCTCGGTCGCTACGAAAAAATGGTGCCGTTTCAATCCGGTCCCGGGAATTATCGCCAATTGGGCGATGTGTTACGGGCGTGCTGCCCGGGACGGCGAAAGGCTCAATAGCGTCGCCTTTGTCCGGTATGAGGATCTTGTCGCCGATCCCCGGTCTGTGCTGCGGCCGATCACCGACAGGCTGGGAATCTCTCCGCTGCCGGCGGCGCCGGCGGAAGTACGCGGCGATCTTAACCGGAAATATTTCGAGCAGTGGAAAAATTTACTCAAAGACCCGCGCGAGCGGGCGATGGCGGCGCTTGTACGGCCCTTCGCCGGCCCGGTCGCCCATCGCTTCGGTTATTCGCTGGACCCGGCCGAATAGGCCGCGAGCGCGATAGAGGAAGGAACAAGCGCGATCGTTTTTGATTCGATCCGGATATGGCGCGCCTTAGCGCCGCTGAAGGCCTTGCAATCGGCCAAGAATAACCGTCGCTTAAACCGCGCGCCCTAATGTGATGACGGGGTTGTCGGTCGAGGGCGTTGGCCGGAGACTTTTCAACCCCATATTAACCGAGCCGCCCCACGCCGGGCGACGCAGACAATCCCCCCGGGTTGCCGCCCGGCCTGATGAAGAGAGATCCATGAAAGACCCCCAGGACATATTCATGAACACGCTGGTGCCGATGGTCGTCGAGCAATCGAGCCGCGGCGAGCGGGCCTACGATATTTACTCCCGCCTATTGAAAGAGCGGATTATTTTCCTTTCCGGCCCGGTGCATGACGGCGTTTCGACCCTGATCGTCGCACAATTGCTGTTCCTGGAGGCGGAAAACCCCAAAAAGGAGATCGCGTTTTACATTAACAGCCCCGGCGGCTCAGTTTCGGCCGGTCTCGCGATGTACGACACGATGAAATATATCCGCCCGGCCGTATCGACCATGTGCATCGGCATGGCGGCGTCGATGGGTTCGCTGCTGCTCACCGCGGGCGAGAAGGGCATGCGTTTCTCGCTGCCGAATTCGCGGGTCATGGTCCACCAGCCGTCAGGCGGCTTCCAGGGCCAGGCGTCAGATATCGAACGCCATGCGCAGGACATCATCAAGATGAAGCGCCGGCTGAACGAGATTTACGTCGAGCATACGGGACAACCTTATGATATTATTGAGAAAACTCTTGATCGCGACCATTTCATGTCGCCAGAGGAGGCAGTTGATTTCGGCTTGATCGACAAGGTTCTCGACAAGCGCCCGGCCGCTGAAGAGTAAATCCGGGTCGCGATGACATACGATCAGGCGAAATGGCGGCTTGATTGGCATGTCAGGGTTGTGGTCGAATATGGTGAAAGCTTTGGCATCGGCATGGGCTGGCGGAATGGCGCAAAATCTGCACCTGTACAGCGTCATCGTATGGTGTTGTTCAAGGGCAGGGCCTGCGCCAGTCCGGATTCCCGGCACGCCGGGACTCCTCAAGGGAGTAGTATAGCGTGAGCAAGGTTAGCGGTAAGAGCGGCGGCGGCGAGGGGAAAAACACCCTTTACTGTTCGTTTTGCGGTAAGAGCCAGCACGAAGTCCGGAAACTTATAGCCGGACCGACGGTATTCATATGCGATGAATGCGTCGAACTCTGCATGGATATAATCCGTGAAGAGTCGAAATCCTCTTTGGTAAAGGCCGGCGAAGGCGTGCCGAGCCCGCACCAGATTTGCAAGGTTCTCGACGATTACGTTATCGGCCAGAAACAGGCGAAGCGGGTTTTATCCGTTGCGGTTCACAATCATTACAAGCGATTGAATCACGCATCGAAGAATAACGATGTTGAACTCGCCAAATCCAACATATTGCTGCTCGGTCCAACGGGTTCGGGCAAAACGCTGCTCGCCCAGACCCTCGCGCGCATTCTCGATGTTCCGTTCACCATGGCCGACGCGACGACGCTGACCGAAGCCGGCTATGTGGGCGAAGATGTCGAAAACATCATCCTGAAACTGCTCCAGGCCGCTGACTATAATGTCGAACGCGCCCAGCGCGGCATCGTCTACATCGATGAAGTCGACAAGATCAGCCGCAAGTCCGACAATCCCTCGATAACGCGCGACGTTTCGGGCGAGGGCGTTCAGCAGGCCCTGTTGAAAATCATGGAAGGCACGGTCGCGTCGGTGCCGCCGCAGGGCGGGCGAAAGCATCCGCAGCAGGAATTCCTTCAAGTCGATACAACGAATATTCTCTTCATTTGCGGCGGCGCGTTCGCCGGTATCGAGAAGATTATTTCCAATCGCCACGCGGGTACTTCGATCGGATTTGGCGCGAAAGTCGCCTCGCCGGATGACCGCCGCGTCGGCGAGGTTCTGAAAACCGTCGAACCTGAAGATTTACTCAAATTCGGCCTGATCCCCGAATTCGTCGGCCGCGTACCCGTAATCGCAACGCTTGAAGATCTCGACGAGGCGGCGTTGATCCAGATTCTCGTTCAGCCGAAAAATGCGCTGATTAAGCAGTATCAAAGACTGTTCGAGATGGAGGATGTGAAGCTCACCTTTACGGACGACGCCAAGCTCGCGATCGCCCGCAAGGCGATTGTCCGGAAAACGGGCGCGCGCGGATTGAGATCGATCATGGAGGGCATACTCCTTGATTCGATGTTCGAACTTCCTTCGATGGAGGGTGTCGTCGAGGTCGTCGTCAACGGCGAAGTCGTCGAAGGGCGCGCCAAGCCGCTTCAGATCTACGAGGACCGGGGCAAGGAAAAAATGGAGGCGGACGCCAGCGCCTGACCGGCGCGTCAGCCTTCGATCCCGAAAAAAGGGCGCCCTGAAAGGGGCGCCTTTTTTGTCCGGTCTGTTCTTATCGGCGCCGGGGCGATCCGGCTCGTCCAACTTTTCCGCATTCGGTGATCACGGGTTGAAACCGCGGGGCGGAACGCCACATTATGCCGACGTCCGTCGCCGTCCGTGCTTCGGCGATTACCCTGAAAACGCATGCAAATGCTGCGCGGCGTTAAGGAGTTGTCGCCGGAGACTGGAGCGGGCGCTTGTCCGGGCGCCCATCGGGGCCCGCGAGTAAAGGAAGCCAGATGTCTGAGCAGCAAACCTACGCCGTATTACCGCTTCGCGACATTGTCGTGTTCCCGACGATGGTCATCCCGCTGTTTGTCGGGCGCGATAAATCAGTGCGCGCGCTCGAACATGTAATGGAGAATGACAAGAAGATTCTGCTCGTCGCCCAGAAAGACGCCAGCGATAACGATCCGAAAGCAGACGGGATCTACTCGATAGGCGTTATCGCCTCGGTGCTGCAACTTTTGAAATTGCCGGACGGCACTGTGAAAGTGCTGGTTGAGGGCGAAGAGCGCGCGAAGGTCGAGCGCTTCACAAAGACGGACGATTATTTCGAGGCTGAGGCGACGACGCCGCCGGAAATCGAGGGCGAAGACGCAGAGACGGATGCGCTTGCGCGATCGGTCGTCTCGCAGTTTGAATCCTACGGCAAGCTGAACAAGCGCGTGCCGCCGGAAGTAATCGTTTCGATCAATTCGATCGAAGACCCGGCGCAGCTTGCCGATACGGTCGCATCTCATCTGAATATAAAGATTTCCGAAAAGCAGGAGCTTTTGGAAATCTTCGATATTAGCGACCGGCTTGAGCGCGTTTATGCGTTGATGGAGGGCGAAATGAGCGTCCTCCAGGTCGAGAAGAAAATTCGCAACCGCGTAAAGCGGCAGATGGAGAAGACGCAGCGCGAATACTATCTCAACGAACAAATGAAGGCGATCCAGAAGGAGCTTGGCGAGGGCGATGATTCGCGCGATGAAGTCGCGGAAATCGAAGATCGCATCAAGAAAACCAAACTCTCGAAAGAAGCGCGGTCGAAGGCCGACGCCGAAGTGAAAAAACTCCGGCAAATGTCGCCGATGTCGGCTGAATCGACTGTCGTAAGGAATTATCTCGACTGGCTGCTTTCAATCCCGTGGAGCAACAAGTCGAAGATCAAGCAGGATCTCGATAAGGCGCAAGCGATACTCGACGCCGACCATTACGGCCTCGACAAGGTCAAGGAGCGTATTCTCGAATATCTCGCCGTGCAAAAGCGGATGGGAACGCTCAAAGGCCCGATACTGTGCCTCGTCGGCCCGCCGGGCGTCGGCAAGACATCGCTCGGCAAGTCGATTGCGCAAGCGACGGGGCGCGAGTTTGTTCGCGTATCTCTCGGCGGCGTGCGGGACGAAGCCGAAATCCGGGGCCATCGGCGCACCTATATCGGCTCGATGCCCGGCAAGATCGTTCAATCCATGAAAAAGGCGAAGAAATCGAATCCGCTCTTCCTGCTCGATGAAATCGACAAGATGGGTCAGGATTTTCGCGGCGACCCCTCATCGGCGCTGCTTGAAGTTCTGGATCCTGAGCAGAATTCGACATTCAACGATCACTATCTGGAAGTTGATTACGATTTATCCGACGTGCTTTTCATTACAACGGCGAACAGTCTTAACATGCCGCAGCCGCTGCTCGACCGCATGGAGATCATTCGCATTCCAGGGTACACGGAGGATGAAAAGCGTGAAATCGCGCGCCGTCACCTGATACCGAAGCTGATGAAGGATCACGGGCTCAAGGCGTCCGAATGGAAACTGACCGACGACGGCCTTATGGAGCTGATCCGGCGCTATACGCGCGAGGCCGGCGTCAGGAACCTTGAGCGCGAGCTTGCGCGCCTGGCGCGAAAAGCCGTTCGCGAACTCGAAACAGGCAAGGCCAAAAAGGTTGAAGTCAGGCTTGAAAATATCGCCGATTACGCCGGCGTGCCGAAATTTCGCTACGGCGAAATTGACGGGGAAGATCGCGTCGGCGTCGTCACGGGGCTGGCCTGGACGTCCGTCGGCGGCGATATTTTGACGATCGAAGCCGTCAAGATGCAGGGCAAGGGGCGCATGACCCCGACCGGCAATCTGAAAGAGGTGATGAAGGAATCAGTATCGGCCGCCTCTTCCTATGTTCGAAGCCGCGCGACGGATTACGGCATCGAACCGCCAGTATTCGAACGCACGGACATTCATATCCACGTCCCCGAAGGCGCAACGCCGAAGGACGGGCCGTCCGCCGGCGTCGCCATGGCGACGGCGATCGTCTCGGTGCTGACGGGCGTGCCGGTACACAAGGACATTGCGATGACCGGCGAAATCTCGCTTCGCGGGCGCGTCTTGGCGATCGGCGGATTGAAAGAAAAGCTGCTCGCAGCGCTCAGGGCCGGCATCAAGACCGTCCTGATCCCGCAGGAGAATGAAAAGGATCTCGCCGAGATTCCGGACAACGTAAAAGAGGGGCTGAAGATCATTCCGGTCAGCCAGGTCGATGAGGCGCTGGCGCACGCGCTCACGCAGAAATTGACCCCGATCGAATGGACGGAAAAAGTCGCGCCGCCCCCCGCCGCCGATGTCGAAGGCGGCGAGAATGTCGTGACCCATTGAAGCGCCGCCGGGGCGCGGCCGGCGCACCTGCCGGCCCCCCGGCCCAAAAAAAACGCGGCGCCGGGGCGCCGCGCTTTTTCGTTGAATTTTGCGTGCGTTTCAGCCGACTGTCGCAATCGCCATGGGAACCGCTATTGCGATCGCACCGATCGCCATGGCGAGATAGAGCATCCCGCGCAGGACGCCGTCAAAACCGGAGCTGTGATGTCCGGCGTGAGGACGAGAGATTGTAGCCATAATTCAACTCCTTATACTCAACTGGATTGCCGCTCGCCGGCTTGCCGCCTTTAGTGTCATCCATCTGAGACAAAAATGTCATTGAAGTGTCATATAGCGCATAAAATGCGCTGGCGCAAGGGGTGCGCATGGGGAAAGCAGGATTTTCTTTGCCGCCTCAGCAGGTTAACAAATCCTTTATCGGCCAGGGGCGCTTTGCCCCACCGCGCGGACCTTTCGCGGCGGCGCCCGAGCGCCTAGAGAGGTCTTTATGGAGCCGACGAAACCCGCCGAAACGAACGCCGAAAACTGCGTATCGATGGATGAAGTGCGAATAGAGATCGATCGAATCGATCGGGCCCTCGTGCGCCTGATCGCCGAACGCCAAGGCTATATAGAGGCCGCCGCGCGCATCAAGGAGCGCGAAAACGAAGTCCGGCTCGAATGGCGAATCGAAGACGTTGTGGAAAAAGTTCTCGCGGCCGCGGAACGAGAAGGGCTTTCAAAACGAATCGCCGAACCTGTTTGGCGCGAGTTGATCGAACGCTGTATCGAACATGAACATGAATGCTGGCGCGGAATGCGTGCGCCGCACAAAAGCAAGAAAGCGTCCTGAACCGCTCCGCTTCCCTCCGAATCTCCCTAAAACCCGTTCGCTTAAAGACCTTTTCCTTTGCCAGAGAGGTCGGGGAGCGCGATAATCCGGGTCAGAAGTATTCACGATTATTCGCGACGAAACAGAAAGGACGAGCGAATGAATAAGAATGAATTTATCGATCGCGTTGCCGATCTTTCGAATATGAGCAAGGCGGACGCGACGCGCGCGGTCGACGCTGTGTTCGATGCGATCACATCGGCGCTTAAAAAGGGCGACGATGTTCGCCTTGTCGGATTCGGCACGTTTTCGGCCGCAAAGCGCAAAGCGCGGGAAGGGCGCAATCCGCGCACCGGCGAGACGATCCAGATCCCGGCTTCGACGCAGCCCAAATTTACGGCCGGAAAAGGCCTGAAAGACGCGCTCAATTAATTCATATTCGTCGCGGCCCGCGGGGTATTGCACCCTGCGGGCGCCGCGCGCGCGCCTTCTTGTTCCTTGCGCGCCGACGCGCTACGAAGCCGCCGATACCGGGCGGTTAGCTCAGCTGGCAGAGCGGCTGGTTTACACCCAGTAGGTCGGCGGTTCGATCCCGTCACCGCCCACCATTGTTTTCAATTGCTTGCGCGCGTTTCGATTTTGCAGCCCGGCGACGATTTCTGGCGCGGTTTGCAGTTTCCGTTTTTTGTTCTGTGCGAATTTTTATAGTTGGCGGAATTCAAGAACAGCAATTGTCGCCCGCCTGAATCGGCGGGCAAGCTACATCGCCATAAGAACAATAGACGCAGCAATCACCCGGCTTTGGCTTCAAGACGGCGCCGCATCCGCCGCAATCATAGAAATATTGACAGGCGTCGACGGGCATCGTGTCCTTTGATGTATTCCCGCACACCGGGCAGGTCAGTGTGCTTTCCCTGACAATTTCCCCCCTAACTATTTCGTCAGCCAACGAAGTAACTCCCCTTCGTGATATGGAAGGACAAACGCTAAAATTACCAGGATAGTACCGACCGCCAAAAAGATAATTAAGCGTCGGTTTGCGCGGCGATGCCGGAAAGCAAAGAATACCGCCCCAACAATTAGAGCCAATGACGCCCATTGAAACCAAGCCTGGTAACGCGCGAAAAATGCAAGATTTCCCAGCAAAGCCGAACTAACGCCGAGATTGACAAGTATGAATGGCAGGACACAGCAAGACGCGCCGATGAAAGAAAGCGCCCCCGCAAAAATGCCGCCACCCGCGAGCCATCCTTCGAATTTGTTCTGTTTTTCAGCCATATTGTCTTGATTATACCCACTTTGGCAGTGGAGAGATTATTGTCCCAATCACTTTTCGGTTATCGCCGCAATCGCCGCGGCGCGGTCTGCACAATAGCCGCTCATCTTCTTCAAGGTAGCGCGGGTCCAGTCGAAGTTATCGCAAATCAATTCACTCTGAAGTCGTCGATCGGTTCATTTCTTCTTGTAAATTTCTTCGCCGGCGCCGCCGTCATTTTCGACTTCTCTCGCCATGACGAATAGAAGATCGGAGAGGCGGTTGATGAATGGAACGCAGGCGTTTCGTTTTCCGTCCGGCAAAAGCGCGAGCGTGCGCTCGGCGCGGCGCGCGACGACCCGCGCGAAGTGAACGCGGCATCCGGCTTCGGTCAGTCCGGGATAAATAAAATCCTTGAGAGCCGGCAGGCCGGCCTCAATCTCGTCTATCAGCTTTTCAAGCCGGTCTACGGCGCCCGCTTCAAGCTGAAATCGTTCATGCGGTTCGTCGCCGGCGAAACTGACTACGGCGCTCAGCTGATAAAGCTGCTTTTGAATTTCTTTCAGCGCGTCGCCGCGCGCCGGGTGCGCAAGGCGCGCAAAGCCGATCGCAACGGATAATTCATCGAGATCGCCGACTGCGGCGATATGCGCATCCGACTTGCTCACCCGTTCGCCGGACAACATCGACGTTTGGCCGGCATCGCCCTTTTTTGTGTATACTTTTACGTCGCCCATAATGCCTCACTGCGCGTTGGGGTTCGATACATTCTATGCGGCCGGCGGAAATTCCTTGAGCGCCGACTGGAAAACGCGCATCGCCGCAGTCGGCAACCAGCGTTTGCGCACCGCGAAGCCGACCGTCAAGGGTTCAAAGAAATCGAAATCCAGAAGCTCAAACCTTTGCTTGAACGTTTTCGTTTGCGAATATTCCGCGCTGACGACGCCTATCGCGTCGCTTTCGGCGACGATATCGGCGATCAGCGGGAAGTATTCTATAACGTGCATGCGCCGCGCCGCGTCGCCGCCGAATTCGGCGTAAAGCGCACGCAGCTTGTCGGCGTGCCAGCTCAGTTTGTCCGGTGCGATAAGAGGGTAGGCGGCGATATCGTTTTTTTTGAGACTTGACCTCGCTGCGAGCGGGTGCGTCCTGCGCGCGAAAAGATAGGTCTTGAGGGCGCCAAGGCGCTCGAAGGCGAAATCTTCAGGGCTTTTCATCGCGACCTCCGGCCCGACCAGGACGTCGATATCGCCGCGGCGCAGCGCCCGCACGCCGCCATTTACGGTGGTCGCCTCAAGGTGCAATCGCAGATCGGGCCGCGACTGGATCAGTTCCATCACCGCCTTGTTTACGAGGCCCTGCATCGACGCGGGGCAAACGCCGACCCTGATCAACGTTTCTTCCTGCAACCGGTTGAGGCGCGAATCTTCAGCCAGTTGCTCAAGGTCGGAAATGATCCGCGCCGCGCGAGAAAGGAAAGCGCGCCCGCGATCCGTTGCAATCACATCGCGCGCACGGCGGTCGAATATCGCATAGCCGGTTTCGCGTTCGATATCGGCGAGGCTGCGGCTTACCGTCGATTGCGTTAACCCCAACGTTCGAGCGGCGGCGCTGATCGATCCGCAGCGATCGACGATGACGACGTGTTTGAGTTTGGCCGCGTTCATCTTATTATGCAAAATTCGAATACGATGTGCTTATTATGCATTTGACAAATAGTAATGTCGAGCCCAAAACAATTATGTGTCCGGCGAAAGCCTGTCGGCGCGCCTTTTCGCTTGAGCGAATTCTTGCGTCTTGAACCGGCGCTTCGCTGGCGCCCCATCTGACCCGTAATTTCCGAGGATATTCGTCGTTATGAGTGATTACTCCCCGCCGACCGCCGACATGAGTTTCGTCGCTTTAAAGCTCGCCGGCTTCGGTGATATCGCCGGCCTGCCGGGCGGGGAGGATTTGAGCGAAGAGCTCCTCTCGTCGATTTTCGAAGAGGCGGGAAAATTCGCGGGCGCCGTTCTGGCGCCGCTCAATCGCGTCGGAGACATCCAGGGCTCAAGACTGGTAGACGGCGCCGTTAAAACGCCAGATGGCTGGCGCGAGGCTTATCGCAGTTTCATCGACAGCGGCTGGAACGCCGTTCCTTTCGATCCGGATTTCGGCGGGCAGGGATTGCCATGGCTCGTCGCGACGGCGTGTTTCGATCTCTGGCATTCGGCGAACATGGCGTTCGCGCTGTGCCCGATGTTGACGCAGGCGGCGGTAGAGGCGGTTTCAAAATACGGCTCGCCCGATCAGAAGGCGAAATATCTCGCCAAAATGGTGTCTGGCGAATGGACCGGGACGATGCAGTTGACTGAACCGCAGGCCGGTTCCGATCTTGCGCGCGTTCGCACGAAGGCCGTCAGGGACGGGGATTGCTACCGGCTGTTCGGACAGAAGATTTTTATCACCTACGGCGATCATGACCTTACCGAAAATACGATCCATATGGTGCTGGCGAGGACGCCGGATGCGCCGGAAGGCGTAAAAGGCATTTCGCTTTTCATCGTGCCGAAATTCCTCGTGAAGGATGATGGAACGCCGGGCGAACGCAATGATGTCCGCTGCGTTTCAATCGAAGAAAAAATGGGAATTCACGCGAGCCCGACCGCAGTCATGCAGTACGGTGACCGGGAAGGCGCGATCGGATACCTCGTCGGCGAGGAGAACAAGGGGCTCGCCTACATGTTCACGATGATGAACAGCGCGCGCCTTTCCGTCGGCCTAGAAGGCGTCGCCATTTGCGAGCGATCCTATCAGAAGGCCGCGTCGTTTGCGCGCGAGCGGATTCAAAGCCGCGACATTTCGGGCGAGTGTCCCGATCCTGTTGCGATCATCCGCCATCCGGATGTTCGCCGTATGTTGATGACGATGCGCGCGCTCGGCGAGGCGGGGCGCGCGCTCGCCTATTACGCCGCCGGCAAGCTCGATCTGTCGCACCGACATCCGGACAAGGCGGCACGCACGGCCGCGCAATCGCGCGTTGATCTTCTGATTCCGATTGTAAAAGGCTGGTGTACGGAGAACGGCTCCGAAGCGGCGTGGAACGGCGTTCAGATTCATGGCGGCATGGGCTATATTGAAGAAACCGGCGCGGCGCAGTTCATGCGGGACGCGAAAATCGCGGAGATCTATGAAGGCGCCAACGGCATTCAGGCGAATGACCTGATCGGGCGAAAGATTGCGCGCGACGGTGCGCTCGAAGCGAAAACCATGATCGCCGAGATGCGCGAATTAGACAGCGCGCTCGCCGACGCCGGCCGCGATTTCGCCGGACTGCGCGCCAATCTCAGCCGCGCAATCGCCTCGCTTGATCGCGCGACGGCCTGGCTGCTTGAACATTATCAAAAAGACGTCCGCGACGCCGCCGCCGGCGCCATGCCGTATCTTCGCCTTTGGGGGGTGACCGCCGGCGGCTGGCTTATGGCGCGTGCGGCGCTCGCAGCGAAAGAAGGCCTTGAAGCGGGCGACGGCGAGGCGCAGTTCCTGCGCGACAAGATCGTCACGGCGCGCTTTTACGGTGAGCGTATTTTGCCGCGCGCGGCAACCTATGAAATCGAGACGACAGCCGGCGCCGCCAGCCTGATGGCGATCGCCGACGCCGCAATGTGAAGTCCAGTCGGAAATTCCCTTCAGGGAGTGTTGAAATGCCTGATGACGCTAAAATTATCGACAAACCGGCCGGCCATAAGAAGTCGGCCGGCGCACGTGCGAGACAGGGAAAAATTCGATTTGTAACGGCGACGAGCCTTTTTGACGGTCACGATGCGGCGATCAATATAATGCGCCGCATTCTCCAATCGACAGGCGCTGAAGTGATCCATTTGGGACACAACCGTTCGGTCGATGAAATCATCAACGCCGCCATTCAGGAAGATGCGCAGGGAATTGCGGTTTCCTCCTACCAGGGCGGACACATCGAATATTTCAAATATATGGTCGACCTGCTGAAAGAAAGAGGCGCCGGCCACATCAAGGTATTCGGCGGCGGCGGCGGCGTAATTGTGCGCGACGAAATAAAGGAGCTACACGCTTACGGCGTCGAGCGCATTTATTCGCCGGAAGACGGTCAGAAAATGGGCCTTCAGGGAATGATCGAAGACATGGTCGCGCGCGCCGACTTCGATCCCGTCGCACTTGGTCAGGCAAAAATCGAAAGCCTCGCAGATGCGGGCTGGGGCGCGCTTTCACGCTTCATAACGCAGCTTGAAGAAGGAGAAGCGAACGCTGAAACGCTCGCTGCGCTGAAAGCCGCCGCCGAAGCATCGCCGAAGGCGCCGGTGCTGGGCGTTACCGGCACGGGCGGATCGGGGAAGTCATCTCTTTGCGACGAACTCGTAACGCGCTTTAAAATGGACTCAAGCGATTTCAAAATCGCGGTTCTTGCGATCGACCCCTCCCGCCGCAAAAGCGGCGGCGCGCTTCTCGGCGATCGCATCCGCATGAATTCAATCAATGCGCCGCAGGTTTATTTCCGTTCCATCGCGACGCGCGAATCCGATCGCGAAGTGCCGCCTTTTGTACATCGGGCGGTCGACGCCTGCCGCGCGGCGGGATTCAACCTGATAATCGTTGAAACGCCCGGCATCGGTCAGGGCAACGCCGCGATCGCAGAGATCGCCGACATATCGCTTTATGTGATGACGCCCGAATTCGGCGCGGCATCGCAACTTGAGAAAATCGACATGCTCGATTTCGCCGATATTGTCGCTATCAACAAGTTTGACCGCAAGGGCGCTGAAGACGCGCTGCGTGACGTGAGGAAGCAGGTTCAGCGCAACCGCCAGGATTTCGCGAGACCTACTGAGGATATGCCGGTCTATGGCGCCATCGCCGCGCGCTATCAGGATGACGGCGTCACCGGATTATATGTAGGGCTGCGCGAGGCGATCGCGGCGAAGGGGTTCAAACTTCCAGATACCAGGTTCGACGCCAATCCCAAACGCATGCCTTCCCCGCGCGATGCGATCGTGCCGCCGGCGCGTCAGAGGTATCTTGCGGAAATCGCCGCCGATGTGCGCGCGTATCACGTGAGGGCGCAACAGCAGGCCGGACTTGCGCGCGAAATTCAACAATTGAAGTCGTCGAAAGTCATGCTCGAAAAAGCGGGCGGGCAGGGCGATGCGCTGAAGCCGCTTATCAGCGAACGCGAAGAGCGTCAGGACACGCGCGCGCGCAATCTGATAGAGAACTGGCCGGAAGTAAAGGCGAGTTATGCGGGCGATGAATATGTCGTCAAAATTCGCGACAGGGAAATTCGCACCAATCTCGTCCGCACGACGCTTTCCGGCACCAAGATCCGAAAAGTGGTTTTGCCGCGTTATGAAGATCATGGCGAATTACTGAAATGGATGCTTCTCGAAAACCTGCCCGGATCGTTCCCTTACACGGCCGGCGTTTTCGCTTTCAAACGCGAAGGCGAGGATCCGACGCGCATGTTCGCAGGCGAGGGCGACCCTTTCCGCACCAATGCGCGTTTCAAGTTTCTGTCGAAAGACTCAGAGGCCAAACGCCTTTCGACGGCGTTCGATTCGGTGACGCTTTACGGCTTCGATCCGAATGAGCGCCCGGATATTTATGGAAAAATCGGCAATTCCGGCGTATCCGTTGCAACGCTTGACGACATGAAGGCGCTATTTGACGGATTCGATCTCTGCTCGCCGTCAACATCCGTTTCGATGACGATCAACGGGCCGGCACCGACGATCCTCGCGATGTTCCTGAATACCGCGATCGATCAGCAGATCGCCAGGTTTGAAAGCGAGAACAATCGCCATCCGACCGAAGACGAAGCGAACAAGATTCGCGATTGGGCCCTCGAAACAGTGCGCGGAACGGTTCAGGCCGACATATTGAAAGAAGATCAGGGTCAAAACACCTGTATATTTTCCACCGAATTTTCCCTGAAAGTCATGGGCGACATCCAGGAATTTTTCGTCAACCACAAAGTGCGAAATTTCTACTCTGTTTCCATCTCCGGCTATCATATTGCGGAAGCCGGGGCGAACCCGATTTCGCAACTCGCCTTCACGCTGTCAAATGGATTCACCTTTGTAGAATCCTATTTGGCGCGCGGCATGAAGGTCGACGATTTTGCGCCGAACCTTTCCTATTTTTTCTCGAACGGAATGGACCCGGAATACTCTGTTCTCGGCCGTGTCGCGCGTCGTATCTGGGCGATCGCCATGCGGGAAAAATACGGCGCAAACGAACGGTCGCAGAAATTGAAATATCATGTCCAGACCTCCGGGCGTTCCTTGCACGCGCAGGAGATGGATTTTAATGATATCCGCACCACCCTCCAGGCGCTGATTGCGATCTACGACAATTGCAATTCCCTGCACACCAACGCCTATGACGAAGCCTATACGACGCCGACAGAGCATTCGGTGCGCCGCGCTATGGCGATCCAGATGATTATAAATAAGGAATGGGGGCTTGCTCAGAATGAAAACCCAAATCAAGGCGCATTCATCATCGACGAGTTGACCGATCTGGTCGAGGAAGCGGTATTGAAAGAGTTCGAACGCATCGCTGAACGCGGCGGCGTTCTGGGCGCGATGGAAACCGGATACCAGCGCGGCAAGATTCAGGAGGAAAGCCTTTATTATGAACACAAGAAGCATGACGGTTCGCTTCCGATCGTCGGCGTCAACACGTTCATAAATCCCGAGGCTGACGAGCCGCCATCACCGCCGCTCCAGCGTTCGACGACAAACGAAAAAGACAGCCAGATCAAACGGCTTCGAGATTTTCAGGCGCGCGATCTCGAAGGCGCGGACATTGTGCGCCAGCGCTTGAAAGACGCAGTCGTCAGGGACGAGAATGTTTTCGCCGTCCTTATGGATGCAGTCAGATATTGCTCGCTCGGCCAGATTACGGACACGCTGTTCGAGGTCGGCGGCAAATACCGGCGGAATATGTGAGGCTGTCGCGGGCCCAAACCGCTGCGGAAAAGGCGGGTCTGGCGTTTCGCGGCGCGTTTCACCCCGGCGCCGGCGATCTGCCGCCGGGCGTTACTGCGAAAACGATCATGATGCTTGGCTTTGTCGGCGGCGAACAATGGCGCGTATTCGCCGCCTCGCCGGAATATCGCGATGGACGCGCGCACCCGCTCGATCGCTGGTCGCACCGTGTTATTTCAAAATTGGCGATGGATCTCGGCGCGCACGCGCTGTTTCCGTTTACTGCGCCCTTTATGCCGTTTGTTCGCTGGGCGCAAAAGGCCGAACCCGTCGCGCCTTCTGAAACAGGCATGCTTATACATCCGGATTTCGGGCTTTGGCATGCCTGGCGCGGTGCGCTGGCGTTTGCCGAAAAATTCGATATTCCTCCGCGCGATGATCGATCGCGTCCGTGCGATACATGTACAGACAAACCGTGCCTATCGGCCTGTCCGGTCAATGCCATGAAAGGCGGCGGCGTTTACGAAGCGCCGACATGCGCAGCGCATCTCCGCTCCGATGATGGCGCCGATTGCATGTCCGGCGGATGCCTCGCGCGCCGCGCCTGCCCTGTCGGCGCCGGCACTCGCCGCTATTCGCCGGAACAGGCGGCGTTCCATATGAAGAGTTTCAGGGGCGATTGAACCCGTGAATGATTTCGCACAAGGCGTCCAGTCCATCACTCAGGGCCGCCGGACCCGGCTGTAAAATAATAGCAGATTTTATTTCGTGCATTTCGCCTGTTTTCAGCGCTGGGATTTGATCCCATCCCGGCCGCGCTGCGACCTGATCCTTTTTGAAGCTTTTGCCGCACCATGATCCGATGATGATGTCAGGCTGAGCGTTGACCACCTCCTCGCTCGTCACGAAACGGCCTTTCGCTGCCGGTTCGAATGCGCGATCGACGAAGATGTTTTCACCGCCCGCGATCTCGATCAACTCGGACACCCAGCCGATAGCGGAAATCATCGGTTCGTCCCATTCCTCGAAATAAACGCGTGGGCGGCGTTTATGCGTATTCGAATTTTTACGCTCCCGATCTATTCTCGATTGCAGGCGCGCCGAAAGATTTTCCGCCTTTTCCGGTTCGTCGATAAGTGCGCCGACAGTCTTGATCATCGAAAAAATTCCGGCGACGGTGCGATGATTGAAAGCGTGAACTTCAAGTCCGGCGCGTATCAAATTCGCCGTGATGTCGGCCTGGATATCGGAAAACGTGAAAACAAGATCAGGTTTAAGCGCAATTATTTCGTCGATTTTTGCGCTTGTGAAGGTAGAGACTTTGGGTTTTCGCCGCGCTTCCGGCGGTCTCACGACAAAACCGGAAACGCCGACAATTCGCGCATCTTCGCCCATCAGATAGAGCGTTTCTACGGTTTCTTCCGTCAGGCAGACCAGTCTTTGCGGCGACATTCGTTCAAGCCGTAATTTGAAGGCGCTGCATCCCTAACTCGCCTTGACGCGCGCGGCCAGCTCGGCGCGGCTCGTAACGCCCATTTTTGAGTAAATCTGCCGCATGTGCCAGCGAACAGTTGAAACGCTGCAATTGCGCAAATCGGCAATCTGCCGGGGCGTGCGCCCGGAGAGGATCAGTGCGACAATTTCAGATTCTGTTTCGGTCAGATCGAAGCGAAACTTCAAAGATGCGGCTGCATAAGCCGCGTCCTGATCTCTTTCGAAGAGTACAAGGCAGGTATCGGCGCGCGCACAATCGCCGAACAGATCCTCAAGCGTATCAAAGCGGTGGAAACGAAGCCGCCAATCGCTGTCCGTTTCAACCATGACGCCTTCATAGGCGCTGTCCGCATCCGTCGCGTTGAAAAATTTTTCGAGAGAGGCCGAAACGGATTTGTCGCCGAGGCGGAAGCGACCGCCGGCGCGCGCGCCGATAATTTCCTTGAACGAAGTGTTCGAATCTACAACCTCGCCTTTTCGATTGAGAATAAGCGCAGGCGCGCCAAAATCCGCGAGCGCGCCGTTGCGAAAATGCCGATTGACGTTCGATCTGTTTTCGATCAGGCGCGATGCGCGCTGTAAATGCGGCCCTATGCGAGTCGCGCATTCAATTTCTTCGCTGGAGAATACTCCTTTTTCCGCATTACAAAACAGTACGATCCACATGAAGGAATCGCGCGCCGCGAACGGTATTAAAACCCCGTCCTGAACGTTCAACCGCGCATAGAATTCGGTGAAAACCGGCAGCTGGCGCACTTCCTCCGGCGTAACCAAAGGCGCGAGATGAACCGCGCTTAGGCATTTTTCTGAATCCATTTCGAGTAGTTGAGCGATCGTTCGCCGGCGCAGCGGATCGTGCGGCGCCCATCGCGAATCATATTCGCTTAGAAGTTCGTGATCGAGGCCCCAGGTGGCGATGCGCTTGCTTGCGTTTTCGCCGGGTGCGTATTGCGAAATTGAATAGGCGGTCGCGTTCAAAGCCTCGGCCAACATTCGCGGCGTCGCCCGCAATTGCGAGGGCCGGTCTATCGCCGTGTAGATCGCTTCGATCAGTTCGAGCATTCGTGAAAAGTCGCCCAAGTCGCCTCGGCCTGCGACGGCCGGGGAATCCTCCCGCCAAAATCGCGAAAAAGTCGGTCTTTGACGTCTGGAAGTCAATTACGGGTCCGCCGGCGGAATGAAAAATTGAGGGGAAAATTGAGGGGGCGGCGCAATCGGCGTTTTGCTACTTTCCGATGCGACGCATCGCCGGGGCGCGGCCGCGCAGCCGCAAAGCGGGGGAGACCCGGCCAAATTCCCGGCGTGCGTCGCGACGACAGGAATGGCGCGTCCGTCTGGCCGACCGCCAATGCACTCGCCGGCCGTTTAAGCCCTTCCAACTGACGGTGGGCGAACGCATTTTTCCGGCTGCGGCGGGCGCCCCATTCCTTTTGGAAATGTTTAATTCGAAAGCCGGCGAGGCTGAATCGCGCCCTTCGAGGATGTTCCCGCATCCTGATGCGCGAGGGCGACAATTTTGGCCGATTTCTATTTTGAAAGAACGGCCGGCCAGTTTCGGTCTGCCTTGGCGATAAAACCGTCAGGGTCTTTCAGCCAGTCGGCCTGCACCCTGTCATCGTAATTCAGGTACAGTTTCCCGCCGTGAATGGTCCAGTTTTCAGGATTGGCGGATGCGGTGTAGCCCTGCGAAACGGCCCAGGCGCAATAGCCGCCATATTGGGGTTCGAACGCCGCCGGGTTCATCTTGAACCGTTCCAGATTGTCCTCGGAAGTAAATCTCCAGACAGCGCCTTCATAATCGTAGGAAAAATCCTTCGCGCCTTTGACTGCGGCGCCGTCGTCAAAATAGGCGACGACGTCGTACCCGCCGACGGCGAGATTGCTGAAGCGGCCGGTATAAATTTCCGGTTTGGCGGCGAAAGCGGGAGCTGCGAACGCCGCAATTATTGCGGCGGCCGCCAAAATTGCGAGGGGTCGCGGCATCGGCGAATTCCTTTCCATTCGAAAGCGTTTTTCCGCGTCCTTATCGTATTTGCGGCGCGGAATTGGAAAACACGAGTTTTCACACGGCTGCGAGCGGGGCGCCCTGCGGCGAAAAGGGGAAACAGCCCTCCATTGTGACATTCATCACAGGAAGGCGCCTCGCCGCGTGGCAGCATCATCGCACCGGAGGGCGGGCTGAATTGGTCCTTCGTTCAACAAATCAGAAGTTTGGGAGCGCTGGCGCCTTTAGCCACCCCTCCGGCCGGTTCGCGCAATTCAGCCCTGCGCGGGTCATAAGCCGGCGCCCTCCTTGGGCGGCGACGGTCAGCGCTCGATCTCGGCGGCGGAAAGTCGCCCAACGAAACCCGCTCCGTCGAGATCAAGGGGGGCGCGCACTTTCTCGGGGGAGAAAAGTGCGCGCCTTCCGCCTTTGACCCCGAGAAATTCGCTGTCCGCTGGCGGCGCTGGCGTTGATGAGTCGATGCGAATAAGGTCGCCCGCGGTAAAATTGCGGGAGGCGGTTTGTGAAATTGATTGCATCGGTCGCGTTGGCGATAGGGCTGGTTTTTGCGGGTGAAGCATCGGCGACGGAGGAGCTTGACCGACTTTTCGCCGATTATTGGGCCAATGAACTTGAAGAAAATCCATTCGCCGCCACCGGCGTTGGCGTTGACGCCTATAACGACCGCGTACCTGGCGCGACGGCCGAAGACCACGCGCGCCGCCTTGATGAAGCAAAAGGTTTCCTCGCGCGCCTCGAGGCGGCTGATCTGGACGGGGCAAGCCGCGATGATCGCCTCAACGCCGCGCTGCTTGGTTTTATTCTGAGGCACGATATCGAACTGGCCGCGTTCGATGGCTGGCGCATTCCGTTCCTGTCTGATTACGGGTTCCACCAAAGCCTCGGTTTTACGATCGACTCCACGCCGTTTCGAAATGAGGAGGATTACCGGCGTTACCTGACGCGCCTTGAACGCTATCCCGCGTATCTCGATCAGAATATCGCGAACATGCGAAAGGGCCTTGCGGACGGGTTTACCCAACCGAAGGAGATCCTGGACGGCATCCTTCCGTCCTTTGATGCGCAGGTGAGCGAGACGGCGCAGTCGCACCCGCTCTACGCGCCCTTCATAAAGATGCCCGCGTCGATATCTGGAAAGCGCGCCAAAGCGCTCCAGGCCGAAGGCGCCGCTGTTTTGAACGACAAGGTGATCCCGGCGTTCCGGCGCGTGGCTGATTTCATGCGCAACGAATATGCGCCGAATGCGGCGGACAAGATCGGCGCCGGCAATCTTCCGAACGGGGCGGCCTATTATGAAGCGCTGGTGCATTACTATACGACGCGCGATGACGTCACCGCCGATGAGATTCACAAGATCGGCCTGAAAGAGGTCGCGCGCATTCGAAAGGAAATGGACGGCGTCATCAAGAAAACGGGATTCAAGGGCGACTTCGCGGCGTTTCTTGAATTCCTTCGCACCGATCCGCAATTTTACGCCGGGTCGGCGGAAGAATTGCTGGAACGCGCCGCTTATCTTGCAAAGACCATTGACGGAAAACTGCCGGGTTATTTCAATAAACTGCCGCGCCAGCCCTATTCTGTCGAAGCGGTGCCCGATGAGATCGCGCCGAATTACACGACCGCGCGCTATGTTTCCGCGCCGCCGCATGGAAAACGCGGCGGACGCTATTGGGTGAACACCTACGCGCTCGACAAACGCCCGCTTTACGAGTTGCCGGCGTTGACGCTGCATGAGGCCGTGCCGGGTCACCATCTTCAAAACGCGCTTGCCTATGAAGTCGAAAACGCTCCCGATTTCAGAACGCAGTTCTATCCGCACGCTTTCGGCGAGGGCTGGGGCCTTTATTCGGAAAAGCTCGGCATCGAGATGGGCATGTACAAAACGCCCTACGAGGATTTCGGCCGGCTTTCGATGGAGATGTGGCGCGCATGCCGTCTCGTCATCGACACGGGCATGCATTCCAAAGGGTGGACGCGCCGCCAGGCGCTCGACTATCTCGCCGGCAATACCGCCTTGTCGCTGAAAAACGTTCAGGTCGAGGTCGACAGATATATCGCCTGGCCCGGTCAGGCGCTCGCCTACAAGATGGGCGAGCTGACGATTGTGGAGTTGCGCCGAAAGGCCGAAAAAGCTCTTGGCGACAAATTCGATATTCGCGAGTTTCATGATGTCGTCGTTGCGCAGGGCGGGTTGCCTCTTGAAATTCTTACCGATGAAGTCGACGCCTATATCGAACGAAAACTATCCGAATGACGCCCAGGATTGAAACTGACAGGCTAATACTCCGTGGGCGGACGGTATCCGACTTTCCGGCTTACGCCGCCATGTGGGCCGCGCCGGAGGTCGCGCGCTACACGACGGTGAATCCGCTCGCCGAGGAAGACGCATGGGTCAAGTTTGCGCGCATGGAGGGGTTGTGGGCGCTCACCGGATACGGTTTCTGGATCGTCGAGGAAAAAACGAGCGGCGCCGTGATCGGCGAGATCGGCGTCGCGGATTTCAGGCGGAATATTACCCCCACGCTTGAGGGGAAACCCGAATTCGGATGGGTTCTCGCGCCCGGGGCGCACGGCAAGGGCTATGCGCGTGAGGCGCTCGTCGCCGCGCTCGAATGGGGAGAGGCGAAGTTCCCGAACACCGTCTTTTCCTGCATTATCGACGCGGAGAACGCCGCGTCTATCCGCCTCGCTGAGGCTTTCGGATTCAAACGTATTGCGACTGCGCCCTACAAGGGCGCGGAGATTGTGATTTTCCATCGCCGCCCGCGCGAATGAACTGAAAGCCGGATGTGGCGCGCGCAAATTCCGGCATTGCAGATCGCCCTTCGGGCGATTTTTAGATCGGGGCGACGCATTCGGTCGGCGTAAAATCCTCCGCAGCATTCGCTGCGGGGACATCCGCCCGGTCGGCGCAATCGCGCGCCCGCGCCTGCATTCTTTCGCCGCCATTCACACTCCATTGTTTCACGCGGCGCAAAAATCGCCGGACGCGCAATATAACACCGCTGCGAAGGTGTTGGATAAGTAGGGGGATAAGTCGGAAAGCCGAGTGAATTCAGCGCGCTATATGGTTAATATCTGACGGCGCGCGCCTATTGCTAAAAAAAAATTTGCGTGACTTGTTTGGCGGGCCGGCCTGTCGCGGCCGGCGGCGCGTCAGTCGCGATATCCGTTTGGATTGCCGCTTTGCCAGCGCCAATGGTCCGCGCACATATCCGCAAGGGATTTCGTTGCTTTCCAGCCAAGTTCCGCGTTGGCGCGCGAGGGGTTGGCGAAAAATTCAGCGATATCTCCGTCGCGGCGCGGCGCGATCTCATAGGGGATATCGCGGTTCGACGCGCGCTTGAATGCGCCGATCGCTTCAAGCACCGAAACGCCGCTGCCCGTGCCGAGATTGAAAGCGACTGCGCCGGGCGTAGCCTTGCGCGATAGGTAATCGATCGCCGCGACATGGCCGGCGGCAAGATCGACGACGTGGATATAATCGCGCACGCCCGTGCCGTCGCGCGTCGGGTAGTCGTCGCCGAATACTTTCAGTTTCGGCAGGCGCCCGACAGCAACCTGCGCGATGAACGGGAAGAGATTGTTTGGAATTCCGTTCGGGTCTTCGCCGATCCGGCCTGAAGGATGCGCGCCGACAGGGTTGAAATAGCGGAGATTGCAAACTTTCCAGCGCTTGTCGGCGAGAGCGAGGTCTTTCAGGATCTCTTCGATGAAAAGCTTGGTGCGCCCGTACGGATTGGTGGGACCGGTCGCTCCGTCTTCGTCGATCGGGTTTTCGTTAAGCGCGCCGTAGACGGTGGCCGACGAGGAAAAAACGATAAGGCGCGCATTCGCTTCTTCGAGCGCGCGGACAAGCGTAAATGTCGCCGGCAGGTTCACTGAATAATACATGACCGGTTCGGCGACGGATTCGCCGACCGCCTTCAGGCCGGCGAGATGAACGGCGCCGTCGGGCCGAAACGCCTTCACCGCGTCAATGATGCGCTGCGTGTCGGCGGGGTCGGCGAGATCGGCCTCCAATAGTTCGACGTCGCCGCCGGCGATTTCGGATATGCGTTCAAGCGCTTTCGGGCTCGAGTTCACGAAATTGTCGATGACAAGCGCCTTGCAGCCCGCTTTGACGAGTTCGACGCATACATGGCTGCCGATATAACCGGCGCCGCCCGCAACAATGATGCGCATACTGTTCATAACAGATCCCGGCGCCCGCGCGCTTTTAATTCCTCAACGATTTTCTTGACATCCTGCGCGCGCGATTTCGGCGCGACGAGTACGGCGTCTTTCGTCGCGACAATGACGAGGTCCGACACGGCGAGCGCGCCGACAAACGGCCCGTCCGTGCGGATGACGACGCCGTCGCAGTCGATTGCGGCGACGCGGGCGTCCTGCTCGCCGCCCTCGATCGCCGTCCACGCGCCGATATCGCTCCAGCCCGCATCGAGCGGTCCGACGACCGCAGCGCGCGAGGTTTTCTCCATAACGGCGTAGTCGATCGAATCGGCGGGGCATTCGGCAAAGCGCGCCGCGTCGAGCCGGCAAAGCGCGCCGTCGCTCTGCGCATCGCGCAGGGCGGCGTCGGCGGCGCGTCCTATCGCCGGCGCATGCACCGCAAGCTCGCCCGTCATCGCCTCAGGCGCGTAGAGAAAAATTCCGGCGTTCCAGAAATGGCGCCCGCTCGCGACATAATGTTCGGCTGTCTGTAAATCCGGCTTCTCGCGAAAGGCGGCGACTTCAGCGACGCCCTCGGCCATCGGCGCGCCCGCTTCGATATAGCCGTAACCCGTATGCGGCTCGCTTGGGCGAACCCCGAATGTGACGATCGCGCCTTTTGAAGCGGCGCCCGCCCCTTGCGCGACGGCGGCGCGAAAGGCGCGCGCGTCAGCGATATGATGATCGGCCGGCGCCAGCAGGCACAGCGCGCCGGGACGCATCTTCGCCGTCCACGCCGCCGCGACGGCGGCGACGGCCGCGGTGTTGCGCGGGCAGGGTTCGATAATGATCGCCGCCGGCGAAACGCCGATTTCTTTCAATTGCGCGGCGATGATTTCCGCGTGCGCCTCGCCGGCGACGATGATCGGGGCGGCGAATTCCGCCGCCTCATCGCTGGTCATGCGCATGGCGGTTTCCTGAAACAGCGAAGTTTCGGCGACAAGCGGCAGGAACTGTTTCGGCCGCGCGGCGCGCGACATCGGCCAAAGCCGCGTTCCGGCTCCGCCCGACATGATCACCGGCTGAATGAGCGCGCGCATCGTCATTTACCTATCCTATGCCGGCGTTCGACGGCGCAGCAAACCGCTTCGTGGAGGTGATAGAGGATCGACGCGGGAACGGCGCGCGCGGCCGGGCGCGCTTCAGCATCGTATTCGTCGCACCAAAGCCCGGCGGTTTCCTGATCGAGATAGGTTTTAAAAAGCGCGTCGATGATCGCGCCGGCGCTATCGTCAAATCCGAGTACGAGTGCGGCTTTGAGCGCCTCCGTCTGCGGCCAGAGGCGCCGCCCGCCAGTTTGCGCAACTGCGCCGGGACGCGCCGAATTCGGCAGGAAAGGCGCGTCGTCGGGCGCGGCGAGCGCGAACGCCGAGCGGTAGAGCAATGTTTTTTCCGCGCTGCGGTCCTCGCCTGTCAGCGCTTCAAAGCGATCGAGCAGGAACGCCCATTCGACCATATGGCCGGGTTCAAGCCTGTCGCCGGCGTCGTCGTCGAGCGACCAGTCCTCATTGAAAAATTCGCGCAGGACGCCGCAATTGCGATCGAGGAACCGCGTTGAGAAAAGCGATTCCACATCGCGGGCGCGGGTCAGATAGGCGGGATCGCGCGTCGCCGCGTATAGCGCCATCGTCGCTTCGAATAGATGCATGTGCGGGTTCTGCCGGCGCGGCGTCGCGCCGCAGTCGTTTTCACAAAACCCGCCATGGGGCGAAGCGAGTTCCGCATCGATGAAGCCAAGCGTCGCATCGGCGACGGCGCGCGCTTTCGGATTGCGCTCGATGCGCGCTGCGCAGGCGAGAAGCAAAAACGCCTGATCGTAAAGATCGCGCGTTTGATCGATAATGCGTCCGTCATCGTCAATCAGATGCGCACAGCCGCGCCGCGCCCCATCGGGGCAGGCGGTGCTTAAGAGGCGCTCAAATCCTTTTTCCGCGATCGCATCGCCTTCGGGCAGCCAGCCGGCGCGCGCCGCGCCGGAGAAAGCGTGAATCTGACGCGATTGCACGCGCACGCGCCGCGGCGTTCCGGTGACCGGGCGTCCGGAAAAATCAAGCTGTTCGTAGAAACCGCCTTCGGCGTCGGCGCCGGCGCGCGCCCACAAGGGCAACGCCGCGCCGCGATACCAGTCCTCTAATCTGTCTATGGCGGCGCGAAGCCCAGTCATTCCCCTCAAATCCCGTTCCTTGCGGCGATCCCGATAGGGCGCCCGCTCGCCCCGGTCAAAAAAACAGACGGGATCGACGCCTATTCGACTGTGACGGACTTGGCGAGGTTGCGCGGCTGATCGACATCGGTGCCTTTCGTCGTCGCCGTGAAATAGGCGAGCAATTGAACCGGCGCCGCGTAAACGATCGGTGAAAGCAGCGGATGACATTCGGGGACTTCGATCGAAGCGAAGAGATCGGGACCGGCTGCGGCGACGCCTTTTTTGTCGGAAATCAGGATCGCCTTACCCTGCCGCGCCATGATTTCGTGCATGTTCGAAATCGTTTTTTCAAAATGCTTGTCGGCGGGGGCGATGACGATCACCGGCATATGTTCGTCGATCAGCGCGATCGGTCCATGCTTTAGCTCGCCGGCGGCGTATCCTTCGGCGTGGATATAGGAAATTTCCTTCAGCTTCAGCGCGCCTTCCATGGCGAGCGGAAACGATACGCCGCGTCCGACGAACAGGGTGTGCGAGGTTTTTGCGATTTCAATCGCCACTTCCTCGATTCTCGGCGCCGATTTGATCGCTTCGCCGACAAGGCGCGGCGTTTGAAGCAGCGCGGAAACGATTTCCTTTTCTTCCGCCGCGCTCAATTCGCCGCGCTGGCGTCCTGCGGCGAGCGCGATCGCCGCCAGCGCCGCGAGCTGGCAGGTGAAGGCTTTTGTCGAAGCGACGCCGATTTCAGGGCCGGCCGCCATCGGAAAAATGATATCCGCCTCGCGCGCAATCGAGGATTCGGGCACGTTGACGACGGCCGCGATCTTTTGTCCGTGCGCCTTTGCGTGGCGCAAGGCGGCGAGCGTGTCCGCCGTTTCGCCGGATTGGGAAATGAAAAGCGCGCCGCCGTTTTTCGGGTAGGGGACGTCGCGATAGCGAAGCTCCGATGCGATATCGATATCGACGGACAAACCCGCCCAGCTTTCGAACCAGTATTTTGAGATCAGCCCGGCGTAATAGGCCGTGCCGCAGGCCGATATCGTCAGGCGGTCGAGTTTTGTAAAATCGAACGCGCCTTCGGGAAGGGAAATCGCGCCCGTCGCCGCATCGATATAGCGCGAAAGCGTGTGCGCGATCACTTCCGGCTGTTCATGGATTTCTTTCGCCATGAAATGGCGGTGGCCGTCCTTGTCGACCATGCTGTCGGCGGCCGAAGAAATCGTCTCCGCGCGCGCCGCCCTTGCGCCGCTCTCGTCGTAGATTTCAAAAGAGGCGCGTGTCAGGACTGCGAAATCGCCTTCTTCGAGATAGGTGACGCGATTGGTGAAAGGCGCCAGCGCATAAGCGTCGGAGCCGAGAAACATCTCCCCCTCGCCGCGGCCGATAGCAAGCGGCGAGCCGCGCCGCGCGCCGATCAGCAAATCATCCTCGCCGGTGAAAACGATCGCGAAGGCGAAAGCGCCGCGCATCCGGCCCAGTGCTTTTCTGACGGCGTTCCTGGGGTCAAGATTGTCGTGCGAGAGATAATAGGTGATGAGCTGCGCGCAGACTTCCGAATCCGTCTGCGAGGAAAAGACCACGCCCTTCGACTTCAACTCCTCGCGCAATTCGGCGAAATTTTCGATAATCCCGTTATGGACGAGCGCGAGCCGGTCGGTCGCGTGCGGGTGCGCATTATCGTCCGTCGCCGCGCCATGGGTCGCCCAGCGCGTATGGCCGATGCCCGTCGCGCCCGAAAGCGGCGCGTCGGCGAGCCGCGTCGAAAGAGCGGCGAGTTTGCCGCAGGCGCGCCGCCGGTCGAGGCGGCCGTTTTCGATCGTCGCGACGCCGGCTGAGTCATAGCCGCGATACTCAAGCCGCTTCAGCCCCTCAAGGATCGCCGGCGCAACGTCGCCGTTTCCGAGTATCCCGATGATTCCGCACATAAATTCTTATCGTCCAGCCTGACGGCGCCGTCATATCAAGAAGTGTTTCCGAGTGATACGCCAACTTGATCCAAGCAAGGTTAAGGCCGGAACCGGGCGATCAGGCGGCGCGGATGATATCGGCCGCTTTTTCCGCGATCATGATCGTCGGGGCGTTGGTGTTTCCCGAAACGAGATTGGGCATGACCGAGGCGTCAACGACCCTTAGCCCGTCGAGCCCATTAAGGCGGAGCTGGGGGTCGAGGACCGCGCGGGCATCCGTTCCCATGCGGCAGGTGCCGACAGGATGGTAAATCGTGTCGCTGCGCGCCTTTATGTCGGCGATCAGCGCCTCATCGCTCGCATTCGGACCTTCATACAGATAGTCGCCCGCAACCGCCCTGATCGACGGCGCTTCGAACAGGCGGAAGACGATCCGCGCGCCTTTCATCAGACGGTCGAGATCGTCCGCATCGGAAAGGAAATTCGGATCGATAATCGGATCGGCCATCGGATCGGCGCCGCCGAGCAATACCTCGCCGCGGCTTTTCGGGCGCAATACGCACACATGACAGGAAAAACCGCCGCCGAGATGTTTCTTGTCGCCATGATTGTCGACGAGGGCGGGAAGAAAATGTAGCTGTATATCGGCTTCGTCTTCGCCCGGACCGGTTTTCAAAAACCCGCCGACTTCGGCGATGTTCGTCGTCAGCGGACCGGTTCCGGATTTGCGATACTCGCCGAGCGCTTTTGGAAAATTGAGCGCGAACGGGATCGAAAGGCCGATCGATGAAGGTGCGGAGGATTTTCGAAGCACCGTGTAGTCAAGATGATCCTGAAGGTTCTTTCCGACTTCGGGCGCATCCAGAATAACATCGACGCCGTTTTCCTTCAGATGCGCGGCCGGTCCGATTCCCGACAGCATCAGAACCTGCGGCGACTGAAAGGCGCCTGCGGAAAGGATAACTTCTTTCCGTGCCCGCACTTCTTTCGAATTGCGGCCGTGACGATAGCGAACGCCGACGGCGCGCCCGTCCTCAATGATGATTTTTTCCGAGCGGGCGTCCGCTTTCACCTCGACATTGGAGCGCGTTCGCGCCGCATCGAGATAGGCGCGCGCCGCCGACCAGCGCTTTCCGCCGCGCTGCGTTACCTGGTAATAGCCCATGCCTTCCTGGCGATCGCCGTTGAAATCGGCGTTCATCGGCAGTTGCAGTTCGCCCGCTGCATTTAAAAACGCATCGCTAAGCGGGTTTTTATAGCGCAGATCGCTGACGGCGAGCGGTCCGCCGGCCGCATGATGCGGGTTAGCGCCGCGCTGATTGTCTTCCGCTTTCAGGAAATAGGGAAAAACATTGTCCCAGTCCCAGCCCGTCGCCCCGGCTTGCGCCCAGCCGTCATAATCGGCTTTGTTTCCGCGGATATATATCATCGCATTGATCGAGCTTGATCCGCCGAGCGTGCGCCCGCGCGGCTGATGGCCGATCTTGCCGTTCATATGTTTTTGCGGCGCCGTTTCGAACGACCAGTTGTATTTCGTCCCCTTCGGGAAAAAGGCGAAACCTATCGGCGTGTGAATGAGCGCGCTTTTGTCTTCCGGCCCCGCCTCAAGAACGCAAACGCTAACCCCGCCATCTTCGCTCAACCGGTTTGCGAGGACGCAACCCGCCGATCCTGCGCCGATGATGACATAATCGAAGGTTTCGAGTGTTTCAGCGCTCATGCGATCTCACAATAAAAAGTCCGGACCCGTCAGATTATTTTCCGCGCCATTTTCAACAATTTGTCAGTTTTTTCGGAAAACGGCGGATAAAGCATTTTGTTCGACGCGAACCTGCTCTGATAGAATACCGGTTTCATGTGCGAGAAGGCCTCGAACCCCTTTTCGCCGTGATAGGCGCCGATGCCGCTTTTGCCGACGCCGCCGAATGGCAGGTTTTCCTGCGCAACGTGCCAGAGCGTGTCGTTGACGGTGACGCCGCCGGCGTGCGTACGCCGCAAGACCTCATTGCGCGCCGCGCTGTCCTCGCCGAACCAGTAAAGTGCGAGCGGGCGTTCTCCATCATTAATGTGCTCAATCGCTTCTTCGCGTCCCGACACGGAAAGGACCGGAAGGACGGGGCCGAATATTTCCTCTTTCATCAAGGCGATGTCCGGCGGCGGATCGACGACGATCGTCAGCGGCAATTTACGTTGCGGATCGAGCGCGTTCGACGAGCCGACCTCGACGATTTTCGCGCCGACATTCCTGGCCTCGTCGACGAGCGCCTTTAATCGCGCGAAATGGCGTTGCGAGATGATTGCGGTGTAATCGCCGCTCGTATCGATTTCCGGATAGAGCGTGCGCGCGGACCCGGCGAGCGCGTCAACCGTCGCGCCGAGTTTTGCGCGCGGCGTCAATACGTAATCCGGCGCGACGCAGGTTTGGCCCGCATTGAACAGTTTGCCCTGTGCGATAGACAACGCCGCTTTGCCAATGTCGGCGCTTTCGTCGATGATCGCCGGCGACTTGCCGCCAAGTTCAAGCGTCACCGGCGTCAGGTTTTTCGCCGCCGCCATGTAGACGCGCTGGCCGATCGCGGTCGATCCGGTAAAAAGAAGATGGTCGAACGGGACGGATGAAAACGCCTGACCGACCTCGACCCCGCCGGTGACGACGGCCATGACGCTTTCTTCGAATTCGGCGCGGATGATTTCGCGCATGATTTCGGCCGTCGCCGGCGTCAGTTCGCTCGGCTTTATGAGAACGCGGTTCCCCGCTGCGAGCGCGGCGGCGGCGGGCGATAAAGCGAGTTGCAGCGGATAGTTCCAGGGCGAAATTATACCGATGACGCCGAGCGGCTGCGGCTCGATCCGGCTTCTGGCCGGTTTCATATGCACCGGCGTCGCAACGCCTCGCGCGCGCATCCATTTTTTCAAATGGCGCTTCGCCGCTTTCGCCGCCGAAACGCTGACGATGATCTCGGCGAGAAGAGTCTCATGGCGCGAACGGCTTGAAAAATCCGAATTCACCGCATCGATGATGCGCTTCTCGTTCGTCTCGACCGCATGAATAAGCGCGTTCAAACGCGCTTCGCGCTGCCCGACGCTGGGATAGGGTTCGGCGGCGAACGCCTTTTTCTGAAGCATGAACACGCGATCGATCTCGGCGTCGCGCGCCGGCGTTTCGTTGATCGGACGGGTCGTGTCGGCCATCAGTTCCTCCGGGAACAGGAACGCATGAAACGCATCAGTTTCCCGCAATCCGAACCATGGGTCCAGTAAAACCGGCAGTTCGGCGCCCGGCGCGGAATGATCAGTTGTGAATTTCCGCCACGGCGGCGATCCATTTGCGATCGTCGCTGAGCGCGATGCGCGATACCGCGCCGGCGCCCTTCGGTCCAAGATCGGCGATAGCGGTCCAGTCCTCATCGCGCGCGCCGCGCCAGAAAATTTCCGCCCCGCTCCCGGCGAGAAACCCGTAGGCTTCGCCATTCCCGTCGAGGACGACGAAGAAATCGGTCGCGCCGGCGGGAAGGTCGGACAGCGGCGTCAACTTGCCGCTCGCCGCATCATATCGCGCAATGCGTGACGGGCCTTCCTCATCGTCCGGCGATTGCGAAAACCACAGCGCGCCGCCCTTTGCGTTCGACTGCAAGGTGCGGCCGATATTTCCGTGCAGCAACGCGGTTTCGCCGCTGGCGACATCGACCCTGTAGAGGCTGCCAGGTTCCGAGCGGTAGTAAACGCCGAGCGCGGCGCCGTTTTCGAGCCAGGCGTAATAGCCGAGCGGCGCAAAATCGACGACTGCGGCGCCTTCTTCGCTCCCCGGCGCACGACGGTGAACGCGCGTCACGTCTCCGGCCGTGTTTTCCTGGATGAAGGAGATTCCGCCCATCGGCGCTTCCTTCGGCGAATATTCGCTTTCCTGCGCCGTCGCCGTTACCGGCTGGCTTGCGCCGCGCGCGATGTCGTAAAGGCGGATGTCGGTTTTCCCGTTTTCACCGTCGGCGACGTAATAAAATGCGGCCTGCCCAGCCAGGAAAGAAGGCTGGTTGTCGTAACCTTTGCGGCCGGTGGCGTTTCGAAGCGCGGCGAGCGACGGCGCGCCGGTTGAAAAATCGACCGCGGCGACAAAAATATCCGTATCGGGATTGTCTGGCGCGGCGACGGAAAGCGCGTTGTCATCGCCTGCGGCGCACCCGCCAAACGCAAGCGCAAGCGCTGAAAAAACTGCAAATTCTCTCATATATCCTCCCGATAATGTACGAACGATAAGCGCCTTCGCCGTTCCGGTCACCCTTTTAACAGGTCGGCGCCGATTTGCGCGCCGTCGCCGTGCGATTGTCCGCGAGCGAGAAAATGATGGAGCTGGATGGAGAAACATCGAACCGGCGCAACCAGGCGTGCGACTGCGCGCCGGCCGGTCAGGCCGCCCCCGCGGAGGACATCGCGAAGCGATCGTACGCGAGCGAGAAAATGGTGGAGCTGAGCGGAATCGAACCGCTGACCTCCTCATTGCGAACGAGGCGCTCTCCCAACTGAGCTACAGCCCCATGCGGCCGACAAGGCCCCAGGATTTGGGAAGCGCTGATCTAGGCGCGCGCTTGCGCGCTGTCAATTCCAGTCCGATGGTGGGCGGTCCGCTGGGGAAAATGCGCAGGAGACCAGAAATGTTCGAATTCGCCGCCGCGCTTATGATGGGCGCCTCAAAGTCGGAAATTCCGCCTGAAATGTGGAATTGCCGAAACCAGGTCGAGGTCTGGTGCGCGGCGGACGGCTGCGCGGCGGCGTCGGCGGATGAGTTCACGCCGATGGATATCTGGGCCTCGGTAACGGGCGAGATTTCCGCCTGCGCCTATTCGGGCTGCTGGGAGGGGGCGGCGGCGATCTCGCGCGAGGCCGGGCGTCTTCTCTGGATCGGCGACGATCTGCCCTTTGTTTCGGCGATCGAAGGGGCGAAAGGGGATGTGACGCTGCTCATTTTCGCCGACGACGGCGTCGGCTTCATCCGGACCGGAGGGATCGCGACACCGCTTCTATGCGCCCGAAGGCTTCCCTATGGCGACGGACCGGCGGGCGCTTCGGTTGCGCCGGGTGGCGACTAGCCATAGATGCGAGGCTGATCCACCGCCGGAAGGACGCGCGCCATGCTCGTGATTTCATACATTTTCAACGCTGCGATCCAGCTTTACATCCTCATCGTGTTCGTTTCCGTCATTATGAGCTGGCTTATCGGCTTTAACGTCATCAACCGGCACAACGCCTTTGTCGACGCCGTCTGGCGGACCTGCGTTTCGCTGACCGAACCCGCCCTGCGGCCGATCCGCAATATGCTGCCCAATCTCGGCGGCATCGACATATCGCCGGTAATCCTGCTGATCGGCCTCAACGCGCTGCAGATCGGCGTTAACTCCTATATTCTAAGACCGCTTGGCGGCTGAAATTGAGCGGCGCGTTCCAGCTTCGCGTGCGCGTGACGCCGGGCGCGAACCGGACCCGCGTCGGCGGCGTATGGAACGGGCCGGAGGGGGATGAGCGCCTCGTCGTGCGCGTCAGCGCGGCGCCCGAAAAGGGAAAAGCCAACAAATCGGCGCTCGAGGCGGTCGCAAAGGCGTTCGGCTTGCCGAAATCGGCCGTCAGCGTTACCGCAGGTGACAAGGACCGGTTAAAAACGTTTACGCTCATCGGCGATCTGGATGCGATGGCGGCCCGGCTCGCCGCGCTGAAAAAGGAGTGATGCGGTGACGGTTGGCATTATCGACGGCAAGGCGGTCGCCGCCTCATTGCGCGAGAAGATCGCCGGCGCCGCCTCGAACCTCCGCAATGTTCACGGCCTGACGCCGGGCCTCGCCGTCGTGCTGGTCGGCGACGATCCGGCGAGCCATGTCTATGTCCGCAACAAAGGGATTGCGACGAAAAAAGCGGGTATGCGGTCCGTCGAACACCGCCTGCCGGCCGATGTCAGCGAGGCCGATATCGTCGCGCTGGTGCGCGATCTGAACGGCGATGACGGCGTCGATGGGATTCTGGTGCAGATGCCGCTCCCCGACCATATCAACGCGCATCGCGTCATAAACGAGATCGATCCCGAAAAGGATGTCGACGGCCTCACCGAAGCGAACGCCGGAAAGTTGATGCTCGGCGAAACGGGGCTGGTTCCCTGCACGCCGCAGGGATCGATCATCCTGATCAGGACGGTCGAACAAAAACTCTCCGGCCTAAACGCCGTCGTCGTCGGCAGGTCCATCCTTGTCGGCAAGCCGCTCGCCATGCTGCTGCTCGCCGAAAACTGTACGGTGACGCTCGCGCATTCCCGCACGAAAGATCTGGCGCATGTCTGCCGCTCGGCGGATATCCTTTGCGCCGCCGTCGGTCGGCCTGAAATCATCAAGGGCGACTTCGTGAAAGACGGCGCAATCATAATCGATGTCGGGATCAATCGTGTCGGCGACAGGCTGATCGGCGACGTCGATTTCGCCGCCGCGTCAGAACGCGCAGGCGCGATTACGCCGGTGCCGGGCGGCGTCGGGCCGATGACGATCGCATGCCTGTTGAAAAACACGGTACTCGCCGCAGCGCGTCGGCGCGCCCTCAAAGATCCGGAGATCTGATTGACCGACATCGCCGTCATTCTTCCTTGCCTCAATGAGGAAGCGGCGATCGGGCCCGTCGTCGCGGCGTTCCGCGCCGCGCTGCCGTCGGCGGTCGTCTATGTCTACGACAACGCCTCGACCGATGATACGGCCGGCGTCGCCTCGCGGGCCGGCGCGATCGTCCGGCGCGAGCCGACGCCCGGCAAGGGAAACGCGGTGACGCGCGCATTCGCCGACATCGACGCCGACATCTATGTCGTTGCGGACGGCGACGGTACCTATGACGCGAAAATGGCGCCCGTGATGATCGAGCGCCTGCAACGCGAAACGCTCGATATGGTGATCGGCGTGCGCGCGCATTCCTCCGCCGCGGCGTACAGGCCGGGGCATGTCATGGGCAACCGGGTGTTCAGCGGCATCTTCCGATCGCTGTTCCGCGTGAATTACACCGATATTTTGAGCGGCTACCGGGTGCTGTCGCGACGTTTCGTCAAAAGTTTTCCCTCGCGCGCGCGCGGATTTGAAATCGAGATCGAAATGTCGGCGCATGCGGCGCTGTTGAGAACGCCGCTCGCTGAAATCGAAACAACCTACGGGCCGCGTCCGAAAGGCGCGCAAAGCAAACTCAACACTTTTGCGGACGGCGCGCGCATACTTGCACGCATGTTCCGTTTCCTGCGGCTTCACCGGCCGCGCTTCGTATACGGCCTGCTCGGCATTTTCGGCGTCGGCGCGGCGGCGATTTTCTTTATCCCCATCCTGATCGAATTTTTGCAGACCGGCCTTGTGCCGCGCTTTCCGACTTTGATCGTTTCCGTTGCGATCGGCATTCTCGGATGCGCCGCATTCGCGGTCGGCGCCATTCTGGATGCGCAGGCCCAGCATTTCGCGGAGACGAAGCGTCTCGCCTATCTGCGCATGGCGCCGCCGCCGGGAATCGCGACGTGAGCCAACTCGCCCGGAAAAGCTTCGCGGCGCTGGCGATCACGCCGATCTTGACCATTGTTTTCTTCGCCGGCGTGTTGTCGGCATTTGCTGTTCCGAGCGCGCCGATCCTGCGCAACCTGCTTGAACGGCCCGACGTCCTGTTTGCGCGCCGCGCCGATAACGGGCGCGTCATCGACGCCGATACGGAATGCATCGGCGTCAGTATCGGTCTCGATCTGACCGGCGAACCGCACACGCTCGTCGAACGCGCCGTCGATGCGCAAAGCCTTTATGGATGCCAGCCGCTGGAGGTCTATTTCACCGGATCGCGAAACGAGGAAATCCGGGATTATTTCAGGTACTGGCACGGATTTACGGTGATTGCGCGGCCCGCCCTCGCTCTTATGCCGTATAATGATTTTCGCGGCCTCCTGTTCACGCTTTCGGTCGGTATTTTTATCTGGCTGGCCTGGCGCGTCGGCGCGGATTTCACCCCGGCGACGGCGCTCGCGCTGGCGGCGCCGTTCGTTGTCGTCAATGCGATGGGTTTGACGGTTGTCGTCACCAAGGCGACGACGTGGCTGCTGGCGATCGGCGCGGCGCTTTTCTTGAGCCGCCGCCGCTCTTCGCAAACGCCGCTTCTGGCGTTTTTCATCGTCGGCGCCTTGACGGCCTATTTTGATTTTTTCACCGCGCCGGCCTTCGTATTCTGCTTCGCGGCTATGATCTGGGCGCTTTACGAAATGCGCGCCGCGCGCGAGCCCGAATGGGGCGCGTTGGTCGCGCTTGGCGTTTTCTGGGGCGTCGGTTGGGCGGGGTTTATCCTGATCAAGATCGCCATCGCCGCCATCGTTCTCGATTCGAATGTCTGGCGCGATTTCATCGACGCGGCCGCTTTCCGCGTGCGCGGCGAAACGGAACTCGTCGAGAGTTTCATTCCGGGTGCGGCGCTTTACGCGAATTTCGCGGCGTTGAAATCCGTCTGGGCGCCGATCGCAATAATCGCTTTCATCATTCTCCCCTTCGCGACGAAGGCGCGGCGCGCGCGATGGCGCCGTCTTGCCGGGGAGAAAAGCGTTTTGCTCGCGATCGCCATCGCGCCGCTAATTTGGCTCGAAGTTTTTTCAAACCATGCGCAGATTCACGCCGCCTTCACGCAGATCAATCTGACGCCGGCATTTTTCCTTTCGGCGCTGGTCCTGGCCGCCTCGCCGGCGATTGCGCCGCGTTCCTGACGGCGCTTGATTGCGGCGGGGGCGCCCCCCATCTAGAGGGGGAAAGGGCGGACAGATGATGACCCATATGCGTATAAAAACGGCGCTCCTGGCTGCGGTCTCGCTGACGGCGGCCTCCATCGCGGCGGCTCCCGCAAACGCGGCGGCGCTCGCCGAGCCCGCGGCGCCCGTTGAGCCTGCGGCGATCGAACTTGTTCTCGCGCCCACACACCATGATGAAGAGCGCGCCGGCCCCGTTATCGGCGCAAAGCGGCTCGGCTTCGCCGCGGCGGCGCTCGCCGCCTTCGCCGGGCTGGCCCGGATCATCGGCTTCAAACGCCTGAAGACGGCCGCCATTTCCGGAGCGCGCATCGCCGGTAAGACCGCCGCAGCGGGCGCCAGGGCGAGCATGACGGCGGTAAAGGCCGCCGCGCGCGCCGCATCGTCCCCGCTCAGATTTTTTCTTGCGCTGGCCGGGCTTGGCGTTTTCGCGCTGGCGGGCGTTGGATTTTACGATGTCGAATGGCTGGGCGGACTTTTTGTCGGCGCGTTGATGGCGATCCTCGTCGCCCATGGCGCCGCCCGGACAAAAAAGGCTCTTGCTCCTATCCGCCGCCGCCGCGGCGTTAACGACTAATTAACCAATAAAAACAGTACGTTAAATGGTTGT
Source organism: Parvularculaceae bacterium (assembly GCA_020446945.1). GTDB lineage: Bacteria > Pseudomonadota > Alphaproteobacteria > Caulobacterales > Parvularculaceae > Amphiplicatus. The sequence goes on from JAGRDS010000002.1 coordinate 113,855, forward strand.
AAGTCGGCTCACGCCTCAATTCCGCCGCATTGGGGCGCCATAGTCATCCTCAGCTTCAACGAGCCGCTTTGACTTTTCCTGCACCCAGAACCGCCCGGTCTTTCGCCCCCCGCACCCCCTGAAGACCGGGCGGTATTTTATTTTCCGATCTGTCGATTTTTTCCGGCGATTTTTCGCGTGCGCGGCGGCGTTTTTGTTGCGCAAATCCGGCGCATCAAGATAGGCAGAACTGATGTCTCCGGTCCGAATCGCCCCTTCGATTTTATCCGCCGATTTTGCGCGCCTCGGCGCGGAAATCGCGGCCGTCGCCGACGCGGGCGCGGATTTCATTCATGTCGATGTCATGGACGGTCATTTCGTCCCCAATTTGACGATCGGCCCGCTCGTCGTCAGCGCGATCCGGAAGGCGACGAAACTGCCATTCGACGTCCATTTGATGATTTCGCCTGTCGATCCCTATGTTGATGATTTCGCCAAGGCCGGTGCGGACATCCTGACCGTTCACCCGGAGGCGGGGCCGCATCTTCACCGCACCTTGCAGCGCATTCGCGCGGCGGGCGTCAGCCCCGGCGTCGCGCTCAATCCCGGAACGCCCGTATCGGCGATCGAGCCGGTTATCGGCGATGTCGATCTTGTCCTCGTCATGAGCGTAAATCCCGGTTTCGGCGGCCAGTCATTCATTCCCTCGCAATTGAAGAAGATCGAAACGCTCCGCAGGCTGATCGATGATTCCGGACGGAACGTCATGCTGGAGGTTGATGGCGGCGTGAATGCGCAAACGGCGAAAGCGGCGATCGCCGCCGGCGCCGATGTGCTGGTCGCCGGTTCGGCGGTGTTTCGCGGCGATCCCGCCGCCTATGCGGCGAACATCGCCGCGTTAAGAGGCGAATAGAAGTGGCGGCCGGTACGCGCAAAAAGACCGATCATAACGTCGCCGGCGGCATTGCGCGCCGCGTTCAGCGCGCATGGGGCGAAAGCCCGTTCTATCAGTCGCAATTGAAAGGGCCCGCGCCCGATCGCCTGGCGCTCAAGCCTGTCGATCCTTATGGCGCGGACAAGGCGCTCGGCGAAGCGATTGCGGCCGGGCGTTTGTCGATCGGCGCGCAGTCGGTCGATTGCGAGGGCGAGATCGACCGCCTGTGGCCGCTCGCCGGCCGCGCCGGTCCGCTTTACGATTTTCTCCATCGTTTCGTCTGGTTGCGCCATCTCGCAGCGCTCGGGCAGCGCGGGCGCGAACCGGCGCTGCGCCTCGCCGAAGCCTGGTTCGCCGAGAATGAAAAATGGTCGCCCGAAAGCTGGGAGCCGTACACGACCGGCGAACGGCTTGTTCATCTTTGCTGTCACGGTCAGGTTGTCCTCGCGCGCGGCGACGCGCTCTGGCGCAGCCGCGTTCTCACCTCGATGGCGCGCCAGACCCGGCATCTGGCGCTCGCCGGCCATCGCGCCGGCGCCGCCCATGAACGCCTGATGACGGCGATGGCGCTTACCGTGGTTGCGCTTGCGCTTCCGGGCTGTGAAAGCGAAGCGGAAAAAGGCGTTGAACTCCTGCGCCGCGAATTGCGGTTGCAGATTCGCCCTGACGGCGGTCATGTCAGCCGCAATCCTTCGCGCCAGCTCGAAATCGTCGTCCGTTTACAGATGGTCTTAAAGGCTCTCGAAGCGCGGCGCATGCCCACGCCCGGATTTTTGCGCCACATGATCGGGCGCGCCGCCGCGCATGTTCAGCTTTTCAGGTGCGGCGACGGCAAGCTGGCGGTTTTCAACGGCGGTTTTGAAGATGACGGCGCGGCGCTTTCCTCGGCGCTGACCCTGGTCGACGAGGCGGCGGAGCCGACGGGGTTTGCGCGCCATTCCGGGTTTCAGCGCCTTGAGGCGGCGCGAAGCGTCCTGATCGCCGATATCGGCGCGGCGCGCGGCGGGGCGACGTCGACGGGAAATTATCAAGGCGCCTGCTCGTTTCATTTTTCGTCAGCGCGCTCGCGCATCGTCGTCAATTGCGGATCGGGCGCGCAGCTTCCCGGCGAATGGTCGAACGCGCTCAGACAGGCGGCGGCGCATTCGACCCTGTCTACAGAGCCGCGCGAAGCCGGGGCCGCGTTGATGCGCGGCGCGCTTATCACCCATCGCCGCGCAGAAGACATCAAAGGCCATCTTCTTGAAATCGAGCGCACATTCGACGCTGAAGCGAATGCCATGCGCCATATCAGGCGGCTCTACCTCGCCGCGCGCGGCGATGATCTTCGCGGCGAAGACAGGCTGATCGAGCCGAATGACGCGCTGCGCGCCGGCTGGCGGCTCCGCTTTCATCTTCACCCCGGCGTCAGGGCTTCGCTCGCCCGCGACGGACGATCGATCATCCTCGCGCTGCCGAACAAGGAGGGCTGGCGATTTCGGTGCAATTTCCGAAATTTAATGATCGAACGCAGCATTTATTGCGGGGCGGGCGGTTTGCCGCAATCAAGCGAGCAGATAATCATTGCGCCGGCCGAACCGCAGGACGGGTTGGAAGTCGAGGCCGGCGGGGATATCGTCGCCCGATGGAGCTTTCGCCGCATGGACAACGCCTGATCGCGGCGGGATGCGGCGGCGCAGGATACGGGGCGGCGAGCTGCGTTTAGAAGGCTGATTGCGTGAAATTTGTTGTCGGCGAAGACGCGCGCCGGCGGTGCAGGGGAGTGTATTTATGTTTGGAAAGCTGCTGTCCGGATTTAAAACAGCCGCCGGCCGGCGCGCCGAACCGACAACACTCAGCGATTTTGACATTTCGGCCCTGTTGGACCGGCCGCAGCGGCGCATCGATCTGCGCGCGGCGCGGAAACTCATTCAGGGTAAGCGCGTACTCATCACAGGCGCCGGCGGCACGATCGGGTCGGAGCTTGCGCGTCAAACAGCGGGCTTTGCGCCGGCGAAACTCGCACTGCTCGATAATTCCGAATTCAATCTCTACGAAATCGACATGGAGCTGCGTGAAGCGGGGCATGGCGATATTCTGTTTTCAACGTTGACGGATGTCTGCCGCGTCGAACATCTGACGCGCGTCTTCGAGACGGTGAAGCCGGAAATCGTGTTGCATGCAGCCGCGTTCAAACATGTGCCGATCGTCGAACAGAACCGAAGCGCCGCCGCGCTCGTTAACGTGCTGGGCGCTAAACTGGTTTTTGACGCGGCTGTTCGGTGCAAGGCGGAAACGGTCGTTTTCATTTCGACCGACAAGGCGGTCAATCCGTCGAGCTTCATGGGCGCGACGAAGCGCGTTGCAGAATTATATGCGCAGGCGCTCGACGTCGCGCAAAGCGATTCGCGATTTACGACGGTGCGGTTCGGCAACGTATTCGGCTCAACCGGATCGGTCGCGCCGCTTTTTACGCGCCAGATTGCGAATGGCGGACCTATCACCGTCACCCATCCCGATATCAAGCGCTATTTCATGACGACGCGCGAAGCGGTGCAGCTTGTCTTGCAGGCGGCGAGCCTTGAAAGTGGCGAGAAGTCGATCGTAAGTCATGACGGGCGCGTTTTCGTTCTTGATATGGGCGAGCCGGTGCTTATTCTCGACCTCGCCAAGAGGATGATCGAGGCGTCGGGCTTCCAGCCCGGCAAGGATATCGAAATCCGGTTCACGGGACTTCGGCCCGGCGAAAAGCTGTTTGAGGAGATATTCCTCGACACGGACAAACTCGTCCGCACGGGCGCCGATGGCGTCCTCCTCGGCTCGCCGGCGATGATCGATCTGCCCTTGCTCAATCCGCGCCTTACCGATGTCGTCAAGGCGGCGCAGGCCGCAGACCAGAAATCGCTCGACGAGGCCGTTCACGCTCTCGTGCCGGAATTCACGCCCGCAACGGGCGAGGGAAAAAGCGCAAAACAGGCGCCGCATTAGGCCGCCGGCCGCCGGCGGGGTTGTTCGCCAGCGCACGCTTGGTTAAACGACGCGCAGGTTTTTCCGGAGCATCCCGATGACGAACATATCGCCCGTCCGGCGGGCCCTTATTTCCGTTTCCGACAAGGAAGGCGTGGAAACTTTCGCGCGCCGTCTCGCCGCTGCGGGCGCCGAAATCGTATCGACCGGGGGCACTGCGACATTGCTCAGGAAGGCGGGGCTCGCCGTGCGCGATGTATCGGAGCTGACCGGATTTCCAGAGATGATGGACGGGCGCGTAAAGACGCTGCATCCGAAAGTACACGGCGGCCTTCTCGCGCTGCGCGATAATGAAGATCATTTGCAGGCGATGAAGGCCCATGAAATTGCGCCGATCGACCTTCTCGTCGTCAATCTCTATCCGTTCGAAAAGACGGTCGCCGCGGGCGCGGACTACGAGACCTGCGTGGAGAATATCGATATCGGCGGGCCGGCGATGATCCGCGCCGCGTCGAAAAACCATGGCGGCGTCGGCGTCGTCACCGATCCTGAAGATTATGATGGCGTCGCCGCCGAGATTGAATTGAAGGGCGGGCTGACATTCGAAACGAAAAAACGGCTCGCCGCCGCCGCCTATGCGCGAACGGCCGCCTATGACGCGGCGATATCGACCTGGTTCGCGCGCGAGATCGGCGAGACCTTTCCAAAACGCTTCGCCGTCGCGGGAACGCGCGCCGATATATTGCGCTACGGCGAAAACCCGCACCAGAAGGCCGCATTCTACAAAAGCGGCGCGGAACGTTGCGGCGTCGCGACAGCGAGCCAATTGCAGGGCAAGGCGCTGTCCTACAATAATCTCAATGACACCGATGCGGCGTACGAACTGATCGCGGAGCTTGGAACCGAAAAGCCGACCGTCGCGATAATCAAGCACGCCAATCCGTGCGGCGTCGCTTCGGCGGCGACGATGGGCGAGGCGTATGATCGCGCACTCCGCTGCGATCCGGTGTCCGCTTTCGGCGGCATTATCGCGCTCAACAAGCGACTTGACGCTGAAACGGCGGAAAAGATCACGGCGATATTCTCCGAAGTCATTATCGCGCCGGAAATAGACGAAGAAGCGCTCGCCATCGTGAAAGCGAAAAAGAACCTGCGCGTTCTGGCGGCGGGCGGCGTTCCCGACCCCGCGCAGGAGGGGCTTGTCATGCGACCGCTCGCCGGCGGTTTCCTGCTCCAGTCGCGCGATTCAGGGCGTATCGACGAAAGCGCGCTGAAAGTCGTCACAAGGCGCACACCGAGCGCGAACGAAATGCGCGATCTCGTTTTCGCATTCCGTATTGCAAAGCACGTGAAGTCGAACGCGATCGTTTACGTCAAGGACGAGGCGACGGTCGGCATCGGCGCTGGACAGATGAGCCGCGTCGATTCAAGCCGCATCGCAGCGCAAAAATCGGCGGATGCGGCGAAAGCGGCCGGCGCCGCCGAACCGCTCGCGATCGGGTCTGTCGTCGCATCGGACGCTTTTTTTCCGTTCGCGGACGGCCTTCTCGCCGCCGCCGAAGCAGGGGCGACGGCGATTATCCAACCAGGCGGCTCCATGCGCGATGAGGAAGTTATCAAGGCCGCCGACGAGGCGGGCCTTGCGATGGTGTTCACCGGCATGCGCCATTTCAGGCACTAGCCGAAAACGGCGCGCCGTCGCGGGCCGTTATTTCGCGCCCCTGCTTTCGGCAAGCGTACGCTCGACAAGATCGGCGAGTTTTGTCGACATGAGCGATAGTTTTCCGACGCTCATGCCGGCTCCGATGTCGAGATCTTCCGCAAATTTTTCATAGCGCGAGACGGCCGCGCCATTCGCTTCGCGCCAATCGGCGAGAAGCTTGTCGAGCCAGTTCTGCGTTGCGCCTTTCGGTTCGGATTTGGCGTAGCGCGCGATAGCGCGCGTCAGCGCGCCCTGCCGAAGCGAAAGCTCATCGATCAGGCGGCGAACCGCAAGCTGGTCGAAATGTCCCTCAGGCATCGACGCTTTCGCGCCGGCGCGCGCCGCCTCTATGTGGAAACGATGGCCGACGCCGAAGAACAGACGCCCGACGGCGCCCGATGACCATTTCGTTTCCCGCGAAAGGTTTACAATGTCGAACGCGAACTCAAGCGCCGGCATAAGCGCGGCCTGCTCAGCAAGCGCATTCGGCGCCTTGCGCTCCTTCCAGTAGGCGACGCGCGATTTCAGCGCGGAAGCGGCCGCCGGCGGCAGGATTTCCGGCAGCGCCTTCTTCAACGCCTGAATCGGTTCCTTGTACTGATCGACAAGGCCGGCGACGCCGCTCCTTGCGAGAACGTTCGATGCTTCGACGTCGCTAATGATTTTATTCACCTGCTCGGCGAGCAAATCGACGGCCGCGTTGTACAGGTCAGTTTGAAGCGCCGCAGGCGCCTTGTTGTCGAGCGCGTCGACGCCGGCGCCATAGCTGCGCAATTCGAGGATGCGCCGCGCCGCCTCGTAACTAAGGGCGATATCCGGAATGCTGGCGCCCGACACTTCCGTCAGGCGATTGACGAATGCAGCGCCGCAAGTGTCGACAATCTCGTTTGAAATTCTCGTTGCGATGATCTCGCGTTTCAACCGATGGCCGGCGATCGCCTTTTTGAACTTGTGCGTTTCTTCAGGAAAATAAAGATCAAGCTCGCGATCGAGCGAGGGGTCGTCCGGGGCATCCGACTCAAGAAGCGTTTCATAGATGTGCATTTTGGCATAGGCGAGAAGTACGGAAAGTTCCGGCCGGGTCAGGCCGAGATCGGCGATTTTGCGCGCGGCGATCGCCTTGAAATCCGGCAGCCCTTCAACCTGGCGGTCGAGACGGCCTTCCGCTTCGAGCGACGACATGAAACGCGCATAGGCGTCGATGTCCTGCGCCGCCGTCACCTGCATCAGAGAAAGCGCGCGTGTTTGTTCGTAATTATGCGCAAGCACATGCCGGGCGACATCCTCGGTCATCTTCTTCAGAAGATCGTTGCGCGCCGCCGCCTTCAGTTCTCCGTTTTCGATAGCCCGCGACAGGAGAATCTTGATGTTAACTTCGTGGTCGGAAGAATCGACGCCGGCCGAGTTGTCGATCGCGTCCGTGTTGACGCGGCCGCCCGCGAGCGCGAAGGCGATGCGCCCGGCCTGCGTCATGCCGAGATTGGCGCCTTCGCCGACAACTTTCATGCGCATCTCTTCAGCGTCGATGCGGATCGCGTCATTGGCGCGATCGCCGACGCGGGCGTTTTCTTCCGTAGACGCCTTGAAATAGGTTCCGATGCCGCCGAGCCAGAAAAGCTCGACCTGCATTTTCAGGATCGCCTTCATCACCTCTTGCGGGGTGGCGGCGTTTTTATCTATTTCAAGCAGCGCTTTCATCTGCGCCGAAAGCGGGATCGATTTCAGGCTGCGCGAAAACACGCCGCCGCCCTTGGCGATCAGCTTTTTATCGTAATCGGCCCACGAGGAACGCGGCAGGTTGAACAGCCGCTTTCGTTCGGCGTAGGAGATCGCCGGGTCCGGGTCCGGATCGATAAAGATGTCGCGATGGTCGAACGCCGCGATGAGGCGGATCTGTTTCGACAGCAGCATGCCGTTTCCGAAAACATCGCCTGACATGTCGCCGACGCCGGCGGCCGTGAACGGCTCCTTTTGAATGTCCTTGCCGATTTCACGGAAATGGCGCTTCACCGCCTCCCAGGCGCCGCGCGCCGTTATGCCCATTTCCTTGTGATCATAACCGGCTGACCCGCCGGACGCGAAAGCGTCGCCGAGCCAGAAGCCGTAATCGGCCGAAATGCCGTTCGCCGTGTCTGAAAAAGCCGCCGTGCCCTTGTCGGCCGCCACAACGAGATAGGGATCGTCTTCATCCCAGCGCACGACGTTTTCAGGCGCCACGGTATCGCCCGCGACGATATTGTCGGTAATGTCGAGCAGGCTGCGGATAAACAGTTTGTACGCCTCGCGCCCTTCCTCGTAGATCGCATTGCGATCGCCGCCGGCCGGTAACTGCTTGGGATAAAAACCGCCCTTCGATCCGGTCGGAACGATAACAGCGTTCTTAACGCGCTGCGCCTTTACGAGTCCCAGAACTTCAGTACGGAAATCTTCGCGCCGGTCAGACCAGCGAAGGCCGCCGCGCGCAACGGCGCCGAAGCGCAAATGAACGCCGTCGACCTTCGGTCCCGACATGAAAATTTCGCGATAAGGACGCGGCTTGGGCAGATCGTCGATGCCCGCGCTTACGATCTTGAAAGAGATATAGGGTTTGAAAGCGCCGTCGGCCGCGCGCTGATAGTAGTTCGTGCGCACTGTCGACTGGATAAGGTTGAGATAACGGCGGAAAATGCGGTCCTCGTCGAGACTTTCGACACTTTCGAGAAGCGCATTGAACCGAACCACCGCGGCGTCCAGCTCTTTTGTGCGCTGTTCGCGCCTGGCCGGGCCGGATGGATTGAATCGCGCATGGAACACGGCGATTAGCGTGCGCGCAATTTCCGGGTGCCGGCCGAGCGTTTCTTCAATGTAGTTCTGCGAGAAGGGGATGCCGGCCTGCAGCAGGTATTTCGCAGCGGCGCGCAAATACCAGGTTTCGCGCCAGCTCAAACCGGCGCTGACGACGAGCGCGTTGAAGCCGTCATCTTCCGTTCGTCCATCAAGAACGGCGGCGAACGATTCCTCCAGAAGCTTTTTGACGCCGGCCGCGTCGATCGGGCGGCCGAGCCTGTCTTCGGCGCGAAAATCATGCAGCCAGATTTCGGCGTTCATATCGCCCGGCATGATGGAATAGCCGCTTTCCTGCACGACATTGAGGCCGAGATTTTCGATAGGGGGGATAAGCGCCGACAAACGCCGCGGCTCATGGCGGCAATAAAGCTTGATGTTGATTTCCGATTCGCTGGAGCCGGGGCGGCGGAATGCGCGCAGCGCCAGTTTGGATTCGCCCATGCCTTCGATAATCGCAATATCGTCCAGCGCCTCGGAGGGCGAGGTGCGTTCGCGATAGGCTGCATCAAAGGCGTATTCCCAGCGACCGAACAAGCCGATCGGCGTCGCGCCCTCATGCGCGCCGCGCAATTCATCAAGAAGTCCGTCCGACCAGTTGCGCGTTATTATGCGGATGCGGCGCGTCAGTTCCGTAATGCCGGGCCCGTCCGGCGCGCCGGGCGCGATGGCGATAATGTAATGGACGCGCACGAGCGCCGCGTCGCCGAAATGAGGATTGAAGGCGGCGACATAGCCGTCATAAGCGCTTGCCAGCGTTTCGCCGATCTGCTCGCGGACGGCGGACGAGAAACGATCGCGCGGCACGTAGACAAGCGCGGAAAGAAAGCGGTCGAACCGGTCGCGGCGAACAAAAACCTTTGTACGCGGACGCTTGTAGAGGCGTAATATGCCGAGCGCCGTCTCTTTGAGCGTTTCAATATCGCTCTGGAACATTTCATCGCGCGGAAACGTTTCGAGAATGTGGATAAGGGCTTTCTGATTATGCCCACCGGCGCGAAAACCCGCAGCCTCGACGGCTTTCATCTCCTTCACGCGCAGGATCGGAATATCCGACGCGGGACGGTTGTACATGTCCGACGTCAACAGCCCGACGAAGCGTTCCTCGCCGACGACCTTGCCCGCATCGTCGAAAATCTTGACGCCGATATAGTCCATATGGACGCGGCGGTGGACCGACGAACGCGCATTCGCCTTCGTGATGATCAGCGGTTCGTTCGTCGCCATAAACGCTGCGACCGATGGCGACAATTCACCTTCGTCGGAGAACGTCGTTTTCAAAATGCGCCGTTCGCTGTCCTTGAGAATGCCGAGATCGGCGCCGTCTTCGCGGGTGAAGCTTTTTTTCGACCCGCTGGAGGCGTATTTGTAACGGCGAACGCCGAGGAATGTATATTTGTTTTTCCAAAGCTTTTTGAGGAATTCAATCGATTCCGATTGCGTAAGCTTGTCGACGCCTTTCAGCTTGATGCTTTCCAGGCGCTCGATCGCGTCTTTCATGCGCGCGCGCATCGCTTCGTAGTCGGCGACGGCGACGGCGACATCCGCCAGGACGGCGGAAATTTCTTTTTCCAGTTCGGCGATCTCGCCTTCTTCGACCGGCGGATCCATTTCCGCGTGGATCATCGACTCGGCGACTGACTTTCCGCCGTTTTCGTCATGAATGCGCTCGCCTTTTGCGTTCCGCGCGACGTTGACGACGGCGTTGACGAAGAACGACACAGGTTTGCCGGCCTCTGCAAGCGCGGAGGAAACGCTGTCGACAATAAACGGCATGTCGTCTGCGGCGATTTCGAGAACGAGCCGCGTTTCGCGCCAGTCGTCGCTCCTGACGAGGCGGAAACCGAGGCAGGGCGTTCCCTTTTTGCGGATTTTCGTCGCGTTCCATGCGGCGATGGCGCGATCGACAAGGCTCGCCGGATTGTCCCAGTAGCGATCCTCGCCGGTGGCGAATTTCACAAGCTGTTCGAGATAATGCTCAAAGGCGGGGACGAGGGCGCCGTCGCCGGTTTTCGGCGAATCCTTGTGCGAACGTGCAAGCGTTTGCGCTTTTTTGAAGGTTCTGGCGTCCGCCGCCGCGTGAAATCCATCAGCCATTCGAATACCTCCGGGCGCCGATCGCGCTGGCGGCCGTCGCGAGCGGCGCTTTTTTGCGTTCCGCCGGCTCGGCCGAATTGCGGGGCGTCATAGCGTAAGGCGAGGCGGGAAGTCTAACGGAATAAGACCGTTTTACGCGAGCCCGCGACGCTTAGTCTCGCGTAACGTTTGGGGGATGGAAAAAAGCGCCGTCTGCGGGCGCGCCGGCGCCCGCCATTACGCGCGTTTCAGCTTGCGACGGCCGATTTTTCGGGGGCGGTTTGCGCCGATCGCCGGCCGCGGTCGGCCTCGCGCCGGACCAGCGCCGTCCTCGGGAAACGCTGACCGGCGCGCCGGGCCGCCTCGACCGATGCGGCGAGGACGAAACTGGCGCCGGAAATCCCGGCGACCAGCACGAGGGCGGTGAACTGCGAAAAGCCGAAGGAGATGAAAGACGAGGCGAAGATCGCCGCAAACGCCGGAAGTCCGGCCGCAGCGGCCGCCGGGCGGTGGGCGAGGTTCAGCGCGGCTGCGATCGTCGCGCCGGCGAGCATCAGGGCGAGCGTCTGCATCGCGGCGGCGGGCGGCGCCCCCGTCGGCGCGAGCAAAAAAGCGCCGGCGCCGAACGCCGCGCTGACGACGGCGAGGCTTGAGGTGTAATTGGCCCGCCAACGGAATGGGCGCGCGGCGATCGCGTCGCCGCGGCGGAATTCACTGCGATAGCGCCGGCAGAGATAAAGAGCGGCGAACAGCATGAGCGACCAGACGGCGGCGCGCAGCGGCAAGGCGCGCGCGATGACGATTGCATTGAAAATCGCGAGGCCTGCGAACAGCGCAAGACCCGAGCCGCTCCAGCGTGACAATTGATCGATCAGATGAAGTCGCGCGGCGCGCGAAAGGCCCGGCGCCGATTTGGCGCGGTTGTCCGGCGCGGCGGCCGCCGTCGCGGCGAGCGCCTGCAATTCCTGAACGGTCCTGTTCTCAAGTGGCGCCTTCACGCTCGGATCGGACATTGGTTCGCATCCCGCAATCGCAACGGAAATTAGGCGCCGGAGGGCGTTAACGTCTCGTTAAGAAAGCGAGGCTGGGCTGATTTGCGTTCAGCGTCCATCGCGGGCGCTAACTTTGCGCGTAGCGCCGGCGGAATTCTTCAAGGCTCTGGAAAAAGGGCGCGAGGCGCTTTTCATAGCCGCGCCATCGCGCGACGCCGTCGGCGTTGATCGGGCGGCGCACCTGCACGGCGCTGACCGTAAAAACCGTGCGGTCGCCCTTGTAGTACTCAAGGCATTGCTGTTCCAGGTCGAGGCCGCAAAAGTCCAGTACTGCGCGCACGCCGGTTTCGAAATCGGAGACCAGTTCTTCATATTTAACGACATGGATGCGCTCGCCGAGAATGCGCCGCCAGCGCTCGATGAGAAATTCGTAAGTCGCCTGCATGTGGGCGATATCGCGGAGGTCGTTCGACCATTCATGCGCCGCCAGGAATCTCGTTCGGAATACCGACATGGCGATATCGGCCGGATCGCGTTGCATGGCGATAAAGCGTGCGCCGGGATCGAGGTCGGCGATGAGGCCGCAGCGTTCGAAATTGAACAGGTTTTTGTCGAGTACGCAGGCCGCGCCGGCGGCCGCATTGCGATAGGCGCTTCGATAATGTTCGCGTGCGTCCGCCACGCATGAACGCCACGCTCGCCCGGCGCTTTTCGCTTGCGCCTCAAGCGAATTGGCGATCTGCGCCATATTGGCGCTTTCGCCGATGCTGACGGCGCGGGAATGGCTCGAAACAACCTGGTCGATCAGCGTCGAACCCGATCGCGGCATGCCGACGATGAAAACGCAATCCGGCGGCGCGCTTTCCATTGCGGCGCTAGACGGTGCGGCGGGGTAGCGCGCAATCGCAAGGCGCGCTCTTCGTTCGACGGCGGCGGCCCTGTAAACGCGGCCCGAGCTTTCGGCGGCCGACTTCGCCAGCCGTTTCGCCGCGTCGAAGGCGTCGAAAGCGGCGTTAAAATCACCCTTTTTTTCGGCGGCGCGCCCAAGCGCGCGATAGCCGCCAATTCGCATTTCATCAGGCAGTGCGCCCTCGTCCAGGGCTTTTTTCAGACGCTCCTCGATTGAAGCGTCGACAAGCTCCGGCGAGAGTTCGGAAAGGATGACATAGGCGGGTATCGCTCTCGCATTCAGCTCGATTGCTTTAAGAGCGGCCGCTTTCGCCGCTTTCGCGTCGCCGCGTATAATTTCAATCCGGGCGCGCATGCAGAGGGCGGCTGCGCTGTCGCCGAAATTTTTCTCAATGACGCCCAGCAAGTCTTCGACTTTATCCAGCTCCTGAGCGTTCAGATAATGGTGCGCGAGTTCGTGCGCGGTATCTTCCTCGTCGAGATAGCGTTCTGCAAAAAACGAAAATGCGCGCGCGGCGGCGATAAAGTGATCCTTTTCCGCCAGACGGCTCGACCAGAAACCGGCGAGCGATTCCGCGTCGTTTCGCGACAGCGTCAGAATATAATCGCGACAGGTCTGAATCCCGACCTCGCAATCCATAAGGAATGCGGGCGGCGCAAGGACCGAATAGGTCCGAAAATCATCCGGACCAAGACGAACAGCCTCTTTCGCGGCGGACAATGCGCGTTCAAACCGGCCGGAACCGTAAAGGGATGCAGCATATCCGCACCACGCCCCGACCGAATGCGGCCCGATTTTGACCAGATTTGAAAAAATATTGAGCGCGCGGGCGTTCTCGCCGCGATTGAGCGCATCCTGTCCCTGTTGCAGGAGTTCTGACGGGTCGGCCCTCATCGCGATGGCGGCGCCCAGTCTTTCGGCGCGAGTTCAAACGTCTCGAACAGAAATCCCGGCGCGACGGTGCAGCCGACTAGCGTCCATGCGCCAAGGCTTTCCGCCGCCTGCCATGCGCCCGCCGGCGCGACGCCTTGCGGGCGTTCGCCGCGCGCGAGGTCGGCGCCTAGAATTATATCATGCGCGCGCCTTTCGTCGGCGATCGAAAGGCGCAAGGGGGCGCCGGCGTGATAATGCCAGATTTCGGCCGCGTCGATGCGATGCCAATGCGAGCGCTCGCCTTCCTTCAGCAGAAAATAGATTGCTGTCGAAACAGCGCGCGCGTCGACGGTTTTCGTGTCGCGAAAGGTTTCGACGAAGTGGCCGCCTTCAGGGTGCGGCGCCATGCCGAGGCGCGCGATAATTTCGTCTGGCGACATGGGCGGTTAGTCCTCTTCGTCGTCCTCGCTGTAATAGGCTTCGATATTGAACCCCGCCTGCTTTAATTCGCCGCGCAGCGTCAAAGCGTCGATATCGTAAGGATCGATCGTCAATGCGGCGACGACGTCGTGGGCGGCGTCTTCGTCCCGCCCGAGCGCACGCGCGGCGCGCGCGCGGATAAGATAGGCCTCCACGGTTTTAAGTCCGGCCGCTTCTGCGGCGGTCACCGCCTCGGACGCAGCCTGCCATTTTCCCGCAGCGGCGTAGACTTTCGCCGCGACGAAATCGAGTTCGGGAAGCTCGGGCGTCAAGCGTTGCGCCGCCAGGATGGAACCTTCCGCCTGCGTCGCGTCATCGGCGTCAAGCCATGCGAGCGCGGCCTCGGCCAGCAGGCGCGCGCGCGCGCGGCTGTCGCCTGCGTCGGAGCGTTCGGAGATTTCGGTAAGACGCGCGGCGGCGAGTTTGGAAAATCCCGCCGCAAGATCGCCGACGGCAAGGCAGTGAAGCGCCGGCGCGCCGCCGCCCTCGCTCACCCAGCGTTCCGCCGCGCGTCGCCCGGTGTCCAGATCGTCGGCGATGAGCGCCACGCAGTCGGCATAGCGCTCGGTCGTTCCCTCGATTCGGTCGAGATAGGCGGGAAGGTAAGGCGCTTCGGGCGTGAGCAACCAGGCGATGGCGAACAATGATTTCATGGCGCAAGCCTAAAGCGCGAAATTGCGGCGGGAAAGGGGAGGGGCCGCCCGGCCCGGCCGCCCTTCCTTGCGGGCTGCATTTGCGTGACTTATCAGGCGGGCGAAAACGAACCCAGGGAGAGCCGGCGAGATGTTGCGGGACAAGCTATTTCTACTCAACAAGGATTTTGAAGATCCCGCCTATCCGGGTGAGGTTTTCTACTGCTGGGACTGCGTTTCTGTCGAAGGGCTCCTTAAATTGTATCCCTCGCTTGAAACGTCTCTCGATATCGTGCGCGTCGACTGGAAGCGGCCGCGGCCTGCGATTATCGAGCTTATCGGCGAGGAAAATCAGAATTCGCCCGTGCTGGTGTTCGCAGACGACGCGCCTTCCGATCTGGCGGACGGGGAATATAAGGGCCGGCGCTTCGCCAACACCATTCCCTCGATCCGCAAGGCGCTGGCGGCGCGGCACGCGATTGCGCGCGCCCATCCCTGAAAAACAGGCTGATCTACTCCGCCGCTTCCGCGCGCGGCGCGCGCCGGCGGGCCGGCCGCTTCGCCCGCTTTTCGCCGCCGTCTTTCGCGGTCTTTTCGCGCCTGGCCGGTTTTGTGACGATTATGTTTTCCGTCGCCTCCGGGGGGATTTCGATGGAACGCGGTTCGGCGGGCAGGAAGCAGGTGATGCGGGTTCCTGAATCCGGCGCCGATTCCATCCGCACCCAGCCGCCATGCAGACTGACGAGGCGCTGGACGAGCGACAACCCAAGCCCCGCGCCGGCGGACGGCCCGCTCGATTCGAAGGGTTCGAATACGCGCGCCTGATCTTTCGTCGAAACGCCGCGACCGGAATCGCCGACCCACAGCCGGATCAATCCCGGCGCGCGATCGGCGCCGATCGTCACTTTTCCGCCAACGCCGGTATAAGCGAAAGCGTTCGACAACAGGTTGAACAGGATCTGTTTGAGCCGGCGCGGATCGGCGCGTATGGCGCCGATATCCTTGTCGCATTCGACGGCGAGCGCGACCTGCGTGTCTTCGGCCTTGAGCGCGGAATAAGTCGCAGCGCTCGTCAACAATTCCCGAATGTCGATGTCTGCGACGTCGAGCGACACCTGGCCCGCATCTACGGCCGCCAGGTCGATAATGTCGGTGATAAGATCGCGCAGATGATAGGACGCGGAAAGGATTGAGGCGATATAATCCTTTTGCCGATCGTTGAGAACGCCGAACATCTGCCCGTCTATCATCTCCGCAAATCCGATAATCGACGAAAGCGGCGTACGCAGATGATAGGAAACGTGATCGACGAATTTCGATTTCTGCCGGTCTATGTCTTCAAGCAGCGCGTTGCGTTCTTTCAGTTCCTTCTCGCGCTCGCGGCTGTCGGTGACGTCGAGGAAATAGACGAGCGTTGCGCCGTCGGGCAAAGGCTCGGCGCCGAGCGCCAGCGTGCGCCCGTCTGAAAGGGCCAGTATTTCGTCGCGGATCGGCCGGCGGTCTTCCGGCGACATGGACGTCGCGCGGCGCTTGGCCAGCGTTAAATGTTCGCCGCCTTTCGTGACGCGCTCGCCCATTGCGGCGAAGGTCGCCTCGACATGCGGCCGGCTCGCCAGCGTCGCCTCGTCAAGGCGCCACATTTTCTGGAAAGCGGTGTTGAAAAGGCGCAAACGTCCGTCAGCGCCGAAAACGGCGACGCCTTCCGATAGGTTGTTGAGCGTCGCGCGCTGGACGCTGATCTGCGTATTGTAGCGCACTTCGAGCGCCATTTTTTCGGTAATGTCGTCAAAAACGACCAGGACGCCGCCGAGCGGATGGCGCGCGCGTGAAACGCGAAGCGTGCGCCCGTCCGGCAGGTGCCAGACCTCATCGGGTTCGCGCCCGGTGCGCTCTTCGCCCGGCGCCGCCATCCCCTCCGTATAAAGAGCAAGCTGACGGCGCTTCCATCCGGCGTAGTCCGCCTGCTCAGGCAGACGGCCGGCCTGACGCAGGCGGTCGAGAATTTCACCATGGTTCGGTTGCTGGGCGATGTCGGCGTCTTCAAGCGACCAGAGCGTCTGGAACGCCGCGTTTGAATAGACAAGGTTCTGCGCCGCGCCGAACATTGCGACCGCGGTCGGGATTTGATCCAGCGTCGCGCGGTTTGAATCAATATGGCGCGCCAGGTCAGCGCGCGCTTTTTCCAGCTCCGAAATATCGATGGCGAAACCGGCGATCGCCGCATCGCCCGCCGCATGCACCGGCGTTTCCGTAATCTTGAGGGCGCGGCGCGCGCCCTTGATGTTGACGAGAACGCGCCCATCGACGGCGCGCCGGTCGGCCGCCGCGCGCTCGGCGATTTTGCGCGCCGCGGAATCAAGCTCGATCTGGTCCTTGATGACGACGCCGACGCTCGTCGCCTCAACCGCATCGACATAGGCCTGATTGACCCAGGAGAGCGATAAATCCGCCGTGCGCCGCCAGGCGGGGATGGGCGCGCGTTCAAGCTGGGCGAGCGCGCCGTGGAGATCGGCGGTTTTCTCACGCACCTTGCCCATGATGCCGCTGTCTTCAGCCATCCGTACGGCGGGGTCTGTGAGCCATAGCGCGACCTGACCGCCGGCGACGCGCCCGTCGGCTTCGATCGCGCGCCCTTCATGCGTCATCACCGAGCCGGAAAAGGCGATGCCGTGCTGGCGCAATTCGGCGACCTTGTCTTTCAGATGCTTGAATTCTTCCGGCGGCCCGTCGTCTTCGAGCGGCAAATCGCCGAGCGTATTCAAAAGCCGCGTCACCGGCGTCGCCGCGCGGTCGTCAATTTCCTTGGCGAATGACATAAGCGAGGCGAGCGCGGCCGGTCCGCCGAGAATTTTCGGCGCGCCCCAGCCTTGTTCCAGCGATTCGTAATCGTCCTCCCAAACGAGAACGAGTCCTGGATGGGCCGAAAGCACCGCATCCGATTTTTCAAGCTGCGCCTCCAGTTCGGCGAGCTTTTTCGTCCAGACGACCGAGGCGTTGCGCGATGCGGCGGAAACCCTGAGCGCCCAGGAAATGGCGGCTACGGTGAGCGCGCCCGCCGCGAGGAGGCCGATCAGGATGGGATCTGCGACAAGCCCGGGCGCGGCAACGCCTTCCTGCGCCAGCGCGGGCGCGACGCCGATGGCCGCCGGCGCCGTCGTCGCGGCGAGGAGCGTCTTGAGCGTCCGCCTATTTATCGCGCCAAGCCTCATCCTGACCCTTCGATACCCGCTTTGACGACCGTCGCCCGCCTGCGAAACGGCCGAAAACCGTCCAACCACATCTGGTTATAAAGCGCGCCAAGGATCACAATATGTACCGTGTTCGCCCGCAAGGGCTAGGGGCGCGCCCGTTGAATCCGGGTCCGCGCGCCGGCGAATTTTCAACAGGCCGTCCGACGCCTATTGCGCGCCGTCGTCCTCGGCCGGCTCGGGTTCGGCGGCTTTTTTCTTGCCGAAGAGCGCGCCGAGCCCTTCACGTATGAGCGTTTCGGCCGGATCGGCCGCCGGCCCGGTTTTTTCCGCCGCCGCGTTTGTACTGGTCGCGTTCGTCCCTGTCACGCCGTCATCGCCCTTGCCTGCGCCGCCGGAATTGTCTGCGCCGCCGGAATCGGCCGGCGTCGCCGGGGCGGATTTGCCGCCGCCGAGAATGCCGCGCAACAATTCCTGCGCCGGATCGGGCTCGGCGCCCTGCGCGCCGTCGCCCGCCGCATCGCCCTTCGGCGCGAGCGCCTTGTTAAGGAGGCCTTTAAGCGATTCCTCGGCGCGCCCGCGCAGCAGCGCCTCCATGTCGATCGACATGGTCGGTTTTGAGAACGTGCCGCCGACGCGCAAGGGAATCGCGATCGTGCGCGTCGTTTCCTTGTCGAATTCGGCCGAGGCTTTCGGCATGAGACGCAGATCGATCGACTGACCCGGCAGGTTGACGCGCCCGGCGCCGGTCATTGTCAGGAACGGGCCTTCCAGCGTGATCGTCGGCGCCTGGACGTCGCCATTGACGATCGTGAAATTCGAAAGGAATTTCGAGAAGTCGGTTTTTTCATCCGGGCGGCGCGCCTCTGCGAGCGCGTTCGTCACAGCCGCCGGATTGCTGAGGCCGCCCTCATACAGTTTTCCAACCGCGCTTGCGAGTTTCACGATGTTGACGCCCTTGATGGCGCCGTCATTGAGATCGAAGCCGCCTTTTCCGTTCAGCGAATTCATGATCGCCGATTGCGACGCGCCGGTCGCGCTGAATTCCATTGTGAAGCCGCCGAGCCCCAGAAGCTTGTCCATCTTCATAAGGTCCATCGTAAAGGGCTGGGCCTCCACCGAATTCATCGAGAATTTGCCGGCGATCGACGGCGTCGCCTTGCGCGCGTCGACGACAAGCGTTCCCGAACCGCCGCCGCCGTAAAAACCGAGCTGCGGAATCGACGCCGTCATCTGCCCGCCGTTTATCTTCAGGTTAAGCCGGGACGGCCCCGTCTCGATCTCGTTCAGAAAAACCTTCTCCGCGCTGATATCCAGATCGGCGTCGAGATTTCGAAGGCTGGAAAAATTGATTGTCTCGGTAGACCAGGCGGGAAACCCCTCCGTGCTTTTCGTCGGCGGCGGCATATAGGGGCGCAGATCAAGCGTTCCGACAGCAAGCGCGCCCGTTGCGCGCGGGCGCGGACCGGCCCAGTCCAGCTCGATATCGCCATCGGCGTCGATCGCATCGAAAACGATTTTTGCGTTCGATAGCGCAACCGACGTCGCAGCGCCGGCGGCCTCGCCCGATATGTTGAGCCTGTCAAAGCCTGGCGCGTCTTCAAGCGCGACATCGAACAGCGCGGCGAGCGCGGCAAGGTCCGGCGCGTCGAAGCTGACCGGTCCGGAATAGGCGAACGCCTCACCCTCCGCGAGCGCCAGGTCGGCGCCGATCGTCGCCTCATTGATCTTTGCGTCGAGCTTCAGGTTGGACCGTTTTTTCGCCGTCAGATCGGCGAGGGTCGCAAGCACGACGGAGAATGTCGTCGGCGCGCCCTGGAACCTCATCGCGCCCTGAACCTCCAGCGGTTCTGAAAGGCTCGTCAGACGCGCCGTCGCGTCTATATCTTCGGCTGTATAGGTTTTCCCGCTCGCCGCATCATTATAGATCGCGCGCCCGCCGATCAGTTTCATGTCGCCGATATTTATATCGCGCACCGGGCCCTTGCCGCCCGCTGCGTCATTGGACGCGCGCGCAAGGTTCCAGTTGACGCTGCCGTCTGCGGCCTTTTGCAGGTTGAGATCGGGGGCGGTCAAAATGAAGCGCGATATTTCAACGGCGCCTTTGAAAAGCGGGGAAAGTTCGACGCCGATATCGGCGCGCGAAACGCGCGCAAGATGATCGCCTTCAAACCCGGCCGCATTGGCGATGACGAGATCGCTGACGGAAAAGGCGGGCTGGGGAAAGATTTTGAACGATAAATCCTCGCCCATCGTCACGTCGCGGCCGAGCGCGTTAGAGGCGGCCGCCTCCAGCCGCGCCTTGTAGGTTTCGGCCGGGATCAAATTCGGCGCGAGAACGACAACCGCCGCGAGAAGGAGGACAAGCGCGAAAAGCGCGGCGATGAAACGGCCCATTGTCTGTTCCCCCTTGGGTTCGGTTGTATCGGTCGCGCCAGTTAATCCGCTTTGGTTGACGAATTCCACACAAAGCGGCGCGGTCGCGCCCTCGTGTTCCAAAATTAATTTTAAGGCGTCGCGCCTTCGAAAACCTGCATCAGTGTGCGAACGCGGGCGCCGGCCGGCAGACGATATCCCGGAAAATGATATCAGGGCCGATGATGACGCAGACAATATACGCAGGCGTGCGGCGAACGCCGAATTCGCCGCCGGATAGGCTCGCCATGCGATTGGCCGGCCCCGGCCTCACCCGTAAAATGTCGGCGAAACCGGAAGCGTGAGAACCCGCCCGCGCCGCGCAACGCGCCGCTTGCGAGGCGCCGTTTGAATAGCCTCGTAGGTTAAAGCCTCGCCGCTTTAGACCTCGCCCTCGATCGTCCTGAGTTTGCCGGTTTGACCCGATTTCCCGCACGCGGCCGATTCGCCGCCGCCACATACGTCAAGGGGATATAGTCGGTGTCTAAAACGACGGAACAATTTTGGAACAAAACCATATTATTATATAAAAACAACAGGATATACGGTATTGCCAAAAGAGAACAAAAGCGGTACAACGCGGCCATTGACGGGGCGACGCCCGTCGGGCACGGAGGCGGATATGACGAAAACCGGTTTGCGGTTGGTTGAGCGTTCAGGAGAGGCGGGCGGCGTGGACAAGAAAAAGGCCCTTGAGGCGGCGATCTCCCAGATCGACAAGCAATTCGGCAAGGGGTCCTTGATGCGCCTCGGCGATCGCGAGGTCGTCCAGATCGAGGCGATATCGACCGGCTCGCTCGGGCTTGATATCGCGCTCGGCATCGGCGGGCTGCCCAAGGGACGTATCGTTGAAATTTACGGGCCGGAAAGCTCGGGCAAGACGACGCTGGCGCTTCAGGTCGTTGCGCAGACGCAGAAAAAAGGCGGCGTCGCCGCTTTCGTCGACGCCGAACACGCGCTCGATCCGATTTACGCGCAAAAACTCGGCGTCAATCTCGACGAGCTTTTGATTTCGCAACCGGACGCCGGCGAACAGGCGCTTGAAATCGCCGATACGCTGGTGCGGTCGGGCGCTGTCGATGTTCTCATTGTCGATTCGGTGGCCGCGCTGACGCCGCGCGCCGAGCTTGAAGGCGAAATGGGCGATTCCCTTCCGGGCCTCCAGGCGCGTTTGATGAGCCAGGCGCTGCGCAAACTGACGGGTTCGATCGCAAAGTCGAACACGCTTGTCATTTTCATCAACCAGATCCGCATGAAGATCGGCGTCATGTTCGGTTCGCCCGAAACGACGACCGGCGGCAACGCGCTGAAATTCTATTCGTCCGTGCGCCTCGATATTCGCCGTATCGGCGCAATCAAGAACCGCGACGAGGTCGTCGGCAACCAGACGCGCGTCAAGATCGTCAAGAACAAGGTTGCGCCGCCTTTCCGGCAGGTCGAATTCGATATCATGTATGGCGAGGGCATTTCCTATGTCGGCGAGCTTATCGATCTGGGGGTCAAGGCGAACGTCGTCGAAAAATCCGGCGCATGGCTTTCCTATAATGGCGAGCGCATCGGGCAGGGGCGCGAAAACGCCAAGCAGTTTCTGAAAGAAAATACCGATATGGCGGAAGAGATTGCGATGGCGATCCGTCAGAACGCCGGGCTTGTCGCCGATGAAATGTTGTCCGGCGAAAATGATGACGGGGATGCGGAGAACGAAGCCGCCGAGGCGTGACGCGCCGCTGCCATGGCGCGCGCTGCGATGGCGGCCGATTTCGGCGCCTTTGAACAAATTCCGTGAACAAGGGAGACAGCTATGATCGGTTACGTAACGCTCGGCACCAATGATATGGCGCGCGCTGCGACGTTTTATGACGCGCTTCTCGGCGAAATCGGCGCCAAGCGGCTGATGGAGGGCGAGACGTTCATCGCCTGGGGCGTCTCGATGGATACGCCCGGCCTCGGCGTCTTTAAACCGTTCGACGGCGCGGCCGCAAGCGCCGGCAACGGAACGATGGTCGCCCTCGCCGTCGATTCGAAGGAGCAGGTCGACAAGCTCTATAAAAAGGCGATCTCGCTTGGGGCGGCGGACGAAGGGGCCGCCGGGCCGCGGGGCGAGAATTTCTACGCCGGCTATTTCCGCGATCCTGACGGGAACAAGCTCAATTTCTTCTGCATGGGCGGGTGACCGCCCGGAACCGCGCCGGATCGCGCTGCGAGCGCGCCATCCCGGCTCGACCGCCGCCCGACGGCGACCCAACAGCCGACCGTTCGCTTTACGCGCGACGGTCTGCGTCTTAAGTAGTCCGGCCGCGCCGGGGAGCGATGAGGCTTCCCGGCGCGGCGCGCTTTTCAGGCGCCGATTTCGCCTTGCTGACGGACTGACGAGGGCCCATGCCGACACCGGCCAAAAATTCGATGAACGATATCCGAACCGCGTTCCTGGAGTTTTTCCGGGCGCGCGGCCACACCGTGACGCCATCGGCGCCGCTCGTTCCGCAAAATGACCCGACGCTCCTTTTCACAAACGCCGGCATGGCGCCGTTCAAGAATGTGTTCACCGGCGCCGAAAAGCGTCCCTATTTGCGCGCGGCCTCGTCGCAGAAATGCGTACGCGCCGGCGGCAAGCACAACGA
>JAGRDS010000002.1:136459-254515 GCA_020446945.1 Parvularculaceae bacterium
TTCGAGATGCTCGGCAATTTCTCGTTCGGCGATTATTTCAAGGACGAGGCGATCGACGCGGCATGGACGCTGGTGACGAAGGAATTCGGCCTTAATGCCGAAAAGCTGACAGTCACTGTCTACCACACGGATGACGAGGCGGCCGCACTCTGGAAAAAGATCGCCGGACTTCCCGACTCGCGGATCATCCGCATACCAACGAATGACAATTTCTGGGCGATGGGCGATACCGGGCCGTGCGGCCCTTGCTCCGAGATATTTTACGACCATGGCGAGCATATACCGGGCGGCCCGCCAGGCACGCCCGATGAGGATGGCGACCGCTTCATCGAAATATGGAACCTCGTTTTCATGCAGTTCGATCGAAGCGCCGACGGCGAAATGATCTCATTGCCGAAGCCGTCGATCGATACCGGCATGGGGCTGGAGCGCATCGCCGCCGTTCTTCAGGGGGTTCACGACAATTACGACACGGACCTTTTCAGGAAACTGATCGCCGCCAGCGTCGATTTGACCGGACGCCCGGCCGAGGGCGAAGACGCTCCGGCCCATCGCGTGATCGCCGATCATTTGCGCGCGTCGTGTTTTCTCATCGCCGACGGCGTCACCCCGTCGAACGAGGGGCGCGGCTACGTCCTGCGGCGCATTATGCGCCGCGCGATGCGTTACGCCCATGCGCTCGGCGCGCGCGAGCCGTTGATGACGCGCCTCGCGCCGGTGCTGGAATCGGAAATGGGAGCGGCGTATGAAGAGTTGCATCGCGCATCGGCGCTCATTCGCGAAACCCTGCGCGCGGAAGAGGAGAAATTCCGCTCGCTCCTTGATCGCGGCGTGAAGCTGCTCGACGAGGAAATCGCCAAACTCGGCGGATCGAAATCACTCGCCGGCGCAACGGCGTTCAAACTCTACGACACATACGGT
Organism: Parvularculaceae bacterium; assembly: GCA_020446945.1. GTDB lineage: Bacteria > Pseudomonadota > Alphaproteobacteria > Caulobacterales > Parvularculaceae > Amphiplicatus. The sequence goes on from JAGRDS010000002.1 coordinate 137,381, forward strand.
TTTCCTCTCGACCTGACGCAGGACGCGCTGCGCCGCAGGGGGCTGGGCGTCGATGTCGAAGGTTTCGACGCGGCGATGAAGGCGCAAAAAGCCGCGGCCCGCGCGGCGTGGGCCGGTTCAGGCGATGCGGTGAATGAATCGCTCTGGTTTGATTTGAAAGACAGCATCGGCGCGACCGAATTTCTCGGTTATGTCCATGAAACAGCGGAAGGCGTGATTGAGGCGATCGTCAAGGACGGCGCGAAGGTCGATACGGCGAAAACAGGCGATACGGTCGAGATCATCGTCAATCAAACGCCGTTCTACGCCGAATCCGGCGGACAGATCGGCGATGCGGGGCGCATCGTTTCCAACAGCGGCGCCGTCGTTGAAATTCTCGATGTCAGGAAACACGCCGGCGCCCTGTCCGGTCATGTCGGGCGCGTCGTCGAAGGCGCGATAAAAATCGGCGATGCAGTTCGCCTGTCGATCGATGCGCCGCGCCGCTTGCGCGTGCGCGCCAATCATTCGGCCACGCATTTGCTTCACAAGGCGCTGAGAGACGTTCTCGGCGATCACGTCGCCCAGAAAGGCTCGCTTGTCGCGCCTGATCGGCTGCGTTTCGACTTTTCGCATATGAAATCGGTGAGCGCGGCGGAAATCGCGGAGATTGAAAAGCGCGTCAATGCGGTCATTCGCCAGAATGATGAGGTGACGACGCGGCTCATGCCTTACGACGATGCGGTCGCATCGGGCGCGATTGCGCTGTTCGGCGAGAAATACGATGAGGACGTTCGCGTTCTGTCGATGGGTCGTGACGGCGAACGGCCCTATTCGGTCGAACTTTGCGGCGGCACCCATGTGCGCCGTCTCGGCGATATTGCGATTTTCAAAATCGTGTCGGAAAGCGCAGTCGCCGCAGGCGTGCGCCGGATCGAGGCGCTGACCGGTGAGGCGGCGCGGCTTTACCTCGAAGAGCAGAGCGCGATTGCGCGCGCCGCCGCCGATCTCGTGAAAGCGCCGGTCGCCGAACTCGCCGTGCGTGTCGAGGCGCTGGCGCAGGAGCGAAAAAAGCTTGAACGCGAACTCGCCGAGGCGAAAAAGAAGCTCGCGCTCGGCGCAGGCGCTTCCGGCGCGCCGGCCGATGAAGTCGCCGACATCAAGGGCGTGAAATTTCTCGGCAAGGTAATCGAGGATGTTCCCGCGCGCGATCTGCGCGGACTTGTCGACCAGGCCAAGCAAAAACTCGGTTCGGGCGTCGCCGCGTTCGTCAGCGTATCGGACGGCAAAGCCGCGCTGACCGTCGGCGTCACGGACGATCTGAAAGACCGGCTGTCGGCCGTAGATCTTGTGCGCGCCGGCGCGAAAGCGATCGGCGGGCAGGGCGGCGGCGGGCGCCCCGACATGGCGCAGGCGGGCGGTCCCGATGGCGCAAAGGCGAACGAGGCGGTAGCGGCGATCGGGGCGGCGATCGCGGCCGCATGAGCGATCCGGTGAAGGGACGAACGCGGCGCATAGTTTTTCGATCGCTCGGGCTTTTTCTGACTGCGATCGGCGCCGCCGGCGTTTTCCTGCCGCTATTGCCGGGCGTTCCCTTTCTCATTCTCGCCGCGGCCTGTTTCGCGCGCTCCTCGCCGCGCCTTGAAACCTGGCTGCTCGATCACCCGCTCCTTGGCCCCGGCGTTCGCAGATGGCGCGATCGCGGTGCGATCACCCTGAGATCGAAGCTGATCGCCCTGTCCATGATGGCGGCGTCCGCGCTACTGGTTACGCAAACGGCCGCGCCCGGCTGGGCGAAGATATTCACTTTCGCGATGATGGGCGCCGGCGCGCTTTTTGTTGCGACCCGGCCGGGCGATTAGACGCGCGGCGACAGTTCAGGCGAAAACCGAAGCGATATGTGCGGCGATTTCAGCGTGCGCGGCGTTTGCTTCAGCCGCGCCCGAACCTGGCGCATTGACGTAGCAGGCGATGAAAATCGGCTTGCGCCCATTTGGAACGGCGAATGCGACATCATTGAAGGCGCCGTTCCCGCTCGTGCCTGTCTTGTCGCCGGCGATCCACGCGCCCGGCAATCCAGCGCGCAGGCGCGCCGCGCCGGTCTGCGACGCGATCATCCATTTCGCGAGGCGTTCTTTCGCGTGTTCCGTCAACACGTCCTGCATGAAAAAAATATCGAAAAGCCTGACCATCGCATTGGGCGTCGTCGTGTCGCGCGGATCGCTCGGCGCATTCTCGTTCAACGCGGTTTCCCAGCGATCGAGCCGGGTCGTGCCATCGCCGAGCCCGCGCAATTGCGTCGTGAACCCTTGAGGCCCGCCGACTAGCTTCAACAGCAAATTGGCCGCGGCGTTATCGCTAAGCCCGGTCGCGGCCTCGCAAAGTTCTTCAATCGTCATCGCACCGGAAGCGACGCGCGTTTCGAGAACAGGCGCATAGGAAACAAGATCTTCGCGGCTGATCGCGATGGACGCCGAAAGCGAGAGCGACCCTTTGTCCGCCTCGCGCAGGACAAGCGCCGCGAGCGCCCATTTGAAGGTCGAGCACATGGCGAAACGTTCATCCGCACGGTGAACGATCCGCCGCCCGCTCGACAGATCGAGCGCGGCGGCGCCGATACGCCCGCCAAGGCGCGCTTCAATATCGGCAATATCCGCGTCGGCGCGCGCAGAGGTTGCGCAGCCCGCGAGGGCCGCGCCGGCCGCGCCGATCAGAAAGGTGCGCCGCGAGGGTTCGGAGGAGATCATAGCGTTTGACATGGAAGAATCTGTTCGTCGTCCGGCTTAGCCTTGTAAACCCTCAATCGAAAAAAAGGCGCCGTGAGGCGCCTTTTTCCTGACGAAGCAGCGGACCGCTCGCCGATATCGTCACCTGACCGATACGCTGCCGCCGGATGAGGTGTCTTTGCTGACATTCGCCGGCTTGCCGTAAACGTCGATGCTTCCGCCGGACGATGCATCGCCCGAAATTCGCTCGGAAGCGAATATGTCGGCGCTGCCGCCTGAGGAGGCGTCCGCGTCGGCGGTTCGGCATTCAAGACCGCGCGCATCGATGGAGCCGCCGGAGGATACATCCACATCGAGCGCGTCGCAGCGCCCGACGGCTTCAAGGCTGCCGCCCGAGGACGCGCCGATCTCGAAACTGCTCGCGTCGATATTGTTCGCCTCGATTGACGCGCCTGACGATACGTCAAGGCCGGATAAAGCCGGGAGCCTCACATTGACGACGACGCGGACGCCGCGTCCCCAGCCCATCGTTCCGCGCCGGCGCCCGATCTGAAGCTCATCGCCCACGACGTCGATGCGAAGCCGGTCAAGTCCCTCGCTCGAACTTTCCGCGACAACGGAATAATCACCGCCGACCTCGACGTTTACGCTCGTTCCGGCCGCAGCCGAAACGTGAGTGAACCCGGCCAGATCATATGATTTCGTTTCAGCGAAAGCCGGCGTCGCAAGACCAGCCGCTACGGCTGCGGAAATTGCTGTCGTGATTAGAAGTCTTTTCATGGATGCGCCCTTTCCATTTGATTTTTGATGCGCCGAATTTGTCTGACTGCGCGCAAACGGGCAAGCGCGCTTGCGGCGGAACGTGCGGTGAATGCGGCGGGCGAATTGGGCTTTGGCGCGCTTCGGAAACCGTCGGCGGCGAGCCGCCCTGCAGGCGCGTTAAACCGATCCTTTGCGCTCAACTACGAGTATCCGGGCCTCTCCGATCGGCTCGGCGACATGTTCATCGCCGATATCGGCGACAAAGATGTCTCCGGCTGAAAGGCGCGCGACATGTTCCTCGCCGCAATGTCGATATCTCATATCGACCTCGCCCGCGATAACGGCGAACACCTCCGCGCCGTCATTTATATGCCAGCGATAGGGTTCGTCCGTCCAGTGAATACGAACGCTTGCGCCGTCAATGTCCGCGACGTCAAGCGCTCCCCATGCCTTATCGGCCCTGAACGTCGCAACGTCTTTCAGGATGCGCGCCACTACGCCATCGCGGCTTTGAAGTTCTCATCGATCTTGTCGAGGAAACCGGTCGTCGTTTGCCATTTTTGCTCCGCGCCGATGAGCAATGCGAGATCCTTGGTCATGTGACCCTGTTCGACGGTTTTGATGATGGTTCTTTCAAGCGTCTGCGCGAACTGGATAAGCGCGTCATTGCCGTCGAGTTTGCCGCGATGGGCGAGGCCGCGCGTCCAGGCGAATATCGAGGCGATCGGATTGGTCGAGGTTTCCTCGCCCCGCTGGTGCTGTCGATAGTGGCGCGTCACCGTGCCATGCGCGGCTTCCGCCTCCATCGTCTTGCCGTCCGGCGTCAACAGGACGGAGGTCATCAGGCCAAGCGAGCCGAAACCCTGCGCGACGGTGTCGGACTGAACGTCGCCGTCGTAGTTCTTGCACGCCCAGACATAGCCGCCGGACCATTTCAGGCATGATGCGACCATGTCGTCGATCAGGCGATGTTCATACGTTCCCTTGAACGCGGCGAATTTGTCCCTGAATTCCGTTTCCCAGATCTCCTGGAATATATCCTTAAAGCGGCCGTCGTATTTTTTGAGGATCGTATTCTTCGTCGACAGATAGACCGGATATTTGCGATTGAGCCCGTAATTGAAACAGGCGCGCGCGAAATCGCGGATTGAAGAGTCGAGATTATACATCCCCATATAAATGCCGGCGGAGGGGGCCTCGAAAACGTCCTTTTCGATCGTTTCGCCGTTTTCGCCTTCCCATTTGATCGACAGCTTGCCCTTCCCGGGGAAAAGCATGTCGGTCGCGCGATACTGATCGCCGAATGCGTGGCGGCCTATAATGATCGGCTGGGTCCAGCCGGGAACGAGGCGCGGCACGTTCTGGATAATGATCGGTTCGCGAAAGACGACGCCGCCGAGAATGTTGCGGATCGTGCCGTTCGGCGACCGCCACATCTCTTTCAGCTTGAATTCCTCAACGCGCGCTTCGTCCGGCGTGATCGTCGCGCATTTGACGGCGACGCCGTAACGTTTCGTCGCCTCGGCCGCCTCGATGGTGATCTGGTCGTCCGTCCGGTCGCGTTCTTCAATGCCGAGATCGAAATATTTCAGGTCGATATCGAGATAAGGGTGGATGAACTTGTCCTTGATCATCTTCCAGATGATCCGGGTCATCTCATCGCCATCCATCTCGACGACCGGGTTATCGACCTTGATTTTTTTCATGAACTCTTTCCTCAGGCGGTTATCCGGGCGGCGCCGTCGCGCCCCGCGCGGCGTGGCCTATAGCATTCCGGGCCGTTGGCGCAAAGATTGGCCCGCCGAGGCCGGTAAAGACTTGCGCAAACGCGCCCTGGCGGGGCATTGAGCGCCCATCGCCGCAAACTTCGGGAATCATGCCGAAAGCCGACAAGTCAGCGAAATTGAGAAAAGCGCGCGCCTCAGCGGCTTTTGCGCCTGCTCCCGCGGTCGTGATGATCGAGCCGCAAATGGGGGAAAATATCGGCGCCGCTGCGCGCGCGATGATGAATTTCGGCCTTTGCGAGCTTGTCGTCGTCAATCCGCGCGACGGCTGGCCCAATGAACGCGCCGAGGCGATGGCGTCGGGCGCGGCGGTCATACTTGAAAACGCGCGCCTCGCCGCAGACAGCAAGAGCGGGCTCGGCGGTTTCAGCTTCGCGCTGGCGATGACTGCGCGCCCGCGCGAATCGCTGCTGCCGGTGATGACGCCGCGCGAGGCGGCGCAGGCGTTCAAAACGCGCATCGATCGCGGTGAGAAATGCGCGATCATTCTCGGCCCCGAACGCGCCGGGCTTTCCAATGACGACGTCAATCGCGCGGACGGCGTCGTCTCAATTCCCGTCAATCCCGCTTTCGCCTCGCTCAATGTCGCGCAGGCGCTTGTCGTCATGGCCTATGAATGGGCGGTTGCGGCGGGCCTTTCCTCGCCGCCGTCCGATCTCGATCTCGCTCCGCAGGCGTCGAAAGGACAGTTTGAAGGCTTCATCGGCCAGTTGTTCGACGCGCTCGGCGAGGCTGAGTATTTCTATCCGCCGGAAAAGCGCGACGCGATGCAAAGAAAGATCAAAACAGCTTTTGTCCGCGCCGGTTTGACGGAGGGCGAAGTGCGCACGCTGCGCGGCGTGGTGAAGGCGCTGGGCCGGCGCGGCGGGAATTCCGACGATAATCGCTGATCAAGGCGCCTGACCGCGCTGTCGAACCGGGTTAGGCTGCCCGGAACCGCCTCGGGAGGGTTTTGATGAAACTCGGATTTTTCGCCGCGATCGCGGCTGTCGCGCTTGGCGCATGCGCGCAATCTGAAAATTATGACGTGATCATTCGCGGCGGCGTCGTCTATGACGGCACAGGCGCGCCGGGAATTGTCGCCGATATCGCAATCGACGGCGATCGCATCGCCGCCGTCGGCGATCTTGGCCGCGCGCACGCCGAAAAGGAAATCGACGCAGCGGGCAAGGCGGTCGCGCCCGGTTTCATCAACATGTTGTCATGGGCCGTTGACGATCTGGTCGCGGACGGGCGCAGTCTCGGCGACATCAGCCAGGGCGTGACGCTGGAAGTTTTCGGCGAAGGGTTTTCCTGGGGGCCGCTCACCGACGCCATGAAAGCCGACATGGCCGCGCAACAGGGTGACATCAAATATGACATCGAATGGACGACGCTTGGCGAATATCTCGAATTTCTCGAACGCAAGGGCGTGTCGGCGAATGTCGCCTCTTTTGTCGGCGCGACGACGGCGCGCATTCATGAAATCGGCTACGATAATCGACCGGCGAGCGAGGAAGAACTTGCGAGCATGCAAGAGCTTGTCCGCAACGCGATGCGCGAAGGCGCAATGGGCGTCGGTTCATCGCTCATCTACGCGCCGGCGAATTTCGCCTCGACGCAGGAACTCAAAGCGCTCGTCGCCGCCGCCGCTGAATTCGACGGCATGTATATTTCGCATATCCGTTCGGAGGCCGGAAAATTCCTCGAAGCCGTCGACGAATTGATCGACATCGCGCGGGCGACCGGCGCGCCGGCCGAAATCTATCATTTCAAGGCGAGCGGCCGGCCGAACTGGGACAAGCTCGATCAGGCGATCGCACGGATCGAGGCGGCGCGAGAGGAAGGACTTGCGATCACGACGGACATGTACGCCTATCCCGCAAGCTCGACCGGCCTTGACGCCGCGATGCCGCTTTGGGTGCAGGAGGGCGGAACCGAAGCCTGGATCGAGAGATTGAAAGACCCGGAGACAAGGGCGCGGGTCGCCGAAGAGATGCGCGATCCCAATGTCGATTTCGAAAACCGGATTGAACATGCCGGCGGGGCGGACGGCGTGCTGCTAGTCGGTTTCAAGAACCCGGCCTTGCGCAAATATCAGGGCATGACACTCGGCGAGGTCGCGCGCGAACGCGGGACGCCGCCCGAAGAAACCGCAATCGATCTCGTCATAGAAGACGGCACGCGGGTTCAGGTCGTCTATTTCGTCATGTCGGAAGAAAACATTGCGAAAAAAATAAAACTGCCATTCATGAGTTTCGGATCGGATGGCGGTTCGATGGCGCCCGAAGGCGTGTTTCTCAATCAAAGCACGCATCCGCGCGCCTATGGCAACTTCGCGCGCATATTCGCCAAATATGTCCGCGACGACAAAACGATTTCGATAGAAGACGCCGTGCGCCGGCTGACGCTTCTTCCGGCGACAAACCTCAAACTGAAAGATCGCGGCAAGCTCGCGGAGGGCTATTTCGCGGATATCGTCGTGTTCGATCCGGCGACAATCGCCGATAACGCGACGTTCGAAAATCCTCATCAGCTTTCGACCGGCGTCAGCGAGGTTTTCGTCAATGGCGCGCTGACGATTGAAAACGGCGAACACACGGGCGTCAAGGCGGGGCGCGTCGTGCGCGGTCCCGGCTGGACCGGGCGGACCGGCGCCGAGGGCCTATGACGATTGAGCGAATCGAGCGCGCGTCGGAAATTTCGGCGCATCGTTTTCGCTATTACGACTTCCTGATGGCGGCGACATGCGTCGTCATTGTTTGCGCCAATATTATCGGCGCAGGAAAGGTCGCGACGATCGGCGGGATTTCCTTCGGCGCGGGGGTTCTATTCTTCCCGCTGTCTTACGTGGCCGGCGACGTTCTGACCGAGGTTTACGGTTACGCCCGCGCGCGGCGCGTCATCTGGGCGGGCTTCGCCTCCGCGGCTTTCGCTGCGGGAATGGCGGCGTTCATCACCTGGATACCGGCTGCGCCCGAATGGGACGTCGATATCGGCGGCGTTTCGAAACAGGAAGCATTCGCGCTCAATTTCGGCCAGGCGCCGCGCATCGTCGCCGCCTCGTGTATCGCCATCTGGGCGGGCGAAATCTCGAACTCATTCGTCATGGCGAAAATGAAGGTCGCTTCAGGCGGCAGGCATTTGTGGCGACGAACGATCGGATCGACGGCGGTCGGGCAGGGCGTTGATACGATCCTGTTTTATCCGCTCGCTTTTTCCGGCGTCTGGTCGGGGGAGCTGTTGCTAACGGTGATGGCCGCCAATTACGTATTAAAGGTCGCATGGGAGGCGTTCCTGACGCCGGCCACTTACCGCATCGTCGGATTTCTCAAACGCGCAGAAGGCGTTGACGTCTATGACAAGGAAACGGATTTCACGCCCTTCTCTACGAGTTCCTGAGGCAGTCATGAAACGAATTCTCGCAATCGCCCTTCTATCGCTCGCATCCGCATGCGCGGACAATGAAGACGAAGCCGGCACGTCAGTCGATCAATCTGCGCAATTGCATGAAATCGCCGATTCCTATCTCGAAGCGTCGCTGACGCTTTCGCCGTTTTCCGTCGTCTATGCGGGGCTTGGCGATGTCGTGAAAGAAGACCTTGCGGCGATGGAGGATAATTCGCCCGCAGGGCTCGCACGGTTTCAGCGAGAAGAAGACATTCTGGCGCAGCATTTTGAAAGCCTCGATCCGGCGGCTATTTCCGGTCGCGCTGACTGGGTGCTTTATGAAACGCTGAAAGAGCAATTCGCGGCGAGCAGGGGATTGCGAATCTGCCGGCTCAATCTCTGGGGCGTCAATCATATGTCCGGCTGGCAGAATTCATTCGCCGCCGTCGCGAAGGCGCAGCCGGTCGCAACGCCTGTCGAGCGCGCAATGGCGATCGCGCGCTGGCGGCGATTTCCCGATTACCTGAAAAACGAAAAGGCCAATCTCGCGGCGGGGCTCGCCGCCGGCTATTCGGCGCCCAAGCGGGTCGTCAACCGCGTAATTGCGCAGATCGATGCGCTTCTCGCCGCGCCGGCGATCGAATCGCCGCTCCTCGCATTTGCGTCCGGCGTAGAAGGCGATGAAAAATTCAGCGCGGCGATATCGCGTCTGGCTGAAAACGAAATCGCGCCGGCGATCGCCGATTTTCGCGATTTTCTGCACGATGACTATCTGCCGCATGCGCGCGATGCGCTCTCGATACGCGCCGTTCCCGACGGTGCGGCCTGCTATGAGGCGATGTTGCGCGCGTATCATACGGCGCAGATCGGCGGCGAGGCGACATTCAAACGCGGTTCGGCGCAGGTGGCCGCGAACCGCGCGCAAGTCGTTCAGCGCGGCGAGGCGTTGTTCGGCGAATCCGATTTCGCAACGATACTTGCGCGCGTAAAGGCCGATCCGGCGAACCGGTTTCGCTCCGAAAGCGAATTGATCGAATTCACCCGCGCGCTTGAACCCGTCGCGCGCGAAAAAATCGCGCCGTTCTTTTCAGCATTGCCGGCGCAGCCCCTTATCGTGGAGCCCTTTCCCGAATTTCTGAAAGGAACGGGGCAATCTTCGAGATATGAACCGAAACCTGCGGCGCAGGGTGCGGCGACCTATCGCATCGATACCGATGACTGGGAAAGCCAGACCAAGGGCGAGGCCGAGATCGTTCTCGTTCACGAGGGATGGCCCGGACACCATTTGCAGATCGCCACGGCCTATTCGCTCGAAGGTCTTCATCCGCTTACGAGGCTGTTCGGTTCAACCGCATACATAGAAGGCTGGGCGCGCTATGCGGAAGGCCTCGCTGAGGAGGCGGGGCTGTACGCGAACGGTTATGGCGCGATATCGCGCCGCTCATGGCCGGCGCGCGGCATGGTGGTCGATCCCGGCATTCATCTCTATGGCTGGTCGAACGAGGCGGCGGCGGCGTTTCTGATGGAATCGGGACGTTTCGACGAAACGAATGTCGATACCATGCTTGATCGCATCGCCGCCATGCCCGGCCAGCTCACCGCCTATGATACCGGCGCGCTTGAGATTGCGGCCCTGCGCGCCAAAGCAGTCTCGTGTCTTGGCGCGCGCTTCGACATCCAGGCGTTTCACGACCGCATTCTTGAAAACGGCGCTGTTCCGCTAGGCGCGCTCCGCCGCCATGTCGAGGAATGGATCGACGATGAAGCGGCCGCGCGATAGGACGCGAGGCCTGCGCGATGCCGTATTTCCGGCGGATCAGGTTTTCGGCGCGAGGATTTCTTCAATCCGTTTTCTGGCGATCGGATGATAGAGCGGTTTGGACTTCGCATAGACGCGCTCGGCGAATTCGCGTTCGTCGTTTTCAACCAGCGCTTCATAAAGCGGATAAAGAAACTTCCCGCGCCCGATACGGCCGAGAAATTCCTCAATTGACGGCATGGCCGGCGCATAATGGTTTTTAACGGCGCGCCTGTACCATGCGAATGCGATTTCGGCGTTTGCGCTCGACGACAAGTCATAGGTGCGATCGAGATCGCGCAACCGCTCGCCGGTGACGTCGTCAGGAATCGCATTGATGAAATGGAGCCAGTGCTGCGTCGTCCATTTCGAGGTGTCGATCGCGCTCGCCGACATTTCGCCGCCCGCCCACACCGTCTCGCGCCCGTCTATATCTTCGAACGCCGAAGCGGTCGGAACGACAAGCGTTGAAGGAAGGCCGGTTCCGTAGAGCCATTCGTCAATTTCATTCACCGAAGCCGCGTCAGGCGCCGCCGCGGCCAGCGTTTCCATCAGATGTTTGCGGAAATCCGCGCTCGTCGCCGGTTCGAACGCCTTGCTTTCGAACCAGGTTTTGAGAAATTCGTCGAACGGCGCGCGCCCGTAACGACTTTCGAGGAAGTGAAGGAAAAACTGTCCCTTGATATAAGCGACATCCGAAAACGCGGTGTCCGGATGATCGATATCGGCGGGCAATTGCAGGCGCGTCAGTTCCGGTTGTTCGATCCCCGCGATTTCCGCCGTCAGATCGCTGTAGGCGAGCGCTTGCTCCATGCGCGCGCGCTCTCGTCCGAACACGGCTTCCATCAGGCGGTTTTCGACATAGGACGTGACGCCTTCATTAAGCCATGCGTCCGACCATGTGGCGTTCGTGACGAGATTGCCGGACCAGGAATGCGCAAGCTCGTGGGCGATTGTGCCGACAAGGCTCTTGTCGCCGGCGATCAGGGTCGGCGTGACAAATGACAGTCGCGGGTTTTCCATGCCGCCGAGCGGAAAAGACGGCGGCAGGACGAGCAGGTCGTAACGGCCCCACCGATACGGGCCGTAAAGCGCGGAAGCCTCCGTTTCCATTTGCGGCGTGTCTCCAAATTCGGCGGCGGCGGCCTCGATGGTCGCAGGCTCGGCGTAAACGCCGACCGTCTCGCTGATGGCTTTGAAGCCGATATCGCCGACCGCGATCGCAAGCAGATAGGCGGGTACGGGCTGCGGCATCGAAAACGAATAATCGCCGTCGCGCGGCCCTGAATCCTGTTCGGCGCTCATTATCGCGAGAAGTTGCGGCGGCGTCGTAACATGCGCTGAGTAGGTCATGCGCACGGCGGGCGTATCCTGCACAGGCGCCATCGAACGCGCATTGATCGACTGGTTCTGCGAGTACATGAAAGGCTGCTCGCGCCCCGCCGTCTGTTCGGCGCTCAGCCATTGAAGCCCTTCCGCGTCGGGGCTTGTCCGATAGGCGATTTTCACCTTCGTCGCGCTTTCAGGAATCTCGATTTCCACCCTGGAGCCGAGATCGGCGTCGTCCGGCCCAACCTTGAACGGCGTTTTGCGCCACGCGCCGTCGGCGCCGGCTTCGACGGCGCTGATTTCGAGATCGTTCGAATCGAGAACGAGCGATCGCGCATTCGGATCGATACGATCAAAGGAGAGCGTCGCGGTTCCTTCCAGAACGCGCTCGTCGAATGAGACCGCGATATCGAGCGCTAGGTCGGTGACGCGCACAGCCTTATAGTTGGCGTAGGTGAACGGATCGCGATCGACGGGCTCAAGCCGCTTCGCCGCCGGCGTCTTCACCGGTTTCGGCGCCGGCGCTTCAACCGCTTCTGCGATCGGCTCCGTCTGGGAAACCTCTTTGGCGCAGGACGCCGAAAGCATGGCGAGAAATAAAATCGGCGCAAAATATCCGGTTCGCAGCTTCATACTCGATCCCCTTTCCCGCCGATAACCTTACCGGCGTATTTCGATAAAACGAAATGCGCCGGATAAAATCGGCGCCAAATCAATAGTGGTTACTGCGATTCCCCTGGGGGTTGTGTTTGGCGCGATCCGTTCTCCTAATGGGGGCGGATCGACGCAGTCGATTTAGAAGAATTCAAATTCAATTTCGATTTCGACCCGATTTGGATTGTGTGGCGTGGTTTCGCAGTCGGCGGAGCAGCCGGAAATCCCAGCATTCTCGCAATGGGCCGCGCCAAGACCTGGCGCTGGCCGGACGCGGATTTGACAGCGCCGGACGGGGCGGCTAGTAGCCCGCCCTTCATGACGGGGGGCGCGCATGCCGCCGTTGCAATCGCCGCCGGGATGAGCCCGATGGCCGGAGCGCGCCGATAGCGAGGAATTGTGACGAAACGCATCAGAGCGAAGTACAAGATCGACCGCCGGGTCGGAGAAAACATCTGGGGACGTCCCAAGTCTCCCGTCAATCGCCGCGAAAGCGGTCCCGGCATGCACGGCGCCCAACGCAAATCGAAAATTTCCGACTACGGCCTCCAGCTTCGCGCCAAGCAGAAACTGAAGGGCTATTACGGCAATATTTCCGAGCGCCAGTTCGAAAAGATTTATCTCGAAGCCATCCGGCGTACAGGAAACACGGCGGAAAACCTGATCGGCCTTCTCGAAAGCCGCCTCGACGCGATCGTTTACCGCGCGAAGTTCGTTCCGACGGTTTTCGCAGCGCGTCAGTTCATCAATCACGGCCATGTAAAGGTGAACGGTCGCCGGACGAATATTCCCTCGTTCCGTTGCAAGCCCGGCGATGTCGTTGAAATTCAGGACAAGTCGAAAAACATGGCGCTCGTTCTTGAGGCGCTGCAAAGCGCAGAGCGCGACATACCCGAATATGTCGATGTCGATCCCAAGAAAATGACGGCGACTTACATTCGCATACCTGAGCTCGCCGAAGTTCCGTATGCGGCCCGTATGGAGCCCAATCTCGTCGTCGAATTCTACTCGTCGTAATTATCGGCGATCGCGAGAAACAAGGCCGCCCTTCGGAGCGGCCTTTTTGCGTCAGGACCAAGCCCGCCTATTCGCCGACTTTGGCTTTGAGGTCGGCGATCAGCGCATCGATGCCGGCTGCGCCCCCGCCATTATTGGCGATCACGGACTTGAATGTCGATTGTTGTTCGATCGCGAGCCAAACGCCGGACGCGCCGGCGTCGACAATAGTTTGTGCGCCGTCGCCGGCGCGATAAACGCGCCAGTGAACGACAAGATCGGCGTATTGTCCGCCCGGCTTTGCGCCGACGACTTTTGAATTGACGATAATATCGCGGGCGCTGCGGTCGACGCTGCCGGTGACTTCTAGCGTTTCGCCTGTATAGGCGTCGAGCGTGGACTGATATACGCTTGTCGCATATTTGCGGAACAGCGGGCGATACACGGCCATCTGCTCATCAGTTGCGACGCGCGCATACTGGCCGAGCGCAAAGCGGGCGACCCGGTTCATATCGACATATTTGTCGACCAGCGTCTCGATGCCGGCATTGCGCGTTTCGACGTCGGCGGCGCCGAAGACGCTGTTCGCTTCGACAAGTATCTGCGAGACGAAAGCCTCGGCGCTTTCATCGGCGAACGCCGGCGACAAAGCCGCTGCGGCGAACGCGACGGCGGCTAAAAACGATCGAGCGGGTGACGCTAAACTCGTCTGCATGATAATTCTCTGTCGTTACTCCAACTCATCGAATTCCTCGAATTCGCCGATATCGGGCAGGTCGCTGTAATCGACGACGCCATTGGCGATTTCGCGTTTGCGCGACTGAAGATAAAAACTGCGCAGCGAAGCGTAATAATCGAGCGATTTGGATTCGATCTCGGCGAGCGGCTCCAGGAACTGTTCGCGGGCGGAGACGCCGCCGACGCCGGTGCGTGTGTAGCGCGCGATATTGGCCGGGGGCGTGCGCACATAGACCAATGGGTCCATGCCGATCTGGATGACATTGCCGAACCCGTCGCGCGAGCTTGTCGGGCCGATAAGCGGCAGGAACAGATAGGGGCCTGAATCAATCCCCCAAACGGCGAGCGTCTGCCCGAAATCCTCGCTATGGGCCGGGATGCCGATCTGCGCGGCGGGATCCGCAAAACCGCCAGCCCCGATTGTCGTGTTGACGACAAAGCGCCCAAGCGTTTCCCCGGCGCGGCCGAACTCGCCCTGCAAAATATCGTTGATGAAAACGCCCGGCGCGCGAAGATTGGCGAGAAAGCGGCGAATGCCGCGGCGGCCCTTTTTCGGCGTCACGGCGCGATAGGATTTCGCCGCCGGCACGAGCAAATTCCGGTCAAGGAACAGGTGAGCCGAAAACATTTTCCGGTTGAACCCTTCCCACGGGTCGGCGACTTCATCGGAAGCGGCGGCCGATACCGCGCTGTCAATGTCGGATTGGGCGACCGTCTCCTCGCCGCGATCGCGAATATCGCCGCCCCCGGCGGCGTCCTGTGCGGCGGCCGCGGCGGTCGAAAGAGAAAAAACCCCCGCGAGCGCGACGAAAAACCTTGCGGCGAAAGCCATACCCATCCCCAGACGCCGCCGCGTATTCGCCCGGCGCGATTCGTTCCTGATTTAATCTGAAAAGATTGGCCGGATTGAGGCTCCATGTCTATCGGCCGCGCGGCCGGAGGGGGTGGGGAGGGTCACTTGCTCGCGATATAAGGATATGTTTATATCTAATCTAGCGAATCGGGTCCGGCCATGAATCTCGACACCATCCTTAACGTCCTCAGGGCGATCGGCGAGGAAACGCGCTTGCGGATTATGGCGCTTTTGATGCGCGGCGAGCTGACCGTCAGCGAAATCACGCAGATTCTCGGGCAGAGTCAGCCTCGCGTCAGCCGGCATCTTAAAATCCTGACCGACGCCGGCCTCGTCGACAAATTCCGCGAAGGCTCGTGGATGTTCTATCGAATCGCGGCGGCGGCGCCCGCCGCGACGGATGCGGTTTTCGGCGCAGTCAAGGCGCTCAACGCCTCTGGCGATCGCGTGATTGCGCGCGACGGCGACCGTTTCGAACAGAGCAGACTGGCGCGGGCCGCTATTGCGGCGGAGTATTTTGAAAAGAACGCCGGCGAGTGGGACACGGTCAGAAGCCTGCAGATAGAGGAATCGCAGGTTGAACAGCGCATGCGCCGAATTCTCGCGAATGACCGGGTCGAGCTTTTCGTAGATCTCGGCACCGGCACCGGCCGTATGCTGACGGTTTTTTCAGATCTGTATGAAAGCGGGATCGGGTTTGATCTCTCGCGGGAGATGCTCGCGGTCGCGCGCGACAATCTTGAACGCGCCGGCGTGGCCCACGCGCAGGTGCGCCACGGCGACCTTTTTTCGCTACCTGTTGAGACCGGTTCGACGGATATCGTCTGCATCCATCATGTCCTGCATTTTCTCGCCGAACCAGGCGCCGCCGTTATGGAGGCGGCGCGTTTGCTCAAACCCGGCGGGCGGTTGATTATTTCCGATTTTGCGCCGCATGAGGTGGAGCTTTTGCGCGCCGAACACGCCCATCGCCGGCTCGGCTTTCCCGATGATGAGGTGGCCGGCTGGTGCGCGTCGGCGGGACTTGAACTCGCCGGAACCGAAACGTTGTCGCCGCGGCCGGGAAGCAAGGAGCCGTTGACCGTCAAAATCTGGCTCGCGCAAGCGCCTGAAGCGGTCCGTCGTCTGAACAAGCGTATTGCGTAGGGGAATTTATTATGACCGACCTTCATGTTTCATTTGAATTTTTCCCGCCGAAAACGGCCTCCATGCAAACGCGCCTTTGGGCCGCGGTCGAAAAGCTGGCGCCGCTGGCGCCCGATTTCATGTCGGTTACTTATGGCGCGGGCGGATCGACGCGCGAGCGCACCCATGAAACCGTGTCGCGGATTATTCGCGAGGCGTCATTGCCGGTCGCAGCGCATTTGACCTGCGTCGCGGCGACGAAAGAAGAAGTTGACGCCGTGCTCAAGGCCTACTGGAAAGAGGGCGTTCGCCGCATCGTCGCCCTGCGCGGCGACCCGCCGGGCGGTCCGGGCGAGCGGTATATTCCTCATCCCGGCGGATACGCCAACGCGGCCGAACTCGCCGAGGGCGCCAAAAAAATCGCTGACTTTGAAATCAGCGTCGGCTGCTATCCGGAAAAACACCCGGACAGCCCGTCGACAGCCGCCGATATCGACATGCTAAAGCGCAAGGTCGACGCCGGCGCGACGCGCGGCATCACCCAGTTCTTTTACGACAATGAGGTGTATTTCCGTTATCTCGACCGCGTGCGCGCCGCCGGGATCGATATTCCGATCGTGCCGGGCGTCATGCCGGTGACGAATTTCGCGGGCGTTCGCAAAATGGCCGACACGTGCGGGGCGACGATACCCGGGCGCCTCGTCAAGCTCTTTCAAAACCTCGACAATGATCCGACGACGCGCCAGTTGATTGCAGCGACTGTCGCCGCCGAACAATGCCTCGCGCTCGCCGAGCAAGGCGTTAAGCATTTCCATTTTTACACGCTGAATCGCGACGATCTCGCTTATGCGCTTTGCACGATGCTGGGCGTCAGGCCCAAACCGTCGTCGCTGAATGCGCCGGACGCGGCGGCATGACCCTTCCAACATTTGTAAATGTCGGTGAGCGGACGAATGTCACAGGCTCCGCCAGGTTTCGCAAGCTGATCAAGGAAGATCGCTATGACGAAGCGCTTGCGGTCGCGCGCCAGCAGGTCGAAAATGGCGCGCAGATCATCGACGTCAACATGGACGAGGGGATGCTCGACGGCGTTGCTGCGATGCGGCGCTTTTTGCGCCTGATCGCCTCGGAGCCGGATATTTCGCGCGTCCCGGTCATGATCGATTCCTCCAAATGGGAGGTGATAGAGGAGGGGCTCAAAAACGTTCAGGGAAAGGCGATCGTCAATTCCATTTCGTTGAAGGAAGGCGAGGAACCGTTTTTCGAACATGCGCGAAAAATCATGCGCTACGGCGCGGCTGTCGTCGTCATGGCGTTTGACGAAAAAGGCCAGGCGGACACGGCGGCGCGCAAGTTTGAAATCTGCGAACGCTCTTACCGGCTTCTTGTCGACAAGATCGGATTTACTCCGGACGATATTATATTCGATCCGAATATTTTCGCCGTTGCGACCGGTATCGAGGAACATGACAACTACGCTGTCGATTTCATCGAAGCGACGCGGGCGATAAAGGAAAACCTGCCCGGCGCGCGCGTTTCAGGCGGCGTATCGAATATTTCATTTTCATTCCGCGGCAACGAGCCCGTGCGCGAGGCGATGCACTCGGTTTTTCTTTACCATGCGATTAAAGCCGGCATGGATATGGGGATCGTCAATGCGGGTCAGCTCGCGATTTATGACGAAATACCCGCCGTGCTGCGCGATCCTGTCGAGGATGTAATCCTCAACCGCAGGCGCGATGCGACCGAGCGCCTGCTAGAAGTCGCCGAGCAATATCGGGGCGAGGCCGGCAGGAAAGTCGAAGCCGATCTTTCCTGGCGCGAGGCCGGCGTTGAGGAAAGGCTCAAACACGCGCTCGTCAAAGGCATTACTGAATTCATCATCGAAGACACCGAAGAAGCGCGCATCAGCCTCGGCCGGCCGCTGCATGTCATCGAAGGCCCGCTGATGGACGGCATGAATGTCGTCGGCGATCTGTTCGGATCGGGAAAAATGTTCCTGCCGCAAGTCGTAAAGTCGGCGCGCGTCATGAAGCAGTCTGTCGCGTATCTGACGCCGTTCATGGAAAAGGAAAAGCAGGAAAAGGGCCTTGCGCAAGGTAAGCCGAACGGAAAAATCCTGATGGCGACGGTCAAGGGCGACGTTCACGATATCGGAAAGAACATCGTCGGCGTCGTTCTTCAATGCAACAATTACGAAGTGATCGATCTCGGCGTGATGGTTCCGGCGGATAAAATCCTCACCGAGGCGAAGAAAAACGGGGTCGATATGATCGGCCTGTCGGGCCTCATTACGCCCAGCCTTGATGAGATGCGCCATGTCGCGGGCGAGATGAAGCGGCAGGGTTTCAAGATTCCCCTGCTCATCGGCGGCGCAACGACGAGCCGCGCGCATACCGCAGTCAAGATTGCGCCGAATTACGCGAACGGCGTTGTTTACGTAACGGATGCGAGCCGCGCGGTCGGCGTCGCAGGCGCGCTCGTATCCGAGGAAAAACGCAGCCCCTATCTCGCCGATATTAAAGTGGAATATGACCGCATTCGCGAGCAGCATGAAAAAGGGCGCGAACGCGCAGCGCGGATTTCAATAGCGGACGCGCGCGCGCGCGCGCTGAAAATCGACTGGAGCCGTTACCAGCCGCCGGCGCCGTCATTCACCGGCGTCAAGGCGTTCAGAAACTACGATCTGAAAACGCTCGCTGACACGATAGACTGGACGCCGTTTTTCTCGGCCTGGGAACTGGCCGGAAAATATCCGCGCATTCTTGACGACGAGATTGTCGGAGAAGCGGCGCGCTCGCTCTATGCGGACGCCAAAGAGATGCTTGCCGATATCGTCAAGAATGACAGGCTGACAGCGCATGGCGTCGTCGGTTTCTGGCCCGCAAATTCGGTTGGCGACGATATCGAGCTTTACGCCGACGAATCGCGGGAAAAGATTATTGCGCGGCTTTCCGGCCTTCGCCAGCAGATTGCAAAACGCGACGGGGCGTCGCCGAATTACTGCATATCGGATTTCGTGGCGCCGAAGGAAACGGGCCTGCGCGATTATGTCGGCGCGTTCGCGGTGACGGCCGGCGTCGGGGAGGAAGCGCTCGCCGCGAGCTATGACGATCGCCATGACAATTATTCCTCGATCATGTCGAAGGCGATCGCCGATCGCCTCGCCGAAGCGTTCGCCGAACACATGCACGCGATTGTCCGGCGCGAGTTGTGGGGATATGCGAAAGACGAAACCTTGTCCGTCGAGGATCTGATCGCGGAGAAATATCAGGGGATTCGTCCCGCGCCCGGCTATCCCGCCCAGCCTGACCACACCGAAAAGGAAACGATTTTCCGCTTGCTCGATGCGCAGAATAAAGCCGGGATCGCCCTTACCGAGAGCTTCGCCATGACGCCGCCGGCTTCGGTTTCAGGCCTGTATTTCAGCCATCCGAAATCTCTTTATTTCGGCGTCGGGAAAATAGAAAAGGATCAGGCGGAAGATTACGCGCGGCGAAAAGGCGTATCGCTCGCCGAGGTCGAGCGCTGGCTGTCGCCGATTCTCAATTATTCGCCGGACGCATGATCGGGCCCGCATGCGCCGGCGCCGGGGTGCTGGCTTTCGCCTCATTTGAACGCTAATAGCGCGCCATGGCGATACTCGATCAGATCGAAGAGCTTTTTTCGGCCGTCCGCAAACGCACGGTCGGCGCGCTTCTGGACGCGCTCGCCGCGCAAAAGCAGCGGCGAAAGGAAGAAACGTTCTCGATCGCCCTCATCGCGCTTTCGGCGAAAATGGCGAAAGCCGACGGCGCTGTAACGGATGAGGAAATCCGCGCGTTCAGGGATTTCTTCAAATTCGACGCGCGGGACGAGCCGAAGGTCAAGATGGTGTTCGATCTCGCCAAACAGGACGTCGCGGGCTTTGATCATTATGCGGGGCAGGTGGCGCGGATTTTCGCCGACGAGCCGATCGTTCTCGAAGATGTGATCGATTGCCTGCTTTATGTCGCACTCGCCGACGGACAGGCCCATCCGCGTGAAATGGAGATGCTGGAGAGCGCGGCTGCAAGGATGAATTTGAAGGCGGGCGCCTGGCGGCGGCTTAAAGCGGCCCATCTCGGGCAGGATCTCGACGATCCCTTTCTCATACTCGGCGTCAGTCATGACGCGGATGAGCCGGCTTTGCGCGCGCGCTATCGCGCCTTGATGCGTGAAAATCACCCCGATGCGCTGATTGCGCGCGGCGTGCCGCCGGCGCTTGTCAAAATTGCGGAAAACCGCACGGCGGCGATCAACGCGGCCTATGAAAAAATCCTCGCCGAAAGAGGCCGTTAACCAAGGCGCCTGCGGCGCCTTATTTTCGCTTAACGCCTGTTTTATATGATGGGGGCGTCGCGACCGCCGAAGCGGCTGGACTGAGCTAGGGCTATGCGCGTAAGCTGCCCATTAAATGGTGTGCGTATCGTGGGTGAGATGGCGGACGAATTAACTGTATCCGATCCGAAAGCGGGCGCTTCAGGGCGCGATCGCAGTTTCAGCGTGGTCGTCGACGGCCTTTATTTTCTCGTTATTCTCCTGTTCACGACTATTGCGGTGCTGGCTGTCGCGTTCGCCGCGCCGCTGGTCATCATTGCGACCGCGCTCGCCGGCGCGGTGTCGGCCGCTTCGGCCGAGGGCGCCGGGCGCAGCGGCTGGCGCGCCGCCGGCGTCTAGCCTTCGTTTTCATCCCCTGCGCGATTGATAGCGCCGACGGAGCGGCGTAAGCCGCGTTTTGCTGTTTCGACGCTTAATCCGGGGGTTGATCTGGCCGCGCGCGAACTCATCGTTCTGCTGACGCTTTGCGTTTGCTGGGGGTTTCATTTCGTCGTTGTCAAGACGGCCGTCGGCGAAATGCCGCCGACCTTTTACGCCGCTATCCGCATGGCGGTCGTTGCGATCGTGTTATCGCCGTTTTTAAGGTGGCGTCCCGGCAAGATGAAGATGCTGTTTCTCGCCGCGCTTTGTTTCGGCTGCATCAATTACCTGTTGCTGCTTAATGGCGTGAAGCTCGCGACAGCCTCCTCCAGCGCCATCGCAAACCAGCTTTACGTTCCCTTCGCCACGGTTTTGTCGGTGCTTTTCCTTCAGGAAAAAATCGGTTGGCGGCGGATCGCCGGCGTCTCGCTTGCATTCGCGGGCGTCGCCCTTATCGCGCTGAACCGCGACCAGGGCGCTGCAGGCGTTCAGATCGGCGTCGGCGTCGGTCTTGTCGCCGGCGCGGCGCTGGTCGAGGCGACGGGATCCATTCTCGTGAAAAAAGCCTCGGGCTTTAAACCGTGGGAATTGCTCGCCTGGTTCGGTCTCGTCGGCGCACCCGTATTGATGGCGGCGTCGGCGATTTTCGAGCGCGATCAGATGAGCGCATTGGCCGGCGCGGACAAAAAAATCGTCATCGGCGCCGTTCTCTATTCGGCGCTTGTCGCGTCTGTTTTCGGCCATACGGCGTATTACTGGCTTATCCAGCGCCGACCGGTTTCGGAAATCGCGCCATCTTCCTTGTTGACAACGATGTTCGGCGTCGCATTTTCGGTGGCGTTGCTGGACGAGCCCTTTACGATCGTCTTTTTCATCGGCGGATTGATGACGCTGGCGGGCGTCGGCATTGTCGTCCTGCGCACGCCGGCGGCGGCGCCCGAGCCCGGCGCGCCTGAATCGTTCATACCCGCGCCGGAAGAGGAGGCGAAACCGTGACGGATTTTAATGTCGTTGAGAAGCTGTCGCCTAACTTCGATGAACGCGGCCGCGCGATCGACATGATCGTCCTCCATTACACGGGCATGCGAACGGGCGGCGAAGCGCTCAATCGGCTTTGCGACCCGGCGGCGAAAGTTTCCGCCCATTACCTCGTTGAAGAAAACGGCGCGGTATATGCGCTCGTGCGCGAGGAAAAACGCGCATGGCACGCAGGCGTCGGCGCCTGGAAAGGCGATGTTGAAATCAACGCGCGTTCGATAGGCGTCGAAATCGTCAATCCGGGCCATGAATTCGGCTACCGAAAGTTTCCGGACCGCCAGATCGAAAGCGTCATCGCCCTTGTCGCAGGGATCGCCGCGCGGCATGCGATCGATCCGCGCATGGTGCTCGGTCATTCCGATGTCGCGCCGCAACGCAAAGAGGATCCCGGCGAATTGTTTCCATGGGGCAGGCTTGCCGATGCGGGGCTGGCGATCGGGCGCTACAAGGGCGGCGAGGACGATACGATCGCCGGCGAGGATGCGCTTTCGATGCTGCGCGCGATCGGTTATGACGCGCCGGACAAGGCGCAGGCCGCCGCTCTGGTGGCGTTTCAGCGCCGCTTTTGTCCTGAAGCGCTGGCGCAGGGTTTCAACCCGCTTACAAAGGCGGCGCTCAAATGGGCGCTGGCGCAGATGAGCTAGGCGTTCGCAAGCGCCTTGCGCGCAAACTGATCGCGCGTCGGCGCTGGCCTTGCCGCTTTTTCCATCTCCATTTGCTTGATCGCTTCTTTTGCGCGCACGTGCCTGAAAGCGCTGTGCGCCGTCGCCCAGTCGGCGAGAAGACGCGCGGCGAGAGGCGAAGCGGTCTCGCGGTAATGGCGCTCGACAAGATCGCGAAGCCGCTTCTCGCCGTCGCCGCCGAGCTGCGATGCGACAACCGTGTCGGGATTTAGCGAGGCGCTGAATTCGTCGGCGGGATCGTAGACAAACGCTTCGCCGCCGGTCATGCCCGCGCCGAAATTGAACCCTACAGAACCGAGAACGACGACAACGCCGCCAGTCATATACTCGCATCCATTCGCCGAGCAGCCTTCAACGACGGCGCTCGCGCCGGAATTCCTGACGGCGAAACGCCCGCCCGCGCGGCCCGCCGCGTAAAGTTCGCCCGATGTCGCGCCGTAAAGGCAGGTGTTGCCGATAATCGCCTGATCGCCGGTTTGCGATGCGTCGGCGCCGGGATGAACGACGATCGTCGCGCCGGAAAGCCCCTTGCCGACATAATCGTTCGCTTCGCCCTCAACGATAATCTTCAGTCCGTATACGCAAAATGCGCCGAGCGATTGACCGGCGGAGCCGCGCAGCGACAGGGTGAGGTGATCGGCGGCGAGCGGCCTTCCATGCATCGTGCGTACGATTTCCGACGACAGGCGCGCGCCGATGGTGCGGTGCGTGTTTTGAACGGGAAGCGTCAGCGACTGACGCTCGCCATATCTGAAAAATGCGTCGAGTGCGGGACGGATGCGCTGGTCGATCGTATCGGTGACTTCGGTGCGCCCGCGCCGCCTGTCGCGCAGGACGCAATCGTCTGTTTCGATACGCGCGAGGATCGGGTTGAGATCGAGATCGTCGAGTTCGTCCGACCCGCGCGAGACCTGATCGAGAAGATCGGATCGGCCGACAATCTCGTCAAGCGTACGCGCGCCGAGCGCGGCGAGATGGCGGCGGACGTCCTCGGCCATAAAGCTCATCAGGTTGACAACGTGATTGGCGGCGCCGGTGAATCGCTTGCGCAATTCGTCATCCTGGGTGCAGACGCCGACAGGACAGGCGTTCGAATGGCACTGGCGCACCATCAGGCATCCGAGCGCGACAAGCGAAATCGTGCCGATCCCGAACTCCTCCGCGCCGAGCATTGCGGCGATGACGATATCGCGCCCGGTTCTCAATCCGCCGTCGGTCCGAAGCGTTACTTTCGACCTCAGATCATTGAGCGCCAGCACCTGATTGGCTTCTGCAAGACCGATTTCCCACGGCGAGCCGGCGAATTTTATCGAGGATTGAGGACTGGCGCCGGTGCCGCCGACATGGCCGGAAACCAGAATGACATCCGCCTTCGCTTTGGCGACGCCGGCCGCAATAGCGCCGATTCCGCCGGCGGAAACGAGCTTCACGCAAACGCGCGCGGACGGATTGATCTGTTTCAGATCGTAAATGAGCTGGGCGAGGTCTTCGATTGAATAAATGTCGTGATGCGGCGGCGGCGAAATCAATGTCACGCCCTTGGTCGCGTGGCGCATGCGCGCGATGAAATCCGTCACTTTGAAACCGGGAAGCTGTCCGCCTTCGCCAGGCTTTGCGCCCTGCGCGACCTTGATTTCGATCTCCTCGCAATTGTTGAGATATTCCGCGGTGACGCCGAACCGTCCGGATGCGATCTGTTTGATCGCGGAATTGGCGCTGTCGCCGTTCGCCAGCGGGCGATAGCGTTCGGGGTCTTCCCCGCCCTCGCCGGAAACGGAGCGCGCGCCGATACGGTTCATGGCGATATTGAGAACGCCATGCGCCTCCGGCGACAATGCGCCGAGCGACATTCCGGGCGTGACGAAGCGCGTGCGCAATCCCTCCATCGGTTCGACCTCGGAAATGTCGATCGCCGGGCCGATAGGGCGCGGTCGCAACAGATCGCGCACCTGTGCCGGTTTCTCGCTATCGAGCGTGTCGACAAATCTGCGGAATGCGTCGGCGTCATTCTCGCGCACGGCCTGTTGCAGGTCGCTTACGAGGCGCGCCTGGAGAATGTGCCGCTCGCCGCGCGTTCTTTGCCGGTAAAACCCGCCTACGGGCAGGCCCGGTTGCGATTGAAAGGCGCGCGCGCGCATGCGCGCCGTTCGCTTTTCGATGCCGGAAAAGCCCATGCCTGAAATGCGGCTTGTCATGCCCGGGAAAATCTCGTCGACAAGTCCCCGTGAGAGGCCGAGCGCTTCGAAATTGCATCCGCCGCGATAGGACGAGATGACGGAAATCCCCATTTTTGAAATAATTTTCAGCAACCCCGCCTCAAGCGCGCATTTGTAATTGTAAACGCACTGATTTGGATCGAGCCCGTCATAATGTCCGCGCGCGGCGGCGTCTGCGAGCGAATCAAAGGCGAGGTACGGGTTGATCGCCGTCGCGCCGACGCCGACGAGGACCGCCGCGTAATGCGCATCGAGGCATTCGGCCGCGCGTACGACAATCGAACAGAATGTCCGGCGCCCGACCCTGGTTAGATGGGTGTGTACGCCCCCGGCCGCGAGGATCATCGGAACCGGAATGCGATCGGCGCCCTGGCGCTCGTCGGTGAGGACGACAACGCCCGCGCCGTCACCCACCGCCTGCGCCGCCTCATCGCGAATCCTGTCGAGCGCGGCGCGCAGCGCTTCGCCGTCGCCCGTGCATTGCGCGGCGGGGTAGGTGCAGTCGATCTCGATCGCATCCCCACCCAGATGATCGCGCAAACGCACATACATGCCGTTGGTTAGAACAGGGCTTTCAAGAACATAGACGTCGGTCTGCGTTTTGTCGGAGGCGAGAATATTGCCGAGATTTTTAAAGCGCGTCGTCAGGCTCATCACGCCCGCCTCGCGAAGGGGATCAATCGGGGGATTGGTCACCTGGCTGAAATTCTGGCGGAAAAAATGTGAAAGCGGCCTGTATTCTTCCGATAGAACTGCGATCGGCGCATCATCGCCCATCGAACCGATCGCTTCCTTGCCGGTCATCGCCATCGGCTTCAAAATGAGATCGAGATCTTCAAGTGTGAAACCGGCCGCCGCCTGCCGACGGATCAGCTCGTCGCCGGCGAACAGCCGCTCCTCCGGGCCGGGGCCGAGATCAGGTTCGAGCAGGACGACATTTTCAAGCCAGTCCGCATAGGGATGTTTTTCTGAAAGATGGTCGAGGATTTCCGATTGCTCGAAAAGCGTCCTTTCTTCTGAATCAAATGCAATCATCCGGCCGGGTTCAATCGCGCCGCGCCGCAGGATTTTTCGCTCGCCAAGCGGGCACATGCCGGCTTCCGAGCCGACGGCGAGAACGCCGTCATGCGTCACCGCATAGCGAAGCGGCCGCAGGCCGTTTCGATCAAGCCCGGCGACGATCCATCGCCCGTCATAGGCGGCGATTGCGGCCGGCCCGTCCCATGGCTCCATAACCGCGTTGCAATAACCGTAAAGCGCGCGCCACGTGTCTTTCATGACGGCGCCGCGCTTCGTCCACGCTTCCGGAATCAAAAGCGCCTTCGCCATCGGCCCTGAACGCCCGGCGCGTACAATCAGTTCAAAGACCTGATCGAGCGCGGCCGAATCCGACGCGCCGGGGCGTATCACGGGCTTGATGCAGTCACCTGCGTCGCCGAACGCGCTCGACGCCATGCGGATCTCATGGCTCTTCATCCAGTTGCGGTTGCCTTTCAGCGTATTGATCTCGCCATTATGGGCGAGCATGCGGAACGGTTGGGCGAGACGCCATTCCGGGAAAGTGTTCGTTGAATAGCGCTGGTGAAATATCGCGACAGAGGATTTGAAATCCGGATCGCGCAAGTCGCAGTAAAAACCGTCGATCTCTTCGGCGAGAAACATTCCTTTATAGATGATTGATCGAGCCGACAGCGAGCAGACGTAAAATTCCTGAATATTCGCCTCGCTGATGCGTTGTTCGATGCGCCGGCGAACAAGATAGAGTGCGCGCTCGACCTCTTCGTTCGGCCTGTCCGCCGCATCTGCGAACAAAACCTGTTCGATCTCGGGGCGCGTCATGTTTGCGCGCGCTCCGAGATACGTCGCGTCAACGGGAACCTGGCGCCATCCGTAAACCTGGAAGTCGGCGCGGATAATTTCCGTTTCGACGATCGTCCTGCACTGGTCCTGCGCACTGAAATTCGTACGCGGAAGGAAAACCATTCCCGCGCAAAGGTCGCGCATTTGCGGATCGCGCCCCATTCGCTTCACATGACGACGAAACAAATCCTGCGGAATATTGACGAGCAGGCCGGCGCCGTCTCCGGTTTTCCCGTCGGCGGCGACGGCGCCCCGGTGCCAGACCGCTTTCAACGCCGACAGCGCAAGCTCGACGATCTCGCGCGTCGGTTCACCGTCAAGCGCGGCGACAAGTCCGACGCCGCAGGCGTCCCGCTCAGAGGCCGGGTCATACGCACCCGCATCGATCAGGGTTCGGCGGTTTTCGAGATAGGTTTCAATCTGGTTTTTCATTTCAGTTCGGCTGGATGGGGGAGAGGGATTATTCGGCGGCCAGCAGGGCGGACGTTTTCGACGAAAGGCGCGTGATAATTTCCGCCGCCGCGCGCCGCCCGTCCGCGATCGCCCACACAACGAGCGACGCGCCGCGGACGATATCGCCTGCGGCGAACACACCCGAAATATTCGTTTCAAGTGAATTCGTTCGCGTCGCGATAGCGCCGCGTTTGGTGAATTTCAGCTCCGGCGCGCCGAAAAGAGCCGGCAGGTCTTCGGCTTCAAACCCAAGCGCCTTGATGACAAGATCCGCATCCAGCCGAAAGACGTAATTTTCAATCGGCTCGACGGCCAAGCGCCCGCTCGCATCCCTGTTTCCGATGCGCATGCGAACGGCTTTCACGCCGTGCGCACGGCCCGTTACGGTTTCTATTGCCTGGGGCGCAGCGAGCCATTCGAAGTTAACGCCTTCTTCTTCGGCGTTCGCCGTTTCGCGCGCTGAACCCGGCATGTTTGCGCGGTCACGCCGATAGAGACACGTGACTTTCTCCGCGCCCTGGCGCATCGCAGTCCTGACGCAATCCATCGCCGTATCGCCGCCGCCGATGACGACGACGCGCTTGCCCGCTGCGTCAAGGTCTCCATTGTCGAATTCGCGAACCGCATCGCCGAACCCTTTACGGTTCGACGCGGTCAGATAATCGATCGCGGCGACGACGCCGGCCGCATTTTCGTTTTCAAGACCGAGATCGCGTCCCTTGTAAACGCCGGTCGCGATAAGAAGCGCGTCATGCCGGCCCTGAAGCTCGCCCAACCTCGCGTCGCGGCCGACTTCGAAATCAAGCCGGAAGCGCACGCCCGCTTCTTCAAGGCGCGCGATACGCCGCGCGACAACGTTTTTTTCAAGTTTGAAATTGGGAATGCCGTAGACGAGCAAGCCGCCGGCGCGGTCATATCGGTCATAGATGACGACATCGACGCCGGATTTGCGCAGCTCCTCGGCTGCGGCGAGACCGGCGGGGCCTGCGCCGATAATTCCGGCCGAACGGCCGAACGGCGCACCGCATTTTATCGGTTCGACCCAGCCGTTCGACCACGCCGTTTCGGTGATGAATTGCTCAACCGCGCCGATCGTCACCGCGCCGTGTCGCGACTGTTCGATGACGCAGGCGCCTTCGCACAATCTGTCCTGCGGGCATATGCGCCCGCAAATCTCCGGCATTGAATTCGTCGCCGAGGAAAGCGCGTACGCCTCCTTCAAGCGTCCCTCGGCGGCGAGACGCAACCAGTCCGGAATATCATTCGTAAGCGGACAATGGCTCTGGCAGAATGGTACGCCGCATTGCGAACATCGCGCCGATTGCGCGTTCGCATTCGTTTCGTCATATGTTGTATAAATCTCGCGGAAATCGCCGAGGCGCGATTTTGCGTCGCGTTTTTGCGGCGGCTTGCGGCTCTGATCGACGAACTTCAACATCGGCGGCCCTTCGATTCCCTTTGTACGTGCGCGCAGGCGCGCAGGGCGGTCGAAATTGCGCGCGAATCCGGCGCCAAGGCTAATGAGGGGGCGCCGGCCGGGGCAAGAAGAAAATGCTGCAATTGCGAAATATTTTCGTCCAATTTGGGATAAACGTCGAATTTGGGCCCTGATTTGGGCGGCGAATTGCGGGATTTAACGCTTCTTGGGTTGTTTCTGCTTAATGAAAAAGCGCAGGAATATCCGTCGCTTAGGCTTTCGCCAGCCGTCCTCCGCCGCCGCCCGCCGGCGGATTTTCGCGCTGCAAGTCGATGCGATGCGCGTCCCCGCGCGTTCGCCGGCGCGTTTTCAGGGCGCACAGAAATTTATTGACGCAATTTTTTTTGCCGCTAGTTTCCGCGCCAACGCTCATCAAGACCAGCTGAGGGACAGGCCCTTAGACGCTGGGGCAACCGCCGAACGACTACCCGGTCATTTGGAAAGGTGCCAATTCCTTCGAGACGGTTTCCGTTTCGAGAGATGAGTCGGACGAAAGCGGTTCGCGCCGCGTCCGATTGGGTCTCTGTGAATGTCTTGTTGCGCTGACGATGAGATTGCAGGGGCCGTTCATGTCCGCCGCTCGAACTTTGCCGACATCGAATACCGACGCGGTATCGCGCGGCGCAATTGACGTGTCGGTGATGCTGTCGCCGGAATTTCGCCTCCAGTCGGGTGAAAAACTGGCGCGCGGCAAAATCGCGCTGCGAATTTACGGCGATAGATCAAAACCTGCGATCGTCGCCGCGGGCGGCATATCAGCCGGCCGCAAGGTCGCCGACAATGGTGAGGAAAAAGGCTGGTGGCGCGATTTCGTCGGCCGCGATTGCGCTGTCGATCTCGACAGGTTCTGCGTAATCGGGTTCGATTTTCTGCCCAATCTGGGCGAAACGGCGCGCACGATTTCAAGCCGCGACCAGGCGCGCGCGCTCGCCTTCGCACTTCTCAAAATCGACGTTCCGCGCCTTCACGCGTTTGTCGGCGCCTCTTACGGCGGAATGGTCGCGCTTGCTTTCGCGCAGGAATTTCCAGAGCGCCTGGACAGGCTTTGCGTGGTTTCCGCAGCCGATCGCCCGCACCCGTCGGCGACGGCGCTTCGCGGCGTTCAGCGCCGGATCATCGACTTCGCACGGCGCGCCGGCCGGGCGGGAGAGGGCGTCTCTCTCGCGCGTCAGATCGCGATGGCGACATATCGAACGCCGGAAGAATTCGCGGCGCGTTTCGACGATACGCCGGGCGCGGCGGCGGGCGATCCTTATCCCGTTTGCGAATATCTCATTTCGCGCGGGAATGCATATGACATGTCGGCGGAACGCTATCTGACGCTCTCCGATTCGATCGACCGTCATAAAATCGACCCGGCGAGAATCCTCGCGCCAGCTCTATTCATCGCCTCGTCGAGCGACCGCCTTGTTCCCGCCGCCGATATCGAACGGCTCGCATCGGGCGCAAAATTCGGCGTGCTTCGCATTGTCAATTCGCTTTTCGGCCATGACGCCTTCCTGAAGGAAGCCGCGAGCATCGGCCCGATCATCAAAACTTTTATCGAGGAACGAGCCCCATGACATGCACGATCAACCCCGAAACGATTATCGCTTCAGCGGGCGTCGCCAATGACGCCGCGCATCGCGGCGTATCGCCGCCCTTGCACCTTTCCGCGACTTTCGGCTGGCGCGATCCGCAGGAAAAACCGGCCTATGACTATTCGCGTTCCGGCAACCCGACGCGCACGGAACTTGCGCGCGCGCTCGCCGATCTCGAAGGGGCGGCCGCAGGCGTCATCACCGCATCGGGCATGGCTGCGGTGGATCTGCCGCTCAACCTCGTCGAACCCGGCGATCTTATCATTGCGCCCCATGATTGTTACGGCGGCACGTATCGCCTCCTTGCGGCCGGGGCGCGGCGCGGCCATTACCGCGTTGAATTCATCGATTTCACCGACGAAAGAGCGTTTGCGGCGGCGCTCGGAGCCGGCCCGAGGCTTGTCCTCATAGAAACGCCCAGCAATCCCCTTTTGCGAATTACCGACGTCGCCGCAGTCGCCGCAGCGGCGAAGGCGGCCGGCGCGATCGTTGTCGCGGACAACACTTTCCTGTCGCCGGCTTTGCAAAATCCGCTCGCGCTCGGATGCGATATCGTCGTTCACTCGACGACGAAATACATCAACGGCCATAGCGATGTGGTCGGCGGCGCGGTGCTGGCGAAGGACGAGGCGCTGGGCGAAGAACTCACCTGGTGGGCCAATTGCACCGGCGTCACCGGAGCGCCGTTCGATTCCTTTCTCACCCTGCGCGGGCTCAGAACGCTATATCCGCGCATCGAGCGCCAGCAGGAAACGGCGCTGGCGATTGCGACGGCGCTGGACGCCGACCGGCGCGTTTCGCGCGTTTATTATCCCGGTCTCGCCGCGCATCCGGGTCATGAAATCGCGCGCCGGCAACAAAAAGGATTCGGCGCCATGTTAAGCGTCGAATTCGCCGAAGGCGTCGATGTTGTCGCGCTCTTGCGCGCGCTCGACATATTCACCATCGCCGAATCCCTCGGCGGTTTTGAAAGCCTCGCCTGCACGCCGGCGACGATGACCCATGCGGCCATGACGGCTCAGGCGCGCCGCAACGCCGGTATCAGCGACCGGCTAGTAAGATTCTCGGTCGGCCTTGAGCATGCGCAAGATCTTATTCTAGATATTTTCCGCGCGCTCGATTGCGTCGCCGTTTCGTCCGAATCCAGACCGCCCAGTTTTCGAAAACAGAGTGAAGTCCATGCGTGTTGAACCAGATTTTCCCGCCGGCGACGGCGCCCAAGCGTTCCGGCCCGAAGGCCGCGTTTTGATGCTTGATCTCGAAGGTCACGATCTCGCAGATGAAAGAGAGACCGCGCGCCTTGTAACGCGCATCTACCGCTATGCGCGCGAGGGACGGGCGATCGCGGTTCCTCAAACTGCGCCGTCGCTCGCCGCCCTCTGCGAGAAAACCGGCTTATCGGTGATTTCACCCGCCGCAGGGCGCGTTCCCGCCGATAGCGCATTCGACGTTGCATTCGGCGTTGACGCCGACGCCCTCGGCGATGGCGAACAGGCCGCGCATGAGGACGGGTCCGGCCGGCGGCTGCGCGTTGCGGTCGCGGGGCTCGGCCTTGTCGGGGGCGGCGCCGCATTGCGCCTTTTAGCCGATCATGCAGCGTATGATTTCTGCGCCGCTCTCGTGCGCGAGCCGTTCAAGGATCGCAGCGGCCTCGTCGTCGAACAGGTGACGAACGACATTTCAGCGTTTCTTGCGGCCAAGCCCGATGTCGTGATCGACGCACTGCCCGACGGCGCGGCCGGGCGCAGGCTTATCGAATCCGCGCTCGATCGCGGCGTCAGCGTCGTTTCAGCCAACAAGCAGGCGCTCGCCGGCGCGCTCGCCGACCTGGCTGCGCTCGCCGAAGAAAACGATGCGCGCCTTTGCTATGCGGCCTCGGTCGGCGGCGGCGCGCCTTTCGTGGAAACGACAAAACGCGCGCGGCGCGAGGGTGAAATCGCGGGGCTGGAAGCGACGCTGAACGGAACGGTGAACTATATACTCACCGCGCTCGCAAGCGGCGAACGTTTCGACGCCGCAGTCAAGGCGGCGCAACAGGCCGGGTTCGCCGAACCGGACCCTTCCGCCGATCTTTCAGGCGCGGATGCAAAGGCCAAACTCGCAATTCTTTCCTTCACCGCCTTCGGAGAAGAGATCGACCTTGGCGCGATCGACATCGAACCTTTGACCGCGGCGAAAGCGGCGACAATCGCGAATGCCGGCGGCGTTTGGAGGCAAATTTCGCGCCTTGAAAGAACGAATGCGGGCGAACTTCGCGCGTCGGTGCGGTTTGAACGCCGCGATGACGACGCTCTGTTCTCCGGCGCGAGATTCGAGGCGAATGCCCTTCGTATCCGTCTTTCAGGGGACGGCCTCGTCGAATGCCGCGGAAAGGGTGCCGGGCGCGCGCCGACGGTCGAGAGCATTTTCGGCGATCTGGAGGAAATCCGGCGCGCTGCGGCTTTCCGGCCAAAACGCGCAGGAACGCTCGCACAGGCCGGGGCGACGGCTTAAGAAACGATTGATGTCCAGCGTCCGGCAAACTGATGCGCGATCCGCGCTTGAATCCGCGCGCCGCCTTGTCGTC
The DNA here is from genome assembly GCA_020446945.1 of Parvularculaceae bacterium. Classification (GTDB taxonomy): domain Bacteria; phylum Pseudomonadota; class Alphaproteobacteria; order Caulobacterales; family Parvularculaceae; genus Amphiplicatus. The sequence goes on from JAGRDS010000002.1 coordinate 170,086, forward strand.
AAGGTCGGCTCCGCCATCTTGTGCGATGAAAAAGGCGCCGTTCGCGAAGCGTGGCTGGAAACGCTCGCTCGCGATATCGCCGATTTGCGCGCGAACGGGCGCGATGTCGTCGTTGTCACGTCCGGCGCCGTTGCGCTTGGGCGAAAGCGTCTCGGTCTATCGGGTGCGTTAAGGCTGGATGAAAAGCAAGCCGCATCTGCGGCGGGCCAGGCGGCGCTGGTCGGCGCATGGCAACGCGCGTTCGACCCTTTCGGCGTAAATGTCGCGCAAATCCTGTTGACGCTCGACGATACGGAGTTTCGCCGGCGCTATCTAAATGCGCGCGCTACATTCTCGACCTTGCTTGAACTGGGCGCGCTTGCCCTCGTGAATGAGAACGATACGATTGCGACGGCGGAAATCCGGTATGGCGACAATGACCGGCTGGCCGCGCATGCGGCGCAGATAATCGGCGCGGACCTGCTGGTCATCCTTTCCGATGTTGACGGCGTTTATGATTGCGATCCGCGTAAAAACGCCGATGCGCGCCATCTCGCCCTGATCGAAAAAGTGACGTCGCAGATTGAACGCGCAGCCGGCGGCGTCAACGAAAGCGCGGGCGTCGGCTCGGGCGGCATGGCGTCCAAAATCGCTGCGGCGAAAATCGCCGGCGCTGCTGGCTGTTCGACGATCATCGCGGCCGGCGCGATCGCGCAACCCCTGAAAGCGATTGCGGCCGGCGCGCAGGCCACATTGATTTGCGCACAGCAAAGCCGCGAAAGCGCGCGCCGGCGATGGATCGGCGGGCGTTTGAAACCGCGCGGCGAAATCGTCATTGATGCGGGTGCGGAAAAAGCGCTGCGCGACGGTTCGAGCCTTTTGCCGGCCGGCGTCTTGCGCGTTGCGGGCGAATTCCAGCGCGGTGACGCCGTCAGCGTGCGAAACGAAAGCGGCGATCTTGTCGGCCAGGGGCTTTGCGCATTCGGCGCTGACGAGATCGCCGCGATCGCCGGTAAAAAATCGGAGCAGATAGAACGCATTCTCGGCTATCGCCGCCGCCCCGCGGTAATTGAAAAAAGCGACCTGGCGATCAAGCGCAATGGCGATGAATGATGAATGTATCACTTGAAAAATTGATGGCGCATATCGGCGCCGCTGCGCGCCCGGCGGCGCGCGCGATGGGCGAGGCGCCGAGCGAGGCGAAAAACGCCGCCCTTTCTAACGCCGCGTCGATGATCGCCGCGCGCGCTGACGAGATACTGCGCGTCAATGCGTCGGAAGTCGCCGCCGCCAAAGCGCTTTCGCCGGCCTTTCTCGACCGGATGCGGCTGACGCGCGCGCGTATCGGCGACATCGCCGCCGCGCTTGAAACCGTCGCTTCGCTCGCCGATCCGGTTGGCGCGACGATCCGGAAATGGGAGCGGCCGAACGGGCTGAAATTCGAACGGATCAGAACGCCGATCGGCGTTATCGCCGTCATTTATGAAAGCCGGCCGAATGTCACCATAGACGCTGCGGCGATCGCTATAAAGGCTGGCAACGCGGCTATCTTGCGCGGCGGTTCGGAATGTTTTGAAACATCGCGGTTGCTCGCCGGAATTTTCAGGGACGCTTTGCGCGCCGCGGGTCTTCCCGAAGACGCTTTACAGTTTGTGGATACGACCGATCGCGCCGCAGTCGGGGCGCTCTTGTCCGGCATGGACGGCGCGGTGGATCTTGTCATTCCGCGCGGCGGAAAGTCTCTTGTCGAGCGCGTTCAAAAAGATGCGCGCGTTGCAGTTCTTTCTCACCTCGACGGCGTTTGCCACGTCTATCTCGATCGCAATGCCGATCAGCAAAAGGCGATCGACATAACGGTCAACTCCAAAATGCGGCGCACCGGCGTGTGCGGCGCGGCCGAAACGCTGCTGATAGACATCGCCGCGCTCGGCAGGCTTTTGCCGCCCGTCGCCGCCGCCTTGAAAACGGTGAAATGTGAACTGCGCGGCGATGCGGCGGCATGTTCGATCGACCCTTCCATTGCGAAGGCGAGCGATGAAGATTACTATACGGAATATCTCGCCCCGATACTTTCAATCGCCGCCGTCGATGGCGTCGAGGACGCTATCGCCCATATCGCGCGTTACGGGTCTTCGCATACGGAAACGATCGTCACGGAAGATGCGGCGACCGCCGGGCGCTTCCTGAGGGCGGTCGACAGCGCAATCGTTCTCCACAATGCATCGACACAGTTCGCAGATGGCGGCGAATTCGGTTTCGGCGCCGAAATCGGGATTGCAACGGGGCGCCTTCACGCGCGCGGTCCGGTCGGGGTTGAAGAGCTTACCAGCTACAAAACGCTTGTACGGGGAAGCGGGCAGGTGCGACCGTGAGATGCCTGCGCTTTCCTCGTTGGCCGTTTCTGCCAAAAGCGGGCCCGGAAAATTCCGGGCGCGCTAAAAAATTGTCGCAGGGGCGATTTTTAGCTTGTGATCGCCCCCGCTCTGGGTTTAAGGAAGTCTCCGCAGCGGATGCTGCATTGCAATGAAGTGAGCGGACAGGATGCTGACGCAGACTGAATTGGCGGGATTTTACGGATCGGCCTCGTCGGCCGGGCCGGGCCTTGCCGCGCTCCTTCTTCTCGTACTCGTACTCCTTATTAGCACCCTTCAGGGGGCGGCGATGGAGCGAGCGCGCTAGGAATTCAAAGCGACACGGACCTCCAGAAACCCGCTCCCGAAAGGAGCGGGTTTCTTTTTGGCGGTCCGTTCAGGAAAGAACGGATGACGGAACTCAAAATCAGAAGATCGGATGCGATAACGAAAGGCCCGGCGCGCGCGCCGGCGCGGGCCATGCTGCGCGGGGCGGGACTGACGGACGAAGATCTGACGAAGCCGTTGATCGGCGTCGTCAACACCTGGTCGACGGTGACGCCGTGCAATCTTCATCTCGCAGACCTCGCCGAGCCGGTGCGCGCCGGCGTGCGCGCGGGCGGCGGTGCGCCGATCGATTTCAACACCATCGTCGTTTCGGACGGCATTACGATGGGCGCGGACGGCATGCGCGCTTCGCTGATCTCACGTGAAGCGATCGCCGATTCGATCGAACTCGCCGTGCGCGGCCATTCGCTCGACGGCGTGATTGTTCTCGTCGGTTGCGACAAGACGATCCCGGCGGCGGCGATGGCGCTCGCGCGTCTCGATATTCCCGGCGTCGTTTTTTACGGCGGCACGATTATGCCGGGTCAACGCGATGGCCGCGATCTTTCCATCCAGGATGTATTCGAGGCGGTCGGCGCACACGCCGCCGGAACGATAGATGACACGGAACTCGATGCGATCGAACGCGCAGCCTGCCCCGGCGCCGGCGCGTGCGGCGGGCAGTTTACCGCAAACACGATGGCGATGGCGCTGGCTTTTCTCGGACTTGCGCCGGTCGGCGCGGGCGACGTTCCTGCGGTCGATCCGGATAAGGCGGCGCAGGCGGAACGCTGCGGGCGTCTTGTCGCCCGTCAGGTGCGCGAAGGAACGAGCGCGCGCGCCTATGTCACGGCGAAATCGCTTCGCAACGCCGCAACCGCAGTTGTCGCCAGCGGCGGCTCGACCAATGCGGTCCTGCACCTCGCGGCGATCGCGGCGGAGGCGGGCGTTCCGTTTTCAATCGATATATTCGACGAGCTTTCGCGCCAAACGCCGGTCATCACCGATCTCAAACCGGGCGGGAAATATCTTGCGCGCGATCTGTATGCGGCGGGAGGCGTGCGCCTGTTCGGCTCGCGCCTTAAAGAAGCGCGCATGATTGAAGACGCGCCGACCGTCAGCGGCGAAACGCTTTTTGCGGAATTTTCGAAAGCAGAGGAAACGCCCGGCCAGAAAGTCGTCGGCGCTGTCGATGCGCCGTTCAAGGCGACGGGCGGCTTGCGCATACTCTACGGGGATGTCGCGCCGGAAGGCGCCGTTTTGAAAACGGCCGGGTATGGCGATGGCGCATTCGAAGGACGCGCACGCGTTTTCGAATGCGAGGAAGATGCGTTCGCCGCTGTCTCGAAACGCGAAATCAAGGAAGGCGATGTCGTCGTCATCCGCTATGAAGGACCGAAGGGCGGGCCGGGTATGCGTGAAATGCTCGGCGTTACAGCCGCGCTTGCGGGCCAGGGCCTCGCCGGCAAGGTCGCTCTTTTGACCGACGGGCGTTTTTCGGGCGCCAGCCATGGTTTCGTTATCGGACATATCGCGCCTGAAGCCGCAGTCGGCGGTCCGATCGGGCTCTTAGAAGACGGCGATGTCATTCGTATCGACGCGCAGGCGCGGCGCATCGACGCCGAAATAGATTTTGACAGGCGCCGCGAAGGATTCGCTCCGCGCGCGCAAAGGAAATTCGGCGGCGCGTTCGACAAATACGCGCGCCTTGTCTCGTCGGCGTCAAAGGGCGCCGTCACCATTCAACCCTCGGACAACTGAACAATCGGAGTAAGAAATGAGAGTTTATTCGGAACAGGACACGAACCCGCTTCTGGTGAAGTCGGCGCCGGTCGCAATTATCGGTTACGGCAGCCAGGGCCGGGCGCATGCGATGAATCTGAAGGCGTCCGGCTGCGATGTCGTCGTCGGCCTGCGCGCCGGCAGCGCGACGGCGGAAAAAGCGCGCGCCGACGGTCTTGAAGTCGCATCGGTCGCCGACGCGGTTGCGGGCGCAAGGCTTGTCGCGATCTTAACGCCCGATATGAGCCATGAGAAAATATTCAACGACGAAATCGCGCCGAACCTGCAGGACGGCGCGGCGCTCCTGTTTGCGCACGGATTCACGGTTCTTTACGGCCGCGTCAAGGCGCCGAAAAATGTCGATGTGATTATGGTCGCGCCGAAAGGGCCGGGCGATCTTGTCCGCCGCGAATATGAGCGCGGGCGCGGCGTCCCCTGCCTGTTCGCCGTGCATCAGGATGCGACAGGAACGGCGAAGGATCGCGCGCTCGCCTATGCGAGCCTGATCGGCGGCACAGTCGCCGGCGCCATTGAAACGACATTCCGCGAAGAAACCGAAACCGACCTTTTCGGCGAGCAGGCCGTTTTGTGCGGCGGCGCGTCCGAGCTTGTCATTGCAGGCTACGAAACGCTTGTCGAGGCGGGTTACCAGCCTGAGATCGCCTATTATGAATGCCTGCACGAGCTGAAACTCATCGTCGACCTCCTTTATGAGGGCGGCATTGCGCGCATGCATGAATTCGTGTCCGAGACCGCGAAATACGGCGATCTCGTTTCCGGTCCGCGCGTTATCAACGCCGAAACGAAAGCGCGCATGCGCGAAGTTTTGACCGACATCCAGTCGGGAAATTTCGCGCGCGACTGGATACTCGAAAATCAGGCCGGCAAGCCGCGATATCAGCAATTGCTCAACGCCGATCTCGATCATCCGATCGAAAAAACCGGCAAGGAGCTGCGCGCGCGAATGTCATGGCTGAAGCCGGGCGCGAACACGCGGGAAAATTGAGGACGCTATCGTGACGACAATCGCAGCAACGCTCAAAGAGCCGGAGGCGGCGGCGGTCCCCGCCGGCCGGTCGCGCGAACGCGCGACGACGCCGAAGTCCGGTGCGGAACTTCTTCTCGATGCGCTGGAGGAGCAGGGCGTCGATGTGATATTCGGCTATCCGGGCGGGGCGGTGCTGCCGATTTACGACGCGCTCTACAAGCGCGATACGATCCGTCACGTCCTCGTTCGCCATGAGCAAGGCGCCGTTCACGCAGCGGAAGGTTATGCGCGCTCAACCGGCAAGGTCGGCGTCGTTCTCGTCACCTCCGGTCCCGGCGCGACCAACGCCGTCACGGGGCTTGCTGATGCGCTGCTCGATTCAATCCCTGTCGTCTGCCTGACAGGGCAGGTGGCGCGCCCGCTTATCGGCACTGACGCTTTTCAGGAATGCGACACGGTCGGCATTACGCGCTCATGCACGAAATATAACTACCTGGTTTCGTCTTCGCAAAAGCTGTCGTCGACCATCCATGAAGCGTTTCACATTGCGCGCAACGGCAGGCCCGGGCCTGTCGTCGTCGATATTCCGAAGGACGTCCAGTTCGAGGAGGCGGTTTACACCGCGCGCGCAGAAGCTCGAAATCGCAATTGCATCGTCAAGCCGGATATCGACGACCGGCGGATTACGCAGGCCGTCGATCTGATGCGCCACGCGCGCCGCCCGATCCTTTATACGGGCGGCGGCGTTATCAATTCAGGCCGCGCGGCGAGTGCGGCCTTGCGCGCGCTGGCGCGCGAAACGGGTTTTCCCGTCACTTCGACGCTGATGGGGCTCGGCGCCTTTCCGGCGTCGGACCCTCAATGGCTCGGCATGCTCGGCATGCATGGCAGTTTTGAATCAAATAGCGCCATGCACGGTTGCGACCTGATGATCGCGGTAGGCGCGCGTTTTGACGATCGGGTCACCGGGCGCCTTGATGCGTTTTCTCCGGGTTCGAAGAAGATCCATATTGATATCGACGCTTCATCGATCAACAAAAACGTTCGCGTCGATCTCGGCGTCGTCGGCGACTGCGGAGAAATTCTCGAAGCGATTCTGGAGGAATGGCGCCGGCGCAATTCGCGCGAGGAATATGATTTTACGCGCACGCGCGACTGGCGCGGCCAGATTAATGGATGGCGTTCGAAAAAATCTTTCAACTACCGGCGATCTGAAACCGCGATCAAGCCGCAATATGCGATCGAGCGGCTTTTCGCCCTTACGAAAAACCGCGACGTCTATGTGACGACTGAAGTCGGCCAGCACCAGATGTGGGCGGCCCAGCATTTTCACTTTGACGAGCCGAACCGATTAATGACTTCCGGCGGGCTCGGCACGATGGGATACGGCCTTCCCGCCGCAATCGGCGTGCAGGCCGCCCATCCTGACGCGCTCGTCATCGATATCGCCGGCGACGCATCCGTGCAGATGACGATGCAGGAAATGTCGACTGCGGTTCAACACAATCTGCCGGTAAAAATCTTCATTCTCAATAACGCCTATCTCGGCATGGTCCGGCAATGGCAGGAGTTGCTGCATGGCGGGCGTTATTCGCAATCCTATTCGGAAAGCCTGCCGGACTTTGTGAAACTCGCCGAAGCTTATGGCGCCGTCGGGCTGCGCGCTGAAACGCCGGCGGAACTCGACGCAAAAATTCTCGAAATGATCGAGGTCGACAAGCCGGTGCTTTTCGACTGCGTCGTAACGAAGGAGGAAAACGTGTTTCCGATGATCCCTTCGGGCGCGGCGCACAATGAAATGCTGTTCGGCGGCCATGACGTTACGGGCGATGAAATCAGCGAAGAAGGAAAGGCGTTGGTGTGACGACTGAAACCTTGTCCCGTTCCGTTTATCCGGTGACGAGCGCGCAGGGCGCTGAATCCGAATCCGTTCTGGCGGCGATCGTCGACAACGAACCTGGCGTTCTCGCGCGCGTTGTCGGCCTTATCTCCGCGCGCGGCTACAATATTGAAAGCCTAACCGTCGCCGAAATCGATTTCGAGAAACATACCTCGCGCATCACCATCGTGACGCGCGGCACACCGGCGAAAATCGAGCAGATCAAACAGCAGCTCGGGCGGCTTGTGCCCGTACGGCGCGTTATCGACGTCACCGCTGAGGCGGATGCGCTGGAGCGCGAGCTTGCGCTCGTAAAGGTCGTCGGCAATGGCGATGAGCGCATTGAATCCATGCGCCTCGCCCAGATTTTCCGCGCCCGACCGATAGATACGACGCGCGAATCCTTTGTCTTCGAGATCACCGGCGCGCGCGACAAGATCAACGCTTTTATAGACCTTATGCGCCCGCTCGGCCTCACGGAAATATCGCGCACCGGCGTTTTGTCCATTCGCCGCGGCGCTGAAAGCGATTGAGCGATGTTCGAGTTTTGCAACCTTCGACTTAGTCCCGCGCGGAGGATGCCTCCGCGCGATTGAGCGTTTCATCAATCAACGGGACTTGAGGACAATGACCAGACAAGACCAGACAAATCACGTACGAATTTTCGACACCACATTGCGCGATGGCGAACAGGCGCCCGGCTTTTCAATGTCGACCGACGCCAAACTGATCGTCGCACGCGCGCTCCAGGCGCTTAATGTCGATATAATGGAGGCGGGTTTCGCGGCCGCCTCGCCAGGCGATGCGGCCGCGGTGAGGACGATCGCCGATGAAATCGAGGGGCCGACCATCTGCTCGCTGGCGAGAGCGAACAAGGGCGATATAGAGGCGGCGGCGCGCGCGCTCGAGCCGGCGCGAAAACAGCGCATTCACACCTTTATCGGAACGAGCCCGCTGCATCGCGACGCCAAGCTGAAAATGTCGAAGATCGAAATCATCGACCGCATCGGCGACGTTGTATCCTACGCCAGGAGTTTCGTCGACGACATCGAATTCTCGCCTGAGGATGCGATCCGCACCGAACGCGATTACCTGCTTGAGGCTGTACTCGCCGCGATAGCGGCCGGCGCGACGACGATCAACATCCCGGATACGGTCGGCTACACGACGCCTGAGGAAATCACCGATCTGTTCCGGTTTTTGACAGAGGCCGCGCCGGCCCATGTAACTTTTTCAACGCATTGCCACGATGATCTCGGCATGGCGGTCGCAAACAGTCTCGCGGCCGTCCGCGGGGGTGCGCGCCAGATTGAGTGCGCGATCAACGGCATCGGCGAGCGCGCCGGAAACTGCTCGCTTGAAGAAGCGGTGATGGCGCTCAGCGTGCGGCGCGACTTCTTCAATCTCGAAACGCAGATAGAAACGACGAAAATCTACGCGGCGAGCCGCGCGCTCGCGCGCGTCACGCACAACCCTGTGCCGCGCAACAAAGCCGTCGTCGGGCGCAATGCTTTCGCGCACGAGGCGGGCATCCACCAGCACGGCGTTCTCGCTGACAAGCGCACCTATGAGATCATGGACGCCGAATCCGTCGGCGTTCCCTCGAATGCGCTTGTTCTCGGAAAGCACTCCGGCAAGCACGCCGTCGCAGCGCGCATCAAGGCGCTTGGTTTTGAAGTTTCCGCGCAGAAGGTCGAAGACATATTTCCGGATTTCAAGCACCTCGCCGACACCTGCCGCGAAGTGACGGACGCGGATCTCGTGCGGCTGGTCTCCGGCAACGCCAAAGCGGACGGACGAATCGGGCCGTGGCGGATGCGCAAGACCGAATTGCGCGTCGACCTCGAAGAAGCGGACAAGCCATTCGCGCGTATCACGATGGAGCATGACAATGGCGACCGGCGAACCGTCACGCATGAAGGCGACGGGCCGATCGATGCGGCGTTCGCTGCGGTTTGCGCAATCGCCGACGTGCCGGGACGCATCAGCGTTCTCGACCTTCATCACCTCGCGAGCGAAGGCGTCGTGCGGGCCGAAGCCGTCATAGAGGTCGAGGGCGAGAGTTTTTCGGGCAAGGCGGAGGAAGTCGATATCGCAGATGCGGCGGTCGCCGCCTTCGTCGCCGCCATAAATCAGGCCGCCGCGATTCGCGCCAGCGGCGTCAAACGCGAAAGCATGACAGTGGGAGCGTAAGAATGGGCATTAATGCGACGACATATATCTGGATGGACGGCGCCCTGAAACCCTGGGGCGAGGCGAGCGTTCACGTCATGACGCATGCGCTCCATTACGGCACATCGTTCTTTGAGGGAATTCGGGTTTACGAAACTCCGGAAGGCCCGACGACCTTTCGCCTCGAAGACCACATCGACCGGCTTTACGATTCGGCTGCGATTTACGGCTGCGCCGTTCCGTTCGAACGCGCGACGCTGATCGACGCCTGCGACGAAGTCGTGACGGCGAACAGGCTAATCAGCGCCTATCTTCGCCCGATCGTCTTTTACGGTTATGGCGAAATCGGCCCGACGCCGACGCCGCAATTGCCGGTGCATGTGGCGATCGCGGCGTGCCCTTTCGGCGCCTATCTCGGCGAGGGCAGCCGCGCCGCGGGCGTAGACATTTGCGTGTCGAGCTGGCGACGGCCCGCGCCGGATACGATCCCGACAGCGGCGAAGGCGGGCGGCAATTATCTTTCGAGCGTCCTGATTTCGAGCGAGGCGAAGCAGCGCGGGTTCGCCGAGGGCGTCGGGCTTGACGTAAACGGTCTCGTATCGGAAGGCGCAGGCGAAAATCTTTTCCTTGTTCGTAAGGGAAAAATTTTCACGCCGCCCTCCTCGGCGTCCATCCTTCAGGGCATTACGCGCGATACGGTGATGACGCTCGCGCGCGAAGACGGAATAGAAGTCGTTGAGCAGGCCCTGCCGCGTGAGGCGCTTTATCTCGCCGATGAGATATTCATGACCGGAACCGCAGCGGAGATTACGCCGGTGCGCTCCGTCGACCATCGTCCCGTTCGCGCCAAAGGCCGCGGGCCCGTCACAAAGATGTTGCAGGAACGGTTTTTCGGTCTTTTCGACGGTTCCACGAAAGACCAATGGGGTTGGCTGCACAGAATTGAAAACGAAAAGAAGAACGCCCGTGAAGCCGCAATCGCTGTTTGACAAATTATGGTCGCGCCACATCGTCGCCTATGAAACCGACGAAGCGCCCGCGGTCATATATATCGATCTCCACCTCATTCACGAGGTGACCTCGCCCCAGGCGTTCGCCGTGCTGGAAGAGCGCGAACTTAAAGTGCGCCGGCCGGACAGAACCTTCGCGACGCTCGATCATTCGACGCCGACCTTGCCGGCCGCGTCCGACGGGCGGCGCCCCTTTACGACAAAAGAAGCCGAAGAACAGGTCGCTGCGCTGATCCGCAATTGCGATCGACACGGCGTTGACCTTCTCAGGCTCGGCGACCCGCGCCGCGGGATCGTTCACGTCATCGGGCCGGAGCTTGGCTTGACGCAGCCTGGAAAAACGATCGTCTGCGGCGACAGCCATACATCGACACACGGCGCATTCGGCGCGCTCGCCTTCGGCATCGGCACGACGGAAGTCGGTCACGTTTTGGCGACGCAAAGCCTGTTGCAGCGAAAGCCGAAATCGATGCGTGTGAATTTCTCCGGCGCTGTCCCGCGCGGCGTCGGCGCGAAAGACATGGCGCTTGCGTTTATCGCAGAGATCGGCGCCGATGGCGGGCAGGGCTATGCGATTGAATTCGCCGGCGAGGCGATAGAAGCCCTGTCGATCGAAGGGCGCATGACGCTTTGCAATATGTCGATAGAGGCGGGCGCGCGCGTCGGAATTGTCGCGCCGGATGAAAAAACGTTCGCCTGGCTGGAAGGGCGGGACTTTTCGCCGAAAGGCGCCGACTGGGATCGCGCCGTCGCCGACTGGAAAGGCCTTGCGACGGATGAGGGCGCGCAATTCGACCGCGACCTCAATATCGATGTTTCGAACCTGAAGCCGATGATTACGTTCGGCGTCTCGCCTGACGCAGCCGCGCCCGTCGACGGCGTAGCGCCCGATGCGCGCACCGAAATCGAGCGCCTCGCCGCCGAATATATGCGCTTCACCGCCGGCGAGCGCTTCGCCGACGCCAGCGTCGATCGCGTATTTATCGGAAGCTGCACGAATTCACGTTTGGAAGACCTTCGCGCGGCGGCAGAAGTGATGCGCGGACGCAAGGTGAAGCGCGGCGTCGTGACGCTTGTCGTTCCGGGGTCCGAGGCCGTCAAACGCGCAGCGGAAGCCGAAGGGCTCGACCGCATATTCATTGAAGCGGGTGCGCAGTGGCGCGAGCCCGGATGCTCCATGTGCATCGCGATGAACGGCGACAAGGGAACGCCCGGCGACCTCGTCGTATCGACATCGAACCGCAATTTCGTCGGCCGTCAGGGCAAGGATGTGCGAACCGTGCTTGCGAGCCCGGCAACCGCGGCGGCTTCCGCAATCGAGGGAAAAATCGCCGATCCGCGGCCCTATCTTCAGGAGACGGACGATGCCGCTTGAACCTTTTTCGAAACTGACCTCGCGCACGCTCGTTCTGGCGCAGGAAAATATTGATACCGACCAGATTATTCCCGCGCGGTTTTTGACGACGACGTCGCGCGAAGGCCTGGGGAAGGCCGCGTTTTACGACTGGCGTTACGACGAAAACGGCCGACCGAAAAATTCCTCCCTGTTCAACGGCGTCGATCCGGCGACGCATCAGATTCTGGTCGGCGGGCCGAATTTCGGTTGCGGCTCAAGCCGCGAACATGCGCCATGGGCGCTTCTCGATTTCGGGTTCCGCGTCGTTATTTCTTCAGACATCGCGGACATATTTAAAAGCAATTCGCTCAAAAACGGGCTTCTCCCCGTCTCAGTCGATGAACAAACCCATCGCCAGCTCCTGGCCGCGCCCGGCGCGCTGGTCACGGTCGACCTTGAAGCCGAGCGCGTGTCGATCGACGGCGCCGGAGAAACGGCGTTCAGGATCGAACCGTTCGCGCGCCGCTGCCTGCTGGACGGCGTCGATCCGCTCGGGCGTCTTCTCAGTCAGATGCCCGCGATCGAGGAATATGAGGCGCGTCATGGATAGGCGCGATCCGTTGCGCGGCGGAACGCCGAAAGCCGCGAAATTTACGGGACGGGAAAAATGACAGGCAAGATCGCATTCCTTCCCGGCGACGGCGTCGGACCGGAAGTCGCCGAAGCCGCCCGGCGCGTTATGATGCGCGCCGGTGAAATCTTCGGCCTCGCCATGACGTTTGAGGAATTCGATTTCGGCGGCGCCGCGATCGATCGGCATGGCGATCCGTTGCCGGCCAAAACGCTGAACGCATGCCTGAATGCGCAAGCGGTGTTTCTAGGCGCTGTCGGCGGACCTCAATGGGAGAAGGGCGGACCGCGCCCGGAAACGGGATTGCTCGCGCTTCGAAAGAACCTCGGCGTTTTCGCAAATCTCCGTCCGATTCGCGTCATGCCCGGCAAGGAAAGCCTTTCGCCCCTGAAGGACGATGTCGCGCGCGGCGCCGACATTTTGATCATTCGCGAACTCACCGGCGGGCTTTATTTCGGCGATAAGGTCGAGGGCGATGAAAGCGCCAGCGACAATTGCGCCTATACGCGGGAGGAAGTTACGCGCATTGCGAAAATCGCATTCGAGGCGGCGCGCGCCCGGCGCGGCAGGGTGACGTCTGTCGACAAGGCGAATGTCATGGCGACCTCGCGTCTATGGCGCGCCGCTGTCATTGCATTGCACGAGGCCGAATATGGCGATGTCGAACTGGAGCATGTGCTTGTCGATGCGATGGCGATGAAACTGATCCAGCATCCGGCGCAGTTCGATGTCGTTCTGACCGAAAATCTGTTCGGCGACATTTTATCGGATGAAGCCTCCGTCATCGCCGGGTCGATCGGTCTCGCGCCGTCGGCGTCGCTGGGCGAGGGCGTGCGGGGTTTATACGAACCGATCCACGGCTCGGCGCCGGATATCGCCGGACTTGATAAGGCCAATCCCGTCGGCGCGATACTTTCCGGCGCGATGCTGTTGCGGTTCAGCCTGAATGCTGAAGGCGCGGCGCGCGCCATCGAATGCGCGGTTGAAGAAACGATCAAACTTGGATTTGGAACGCGCGATATCGGCGGTGCGGATTCATGCAGCGAATTCGCCGGGCGCGTAGCGGCGGCGCTGGCGCGCTGATTTTATTACCCGGGCGCTCAACCAAACCGCGCGCCGGGGCGCATGCCGCTCAAGGGCGCAGGTCCGCCTCGACCAGCCTCGGCCCCCTGGCCTCCAGCGCTTCTTTCAGCGCATCGCGAAACGACTCCGCTGTCGTCGCGCGAACGCCCGGCACGCCCATGCCGTTCGAAATTTCGACCCAGTCAATCATCGGATTTGAAAGATCGAGAAGCGATAGCGCCTTGGGGCCGGGATTGCCGGCGCCGACGCGCGCAAGTTCGATGTTCAAGATCGCATAGCTGGCGTTATTGAATATGACGGTGGTTATATCGAGCTTCTCGCGCGCCATCGTCCACAACGCCTGCACCGTGTACATCGCGCTGCCGTCCGCCTGTAGGCAGATGACTTTCCGGTCGGGGCGGGCGATGGCGGCGCCGACGCCGGCCGGCAGGCCAAAGCCGATCGACCCTCCGGTCAGCATCAGCCAGTCGTGTCGCTTCATTCCCGCCGTCATCGGGAACATGGCGAGCCCTGCGGTCGCGGCCTCGTCTATGATGATCGCATCTTCGGGCGAGAGTTCCGCGAGTGCGGCGGCGACGCCCGCCGGTTCAAGCTTGCCGCTCATCGGCGGCGGAACGAAATGCGGCTGACGCTTTGAATGCGTCTTCGGCGCGTTCAGCGCATCGGCGAGCGCGCGCAAAGCCGAAAGCGCATCAGTTCGCGCATCGGCGACTTCGAAAATTTCGGCGTCTTCCGGCGACAGCCGGCCGGGCTTGCCGGGATAGGCGAAAAACGCAACCGGCGGTTTGGCGCCGATGAAAACAACGGATGAAAAGCCGCTTAAAAACTCCGCCGCCATTTCCCCGAAATAGGGCAGACGCTCGACCGGAACGCGCCCTTCGCCGCGTTGCAGGCGCGCCGCGAAAGTCTCGCAAATAATGCGCGCGCCCGTCGCTTCGCTAATGCGCCCCGCTTCCTCAAGCGCGTCCTCCCTGAGCGCCATGCCGCCAAGGAAAAGCGCCGCCGCCTTGCCGGATTTCAGCGCCGCCGCCGCTTTTTCGATCAACGCCGCGTCCGCCTGCGGCGCTGCTTGCGGGCGTTGCGGCTCGGCCGCGCCTTTCGCATCTTCCCATGCGAAATTCGCCGGCGCGATCAGCGTTGCGATTGCGCCCGGATAACGCATTGCTTCTGCGACCGCCTGCGCGCCGTCGCCTGCGAGCGCATCGGCCGAGGCGGACGTTTTCACCCAGTTGGAGAACGGACGCGCTGCGCCTTCCAGATCCGAAGTCAGCGGCGCGTCATATTCGCGGTGATAGTCCGCGTGATCGCCGACAATATTCACGACAGGCGCGTGCGCGCGCCGCGCGTTATGTAAATTCGCCGCGCCATTGGCGAAGCCGGGGCCAAGATGCAGCAAGGTCGCCGCCGGCGCATCCGCCATACGCCCGTATCCGTCGGCGGCGCCCGTTACAACGCCTTCAAAAAGGCCGAGAACGCCGCGCATCTCCGGATGTTTGTCGATCGCCGCAACGAGTTGCATTTCCGAAGTGCCGGGATTGGCGAAGCACACGCGAACGCCGGCTTTATATAATGTGTCGATAAGGGCTTGAGCGCCGTTCACTTCGGTATCTCCGTGTTCATTGGGTCGCCGGCATGCTTTGCGCCGCAATCCGCGCGCGACAATCGCGAAGATATTGAAAAACCACGCAAGATACGAGTCGTCACGGGGCGGCGCGCTCCTGATTGGTCAAACCCGCACCTTGTCGCGCATTCGCCGCAGCCGGTAAACTGCGCGCCGCAGTTCAGCCGGCGGCGAGCGCCATATCCGCCGCCATATCGGCGACGTCGTCGCGGCTTACCGCGCCCGAAGGTTTCAGCCAGGTATGGGTCCAGTTCAGCATGCCGAAGAAAAGCATGGCCCGCGCCTTGCGCCGCGCAACGCCGCGCGCATTATCGCTCGCTTGTTCCGGCGCCGCGCCCGCCCCCGCGATCATGCCTTCAACATGATCTATCAGGCGCCGTTCCTTCGCTATGATCTCGTCACGTTCGGTTTTGGGCAGGTTGGCGAGTTCATATAGCAGAACCTTTTGCTTGGCTGCGGCCCCGGCGTAAAGACGCAGCAATCGCCGCGCAAAGTCATGTAACGCCTCGGGCCTGTTTTCGCTCGACAGGTCGATCGCCGTCAAAAGATCATCCATATGCCCGCGCATGACGGCGTAAAGGATCGCTTCTTTCGACGGGTAGTAATGATAGAACAGGGATTTCGACATGTCGCAGGCGTAAGCGAGATCGGCGAGCGAGGCGCCCGCGAAGCCTTTTTCAGCGAACAGGCGCGCCGCCTCATCGACGATTGCGCGGCGTTTATCCTCGTAATCTGCGGCTTGCTTTCTGGCCATTAGCTTAGCGCCGTGCGTTCGTGCGATACGATCCGTCATTCAAACCGGTCACGCCGAGGGGCGGCGTATGCGGGTCTCGTCGCGACCGCATCATATTAGAGGGCGTTCATCGTCAACAGGTCGTAACTTGCGACCGCCTCGTCATTCTGGTTGGTGACGAGTACGTCCCATTTCACCTCGCCATATTCCTCATTGCGTTTTTTCTTCGACTTCGCGGTGAGACGCACCTTGATCTCATCGCCGGCCGATACGGGCGTCAAAAAGCGCAACTCGTCGAGGCCGTAATTGGCCAGAACGGGGCCGGGAGCAGGATCGACGAAAAGACCGGCCGCGAAAGAAAGAATGAGATAGCCGTGCGCGACGCGGCCGGGGAAAAAGGGATTGGCCTTTGCTGCGGCCTCGTCCATGTGGGCGTAAAACGTGTCGCCCGTAAAGCGCGCGAAATGTTCGATATCCTCCATGGAAATCGTGCGCGCCTGCGTTTCAATCGTCTTGCCGATCTCAAGATCGCTGAAGCGGTAACGGAATGGGTGCGGCGCTCGGTTTTCGATGCTTGCGCCTTTCACCCATTGGCCTGTGACGGCGCGAAGCGTTTCAGGCGAGCCTTGTATCGCCGTTCGCTGCATATAGTGGCGGACGCCGCGCACGCCGCCCATTTCCTCTCCGCCGCCGGCGCGTCCCGGTCCGCCGTGAACGAGAACGGGCAGCGGCGATCCGTGGCCGGTCGACTCCTTCGCGCAGTCCCGATTTACTATGACGACGCGCCCGTGAAATGAGCCCGCGCCCAGCACGATTTCGCGCGCGATTTCCGGATCGAACGTGAAAATCGACATAACGAGCGATCCGCCGCCCCGGTTCAGCAAGGCAACAGCGTCATCAAGGGATTTATACGGCATCAATGTCGAAACGGGGCCGAACGCTTCGACTTCGTGGACCGCTTTCGCGCGCCAGGGATTATCACAGCGCAGCAGCATCGGCGATACAAAGGCGCCCTTCACCGCGTCGGCGCCGATCACCTCTTCGAACGGCCCATCGCCGAAAACGACTTTCGTTTCAGCTTTCAGCTCGCCGACTTTCGCCCTGACGTCCTCGCGCTGCGAAAGGGAAACGAGCGCGCCCATACGCACAGTTTCATTCGCCGGATCGCCGATTGTCGTTTTTCGGAGCGCTTCGGCGATCGCATTCGCTGCAATATCCATCATCGGTTCCGGTACGAGAGCGCGGCGGATGGCTGTGCATTTTTGCCCCGCTTTCACCGTCATCTCGCGCGCGACTTCCTTGACGAACAGTGCGAATTCCGGGCTTTCCGCGTCTGCGTCCGGCGCGAGCACGCAGGCGTTCAGCGAATCCTGTTCGGAGATAAAACGCACGCTTTCGCGTATGATTGCAGGATGGCTTTTCAGTTTCGCCGCCGTCGCCGCCGACCCGGTGAATGAAACGACATCCTGCCCGCCGAGATGATCAAAAAGATCGCCCGTCGATCCGATGACAAGTTGCGCGGCGCCTGCGGGAAAAAGTTTCGTATCCGCCATCACGCGGAAGGCGGCGTGCGCAAGATACGACGTCGCCGTCGCCGGCTTGACGATGGCGGGAACGCCGGCGATCAGGGAAACGCAGAGTTTTTCCATCATGCCCCAGACGGGGAAGTTGAAAGCGTTGATATGAAGCGCCAACCCTTGCAGCGGCGTAAAAATGTGCTGGGCGAGGAAAGTTCCCTCGCGGCTGATCTGTTCGACCGGGCCGTCTACGAGAACATGGTCGTTCGGCAATTCGCGCTTTGCCTTCGACGCCATGGAAAAGAAGACGCCGGCGCCGCCCTCAATATCGATCCAGCCGTCTTTTCGTGTCGCGCCGGTGTGAAAGTTCAACTGATAGAGTTCTTCCTTTTTTTCCATAACCGCTTGCGCGAGCGCTTTGACGATCGCCGCGCGTTCATGGAAAGTAAGCGCGCGCAGGTTTTTCCCGCCGACATCGCGGGCGTAATCGGCCATCGCCTTGAAATCGAGCCCGCCCGAGCCGCCGCGCGCAACAATCTCTCCGGTTACGGCGGAAGGCAATTCGGCGGGCGCGCCGGCGCCTTTTCGCCATTCGCCGAGTGCGTAGTTTTCAAGCGTGATGACCGACATCATTGTGCTCCGTTCGAATTCGTTTCCCGTTCCGACCTGTATACGCCATGCCCGCCGGGGCGCGCGCGTCAAAGTGCGGCCGCCGTTTCTAGCGACCCTTGAACGCGGGCTTTCGCTTGTTCAGGAAGGCGTCGACGCCTTCGCGATAATCATCAGAGCGGCCAAGCTCTCGCATCCGGTCGCGCTCCAGGTCGAGTTGCTCATCGAGCGTTCGCGTTAAAGCGGTGCGAATGAGTTTTTTGGTTTCCGCAAGGCCGCGCGTCGGCGCGGACGCGAATTTTCCGATCAGCGCATTCGCTTCATCGGAAAGCTTTTCATCATCCACGCACCGCCATACAAGCCCCCATTCGGCGGCGCTCGCGGCGGAGAGCGGCTCGCCGGTGAGCGCAAGTCCCAAAGCGCGCGCCTGTCCGGCAAGGCGCGGCAAAACCCAGGAGCTTCCCGAATCCGGCACAAGTCCGATATTGGCGAAAGACATGATGAACTTCGCCGATCGGGCGGCGATGCAAATATCGCATGCGAAAGCAAGCGACGCGCCGGCGCCCGCAGCGACGCCGTTCACCGCAGCGACGACCGGCATCGGAAGACCGGTCAAACGGCGTATCAGCGGATTGTACCTTTTTTCGACTGACTCGCCGAGATCGGGCGCCTCGCCGCCGGGAGCGACAGCGCGATCGTTCAAATCCTGCCCGGCGCAAAAACCGCGCCCGGCGCCGGTAATCAGCAGTGTGCGGACGGTATTATCGTTCTCGATTTCGTCGAGCGCGGCGGCGATTTCGCCGTGCATTTCGACGGTGAAGGAATTCAGGCGGTCAGGGCGGTTGAGGATCAGGCGCGCCGCGCCGTTTTCAATCGAAAAATCAATTGTTTTGAACGCCATCGCCGCCGCATTCCCTTGCTAGAGGCTGCGGAGTCTTATAATTGAACGCTCATTCGGTCAATTATCGACGGCGAATTTGCAGGACGCCAATGACGCAAACGAAAGAAGACGCGCTTGCGCGCCGCATAAGCGAATATTTGCATGCGCGCGAGGGCGTCGCGGCGCTGTTCGGCCTCGCGATGGAGGGCGCGGGGCGCGGCTGGGCGAAATGTTCGATGATCGTGAAGGGGGAAATGACGAACGGGCATGGCGTCTGTCATGGCGGCGTCCTTTTCACGCTTGCAGACAATGCTTTCGCCTGGGCGTGCAATTCGCGCAATGTGGTTGCGCTCGCGCAATCGGCGTCGATCAATTTTCTGTCGCCCGCGCGGATCGGCGAAAAATTGACAGCGCATGCGCGCGAAGAAGCCAATGTCGGACGCACAGGCGTTTACACGGTGACGATCGCCGCCGAAGACGGACGTATGATTGCGGTGTTTCAGGGATTGTCGCGCACCGCCGGCGGAAATGTGGTGGAGGAATAAATGGCTGAAGCTTTTTTTTGTGACGCTGTCCGAACGCCGATCGGACGGTATGCGGGCGCGCTTTCATCGGTCAGGACGGACGATCTCGCGGCGATCCCGATCCGCGCGCTGAAAGAGCGAAATGCGAACATCGACTGGGATGCGCTCGACGATTGCATACTCGGCTGCGCAAATCAGGCGGGCGAGGACAACCGCAATGTCGCACGCATGGCGGCGTTGCTCGCCGGTCTTGGCGAGACGGCGCCTGGAACGAGCGTCAACCGCCTTTGCGGCTCGGGGATGGATGCGGCGACGATTGCGGCGCGCGCGATCAAGGCGGGAGAGGCGGATCTGATCGTCGCGGGCGGCGTTGAATCGATGTCGCGCGCGCCCTTTGTCATGGGCAAGGCGGATAACGCTTTTTCGCGCAACGCCGAAATATTCGACACGACGATCGGCTGGCGTTTCGTCAATCCGGTTCTCAAGGCGCAATACGGCATCGATTCGATGCCCGAGACGGCGGAAAACGTCGCCGCCGACTATAATATCAGCCGCGAGGATCAGGACGCTTTCGCTTTCCGCTCGCAGGCGCGCGCGGCGGCTGCGCAGAAATCGGGCCGGCTGGCGTGTGAGATCGTTCCCGTCCCGGTCGCGCAGCGCAAAGGCGATCCGTTGATCGTCGATACGGACGAACATCCGCGCGAAACGTCGATGGAAAAACTCGCGGCGCTGAAACCCTTCGTTAAAAAAGACGGCGTCATCACGGCGGGCAACGCCTCGGGCGTCAATGACGGCGCGGCCGCAATGATTGTCGCGTCCGAGGCTGCGGTGAAAAAATACGGGCTTGCACCGCGCGCGCGTTTCGTCGCCGGCGCGGTTGTCGGCGTTTCTCCGCGCGTTATGGGAATCGGGCCGGCGCCCGCGTCGAAAGCGGCGCTCGCCAGGGCGAAACTTTCCGTCGGCGACATGTCGGTGATTGAATTCAATGAAGCGTTCGCCAGTCAGGCGCTGGCGAGCCTGCGCGAACTCGGCCTTCCCGACGATGCCGAATTCGTCAATCCCAATGGCGGCGCGATCGCATTAGGCCATCCGCTTGGCATGTCGGGCGCGCGCCTTGTCCAGACGGCGGCGGAGGAATTGCAGCGCACCGGCGGACGCTATGGTCTTTGCGCCATGTGCATCGGTGTCGGCCAGGGGATCGCGGCGATAATCGAGCGGGCTTAAAATTATTTTTCTAACCCACTGAATTTACAGGCGAAAAAAGTTATCCCCCTCCCTTGCGCAGGCCTTAGACTGGTCTCGTAGCGCGCATTCGCGCGCGCGGATCAAAGAGGTGAGCGATGTCGGCCGCGCCGGCGAAGGATCAGTTGATCGGGAATGTTTTCCGCAAGGCCGGCGGCGCCAAACCGTCCGGCGATTCGTTGACCGCTCGGTCAGTGAATTGTAAAAACGCCCCGAATTCCAAGGGAGGACCGCAATGTACGCCCAGATGGTGAAATCGACGGGCGCGCGCGTCAAATCGCTCGACGAAATGGACCCCGAAGAGCGCGCGTTTCAGGTCCGGATCGACGCCGACATCAAGGTCGAACCGAAAGACTGGATGCCGGAAGGTTATCGCAAGACGCTCATCCGGCAGATCAGCCAGCATGCGCATTCGGAAATCGTCGGCCAGTTGCCGGAAGGAAACTGGATCACGCGCGCGCCGACCCTCGACCGCAAGGCGATTTTGATCGCCAAGGTTCAGGACGAGGCGGGACACGGGCTTTACCTCTATTGCGCGGCGGAAACTCTCGGCGTCTCGCGCGATGAAATGACGGAACAGCTTTTGTCCGGCAAAGCGAAATATTCCTCCATATTTAATTACCCGACGCTGACCTGGGCCGATATCGGCGCGATCGGATGGCTCGTCGACGGCGCGGCGATCATGAACCAGGTTCCGCTGCAACGCTGTTCATTCGGGCCTTATTCGCGCGCGATGATCCGTATCTGCAAGGAGGAAAGTTTTCATCAGCGACAGGGATACGACATCATGATGAAGCTTTGCGCGGGAACCGCCGAGCAAAAGGAAATGGCGCAGGACGCGCTGAACCGCTGGTGGTGGCCGTCCCTGATGATGTTCGGCCCGTCCGACCAGGACAGCGTACACTCGGCGCAGTCCATGGCGTGGAAAATAAAACAGAATTCGAATGACGAGCTGCGCCAGAAATTTGTCGACCAGACCGTGCCTCAGGCGGAATATATCGGACTAAAAACGCCAGACCCCGATTGCAAATGGAACGAGGCGCGCGGCGCCTATGATTTCGGTGAAATCGACTGGAGCGAATTTTACGAAGTCCTCAAGGGAAACGGACCCTGCAACAAGGAGCGATTGGAGGCGCGGCGCAAAGCCTGGGATGACGGCGCGTGGTTTCGCGACGCCCTGATGGCGCACGCAAAGAAACGCGAAGCGCGCAAGATGGCGGCGGAATAGGAGAGACGTATGAAAAACGAATGGCCGCTCTGGGAGGTTTTCATCCGCGGACAACACGGGCTGGCGCATCGCCATGTCGGCAGCCTGCATGCGCCGGATGCCGAAATGGCGGTGAAAAACGCGCGCGATGTTTACACGCGCCGCAATGAAGGCGTTTCAATCTGGGTCGTCAGGGCGGGCGACATAACCGCGTCTTCACCGGGCGAGAAAGAACCCCTGTTCGAGCCTTCGAACTCGAAAATATATCGCCATCCGACGTTCTACGACATTCCCGACGATGTGGGGCGCATGTGAAGGCGGCGGCGAAAATCGACATGGCGCTGTTCGAACTCGCGTTGCGCATGGGCGACAATGATATCGTCCTCGCGCAGCGTATCAGCGCCTGGTGCGGCCATGCGCCGATCCTTGAGGAAGATATCGCGCTCGCCAATGTCGCGCTCGACCTTATCGGCCAGACGAAATTATGGCTCGATCTCGCCGGTGAAATTGAAGGCGCGGGGAGGAGCGCCGATGATCTCGCCTTTTTGCGCGACGCGCGCGCATATAAAAATGCGCTTCTCGTCGAGCGGCCCAACGGCGATTTCGCCTATACGCTGATGCGTCAGTTCCTTTTCGACGCCTGGCATCTGCCGATGCTGCGCGCATTGAAGTCATCGAGCGAACAGCGCGTCGCGGACATCGCGGAAAAAGCCGAAAAGGAAGCGCGCTACCATCTGGAGCGCACGGAGGATCTCATCATCCGCCTTGGCGACGGAACGCAGGAAAGCCATTCGCGCATGCAGGCGGCGCTGGACGATCTTTATCCCTTCGCCGGCGAATTTGTCGCGCCTGATGCGATCGACGACGAGCTAGCATCGCGAAAAATTGCGCCGGCGCTTTCGGAAATTGGTGCGCTTTATTTCGACTATCTGGAAACCGCGCTTGCGGAGGCGACGCTCAAGGCGCCCGTCGATGCGCCTGTCCGCAAAGGCGGCAGGAAAGGACTACATTCGGAGGAGCTTGGTTATCTGCTCGCCGAAATGCAGTTTCTTCAGCGCGCCTATCCCGGAGCGAAATGGTGATGACGGATGTATCGGCGAAACCGTCTGCGGCGGAAATCATGGTCTGGCTTGAAGATGTGCCGGACCCGGAAATTCCGGTTGTCTCGGTCGTCGATCTCGGCATCGTTCGCGCCGTCGCGTGGGATGGCGACGAACTTGTCGTCACGGTGACGCCGACCTATTCCGGCTGTCCCGCGACGGCCGTCATCTCGATCGAGATCGAAGAAACGCTTCGCCGGCGCGGTATTGCGAAAGTGCGAATAAAATCGCAATTGTCGCCCGCCTGGTCGACGGACTGGATCGGCGCCGGGGCGCGCGAAAAACTGAAAGCCTATGGTATTGCGCCGCCGGTCGATGACGCGCGCTGCATCGGCGATTTGAAAAACCCGATCGTGGAATGCCCGCATTGCGGTTCGAATGCGACCGAGCAGGTGGCGCGTTTTGGGTCGACGCCTTGCAAGGCGAGCTGGCGTTGCCGCGATTGCCTCGAGCCGTTTGATTATTTCAAGAGATTTTAATGGCCCAGTTTACCCCGCTTACCGTCACCGACATCAAGCGCGATACGCGCGATTCCGTTATTTTGACGCTGGCGCCGCCGCCTCAATCGAATGGCGAATTCAAATTTATTCAGGGCCAGTACCTCACCTTTCGCCGCGTATTCGATGGCGAGGAAATGCGGCGATCCTATTCGATCTGCGCCGGCGTCAATGACGGGGCGCTTCGCGTCGGCATCAAAAAGGTCGATGGCGGCTGGTTTTCCAGCTGGGCGAATGACGAGCTAAAAATCGGCGACACGCTCGAAGCGATGAAGCCGATGGGAAATTTCCACGCGCCCCTGCTGCCCGATGGCGCGCGCGCCTATCTCGGTTTCGCCGGCGGATCAGGCATAACGCCGATGATAAGCCTTTTAAAGACCGTTCTGGAAGCGGAAAAGAAGTCGACCTTTACGCTTGTTTACGGCAATCGCTCAGCGTCCGCGATCATGTTCCGCGAGGAACTTGAGGATCTGAAGAATATTTATCTGGGCCGGCTTAATATCGTCCACATCCTCGAAAGCGAGGCGGCGGACATCGATCTGTTTTCGGGACGGCTCGACCGTGAAAAATGCGACGCGCTTTTTTCCTGCTGGATCGACGCGAAAAACGCTGACCTTGCTTTTATTTGCGGGCCGGAACCGATGATGCTGGCGGTGTCTGACGCCCTGAAAGCGCAAGGCATGGATGAGCGCGCGATAAGGTTTGAACTTTTCGCCAGCGCGCAGCCGGGGCGCGCGAAGAAAAAGGCCGCCTCCGCCAGCGCCGCCGACAAGGGTGCGAAATGTTCGGCGACAATCATTCTCGATGGGACGGCGCGCATTATCGAACTTTCCAAAGATGAGGAAACCGTTCTGGAGGCCGCGCTCGCCGCGTCGATCGATGCGCCTTTCGCCTGCAAGGCCGGCGTGTGTTCGACCTGCCGGGCGAAGCTTGTCGAAGGTGAGGTCGATATGGAAGCGAATTATGCGCTTGAAGACTATGAGGTTGAAAGAGGCTATATTCTGACATGTCAGTCGCATCCGCGAACAGACCGCGTCGTCGTCGATTACGATCAGTGAAATGACGGACGAGAACGACATATTCGATTATCTATCGCGCGGCGGAAAGTTTTCCGCGCCGGGAAACGCGCCTGCGCGCTATCGCGCCGAGATGCTTCGCATGACGGCCAGTTTCGTCGATTCCGAACTGGCCGGCGCGGCGGGCTTCGCCGACTGCGTGAATTGGGGGCCGGGCGTGAAAGAGAAAATCGCCGCCTCGCGCATCGTGCTTGAAAAGCTTGATCACGCCGAGCGGGTATTGGCGATTATGGGCGATTTCGGTGCGAATATTTCACGTTACGAAAGCGTTCATCCGTGGGCGGCGCGTATCTCGCGCGATGAGGATATCGGCGTAACGCGCCGCGCCGGCGACATGCGCCTTAACGTGTTTCATTATCCGCTGCGGGACTGGGTGGATTCCGTCGTGATGAATGTGATGATGGGAAATGCGACCGTCATTCAACTCGGCGATCTTCAAAATTGTTCCTATCAGCCGCTTGGCGCCGCGTTTCGCGATATCCTGCCGCGAGAACGCCGCCATGCAGAGCTTGGCGAGGAGGGCTTGCGCAATCTGGCGGGGCGGGGCGGCGAAACGCTGACCAAAATCGACGACAGCGTCAATTACTGGTGGCCGAAAGTGGCGGCGACATTCGGCGCGCCGAAATCCGACCGAACGGAAATGTTGATGCGATTCGGCCTGCGTCATAGAAGCAATGCGGAATTGCTCGAAGAATGGCGCGACCGGATGAGCGTCGTTCTCGCGAGCGCACAGGGATCGCGGAGCGAGAGTTGCTGAACAGGGACGTGATTGTCGGCGTTTGCGGCGCCGGCGCGATGGGGGCGGGAATTGCGCAGGTGGCGGCGCAGGCCGGTCATCGCGTCATCGTGCTGGACCGGGCGGACGATGCGCTCGCGCGCGGTCGCGCAGCGCTCGCCAAGGGGCTGGGCGCGCTCGTCAAACGCGGCAGGATCACCGAGGGCGAAAGCGAAGCGATCGCCGCGCGATGTTCCTGGACGCTTGATGTCGCGGATTTCGGCCCCGCCGGCCTCGTTATTGAGGCGATCGTTGAAAATCCGGAAATCAAGCGCGCGCTTTTCCAGCAGGTCGAAGATGCGGTCGCGGACGAGGCGGTGATTGCGACAAATACATCCTCGCTGTCGGTGACGGCGCTTGCGTCCGGCCGAAAAAATCCGTCCCGCTACATGGGTCTGCATTTTTTCAATCCAGCGCCCATCATGAAACTCGTCGAGGTGATTTCGGGCGCCGAAACCGATCCATCGCTCGCCTGTTCCGCGCTCGATCTCATGAAGTCGTGGGGCAAAACTGCGGTGATGGCGCGCGATGCGCCGGGTTTTATCGTCAACCGCGTTGCGCGCCCTTACTATGGCGAGGGTTGGCGCGCGCTCGAAGAAGGGGCGGGCGATGCGGCGACGCTCGATTTTCTTTATTGCGACCTTGCCGGTTTTCGCATGGGCCCGTTCGAACTGGGCGACCTGATCGGCCATGACATAAATGTGGCGGCAGCGAAATCGGTTTTCGGCGCCTATTTCGGACGCACGCGGTTTACGCCGTCCTTGATGCAAAGCAGCCTCGTCGATGCAGGCCGTCTGGGGCGCAAATCCGGCGCCGGCGTTTTCGATTACGCCGGGGATGAAAAACCTGCGCCGGTTTTCGCCGCCAGGGCGCGGGCGAACGGCGACAATAGATTGCTGCAAAAACTGATCGGCGAAGGCGCGGTGGAATATGAAGGCGCGCGCATTATGAGATGCGACGGCAGAACGGCGCTGAATGTCGCGGCCAAGACAGGCGCCGGCGTCGCCGTCGTCGATTTTATCCGCGATCGTGCAGCGGCGACGGCGATCGCATTTGCAGCCTCGGACGAAAAAGCCGATGCGGCGGCGCTTTCTTTCATCTCCGCCTGCGGGAAGGACGCCGTGCGGATTAAAGATCGCGCCGGCCTCGTCGTTTACAGAACCTTGCTGCAACTCGCCAATTGCGCGGCGGACGCCATCCGCGATCAGGTCGCCTCGCCCGAGGCGATCGATATAGCGATGACGAACGGCGTTAATTATCCGTTCGGGCCGATCGCCTTTGCGCGCGCCGCCGGCTTCGAAAGGGTCGTGTCCGCGCTTGATGCGATTGCGGACGAATGCGGCGAAGCGATGTACCGGCCGGGTGAATGGTTGCGCGCGCGTGCGCGGCGCGACTTGTTATAACATCTCGCTCGATATATATTCGGCCCACTGCTTCAATGGAGAGCGGTTTGGCGTTTCGATCGAGATCGGCGGACAAGGCCGCCGCCCGGCGCGTATTCGCGGCCGGGTTGCTCGCTTTCGCTTTCATTGCCGCTCAATTCCTCGTCGCCGGCCATTTTGAAGACAAGTTCGCGCATGCGCCGCAGACTTGCGAATATTGCATCGCCGCTGCGATGTCGAACGATCCGAACGATGCAGTCGTTCGCATCGAGGCGCCTTATCGCGCATTGGATACGCGCGTTGAGCCTGTCACGGCGGATATTTTCATCGCCGCCGCGATCTCGACGCCCAATTCGCGCGCGCCGCCATTTTGCTGATCCCTTTCGAGTAAGCGCGCCGCGTTAAGCAGTCTCAAACCGGGATTGCGAGCTCGCGGCGCTGTTCGACGGATTTGGCAATCAGGCAGTTTTATAATGACATCGAAAAGCTTTCCGCATGTCGGCGTTTCGCTCGCCGTTCTGTGCTTACCGACTATCGCAGCGGCGCAGGAAGACGTTGTTCGCGATGAAATCGTCGTCACCGCCTCGCCTCTGGAGCGTTCGGCGGAAGAAACTATCGTCGGCTCGACGGTGCTTTCGGGTGACGAACTCGAACGCAATCTCTCCGGATCGATCGGCGAAACGCTTCGCCGCCAGCCGGGCATTTCTTCCACTTTTTTCGGTCCGGCCGCTTCGCGCCCGGTCATTCGCGGCCTCGGCGGCGACAGGATAAGCGTTCTCGATTCCGGCATCGGGTCGATTGACGCATCATCGACGAGTCCCGATCACGCCGTCGCGGTCGAACCGGCGACGGCCGAGAAAATCGAAATCGTGCGCGGCGCGGCGACATTGCTTTACGGCTCGTCCGCGGCGGGCGGCGTTGTAAACGTTTTCAGCGGAAAGGTTCCGTCTGCGGTTCCAGATGACGGCGTCGACGGCGCCCTTCGCGTCGGCGGTTCCAGCGCCGACGAAGGCGTCGACGCCGCCGGCGGTTTTGACGTCGATCTCGGCGCGGCGGGCGCGGGCGCTTTCGTGTTTCACGGCGAAGGTTTTTATCGCAGGGCGGACGACTACAAAGTCCCGGGGTTTGTCGAGTCTGAACGCCTTCGCGCCGCTGAAGAAGCTTCCGGCGAACACAACCATGACGGTGAAGACGCTGCATTCGGCCGCGTCGCGAACACTTCGCTTGAAACGAAAGGCGGAGCCGCCGGCCTGTCCTATGTATTCGACAACGGTTTCCTCGGCGTTTCAGGAACGGCGATCAACACCGATTACGGCGTGCCCGGAGCGCATGGCGACCATGAAGAAGACGCCGCGAGCCTCGGCGGGCTTGAAAAGGGCGTTACGATCGCCTTGAAACAACGGCGGATTGATCTCGACAGCGAGATCGATTCCGACCTTCTTTTCTTTGAAAAGGCCAAGCTGCGCGTCGGCTATGCGGACTACGCGCATACCGAGATCGAGCCTTCGGGCGCGCCGGGTACGATATTCGCGAATGAGGGCGTTGAGGGGCGCCTGGAACTTGTTGACGATGACGCACGCGCGGCGGGCGGAACGCTAAAGGGCGCTTACGGGTTCCAATGGAAACTGCGCGACTTTTCCGCTGTCGGAGATGAGGCGTTCGTTCCGAAAGTGCGGTCCCGGCAGTTCGGCCTGTTCGGCCTTGAAGAATACGAGCGCGGCGTTTTGCGTCTTGAAGCCGGCGCGCGGTACGAACGGACGAGGCATCGCGCGCCGACCATCGCCGCGGACCGCTCGTTCGACGCATGGTCTGTCTCGGCCGGCGTCGGTTTGACGCCTGCAGATGGCGTCTTTCTCGGCGTAACGGGATTGCGGACCGAACGCGCTCCGTCGCCGGAGGAGCTTTTTTCGAACGGGCCACATCTTGCGACCGGCGTTTTCGAGATCGGCGACCCGACGCTCGGCGTTGAAACCGCACGCGGCGTTGAGGCGACCGTCAAATTCAGCAATGACGCAATATCCTTCATCGTCAACGGGTTCTACACGTCGTATCGCGATTTCATCTTCGAGAATTTCACGGGAGCCGACGCCGATATAGACGGCGATCTCATTCCGATCGTCCGGTTCGAAGCGAGCGATGCGACATTTAAGGGGTTTGAAGCGCAACTTGACGCCGAACTTTTCCGGATCGGCCCGTTTCATATTCACGGCCACGCTGCGACTGATTACGTGCGCGCAACAGCGGACAGGTCGGCGACAGGAAACCTGCCGCGAATTCCGCCCTTGAGCGGCCTGTTCGCCCTTGAAGCGAATTCAGACATTTTCGATTTTCGCGGCGAGATTGAACATGCGCGCGCGCAGGAAGAGGTCGGGTTCAACGAATTGCCGACAGACGGTTATACGCAATACAATCTTTATGCGACCTTTCGGCCCATGGGTTCGGACAGCCCGATATCCCTTCGCCTCGCCGCGCTCAATATTTCAAACGAGGACGCGCGCCTTCATACATCCTTCCTGAAGGACGTTGCGCCGCTGCCGGGGCGGAATATCAAGATTTCCGTTGACGGAAAATTCTGAAAGACAAAGCGCCGGCGAAATCGCCGGCGCCAGTTTCGCTTTGCAGTGCCGGACTCACCCGACTTTGAGGTTTGAAGCGGCGGACTTTCCGCGCTCCTCCGTCAGGTCGAACGACACCGACTGACCGTCTTTCAATTCTGTAAGTCCAGCCTTTTGAACGGCGGTGATGTGAACGAATACATCTTTCCCGCCGTCATCGGGCGTGATGAACCCATAGCCTTTAGTTGCGTTGAACCATTTCACTTTACCGCTCGCCATCATTCGCCTCCATGTCAGCGGCGTCATCAGTCGCGCAGGGGCCGGAGCGCGTTCCGGCGGCCAGGTCAAGAAATCCAGATGACGTCGAATGTCGGCGCAGTCGGGAAAGTCAAGCCATTGGCGCGGCGCAAGTAAAAGCCGCCGCCAATGCCGCGTCAAGTTCATTTGCGTTTCGCCGGGCGAAGGAAAGACCGGATTGGCGCGCAAGCGCTAGTTTTCAACCGGCGCCGGCGAGCCGGGAGAAACGAGAGAGAGCGGTTTTTTTCCTTCATTGATTATCGAATTGTCATGCATAACGGGGCGAAGTTTCGTGTCGTTTCGCAGCAATACTCCGCCTTCGAAGCGATTTGTGATCTCATTTCCGGAAACAACGAGGCGAACCGCCTGTCCGCCGCGCGTCAGATCGTAATTGACGATCGTATAATTGTCCGCATCCGACGCCTGAATGAATTTGTTATTTCGTATCACCGCATCGCCGCCCTTCGACAAATCGATCGCATAGCTCGATCGGCCGTGCCCGTCGTCGAAAAGGCTGTCATGGATAATCGTCTCACCGGCGAGCGATTTTACGTGATGACCAATCCGTGTGCTGATGAAGTCGGTTCCTGAAATTTCCAGCCGCCCGGCGCTGGATGCGTAAATGGCGTGCGACTGGCCGTCGCCGAAACCATTATCGACAAAAGCGGAGTTTAAAACCGTTATGACGCCGCGCGCGTCGCCGGTCGCAAGAACGCCGTCTTCATTGCCGACAAACCTGCAATTGACAATGTCCAGATTGCGCCCCTCATGGCGAATGCCGGCGCCGTTCCGGTCCCATGACCGGGCGCCCGAAAAGGTAATGTTTTCAACTTGCAGATCGACGCCGGAAACGGGAACGAGGATCCCTTTTTCCGTCGTTTCGGCGGAGCGAAACACGACGCCGCCGCCGGCGGCGCCGCGAATTGTCAGGCTGCGTGTTATTTTCAGATCGGTGAGATCGTAATCGCCCGCGGGAATTTCGATCACCGCGCCGGATTTCGCGCGCGCGATCTCGCGTTTCAGCCAGTCGCCGTCATTGGCCGGGGCCGCGCGCGCGCAAGAGACTGCTGCGAACGCCGCGATAGCGGGAAACAAAAATATTCTCATGGCTCTCCCGTTTCATGTTGCGCCGCTGTCATGTCGGCCGCGTTTTTCAGGGCCGGCGTCAATTGCGCCGGCGGCATGGCCCCTGAAAACCCGGTCCGTTCGTTGACGATAAATGTCGGAACGCCCGTAACGCCGGCGCGGCGGAACGCATCGCATTCCGTTTCAACGCGCGCGGCGTCTTCGCGCGAGGCGAGGGCGGCGGCGGCGTCCGCGCCGGCGACGCCCGCATGCTCTGCGATACCGATCAGCACGGCGCTGTCGCCGATATTTTTCAACTCGTCCCAGAACGCCCGATAGACGCCGAGCGTCACGGCCTCCTGGGCGCCGGAAAAATGCGCGAGGCGGATAATCTGGTGCGCCTTGACGGTGTTGGGCAAAAGCGGCTGCGCTGCGGGATCGAATTCGAAACCGGCCGCGCGCGCATTTTCGGCGATCGCCGCGCGCGCCGCCGCCAGCGCATCGGCGTCGGAAAATTTCTTTCGGTAATATTCTGCGCGGTCGACGCCGGCGGCCGGCAGGCCCGGATTCAACTGATAGGGGCGGAAACGCGGAATAATGTCGAATTCGTCTTTCAGCGCGTCGCGGCTTTTCAGGAACGATCTGACGCCGACATAGCACCACGGGCATACGATGTCGGTAACGATGTCGACGGTCACGCGCTGTCTCGTCATCGGCCAAATCCCGTCAATCTTTCGGCGGTGTCGTCGATTTCGGGAAAGTCGAGTTCGACCTCGCTCGCCAGCGCATCCTCGATCGGGCGCAATTCTTCGTGGAGCGCGTATAATTTCTTATAGGCGCCGACCGCGCCGCGGCTCGCCGCGGCGATCGCGCCGGCGCAGGTTTCGACATGCGCATCGAGTACGGCCTTGTCGGGAAGCGCGTCATTGGCGAGGCCCCAGCGCGCCGCGTCTTCGCCCGAAAAGGTTCGCGCAGTGTAGGAAAGCTCGCGCGCGCGGCGCACGCCGACGGCGCGCGCCAGATTCTGGCTCATGCCCCAGGTCGGTCTGAGGCCCCATTTGGCGTGCGTATCGCCGAATTTCGCGTCCGCCGTCGTGAAGATGAAATCGCAATGGAGCGCGAGTTCGAGCGCGCCGGTGAAACAAAACCCATGCACTTTCGCAATCACCGGCTTGAGGCAGCGCCGAATCGCCGCAGCGGCCTGAAACGCTTCGCCGTCGAATTCGGAGCTGATTCTACCCGCGACCGGCGCGGCTCCCTTAAGAAGCTTCAGATCGACGCCGGCCGAAAAGGCGCGGCCCGCGCCGGCGAGGACGATTGCGCCGACGCGCCGATCGCCGCCCGCCTGGCGCAACGCCCCGGTCAATTCCCGTAACAAAGCGGGGTTGAAGGCGTTCAGCGCCTCCGGACGATTGAAAGAAAGCGTGCGAATGCCGTTCGTGTCGGATTGCAAAATGAAACTCATGGCATTTTCCGCCTTTCGCGCGATATTCCTGCGCCATCCGCATTCGCCCTGATGCTAATGGCGGCCGCGCGCAAATCAAATGACGGCGCGCACCGTCCCGCGAATGACCGGCGCCCTTGGACTCTGCGCGCCGATGTCCTAAACGCGGCGTCGATCGGGGCGCGCCGGGCACGCGGTTTGCACGTGTCGCACCCGGAGGAAGTTAACGGTAAACGGCTGGCGCGACACGCGCCGCGATTCGGGACAGGAAATACGCCATGGCGGCCGGTCAAAGCGCATCGACGAAGTGGGTTTATTCTTTCGGCGCGGGAAATTCCGAAGGCGAAGCCTCGATGCGGAACCTTCTCGGCGGCAAGGGCGCCAACCTCGCCGAGATGTCCAATCTCGGCCTGCCGGTTCCGCCGGGCTTCACGATCACGACGGAAGTCTGCACCGCCTATTACGCGAATAATCGTCAGTTTCCAGACGGGCTCAAGGCGCAGGCCGACGCCGCGCTCGATGCGGTCGGACGCGCCGTCGGCAAGGCGTTCGGCGATACCAAAAACCCGCTTCTCGTTTCGGTTCGCTCCGGCGCGCGCGCGTCTATGCCGGGCATGATGGATACGGTCCTTAATCTCGGCCTCAACGATGCGACGGTCGAAGGTCTCGCCGCGCTGTCGGGCGACAAGCGTTTCGCCTATGACAGTTATCGGCGCTTCATCCAGATGTATTCGAATGTCGTGCTTGAGGTCGATCACCACGCATTCGAGGAGATTCTCGAAACCTACAAGGAAGAGCGCGATTTCTTCCTCGATACGGAATTGAAAGCCGCCGACTGGAAGGCGATCGTCGCGCTTTACAAGGCGGCGGTGAAGAACGCGCTCGGCCGCGACTTCCCACAGGATCCAAAAGAACAATTGTGGGGCGCGATCAGCGCCGTTTTCGGCTCCTGGCGAAATGACCGCGCCGAGGTTTATCGACGCCTGCATTCGATTCCCGAAAGCTGGGGCACCGCTGTCAATGTGCAGGCGATGGTTTTCGGCAATATGGGCGAAACCTCTGCGACCGGCGTCGCGTTCACGCGCGATCCCTCGACGGGGGAGAATTACCGCTATGGCGAATTCCTGATCAATGCGCAGGGCGAGGATGTCGTCGCCGGCATCAGAACGCCGCAGACGCTGACCCGGCGCGCGCGCGAAGCGATGGGCGAGAGCGAACCGTCGATGGAAGAGGCGATGCCGGAAGCGTTCGCCAGCCTTTCGAAAATTTTCGAAACGCTCGAAAACCATTATCGCGATATGCAGGACATTGAATTCACGGTGCAGGAAGGCGTGCTGTGGATGCTCCAGACGCGCAACGGAAAACGCACCGCCAAGGCGGCGTTGAAAATCGCCGTCGATCTTTGCCGCGAAGGTCTGATCAGCGAGGGCGAAGCGGTGATGCGCATCGACCCGTATTCGCTTGACCAGCTTCTTCATCCAACGCTCGACCCGGATGCGCCGCGCGATCTCATCCTGTCCGGCCTGCCGGCCTCGCCGGGCGCCGCTTCGGGCGAAGTCGTCTTTTCCGCCGATGAGGCCGAACGCCTCGCGCAGGAGGGGCGCAAGGTCATTCTCGTGCGCGTCGAAACGAGCCCCGAGGACATTCACGGCATGCACGCCGCTGTTGCGATCGTCACGGCGCGCGGCGGCATGACGAGCCACGCCGCCGTCGTCGCGCGCGGCATGGGCCGGCCCTGCGTCTGCGGCGCGGGCGATCTCAAGATCGATAACGCGGCGCAATCCTTCACCGTCGCCGGCCGCAAGGTCGAAAAAGGCGAGACGATCACGGTCGATGGCGCCGCCGGCAAGGTTTTCGCCGGCGCCGTGGCGACGATAGACCCTGAGCTTTCCGGCGATTTCGCAACCTTGATGGGCTGGGCCGACGGCGCGCGCCGCATGCGCGTGCGCGCCAACGCGGAAACGCCGAACGATGCGCGCGTCGCCCGCAATTTCGGCGCTGAAGGCATCGGCCTTTGCCGCACGGAACACATGTTTTTCGACGCCGACCGCATTATCGCGGTTCGCGAAATGATTCTCGCGGAAGATAAAACGGGCCGGCAGGGCGCGCTTGCGAAATTGCTGCCGATGCAGCGTTCGGATTTCGAAGAGCTTTTCCGCGTCATGAAGGGCCTTCCCGTCACGATCCGTCTTCTCGATCCGCCGCTGCATGAGTTCCTGCCGCATTCGGACGACGAAATAGAAGAGGTCGCGAAGGTTTCCGGCATGGATGCGGGCAAGCTGAAAGATCGCGCGCACAAGCTGCATGAGTTTAATCCGATGCTCGGCCATCGCGGTTGCCGCCTCGGTGTTTCCTATCCGGAAATCTATGAGATGCAGACGCGCGCGATTATCGAGGCTGCGCTTAATGTCGGCAAGGAAACGGGCGATCATGTCGAGCCGGAAATCATGGTGCCGCTCGTCGCCGACGTGAAGGAGCTCGCGATGATGAAGGCGCGTATCGACGCTGTCGCCGGCGCGGTGTTCGACGAACGCGGCGAAACGCTCACCTATCTCGTCGGCACGATGATCGAGCTTCCGCGCGCCGCGCTCACAGCCGATCGGATCGCGGAACACGCCGAATTCTTCTCCTTCGGCACCAATGACCTGACGCAGACGACGTTCGGCCTTTCGCGCGACGATTCGGCTTCCTTCCTGCCCGACTATCTGCGCGCCGGAATTTTCGAAAAGGATCCGTTCGTCACCCTCGATCAGTCCGGCGTCGGCGCGCTCGTGCGGATCGCCGCCGAAAAAGGGCGCGCCGCGCGTCCCAAAATGAAACTCGGCGTCTGCGGCGAACATGGCGGCGATCCCGCCTCGATCGAATTTGTCGACGCCGTCGGTCTCGATTATGTGAGCTGCTCGCCGTTCCGCACGCCGATCGCGCGTCTCGCCGCAGCCCAGGCCTCGCTCGCCGCAACGCAAAAAAAGACCAGCCTTCATTGAGGAAAATCAATCGGTTGTAAGGTTAAGAAAACCTGAATGACCGACAAATTCTCTTTAGAAAACATACAGTTAACTTGCCTCAACCTTAACGCGAAAACGCGCATTTTTAATTTGCGCCGCCCCCGCGCGGGCGCCATATTGGAGGGCGAAGGACGCGCCGCGGGGCGCGTCTTTTGCTTCGACGGAGTCGTTTGCTTCGGCGGCGTCGAATGACACGATCGGCCTTTCGAAGAGCCGGTTACGAGAGCGCAGAGAATACGGCTGATGTCCGGCCGGAGGACGCCGAGGGGTTTTGGCGGGTCGGACGCGGATCTGGATTTGAACGGGCCTGTCACGAGGACAGGCGTAACAGGGACGAACGGTTGATGACTGGATCTCCAGTCCATAAGCGCGCACGATGCGCGGGCGACAGGCGCCAGTCCGGCGACCTCCATTGGCCGGAGGTCAGCTGGACGGTCAGGAGCCTTCTCGCCGGCGCCGGCGTCGCCGCCTGCATCATGATGACGGCGATGAGCGCCACAGCCTCGGTCAAGCGCAGCGCGGCCGAGCGCGCCGCCGCGCGTGAAGTCGCCGATGAAGCGCAGCTCGTCACCGAATACGCGCAATATCTGACGGAACAGACGACGCGCGCGCGCGCGGTTCTGTCGACGCCGCGTTTGAAACCCGCCGTCACCCCGGCGATGATCGCGGCGGAAGGCGCGCCGATCGGCGATCTCGTCGATTTCGATTTCTCCAATATTGAAATCGCCCGCCTCGACGAAGAAGAACGCACCTGCCTCGCGCAGGCGATCTATTACGAGGCGCGCAGCGAAAGCCGCGTCGGCCGGCTCGCCGTCGCCGACGTTGTGCTCAACCGCGTCTCCAGCCCCGTTTATCCGGATACGATTTGCGAAGTCGTCTTCCAGGGATCGGAACGCAAGACGGGATGCCAGTTTTCGTTCACCTGCGACGGGTCGATGAAGGCGCGGCTCAACAAGCGCATGTGGAGCGAATCCGAAATGCTCGCCGGCGCGGTTCTCGCCGGCATCAGAAAGCCCGTCAGCCGCTATGCGACGCATTATCACGCCGATTATGTTTCGCCGCCCTGGGCCGATACGCTGACGCCGACCGCAGTTATCGGCACGCACAAATTCTATCGTTTCCCGAGCCGCACGATCGTCGCCGCGGCGCCGGCGGCGATGTAATCCCTCCAGATTGCGACATGGCGCGACGCCCGCGCGCCCATTCAAGGCTATCGTCCGCACGCGGAATATTGGCGCGCGCGGACAAAGCGCGGCGGTCGCGTTCGACGGTTCACTCATGCGCATCCTCCTTTCCTTCGGGCCATGCCTCGCGCGCTTCCGGCCTGCTTTGACGCGCGCTTCATCACCGGGCCATAATAGGGCCACGGCGCAGGTGTTGGATAAGTAGGGGGATAAGTTTGACCGCAAACGTCAAGTCATTGATTTGTCAGCGAAAATAAGTCGCCCCCCGGTTGCGTCGCACAACCTGCGCGCGCGTGCTGCGGCCGTCTGCGGCGGCGCGCCAGCCGGACGAGAGGAGCCGGACCCAATGACGAAACCGCCAATTGACGCCGGCGCATTCGGCGATTTGATTTCAGCGCGCGCCCGGCCGTTCCATCGTTCGTTTCCGGGCGGGGCGAGGCGATGACCAGAAGCTGGAAAAAGGGCGGGTGCCATTGCGGCGCGGTTCGCTGGGAAGCGGAAACGGCCGACGATATCGTCGCCGACGCCTGCAATTGTTCAATCTGTTCGATGACGGGTTTCGTTCACGTCATCGTGCCGCAATCGCGCTTCCGCCTGCTCGAAGGCGATGACGCGATTTCGACTTACACGTTCAATACCGGCGTCGCGAAACATTTTTTTTGCAAGCATTGCGGCGTCAAATCCTATTACGCGCCGCGCTCCAACCCGGACGGATACTCGCTCAATCTCAATTGCATGGACAGGGCGCAGTTTTCCTCGATTGAGATCCGCCCGTTCGACGGTCGGAACTGGGAAAAGAACGCCGGCGCGCTGGCGCATCTGTCGAAGGAGTGACGGCGAGCCCGTTTCAGCCGATTGCCGATCGCCGTGCGCGAAACAAAAGGAGGCCCTGGTCATGATTTCTCGTTTGCTTATCGGTCTTTCAGCGTTGTTGTGCGTTTCGTGCAGCGCCTCGGATGAGCCGTCTGCGGAAACGCTGGTCCGCGATTTGATGGATGTCTGGAGAACGGGCGATACGGAACGTCTGGCGTCGATCCTCGCAGAAGATGTCGTCTATGATGACGCGCCGAACAATCGCGCGCACCATGGCGTCGTAGAAAGCGCGGCCTATGTGCGCCACGTCCACACTTGGGCGTCGGAGGTGAAAATCGAAATTGTAAACGTGCGCGCCGGAAAAGGCGCCGCGCTAGCCGAGTGGCGCATGAGCGCAGTGCAATCGGCGCCGATTGCGGGCCGGATTCCGGTCGCGACGATGAACCCGGTCGTTATCCGCGGCGTCACGATCGTTGAAACTGAAAACGGCAGGATCACCCGCGCGGCCGACTATCTCGACGCGCTCGGCTTTGTCCTGCAGCTTGGCGCCGGCGTCGATTTGCCCGGCGGCGTTCGGATCGGTCCCGCGCTTTAGCGCAATTCAGTCTTCCAGTCATCGGTGTCATGGTCCGGATGCTGCCGGTTCGAACGCGCAATGGATGACGCCCAGTCGGCGTTTTCGCCCGCGCCGGTTTCGCCCTCATCGGGCAGCGAAGGCAGCGACGCGAACCAGCAAAGGCGCGATTCAAGGCCCATCTGGATTTTAGGCGCGAAATTTTCCGGCTCATCGAGCGAACCGATCGTCAGGTTGATGCGGTCATTGTCGAGCGAGGAATAATAAAGCGGCGTGCCGCAGGCGGCGCAAAAGCCGCGCATTGCATGGGCCGAGCTTTGAAACTCGGCCGGCGCGCCGCGCGTCCATCTGAGCGCGGTTTTCGGCGCCGCGACCAGCGCCGCGAAAATGTTGCCGACGGCCTTCTGGCACATGCGGCAATGGCAGATATGTGAATTGTCGAACATTTCATCGGCGTGATAGCGCACAGCGCCGCACTGGCATCCGCCGCTGACGGAAATCTTGTGTTTTTTCACCTGGGCCGCTTTCCTTGGCGCGCATGGGACGGGAGATGAAAGATATGGCCGAAACGCGCCGGCGCAAACCCGGTCCGGCGCGCGGTGCGCTGGCCGATCTGCTGAAGGAAATTCGCGCCTGCCGTCACTGCGTCGAAACGCCGGCGGGCGCGCCGCTTCCCCATGCGCCGCGCCCGGTGATTCAGGCCTCGCATAGCGCCCGGATCGCCATATTCAGCCAGGCGCCCGGCGCACGCGTCCACAAGAGCGGGCGCCCGTTCACCGATCCGTCGGGCGAGCGGCTGCGCGACTGGCTGGGGATCGGCGCGGACATTTTCTACGATGAAACACGGGTGGCGATTGCGCCGATGGGGTTTTGCTTTCCCGGATATGACGGCAAAGGCGGCGACCTGCCGCCGCGAAAGGAATGCGCGCCCTTATGGCGCGCGCGGCTGATGGCGCAAATGCCGGCGGTGAAAACCGCGCTGCTCGTCGGGTCTTATGCGCAAGGCTGGCACCTTGAGGGCGCCGCGATGAAAACCATGACGCAAACGGTCGCCAACTGGCGCGCCTATGCGCCGGATTATTTCGTCATTCCCCACCCCTCCTGGCGCAATAATGGCTGGATCAGAAAGCACCCCTGGTTCGAGGCCGATCTGCTTCCGGCCTTGCGCGCGGCGGTGCAGGCCGCGCTGGCGTGAAAATAACGGCGCGCGATGACAAACAGTTTTATTGCGCGCCGCGCCGGCGCGCTCAATGATCGTCCCGCCGATAATGTACTGACCCGATGACAGCCCCATCCGCGCGCGCCAAATCCGGCGCCGACTTGCGCATCCGCCCCGCCGGCCCCGCAGACCTCGACGCGATCGACGCGATAGAACGGCTTTCATTTCAAGGGGACCGTTTTGCGCGCCGCAATCTCGGCCGGCTTTTGAAAAGCGCCTCGGTCTGCGTTCTCATCGCGACGGCCGGCGCGCGGCCGGCCGGTTACGCCGCGCTCCTGTTCCGCAAAGGCTCGACGCGCGCGCGGCTCTATTCGATCGCCGTCGATCCGCAAGCGCGCGGGCGCGGCGTCGCGGACGCGCTCGTCAGCGCCGCGGCGGCCTGCGCGCTGCGGCGCGGCGCTGACCGTATTCGCCTTGAAATGCGCCCTTCCAACAAGGCGGCGCAGAGACTATATGAGCGCGCCGGGTTTACGGTTTTCGACCGCAAGCCCGGCTATTATGAAGACGGAGAGGATGCGGTCCGGATGGAAAGGCGGCTCTCGCGCATGAAAGCAGGCGGCAGAGGCGCCTAACGATGAGCGACTGGCTCATACTGGTCGAATACGCGGCCGATCTCGGCCAACATGAAACTCCGCACAAGGTGATGCGCATCAGGGATTACCTGACGACGCCGAATCTGTTCACCGGCCGGCGCCCGAACATCATCAATCTCGCGCGCAGCTATTCCTATCAGAGCGAAGGCTATTACGCATCGCTGCTCGCCGAGGCGCGCCGCCATCGCATTGCGCCGACCGTCCAGGCGATGGTGGAGCTGGGGCGAAAATCGCTCTATGCGCACGCCGTCCCCGAGCTTGAGGCCGCGCTTCAGCGCGATATTGAAAACGGCGCGGCGCCGATTGAAAAACTCCTTGTCGCGTTCACCTCGACGCAGCCGCGCGGCTTTGACCGGTTTGCAAAACTTCTTTTCGACTGGTTCCGCGCGCCGGTGATCGAGGCGGAGATTTCCGGCGGCGTCAAACCGAAAATCCAGAATCTGCGCATAATCGCGCCGCACAAGCTGAAAGGCGACGAACGGCGCTTTTTCCTCTCCGCGCTCGATCAGCATACGAGCCGGCGCTGGACGGCGCCGAAAACGAAAACGGCCGCAAAATGGTCGCTCGCGGTTCTCATTGACCCGAAAGAGGAGGAGGGGCCGTCTTCTCCCGCCTCGATCAAGAAACTCGCCGCTGTCGCGGACAGGATGGGCGTCGAGGTCGAGCCGATCTATCCCAATGAACTTTCAAACCTCGCCGAATTCGACGCGCTGTTCATTCGCGCGACGACGGCGATCGACAATTTCACCTATCGTTTCGCGCGCCGCGCCGAGCAGGAGGGCATGCCGGTCATCGAGGACACGCAATCGATGATCCGCTGCACCAACAAGGTTTTCCTGAAGGAATTGCTCGACAACGCGAATATTCCCGCGCCGAAAACCGAAATCCTGGACGAGAAAACCAATATCGCGGAAATCATGGACCGGCTCGGTTCGCCGGTGGTGCTGAAGGCGCCGGACGGGTCGTTTTCGCGTTCGGTGCATAAGGTCGAAACGCTTGAGCAATTTCAGGCGACAGCGAAGAAGCTGTTCGACGACACCGCGCTCATTCTCGCGCAGGAATACATGCCGACGCAATTCGACTGGCGCGTCGGCGTGCTGGACGGCGAGCCGCTGTTCGCCTGCCGGTATAAAATGGCGCGCGGGCACTGGCAGATCGCCAAGCACAAAGAAAACGGCGCGACGACTTTCGGCGGAACGGATACGATACCGGTGGAGGAAGCGCCCCGGACGGTCATAGATATCGCCGTCAAATGCGCGCAACTGATCGGCGACGGGCTTTACGGCATTGACCTTAAAGAAAACGAGCGCGGCGTTTTCGTCATCGAGATTAACGACAATCCAAATCTGGATCACGAATATGAAGGCGCGGTCTTAAAGGACGAGCTTTGGCGCCGGATCATAAACTGGTTCGCCGCGCGGCTTGAAAAACGCATGGGCGTCGCGCCCGTCGCCGTACAGGCCGAACCTGCGCAACCCAAAGCCGGCGCCTGACGCGCGGGGCGCGATGTCCGGTCGCTTTCGACTGCGCATCACTATTCGACTGTTTTCAGTTTGTGCATTGAAATGCGAATGTATTCAATTTGCGCATTGAAATGCGCTGGGCCCCCCGCTATGCCGGCGCGAAAATCAAGGAGACGTCATGCGTATCGACGCCATCGCCATCGGGGCGAAACCGCCCGAGGACGTAAATGTCATCATCGAAGTGCCGCTCGGCGGGCAGCCGATCAAATATGAAATGGACAAGGCTGCGGGCGCGCTCGTCGTCGACCGGTTTCTGTATACGCCGATGTCCTATCCCGGAAATTACGGTTTCGTGCCGCACACGCTTTCAGAAGACGGCGATCCGATCGACGTTCTTGTCTGCAACAATCGCCCGCTCATGCCCGGCTGCGTCATCAATGTGCGCCCGATCGGCGTCATGTTGATGGAGGATAATTCCGGCGTTGACGAAAAAATTCTCGCCGCGCCGAGCCCGCATCTGACGCAGCGCTGGAACGCGGTGAAAGAATATTCCGACCTGCCGGAAATTACGCTCAAGCAGATCGAGCATTTTTTCGAGCATTACAAGGATCTCGAACCCGGCAAATGGGTCAAGGTCGGCGGCTGGCAGGACGCGGCGACCGCACGCCGCAAGATCGTCGAGGCGATAGATCGCGCCCGAAAATAAAAATATGCCCGGCGATGGAGCGTACAGATCGGAAGTGCGCCGCCGGCGGCGAACCGCGCGGCGGCGTTATTCTCATTCCCAATAATATTCGCCGCGCGTCTTCGCGCCGGTGACTTTCTCGTTCATCGTAACGGGATCGTAGAGCCGGCCGTTCAGCATGACGGCGTCGATCTTGTCCGTATTGCGGATATTTTCGAGAGGATCGGCGTTTAAAATGACGAGGTCGGCGAGCTTGCCGGCTTCGATCGCGCCGATGTCCCTGTCGTAACCCAAAGCCCTCGCCGGCGTCGATGTCGCGGCCTTCAGCGCTTCAAGCGGGGACATGCCGCCCCTGACGAACGACCACATCTCCCAGTGAGAGCCAAGGCCCTCCTCCTGGCCGTGCGCGCCGATCGACACCATGACGCCGCGATCGGCGAGCTTTTTCGCTTCGCGCGCATTGTATTGTTCGGCGAAATCCTCCTCCGGCGCCTTGGTGCGGCGGACCGAGGACGGCTGGAGGATATGCGCCGGCACGTGTTTCGACAGGATCGGGTGAAGCCAGACATCGCTCGCCATGCGCCAATAGGGATCGCCGGCGAGACCGCTATAGGTGACGACGAGCGTCGGCGTATAGGCGACGTTCGTCTGCGAGAAGAACGAAAGAACGTCTTCGTAAAGAACGTTTTGCGGAATGTTGTGTTCAAGAGTCGAATTGCCGTCGGCGATAAGCGTCATATCCTGCGTAAACAGGGATGCGCCTTCGGCGACAACCGTCATGTTTTCGGCGCGCGCCGCCGCAACAACCTGCTGGCGCTGGTCGCGCCGCGGCTGGTTGTAGTTCTTGATCGAATGCGCGCCCTGCGCTTTCAGTCGGCGCACATGCGCGAGCGCGTCGTCATAGTTTTCAATCTCGGAGAAAAATCCGGGCGCCTTCGCGCCGTAAACCGCGTCGCCGGTCGAAAACGTGCGCGGCCCGGTGAGATCGCCGACACGTTGCAGCTCAGATGCGGCGAAAACTTCCGAAGCGTTGTTCGACGGGTCGTGGACCGTGGTGACGCCAAGCGCCAGATGCGCGATCGCCGACCAGTTTTCCTCCGGGATGATTTCATCCTCGCCCTGGGCCCCGTGGGCGTGCGCGTCGATAAAGCCGGGCGTTACGGTTTTTCCCGCCGCGTCGATCATGCGCGCGCCGCCGGGATAGTTCCCTTCGCCTTCGCCGACGGCCGAAATCCGGTTACCGGTTATGATGATATGGCCGTTTTCGATAACGCCGCCATCCTCGCCCGCCATCGTTATGATGCGGGCGTTGCGGATGACCGTGACGCCGGACGGCTTGTCCGCGTGCGCCGTTACGGAAAGATCGGCGCCGGACGAGGGCGGCGTGAATTTCTTCGCCTTCGCATCGTCCGCCTGCGCGGGAAGCGAAGGGATCATGTCGGCGATTTTCGCGGAATAAAGCGTCGGCCCCAATGACCAGCGGATTTCGCCCGGTCCCGACCAGGACAGATATGACGAGCCGCCTTCGCTCGCCCTGACGACCGGCACGGCTGAAGCGGATTTTCCGGCGGCGATTTCCTGCGGGCCCGACGTCATCGGCATGGCATAGACGGCCCAGTTTTCACGGAATGCGAGATGCTTCCCGTCGGGAGATACCTGATAGTCCGTCAGCATGTCGCCGGCGGCGTGAACGCGCTTGTCGGCGCCGCTCAGATCGACGCTGATGAGTTTGGTCTGGTTGTCCTCGCGCACCTGCATGAAGATGCGATCATTCGCGGCGCCGAAATGCGGATTTTGTCCGCTTTCGCTCACCCTGGCGATCGCCCCGCCGGAGGCCGAAACGCAATAAACGCCCGGCGCCTCGGCGTAACGGTCGGACAGAAGGTAGCCGCTGGCGCTTTTTTCAAAGACGATCGTATCGCCGTCCGGCGAAAAGCGCGGCCGGCGATAAACGCCCGGCGTGCGCGTCACCGCCTTGCCTGCGCCGCCGCCCGGCGACGTGACGCGGATCGTTCCCATTCCTTCATCGGTCCAGGCGACATAGACGATGCGCCGTCCGTCGTTTGAAAATGACGGGAAAAGTTCGCGTACGTCATTCGATCCCGTCAATCGGCGCGGCGCGCCGTTCGGCAGGGACTTGACCCACAATTTACCAAGCGTTTCGAAAACGGCCGTACGCCCGTCCGGCGAAACGGTTGCAAAGCGCGGCATCGTGGTTTTGAAACTGTCCGGGGCGACCTCGACCGAAGGACGCGGCGCATCGACGACGTCGCGATCGTCGGCGATATGGAACGGAATTTCCGACGCCGCGCCGTCGGTCGTCACGCGGCGGATCTTTCCGCCGGCCCAGAAAACGACGGATTTCGAATCGGGCGTCCAGTCCATCATCGGGTAAACGCCGTGAACGGCCCAGGCTTCCTGCATGTCGAGATCGAGCGCGTCATAGATTTTTCTTTGCGCGCCGCTCGCAAGATCCATGAGATAGAGTTTCGATTTTTCGCGTTCGCGCTTGACGAAGGCGAGCCATTTTCCGTCGGGCGAGGGGGTCGGGCGCACGGCGCCCCCGGCGCCGCCGGCGATGCGGGTCGTTTCACCGGTCGCGATGTCGAAACGCTCGATCGCGAAGACTTCGCCATTCGCGTCCTGCGCGTAAATGAACGTATCGCCCGGCGTCGTATTGTGCGCGTAGTAGATCGCCTTGCCGGCGCCGTTCGGGTCCGGCGCGAAAACCGGCTCGCCGAGTTCTTTCTGATAGGTCTCGTTCGGGCGCTTGACGAGCTTTACGCCGTCGCCGCCGCCGAGATGATACATCCAGATTTCGCCCGTGCCGAGCGAACGCGATGTCGTGAAATGCTTGCGCCCGATCAGGTATCGCCCGTCCGGACTCCAGTCGGGCGCGGTGACGAGGCGGAATTTCTCCTTGCTCACCTGGCGCTTGTCCGAACCGTCGGCGTTCATGATCCACAGATTGTCGCCGCCGCCGCGATCTGAGGTGAACGCGATTTTCCGTCCGTCCGGCGAGAAGCGCGGCTGCATATCAAAGGAAAGGCCTTCAGCGATGCGCGTCGGCGCGCCGCCGGCG
Source organism: Parvularculaceae bacterium (assembly GCA_020446945.1). Classification (GTDB taxonomy): domain Bacteria; phylum Pseudomonadota; class Alphaproteobacteria; order Caulobacterales; family Parvularculaceae; genus Amphiplicatus. Next base: position 214,766 of record JAGRDS010000002.1, read on the forward strand.
ATCGGCATCGTGTAAATGTCGCCGAGGAGGTCGAATGCGATCTTTCTTCCGTCGGGGCTGACATCGACATTCATCCAGGTGCCTTCCTCGACGTCGATTTTCACTTTCCGGATTTCGGCGCCCGGCGGCGCCGACACATCCCACTCTTTTTTCGCGCCGTCCGTTTCGTCGGGAAATGCAGGTGTCGTGAAAACCGCCATAGCGGCGCCGGCAAGCAGAATGCGCTTCATGATTTACCCCTCTTGTCTGGCCGCGATCCTAAACGCCTCGCCCGCCCCGGGGCGAGCCCCGGGCTGTTTTTATTGACTAATGCCGGGGCGCGGCATACGGCTCGGCCCCTTTTGTCTTCCGGAATTCGGTTGTGGATAAGTCCGTTGCGACAGAACGAGCGCCTCGTGCGGCGTGGCGAGCAGAGCTTGCCGCGCTGCTTTCGCTCGGCCTGCCGATGGCGGCGACGCAGCTCGTGCAGTTTTCGGTGATGACGGTCGATGTCCTGATGATCGGACGGCTCGGCCCGACGCCGCTCGCCGCGTCGTCGATCGGCGTTGTCATTTTTTTCGCCGCCTGGCTGATCGGGTTCGGCCCCGCAATGGCCGTTTCGCCGCTGGTCAGCCAGGCGCTCGGCGCGCGGGCCGATGACTATGACGATGTGCGCATCTCCGTGCGCATGTCGCTCTGGGCGACCGGCGCGCTGACGCCGGCGATGTTCATCGGTTTCGCGCTCGCAGAACCCATGGCGCTCGCGCTCGGCCAGCCGGAAGAACTCGCCGCGCTCGCCGGCCCTTATGTTCTTGCGCTCGGTCCGGGATGGGCGTTCGCGATGGGCGTCATCATCCTGCGGAATTTTCTCGCCGCAATCGGCGAGACGCGCGCGCCGCTCTATATCGTTATCGGTACGACGATATTGAACGCTTTTCTCAACTGGCTTCTCATTTACGGAAATCTGGGTTTTGCGCGCCTTGAACTTGTCGGCGCCGGCATCGCCTCGTCGGCGGCGCATTTATGCGGGTTCTTCGCGCTCGTCCTTTACATTCGCCGGGACGCGAAATCCCGTCCGTTCCACCTGTTCAGCTCGTTTCTCGCGCCGCATTGGGACCGGTTGCGGGAAATCGTCCGTCTTGGATGGCCGATTGCGGTGACAATTGCTTTCGAGGGCATGTTGTTCAACGCCTGCGTATTCGTGATGGGGCGTATCGGCGTCAACGAAGTCGCCGCCTATCAGGTTGCGCTTAATGTCGCTGCGATCGCTTTCATGGGCCCGCTCGGTCTTTCGATGGCGGGCAGCGTTCGCGTCGGTCTCGCCGCCGGCGCCGGCGATCGCGCGCGCGTTCGCCGCGCAGCGGCGCTGACCCTTATCCTGTCCATCGCCGCGATCATGCTTGTCGCCATACCGACGATGCTGGCGCCTGAATTCGTCGCCGGTCTTTATCTCGACAGAAGCGATCCGGAAAATGCGGCCGTAATCGAACTCGTTTCGAAATTTCTCGTCATCGCAGCCGCGTTCATGCTGTTCGACGCGACGCAGGTCGCCTCGGCGCAGGCGTTGAGGGGGCTAAAAGACGTGCGCTGGCCGATGTTCATCACCGGCGTCGCCTATTGGGCGATCGGTTTTCCGATCGCCGCCTGGCTCGGCCTCGGCGCCGATATCGGCGCGGTCGGCGTCTGGTGGGGGCTGTTGATCGGTCTTTTCGCCGCCGCCGCCATGCTTTCCACCCGGCTCTACCTGTTGACGCGCTAGCGCTGTTAACGACTTGTCAGCCTTAACGCGCGATGAATCGGCGGTTGAGGAAGCCGGAATTCTGCAAATGGCGCGTGAGGCGGCAGATAAGATCGAGGAACCGCTCGACTGGCGGCGCCGGTTTGCGCTTGAAAGCCGGCGTTTCAACGCCTGGTGGGAAGGTTACGCCTTCGATGCAAGCGAGGTGCGCGCGCTGCTGGCCGAAGAAGCGTTGTCGGATCGCGCGCCGGCGGGACCGCCCGAACAGAACATCGCCCTTTCGATCTGGGGGGAGGATCGTCTCGAACCGGGAGACCCGGCCTGGACGATGCGCCACGCCCGCACGCTCGGCGTCACCCTAAAAGCGCGTATCGTCGTTCTCGGCGCCGGGCTCGGCGGGCCGGTGCGCGATCTGAAAAACGGTACGCGCTGGAAGCTTTCGGGTTATGCGCGCATCGCCGAGCCGATCAAATCTCTGGACATCATTCCCTATGACGCCGCGCTCTCGCGCATCAATCGCGCCAGCGCCGATGGCGGCATTTCATTCTTCGAGCTGCATCGCGATCCCGATCCGGCGATGATGGCGCTATTCGCCGCCGAACTCGTCAAGGCGAACGCGCCGTTCGCCTTCGTCGATTTCACGGTCGCGCGCCGCGGGGCGCGATTGCGCCCGTGTTTTCCCGAACCATGGTCCGGCGCGCCGCGCCTCGCCGATCAACTGGCGGACCTCATCGATAAGTCCGGTTTTCGCGTAAATGACGTCGTTGACGAAACGCGCGCATTCCTGCCGCTTGTCTCGCGCGGCTGGTCGCACTGGCGCGCGGCTTATGCGCGCGTTCGCGATATCACGAACCGCCGCCAGCGCGCCGAACATCTGCGCCTTCTCGCGCAATACGCCCATCTTTGGGCTGAACGATTCGACGCCATCAAGGCCGGCCAGTTGCAGGTGACGCGGATATTGGCGCGCCGCAAGGGCTAGGCGTCAACGCCGGTATCGCATCCAGTCGTCGATGCGGGCGAAGACGACATAGAGGGCCGAAAGAAGAATTATTACGAAAAGCGCAAACTGAAGCTGTGCGTCTACGGCGTGTTTTTCATGTTTCGAGGGCCGGTCATCGGCGGCGATCGTTCCGGTCGTTGTTCCACCAGTCGTTATTTCGCTGGGAGTTGTTTCTCCCGTTATTGTTTCACCAGATGTTGTTTCGCTGGGCGTTTTCGCGTCAGGTTTTGCTGGTCCGTGGGTTGTTTGTCCCGGAGCTGCTTGTCCGGGCGCTGGTCCGTGAACGGATGAATTCTCACCGGTTGCGCCGGCGCCGGCGCTCTCGCCGAGACCGCCAGCGCCTGGCGGTTTTTCGGTAAGCCCTGTTCCGTCTTCGATGTTGGTTTCAACCTGGTTGAGTTCGTCGGCGCTGTCCCTGCCGATGGTCGATGCGGCGGCGCCGGCGCCGCCGGCGACGGCCGCGCCCTGGATCGTACGGCTGTCGCCGAGGCTTTCGCGGCGCGGGGGATCTTCAATCGGCGTGACGCGCGAATTCTCCGCCAATTCTTCCGGCTTTCTGACAATCGGCGGTTTGACCGGCGTCAGGAAGCGCGCGCGCTCGGCTGCGCGGCGGCGGATCAGTCCGGGAATTTCGCGCAGGACGCCTTCGATCGACGCCTTGTTCCACCAGCTTATTGCGTCCGCGGCGCCTAGCCGGTCGCCGCGGTTCAGTCGTTTGCGAACCGTCGAGTTCTTGAACGCCTGCGCGCCGATATTAAAGACGAAGGAAACGAGCGCATCGAATTCGTTCTGGTTGAGCGGCTTGCTCGTCAGTTGATCGACGGCGCGCTCGCGCGCGGCGAGGTCGCGGCGCAGCAGGTCTTCGGCCTCGCTTTCGCTTATCCGCTGATCGGGACCGGCCGTTTCGGTATGGCCGTAGCCGATCGTCCATACGCCCGCGATATCGCGATAGGATTGAAGCTCCAGCCCTTCGAACCGCTTTATGAGTTCGATGCCGGCATCTGAAATTTTCATCGCCGCGTCGTTCCCCCTTTCAAAGCCTCGCCGCCCCGGCCGGTCGCCATTCTAGATACTGAATCCGGCGGAAGGGAGGCGCATCGCGGCGACGCAACTTCACACCTTCGCGCTCTATGCCTCAGCGACGGATGTGGTAGGCTCACCGGGTTCGCGTCGTGGGGGCGCAGGTCAGGGGTCACGTACTCGGTGAGGGGTCAAATGAATAAGACATTGAAATTGTTTGCAGTTGCGGGCGCCATCTCGATGGCGGGCGGCGCCGCGCCGGCGCTGGCGCAAAACACGCTCAATCCCGGCGGCGCTCTCGCCCATACGACGAGCGCGAGCGACGTCGCCTCGATGCTGTCCGATTTCTCCATCACCACGGAACGGCGCGCCGGCGCGCCCGGCGGCGCACCGACACTCGTCGCCTCCATTCCGGGCGGCGCAAAGTTTCTTGTCGGCTTTTTCGATTGCGCCGACATGGCGAACGCCGCCGGATGCAAGCAGGTGATGGTGTCGACGGCGATGTCTTCGGGCGGCGTCAATTTCGAAGATCTGAACGCTTTCAACGGACAGTCAAGCGTGACCACCGTCGTATACGAGCCGAACAATCAGATCCTGATTTTCGGCCGCAACATTTTCATGCCGGGCGGCGTCGGGCGCGAAAACTTCAAGCTTCAGGTTTCGCTGTTCCTCAACGACATGCAAACCTATGTCACCACGCGCCGCGAGACGGCGAAGTCGGTATCGTATATGGAAACGCCGAGGCTGAAATCGAAAATCGCCTCGATGACGGCGAACGCCGCGCCGGGTGCGCCGCGCTATTCGATAAGCTTCGATCGCGCGTCGGAAATCGAGGCGGCGATCGCCAATTCGTTTGACGTCGATTTCGTCGTCAAGTCGAGCGAGTGAATCAGGCCTTGTTGTCGAGAATCAAGGGCGCGGCGTTTGCGCGACGCGCGCCGTAACCGGGCTCTGCCGTTTTTCCCGCTTCTTCGGCGATCGCTTTCATAACGCTTTCGCTCGCCGCGCGCGCGCCGTCTATCAGGGCGCGCTGGCGCTGCGCGCGCGCTTCGAATGTCTTCGTCAATTCGCGCAATTCAGCGATCAGCCCTTCGCCGGCGCCGGCCATGCTGGAGCGATCGGCGGCGACGGCGCGGATCGATTGGGCGTAGGCGGCGGCGAGGCGCGCCTTGTCCGGCTGCAATGCGGCAAGCGCCTGCGGGCGTCGCGATTCAAGCGCTTCGTTTTCACGCGTGATGATGCCGGTCAGCTCCTCGGTGAGCGCGATCAGCGTTTTCACGCGGCCGGCGGCGTCAAGAGCGGTCTCGCTCATGGTCTGTTCTCCCGATTGTCGCTTTGAAGATTGATGAGCGCCGATTTCACATGGTCCGCGACGCCGAAGCCGCCGCGTTCGGCCATCGCCTTCGCGTAGGATTCCTGGAGAAGGCTCTTGAAAAATTCCTCGCTCTTGCCGCCGCCTGCGATTTCCGGGGTTGAGATCGAATTGAACAGCGGCGCGAGCATCTGCGCGATGAACACGGCCTCGAAATCCCTGGCGGCGGCGTCGGCGCGCGAGGTCTGTGCGCCGGGCGCGGCGGGGGAGAAGAAACCGGCGGCGGGCGTCGCGTCGATCATCACAGAACCTCGATATCCGCCTGCAAGGCGCCGGCCGCCTTTATCGCCTGCAAGATCGCGATGAGATCGCGCGGGGATACGCCGAGCGCGTTCAGACCATCGACGAGATCGCGAAGGCGCACGCTTTCCTCGACGATCTTCAGATCCGCGGGCTCGTCGTCAGCGCCGACCGATGTGCGCGGCACGACGACGGTTTCGCCGCCATACGAGAAGGGCGAGGGCTGGCTCACCTGCGGCGTTTCGCCGACCGAGATCGTCAGGTTCCCCTGTGCGATCGCCACGGTCGATACGCGCACGTCATCGCCGATAACGACCACGCCGGCCGTTTCGTCGATGACGATCTTGGCGCGCGTGTCGGCGTCGACGTTTATTTTTTCGATGCGCGCAATGAGCGAGACCATATCGCCGGAATAATTCTGCGGACGGATCAGTTTGACCGTGCCGGGATCGGCGACGGACGCCGCGCCGGCGCCGAGCGCGGAATTGATGGCGGCGCTGATGCGGCCCGCCGTGGTGAAATCGGGATTTCTGAGCGCCAGGCGAATGCTGTCGCGCGCGGCGATGTCATAGGCGATCTCGCGTTCGACGACGGCGCCGTTGGCTATGCGCCCGTTTGTCGGCACGCCGCGCGTTAATGACGCAGCCTGTCCGCGCGCGGCGTAGCCGCCGACGGCGAGCGATCCCTGGGCGACGGCGTAAACCTCGCCGTCCGCGCCGTAAAGCGGCGTCACCAGAAGAACGCCGCCGCGCAGGCTTTCCGCATCGCCGAGCGCGGATACCGACACGTCGATGCGCGCGCCCTGCGTCGCAAAAGGCGGCAGGTTCGCCGTCACCATGACCGCGGCGATGTTCTCCGTATCGAGCGCTTCGGATCTGATATTGACGCCCATCCGCTCCAGCATCGAAACGAGGCTTTCGCGCGTGAACGGCGTGTTGCGAATGCGATCGCCCGTGCCGTCGAGGCCGACGACGAGGCCGTATCCGATCAGCATGTTGTCGCGCACGCCCTCAATATCGGCGAGATCCTTGATGCGCGCGGCCGAATGCGCCGGTCCGATCGAGACTGACAGGGTCAGCGACAGGAAAAAGGCGAACAGGAAAACTTTCGAAAGACTGAACGATTGGCTCGGCACGTCGGGTCGCTTCCATAACGCCCCGCAGATTCGGGGGCGCCCTATATCAGCGAGTTGCGTGCCAACCGGGCCTGGCTTCAAAAGCGAAGCGTTTCCAAGGAATTACGCAACGATGACGCGCGCCGCGCGCCGATCGCGGCTGAAACGCTGGAACATGTTGCCGGGAAATATTTTCCTGCTTAACGAAACCTTTATGAGAAGCGAGGCAGTATGGCGGCGAAAGAATTTGATTGGCGTACCGATGATAAAGGTAACGGGAACGGGCGGGCCGAACGCCGCGCGCGGCGCGCAAAGGACAGGCGGCGCGCGCAAGGCGTCAACCGGATCATTCAGGCCGGATGAAGCGGCCGGCGTTCATCAGGGCGCGCCGTCGGCCTGCGCGCATGAAACCGCATCAACATCGGCGCTCGGCGCGCTGATTGCGCTCCAGGGCGATGACCGGCGACGCGGGGCGCGCCATCAGGCGATGGCAGAACGCATGTTGATGCTGCTCGAAAGACTGCGCGACGGCCTCGTCGAAGGGCGCATCGCCGTCGCCGATCTTGAGGCGCTTTGTAATGCTGCAAGTGCGAAATTGGACGATCCGGATGAGGAAATCGCCCGGCTTTACGCCGAAATCGCCCTGCGCGCGCGCGTTGAACTCGCCAAGCTCGGGCGCTGACGCGCCGCCGGCGCGCGCCATGCGGGATTTTTAACAGCTTTGTGAAATTGATCGCTCCGGCGTCCCTTTTTCAAGGCGGGTTTTTGCGTCTTGAGACGGCGGGCAGGCGCGATTATACAGGCCGCGCTTGAGGGGAGGGAGTAACTGAATTGGCTGCGAAAAAAGTGAGCAGGTCCGTGAGTTCCAGGAAGAACAAACAGGTCGACGTCGACCTCGCCGACTATCGTCCCGATGAGTCGGAACCCTTCATGAACGATCGACAGAAAGAATATTTCCGCCGCAAGCTTCTTGAATGGAAAACCGACATTTTGCGCGAAAGCAGATACACGCTTGAACAGCTTCAGGAAGAAAGCCTCCATCTTCCAGATATCGCCGATCGCGCGTCGAGCGAGACTGACAAGGCGATCGAACTGAGAACGCGCGACCGGCAACGCAAGCTGATTTCGAAGATCGATTCCGCGCTGCGCCGCATCGAAACGGGCGAGTACGGATTTTGTGAGGAAACCGGCGAGCCTATCGGCCTTCGCCGACTGGAGGCCCGCCCGATTGCGACCTTGTCGCTCGAAGCGCAGGAGCGTCACGAGCGTTCCGAAAAGGTTCATCGCGACGACTGAAACGGCGTTGCTTCAAACGCAATCGGAACGACGCTTTCAGGTTTTTGCTGTTCGCATTTCCCGGCGGCGATCCGCTCATACTTCGCATGGAATTGCGTCAGGCCGCGCCCGCGCATCGAAGCCAACTTGCGCCAGCTTTCATCTGAACCGGATTTGAGCCGAGACCTTGCGCCCCGCGAAGCTGCGGCGCCGTCGCCCTCGGTCTTATCGCATGCTGATTATTTGCTGCGGCATGCGTCGATCCGGCTTGCGTCGCCCCGGTGCGCCATTCGCCGCGCAAATCGCCCCGCCGAAAGCGATAGACGCACGGCGCCGGCTTCACGGCGGACCGCTGCCCCCGCCTCCCGGCCGGGGCGGACCGAATGGCTTGCATAAGATATAAAGATATCCTTATATGGTCGCCGACAAGGAGATGCCCATGGCCGGCGTAGACCCGTTTCCCGGACGCCCCGAGAGAATCGCCGCGCTTAAAAATGCGCTCGGCGAGCGTATCGTCGTTCTTGACGGCGCGTCGGGTACGTTCATCCAGTCCTATAATCTCGACGAGGCCGGATATCGCGGCGCGCGTTTCGCCGACTGGTCGTCGGACGTTCGCGGCAATAATGATCTCCTGATCCTGTCGCGGCCCGAAATCGTCACGGAAATGCACCGCGCCTATTTCGCCGCCGGCGCCGACATGATCGAGACCAACACGTTTTCATCGACGACGATCGCGCAGGCCGACTACGCGATGGAAGCGCTCGCCTATGAAATGAATGTCGAAGGTGCGCGCCTTGCGCGCGCGGCGGCGGATGCGGCCGCGCAGCCGAGCCATGCGAAATGGGTCGCCGGCGCGATCGGGCCGACCAATCGAACCGCGTCGATCTCGCCTGACGTCAACGATCCCGGCAAGCGCAATGTGGATTTCGATACGCTCGTCGCATCCTATGGCGAGGCCGCGCGCGGTCTTGTCGAAGGCGGCGCAGATACGATCCTGATCGAAACGATTTTCGACACGCTGAACGCCAAGGCCGCGATCTACGCCGTGCGCTCGGTTTTCGACGAAATCGGTTTTGAATTGCCGATTATGCTGTCGGTGACGATCACGGACCAGTCGGGGCGCACCCTGTCGGGCCAGACGCCGGAAGCTTTCTGGCATTCGGTCGGCCACGCCAGGCCGATATCGGTCGGCATCAATTGCGCGCTCGGGCCCGATCTGATGCGCCCCTTCGTCGCCGAACTTTCGCGTGTCGCCGATTGCGCCTTGTCGGCCTATCCGAACGCCGGCCTGCCGAACGCCTTCGGCGGCTATGATGAAACGCCGTCATCCATGGCCGCGCATCTCGGCGAATGGGCGAAGTCGGGCCTTATCAACATCGTCGGCGGTTGTTGCGGGACGACGCCCGATCACATCGCCGCCTTTGCGCGCGCGGTGAAGGGCGTGAGCCCGCGTGAAATTCCCGTCGCGAAAGAAGGGCTGAGGCTTTCCGGGCTGGAGCCGTTCACGATACTGCGCGAGGCGTCGTAGCCGCCATGGAAACGCAAAGGCGGCTGATCTGGATTCAGCGCCTGCTTGCGGCGCCTTTTCTCGTTCTTGGCGGATGGTGTCTGATTGCGCCGCACCAGGTCGAGGCGCTTTGCTTTCGCCCGGAATATCAACATTTGAGCGTTACGAGCGCGATCATGATCGGATGCTTCGGCGCGCAGGCGATGCTTTGCGGCCTGTTTATATCCTTGAGCAGGCTGACGCGGCGCGCCTTTCTCGCTTACGGGCTTTCACTCTTCCTGTTTTTCGCATTCAACTATTATTTCGTATTCGCAGAGCCGGTGTTCAGCAAATGGATGGCGCTCGATTTCATCGCCAATGTTTTCATGCTCGGCTTGTGCGTCATGGGCTATCGGCTGAGTAAAAATACGCCGGCCTGATCGCGCGCCGCGCTATTCTCCGCGAGCGAAAAAATCGCTAGACAAGCGCCGATGACCGATCTTTCAAATCAAATCGCCTGGCTCGCCCGTCTCGTCGCGCATGACACGACGTCTTCCCGATCGAACCTCAACCTGATCGAGGATGTCGAACCCGTGTTGAAGGCCCATGGCGCGCAGACTTTCCGCGTCTGGAACGAAGACCGGACGAAAGCCAATCTCTACGCCGTTATCGGTCCGCTGGTCGAAGGCGGGGTTATCCTCTCCGGCCATACCGATGTCGTGCCGGTCGAAGGTCAGGCCTGGTCGAGCGATCCGTGGACGCTGACGGAAAGGGATGGGAAGCTTTACGGGCGCGGCGCCTGCGATATGAAAGCGTTTTCGGCGATCGCGCTGTCGCTGCTTCCCGAAATGGCGAAAGCGGATCTGAAACGCCCGATCATTTTCGCGCTTTCCTATGATGAGGAAATCGGCCTTCTCGGCGCGCCGCATATGATCGCCGAAATCAGGGACAGATTGCCGGCGCCGTCGGCGGTCATCGTCGGCGAGCCGACCATGATGAAAGTCATCGACGGCCATAAGGGGATCGCGTCTTTCAGGACGAACGTTACGGGTTTCACGACGCATTCAAGCCAGACCGACCGCGGCGTTTCCGCAGTCGAGATCGCGGCGAGGCTCATTGCGAAACTGTCCGACATGCGTGCGGCGCGCGCGCAGGGCGCCGATCCGGCCAGCCCGTTCGCGCCGCCCTATTCGTCGATGACCGTGAATGTCGTCAAAGGCGGCACGCAGTTGAACATCATGGCCGGCCATTGCGAATTCAACTGGGATTGCCGCGTCATTCCCGGCGACAGCGCGCAAGGCGTCCTCGACGAATTCAATGAATTCGCGCGCGCGATCGAAACGGAAATCCGCATGAAATCGCCGCAATGCGCGATCGTAACCGAACAGATCACCGATGCGCCGCCCCTCGCGCCGAGCGAAAGGAACGAAGCGGCCGACCTCGCCAAGGCGATCACCGGCCGCAATGCGAGCGAAGTCGTTTCCTATTGCGCGGAGGCCGGACAATTTCAGCAGGCCGGGTTTTCGACTGTCATTTGCGGCCCGGGGTCGATTGACCAGGCCCATCAGGCGGACGAATATGTCGCCGTCAGCCAGATTGCGGAAGGTGCGGCGTTCATCCGCAAACTGATTACGCGCCTCGAAACCTGATCTTCATCGGAGATTCGTTATGACGCCTGTTCAAGCCGCCGCCTTCTGGATCGGCGTCAACGCCCTGTTCCTCATCTATGTCAGTTATCGCGTCGGCCGCGCGCGCATCGGCACGCGGACCAATCTCGGCGACGGCGGCGGCAACGACATAATGGTCAAGGCGATCAGGACGCAGGGCAATTACATCGAATATGCGCCGGCCGCGTTGCTGGGGCTTTTCCTGCTCGCTGAACTCGGTCTCGGCGCGATATGGATTCACCTGCTCGGCGCGCTGTTTTTCTTCGCGCGCGTTTCCCATCTTCTCGGCCTCGGCATGGATGTCTGGTCGAAAGGGCGTTTCATCGGCACGCTTTTGACCATGGTGACGCTTCTCCTGACCGCGCTGTTGCTGATCTGGAAAGCGTTTAGCTAAATCTTTACCGGCGTTAAGAATGTTTGATGAATTGGCGTCTTGCGGCGTTAAAATTCTTTACGGCGAATTTACCCTGAACTGACAGCGTAGCGCGCATCGACAGATCGCAAGGATCAGGGGCGTTACGTGAAACGGATCACTCATTGTCGGGCGTGCGGATCGGGCGCTTTGTCTGCTGCGTTCACGCTGGATGACGCGGAATTGAATTCCGGCAGGACAAGCGTCATCTCACGCGCGAAAGCGCGCCCGGCTGAATTCGTCATCTGCGATCCGTCGAAAGACGTTCACGCCTGCGGACTTGTGCAAAATGCGTTCGCCGGCGGCGACGTGCGCCGGCGCGCCGCGCCGTCGGCCGCATTCCGCACGGTTCGCTCAAGCCTGCGCTCGCTGGCGACGGAAGGGCTGGAACTCATATCGGGGCGCGATTGCGCTGCGCTTGATATCGGTTGCTCCGACGGCACGCTATTGTCTTTCTATCCGCGTTGGGTCGATCGTTTCGGCGTTGATCCGTGTGAAGATGTCGATCAGATCGGCGATTGGGCGTGGACCGCAAAAACGACGTTCCCGTCGGCCGATCTTGACCGCGCATTCGCCGGAAAGAAATTCGACCTGATCACCGCTTCCTCCGTGCTGGAGGAGATAGATGAACCGCGCGCCTTTTTCGCGCGTATCAAATCCCTATTGACCGAAGACGGCGTGCTGGCGCTTGAAACGCGCAATCTTTCCATGGTGTTGACGCGCACGGCGGGCGAGGCGTTTGTCGGCGTCGCCGCAGTCTACTCGATCGCCGTCCTTGAACGCATCCTGCGCGACTGCGAGCTTAAGATTTTCCGCGGCGCGCTGACAGAGAAAGAGGGCGGTTCGATCCGTCTCTTTATTACGCACGCCGAAGCGGCCGACTATGATTTTGATCCGTGGTATGAACGCCTTGCGCAATTGTGGGATGAAGAAAACGCGCTTTCCCTGCGCGCGCGCGCGCCGTACCAGGCGTTCCAGCATCGCGCCAACGAGGCGCAAGCCGCTTTCCGCGCCATGATGGCCGATATCGCCGAGCGCGGCGAACGCGCGCATCTGCTGGGCGCCGACGCCGGCGCGCAAATGCTCTGCGCCTGGGCCGGAAAGCATGCGAAAGCCATAGAGGCGGCGATCGCGCCCGGCGAATTCGACGAAGGCGCGCGCCTTGCGCCGGGCGGACCATCGCTCATCGCCGAAACCCATTCGCGCGCGCTCGAACCCGACTACATTATCGGGCGGCCGGCGCTGAAACGCGAAATCCTTGAGCGCTGGCGCGATCCTATCCTGCGCGGCGCCCGGATTATATTCGCAACGCCTCACCCTTATGTCGTTCACGCCGGCAATTTCGCCGCCGAGTTCGGTAAATCCCTCTCCGGCGCGGATGGAGCGGGCGGCGCGGAAAACCTGCGCGCGATTTTGAGCGCCGCAGGCGGATTGCGCCTTGTCGTCGATCGCGCGGGGCGCAAAAGCGCCTAGATTTTCCCGGTTGAAATAAAGCGGCGCGTTGCGCCTTCGAGAACGATGGCGGTAAGCGCGCCGGACCAGACGGCGCCAGTGTCGACATCGATGCGCCAGCCGGCGTCGAGTGGCTTTTTAACAGGATGATGGCCGTGAACGACGATTTTGTCCGGTCGCTCATCAGCGCGCGCATTGTGAAAGGCGCTGCGAATCCAGAGGCAGTCCTCCGGCGCCTGCGCGTCCAGCGCAAGGCCCGGTTTGAACCCGGCATGCACGAAGGCGTAGTCGCCGAGAACTTCATAGAGGGTGAGTTCGCGCAGGAATGAACGGTGCGCCTCGGGAAGGCGTCGGGCGAAATCCCGCGCCAGGGTGTCGGGGCGCCGCGTCCACACATCGCCGACGCCGTAACTTTCAAGCGTTTTGTCGCCGCCCCAGTGGAGCCATTCCTCGTTCAGATCGGGCCGCTCCAGAAAATCGAGCATCGCCTGTTCGTGGTTGCCCTTCAGGAATATCGAGTCGGGGCGCTCGGCCTTCACCTTCAAAAGCGCATCGATGACGCCTTTGGAATCGGCGCCGCGATCGACGTAATCGCCGAGAAAGATGAGGCGCGCCGGCGCGCCCGCGCTGTCTTTTTCGATCAATTCCAGAAGCGCGCCCAAAAGCGCCGCGCAGCCGTGAATATCGCCGACGGCATAGAGCCGGACGCCGTCCGGCGCCCTCGATTTCGGCGCTCCGCCCCCGAAAAGTTTATTGAGCATGAGTTCAATCCGCGCCGCAATTGAGCGTATAATACGGGTGCTTGAGGATGATAGGCAAACAGCGCGACAATAGGCGCGGTTTGATGTTGCGAAAGTTAATTCCAGGGGCGACGGCTTGGCTATTCTGGTGACCGGCGGCGCCGGCTATGTCGGCGCGCACATGCTGCTGGCGCTCGCGGAGGCGGGCGAGGAGGCTATCGCGCTCGACGATCTGTCGAGCGGCGCGCGCTGGATGGCGCCCGATCCGGCGCGTCTCGTCGTCGCCGATGTCGGCGAGCGCGAACTTGTCATGCGCCTGTTGCGCGACCGCAGGATCAGGGAGGTCATTCACTTCGCCGGTTCGACGCTGGTGCCGGAATCGCTGCAAAAGCCGCTCCATTATTACTGGAACAATACGGCGAAAACCGTAGCGCTGCTTGAGGCCTGCGTCGCGTGCAAAGTCGAACGGTTCATTTTTTCCTCGACCGCCGCCGTTTATGGAACGCCGGATCAGTCCCCGGTGAACGAAAACTCCGCGATCCATTCTATTACGCCCTATGGCGCGTCGATGGCGATGAGCGAGCGCATCGTCGAAGATGCAGCCAAAGCCCACGGGATCGGTTACGCCACCTTGCGCTATTTCAATGTCGCCGGCGCCGATCCGAAAGGGCGCGCCGGACAGATCGGCAAACCGACGCACCTCATTCGCGTCGCCGCGCAGATCGCCGTCGGCGCGCGGGCCGAAAAGCTGCAGGTTTACGGCGCCGATTACGCAACGCCGGACGGTACGGCGATACGCGATTACGTGCATGTGTCCGATCTCGCCGACGCGCACCTCGCCGCGCTGGCGCGCCTGAGAGCCGGAGGCTCTTCAGAAATCATGAATGTAGGCTATGGCCGCGGCTATTCCGTATACGAAGTGATAGAGGCGTTCGAGCGCGTCTCCGGCAGGAAGCTCGAACATGAAATCGGGCCGCGCCGGCCCGGCGATCCGGCGCAGTTGATCGCCGATACGGCCGCAATCCGCACTGAACTCGACTGGCGTCCGCGATATGACGAGATCGACTTCATCGTGAAAACGGCGATCGACTGGGAAAGGGCGCGGTCAAGACACCCGAAAGAGCCCGCCGCATGAATGTTCGGCTTTTCTGGCGCGGCGTATTCATTCTCCTGTTCGTTTTCGTCACCTGGCTGACGCTGACGCCCAATCCCGATGAAACGAAACCGAGCCTTGCGATCGCGCGGTTTATTGCGCAGCTGATTTTTCACGATCAAAGCCTCGGCGACAAGGTTGCGCATTTTCTCGCCTATTCGGCGCTTGGCGGTTCAGCCGCTTTGTCCGGGTTCGCGATTGGCGGGCGGCGCGCGGCACTCATCGCGGCGCTGGCGGTTTACGGCGCATTGCTTGAATATGTGCAAGGGCTGGGCGGCGTCAGATCGCCCGAGCTTGCCGACGCGGTCGCAAATTCGCTCGGCGCCCTTTTTTCCTTTCCGGTCGCGCTTTTTTTTGAGCGGCTTGCTGCGAGGACGCCATCGACATGAAGGCCGTTATCATCATCCCGGCCAGGCTCGCCTCGACGCGCCTTGCGCGAAAGCTGCTTCTCGATCTCGCCGGCAAACCCGTCCTGCAACGCACCTATGAGCAGGCGCTGAAATCAAAACGCGCCGATCGCGTGATTATTGCAACCGACAGCGATGAAATTGCGCGCGCGGCCGCGGCGTTCGGCGCAGAGACGGTGATGACGCGCGCCGATCACCAATCGGGAAGCGAGCGTATTGCGCAAGCCGCACGTTCGTTTGATGCGGAAATTATCGCCAATATCCAGGGCGATGAACCGGAAATCGATCCGGCCCATATCGACGCGCTGATAGAAGCGCAGGAAATCGCGCAGCTGTTCGCCTCGACGCTCGCCTGCCCGTTTCCCGATCATATCGATCCCGCCTATCCGGCGGCCGTCAAGGCGACGCCCGCCGGCGCGCTGGACGAAAAAAGGCGGATTTTCGAAGCCAGGGATTTTTCGCGCATGCCGCCGACCGGCGGCGATTTCTTCCTTCATATCGGCGCCTACGCCTATTCGTCGGATTCGCTTCAGCGTTTCATCTCCCTTCCGCGCGGCGCGCGCGAAAAATCCGAAAGCCTTGAACAATTGAGGATTATCGAAAACGGCCGGCGGATCGCCCTTCGCATCGTCGACCGCGCCGCGCGCGGAATCGACACCATCGAAGACCTTGAAGCGGCCCGCCTTCGCCTCGGTGAGTAGACTTCTGCGTCCCGACGCATGAAAAACGGCGCCGACGTTTTCAGATCGGCGCCGTTCGGGTCTCCTGTTTTTCGTTGTCCCTTTCGCCTGAATTCGCCCCTCACCCGCAGATCAGGCGAACGAGGCGAGGGCGTAAGCCGCAGGGAACAGGGCGGCGATGACGATAACCGCCGCTGCGGTCGCTGAAAGCATTCTGGCCATTTTCTCTCTCCTTTTTATCGTTGTCGCCGTTTCCGGCTTGAGCGTCAGATAGGCGCTGAAAGATAAAATGGAACACCCTGCGCCGCCGTTTCGCCGCTTTTTAGGCGCCGTTGGTCGAGCGGCGGATTGACGCAAACGGCTCGGCGCGCCGGACGGTCGCTTCGGCGTTGACGATTTTGCGCGCGCCGCGCGGGAGGTGCGGCTTAACGTGCGCCCCGGCGCGCCAAGTAGACCTTTCGCGGTTGGTGCGCTAACAACCGGACCGCACAGGGAGTTCTCATGGAAAAGATCTGCAAGGACGCGCAATCGGCCCTCGATGGGCTTTTGTTTGACGGCATGACGATCATGGCCGGCGGTTTCGGACTTTGCGGCATCCCGGAAAACCTGATTCTCGCGATCCGCGATTCCGGCGTCAAAAATCTCACCGTCATTTCGAACAATGCCGGCGTCGACGGGTTCGGCCTCGGCATGCTCTTGAATACGCGCCAGGTGAAGAAAATGATCTCGTCCTATGTCGGCGAGAACAAGGAGTTCGAGCGCCAGTTTCTGGCGGGCGAGCTTGAGCTTGAATTCAATCCTCAAGGAACGCTCGCCGAACGTTGCCGTGCGGGCGGCGCCGGCATTCCGGCTTTTTACACCAGGACAGGCGTCGGCACCCTCATCGCGGAGGGTAAGGAGCATAAGGACTTCAACGGCGAGACCTACATCATGGAAACCGGGCTCGTCGCCGATCTTGCAATCGTAAAAGCCTGGAAAGGCGACAGTCAGGGCAATCTTGTCTATCGCAAGACGGCGCGGAACTTTAACCCGATGATGGCGACGGCCGGTAAGGCGACGGTCGCGGAAGTGGAGGAAATCGTCGATCTCGGCTCGCTCGATCCCGACGGCATCCATACGCCGGGCATATTCGTGCAGCGCCTCATAAAAGGCGAACATGAAAAGCGCATCGAACAACGAACCGTCCGCCAGAGGGAGACCGCGTAATGGCCTGGGACAGAAACCAGATGGCGGCCCGCGCCGCGAAAGAACTGAAAGACGGGTTTTACGTCAATCTGGGCATCGGCATACCGACGCTCGTTGCGAATTATATTCCCGACGGCGTCGATGTTACGCTGCAGTCTGAAAACGGCATGCTGGGGATGGGGCCGTTCCCCTATGAAGATGAAGTCGACGCCGACCTGATCAACGCCGGCAAGCAGACGATTACGGAGCTTCGCCGCACGTCGTATTTTTCCTCCGCCGATTCTTTCGGCATGATCCGCGGCGGGCATATCGACCTGTCGATTCTGGGCGCGATGGAAGTGTCCGAAAAGGGCGATCTCGCCAACTGGATGATTCCGGGGAAAATGGTGAAAGGGATGGGCGGCGCGATGGATCTTGTCGCCGGCGTCAAGCGCGTCGTCGTCGTTATGGATCACGCTTCGAAATCGGGCGAGGCCAAACTGCTGCATAAATGCGCGCTGCCGCTTACGGGCAAGCAGGTCGTCGATATGGTGATCACCAATCTCGGCGTTTTCGAGATTGCACGCGGGGAAGGCATGAAACTTGTCGAACTCGCCGATGGCGTAACGCTCGATGAGGTCAAGGCGCAGACTGAGGCGGATTACAGCGTCGCACTGAAAAATTGACCCGCCGAACGCGCGCGTGCAGGCGCGGCGAGCCGGTTGCGTTCCGGACGAAATCGCTTGTCCCGGTTCAGCGCAATGGCGATGCTGCGCGCGCGTCTTGCGCCGGCATTCGCGGCGCGGCCTTCCTCCAGGGGTAAAGGAGCTGCCCGACATAATCGTTCGGCGGCGGATCATCGACGCCATACCGGTCCGGCATCTTGTCGGCCGGCATGTAAAGCGTGCCGAACAGGCGATCGATTAGCGGAATCTGGCCGGCGAAGTTTTTGTCGAACGCTTCTTTCTGATTGGCGTGGTGCCAATGATGAAAGCGGGGGGAGGCGAAAACATGACGCAACGGACCGACCGGCATATATTGAACCGGGGCGTCACCCTTAATCAAAATGATGGACCTGCCGGTCTTTCGTTTCCGGCAGCAGCAGGACGCCGATTATAAACGTCGCGCCGGCGATCGCGATTGGATACCAAAGTCCGGAATAGACATTCCCGGTCGCCGCGACGATTGCAAATGCGGTCGTCGGCAGGAAGCCGCCAAACCAGCCATTGCCGATATGATAAGGCAGCGACATCGAGGTGTACCGCACACGTGCGGGAAACAGCTCGACGAGCGCCGCGGCGAGCGGCCCGTAAGACATCGTCTGTATTGCGACAAAAAGGGCGATGATGAAAATGACAAGCGGTTTGTTGACCGCTTGCGCGTCGGCGCGTTCGGGATAACCTGCGTCTTTCAGCGCCGCCCTGACGCGCGCTGAGAAATCGGCGATCGCCGCCGGCTTTTGCGCGCCGTCGAGCCGGTGAGGGTCTGGCGCCGCCAGCCGTATGTCGCCTATCATTACAAGCGCCGTCGCGCCGGCGTCGGCCTTTTCGTTTTTGTAGGAAACGCCGTCGCGCGTCAGAAGGGATTTCGCGATATCGCACGATGTCCGGTCGAATTTCGTTTTGCCGACCGGGTCGAACTGGAGCGAGCATTCTTCCGCGTCGGCAAGAACCGTGACGGGCGCCGTTTTCTGCGCCTGGGAAAGCGCAGGGTTCGCCGCCGCTGAAAGGGCGTGGAACAGCGGAAGGTAAAACACCGCAGCGATGGCGAGCCCCGCCATCAGAATCGGCTTTCGCCCGACGCGGTCGCTCAGCCATCCGAACAGCACATAGAACGGCGCGCCGATTACAAGCCCCGCCGTGACGAGGATGTTCGCAGTGAACGGATCGACTTTCAAAATTCGATCCAGAAAGAAAAGTATGTAGAAGGTGCTGGCGTAGAAGGAAACCGCCTGGCCGGCGACAAGGCCGAAAAGCGCGATAAGCACAAGACGCAGGTTGCGCCATTCGCCGAACGCTTCCTTGTACGGCGCATTCGAAGTCGCGCTTTCCGCTTTCATCTTCTGGAAGACGGGGCTCTCGCTCAGCTTGAGACGAATCCACATCGACAGCCCAAGCAGGAAGATGGAAACCAGGAACGGCACCCGCCATCCCCAATCGGAAAATATTTCCGGCGCAATCATCGAGCGCACGAGCATGATGACAAGCAGGGAGAGGATGAGGCCGCCGACAGCCGTTGTTTGAATCCAGCTTGTCTGGAAACCGCGCCTGTTCGCAGGCGCATGTTCGGCGACATAAATCGCCGCGCCGCCGTATTCGCCGCCGATCGCAAGCCCCTGGAGGAGGCGCAGGAGGACGAGAATGACCGGCGCCGCGATCCCGATTGAATCGTAACCGGGCAAAAGGCCGACCGCAAAGGTCGACAACCCCATCAGCCCCATTGTTACGAGAAACGTGTTCTTTCGTCCGACGATATCGCCGACGCGGCCAAAGACGAGCGCGCCGAGCGGGCGGACGATAAAACCCGCCGCGAATGCGGCCAGCGCGAATATAAACGAAGTCGTTTCATTGACGGCGGAGAAAAAGTGCCGGGCGATCTCGCTCGCCAGCGCGCCATAAAGGAAAAAGTCGTACCATTCGAACAATGTGCCGAGCGATGACGCCCCGACGACCAGCGTTTCATTGGATTTTTGCGGCGTCGTCGTCGCGGCGGCGTTGTTCATGTATCCGGCTCATTTTTTGGGGGATGTGAACGCGACGAGGAACCGTGCAATTTGCGCAGGCGCCGGCGCGGAAATCAACCCGCCGGCGCGCTCCTAACGCAGCGATTGCGCGTGCATGCGCCCTTCTTCGATATAATGCAGGGCGCCCGCGCGCGCCTTCAGCGATTCGCCCTCATGCAGATCGCGAAACTTCTTCGCCGGCATGCCGGCCCACAATTCTCCGGTCGGGACGATTTTCTTCGGCGTCAAAAACGCGCCCGCCGCCAGCATCGCGCCCGTTTTCACGACGGAGCCGTCAAGCATTGTCGCACCCATGCCGACGAAACCTTCGTCCTCAATGCGCGCGCCATGCAACATGCATCTGTGGCCGATAAGCGCATATTCGCCGATCAGCGTCGGCACGCCGCCTAGTTCGGGATTGTCGGCGTGAATGATCGTGCCGTCCTGAACGTTAGACCCTTTGCCGACGACAATGCGGTTTGAATCGCCGCGCAGCACGCAGCCATACCAGACGGATGCGTTCTCATGCACCTCGACATCGCCGCAGACAATGGCGCCGGGCGCGATAAATGCGCTTGCGTGGATTTTCGGTTTCTTGTCGCCGACCGCGAAAATGAGTGGTTTCATTATCTGTATCCCGATCAAGCCGCGATAGCGTCCGGCTGGTTTTGGGGGTGAGCCTTTTCAAACGCCGCGATCGCATTGCAGCGTTCGAATATCTCCTTGATGCGCGGGGTCGCGGAAAGATCGACGCCGAAGCGCATCGCGCCGAACACCTGCGGGATCAGGAACGCATCCGCCATGCCCGGCCTGTCGCCGGCGCAATATGCTCTGTCAGTCGCGCAAAGAAGGCTCTCGACCGTTCTCATGGCGCCGCCCGTCCATCGATCCAGCCAGTCCTGCATCATCGCCGCGTCGAACTCGCCTTCTTTTTTGAGGTAGGTTTGAATGCGTAAATTCATAAAGGGCTGCGCTTCGCAGGCGATGACGGCGGCGATGGCGCGCGCTTTGGCGCGCAGCGAGGCGTCGGCCGGAAGCAGGGGGTTTTCCGGGTAACGTTCTTCAAGATATTCGATGATCGCCGTCGATTGGGTGAGTATCGCGCCTTCATCGGATTGGAACGCCGGCACGAGCCCTTGCGGATTGCGTTTCAGGTACTCGTCGGAATTTTGTTCGCCCTTCAAGAGATTGATCGGCTCATACTCGAATTCAAGCTCTTTCAGATGCAACGCGATGCGCACGCGATAGGTAGCGCTCGATCGCCAATATCCGAACAATTTCATGGAGGCCGCCTTTGATAAAATTTGAGGCGAATTTATTGCTCATTCTTCGTTGAATGCCAAATCATCTTCGCCATGCTCGCCCGCGGCGAAAAGGAGTGACGATGATGCAGGCGGCGGCGGTCGAAAGTGCTGACACGGGCGCGGATGACGCGCAATGGGCGCGGGAAAACCTGCGCCAGGTCGACGGGCGCTTTGCGCTTGATATCGCCAACGTCCTGCGGCTCGTCGAATTACACCCGGAATTCCAGGGGCGTTTTAAATACAATGATACGCTCAACAAGGTGATCGACCGCGGGTCCGTGATGATCGAATGGCGCGTCTTTGAGCTTGTAGCGCAGATCCAGGAGCGGTTCCTGCCGGAAATTCCTTCCGAAATCGCCTACAAGGCGCTCGTCGTCGCAGCCAACAAGGCGACCAAATAGGATCGGTTCGGGGTTGAATCAAAATGGTAACATATGTTACCAACTGGGCGAAAGCAAAAGCTGGAGCCCTCAATGGCCGATCTTTTCGAAAATCCGCTGGGAACCGACGGGTTCGAATTCGTCGAATATACCGGTCCGGACCCTGACGCGCTCGCCGCCCTGTTCGAGCGCATGGGATTTACGGCGATCGCCCGCCATCGTTCGAAAGACGTCATTCGCTACGTTCAGGGCGATATCAACTTTTTGCTGAACCGCGAAGGCGCCGGCCAGCCGGCCGCGTTCCGCAACCAGCACGGCGCCGGCGCCAATGCGATGGCGTTTCGCGTCAAGGACGCCGCCTACGCTTTTCGCGAAGCGATCAAGCGCGGCGCCAAGCCGATCGAGGCGAAAACCGGACCGATGGAGCTGAATATTCCCGGCATCGAGGGGATCGGCGGCCTCAACGTCTATTTCGTCGACCGTTATGGCGCGCGTTCGATCTATGATGTGGATTTCGAACCGATAGAAGGCGCCGACCCGAAAACGAACTCGGCGGGCCTTACCTATATCGATCACCTGACGCATAATCTGCGGCGCGGTAATATGAATCTATGGGCGGAGTATTATGAGAAGATATTCAATTTCCGCGAAATCCGGTATTTCGATATCGAAGGAAAGCTGACCGGCCTCGTTTCAAAAGCGATGACCAGTCCCTGCGGCAAGATCAGAATTCCGCTGAATGAGAGCCAGGACGAAAAATCGCAGATTGAGGAATTCATCGAAAGATATAACGGCGAGGGAATTCAGCATATCGCTCTTGGTACGGACGATATTTATAAGACGGTCGAAGATCTCCGCCGCCGCGAAATTCCGTTCCAGTCGACCCTTGACACCTATTATGACGGCGTCGCCGGGCGCGTCGGCGATCATGGCGAAGACCTCGACCGGCTGAAGACAAACCATATTCTCATCGACGGCGCGCCGACCAAGGGGCAGGGTCTTTTGCTCCAGATATTCACGCAAGACGCAATCGGCCCGATATTTTTCGAAATCATCCAGCGCAAAGGCAATGAGGGTTTCGGCGAGGGGAATTTCAGGGCGCTGTTTGAATCGATCGAGCTTGACCAGATTCGGCGCGGCGTTCTGAAAGAATCCACGTGACGAAAAAGACCGGCCCGGGCGGCGGGATCGATCTTTCGCAGTTCCTGCCATACAGGATCGCCGTCCTGGCGCGTTCACTGAGCGAAAAACTGGGCGCGGCCTATGCCGGCGAAGGTCTGACCGTTCCGGAATGGCGCGTTCTCGCAGTCGTAAGCCAGGAAAGCGCAGTCGCCGCGCGCGACGTGGTCGCGCGCACGCCGATGGACAAAATGGCCGTCAGCCGGGCGGTCGCCTCGCTAGAAAAGAAGGGCCTTGTCGCGCGCCGGCCGGCGAGCGACCGGCGCGTCTCGGCGATTGAATTGTCGCAGGAGGGGCGGCGCATCTCGCGGCGCGTTGCGGATATCGTCCTGCGCTTCGAGGCGGATATCGTCGCAGAGCTGACAATCGCCGAACGCGACGCCTTTTTAACACTCCTCGCAAAGTTGGAGAACGCGGCGGACCGGGCGGAAACGCGGCGCAAGGCGATACGAGCGGCGGAATGATCGCGAGGCTGGTTCTCGTTACGCTTTTCGCAGCCATCCTGCCGGCTTGCGTTTCTTTTCCCGATGCGCCGCCGAAAAATTTCGCACCGCATATCGAGGACGGTTTCGTCGTCAGCGTTGACGGCGCGCGCCTGGGGCTCGATCAATGGCCGGCGAAAAACGCCAAAGCGGCGATCGTCGCCGTGCACGGTATGAACGATTATTCGGCGGCCTTCACTTACGCTGGCCCATATTGGTCTGCGCACGGAATAAGCGTCTTCGCCTATGACCAGCGCGGTTTCGGCCGGTCGGTCGATTTCGGCCGCTGGCCGGGCGGCGATGCTTTGCGCCAGGATCTTCGCGCCGTTATCGCAGCGGTGCGCGCGCAAAATCCCGGCCTGCCGGTTTATGTCGCCGGCCATTCGATGGGTTCATCGCTCATCATGACGGCGATGCGCGAGGCGCCGCTGGACGTAGACGGCGTCATTCTCGGCGCGCCGGGCGTATGGGGCGGCGCCGGCATGTCGATATTCTACAGGGCCGCGCTCAATATCGCGGCGACGTTCGCGCCGGGAAAAACCTTGACCGGCGAACGCGCGGGACGGCAGGCGTCAGACAATATCGAGTTTTTAAGACGCATGTATGAGGACCCGCTCGTCATCAAGGCGACCCGCCTCGACGCCATACTCGGCGTTGAACGGCTGATGGGCGAGGCGTATGCGGCCAGCGATGATATCCGCGGCGATATTTTGATGCTTTATGGCGAGAAGGATGACATCATTCCCGTCGGCCTTCTTGAAAAGACCGCCGGCCGACTTCGCGATACGTCGGACATTCTCGTTTTCAAGGACGGCTGGCACATGATTTTCGCCGATCTCGAACGCGAAATTCCGTTGCAGGCCGTCGCGGACTGGATCGCGGCCGATCTGGCGGAATGAAAAGAGAAGCCGCCGCCATGCCTGGAATTGCACAGCCGCGGCCTCTCTTACTCTCTACCGCCAGGGCGAAACGGCATGGGGGGCCGCTTCGCCGTGCTGGCCATATTCGTTGCGGCGGCGCATCCCGGTGCTGGCTAGTGAGGGGAAGCAGGATCCGGGTCGGCTGGAGGGCGATTGCGCCGCCGCAACTGCACAACTTATAAGTGCAATATGTTAATAAAAAGTTTCGCAATCCGGCGTCATCGCGGATCGTCGATCCAGGCGCAGAATTTCTCCGACGAACGAACGCGATCGACGGGCAGGGCGAGGAGCGCGGGGTTCTCATGAGGATGCGCCGCAAGCACGAACGATTTGACCTGATCGGCCCGCGCCGAGGCCGTTTTGATGATCATCGCGACTTCGTCGGCCTGCTCAACCGCGCCGCGCCATCGGTAGATGGATCGAACGCCCGGCAGGATGTTCACGCAGGCCGCCGCGTCCGTTGCGACAAGCCGCGCCGCGAGCGTCTGCGCCGCGGATTCGTCGGGCGCGACGGCGTAAAAAATGATAATCTCATTCATGGCGTCTCGCTTTCCTCCGGATATTTTCCGGATGCGGCCCGTTATAGCCTGACGCGCGAATTGATCAGGATCGTCGATGCGAAAACTTGATGAAAAGGCCGCTCTCGTCCTTTTTTCCGGCGGA
Organism: Parvularculaceae bacterium; assembly: GCA_020446945.1. Lineage (GTDB taxonomy): Bacteria > Pseudomonadota > Alphaproteobacteria > Caulobacterales > Parvularculaceae > Amphiplicatus. The sequence goes on from JAGRDS010000002.1 coordinate 239,315, forward strand.
CAGGATTCCTCGACGACGCTGGCCTGGGCGCTGGAAAAGTTTGAACGTGTCGAAACGATCGGGTTCGACTACGGCCAGCGCCACGCCGTTGAACTTACGGCGCGGCTAAATGTCAGAGACGCCATGGCGTCGATGCGCGCCGATTGGGCCGGGCGGCTCGGGCGCGATGAAGTTGTCGATCTGAAAGGTCTCGGCGAGATCAGCGATACGGCGATGACGCGGGAATCGGAAATCTACATCGCAGAAAACGGTTTGCCGACGACATTCGTTCCCGGGCGGAATCTGGTATTTTTGACGATGGCCGCCGCCGCCGCCTATCGTCGCGATCTCGGCGCGCTCGTCGCTGGAATGTGCGAAACGGATTTTTCCGGCTATCCCGATTGCCGGCAGGAGACGCTTGAGGCGCAATTGCGCGCAATCAATCTCGGACTTGACGCCGCGTTCCGGCTCAAAACGCCTTTGATGCATCTAACCAAGGCGCAAAGCTGGATTCTCGCGGAATCGATCGGCGGTGCGGAGCTTGTCGAGATAATTCTCGAGCTGTCCCATACCTGTTATCGCGGCGAGCGCGGCGAACGGTTTGACTGGGGTTTCGGCTGCAATGCGTGCCCGGCCTGTGAATTGCGCGCAAAAGGCTGGAGCGATTTCCGCGCCGCGAAAGACCGGGGAAACTGAGGAGGGTGGCTGTTTATTCCGTCAAGGAGTGTTTCCTGACCTTGCAGGGAGAAGGCGCCCAGACAGGGCGCGCCGCCGTATTCCTGCGGTTTTCCGGTTGTAATTTGTGGAGCGGGCTTGAGCGCGACCGCAAAGGCGCAGCGTGCGATTTCTGCGATACGGATTTTGTCGGCGTCGACGGCGATGGCGGCGGCAAGTTCGCCGATGCGGATCGCCTTGCCGCTCACATCGCCTCGTTCTGGCCGAAGGCGGCTTCGGGGCGCGCACTCGTCGTGTGCACCGGCGGCGAGCCCTTGCTGCAACTCGACGCGGCGCTGATCGGCGCGCTTCATGCGCGCGGTTTCGAGATCGCCGTTGAAACGAACGGTACGATCGCCGCGCCGGACGGGATCGACTGGATCTGCGTAAGCCCGAAGGGTGAAAATACGCTGGCGCAAACGCGCGGCGATGAATTGAAACTCGTATTTCCGCAACCGCTCGCGCCGCCTGAACGGTTTGTCCATCTAGCTTTCAATCATTTCTTCGTGCAGCCGATGGACGGACCTGATCGCGAAAGGAATACGGCGCTTGCGATAGACTATTGCAGAAAAAATCCGCAATGGCGCCTCAGCGTGCAGACGCACAAGCTGATCGGCATCGCATAGGTGCGCAATCAGGCGGCCTGTGTTTTTTCGTGCAATTTCGCAATCAGGAACTGTGCGTCCCTGCAATAGGCGTTGGCGACGCGGTCGGCTTTTTTGAGCGCCCCGTCCAGCTCGTCGATTGTCGCGGCGATTTCCTCGTAAGAGGAAAAGGCGTCGCGCGGCGGATTGATGTTAAGGCCCTTTTGCGTGACGTCGAGGCGGCATGGCGACACGGAATAGTGCGCCTTACCGCCGAGCTTGACGTCGATCTGGCGCTGCGACCTTCCGATCAGCATCGCGGCGCGTTCATCGACCGTTTCAACCGTGTTGTTGATCGACAGCCGCAATTCGTCAAAGCTCTCCGCGAGCAGCGCGCGCGCGCCGGCTTCTTCTGAATCGTTCGCCGACAGCGCGACTTCATAGGCCTGCTCGATTATGTCGCGAATGGCGTCGATCGAGAACAGCGCCGATTCGATCGCGGCAAGCGTTTCGCGAACATTGTCGGGTTTGCCGGCAGGGCCGGCGGCGCTTTTCTTGCGGGCCTCGCCGGCGCCGGCGGTGCGCCGCAAGGCGCGATCAAGGCCCGCAGCGACATCCATTGCCGGCAAATCCAGCTCGTCCTGCTGGCGGGCGGCCAGCCCGAACAGGCCGGCAAGCGGGCTGCGCTTCGCCTTGCGTCCGGAATCGCCGGTTGCGCCGTCATTCGAATTGAACGCCACGGATACTCCTCACTCGTCGATAGGCGCCAGGCCGACGCGACGAGGTTAAGTCTTGTCGATTGAAGGCCCGTTAAGGGCTTGGGGAAATTTTCGGCTTTGCGTTAGGAGGTTGGGAAAATCCGCCCGCCGCGCCCCTCGACGAGCCAGCCGGCTAGAAGCGAGACGGCGAAAACGAGAAGCCAGGCCCAGGGCGATGCCGCCGGGCGCTCGGAGACGGATTCGGTCCTGAACGCCTCGCGCGAGACAAGCCCGGCCCAGTCTTTTCCGGCGCGTTCGCGGGCGCGTTCGTTAACGCGCCGGATTTCAGGCGTTTGCGGTCCGCCCGCCGCGCCGAGATAAAAAACGCCGCCGCCTGTCGCCGTCACGGCCGGTGCGAGGCGCGCCGGCGTATCAACGACATTTTCAAATTCGGGCGGCGCGGCGAGGCCGATCGCGGCGATGGCGAAAAGCCCGTCGGAGCGGGCGCGATAAAGTCCGCGCGGCGCGTTTTCGATCTCGGCGCCGAAGCGTCCGGCGCCTTCCGGCGCCAGCGTCAGTTCCAGCGTGTCGCCGTCCGGCGTTTCAATCGAAACAGGAGAGGCGGTTTGCCGGATGGTCCGCCGCTCGACCGCTAGCGCGCCGCCGCGTTCGGACAAAAGCAGGCGTTCTTCTTCCAGTTCAGGTTCTTTCATCAGCCAGTGCGCGATCCGGCGCAGCAATTCCGCATGCGGACCGCCGCCGTCGAAACCGCGCGCCCAAAGCCAGACATGATCGGACTGTATGAGGCCGACGCGCCCGTCGCCGACGCGATCGACGATCAGCAGCGGATCGCCGCTCTCATCCGTCATCAGCGTTTCGCCCGAGCGTTTCGTCGCCGGCATTACGCGCAGCCATCTGCCCCAGAAATCCGTTTCGGGCAGATCGGCGGTGACCGGGTGGCGCATTCCGGTTTCGCTGACCTGCGGACGAAACGGAACCTCGATCGCCGCGCCGGATGGCGTCGCCGGCAGGATAAAAGCGAAGTTGCGCCGCGCCGCAAGGCTTAGAACTCCGTTGAATTCAGGACCGGAAGAGACAAGCACGGCGCCGCCGGCTTCGACATAGCGGGCAAGATTGTCGAAATGATAGGAATTGAGAACGCCGCGATAGGTATAGCGGTCGAATATGACGAGGTCGAATTCAGAAAGTTTTTCAATGAACAGTTCGTCCTGCGGGAATTCGATGAGCGCAAGCTCGCGTTCGAGCGCATTGTCGGCCTGCGCTTTCTCGATCGGGCGCAAAATCGTGAAATGAACAAGGTCGATCGCCGGGTCCGACTTTAAAAGATTGCGCCAAACGCGCTCGCCCGGATGCGGCTCGCCGGAAATCAGAAGAACGCGGAGGCGATCGCGGATCGCCGAGACCGGCAGGACGGCGACATTGTTCTTGTCGGTAAGCTCGCCGTCGAGCGGCTCGACTTCAAGTTCGATCACCGTGCGTCCGGGATGGGGAAGCGGCGCGGTGAACGTGATCTCGGCGCCGACAGGAACGGGCTCGCGCAAAACTTCCTCGCCGTCGACGCGCAGTGCGACGACGCTCTGGCCGCGCGCTTCCAGCTTCGTTTCGCCGGGTCCGATATCGTCAATCCGGAAACTGAATTCGACGCCCTCATTGACGATGCCGTATCGCGGCGCGCGAATCATCGTCACCTTGCGGTCGATATCGTCTGGGCGCCCGGTCCGAATAAGGTGAACCGGCGCATTCGGATTGAGTTTTGCGAACGCGGCGGCGTCGGTCGCCTGTCCGTCGGAAACGACGAAAATCGCGCCGAGACGCGCGCGCGGATTATCATTCGCCGCCGCTTCGACGGCCTCGCCGAGGCGCGATTCCTCGTCGCCGCCGACGCTTGTGCGAATCGTCTCGACCCCGCCGAGCGATTTCAGCTTTTCCTCTAACGCATCGGCGGCGCGGGCCGTCCATTCGGCGCGTTCGGCGAGCCGATTCGATCCGCTTTGGTCAACAAGAATGACGGCGATATCGTCAAGCGGCGTTTCGTGCGCGATGCGCAATTGCGGATTGAGCAGAAGGCCGAAAAGCGCGGCCAGCGCGACCAGCCGGAACGGCGCGCCCGCCGGCGCGCGCCAGGCCGAAAGCGCAAGCGTCGCCAGCGCGACAATTCCAAGACCGGCGATCGCGGCGGCGGGAAAGGCGGGTTCGAAAGCGATTGCGGTCATCGTCGCCCGAGCCTTTCGAGCAGGACGGGCGTGTGAACCTGATCGGATTTGTAATTGCCGGTGAGCGCCACCATGACGATATTCACGCCGGCGCGGAGCGCGCATTCGCGCGCGCTGCGCGGCACGCCGCCCTCCGCTTCGGCGCAGGCGCGCGCCGGGCCCGAAACGGGCAGCAAGGGTTCGCCGGCGTCGCCGGTCGCCCAGGCGCCGGCCCAGTCGCGGCCGCCGATTATGACAGGCGTCACCGAATCATTCGGGCCGTCGCCCGATTGGACCCAGATCGGGCGCTCAGCCGCGCGTCCGCGCAAATCGGACAGAAGATAGAACGAGCGCAACAGCACATGTTCGCCGCTGACCGGCGTTAAGGGCGGAAGGTCGAGATTGTACAGGATGGCGCGCAACGCCTCGCCTTCCGGAGTTATCGCGCCGTCGACGGCGCGCTCGTCGTCGCGCGTGTCAAACAGGATCAAGCCGCCGAACCTTATGAAATTTTCGATATTGGCCAGCGCCGTTTCAGACGGCGCGCCCGCGCCGGGGGCTATCGGCCAGTATAAAAAGGGATAGACGGACAGATCGTCCGTTTCCAGATCAACTGCGGTGGGCGCATCCGGTTCGGCGGAGGTGCGTCTTGTTATTTCGCGCGAAAGGCCGGTAAGTCCGGCCTGCGATATACGGTCTATGGAGGGATCGCCCGTGCGCACATAGGCGAGGCGGAACGACAGCGCCGCAGCCTCGGTTTTCGACTCGATCGGCCGGTCGAGCGGCTGCGCCAAGGCGCGGGGAGAGCCGGCGACGACGCCCGCCAAGGCGACGAGCGCGAAAAAGGGCAGCCGTCCGGCGAGGCGCAGCGCAACGAGCGCATCGGCGATGAGGAGTGCGAGCGCGATCAAAAACAAGGTCGGCGCGATGCGCATCGGCGCGGGCGCTGAATAGGACATTCTGTCGGCGCCCGCGGGATCGAAGCGCGCAAATTCGTCGCCCGCCCTGATCGTGTTAAGCGCTATCGGGGCCTCGGGCGCGCCGTAAAGGCCGGGCGGGCGCCCGGGCGCTGCGCCTTGCGCAATCTCCGCCAGCGTCGAGGGCGCGATATCGCGCGGCGGCTGGCGCAGGGCGCCGAAACCGTCGAGAACGCGGAACGGCGCGGCGCGCTGCGCCGATTCTTCGCCAAGCGCTTTCGGGCCGAGCGAGGATATAAACGTCAGCTTGCGGAGCATTTCAACGAACAGGGTCGATAGCGGAAGGTCGGACCAGTCCGGCGTCGCGGTGACGTGAAAAAGCGCGATCGCGCCCGCGCCGGCGCTGGCGCCGGTGACGAGCGGCGTTCCGTCGGCGAGGCTCGCCCAGCTTCGCTCCGTCGCTTCGCCGCCGGGCTCGGCTAGAACCTGCCGGCGAATGAAAACGTCTTTCGGCGAGGCGAGGTCGGCGAACGGACCGTCAGGGGAAAAGCCGCCGAGCGGCTGCGGCGTCTCCCACGTCAGCGCGCCGCCGAAGGCGCGCCCGCCGCCTCGCAGCGCGACGGGCAACAGGGCGGGCGTTCCCGCGCCCGCCGCTTCGGCGAGTGTCGGTCCGGCGAAGCGGATGACGACCCCGCCTTTTTCCGCCCAGGCTTGCAGCCTGTCTGCGTCAGCGGCGCGCAATACGCCGATGTCGTCGAGAACGATGACGGAAGCGTCGGACGAGAGAAGATTGTCGAGCGTATCGGTGAGGAACACGGCGTAAGGCGCCAGCGCCTTGCGAATATAATGCGCGCCCGCGAGCAGGGGGTCACGCCCTTTCTCGCCGGTGTCGACGATGCCGATCAGCGCCCGCCTTTCGCGGGCGTCGGCGAGTTGCACGGCGGCGCTTGACGAAACGGCCTGAAGGCGCGCCTGCGCCAGTTCGTTCTGCAAGGCGAGCGGCAGATCGAGCGCGGCGTCGATCTTCTCGCCGGCGGCGATTTCAACATGCGCGCGCGCAAGTTCGCGCCCGTCGCGCGCCAGCCCGACAAGATCGCCGCTCCAGCCCGCGTCCGCGATATTCAAAACCGGATAGGAGAGCGTCGTTTCGGTTCGGCGCGGCGGGTAAAGAACGGGCGCGCCCGCGGCGTCGATCGCAATCGAAACAGAACCGAAGCGGCGCATCGCCGCGAGCAGCGCATCGGCGCCGGCATGTGCGACGCCGTCTGACAGCCAGACGATCTGCGCATCTTCGACTTTTCCGGCCAGCGCCCCAAAACGTTCAATGACGCGCGCGTAATCCGGCGCGAAGGGTTCGGGGGTCATGTTGGCGGCGGCGCGCAACAATTCCTCGCCTGAAACGGGCGCCGCCTCGGCGTCCGAAACCGTTTCGATCAGATAGGCCTGGCGGTTCGCGGCGACCGCCTGTTCGGCGACGCGCCGCGCGGCGTCGGTGCGCAAACGCCAGTTCGCCGCCGCCGCCCAGCTATTGTCGACGACAAGGATAAGCGGTCCGCCGCTTTGCGGCGCCGGCGGCGCGTTGAGGACAGGTCCGGCGAGCCCTAAAATCGCAAGGCCTGCAATCAACAGGCGCATCAGCAACACCCACCATGGCGTTCGTTCCGGCGTCTCGCGCGTCCTCGCGAGCCGGCGCAACAGATCGAACGCCGGAAAGCGCACCTTTCTGGGCGAGGGCGGCGTCGCGCGCAGGACGAACCAGACCGCCGGCAGGGCGGCGAGCGCGACAAGGATCAGCGGAGATACGAAAGATAGGGCGCCCATCGCCTTTTACTATTCCATGCCGATCGCGCCCATCAGCGCCGCCCGCGCTGGTCGGCGAGAGCGATGTAAAGCGCCATCAGGGCCGAACTCGCCGGCGCGTCGGTGCGATGGGGCAGGAAGTTCCATTGAACGCGCCCCGCGAGGTTTCTCAGCGCTTCGCGATGCGCGGCGAATTCGCGCCGATAGGCCTCGCCGAGCGAACGCGCATCGCCGAAGGTTAACCGGTCGCGGCTTTCAAAGTCGGAAAATTCGGTTCGCCCCTTAAAGGGGAAAGTTTCCTCGGCGGGATCGATGATCTGAAGCATTACGCCCTTGATCCCTTGCGATGCATATTGCGCGACGACGTCGGCGATCTTCTCGGGGTCGGCGAAAAAATCGCTGATCATGACGATCCTGGCATGGGCGCCGACATGAGCGTAAACCGGCAGGGACGCCAGATCGTCGAACGCATCGATTTCGAATTCCTCATAAAAGCGCGCCGCCGCGTTTCGGCCGTGAAAGATGCGCCGTTCCGGTCCGGCGAGTCCGATGCGTTCGCCGCCTTCTGCAAGAAGCGTTGCAAGTGCAACCGCTATGATATCGGCGCGCCGCCGCTTGGTCGGCTGGTCTTTCAGGGAAGCGTAATCGAGCGAGCGGGATTTATCGCGCCAGATCCAAACGGCCGCCGCCGCGTCCCATTCATTCTGGCGGATATAAAGTCGATCTGCGATGCGCGCCGACTGGCGCCAGTCGATCGCCGACACCGGATCGCCGAAAGCGTAAGGGCGATGCTGCCAGAACGATTCCCCGGGTCCGGCGCGGCGGCGCCCGTGCATGCCGGCCGCGACGGTGTGGGCGATGCGTTCCGCCTCGACAAGCAGCGGCGGGAAGGAGACGGCGATCGCCTCCGCCTCATGTCTTACGATCGCCCCGTGATTGCTTTGCGGGCGTTCGTTCATCGTCAAAACGCCCCGGATACGAGTTCGTCGATAAAGTCGTCGATCTCTACGCCCTGCGCGCGCGCAGAGAAGTTGAGCGCCATGCGATGGCGCAGGACAGGTTTTGCAAGCCGGCGCACATCCTCCATCGAAGGCGCGCGGCGCCCGTCGATGAGCGCGAGCGCGCGGCAGGCCAGCGAAAGCGATTGACTGGCGCGCGGCCCCGGTCCCCAGCCGACGAATTCGCGAACGCGCGGCGCGGCCTCGCCGGTCGGGCGCGCGCTTCTTACGAGCGCCAGGATCGCATCGACAATGCGTTCGGCGATCGGCATGCGCCGAACCAGCCTTTGCGCCCGTTCGAGATCCTCAGCGCTCATCGCCGCAGCGATATCATTCGCTTCGAGGCCGGTCGTCGCCGCCAGCATGCGCCGCTCCGCCGCTTCATCGGGATAGCCGACATTTATCTGCATCAAAAACCGATCGAGCTGCGCTTCGGGAAGCGGATAGGTTCCTTCCTGTTCGATCGGGTTTTGCGTCGCCAGAACGTGAAACGGCGAGGGAAGGTCATGGCGTTCGCCGGCGACCGTCACGTGCAGTTCCTGCATCGCCTGCAACAATGCGGACTGCGTGCGCGGACTGGCGCGATTTATTTCGTCCGCCATCAGCAGCTGGCAAAATACGGGTCCGGGAATGAACCGGAACGCGCGCTTGCCGTCGGCGCTTTCTTCAAGGACTTCCGATCCGAGAACATCGCCCGGCATCAGGTCCGGCGTGAATTGCACGCGCTTGGCGGAAAGGCCCATCAACTGGCCGATCGAGGCGACTAGAAGCGTTTTGGCGAGGCCGGGCGCGCCGACCAGCAGGCCGTGCCCGCCCGCCGCGAGCGTTGCAAGCGTAAGCTCCACGACTTCATCCTGGCCGTATACGACCGCGGAAAGGCTCTGGCGCGCCGCCCGGAACTGGCCGGCGGCCGTTTCGAAATCCTTCAAAATATCTTCTTGCGTCATGATCGGCGTCCCTGGCGGCCGGATAGCCGACCATAAAGGCGAAAATTCGCTAACTCTTTCTGATAACACGCTTTTGATCGCCGCCTGCAACCATTCGACAGCGATATCGCTCCGGCTGTCGCAGCACTCTTGCCACTTGCGGGGCGAGCGCCAACTTTCCTAGCATGGCCCCGGCGCGGCCGAACGATCAATCCGCTACCGATTGGTTATCGCCGCGTTAAGAGGGGCGTGGCACAATCCCGCCGGCGTTCGCCTTGCCGAAGCCATGATGCGGGGGCGATAGTGCGCATATGCGCGGCTTGGCCGCAAAACAAAGGGTATGGTCAGTGTCTGACGAAGAACACAAGAACAGCGTCTGGGGATTCATAAAAGGTTTCGGCAAGCTGATGATCGGCATCTTGATGGTGCTGCAGGGGATCGTCGGTCTCGCCGTGCTGCTTTTGTTCGTCGGCCTATTCACGGGCATCAGCGACGGCATCGGCGGTCAAAGGGCGGCGACGCATGTTCCAAAAGACGCAGCGTTGCTCATCAATCCGAACGGCGTCCTGGTTGAGGAAGCGGAGGCTGTAGATCCGTTCCAGAGTTTCCTTCAGGAAGCCTATGGCGCTGACGAACCCACCCAGATCGAAGTCGGCGAACTTGCGCGCGTCATTCGCGCCGCAGCGAAAGACGAGCGGATCAAGGGTATCGTTCTCGACCTGTCGCAACTTTACATTCCGACGATCAGCGCTTCGAAAGCGCATTATATCGCCGGCGTCATCGACGAATTCAAAGCGGCGGGCAAGAAAGTATACGCCGTCGGCGATTTTTACGGTCAGGACCAGTATCTGATCGCCTCGCACGCCGATGAGATATACATGCATGACAAAGGCTCGCTCGTGCTTGTCGGCTATGGCTCGTACGACGCCTATATGAAGTCGTTTCTCGACAAGCTGCTGATCACGCCGCACGTATTTCGCGTCGGCACGTTCAAGGCCGCCGTTGAACCGTTTCTTCGCGATGACATGTCCCCGGAAGCGAAAGAGGCCAATCTCGCTTTTCTCGGTTCGATGTGGGACGCCTATGTTTCGTCGGTCGAAAAGGCGCGCAGCCTGCCGGCGGGCTCCATAAATCGTTTTGCGAATAACCTGAACGATATTTTGCGCGAAACGCATGGCGATTTCGCCGAAGCCGCGTTGCGCTTCAAGCTTGTCGATCATCTGAGTTCGCGGCCTGAGCAGCTTGCGGCGATGAAAGCCGTTTTCGGCGAAGACGATTCCGGCAAGAGTTTCAAGAATATTCAGTACGCCGCCTATCGCAATGCGATCGGGGCGACGAAGGACGGCGGCGATCCGAATGTCGCCATCGTTACGGCTGCGGGCGCGATCGTCGACGGCGAAGCCGCGCCGGGCGTCGCCGCGGGCGGCGATACGGTTGCGGCTAATCTCAAAAAAGCGCTCGACGATGAGAATGTGAAAGCGGTTGTCCTGCGCGTCGACAGTCCGGGCGGATCGGCTTTCGCGTCGGAAATCATTCGCGACGGCGTCACCGCGCTGAAAGCGGCCGGCAAGCCTGTCGTCGTTTCCATGGGTTCGCTCGCCGCATCGGGCGGCTACTGGATTTCTTCGCCGGGCGATGAAATCTGGGCTGCGCCGACGACGGTGACGGGTTCGATCGGCATATTCGCGTTCTTCCCGACATTTGAAAAAGCCGCCGAACATTGGGGGCTGAATGTCGACGGCGTCGGCACGACGGCGCTGTCATCGCTTTACGCAACCGGCGTCGGCCCGCTTGAAGACAATGTCGCCGACATTTTCCAGCAAAGCGTCGAGGACGGGTATCGAGACTTCCTCGGCGTTGTCGCCGAAGGGCGCAATCTGACGCCTGAATATGTCGACTCGGTCGGGCAGGGCCGGGTCTGGATCGGCGTAACGGCGCAGGAGTTGAAGCTTGTCGACAATCTGGGCGATATCGACGCGGCGATTGCGGCCGCCGCCCGACTTGCGCAGCTTGAAAAATATGACGCCGTGAAAATTCGCGAAGAACAATCCCCCTTTGCTGTCTTCTTCGGCGAGGCTGCGGCGAGGACCATGGCGATGATGGGGATTGACAGATCGACGGCGGCCGCATCGCATTCGATCGTTTCCAGGGCGATTTCCGCCGTTCAAAAGGAAGTCGCGTTTTTCGACCAGTTCAACGATCCCAATGCGCTTTACGCGCGCTGCGTCGTTTGCGGAAACTGATCGAAGGTTTTGAATATCGGGCGGGCCGGCGTGAAAGCGCCGGCTCGACTCGCATATGAGCGACCTTCTTCGATATGCGGCCGACCTTCACGACGCGAAAAGGCGGCCCGCGCCGCCGGTCGAGAAATGGAATCCGCCTTATTCCGGCGAGATCGATATCGTCATCAGGCGAGACGGCGTATGGGAGCATGAGGGCGCGCCGATCGCGCGCGCCGCGCTCGTGCGCCTTTTTTCGACCGTTCTGCGAAAGGAAGGCGCGCGGCATTTCCTCGTCACGCCGGTCGAAAAACTGGCGATCAAGGTCGTCGATGCGCCTTTTGTCGCGGTTTTGATGCAATGCGAGGGCGAAGGCGACGAGCGGCGGATTTCGTTTAAGACCAGTCTCGGCGACGAGGTTGAAGCGGGGCGCGCGCACCCCATCTCCTATCGTCAGAAAGATGGCGAATGGACGCCCTATATAGAAGTGAGGGCCGGGCTTGAGGCGCTGATCGCGCGATCGGTTTTTTACGAGCTTGTCGCGGTTGGCGAAACGCGCGAGATCGACGGCGAGCCCTGGTTCGGCGTCACGTCGGCGGGCGTGTTTTTTCCGTTCAGACCGGCGCGAGAGATTTTCGCTGCAACCGTTTGATCGCCTGAAAGGTCCGGCGCGAAACGCGAGAAAGACAAAAGACGTGGAGAATTGGCGCGCCCTGATAGAAAAGAACCTGTCGCGCATGACGACGCAGCGCGTGCGCGAAATTTTCGCCGAAATAAATCCGCATCTCGTGGGCGATGCGCGGTTCGAAAGCCGGTGGACGAAAAAACGCCAGCCGGCGGCTGTGCTCATTCCGATCATCAATCGCATCGACCGCCCGACCGTTCTTTTGACGGTGCGCTCCCCCGATATGCCGTCTCACGCCGGGCAAATCAGCTTTCCCGGCGGCAGGGCCCATCCTGAAGACAGCGATCTTGTCGAAACGGCGCTGCGCGAGGCGGAAGAGGAAGTGAACATTCCGCGCGCCGCAGTCGATATTATCGGATCGCTTGGCGTTCACGAAGGCGGGCTTGGTTTTGCGGTAACGCCGGTAATCGGGCTTGTCGATCCGCGCGCGCCGATCCGCCCCTGTCCGCGCGAGGTCGCGGAGATATTCGAAACGCCGCTCGAATGGTTCGCCGATCTGTCAAATCACACGATCGAGGAACGCCGCCATGACGGCGTTTCCTTTCACATGTTTGCAGCGCCCTACGAAAACTATCATATCTGGGGACTGACAGCCGGCATATTGAGATCCCTCGCCGAGACGCTGCAACGCGATGAGGCGGCGCAATGAAGGAAAAACCCGTTGGCGCGCTTGGCGGGGCGAACGCTCGCTTCGATTGGGCGCGCGCGCGCCATGTGACGCGGATCGTCGCTGCGCTGGAAGCGAAAGAAGCCGGCTCGGTGCGGTTTGTCGGCGGGTGCGTGCGCGACAGCCTGCTCGGCGAAACGCCGAAAGATATCGACATCGCGACGACCTTGACGCCGGACGACGTGATGGAAGCGCTGAAGGCGGCCCGTCTCGGCGCTGCGCCGACGGGCGTTGCGCATGGCACGGTGACGGCGATCGCGGATCACAAGGGTGTTGAAGTGACAACCCTGCGCGCCGATGTTTCGACCGACGGCCGGCGCGCAAGCGTTGCGTTTACGCGCGACTGGGAGGTCGATGCGCGCCGCCGGGATTTCACGATCAATGCGATTTACATGACGCCCGGTTTCGATCTCTTCGATCCGGTGGGCGGGATGGAGGATCTGCCGGATCGGCGCGTGCGCTTTATCGGCGCCGCGGAAGAACGCATCCGCGAGGATTATTTGCGCATATTGCGCTTTTTCAGGTTCTCCGCGCGGTTTGCTTCGACAATCGACGCGGCGGGGCTTGCGGCCTGCGCGGCGTTGAAAGACGGCATCCGCCGATTGTCGGCTGAACGCATCGGCGATGAAATTATCAATCTGTTGTCGCTGCCCGCGCCGCAAAGCGCCGTTGCGGCCATGAAAGCCAGCGGCGTGATGGCGGAAGTCTGGACGGCTCCGGCGCACATTGAGGCGTTGGCGCGTCTGAAAACAATCGCGCCGGCGGCGGAGGGCGCAATCGCGCTCGCCGCGCTTTACGGCGAAGCCGGCGAGGGGATTGATGTGCGCCTGCGCCTTTCCAATGCGGATGGCGAAAGGCGCCGCAAGGCGGTGCGGAACGCCGGTCTGGTCGAAAGGACGCTTGGCGAACGCGCCGCGCGCGCCGCGCTTTACCGCATGGGCGCGGATTCCTGGCGCGACGCCTGCCTCGTTGCGCAAGCCCTGTATCTTGCAGAAAGTGAAAAACCGGACACGCGCGACGCGAATTTCGAGCGCCTTGCGTCCCTGCCGGACCGGTGGGCGCCGCCGGCGTGTCCTTTTTCGGGCAAGGACGCGCTCGCGGCGGGAGTTGCGAAAGGGCCGTCCGTCGCCAGCGTCATTCGGGCGGCGGAGGCGCGCTGGATCGCGGAAGATTTTCCGTCCGCCGTGCGCGCCGGCGAAATCTTCGCCGAGGAAGCCGCGCGCGTTATTTCGAAAGGCTGATATTGCGCAGGCTGTTGGCGATCGACGCAAAGGCGTCAACCAGATCGCCGGAGTTCGCTGCGTCGAAATAGTGCCCCGTCGTTGTGGCGCATTGCTCAAGGATATCCTTGATCGTCGTGTCGGTGACTTCAAAAGCGATCGTGTAAACGACGATTTCCTGATTTTTGATATTGGCGCAGGTTTCCTCGGTCAGGTCGTTCGCATATTGCTCGCTCGTGCTGTTATGCGTCGGATAATCGGGGGCGCGCGTGTTTTCGCCGTCCGTCATCAAGATCAGCGCCTTCGTTCCGCGTTCAGCTTCAAGCTCTTCAAACGTCAACGCCTCATCGAAAGGCGCGTTCGGCGTCAGAAGCATCCAGGCGCCGGAAAGGCCCGCCGGAATGTAGGTCCAACCGCCGGGTTTCAGTCCGGAGATCATCGAATCGAGCGCGCTTTCGCTGCGGGAAAGCGGCATCAGGCTGGCGGGGCATACAGCGCCAAGAAGCCCCGGCGCCTTGAACGTCGCATAATCTGTATCTTGCGTATTGTAAGGATAATCGCGCGAACCGATGCAGCCGGTCCAGCCATAGCCGGGAAAGGAAAGCCACGAAGCGTTTTTATAGGCCGCGCCGACGCTGATATATTGCGCAAACGGCACGACGCCGATTTTTACGTCCGCATCCTTTTTCTCAAACAGCGTTTTTACGAGATCGCGCGCGGCGTTTTTCATGGTCGTTATTTTACCGTGCTGGTTCATCGAACCCGTCACGTCGAGCGCCATCGCGACTTCAAGCAGCGGCGGTTTGCCGAGCTTTGCCTCCGGATGCATGTCGATATCGACGTAGCGATGGCCGAGGACGCCCATGATCAACGTCTTGATTTCTCCAGAGACATCCAGAACGAACGTGTCTCTCGTTTTGTCGAAGGAAACTGTGAACCCCTTGATGTCAATCGCGGATCTCGTGCCCAGCTCGTTGTCGAAAACCTTGCGCGCAACCCCAGTCAGCACAGCCGCGTTTGCGTTCGGGTGTCCGCTCTTGTAGCGCGCTGCGGCGATGATCGCCGCGTCGGAGGCTTCGGCGATTTCGGTGCGCAGCGAGTTTGAGCGTTGAACGTCAATTGCAGCGCCGACAGCGGCGAGGATCATGAAGAACATGATGCCGAACATGATTGCGATATTGCCGCTTCGATCGGCGAGGAAATTTCGAATGGTCATAAGCCGGGGTTTTCTTTCATCCAAAAATAAAAACCGCACCGGCGCCGCTCGACGTAATAGTTCTGACCCGAGCCCCCCCCCAAAAAAAAGCCGGAAAACTAAAACTAGGCCCTTGTTGTTAATGGAAAGAAAAGGTTCGCCCTCATTTTCAAAAAAAACGCCCCCGGCGCGGGGGCGTTTTCGTCTCGATTTGAAACGCGGTCAGGCCGCCTTTTCTTCGGCAGGGTCGCGAAGCACATAACCGCGCCCCCAGACGGTTTCGATATAATGATCACCGTCCGTCGCCGCCGCCAGTTTTTTCCTGAGCTTGCAGATAAAGACGTCGATGATTTTCAATTCGGGTTCGTCCATGCCGCCATAAAGGT
>JAGRDS010000002.1:254529-318744 GCA_020446945.1 Parvularculaceae bacterium
CCTTGGTGAGCGTCGTGCCCTTGCGGAGCGAAAGAAGCTCCAGCATCTGGTATTCCTTACCCGTCAGGTGAACGCGCTGGCCGGCGACTTCGACCGTCTTGGCGTCGAGATTGACGGTAAGATTGCCCGTCGTGATAACTGACTGGGAATGTCCCTTGGAACGGCGTACGATCGCGTGAATGCGCGCGACAAGCTCGTCCTTGTGGAAAGGCTTCGTCATATAGTCGTCAGCACCGAAGCCGAGACCGCGAACTTTCGTTTCGATATCGCCTTGACCGGTCAGGATCAGGATCGGCGTGTTGACCTTGGCGACGCGCAAGGATTTGAGCACGTCGAAGCCGGTCATATCCGGAAGGTTAAGGTCAAGAAGGATGATGTCGTAGTCATAGACCTTGCCGAGATCGACGCCTTCTTCCCCCAGATCGGTCGTGTAGACGTTGAAGCCGTCTGATTTCAGCATCAGTTCGATGCTTTGTGCGGTGGCGCCGTCATCTTCAATCAGCAAAACCCGCATTGCCCGCTCTCCTTTGTCGCGCTCCGCCCCTGACGACAAGCGCATTTTTTGATTTGCCTTAACCAGATTTAGGTTGATTTGCTTTCATAAAGGTTAACGCGGCGCGTCGAATGCGCGCAGCTTTCACGCTCGTGTTAAGCCGCAGACAAGGTTTGTTACCCGCCGAGCGCGCAAATCCCTTGAAATCGAGGGGTCTGTTAATCGCAGACGGCTTGTCGCCCGGTTAGGATGATTCACGAGTTTACGCGAGCTTAAATGCCTGCGCGTTAAGGTCCGGCCCGAAATTCAGCGGACGCGGCGGCCGGCGGGACCGGCCCTGTCCGAGATGTAGGTGCGATGGGCGAGCCGGCTCTTCAACAAATGCAAAACGTGCGCAATCTCGTCCGCCGCAACGGCCCGACGTCGGCCTGCGGCGCCGTGGATAGCGTGAGCGATCTTGCGATCAAGATCGAGGACCGGCTCGGCGCCTTGGAAGTCGGCACTCGTGTCGCCATCGAAACCGATGCGGCCGACCTCATCGCCGAAGTCGTCGGGGTCAGCCGCGGTTCGGCGACGTGCCTTCCCTTCGGCGGGGTCGAGGGGGTGCGCCGCGGCGCGCGCGTCGCGTTCCAGTCCGGCGCCTCGGCTGTGCGCACCTCGCGCGCCTGGCTCGGGCGCGTCGTCGATGCGCTCGGACGTCCCGTAGACGGCAAGGGGCCGATCGCGCCCGGCGGCCAGCCGCGCGATCTTCGCGCCGCGCCCCCGCCGGCCGCGCTTCGCGAAAGGCTGGGCGGGCCGGTCGGATTCGGCGTCCGCGCGCTCGATATTTTCTGCCCCTCGCGGGTCGGTCAGCGCCTCGGCGTTTTTTCAGGCTCCGGCGTCGGCAAATCGATGCTGTTGTCGATGATCGCGCGCAACGCCGACTGCGATATTTCCATCATCGCGCTGATCGGCGAACGCGGGCGCGAGGTGCGAGAATTCATCGAAGACAATCTTGGTCCGGACGGTCTCGCCCGTTCGGTCGTTATCGTTGCGACATCGGACGAGCCGGCGATGATGCGGCGGGAGGCGGCGTTCCTCGCCCTTACCATCGGCGAATATTTCAGGGACGAGGGATGTCATGTCCTTTGCCTGATGGATTCCCTGACGCGCGTCGCCGCCGCGCAGCGCGAGATCGGCCTCGCCGCCGGCGAGCCGCCGACGGCGAAAGGATATACGCCTTCCGTTTTTTCGCTGCTGCCGAAGCTGCTTGAACGCGCCGGATCGGGCGGGCCTGGCGCCGGCGCCGTCACCGGCGTTTTCACCGTACTGGTAGAAGGCGACGATCACGACGAGCCGATTGCAGACGCGGCGCGCGCCATACTTGACGGGCATGTCGTGCTTGACCGGAAAATCGCCGAGCGCGGGCGCTTTCCGGCGGTGGATATTCTAAAAAGCGTATCGCGCACCGCGAATTTCGACACGCAAAGCCGCGAGCGCGATCTGTCGCGGCGTGCGCGCGCGCTCGCTTCGATCTACGACGATATGAGCGAAATCGTGCGCATCGGCGCCTATCAGGCCGGCTCGAATTTCGAGCTTGACCGCGCAATCGGTTTTAACGGCGAGCTTGAGAAATTCCTTTCGCAGGAGCTTGACGAATTCACCGCGCCGGCGGACGCATTCGCGGCGCTTGAAACCATCCTTAAAAAACATGAAGCGGAGACGTGATGTCGGACGGCGGTCGCGAAGCGAAGGCGTTGGCGAAACTGATCAAGGTGGCGGTCTCGAAAACGGATGAATTCAGCGCGCGTCTTGAAACCTTGCGCGGGGCGCTCGCGTCCAACGAGACGGCGCTGAACATGCTGAGCGAAAATATTCTTGAAGAGGCGAACGCGACCAAAGCGGCCGAAACAGTCGGCTTCGTCCAGCTTGCCGGCTATCTTCAGGGCGCCGAGCAAAAGCGAGCAGCCTTGCAAGAGACGCGCGCGCAACTGATCGGTCAGGCGCAGGCGGCCGAAACGGACCTGAAAGCCGCCTGGGCCGAACTCAAAAAACTGGAGCATCTGGCCGAGCGCGCCGTCCGCTCGCAGGAGCGCCGCCGCCTGCGCCTTGAAAACGCGGAAAACGACGATCTCGCCCGGATGAGCGCCGCGGCCCGCAATCGCCGTTAAGCAAAAATCAACCTTTTCCTTCGGGGTTGAGAAAAGGCGGTTCGCGCCCGCCGTTTCATATCCGGAATCACCGGCGATTTTTCGGGCTTATTCGTCACTTCTCGTTTGACGCTTGGCATTTCGTCGTGTTATCCCAAAATTTGTCGAATTTTGGCGCCGAATGGCGCCGCTGTCCCGGGCTCCTGGCGGAAGGCGCGGGCGGAGAGGGCGGAGTGCGGGCGTGAAATTGCGGGCGCCGGAGACCTCATTTCTCGGGTCTCACATCAACAAAATCGATGCGAAGGGGCGGGTCGCGGCGCCGGCCGATTTTCGCCGCGCGCTCGAAGGCGACGCCTTGCGCGGATTTTATTGCCTGCCATCGCCGCGCGGCGAATTCCTGGAATGCGGCGGCGGCGACATGATCTCCTTCTTCAAGGAAATGATCGCCGAACTGCCGCCTTTCGATGACGACCGCGAGCTTCTCGAAACGCACCTGCTCGGCGCGGTGCGCCCGCTTTCCTTCGATACCGAGGGGCGCGTCGTAATTCCCGAACCATTAAGAGCGCACGCCAATCTGCTCGATCGCGTCCTGTTTCAGGGGCGCGGGGAAACCTTCTGGATCATGCCATCCGACGGGGCGCCGGCGGCGCCGGCGGGCGAACGCGCGCGCGTTCGCGCCGCGCTTCAAAAACTTCGGGCGCCGAAACCTGGAGGCGCCTCATGACGGCGAGCGGCCACGCGCCCGTTTTGCTCGACGAAGCGCTCGCCGCGCTCGCGCCGATCAATCACGGCGTTTATGTCGATGCGACATTCGGCGGCGGCGGCTATACGCGCGCTGTTCTGGGCGCTGCGAACTGCGCGGTCTACGCCTTTGACCGCGATCCGACGGCGATTGCGCGCGCGCGTGACTGGGCGGGCGCGTATGGCGGGCGGTTGACGCTCGTCAATCGGCCATTCGCAGAAATCGAAGAAGCGCTCGGGGAACTCGGCGTCGACGCCGTCAACGGCGTCGTCTTCGATCTCGGCGTTTCCTCTATGCAGCTCGACGAGGCCGAACGCGGATTTTCATTCATGCGCGAAGGGCCTTTGTCGATGCGTATGGATGGCGGCAAGCCCGACGCCGCCGATGTCGTCAACGGCGCCGACGCGCGCGACCTCGCTGCGATATTCAAGGTTTACGGCGAAGAAAAAAAGGCCGGACGGATCGCGCGCGCAATCGTCGCCGCGCGGGCCGGGGAACCGATCACGACGACAACGCGCCTCGCCGGAATCATTTCGCAAGCATCGCCCGCAAGGCCCGGTGAGCGCATTCATCCGGCGACGCGCGTATTTCAGGCGCTGAGAATTTTCGTCAATAACGAACTCGGCCAGCTCGCGCGCGCGCTTGTTGCGGCGGAAAGGCTGCTGGCGCCCGCCGGGCGCCTCGTCGTCGTGACGTTCCACTCGCTCGAAGACCGGATCGTAAAACGTTTCCTGACTGATCGCAGCGGCGCGGCGGCCCGGCCCTCGCGCCACGCGCCGGCGGCGCAAAGCATCGAGGCGACTTTCAAACTGCTGAACGCAAAACCGCAAACGCCGCGCGGGGAAGAAACCGACGCTAATCCGCGCGCGCGTTCTTCGAAATTACGCGCCGCCATCCGCACCGGCGCAGCCGCGTCGGATTTTGATTTCGCAAGCCTGCCACCGCGCCTTGACCCTTTAAAGTCCCTTGCAGCCTGGAGATAGGACTCTATGCGCCTCACATTGATCCTGTTGTGCTTTATCCTCGCAGCCGCTGCTGCGGGCCGATACAAGGCGGAAGCGGCGGTGCGCGAAACGCGCGCGGAATTGAAACGGCTGGATCGCGCCAAACAAAGCGAACTGTCCTCGATACAGGCGTTGCGCGTGGAAGTCGCGTATCTTGAAAACCCGGAGCGGCTCTCCGAAATCGCCAGGAACTTGACCGATCTCGAACCGCTTTCCGGCGCGCAATTAATGACAGCCGACGATTTCGAAATCGCATTCGGACAGGGCGCCAGGGACGAAGACGAGGAAAAGCGGGCGGGCGAGCCTACAACGCCTGTAGATGTCGCAGAACTCGGTGCGGCGGATCCGGGCGCTCTTGGCGCGCGTTGAACGAAAGATGCTGAAAAAACGCAGAAAAAACAAAGCCCGCCTGACGGTCGTCGAGGAATGCACGCCGTCGGGCGCCGCCTCGCCCGACCGCATCGCCGCGCGAAGCCGTCGTTCGCGCACGCTTTCCGTTTCGCGCCGGCGCATCTCCATGGGCGCGGTCGCGTTTTCTCTCGCATTCGCATTTCTCGGCGTCAGGCTCGGCGTCGTATCCTTAAGTCCGGCCTCGGCGCAGGGCGCGCCCGCCCTCGCGCAGGGCGATGATCCGGACCGCAAGGAAATCGTCGATCGCAACGGGCTTCTGCTGGCCGTCAACCTGCCGGTGCGCGCGCTTGAAATCGCGGGCCGCGAAGTCTGGAGCCCGCGAGAGACGGCGAATGCGGTCGCAACGGTCTTTCCGAATATCGACACGGACGATCTTGAGCGGAAACTCGCCGACGGGCGTTATGTCGAAATCCGCGAACGCCTGACGCCTGCGCAGGAAGAAGCCGTTTTCGCACTCGGCCTTACCGGCGTCAGATTTTCTCCGCGTACGAAGCGGTTTTATCCGCAGGGGGAAACCGCCGCGCATGTGATCGGCCACACAGAACCCGGAAAGGGCGGCGTGATGGGGCTGGAGCGCGTGCTCGACGAACGCCGCGCGCGCGGCCCGCTCGTCGCCGCGCTGGATGCGCGCGCCCAGCAGATCGTCGAGCAGGAGCTTTCCGCATCGCTCGCGAAATTTCATGCGAAAGCCGCGATGGCCGCCGTCATGAACGTCCAGACCGGCGAAGTGATTGCGCTGGCGAGCCTTCCGACCTTCGATCCGAATGAGCCGGGCGCCTCGCCGGCCGATTTTCGCCGAAATCGCGCCGTTTATGATCGCTATGAGCTTGGTTCCGCCTTCAAGCTTTTTACGGCGGCGGCGGCGCTGGAAACCGGCGTCGCCACGGAGAATTCAACCTATGACGCGCGCGGCGGGTACAAGGTTGCGGACAAAACTATCCGCGACTTCCATGGCGAAAACCGGATTCTGACATTGTCGGAAGTTGTGCAATATTCGTCCAATATCGGCGCGGCGCGCATGGCGGGGGATCTCGGCCCCGAGCGCCAGGAGGACGCGCTGAGGAAGTTCGGCCTTCTCGATGCGCTGCCGATCGAACTGGCGGAAAGACGCGCGCCGGAGCTTCCGCGCAAATGGGGTCCGGTCGAATGCGCGACGATTTCGTACGGACACGGAATTTCCGTGACGCCGCTCCATTTGCTCGCCGCCGTCTCCAGTATCGTAAATGGCGGCGTCTGGCGCGCGCCGGAGTTTGTGAAAGTTAACGCGCCGCAAAAGGGCGTGCGCGTAATATCGGAATCGACAAGCGCTATCATGCGCCGCGTCATGCGGCGGGTCATCATGGACGGAACCGCCTCATACGCCGATGTCGACGGCTACTACATAATCGGAAAGACGGCGACCGCCGACAAACCCTCGCATGGCGGATACAATCGTAATGCGCGCATTTCGACCTTCGTCGGCGCTTTTCCAGGCTACGCGCCGCGTTATGCAGTGCTTGTGACGCTTGACGAACCGCAGGCGGTTCCCGGCACGTATGGCTATGCAACCGCGGGCTGGAACGCCGCGCCGACATTTTCCGCCATCACGCGCCGGCTGGCGCCCTTGCTCGGCGTGATGCCGATCGACGAGGCGAGCGCGCTGGCGGCGTTCGAAACGGGCGACGCGCCATCGTCGCGCCGCGCCGCGCTTGTCCAGGCCGAAGCGGAGGGCGCGCCGTGAAGTTGTCGGCGCTCGCCGCGACGCCATGCGAGCCCGATCCTGAAATAAAAGGGATCACGGCTGACAGCCGCGCAGTAGGCGAGGGATTTCTCTTTGCGGCGATTGCGGGAACGCTTAGCGACGGCGCGACATATATTCCGCAAGCCGAAGAAGCGGGCGCGGCGGCGATTCTCGCCCGCCCGGGCGTTAAAACGCGCCTTCCGCTGATCGCAGACATCGAGCCGCGGCGGCGCCTTTCGGAAATGGCGTCGCGGTTTTTTCCGCGCCAGCCGCGCCTGATCGCCGGCGTCACCGGCACGAACGGCAAAACGTCGAGTGCGGTTTTTACGCGCGCGCTTTGGGAAATGCTCGGCGAAAACGCCGGCTTCATCGGCACGCTCGGCGCGAAATCGACGAACTTCGAAAAACAACTCATTCACACGACGCCGGACCCTGTCACGCTGCACGAAACGCTTGATGCGATGGCGGCGTCGGGCGCGGAGTTTTTATGCATGGAGGCGTCAAGTCACGCGCTGGCGCAACATCGCGCCGATGCGGTCAGGTTTTCCATCGCGGCGTTCACCAATATCACGCAGGACCATCTCGACTATCATTCAGGTTTTGACGAGTATTTCCGCGCAAAGCTGAAACTCTTTCTTGAAATAGTCCCCGATGATGCGACGGCCGTCGTCAATATGGACGGCGCCGGCGCCGACGAGGTTGCGCGCGCGTCCAAAACGCGCGGTCTAAGGCTCGTTTCGACCGGCCGGCGCGGGGAAACGATCCGCATCACCTCCGTCGGCGCGCGCCCCTTTGGCCTTGACGTGCAAGTTGAATGCGAGGGGAAAACCTGCTCGCTCACCCTGCCGCTGATCGGCGCGTTTCAGGCGGAAAACGCGCTTCTTGCGGCCGGGATCGTCGTGGCGGGCGGTGAACCGGCCGCGCGCGTGCTGCCGTTGCTGGAAAAGTTGCCCGGCGTGCCGGGGCGCATGCAGCATGCAGCCGATGTCGGCGGCGCCGGCGTTTATGTCGATTATGCGCATACGCCTGATGCGATCGCGACAGCGCTGGCGGCGATCCGGCCGCACGCCGAAGGCCGGGTTATCGCGATCATCGGCGCCGGCGGCGATCGCGATCGCGGCAAGCGGGCCCTGATGGGCGCGGCGGCGCAGGCGGGCGCCGATCATGTCATCGTGACCGACGATAATCCGCGCACGGAAGACCCGCGCGCCATAAGGCGCGATATTCTGTCGGGCTGTCCGGGTGCGCAGGAAATCGGCGATCGCGGCGAGGCTGTGGCGGCGGCGGTCGCGATGCTGAAAAAAGGGGATGTCCTGCTTATCGCCGGCAAGGGACATGAAACGGGGCAGATTGTGGGAAAGGATATCCTGCCGTTCGACGACGTTGACGTCGCTCGAAGGGCGGCGAGGGAGGTCGGGAGATGAATGCGGAATTATGGACGGCTTTCGAGGCGGCGGCCGCTACCGGCGGCGCATTGTGCGCGCGCGGCGGCGATCCCGATCGCTGGGTCGCGGAGGAATGGGCCGCCGGCGGACTTTCAATCGATACGCGCACGCTTGCGCCGGGCGAAATGTTCGTGGCGCTCAGCGATGCGCGCGACGGGCATGATTTTGTCGCCAGCGCGTTCGAACGGGGCGCTTCGGCCGCGCTTGTCGCGCGCGCGCCCTCCAATGCGCCTGACGGCGCGCCGTTGCTGGTCGTTCCCGATACGCTCGAAGGATTGCGCGACCTGGCGCGCGCCGCGCGCCTGCGGAATTTCGGCCGGCGCATCGCCGTTACCGGCAGCGTCGGCAAGACATCGACAAAGGAAATGTTGCGTGCGGCGTTGTCGGGCCTCGGGCGCGTTCATGCTTCCGACAGGAGCTTCAACAATCACTGGGGCGTGCCGCTGACGCTCGCGCGAATGCCGATCGACGTTGATTTTTCCATTTTTGAAATCGGCATGAACCATGCCGGAGAAATCACGCCGCTGACGAGGCTGGTCGCGCCGCATGTCGCCGTCATTACAACGATTGGCGATGCGCATGTCGAACATCTGGGCTCGCGCGAAAACATCGCGCGCGCGAAAGCGGAAATCTTTTCGGGACTGGAAAAAAACGGCGCCGCCATATTGCCGCTTGATTGCGCGCAGTTCGGCGTCCTGCGCGATCTCGCAGTGAAGGCGGGCGTAAAGCGCGTTATCACGTTCGGCGAGTCGCAGGACGCGGACATACGCCTTGAAGAATATAGCGGCGATGCGGCGGGCGCGGCGATAAACGCGCGCCTGTTCGGCGAACCTCTCGCCTTCTCAATCGGCGCGCCGGGACGCCATCAGGCCATGAATGCGCTCGCCGTCATCGGCGCGGTCTCGGCGCTCGGCGGCTCGGCGGCGCGCGCGGCCGCCGGCCTGAAAGGGCTCGCGGCCGCCGCCGGGCGCGGCGCGCAATCGAAAGCACGCCTTCCGGGCGGGGGCGAGGTTACGATCCTTGATGAAAGTTACAACGCCAATCCAACCTCAATGGCCGCGGCGCTGGCGCTGCTCGGCCAGTTGACGCCCGAACGCACGGGGCGGCGCGTTGCGGTTATCGGCGACATGCTTGAGCTTGGCCCCGCGTCGCACGCCTTGCACGCTGACCTTCTGGCGCCGCTCCTTGCCGCAAAGGTCGATGCGCTCTATGTCGCCGGCTCTCTCGTGAATTATCTATGGGAAAAGGCGCCCCCGGCGATACGGGCGGGCCGCGCGGACGACGCGCGCACGCTTTCCCGGACGATAATCGGCGAGTTGAAAGACGGCGACATTGTCATGGTCAAAGGATCGAACGGGTCTAAGGTGAGCGAGATTGTAGCCGCCATAAAGGCGGGTGCGTCGAGCTGACGAAAGAAAAAAAGAAATGCTCTATTACCTTACGAATTTTTCCGACCAGTTCGCGCTCTTCAACGTCTTTCGCTATCTTTCCTTTCGCGCCGGCGGCGCGATCATGACTGCGCTCCTCATCGCATTCATCGTCGGACCGCGCCTGATCCGCTGGATGCGCAAGAAACAGGGCAAGGGCCAGCCGATCCGTCAGGACGGCCCGCAAAGCCATATCATCGAAAAATCGGGCACGCCGACAATGGGCGGGGTGCTGATATTGATGTCGCTTACGATTTCCGTTTTGCTGTGGGCGCGGCTCGACAATCCTTATGTGTGGATCGTTATGGGCGTAACGCTCACTTTCGGCGCGCTCGGGTTCTGGGACGACTATCTTAAAGTGACGAAACAGTCCGCCTCCGGCGTCGTCGGCTCCATGAAACTTGTCGTTCAGTTCATCGTCGCGATTCTCGCCGGCGTTTTCTGCGTCATGGCGCTTGCGAATTCGCCCGATGCGCCGCACGGAATCGAAACATCCGTCGCCGTACCTTTCGTGCCGCTTCAGTTTTTCAAAGCCTGGTTCGGCGAAGGGGCGATCGGCGTGCCCATCGGCTGGCTGATGGTTCCGTTCGCCGCGTTTGTAATCGTCGGCGCGTCGAACACCGTAAATCTCACCGACGGCCTTGACGGACTTGCGACAGTGCCGGTCATGATCGCCGCCGGCGCCTACGGGCTTATCGTCTATCTCGTCGGGCGCATCGACTATGCCGGCTATCTCGGCGTTCCCTATGTTCCCGGCGTCGGAGAGCTCGCAATAATCTGCGGGGCGATAATCGGCGGCGGGCTCGGATTTCTCTGGTATAACGCGCCGCCGGCGGCGATTTTCATGGGCGATACGGGATCGCTGGCGCTAGGCGGTTCGATCGGCGCGATCGCAGTCGCCTCCAAGCACGAAATCGTCCTCGCGATCGTCGGCGGGCTGTTCGTTCTCGAAGGGCTTTCAGTGATGATCCAGATCGCTTCGTTCAAGCTGACCGGAAAGCGCGTCTTCAGAATGGCGCCGATCCACCATCATTTCGAACAACTTGGCTGGAAGGAATCGACGATCGTCATCCGTTTCTGGATCATCGCGGTCATACTCGCCCTGATTGGTCTTTCAACGCTTAAACTGCGCTAGGCGCCCGTCCGCATGATCGTCATTCCCGGAATAGAAAAGAAAAAAATCGGCGTATACGGCCTAGGCGTGACGGGCCTTGCAACCTGCGAGGCTCTCGCCGCGTCCGGCGCGGAGGTCTATTGCTGGGACGAAAAGGATGAAGCGCGCAGGAAAACGCAGAACACGCGCTTTGCCGCCGAACATCCCAAAACCTGGCCGTGGGGCGAACTGAAATCGCTTTCCTTGAGCCCCGGCGTTCCCCTGACGCATCCGGCGCCGCACCCGATCGTAAAAAAAGCGCATCAGACCGGCGTTGAAATTATCGGCGACATCGAATTTTTTGCGCGCGCGGTAAATGCGGCGCCGGAAAAGGAGCGCCCGCGCGTCATCGCCGTTACGGGCTCGAACGGCAAATCGACGACGACGGCGCTCATCGGGCACATGCTGAAAGAATGCGGGAAAGACGCCGTGATCGGCGCGAATATCGGCAAGCCCGTGTTACGCTTGCCGGCGCTCCAGGCGCACCGCGTCTACGTTCTGGAGCTTTCATCGTTCCAGCTCGACCTCGCCAAGACATTGCGGGCGAATGTGGCGGTTTTGATAAACCTGTCGCCCGATCATATCGAACGTCACGGCGGAATGGACGGTTACGCCGGCGCCAAGAAGCGCATTTTTCTCAATCAGAAAGACGCCGATGCAAAGATCATCGGCGTCGATGATCCGTGGTCGCAAACGATCTGCGCAAGGCTGATGGCCGAGCATGGCGCGCGCGTTACGCCGATTTCGGCCGAAGGCGCGCTCGGACGCGGCGTATTCGCGCTCGACGGGCGGCTTTATTTCAATCTCGGCGACAAGTCGGGAGAGGCGGGAGGCGTTTCCCATATCGCTTCACTGCGCGGGCGCCACAACTGGCAGAACGCCGCAGCCGCGCTCGCTGCGGCGATCGCCGAGGGGGTTGCGCCCAATGTCGCCGTCAACGCAATGGAGCGTTTTCAGGGCCTTGCGCACAGAATGGAAATCGTTGCGAAAAAAGGCGCGCTTCAGTTCGTCAATGATTCAAAAGCAACGAACGCAGACGCCGCCGCGCACGCCCTCAGATCCTACAAGGATATTTTCTGGATTGTCGGCGGTAAAGCCAAGGAAGGGGGCGTCGCCGGCCTTCGTCCTTTGATGGGGAATGTTCGCGGGGCTTATCTTATCGGCGAAGCCGCGCGCGAGTTCGAGGAGCAATTGTCCGGCGCCGTTGCATGTTTTCAGTGCGGCGACCTGCCGACGGCGGTGGCGCGCGCGGCGCGCGATGCGGCCGCGAGCGGCGCGCCGGCGCCGGTCGTTCTGCTATCGCCGGCCTGCGCCTCCTACGACCAGTTTCGCAGTTTTGAAGAACGCGGCGATGTTTTTCGAAAACTCGCCAATCAGGTTGAAATCGTAAATGGGGCGGCGGCGTGAAATCGATTAGTCGGATGGACGATTCGCCCCTGGCGCGATGGTGGTGGTCTGTCGATCACGCGCTGCTCGCCATTCTCGCCGGATTGATGTTGTTCGGCGTCATCCTCGTTTTCGCCGCCGGGCCGGGCGCCGCCGCGCGCCTCGACATTGAGGACAGTTTTCATTTTCCGCTGCGCCAGCTTGCATTCCTCGCGCCGGCGATATTCGTTCTGCTCGGGGTTTCCATGCTGACCCCGCTACAATCGCGCCGCCTCGGTTCGGTGATATTCGCGCTTGCGTTCGTAATGCTGTTCGCCGCGCTCCTCTTCGCGCCGGAAATCAACGGCGCGCGGCGCTGGATCCCCCTCGGTCCGTTGTCGCTCCAGCCGTCCGAACTTTTAAAACCCGGCTTTGTCGTCATTTCCGCATGGATGCTTGCGGAAGGTGCGCGCGATCCGCGATTTCCGGGCGCCGTCATCGCGACGGCGCTTTATGTTTTCTGCGCCGGCATGCTCGTCCTGCAACCCGATTACGGACAGGCGGCCTTGTTGACGGCGGTCTGGATGACGATGTTTTTCGTTTCCGGCGGCGCGGTGGTCTGGATTGCGATCCTCGCAGGGCTCGCCGTCGCAGGGCTGTTCGCCGGCTATCTTTATTCGCCGCATCTTGCAAAACGCATCGACGGTTTTTTGAATCCGTCGGCCGGCGACAATTACCAGGTCGACAAGGCGCTTGAAGCGATCGCGAATGGCGGAATCGGCCCGCGCGCGCCCGATGCGGCGGCGGTCAAATTCTCATTGCCGGATGCGCATACGGATTTTATTTTCGCTGTCGCGGCGGAAGAGTTCGGCCTGCTCGTCTGCCTTGCGATCCTGGCGCTGTTCGCCGTGTTTGTCGTCCGCAGCTTCATCCTCGCCGGCCATCTGCGGAGCGTTTTCGCGCAATGCGCCGTCTGCGGACTCGCCGCTTTGATCGGGCTGCAGAGTTTCATCAATATCGGCGTCAATCTTCGCGCGCTTCCGGCGAAGGGGATGACGCTGCCTTTCATTTCATACGGCGGCTCCTCGCTTGTCGCCGCCGCGCTGACGGTCGGGCTCATTCTCGCGCTGACGCGCCGTCAGTCGGAGGCCAGGCGGCGCAAGGATGTGATGCCGTGAACGAAGGCGCAGGACGGCTGATTGCGCTCGCCGCAGGCGGCACCGGCGGACATCTGTTTCCGGCCGAAGCTCTGGCGCAGGAGTTGAAGCGGCGCGGCTGGCGCATCCTGCTGGTCACGGACGAACGCGGCGCGCGATACGCCGGCGGATTTCCCGCCGACGAGCGCGTGTTGATTTCAGCGGCCAGCCCGTCGATCGGCGGTCCGGTCGCGAAAGCAATGGCGGCGATCGCGCTGGCCGGCGGTTTTTTCAAAGTCGTGAAGGCGTTTCGCAAGCGCGATATCGCCGCCGCTGTCGGGTTCGGCGGTTATCCTTCCTTTCCGACGATGGCGGCCGCGCGAATGCTCGCCATCCCCTATGGCGTACACGAACAAAACGGCGTTCTCGGCCGCGCAAACCGGCTGGTCGCGGGCGGCGGCGCATTTCTGGCGCACGGATTTTCCGTTCTTGACAAGGCACCGAAAAAATATCGCGGCGAGATGATAGAAGTTGGAAATCCCGTGCGCGATGTCGTATCGCGCGCCGCCGGATCGGAATTTCAAACGCCGGCGCCGGGTGGAAAAACCAGCCTCCTCGTATTCGGCGGCAGCCAGGGCGCGTCGCTGTTTTCGACCGTTACCCCGGCGGCGATTGCGAGCCTTCCGCAAACGGTGCGCGAAAAACTTCGCGTCGTCCAGCAGGTGCGCGATCCGGAAATCTCCATGGTGAGAAAAGCCTACGATGCGGCGGGCGTTGAATGCGAAATCGCCCCGTTCTTCGACGATCTTCCGGCGCGGATCGCCGCAGCGCAGCTTGTTATCGCGCGTGCGGGCGCCTCGACGGTCAGCGAGCTTGCAGTCATCGGCCGGCCTTCCATTCTCGTCCCGCTGGCGATCGCAATGGACGATCATCAAACCGGCAATGCGCGCGCGTTAAGCGATGCGGGCGGCGCGATACGAATCGCCGAAGCCGAATTCAATCCGCAATCGCTCGCCGCACGCCTGCATGATTTATTGACGGATCACGAACTCCTCCGCCATATGGCGGGAGCGGCAAGGGGGCGCGTCAGGCCTGAGGCGGCGTCGGCGCTCGCCGATATTGTGGAGAAAATCGCCAACCCGAAAGCGAAAGCCGGCGTATGAGCGAAGCGAAAAACATAAAGGTCAGGCTCCCTTTCAGCGTCGGCGTCGCCCATTTTGTCGGCATCGGCGGCATCGGCATGTCGGGCATCGCCGAAGTGATGAAAAATCTCGGCTATGAGGTGCGCGGCTCAGATGTCGCGGAGGGCGCCAATATTCAGCGCCTGCGCGAAAAGGGCATCCCGATCGTCATCGGCCATCATGCGAAGAATGTCGAAGGCGCGGGCGCCGTCATCGTATCGACGGCGATCAAGCGCGACAATCCGGAGATTCTCGCCGCCCGCGCGCGCCATATTCCTGTCGTGCGCCGCGCCGACATGCTGGCCGAACTGATGCGGTTGAAATGGACGATTTCAGTCGGCGGCACGCACGGGAAAACAACGACGACGACGATGATCGCCGCGCTGCTCGACGAGGCCGGGCTCGATCCAACCGTAATCAATGGCGGCGTCATCAACGCCTATGGAACGAATGCGCGTATCGGCGAAGGCGACTGGATGGTCGTGGAGGCGGATGAATCGGACGGATCCTTCCTGCGGCTGCCGACGACGGTCGCCGTCATCACCAATATCGATCAGGAGCATCTCGAACACTGGAGCGGTTTTGAGGAGCTGAAGAAAGGCTTCGACCAGTTCGTCGAAAATACGCCGTTCTACGGTTACGGCATCGTCTGCCTTGACCATCCGGAAGTGCAGGCGCTGGTAGGTCGGGTCACCGATCGCCGGCTCGTCACATATGGAACAAATCCGCAAGCGGATGTTCGCGCCGAGAATATTTCGTTCGAAGCCGGCGGGTCGAAATTCGATATTCTTTTCAGAAGCAGGGACAAGGGCGAGCGTCGAATAGACGGCTTAAGGCTGCCGATGCCGGGCGTTCATAATGTATTGAACGCGACGGCGGCGGCGATTGTCGCGCGAAAAATCGGCGCGAGCGATGAATCCATCCGCAACGGCCTCGCTAAATTCGCGGGCGTCAAGCGGCGTTTCACCAGGGTCGGCGAATGGAATGGCGTCGTCATTATCGACGATTACGGGCACCATCCGGTCGAAATCGCCGCCGTCCTGCGCGCGGCGCGAAACGTAACGCGCGGAAAAATCATCGCGGTCGTGCAGCCCCATCGCTATACGCGCCTGCGCGATTTGCTGGACCAGTTCTGTTCCTGCCTCAATGAAGCCGATATCGCCTTTGTCAGCGATGTCTACGCCGCAGGCGAGGCGCCGATCGATGGGATCGACCGCGACGCTTTCGTCGCCGGCGCGGCGGCGCAGGGCCATCGCGACGTGCGTGCGATTTCGGATTTTGACGATCTTCCGGAACAGATCGCCGCAATCGCCGAGAAAGGCGATTACGTCGTCATGCTCGGCGCCGGCGACATCACGAAATACGCGGCGGGACTTGCAGGGGAACTAGAGAAGCTGAAAGCGTGAAACCGGGCGTCAGGGCATCCGATCTTCCCCCCGTTCGCGGGCGTTATGTCGAACGCGCCGACATGTCGGCGATCACATGGTTTCGCGTCGGCGGACCGGCGGACGTTCTCTACGCGCCGGAGGATGAGGCCGACCTTTCGGAATTTCTGAAGAATACGCCGAAAGATATTCCCGTTTATCCGGTCGGCGTCGGGTCCAACCTTCTGGTGCGTGACGGCGGCGTGCGCGGCGTCGTCATCCGGCTCGGCGCGCCGTTTGCGAAAATCGCAATCGAGGGAACGCGCGTCAGCGCCGGCGCCGCCGCGCTCGATGCGCAGCTCGCGCGTCAGGCGGCGCGCGCCGGCGTCGCAGGACTTGAATTCTATCGCGGCGTGCCTGGAACGATCGGCGGGGCGCTCGCCATGAACGCCGGCGCGTATGAGCAGGAAACGAAAGACGTGCTGGTCGAAGCCCACGCCTGCGACCGCGATGGCGCGCGGCGCGTTCTCACAAACGCCGAGATGGGATTTTCCTATCGCCGCTGCGCCGCCGGAGAGGGACTGATATTCACCGGAGCGGTTTTTCAAGGGCGCGCCGGCGCGCCGGCCGACATCGACGCGCGCATGAAAACGATCATGGAACGGCGCGAGCGATCGCAGCCGATCCGTGAAAAAACAGGCGGATCGACCTTCGCCAACCCGGATCCTTCGAAATCCGGCGGGCGCAAGGCCTGGCAATTGATTGATGAAATCGGCGCGCGCGGGCGCATTGTCGGCGATGCGCAGGTCTCGGCCCAGCATTGCAATTTCATGATCAATCGCGGCAAGGCGAGCGCTCGCGATCTTGAATCGCTGGTCGAGGGGCTTCGTAAAGAAGTTCTTAACAGGACCGGCGTTGAGTTGCGCTGGGAAATCAGGCGGATCGGAGAGCCGGCGTGAAATTCAGGCGCGTTGCAGTCCTAAAAGGCGGTTGGTCGCCCGAGCGCGAGGTGTCGCTGAATTCGGGCGCCGCCTGCGCGCAGGCGCTGACGAGCGCGGGCTATGACGTCGTAGAAATTGACGCCACGCGCGATCTTGCGCGGCAGTTGAAAGAGGCGAAGCCGGACGCCGTCTTTAACGCCCTGCATGGCGAGTGGGGCGAGGACGGATGCGTTCAGGGCCTGCTTGAGGTGCTTGCAATACCCTACACCCATTCAGGCGTCCTCGCGTCGGCTCTTGCGATGGACAAGCAGCGAACGAAACTCGTCCTGGAGGACGCCGGCGTTCCCTCGCCGCTTGGGAAGGTCATGGCGCGCCTCGACGCCGCCGGCGGCCACGCGATGGAGCCGCCCTATGTCATCAAACCAAACGCGCAGGGTTCGTCGGTCGGCGTCTATATTATCCGCAAAGGCGATAATCGGCCGCCGTCGGAATTGACGCGCGCGGATTGGGCGCTGGGCGATGAGGTTCTTGTTGAGAAATTCATAGCCGGGCGCGAGCTTACCGTCGCCGTAATGGGCGACCGCGCACTCTGCGTCACCGAAATAACGACGAGCCTCGCCTTTTACGATTACGAAGCCAAATATGCGCCGGGCGGCTCGCGCCACGTTCTGCCGGCGGACATTCCCGAAGAAGTCGCCGCGCTCTGCATGGAGCGCGCGCTGAAAGCGCATCAGGCGCTCGGCTGTCGCGGCGTGTCGCGTTCGGACTTCAGATATGATGACAGTCTTACGGGCGAGCAGGTTTTCTTTCTTGAGGTGAACACTCAACCCGGCATGACGGGGACGTCGCTCGTGCCGGAGCAGGCGCGCCATCTCGGGATATCGTTTCCCGAATTGTGCCAATGGATTGTGGAGGATGCTTCATGCCGGCGGTGAAGAAACGAAGGCGTCGCGGCCGCAAAACGCCGTCGCTGATAGAGCGCGCGGCCGCGGTTTTTGAACGCTACACGATCGCGGGGGCGGCGGGCGCGGGCGTCATCCTGCTTCTCGTCGGCGTCGTTCTTTGGGCGGGCGGTTATTTCGCGATGGCGGGGCGCAGCGTCGACCGGGCGGCGCAACGCGCGGCGGTCAACGCCGGCCTTGAAGTTCGCCAGGTGCTGTTGCGCGGCGCGCACCAGACGGCGCATCAGGAAGTTCTAGATGTTTTGGGGCCGGTGATCGGGGAGTCGATCTTTCGCCTGTCTCTGGATGAGGCGCGCGCGCGCATCGAACAGATCGGCTGGGTGCGGTCCGCTGCGGTGACGCGCCTGTTGCCCGATACGATCGCCATCTCGATCCGCGAACGCGAACCGGCGGCGGTCTGGCAGATGAACGGCGATCTTCACCTGATCGACGATAGCGGCGCGAAAATCCGCGAAGTCGGCGCGTATGAGTATTCGAACCTGCCTTTGATCGTCGGCGCCGGCGCGCCGGATGCGGCGGCGGGAATTTTGAAGGCGATCGGCCTTAGGCCGGAACTTCAAAAGCGCGTATACGCGCTTGTGCGCGTCGGCGACCGGCGCTGGGACATGCGGCTCAGAAACGAAATAAAGGTCAAGCTGCCGGAAGAAAACTATGAGCGCGCCGTCAACGATCTCGCGTTGCTTCATTCGGCGCAGTCCACGCTTGACCAGCCTCTCGAATATATCGATCTTCGCGATCCTGAGCGCATGGTGATCCGCAAACGCGGCGAGACCGGCGCCCCAGCAGATTGAGATTGATCGATCGAATGCGGATAATCCTGTTATCCGCGCACGGAACGGCTGCCTAAGTCGGCGTAACAGGGCGGTGAGACCCGGAATGGCCAAGAGGATCAAACCTGTCAGGGAGCGCGGTCTTGTCGCTGCGATCGACCTTGGCGGATCGAAGGCGGCTTGCGTTATCGCGCAATTGACGCCGGTGCCCGGCGGCGGGTTCGAGGCGGATGTTCTCGGCGTCGGCCAGCATGGCGGCGTTTGCCGCGACAAACGCCCGGATATCGAAGCGTCGTTGCGCGCCGCCGTCGAGGCGGCGGAGCGTATGGCCGGCGAGCGTATAAAGCGCGTTCATGTCGCCGCCGCCGGCAGATCGCTCGGCGCCCGTCGCATCTCTGTCGATCTGGACGTTTCGGGCGGCGTCGTTACCGGCGACGATGTTGCGGACTGTCTGGAGCAGGGGGCGGCGGCCGCTGCGCCCGACGGCTCCACGCCGCTTCACGCCTTGAAAATCCGGTACTCAGTCGACGGCGAACAGGCGGAGAATCCGGCCGGGCTGGCGGGCTGCGTTCTCGCGGCGGAGATGCTTGGGATCAGCGTTCGCGATTCCTACGTCGAAAATGTCGAATCCCTGCTCGCGCGCTGCGGGCTGGAGCTTGAAGAGCTGATCGCAGCGCCATGCGCCGCCGCGGAATCGGTCCTCATCGAAGATGAAAAGGAACTGGGCGTCATCCTGATCGATATCGGCGCCAGGACGACGGAATACGCTCTTTTCGAACGCGGCGCCCTGATCGCCTGCGGCGGCGTTCCGGTCGGCGGCGATCATGTGACGCGCGATATCGCCCAGATTTTCGGCGCGCCGATCGCAAACGCCGAGCGGATAAAAACCCTTTACGGGTCGGCGCTTTCCGGCGCCGGCGACGAACACGGCATGATCGACTTTCCGCAACTCGGCGATGAAGGCGAGGTGACGCGCCATCCGCGCGCCGAACTCATTCAGGTGATCGCGCCGCGCTTTGAAGAAATTCTGGAATTGACATTGAACGCCCTGCCGCATTCGGGTTCGGCGCGGCGCGCGATACGCCGCGCGGTTCTGACCGGCGGCGGCAGCCTGCTTGTCGGCGCGCGCGAAACGGCGGAAAAAGTAATCGGCGTGAAAACGCGCCTCGGGCGCCCTGTCGCCCTGTCCGGGGCGCCTGAAATGGCGACCGCCCCGCAATTTTCCGTCGCCATCGGCGCCTTGCAACTGGCGGCGCGCGAGCGTTCCGAGGCGAAAGGCCGAAGCGCGCGCAATCGCGTCGGCGAATATCCGCGCGCGGCGAGCGGCGTTATCGGACAGGTCGGAGCCTGGCTGCGCGCGAATTTCTGAAGCGCCCGCGCGGTTCGGATTGAATCCTCGAAATTTCGCACGCGAATTCGCCCGAAAATTTATTTTTTCGGGTGACAGCGAACGCGAACGCGCCGAAGAAATTTCATGAGTCCTGTAACGGTCGGGACCGGATGGCGGCAGGCCCTGATAACGCCTCATTAACCATTTGGTAACGGTTCTGAAGGATTCTTTAACATCACCTTAACCATGCGGGCGGAGCCGTTTGATGCCAATAAATCTCAGCGTGCCGGAATTGACTGAATTGAAGCCGCGGATCTCCGTGATCGGCGTCGGCGGCGCGGGCGGAAACGCCGTCAACAACATGGTCGATAGCGGTCTTGAGGGCGTCGACTTTATTGTCGCGAACACGGATGCGCAGGCGCTCGGCCAGTCGAAAGCCGAACGGCGCATACAGCTCGGCGCGCATACGACGCAGGGGCTTGGCGCGGGCTCCCTGCCGGAAGTCGGCTGCGCGGCGGCCGAAGAAACGCTTGAAGAAATTCTCGAGCAGGTCGGCAACGCGCATATGCTTTTCGTCACCGCCGGCATGGGCGGCGGCACCGGCACCGGCGCTGCGCCTGTGATCGCAAAGGCGGCCAAGGAACGCGACATCCTCACCGTCGGCGTCGTCACGAAGCCTTTCCATTTCGAAGGCGCGCGGCGCATGAAAATCGCGCTTGCCGGTATTGAGGCGCTGCAACAGCATGTCGATACGCTGTTGATCATTCCCAACCAGAATCTCTTTTCAATCGCCAATGAAAGCACCACATTCGCCGAAGCGTTTTCGCTCGCCGACCAGGTGCTTCATTCCGGCGTTCGCGGCATTACCGATCTCATGGTGATGCCGGGCCTTATCAATCTCGACTTCAATGACGTGCGCACTGTCATGCGCGAGATGGGCAAGGCGATGATGGGTACGGGCGAGGCGTCCGGCGACAAGCGCGCGATCGAGGCGGCGGAAGCGGCGATTTCCAATCCGTTGCTGGATGAGGTTTCGATGAAAGGCGCCAAGGGCGTCCTGATCAACATCACCGGCTCGATGGACATGAAACTGTTCGAAGTAGACGAGGCCGCCAACCGCATTCGCGCCGAGGTTGATCCGGATGCGAACATTATCGTCGGCTCGACCTTCAATCAGGAACTTGAAGGCCGCGTTCGCGTTTCGGTCGTCGCCACAGGTATCGAGGCGATGCCGCGCGACGTTCACGGTTATCAGCAAAAGTCGAAAACGGTCGCGGTCTCCAAGCCGTGGCGCGAACCGACGCCGCAGGCGGAAACCGAGCCCGCGCCGGTTCGCGTGACGACGCCCGTTCAAACGCGCGTTGCGCCGGCGGCGCAAAATCCGCAGCCCCGGCCCAATGTCGCGCCGGACGTCGCCCCGGTCGCGGGTCGTCAGGCCGGCCATCCGCTCGCCCTGCAGGGCCAGGCCAACCCGGTCGGCGATGTCCACGAGCGTATTCGCCGTATGCTGACGGAAGGCGCCGTCGACAATACCGGCGCGCCGCGCATGCCCGCAGCGAAACCGCTTTCGGCCGAGCCGCCGGCCGCCGCGCCCGCGCGCGGACGTCATCGCAATCCGTTCCGCGACGCGGCGGAAGAATTGCAGCGCGCCTCCGCCGGCGCGCTTGATCTCATCAAATCCTTTGCGCCGCCTCATGAAGACGCGCCGGCGCCGCGCGTTGAAGATCATCCGGTCCGGCCGGCCCGGACGGCGAATGGCGATCTCTTTGACGATGAAGACGACGGCGAACTTGAAATTCCGTCTTTCCTCAGAAAGAAGAAAGTCAGCTAGTCGGTCGAACGACCGAAAGAATTCAGCGCCGCCCCCGCCGGGCGGCGCTTTTCTTTGCGATCCGGCGGCAACAAGCGGCAATAATGCGTTAATTGCTACGCAAAATCAGTAGGCGCATTGTCAATTCATGAATTCCGGACGGGAAAACAGCGCATTCATTCCCCAGATGACGCTCGCCGCGGAGGCGAGATTGTCGGGCGTCGCGCTGCACAGCGGCACGACCTGCGAAGTTCGTTTGCGTCCGGCGCCGGCGGATCGCGGCGTCGTATTTTTGAAACCGGCGCAATGCGGCGCGCCGGAATTTTCAGAAATACCGGCTCATGTAAATTCAGTGATCGATACGCGGCTTTGCACGCGCCTCGGCGCCGGCGCGCATTCGATCGCCACGGTCGAACATCTTCTTGCGGCCGCTTCGATCCTCGGCGTCGATAATATGTTCGTTGAAGCCGACGCGGACGAGTTGCCGATTTTCGACGGCAGCGCGGCGGCCTATGTCGACGCGATCAGTGGCGCCGGACTGTCCGCATGTTCGGCGCCGCGGCGCGAACTCCGCATTTCGGGCCGCCTGGTACTGGAAGACGGCGCAAGCTCGATTATCGCCGAACCCTTCGACGGGCGCGAGATCGATATCTCCATTGACTATCCGGATACGGCGATCGGCGCATGCCGGACGCGGCTCGACCTCGACGATCCGTCGACAGTCTCGCGCCTCGCCGCCGCCAGAACGTTCTGCCGCCTCAGCGATATCGAGGCGATGCGCGGCGCGGGGCTCGCGCTCGGCGGCTCGCTTGAAAACGCCGTCGTCGTCGACGGCGCGCGAATTCTGAACGAGGAAGGGCTGCGCGACCCCCAGGAATTCGCCCTCCACAAGGCGCTCGATCTTGTCGGCGATCTTCATCTCGCCGGCGCGCGAATTATCGGACGCATTCGGGCGGTCCGGCCGGGCCACGAGTTCAATGCGCGTTTCGTGCGCGCGCTTGTGGAACGATATGACGGCCGCGAGGGGCGGGGACGGAATTAGACCGCGCCGCAATGGCGGCGGATTTTCGCCCGTCAATCAATAAGTTGGCGCATAAAATTCATACGCCGGCCGATTCTGGCGAAAGCCCGCTTTTCCCCCGCGCCGAAACTTCGTAGAGGAGGCGTCCACGCTCTTTTCTGAGAGCGCCCGGCGGATTAGGTTGGGCGCATCTCTGCGCCCGCCGAAACCAAGGATACCGCGCTTCCCATGAAATCCCGTGTCTGCGTTTTTTTGCTGGCGGCCGTCGCCGCCATCGCTCTCGGCGCCTGTTCGTCCTCTTCCAAGAAAAAAGAAAAATTCGCCTATGTCGAAAAGCCGGTCGAGACGCTTTATCTAGATGCGTCCCGCGCGCTGGAGCGGAAACGCTTCGATGATGCGGTGGAGCTTTTCGCCGAAGTGGAGCGCCAGCATCCTTATTCGGCATGGGCGCGACGCGCGATCCTGATGAAGGCGTTCGCGCAGTACCAGACGAATGACTATGATGACGCGGTGTCGACGCTCGACCAGTTCATATCGCTGCATCCCGGCAACAAGGACGCGCCATACGCCTATTACCTGAAGGCGATGTGTTACTATGAACGTATTCGCGATGTCGGCCGCGATCAGGATTTCACCAATAATGCGGTGCTTGCGCTCAACGACGTCGTGCGCCGTTTTCCTGAATCCGAATATGCGCGCGATGCGCGGCTGAAACTCGACCTGACATTCGATCACCTCGCCGGCAAGGAAATGTATGTCGGCCGCTACTACCTCAAATATGGAAAACATATTGCGGCGATCAACCGCTTCAAGCGGGTCGTCACCGACTATCAGACGACGAACCATACGGCGGAAGCGCTGTACCGTCTCGTCGAATCCTATCTCAAGATCGGCGTGATCGGGGAAGCGCGCGCGTCGGCTGCGGTTTTGGGCGCTAATTATCCCGGTTCATACTGGTATGACAAAGCCTATGACTTGATGCGCAAGAACGGATTGCTCGAACCCGGCTCGAAACCGAAGCGTTCGGAGAAAGAAATCCGCAAGCTTGAGAAAAAAGAGCGCAAGAACAAGAACAAGCTGCTCAAGGACGCCGATCGTCCGACGATTGAACCTCCTTCCGATGATCCGTTCGATGATGCGATCGATACGCCGATTGACGAGCAGTAGGAAACTCCCTGAACGCCGCGCGGAACGCCGATGCTGACCGCGCTGCACATTCAGGATTTTGTCCTGATCGATCAATTGTCCTTGCCGCTCGGAAAGGGGTTGATCGCGCTCACCGGCGAAACGGGCGCCGGAAAATCGATCCTGCTTGAAGCGCTCGGCCTTGCCGCGGGCGCAAGAACCGTGCGCAGCGCGGTGCGGCGCAACGCCGAAAAAGGCGTCGTAACGGCGGCGTTCGAACCGGACGCATCGCATCCGGTCTGGCGCGCGCTTGAAGAAAACGCGGTCGCCGCCGACGACGATCAGGTCATATTGAGGCGCGTGCAGGGCGCAGACGGAAAAAGCCGCGCTTTCATCAACGATCAGCCCGTTTCCGTCGGCCTGCTCAAGACAATCGGCGAATTGCTGATCGAAATCCACGGCCAGCATGACGGCGTCAGCTTCCTGTCGGCGGCGACGCACCGCGCGCTGCTCGATGAATTCGGCGGATGCCGGCGGGAAGCTGTGCGCGTTGAAAGCGCTTTCGCCGAATGGCGCGCCGCGCAATCGGCGCTCGAGGAACGGCGGAACATGCGCGATCAGGCGTTGCGCGAAGCCGATTATCTGCGCCACGTCGTCCGCGAACTTTCAAACCTCGACCCTCAATCTGGCGAAGAAGAAGAGCTGGCCCTGAAGCGCGCCGACATGATGGCGTCGCAGAAAGTGATGGAAGATCTTTCGGCCGCTTCCGCCGCCATGTCCGAAGACGGGCTTGAGGGAAAACTGTCTGCGGCCTCTCACCGCCTGATGCGCGCTTCGGCGCAAATGCGCAGCGAGCCAAATCCGCTGGCTGATATTATCGATCGCATCGACCGGGCGCTGGGAGAGTTTATCGACGCGCGCGCGGCCGTCGAAGATGCGGTCGAGCGTCTCGGCCTAGATGAAAGCGAACTGGAAAAAACCGAGGAGCGTCTTTTCGCCATTCGCGCAGCGGCGAGGAAACACGGCGTTGCGCCCGATGCGCTGCCGGAATTTTTAGCCTCGGCCACGCAATCGCTGGCGAGCCTTGACGAGGATACGGCGCAATATGGCGCGCTCGAAAAGAAAGTCGCGACAACGCACGCGGCGTTTCTCGACGGCGCGCGCAAATTGTCCGATACGCGCCGCAAGGCGGCGAAAAAACTCGACGACGCCGTTGCGCGTGAACTTGCGCCGCTCAAACTGGGCAAGGCCGTGTTTTCAACATCGATAAAAACCGATGAGGACGCGCCCGTCGCTTCGGGTATCGACGCCGTTGAATTCATGGTGGCGACCAATCCGGGCGCGCCGATGGGGCCTTTGAAGACGATTGCGTCAGGCGGCGAGCTTTCGCGTTTCGTGCTGGCGATGAAGGCGGCGCTCGCCGCAAAGGAAAACCGGACCGTCATTATTTTCGACGAAGTTGACGCCGGCGTCGGCGGCGCTGTCGCGGATGCTGTCGGCGAGCGTCTGGCGCGTCTCGCCATGGACGCGCAAGTCCTCGTCGTAACGCACTCGCCGCAAGTCGCTGCGCGCGCAGCGACGCATTGGCGCGTTGAGAAAACGCAGACGCGATCCGATACGACGACGCGCGTCGCCGCGCTTGATGACGATGAACGTATTGAAGAGATCGCACGCATGCTGTCAGGCGCCGTCGTAACCGACGAGGCGCGGGCGGCGGCGCGGCGCCTGCTCGGCGCGCCGGAAAAACCCAAACGCGCGAGGAAGAAAAGCGCATGAACGCCTGCGTTAGGCGCGCGGAGGATTTTGCGCAA
The DNA here is from genome assembly GCA_020446945.1 of Parvularculaceae bacterium. Taxonomy (GTDB): domain Bacteria; phylum Pseudomonadota; class Alphaproteobacteria; order Caulobacterales; family Parvularculaceae; genus Amphiplicatus. The sequence goes on from JAGRDS010000002.1 coordinate 279,870, forward strand.
TCGCTCGGCCTGTCGGTTCCGCTTCTGCTGGCGCCGATGGCGGGCGTTCCCGCGCCGGCCCTGTCGATTGAAATTGCAAAAGCCGGCGCCATGGGCGCCTGCGGCGTCTTATTCATGCAGCCCGGCGAAATCGCGGATTGGACCGCAAAATTTCGCGCCGCCGGCGCAACGTCGTTGCAGTTGAATACGTGGACGCCGCAGCCCGCGCCTGAACGCAGCGCCCGTATTGAAGGCGAAATGCGCAATTTCCTCGCGCAATGGGGTCCGGAAGTCGCGCCGAGCGCGGGCGATCAGACGCCGCCCGATTTCAGTGCGCAATGCGAAGCGATGCTCTCGGCGCGCCCGACATGCGTTTCCTCGATCATGGGCCTCTTCCCGGCCCGCTATGTCGCGCGCCTGAACGAGGCCGGCGTTAAATGGTTTGCGACCGCAACGACCGTCGCCGAAGCGCGCGCGGCGGCGCAGGCGGGCGCCGATGCGATCATCGCGCAAGGCGCCGAAGCGGGCGGCCATCGCGGCGCGTTCGACGCGGATGTCGCCGAACGCTCGATGGCGGGCCTGTTCGCGCTATTGCCGGCGATTGTCGATGCGGTCGACGTTCCTGTGATCGCGGCAGGGGGAATCGGCGATGCGCGCGGTTTTGCGGGCGCGCTCGCGCTCGGCGCGCACGCCGTCATGATCGGGACCGCTTTTTTGCGCTGTCCTGAAGCGCAATCGCCCGCCGCCTATTCGGCGGCTCTGGCGCGGGCGCAGCCGGAAGACACGCTGGTCACGCGCGCATTCTCCGGCCGGCCGGGACGATCGCTCGCGACCGGATTTGCGCTTGCGGCGCAATCGGCGGGCGCGCCGCGCGCCGCCCCTTATCCGGTCCAGCGCGGGCTGACGGCGCAGATGCGATCGAAAGCGCTCAAGGAAAACGACGTCGAGCGGATGCAGGCCTGGGCCGGCCAGTCGGCGCGGCTGGCGCAGGCGCGGCCGGCTGGTGAAATCGTCCAGTCGCTCTGGCGCGGCGCGCGCGAAATTCTCGCCTGAGGCCGGTCCTGAAAAACAGTTCCCCGTTTGTCGGCGTCAATCGCGATGGCGCATGGCGACGGATTCGGCTAAACCGCCCGGAAGATGGCGAAAAAAAACGACCTTTCCGCGAAACCTGTAAAATCGCTGAACGCTGAAGAAGCGGCGGCGGAGCTTGAGCGGCTGGCGCGGCTGATCGCGAAGGCTGACGGCGCCTATTACGCTGAAGATCGCCCGACGATGAGCGACGCGGAATATGATTCGCTTCGCCGCCGGAATGCGCTTATCGAGCGCGATTTTCCGAAATTGAAACGCGCGGATTCGCCATCTGACAAGATCGGCGCCGCGCCGTCGATGAAATTCGAAAAATCGCCGCACGCCGTGGCGATGCTGTCGCTCGATAATGCGTTTGACGATGAAGACGTGACGGAATTCGACGCGCGCGTTCGGCGCTTCCTGAAGATTGAGGCCGGCGCGCCGCTTGCGTTCACCGCGGAGCCGAAAATCGATGGTCTGTCGCTCAATCTTCGCTATGTGAATGGCGAATTGGCGAACGCCGCGACGCGCGGGGATGGCGCAGTCGGCGAAAACGTGACCGCCAACGTATTATCGGTTCCAGATATACCGAGAACGCTTCGCGGCGCGCCGGAAACGCTCGAAGTGCGCGGCGAAATCTATATGAGCCATTCCGATTTCAAGGCATTGAACGCGCTTCTCGAAAAAGACGGAGACGAACCGTTCGCCAATCCGCGCAACGCCGCCGCCGGCTCGCTGCGTCAGATAGATTCCGCCGTAACGGCGTCGCGCCCTTTGCGGTTTTTCGCCTATGCATGGGGCGAAATTTCCGCGCCGCTCGCCGACACGCAAACCGGCGCCGTCGCGCGTTTGAAAGAATTCGGCTTTTCGACAAACCCGCTGATGATGCGCTGCCGTTCGGTCGATGAAATGCTTGCGCATTACTCCGTGATCGAAAAGCAACGCGCCGGTCTCGGCTATGACATTGATGGCGTCGTCTACAAAGTCGACCGGATCGACTATCAGGAACGCCTTGGCTTCGTATCCCGAAGCCCGCGATGGGCGGTCGCGCACAAATTCCCGGCCGAGCAGGCGCGGACTATACTCGAAGCGATAGAGATTCAGGTTGGGCGCACCGGCGCGCTTACGCCGGTCGCGCGCCTGAAACCGGTTACGGTCGGCGGCGTCGTCGTATCGAATGCGACGCTGCACAATCAGGATGAAATCGAACGCAAAGACATTCGCGTCGGCGATACGGTCGTCGTGCAGCGCGCGGGCGATGTTATTCCGCAGATCGTCGAGGTCGTGACCGACAATCGCCAGCCCGGCGCGCGCAAATTCAAATTTCCGGATAGCTGCCCGGTGTGCGGCAGTCACGCCGTGCGCGAGGAGGGGGAGGCGGTGCGCCGCTGCACAGGCGGGCTTGTTTGCGCAGCGCAAGCAAAAGAGCGCCTTAAACATTTCGTTTCGCGCGGCGCATTCGATATTGAAGGTCTCGGCGAAAAACAGATCGAGGCTTTTTTTGACGCCGCTATCGTCACCGAACCTGCGCAGATTTTTACGCTCGAAAAGCGGCAGAAATCGGGAGATGTCGAGCTTTACGCCTACAAGACGAAGGCGGATGGTTCTTTGGCGCTCAATAAGGAAGGCGCGAAACAGCCGACAAATCTGAAATCGGTTGAAAACCTTTTCGCCGCCATTAATGAACGGCGCGAGCCGGCGCTTGACCGTTTTATCAACGCGCTCGGCATGCGCCATATCGGCGAGACGAATGCGCGCCTTTTAGCCCGCCATTACGGAACATTTTCGGCCCTGCAAACGGCCGCGATCGAGGCGGGCGCCGAAGGCCCCGCCTATGACGATATGCTTTCGATAGACGGCGTCGGCGCGCTCGTCGCCGGCGGCGTGATTGAATTTTTCAAGGAAGATCACAATCGCGACGCCGTCTTGCGGCTTCTTGAAGAAGTGACGCCGCAGGAAATGAAAATCGCGCAATCCGCCTCAAGCGTCGCCGGAAAAACGGTGGTTTTCACCGGCTCGCTCGAAACCTTGACGCGCGATGAGGCGAAAGCGCAGGCGCTGGCGCTCGGCGCGAAAGTCTCCGGCTCCGTGTCGGCCAGAACCGACTATCTCGTCGCGGGGCCGGGCGCCGGGTCTAAATTGAAGAACGCGCAAGCGCTCGGCGTTCACGTTCTCACCGAAGAGCAATGGCGCGATCTCATCGGCGCCTGACGGGTCGAACGCATTCGGATCGCCGGCGTCGGCCGCGCGCGCATTTCAGGCGGCGACGCCGCCCAAACCGTAATTCTAAATCCCTCGAACTTTCGCGCGATCGCGCCGGTCAGATCGGCCGCGTTTCGCGCGCCAGCCATTCTGCGACCGGTTGCGGCGCGGCGGGCGATAAGGTATCGCGCACACGCGCATGATAGGCGTTGAGCCAGCCGCGTTCAGCGTCCGTCAGCATCGAGGGAACGACAAGATCGAGGCTGATCGGCGCGAGGGTGATCGTTTCGAACGCCATCATCGCGCGTTCGCCGCCTTCGATCGCGCGCGCTTCGGTGACAATAATCAGGTTTTCGATCCGAATCCCGTAGCGGCCGGTTTTATAATAGCCCGGTTCATTGGAAAGGATCATGCCGGGTTTCAGCGGCTGCGCGCTCGCCGCTTTCGCGATGCGTTGCGGACCTTCATGCACGCCGAGAAACGAGCCGACGCCGTGGCCGGTCCCGTGATCGTAATCGAGCCCGCAATCCCAGAGCGCCTTTCGCGCCAGGACGTCAAGCTGCGCGCCCGTCGTGCCGAGGGGAAAACGCGCGGATGCGATGGCGATATGGCCTTTGAGGACCAGCGTGAAACGCTCGCGCATTTCATCGCTCGGCGCGCCTATGGCGACGGTGCGGGTGATATCCGTCGTGCCGTCGCGATACTGGGCGCCCGAATCGATCAGGAACAATTCGCCCGGTTTCAGCTTTCGCGATGTCGCCGTTGAAACCTTGTAGTGGACGACGGCGCCGTTCTCGCCCGCGCCGGAGATCGTATCAAAGGAAAGGTCTTCCAGTTTTCCCGTCGCCGCGCGGAATTCTTCAAGTTTTTTCGCTGCGGCGATTTCATCGACGCCGCCGTCCTGCGCGTTTGTCGCGATCCAGTGCAGGAACTGCGAAACAGCGGCGCCGTCGCGAATATGCGCCGCGCGCGTTCCGTCAAGCTCTGCGGCGTTCTTTGTGGCGCGCGGCAGCGCGCACGGGTCTGTCATTTCGACAACCGACGCGCCGGAATCCGTCAGCTCCGTCACATATTTAATCGGCGCGAGCGCAGGATCGACGGCGATGGTTTTTCCCTCGGCGCCAAGCTTTCGCAGCGTCGCCTCGACATCGCTTTCCGCGCGTATGTCGACATCGTCGCCGAGGAATTCGGGCAACTCGTTCCCGACCTTTTCCGGCGCGATGAACAAGGTCGCCTTTCCATCTTTCCAGGCGAGAACGCGCGCCAGCGGCAGCGGCGTTCTTGCGACATCCGATCCGCGGATATTCAATAGCCAGGCAATGGAGGGCGGCGCGGTGATAAGTGCGGCGTCCGCGCCGGTTTTCGCAATCGCCTCGCCGATGGCGGCGCGCTTTTCCGCGCTTGACTTGCCGGCGAGTTCAAGGCCGTGGGGTTTGGCCTGCGTCAGCGGCCGCGCCGGCTGGCCCTTCCAGGCGTCATCGATCGGATTGCCGTCGAGCGCAACGAGCGTAAAGCCCGCCTTTTTCGCCGCCGCCTCCAGCTTGCGAACGCCCGCCGCCGTGTGCAGCATCGGATCATAACCGATGCGCGCGGCGTTCGGCGCATTCTCCGCCAGCCATTGATCGAGCGGCGTATCGACGATGTCTTCAAAGGTGAAATGTTTCTCGTCCGTCTGCTGGCGAACCTGAAGCGTATATCGCCCGTCGACGAAAATGACCGCGTTGTCGGACAGGACGATCGCCGCGCCCGCCGAGCCGGAAAAACCGGACACCCACATCAGCCTTTCCGCATAAGCGGGAATGTATTCGTTCTGGTATTCATCGTCATGCGGCACGATGAACCCGTCAATTTTGCGCTTTTTCATCTCCGCGCGCAAAAGCGGCAGATGCTTGCCGGCGAAACTGATGTCGGAGACGGGTTCGAAATGCTGGAACATGCGTACTGGCCTTTTCGGATGCGACCGGATTTATGGCCCAGCCGTCGATGCGCCTCAAGCATGCGCGTGCAATTTTACCAATAACAGCACGGGCCAGGTCTTGTGATCGAGCCGGTTGATGAGCTTGAAACCGCATTTGCGGTAGGCTTCGACGACGCCGGCCTCCTGGTCGGCCATAAGGCCGGCGAGCATTACGCGCCCCGCCGGCTTCAGATGATCGGCCATCGCGGGTGCGAATTCGACGAGCGGGCCCGCCAGGATATTTGCGAAAATGAAATCATAGGGTGCGCGCACCTTGATGCGCGGATCGGCGAATCCGTCCGCGACAATCGCGTTCACGAGATCATCGGCGCCGTTGAGGGCGATATTTTCATTCGCAATCTCCACCGACCTGACGTCGACATCGCTTGCGAGCACTTCAACCTCCCAGAGTTTCGCGGCCGCAATTGCGAGAACGGCCGACCCGCAGCCAAGATCGAAAACCGTTTCCGGCGCCGCGCCGGCGAAACGGCTTAACAATTCAAGACAACCCGCAGTCGTCGGATGATGACCGGTGCCGAAAGCCTGATTGGCGTCGATGCGGATTGCGATCTTGTCGGCTGCGCCGGCGACCTTGTCCTCATCATGCGATCCGTAAAGGACGAACCGCCCGGCATCGACGACGCCCAGCCCCTCAAGCGCGTGCGCAACCCAGTCTATATCGGCAAGCTCCTCGATCGACGGCTCGCCGGCGTCGGCCGCAGCCGCGCGAAGCGCCTCCATGTCCGGCGCCTCCTCGAAATAGGCGTCGAGCCGCCAGGATTGCGCATCGTCCGGCAGCGCGTCGTCCGACTTCATCAGGCTTACCGCATTCGAAGGCGGGAACAGGCTTTCTGTAAGCAATTCCGCGGTCCGCTCCAGCGGCGCGCGCGCGCCGGTCCATGTGAATTTAATAGTAGGCAAGATGCTCGGCCCTTTTATCCGGTGCGGTTCGATTTGACCGGGTATCCCGCACCCGGCGGCGCGGCGCAATCCGCGCATTCGCAAACGCGACGCGGACGCTTCATGCGGGCGACAGGAAGGCGTCGACCACTTTTTTCGGTCCGGAATGCTCGAAATCGACTGTCAGTTTCCGCCCGTCGGCGGCGGTCACGCGGCCATAGCCGAATTTCTGATGGAAAACGCGCGCGCCGATTTCGAATTCCGTGCGGCCGGGCGCGTTGACCGACACGGTCTGCGCGCGCGCGTCGATCATCGGCGGCGCGCCCGACTTTCGCGAGGCGGCCGCCCGCGCGCGTTTCCAGCCGGGATTGTCGTAATAGGCGCCGTCGTCAACGCGCGCCGCGTCGAAACGTGAATGGCTCGCAAAGGTCGAGGCGGCGTTGCCGTAAAGACCCGGCTGCGAAATGATTTCAACCTCATCCTCGGGAAGCTCGTCGACAAAACGCGAGGGAAGTGACGACTGCCAGCGGCCGTAGAGCAACCGGTTCGCCGCAAAGGAGATGCGGCAGCTTTCGCGCGCGCGCGTTATGCCGACATAGGCGAGGCGGCGCTCTTCTTCGAGCGCCGTGGACCCGCCTTCATCGAGCGAGCGCTGCGAAGGAAAGACGCCTTCCTCCCAGCCGGGCAGAAAGACGACGGGAAATTCAAGTCCCTTCGCTGCGTGAAGCGTCATCAGCCAGACCTGGCCGTCCTGCGTGTCGTCATTGTGATCTGCGACCAGCGCGACATGATCGAGATAGGCGGCGAGCGTTTCGAATTCGGAAACCGCGTTCACGACTTCCTTGAGGTTTTCGAGTTTCGATTCGGCCTTCGCCGATTTGTTGTTGCGCCAGAAATCCGTGTAGCCGGATTCTTCGAGGATGAGTTCGGCGAGATCCCGCGGCGACAGATGCCCGACTTCGCCGGACCAGCGGTCGATCATTTCAACGAACTTGCGCAGCGCACCGCGCGCCGCGCCGCCAAGTTCGTCCGATTCGATCATCAGCCGGCTCGTCGCCATCATGGACAGCCCGCGCGCGCGGGCGAGCGTGTGGATGCGCGCCATCGTCTGTCCGCCCAGCTTGCGCGCCGGCTTGTTGGCGATGCGGTCGAATGCGAGGTCATCGGATTCAGAGCGGACGAGGCGAAGATAGGAAATCGCATCGCGCACTTCCTCGCGTTCGTAAAAACGCGGCCCGCCGATCACGCGATAGGCGAGCCCGAGCGTATTGAAGCGCTCTTCAAACGAACGCATCTGGTAGGACGCGCGCACCAGAACAGCCATGTCCGAAAGGGCGCGCCCTTTCACCTGTTCGCTTTCAATGTCATCGCCGATGATGCGCGCTTCTTCCTCGCCGTCCCATACGCCGCGGACCATGACGCGCTCGCCGCCGTCCTTTTCGGTCCAGAGCGTTTTTCCAAGGCGCGCGGTATTCGACGAGATGAGATGCGAAGCGGCCGCCAGAATGGACGGCGTCGAGCGATAATTGCGTTCCAGCCGCACGACGACGGCGCCGGGAAAATCTTTCTCGAAGCGGAGGATATTTTCGACTTCGGCGCCGCGCCATCCGTAAATAGACTGATCGTCATCGCCGACGCAGCATATGTTCCTGTGTTTTTGCGCAAGCAGGCGAAGCCACAAATATTGCGCGACGTTCGTGTCCTGATATTCATCCACGAGCATGTACCGGAACCTGTCCTGATACTTCGCGAGAATATCGGGCGCGCTCTGGAATATTGTCAGATTGTGGACCAGCAAATCGCCGAAATCCGCAGCGTTGAGCGCTGTCAGGCGCTGCTGATAGGCGCGATACAGCGCGATCGCTTTTCCGTCCGCAAAATGCCAGGCCTCGTTCGCCGGAACTTTGTCGGGCGTCAGTCCGCGATTCTTCCAGCCGTCGATGACCGCGGACAATCCGCGCCCGGTCCAGCGCTTCTCGTCGAGCCCGGCGGCTTCAATCACCTGTTTGGCGAGACGGACCATGTCGTCCGCGTCGAGAATGGTGAAAGACGATTTCAGGCCGACGATTTCAGCGTGCCGGCGCAGGATCTGCGCGCCGATCGAATGGAACGTACCGAGCCATTGAAGGCCCTCGACGCTTTCGCCGATCAGGGCGGCGATTCGCTCTTTCATTTCGCGCGCCGCCTTGTTGGTGAAGGTGACCGCGAGAAGGCGCCCCGGCGCGGCGCGCCCGGTGAAAAGCAGATGGGCGAGGCGGGTTGTAAGCGCGCGGGTCTTGCCGGTGCCCGCGCCCGCCAGCATCAGCACGGGCCCCTCCGTTGCGAGCACCGCCTTTCGCTGCTCGTCATTCAGCCCTTCAAGATAGGCCGGCTCGGCGCCGCCTTGGCCGGCGCCTGCGCCCGCGCCCAGTCCAGCCAGAGCGCGCTCGGAAATTGACTGTTTTGCTGTCACCGGGCGAAATTGCTTTAATGAGAACGATACTGGAACATTTCATAGGAAGGGACGGCGCGCGAGGCAAGCGTCGCCGTCCGAATCTCTCCACAATTCAAGGTTATACGCGATTTTGAAGTTCAACACGAAAGGAGGCCGGCGATGGCTGGAAAATTTGAAATCTATAAGGACAAAAGAGGCGAATTCCGCTTCCGCCTGAAGGCGGGAAATGGCGAAAACATCCTCGCCAGCGAGGGATATTCGGACAAGGGCGGCTGCACGAACGGCGTTGAATCCGTGCAGAAAAACGCGGCGCTGGCCGAACGGTTCGAGAAAAAGACCTCCAGCTCGGGAAAGCCCTATTTCGTCCTGAAAGCCGGCAATCATCAGGTCATCGGCACGTCGGAGATGTATTCAAGCGACGCCGCGTGCGAGGCCGGCGTGAAAAGCGTGATGAACACCGCGCCCGGCGCGAGCATCGACGATCAAACCGCCTGATCGAAACTTGTTCAGCGGCGCGGGGGCGAAAGCATCGCGCCGCTGTCGCCTCGCCGGCGGCTAGGGCGCGGCCTCAATGTCGCCGTTATCGGAAACTACAAATCCGGCGACGTCGCGGATCGATTTGAAAACCTCTTCGCAATCCTCGGACACATAGGCGAGATCGTCGATCAGGAACTGATAAACCGGGCCCTGATCTTTCGCGCGCGCGACCGAAATATCCATGCTGGACGCCGCGTCGCTCAGGAAAAAGCCCCCAGCCATGACGCGCCAACGGAAAGTGTTCTGCGTCCAGGCGAAACGAACATGCGTAGAGCCGGCGGATGACCCGTCGGCGTTTTTCGCGTCCAGCGTCACCTCGAAAATCTCGCCCTCTTTTCCGCCCGGCGGATAAACGGAAAGAACAACGCCGCAAACCGGTTTCTTTTCGAACGTCACATTGAGCGGGCGCGAAAGATCGTCACGGTAATAGGCGGCGTAAGAGCCGGACGGCGGCCTGATATAGGTGCAAAGGCTGTCATACTGGTAATAGCGCTGATCGTCGCAAATCTGCCATCGCAGGCCCTTTGAAAAACGCACGCCGTATCGTTTGACGAGCGAGTTGCGCACAGGCCTGTCATGCGAGCCGGGCGGAGGCTCGAACGTCACGACGGTGAAGCGGGGATCGAGAAGCACATCGGTCGCGCCGATATTGGCGACGGCGCGCGTCATGGTCGCCGGATTGGTGTCGCCGTCAGGGTCCGGACCATATCCGTTTTCATGAGTTTGCGCCGCGGCGAACGCGCTGAACGCCATCGCGGCGGCGGCCGCGGCTGCAACGCATTTAAATATCGACTTGCCCATAACGACCCCCGATAGCGTGAGGCCAGTCTATCCTTATGGGGCCGGTCGGGCAATCAAACGAAAACGTCCGGTATTCAAGCGCTTGGGCGCGCCTTACTTCGCCGGAGCCGTTTTCGCGAACTCATCCCACATGTCCATCATCGGCGTCGATTGCGAATAATGGCCGTCATTCCACGGCGCATCCGGCCCCAGCGTGCCGATACTTTCGTAATTGGAAATGATCACGCCCGGAAAGGCGTCGGCGATATCCCGGTTGATGCGCCGCGCGACGCCGGCGTTCCCCTCGCTCCAGTGCCAGGCGAGCCACCAGGCGAGGAACGATTTGTCGCGGACCAGTTCTTTCGGCGGAAGGAGATGGCTGCCGCCTTCATAGGCGCCGATAAAGCGGGAGCCGGCGCGATCGGCGAACGCCTTGTGTTCGCGCCAGCGCGCAATCACCCATGCGCCGTTCGCCTTGACGTTTTGCGGGCCTTCGGCGAGCAGCGTTTCCAGACGGCGCGCGAATGCTTCCGGATCCTTTTTCATTTCCGCGATCCAGAGCGGCGCATATTCAGCGGGCTTTGAAACGCCGAACATCGCCTTCGACATCTCGTTGAAGTGCCCGTAATAATTCGTGACGGCGACGCCGGTCATGGCGAGGTAGGGCGCGGGTTCGACGCCGTTCCGTTTGAGATATTCCGCAAGCCCTTCCAGCGCGGTTTTCGTTCGCCACGGATTGGCTGTGTGGCTTGCAACGACATAGGTGACGTTCGGCCGGATCTTGCGCCGGGCGAATTCGCTTTCGAGCGCCATCATATAACGCGCGACGAGAACGCCGTATCCCTGTCCGACGGCCCATTCCGGATTGACGCCCCGGCCGATTCCCTCCGCATAGCGCGTTGAAACGTAAAAACCGCCGGCGAGATTCCAGATTTCATTGCCCACTTCGAGATAAAGCGGCCTGTTCAAGGGGTAGCCGGACGCGACATAGCGATCGACGAATGATTTCGCGAATTTTTCCCATTCAGGGCTCTTCAGCGTTTCGGCCGCGTTTTTCGCCGCGCTGTCGCGCACTTTCTCGCCGCTGATCCGGAATTTGCGATTGTCGCGGCGCAGGGACGGATCGGCCGCGGCGATGGGCGATCCAAGTTGCGGCGGCAACGTCATCCACATTTTCACATCGGCCGTAACGCCGAGGTTGAAAAGCGCTTCATAGGGGATACTGTAAAACGGCGGTTCGGGCCAGACGGGTCCGCTGCCCTGACCCCAGGGTTCGTCCATTTCGGCAAGCTGGTCGTAACGCCTGACGGCGGTATTGTTCGTTGACTGAAGATCCATCGTCCGAATGATATCGTATCGGCGGACGTAGTTCAGAAAATCCGGATTCCAGAGTTCGCCTTTCGCAAGACGCGCGGCGTATTCCTTTCGGTACAGGCGGAAACCCGTAAAGCCTTCGCCGACGCCGGAAAACCTCAACGCGCCGCCTTTTGCGCCCGCCGCCGGCATCGAGTATTCCACCGAATTCGACGTGCGTCGGCGTTCGAATGATTTCGGCCAGCGTTGCATGAAGCCGTAAGCTTCGCCCTTCCAGTCGAGAATATAATCGCCGGCGTAATATTCACGATAGCGATCCGCGTTCGGCATGAACACGGCGACGGCCGCATAAGACGTTTCCCGGCTCTTCGGCGTCGGCATATAACTCGCCGGATCGAGATATCCCGCTTCCAGCGCCTCGGTCGCTGAAATTCTCTTCTGGCGTCCGACGCCGAACCGCCAGCCGGCGCCTCTCGTTTTCGTCAGGTCGATGAACGGTTCTTCCATGTTGAAGGGGGCGGCGAAACCGAGGCCGAGCTGTAGCTGATAATCCCGCTTGCGCTCGCTCGCATCGCTTGACATGACGGACAGCGCGCCCGCGACAAGGGCGGCCGCAAACACCGCCTTTTTCAATTGTCCGCGCAAGAAATTCTCCTTCATGTCCCGTTCCGATGGCGGTCGATTTTCCCAAAAGCCGGCGTCCCGGCCAGAAAAGCCGGTTTCCACAATAGCCGATTTTATGCGTCAATCGAGCCGGAGCGGAGGCGCCGGTTGACGCGCCCGCGCGCGCCGGCGCCTACTGGCGGCGCCGAGTGAAGGGAAAATCCGGGAGCCGCGCCATGTCCGGGCGTATGCAATTTGCGATAGCGGCGATGCTGATCGCGTCGATTTTCGGCGCCGGGCGCGCCGGCGCGGCGAACGAGAATTCCAGCGACCGCATTCGCGCCGATGTCGCCTATCTCGCCGATGATGCGAGAAAGGGACGCGAGGCGGGTGAGAAAGGTTACGACGACGCCGCGTCGTATGTCATAAAGCGTATGAAAGAGATCGGCGTGCGCCCGCCGCGCCGGGGCGGCTGGCGCCAGACAATTCGCCTGCGCAGCGCCGTTCGCGATATTGAAAGCGCGCAATTCAACCTGAATTCGCCCGCCGGCGCCGTAAACCTTGTTCACCTTGAAGATTACATTTCGGCGCGCTCGTATAATAAATCCGGTTATGACGTCGATGCGCCGCTTGTATTCGCGGGGTATGGCGTAACCGCGCCCGAAGAAGGCGTCGACGATTACGCCGATCTTGATGTCGACGGAAAGATCGTCGTCGTTTTCACCGGCGCGCCGCCCGGCATGAACTCGGAGAAGCGGGCGTTTTTTTCCCGGAGCGAGGTGAAGCTGAGCGCGGCGGCCGCACGCGGCGCAATCGGATTTCTCGCGATACCGACGATAACCGAAATCAAAAAGAACAAATGGCCGCGCATCGTAAACGGCGCGCGCTCGGCCGGCATGACGTTCTTCGACCCGAACGGCAGGCTGCTGATCGCTGCGCCCGATGTCGCCGCCGTCGCGACAATGAGCGAGGCCGGCGCGCGCAAACTCTTCGCCGGAGAACAATTCGACTATGATACGCTGCTGGCTGAGGAAAATCAGGGCGCGCTTGCGCCGAAGGGGTTTGAACTTCTGAAGACGGCGGCGCTTAAAGGGCGCTCGATCCTGTCCGATGCGAGAAGCGCAAACGTGATCGGCGTCATTCGCGGGTCGGACCGGCGCCTGGCGAGGCAGGTAGTCATCGTGACCGCTCATCTCGACCATCTTGGCGTTTCAAACCGCGCCGCACCGGATGAAGATGCGATTTACAACGGTGCAATCGACAATGCGAGCGGCGTCGCCGTCATGCTGGAAGCCGCGCGCATGATGCAGGAATCCGGCGTCCGGCCCAAACGCACTGTCGCCTTCATCGCCCTGACGGCCGAGGAAAAGGGCCTGCTTGGATCGCAGTATCTGACAATCAACAATCCTTTCGTCGGCCGGCGCGCCGTGGCGAACGTCAATATCGACATGCCCGTCGCGCTCTATCCATTCACCGATGTCATCGCATTCGGCGCGGAACGAACGACGATCGGCGCGAGCGTTGAAAGCGCCGCGCGCGAGATGGGCCTGACGCTTTCACCCGACCCCATGCCGGACGAAAATTTCTTCGTCCGCTCGGACCATTTCAGCTTTATCAAGGCGGGCGTTCCGGCGGTGTCCTTGCGGCTTGGTTTTTCAAATGGCGGCGAAAAGGCTTTTCGCGAGTTTTTGCGCGATCACTATCACCGCCCGTCGGATGATTTATCCCTGCCGATCGACTATGGCGCGCTCGCGCATTTCGCTGAGCTTAACTATCGCATATTGCGCGATCTCGCGGACGCCGAGAGCGAACCGGCATGGCGCGAAGGCGATTTCTTCGGCGATCTTTTCAGCGCCGACTGATCAGTCTGCTGACGGTTCAAGGTCCGGCCCGACCCATGCGCGGCGCGCGGCGAGCGAAAACAGCCGCTCTTTCGTGTAAAAGGCAAGGAGATATTCCGGGTCGGCGAGCGGCGAGGCGACAAGGCGAGTCGCGTCGGCGCCGACGCCGCGCGCGCGTTCCATATTGGCGCGGGCGCCGGTTGCGAAAAACGCATCGATCCGGCGCAGGAAGAACAGCGTTATCGTATGATGATAGCCTTCGCTGTCGTTATTCGGCGTGCCGACGGAAATATTATAAGCGCGTATCATATCGGGCATCTTGCGTTCCGCGCCCGCCAGCCCTTCGCGCTGAAGCAGAACTGCTGCGAATACGAGATGGGCGGGGTGCGTCCATTCGCTGCGCGCCAGCGTGCAGGCGGTGACACGGGCGAAAATTCTTTCCGCGTCCTCGTCGCTGACGGTGTCTCCTGCGCGAATGGGCGCGCGAATGTCAGACGGGGAACGGTCCATGACGCCGCGCGCCTAGAAGGTCGCCGCGAAAAGCGGCAGGTCGGGACCGACCCCGGCGCGCTTCATGCCGTTCGAATTCCAGGCGAATGCGATTTCACCGTCGCGCGAAACTGCGATGACGCCGCCGTTTCCGCCCTGCTTTGCGACATCCCTGATCATTCCCTGCGCCGCCTGGGCGAGATCGGCGCCCTGATACCGGACCCGGCTGGCGACATCCTGCGCGCCGCCGGCGAGAATGAAGTACTCGCCAAGGCCGGTGCAGGAGGCGGCGACATATTCATCCGCCCAGGCGCCCGCGCCGATCAGCGGCGTATCGCCGACGCGCCCTTCGAGTTTGCCGAATACGCCCCCTGTCGATGTCGCCGCCGCCAATCGGCCCGAGGCGTCGAGCGCGACGGCGCCGACCGTTCCGTGACCAAGCTCGTTATCGAGCATTTCCGATTGCGTGACGCCGATCGGCGCCGTGTAGTAATTCGCCGGATCATCGACGAATTGCGCGCCATGCGCCTTGCAGAAATTTTCCGCCCCGCGTCCGGCGAGCATGACGTGCGGCGTTGTCTCCATGATCATGCGCGCGGCCTTGACCGGCGATTTCAGATGCGCAACCGCCGCGATCGCGCCGGCGCGCCGGCGCGGATCTTCATTTTCGCCCGGCAAACCGCCGACCATGATCGATGCGTCGAGCTCGACATAGCCGGCCTTGTTCACCGCCGACCCGCGCCCGGCGACGTAAAATCCCGATTGCTCCATGTCGAAGACCATTTCCTCGACGACATCGACAGACGCCGCGCCCTGCGCAAGCATCGCTTCGCCGCGCGCGCATAGTTGCGAAAGGTGGGTTTCGGCGCGGGAATAGTCTCGCCCGGCGCGCGCGCCGGCGCCGCCATGCAGGGCGAGAGCGATTTTCGGAGGGCGGGGCATCGAAGATTCCTTTTGACTGGCGCGTTTTAGCGCATTTTCCGCGGTAGCCAATCGGACTTCCCCGCCTTATGAACCGATCCGCGCCGGGCATTCGCCGGCGGCCGCAGGAAGGAACAATCGCCCATGGCTTATCTCGCGCTCATTCGTCACGGACAAAGCGAATGGAACTTGCAGAACAGGTTCACCGGCTGGGTCGATGTCGACCTGACGGAGCAGGGGCGGGCGGAAGCGAAAAAGGCGGGCGCCCTGCTGAAGGAAACCGGCGCGTCATGGTCCGCCGCCTATACCTCGGTTCAAAAGCGCGCGATCCGGACGCTCAATATCGCGCTTGATGAAATGGATCTGATGTGGCTTCCGGTGATCAAGAGCTGGCGGCTGAACGAACGCCATTACGGGGGGCTGACCGGCCTCAACAAAAAGGAAACGGCGGAAAAGCACGGCGAGGCGCAGGTCAAAATCTGGCGGCGCAGCTACGATACGCCGCCGCCGCCGATCGATCCGGAAAGTCCGTTCAACCCCGCCCGCGATCCGCGTTACGCCGCCCTCGGCGATAAAACGCCGGTGACGGAATCGCTGAAAACGACGCTCGATCGGGTGAAACCCGTTTGGGACGGCGAGATTGCGCCGCGCCTTATGGACGGACAATCCCTTATGGTCGCCGCGCACGGAAACTCGCTTCGCGCGCTGGTCAAATTGTTGCTCGACGTATCGGACGAGAAAATCGTCGAAGTTGAAATCCCGACCGGAAACCCGCTTCTGTTTGAATTCGCATCCGGATCGGTGAAGCCGGTTTCCGCCCGCTATCTCGACGCCGCGCGCGCTACGCCGGTACCTTCGCTCCCCTGACCGCGCCATCGGGAAGGGCGCGCTCAAGGCTTCTCTGCTTGATGAGTTCTGCGACCTCGAAGGCGATATCTGCACCCGGCATAAATCCCGCCAGGAAGTGATCGAGCGCGCTCGCATCGCCGGAAAGGCGCGATCTCTTTCGCGTCTCGTCGATATAAATCTCGCTTCGCATCGCCATCATCAATGTCGCGACATCGGTTTCAATGCGCGCGATCGCCGGCGCATCGGCGCCGCGCCGCGCCGTCATTTCGCCGTTCATGAAATAATACGTATAGGAATTTTCGTCGATCTTGAGGTGCAGGACGTAATTGGCGTGGGGCAGCACGCATTTGTTGGCGAACATCTCGATCGCCAGCGCAACGGAATCGGGAACGAGATCGTTGGAATAAATGCAATCTTTCGGCTCGGAAGGCTCCGGCCGGTTCATGAAATATTCGATCGCCCAGTACATTAGCGTGCGGGCGGTCGGGCGCAGCGACTCGCCGGCGTCAGTCAGACGGTAGCGGTTACGCCCGTCCCCGGTCGCCGCAACGAGGCCCGCTTCTTCAAGCTCCTTCAACCGCTTGCTCAAAAGGTTGGTGCCGATTCCCGGAAGGGCGGCGTGGAGATCGCCGAACCGGCGCGGACCGAGAAAAAGTTCGCGGATGATAAGAAAGGTCCATCGCTCTCCGAGCAGGTCGAAAGCATAGGCGAGGACGCATTCCTGATTGTAAGTCCTTGACATTAAAGCCCTTTTTCTCAGGCGTTTTCCCAAACTCCGCCGCTTGTTTCTGGAAGCGGTCTAATTCTGAGACATTCAGCCTACCAAATTTTTCGCCTTTCGACAAAAATGATGTTGACACTTTAAAAAACAATAGTAAATAGGATTACAACGAAGAGTGAAGAAAGCCAAAACCTGTTCGCCGCCAACCTGAAAAAGGAAATCCCAATGAACAAACTACTTGTCGCGGCGGCCGCCGCCCTCGCAATCGGGACCGCGCCCGCCTTCGCCAGTTCGACGCAGGACCAGATCTCGCTCTGCACGTCCGAGCTTTCGACCCAGGGTCTCGCGCCGGCCGATCAATTTCGCGCGAAATTCGTGAGCCTTAAGGGCGCGTCATTGCGCACGCTCAAACTTAAGCTTATTCCCGTCGACGGCGGCGACAGCAAAGTCGCCGAGTGCCGCATCAAAGGCGATACGGTCGTCGAAGCGACGATCAAATCGTAAACTGACATAGTGGCTCGCCCTGAACGAGCGATTATGGAAACGCCCGCACCCCTTCGCGGGCGTTTCTTTTTTCGCGCCGGCTTTCACCGCCCCTTCGTCGGCGCCTGAGTCTTATTCCGCGTCAGCGATCGATACGCCGCGCGCGTCATGGCTTCGCCGTCGATAAAGCCGGTTCCCCATTCCCCGTTCAGATCTTTCAGCGGATCGGCCTTGACGGCCGCGTTCTCGTCGAGACCGCTGTCGACCAACGCCTGAACGCGGGCGCGCACGTCTTTCAGCATCGCGAGATAGCGCTCCAGGTCTTTTTTGGCGCTGAGCGGGCCGTGGCCCGGAATAATTTTCGTATTGTCGTCAATCTCGCCGAGCGTTGCTTCGTGCGCGGCGATAACGCCGTCGAGATCGCCGCCGGATTCGATGTCGATATACGGATAGGCGCCGTTGAAAAACGTATCTCCCATATGAACGACATTGGCGGGCCTGAAGGAAATGATCGCGTCGCCGTCCGTGTGGGCGGGCGCCGGGTGGCGTACATTGATGGATTGTCCGTTCCAGTAAAAATTCACGCTGTCCGAAAACGTGATGACGGGCAGCGAAGCATAGGGCGCGGGCGGCGTTTCGCCGGATGCGCGCTTCAGCCCTTCCTTCAGGCGGGTTCTGACATTTTCATGGGCGATGATGACGGCGCCGCGGTCGGCGAACGCTTCGTTGCCGCCGGAATGATCGCCGTGCCAGTGGGTGTTGACCAGAAATTTCACCGGCTCGTCGCTGACCTTTGCGATCGCCGCCAGGATTTTGGCGGACAGGGGCGCGAACTGGTCGTCGATCATGAAAGCGCCGTCAGGCCCGGTCGACAGGCCGATATTCCCGCCAGCGCCCTGTAACATGTAGACGCCGGGCGCGACTTCCTGCGTTGTAATTTCGATTTCGCTGAAATCGCGCTGCGCCAGCGCATTCGCCGGATAGACGATCAAAAGTCCTGCGGCGATCAGTGTTGTCAGCTTCATTGCGCACTCCTTTTTGAGGATATCACCTTTAGCAGATGCGGTCCGGCGAGGAGACCCGCGACGATTTCAATATTGCGGCGCCGCAGGCCCGGTCTTAAGAGAACCCGTCTTTGGAGGTGAAATGAGTTGGAAGCCTGACAGCTGGCGAATGAAGCCGGCCCGCCATATGCCGGCGGACTATCCCGATCCCGCCGCGCTTGAGGCCGTGGAGTCGGAATTGTCCGGCTATCCCCCGCTCGTATTCGCCGGCGAGGCGCGCACGCTGCAGGAAGAACTGGCGCGCGTCGCCGATGGCCGCGCTTTCCTGCTGCAGGGCGGGGACTGCGCAGAGAGCTTCAAGGAATTTCATCCCAATACGATCCGTGATACGTTCCGCGTCCTCCTTCAAATGTCGGTGGCGCTTACTTTCGGCGGCGGCATGCCGGTCGTCAAAATCGGCCGCATCGCCGGGCAATACGCCAAACCGCGTTCGTCGCCGACCGAAACGCTGAACGGCGTCACGCTGCCGAGTTATCGCGGCGACAATATCAACGGCATGGAATTTGACGGCGCGGCGCGAACGCCCGATCCCGCGCGGCTGCTGAAAGCCTACGGCCAATCGGCGGCGACGCTGAACCTGATCCGCGCATTCGCCGGCGGCGGTTACGCGGACCTTCACAACGTTCATCGCTGGAACCTTGAATTCGTGTCGGGCAATCGTCAGGCCGACCGGTATCGCACGCTCGCCGACCGGATTTCCGAAGCACTCGCGTTCATGGAAGCGTGCGGCATCACCGCCAAGGAAGTGCGTCCCGTTCGCGAGGTCGACTTCTACACCAGCCATGAAGCGCTGCTGCTCGGTTTCGAGCAGGCGATGACGCGCATCGATTCAACGAGCGGGCGCTGGTACGACACCTCCGCCCACATGATCTGGATCGGCGATCGCACCCGTCAGCTTGACGGCGCGCATGTCGAATTCTGCCGCGGCGTCGCAAATCCGGTCGGCGTCAAATGCGGCCCGTCTTTAAGCCCCGACGAGCTCATCGGACTTCTGGACGCGCTGAACCCGTCGAATATTCCGGGCCGGATCGTCCTGATCGCGCGCTTCGGCGCCGAGAAGGTCGCCGACGGCCTGACGCCGCTTGTCCGAAAAGTAATGGAGGAGGGGCGATCGGTCGTCTGGTCGAGCGATCCCATGCACGGCAATACGATCAAGGCGGAAAACGGTCTCAAGACGCGGCGGCTGAATGATATCCGCTCCGAAATAGACGCATTTTTCTCTATCTGCCGGGCCGAAGGCGCCTATCCGGGCGGCGTCCATCTCGAAATGACCGGCCAGAACGTAACCGAATGTCTCGGCGGGATGCAGGAAATCTCCGAAAACGACCTCGCGGACCGCTATCATACGCATTGCGACCCCCGCCTGAACGCCACCCAGGCGCTTGAACTCGCCTTCCTGCTGGCTGACGAACTCAAGAAAAATCGCGATCGTATTGAAATCTAGGCTGAAACAGGCCGAAACATAGTTTGAAGGTCGCGACGCCGTAAGGCGTATCGCCGTTAAGGGGGCGCAGCTATGGTCACCGCCGAAACCGGTCAAGTTGCGGGGCGTTAGCGTGAAATCCAGGCTGAAGACGGGCGTCGTAGGTGCGGGAGTTTTCGGCGCGTTTCATGCGGCCAAGCACGCCGCGAGCGAACGCGCGGAGCTGGTCGGCCTTTACGATATCGACGCCGGCCGCGCCCGCGAACTCGCCGATCGGGTCGGCGTCACGCCCTTTGCGGATTATCCGTCACTTCTCAAATCGGTCGATGCGATCGTCATCGCGTCGCCCGCGCCGACGCATTTCCGCTTTGCCAAAGCAGCGCTTGAAGCCGGCCTGCATGTCTATGTCGAAAAGCCGCTCGCCATGAGCGTCGCCGAGGCCGATGCGCTGATCGCGATCGCCGAGCGAAAGTCGCTGATCTTGCAGGTCGGCCATCAGGAACGTTTCGTCCTGTCGGCGATCGGATTGCCGCTTATTGAAGTCGCGCCGAAGAAGCTGGAATTTTCGCGTTGCGGGCCTCCGTCCGGCCGCGGCGAAGACGTCTCGGTCGTATTCGACCTGATGATCCATGATCTCGATATTGCGCGCTTTTTCGGATTTGCAGACCCGAAAAACGTTTCCGCCTGCGGCGACCGGCATGAAACGATCGCGACCCTTGAATTCGATCATGGCCGAAGCTGTTCTTTTATCGCCAGCAGGCGCGCCGAAGAACGCCGCCGGCACTTGCGTATCGAATATGAGCAGGGGCGAATAGAGATTGATTTCATGGCGCGCCGCGTGACGGATGCGACGCCGCGTCCGGGCAGCGTTGCAATCGCCAATACGGCGGCGGCGTTCGCCGATCCGCTGGCCGAGAGCGTCGAAGCGTTTTTCGCATCCGTTCTCGACGGCGCGCGCACGATGGTCGACGGCAAGGCCGGGCGCGCCGCGATCGACTGGGCGACGGCGATCGATCTGAAACGCAATTCACTGATAGCGGCCGAGCAGGCGGACAGGATGATCGCATGAACGGCGTCGCCAATCTTATGCTCGCCGGAGATACCGACGTCGGCGAGATCGCTTTTGTTGACCTGAAATCGCAACAAAGACGGATCAGAGCGCGTATCGAGGCGCGCCTTCAGGCCGTACTCGATCATGGTCGTTATATCGCGGGCCCCGAGATCGAGGAGCTTGAGGCGCTGCTCGCCGAAAAGACGGGCGCGGCGGGCGCTGTCGCCTGCGCAAGCGGTACGGCGGCGCTGATCATCCCCTTGCTGGCCGCCGGCGTCGATACAGGGGACGCCGTTTTTCTGCCGGCGTTTTCCTATAATGCGACCGCCAACGCCGTCCTGCTGACGGGTGCGACGCCGGTGTTCGTCGATATCGATCCCGCCACATTCAATATGGATCCCGACGACCTTGAGCGCCGGATCGCGGAGGTGAAGGCGCGCGGCGCATTGCGTCCCGCGGCGGTCATTCCGGTCGACCTCTTCGGTTCGCCGGCCGATTACCGATCCATTTCCGCGATCGCCGATCGCAATAACCTGTTCCTTCTCGCCGACGGCGCGCAAGGTTTCGGCGGCAGGCTGGACGGCGCGTGGATCGGCAATCTGGCGCCGGCGACGGCGACGAGCTTTTTTCCAGGCAAGGCGCTCGGCGCCTATGGCGACGCCGGCGCGATCCTGTCGCAGAATCTCGGAACGCTCGAACAATGGATGTCGATCCGCTGGCACGGTACGGATTCAGCGCGCAAGAACTCGGTCTGCGTCGGGTTCAACGGTCGAATGGACAGTTTCCAGGCGGGCGTGCTGCTCGAAAAGCTGGCGATATTCGACGAAGAACTCGAAGCGCGCACGATGATCGCCGAGATTTACGATCGACGCCTTTCAAATCTCGCAAGTCCCCAGCGCCACATTGAAGGCGCGCAATCCGGATACGGATATTATTCGGTCAGGATGGACCATCGCGATGACGTGGCGGCGGCGCTGAAGGCGAAAGGCGCGCCGACGGCGGTTTATTACTCGACGCCGCTTCACAAAATGCCGGCGTTCGAGAAATTTGCGCCCGCCGAACCGCTGACGGCGACGGAGCGTTTGTGCGAAGAAATCATATCGCTGCCGATGCATCCCTATCTGACGCCGGATCAGGCGCATTATGTATGCGACTGCATCGAAGCCGCGCTTGCGTCATTTCGCGATTGACGACCCGCGCATTTCCGAAAGCACGTGAAAGATCAAAATCGGGATTGCGCCGACGCCGATGAGAATGAGCGCTTCGGGCGCGGCCTCCGCCAGCCTTTCGTCGCCGGCGAGGCGATAAACCCGCGTCGCCAGCGTTTCGAAATTGAAGTCTCGTAAAATCAGCGTCGCCGGCAATTCCTTTATGATATCGACGAAAACGATCGTCGCGCCTGCGAATACGGCGCGCCTCAATAATGGCGCGTGGATCGTTGCGAGAATGCGTGAGGCGCCCGCGCCGAGCGTTTTCGCCGCCGCGTCATAGCCCTTGTCGATTTTATCAAGGCCTGCGGATGCTGCGTTGTAACCGGCGGTGAGAAAACGCACGCTGTAGGCGTAGATCAGCGCCGCCGCGCCGCCGCCGAGAAAGGCGGCGGGACCGATTGTCTCACGAAGCGTTGAAAACGTCGCCAGGACGCCGATGGCGATGACTGTTCCCGGTACGGCGTATCCAAGCGTTGCGATCCGGATCAGCGCCTTGAGCGCGCTGTTGGCGGTCTGTCGCCCTGCATAGGCGAGAAGGAGCGATAATGCGATCGCCGAGACGACGCCCGCCGCCGCAATCGAAAAACTGTTGGCGGCCGTTGCGCCGAGATTGCGCGAGGCGACCGGCCAGAGCGACGGGTCGAGTTTGGCCGCGATCGCAATCGCCGGAACGAAAAATCCGCCGCATACAAGGATCGCGCAAAACAAAACGGCGCCCGCGGCGGCGAAACCGTTGAGGCGGATGCGCATCGGCGCGCGTGAAACCCGCGGCGCCTCGCTCGTGCGCCCGCGCCGCGTGATGCTTTCGAAGGCGACGAGCGACAGCGAAAAAATGAAGAGCGCAGAAGCGACCTGGGACGCCGCCGTCAAATCGCCGAACGAGTGCCACGTCCTGAATACGCCGACGCTCAATGTCGAGACGCCGAAATAATCGGCGACGCCGAATTCGGCCGCCGTTTCCATCATGGCGAGCGCCGCGCCGCCGGCGATCGCCGGGCGCGCCATCGGCGCCAGCAGAACGAGCGCCGCTTTAAGGGGGCGCGCGCCGAGCGTGCGGGCCGTTTCAAGCATGGCCGACGATTGCGCCGCGAAAGCCGCCCGCGCGGTGAGGTAAACATAAGGAAAGAGCGTCAGCGAAAGTACGAACGCCGCGCCGGCGAGGCTTTTGATCGGCGGCAGGCCGACCGACTGGGCGAAGCCGGCGAGCGGCGCCAGCGCGCCGAACGGTCCAAGAAGATCGGCGTAGGCGTATGCCGCGATATAGGCCGGCGTCGCCAGCGGAAATATCAGCGCGAGGGCGAAAAAGCGTCTCAGGGGAAAATCGCAAACAGCCGCAAGGAACGCCGCGCCGCCGCCGAGAATGGCGCTCGCCGCGCCGACCGCAAAACAAAGGATTGCGGTGTTGACGAGATAGTCCGCGCCGACTGTCGCGGCGACATGCGCGATCGTATCGCCATACGGCCCGGTGAGGCTTGCAAGGACTGCAAGGACCGGCGCGCCGACGACGATCGCCGACACGACAGCTGCAATCGCGCCCGTTCTTTTTTCGCCGCCGAAAATCATCGCCTGTTCGAACCTGCCGTCTTGTCGCCGCAAAGCCCTATCATTCGTCGCCGGATGATGCGAGATGAGGTCGCCTATGGGTCTCGTTCTCAGGAACATTCGCCACAGTTTCGGCGCGGGTCTTGTCGTCGACGGCGCAAGCCTTGAGGCTGCGCCCGGCGAAATCGTCACGCTTTTCGGTCCGTCGGGTTGCGGTAAAACGACTTTGCTGCGGATCGCTGCGGGGCTCGAAAAATTACAGGACGGCGCCGTCGAACTTGACGCGGCGACGCTTGCGAGCGCGCAAAAACATACGCCGCCGGAGATCCGTCCGATCGGTTTCGTCTTTCAGGACTATGTTCTGTTTCCGCATATGAGCGTTGCGGAAAATGTCGCGTTCGGGCTCGCCGGGCACGCGCGGGCCGAGCGCGCGGCGCGTGTTGCGGCCGAACTCGGCGCCGTTGGAATTTCGGAATTGTCGGACCGCTACCCGCATCAGCTTTCAGGCGGCCAGCAGCAGCGCGTCGCGCTCGCGCGCGCCTTCGCGCGACAGCCGCGCGCCATGCTGCTCGACGAGCCGTTCGCCAGCATCGACGTCGCCTTGCGCCGGCGCCTGCGCGCCGAAATGCGGCGCATTCTGAAAGCGCGCTCGACAACGACCGTTCTCGTAACGCACGATCCCGCCGAAGCGGTTGAAATCGGCGACCGGATCGCGGTGATGCGGGCGGGGCGCATCGTTGAAACCGGCTCGCCCGAACAACTTTACGCCGCGCCGAAAACGGTGGCGGCCGCTAGCGTATTTCCCGGCGCGCAAACGCTCGCCTGCCGCCCCGTCGATCAAGGGATCGCCACCGAATTCGGCGCGCTCGCCGTCGAACGCCGGCCGGCTGACGCCGCCTTTATCGTCATTCACGAAGGCGGCGCCGCCGCTCTCGCCGACGAAAACGGACCCTGCCGGGTCGTCGATTGCCGTTTCGCCGGGCCGCGCTGGACGGCGAGCCTTATCGTCGACGGCGCCGAAGCGGCGCTGAAAGCCCAATGCGAGCGCCCGCTGGAACCTGGAACGCGCGCGCGGGTCGCGTTCGATCCGGCGCGTATTCGCGTGCTTGCGGCTTAGGGCCGCAGCCGGTTTTATTTGCGGTTGATAATTATTCGCAGTATGATCGGCCCATGACGCAAAGCAATCAAATCATCACCGGGGCCTCAGCCGCCATTCTCATAATGCTGGCTTCGGCCTGCGGGCGGGGCGGGGCCGTCGAGACGAGTGAGGCGGCAAGGCCCGCCAATGGCGAAGTGAACGTTTATTCCGCGCGCCATTACGATTCCGATCTTGCGATTTACGACGCTTTCACCGCCGAGACGGGAATTCGCGTCAACCTGATCGAAGCCGGCGGCGACGCGCTGATCGAACGGTTGTCGCGCGAGGCGGAGGCGAGCCCGGCCGATGTTTTCATCACGGCCGATGCGGGAATTTTATGGCGCGCGGAAGATCGCGGCGTCCTGCGTCCGATTGAAGACCCGGCGATCCTGGAGCGGGTGCCGGCGCAGTTTCGCGATCCGGAAAATGAATGGGTCGCCCTGTCGAAGCGCGCGCGGATCATCATCTACGACAAGGCGCGCGGCGCGCCCGAAGGTCTTTCCGATTACGACGATCTCGCCTCGCCGAAATTCGCCGGCGAGATATGCGTTCGTTCGTCGACGAATGTTTACAATCAGTCCCTGCTGGCCGGCATCATCGAAAATGAAGGCGCGGAGAAAGCCGAGGAATGGACGAAAGGCGTCGTCGCCAATTTCGCCCGCAAGCCGGAAGGCAACGATACGAGCCAGATAGAGGCCGTCGCCGCAGGACAGTGCCGCATATCGATCGTCAACAGCTATTATCTCGCGCGCTATGTCGGTTCGGACAACGCCAGGATGCGGGCCATCGGCGAAAAGGTCGGCTTCATTTTTCCAAACCAGGATACGACCGGCACGCATATCAATATTTCCGGCGTCGGCGTCGCGCGCTATGCGCCGGACCCTGAAAACGCCGAAAAGCTGATCGCTTTCCTGTTGAGCGATGAAGCGCAGGAAGCGTTCGCGGCCGGCAATAACGAATATCCCGTCGTCGCAGGCGTGAAGGCGAGCGGACCGATCTCCTCGTTCGGAGAATTCCGCGCCGATACGATCGATATGTCGGCGCTCGGCGCGCATCAGACGCAGGCGGTGAAAATCTTCGACCGTTCCGGCTGGCGATAGGCGCAAGGTCGATGGTAGATTCGCGGGATGACGAATCCGCCCGACTTTAACGCGATCCTGTCTCGCGCACGCGCGGGCGAGCGCGGCGCGCAATATGAACTGGCGACGGCGCTTGTCCGGGCCGGACGCCGTGAAGACGCCGAAATCTGGTTGCAGGCCGCCGCTGCGGGCGGTCATCCCGGCGCGCTCTATACGCTCGCAAACCGTAAACTGTTCACTATCGAAACGACGCCTGACGGCGTTTCAGCGCTTAGGGCGGCGGCCGAATGCGGCTCGCCGGAGGCGAGGCGACTTCTCGCCGCCTGCACGGCGCTCGGCGTAGACGGCGCGGGCGATGAACGCGCTGCAATCGATGACTGGATCGAGCTTGCGCGCGGCGGCGATCCGGTTGCGCTCGCAGCGCTCGCCTGCGCGCTCGCGATACGCGACATCGATGATGCGGCGATCGCCGATATCGCCGCGCAGTCCGCGCTTGAAGAACCGGTCGGCGCGGCGTTCGTCCTTGCGCGCGCCGCAGCCGGGCGGCCGGTCGTCGGCGATCTTGCGAAAATCGCGCTGGCCCTCGACCAGTCGGCTTACCCCCGCGCGCCGCAATTGCGCGCCGCGACCGCAGCGGCGGCGCCGGCGGCGGCGGCGCCGATCGACTGGCGCGGGATATCAGAAAAACTAACGCTGAAACCGGCGCCGGTTTGCGCACCCGAACGTCTCAGCGTTTCGCCCGATATCGTCATTTACCGAAATGTCGTCGCGCCGGAGATTTGCGAATATCTGATCGCGCACGCCGCATCGCGACTCGGGCCGGCGCTCGTTTACGATCCGACGCGAACGCGCATGGTGCGCGACGTTTTGCGAACCTCCTCAACGGCCAGTCTATCAATCGCCGATCAGGATCTGGCGCTGATCGTTCTAAATCGGCTGCTGGCGCTCGCGGCCGGCGCGCCCGAGGAAAACGGCGAATTCCTGAGCGTTATGCGCTACGCGCCGGGCCAGGAATACAAGCCGCATTTCGACTGCATACCGCCAGGTCCGGATTTCGATCGCAGCGGCCAGAGGTCGAAAACGGCGCTCCTGTTTTTGAATGACGACTTTGAGGGCGGGCGCACGCGCTTTGCGTCCGGCGATCTTGAAATACGCGCCGGGCGCGGGGATATCCTCGTATTTTCAAACGTTACGAGCGACGGCGCGCCCGACCGCGCATCGCGCCATGCGGGAATGCCGGTCCTGTCGGGGGAGAAATGGATCGCGTCGAAATGGTTCCGGACACGGAAGTTCCTCTATTAGGTTTGCTCGCGATATAACGTGTGATATAACATACAAAAAATAGATCGGAGGTCGCGTTGGCTCACAATGATAATCACGACGGCCATGGCGATGGCGCCGGCCATGAAAATGGCGCTGACGGCCGCGAGCCGTCAGGGCTCACCCGCAATGAGACTTTTGTCTGGGAGACGCTGACGGAGGCCGAATCGCCGCTGAAGGCCTATGAAATCCTGGACAAATTGAAAGACAAGGGCGTGCGCGCGCCGATGACCGTCTATCGCGCGCTCGAAGGGCTTGAGCAAAAGGGATTCATCCACAAGCTCGAAGGCATCAATGCGTTCGTCACCTGCAATCATGAAGGCCCGCACGAAGTTCAGGTCTTTCTCGTTTGCGAAAACTGCGCGTCGGCGAACGAGGTTGAACTCGACATCATCGAGTCGAATCTTCGCCCGCTTCTGCGCCGGTCATCGTTCCAGATGAAGACGGCGCGACTGGAGGCGCGCGGCCTGTGCCGGAATTGCAATTCGCCGGCTGCGGCCTGACCGATCGCCCTGACGGGGCGGACCGTAGGCGACGAATGAAGGGCGGGGCGGAAAATTCCGCCGTCGAATCATTGACTGCGCCAAGCCGGCCCGTATTGTCGCCGGCCAGCGGCGCCAGACGCCGCGACGCGCAAGCGGGAGAGGTCGACGGCGCAAGCCGGCGGCGCCGAAGGAGCAACCGCCCCGGAAACTCTCAGGCAAAAGGACCGCGCGCGGGATAAAGGCTGGAAAGCGGCCGGAGCGATCCGGCCCACCGAAGGAGTAAGCCGGCGCCTTTTCAAAAGCGACGCCGGCGAAATCTCTCAGGTTCCGTGACAGCCGGGGCGCCCGCCAATTCCGGCGGCCAACGATCATGGAACCGAAATGACATCCGAATTGAAGCGAACGCCGCTCTACGATCTCCACCTCTCGCTCGGCGCGAAGATGGTTGAATTCGCCGGTTACGAAATGCCGGTTCAATACGCGGACGGCGTTTTGAAAGAACACCTTCACACGCGCGCGAAGGCAGGTCTGTTCGACGTTTCGCATATGGGGCAGGCGGCGATTGTCGGGCCCGATCATGAAACGGTCGCGCGCGCCCTTGAAACGCTCGTTCCCGGCGAAATCCTCAAACTCGGCGCGGGGCGCCAGCGCCTTTCCGTCCTGCTGAACGACAGGGGCGGCATCGTCGACGACTTGATGGTGAGCCGTCCGGCGACGGACGGCCGGTTGAACATCGTCGTCAACGGCGCCTGCAAGGAAAAAGACTACGCCTATCTCGATGCGCGCCTGCCTGCGGGCGTCAGGCTTGAGCGGTTTGACGATCGCGGACTGATGGCGCTGCAGGGGCCGATGGCGTCCGCCGTTCTGGCGCGCCATGCGCCGGACGCGGCGACGCTAAAATTCATGAGTTTCACCGAGATGAAAATCGGCGGGTTCGACGCCGTCGTGACGCGCGGCGGATACACCGGCGAAGACGGCTATGAAATTTCAACGCGCGGCGAAGACACGGCGAAAGTCGCCAAGCTGCTGTTGGGCGAAGCGGAAGTCGCGCCGATCGGCCTTGGCGCGCGCGATTCGCTGCGCCTTGAGGCGGGCATGTGCCTTTACGGTCATGATCTCGACGAGGACACCTCGCCTGTTGAGGGCAATATCGGGTTCGTCATCGGAAAGCGCCGCAAGGAAGAAGGGGGATTTCCGGGCGCTGAACGAATTCTTTCCGAACTGGCGAACAACCCTTCGCGCCTTCGCGTCGGCGTGCGCCCCGAAGGGCGCGCGCCCGCGCGCGAAGGAACGGAAATCGTCGACATGAACGGCGCGAAAATCGGCGTCGTCACCTCGGGCGGATTCGGCCCGACGGCGAATGCGCCGGTCGCCATGGGCTATGTCGATTTTGCGCATTCGAAAACCGGCGATCCGGTGCGATTGAAAGTACGCGGCAAGGAATTGCCCGCAACGATCGTCGATATGCCTGTAGTTCCCCACAATTATTACCGCGGCTAGGAGAGCGCCATGACCACGAAATACACCAAGGATCACGAATGGGTTCGTTTTGACGATTCTGGCGCCACGATCGGCGTCAGCGCGCACGCCGCAGAACAATTGGGCGATGTTGTTTTCGTCGAGCTGCCCGAAATCGGCAAAACGTTCAACAAGGGCGATGACATGGCCGTCGTTGAATCGGTGAAAGCCGCGTCCGACGTTTATGCGCCGATTTCCGGCGAAGTGATCGAGATCAATCAGGCGGTTGTCGATGATCCCGCGCAGGTGAACGCCGATCCCGAAGCGGGCGCCTGGTTCGTCAAGCTCAAGCCGACCAATCCGGCCGACGCCGACGGATTGATGGACGCCGCCGCATACAAAGCTTTCCTTGCAACGATCTGATCCCCATGCGTTACCTTCCCCTTTCGGCGGATGACCGCCGCCAGATGCTCGAAACGATCGGCGCCCGGTCGATCGACGATCTATACGCCGACGTGCCGAAAACGGTTTTGAACGCGGCGTTCGATCTTCCCGCGCACAAGGGCGAGCTTGAAGTTGAACGGATGATGGGCGCGATGGCGGCGAAGAACCGCGCCGCCGGCGCGGGGCCGTTCTTTGTCGGCTGCGGCGCCTACAAGCATCATACGCCGGCGAGCGTCGATCACATCATTCAGCGTTCGGAGTTTTTAACCTCCTACACGCCGTACCAGCCGGAAATCGCGCAAGGTACGCTGCAATATCTCTTTGAATTCCAGAGCCAGGTCGCGGCGCTGACCGGCATGGATGTGGCCAACGCCTCGATGTATGACGGATCGACAGCGTGCGCCGAAGCCGCGCTGATGGCGCGGCGCGTCACCAAACGCGGCAAGGTCGTACTGTCCGGCGCGCTGCATCCCCATTACGCGGCGGTGACGCGCACCAATGTCGAGCTTCTGGGCGAGCGGGTCGTGCAGATGCCGATCGATACGCAGGCGTCGGAAGATCTCGCCGCCGCGATCGACGGCGATACCTCCTGCGTCATCGTGCAAACGCCTGACGTTTTCGGCAATCTGCGCGATCTGACCGGGCTTGCGCAGGAATGCCGGGCGAAAGGCGTGCTGCTGGTCGCCGTCGTCACCGAAATCATGTCTTTGGGCGCTGTCAAAAGCCCCGGCGAAATGGGCGCCGATATCGTCGTCGGCGAAGGCCAGTCGATCGGCAACGGCCTCAATTTCGGCGGGCCTTATGTCGGGCTTTTCGCCACGCGCGAGAAACTCCTGCGCCAGACGCCCGGCCGCTATTGCGGTCAGACCGTCGACGCCGACGGCAAGCGCGGTTTCGTTCTGACGCTTTCAACGCGCGAGCAGCACATTCGCCGCGATAAGGCGACATCGAACATCTGCACCAATTCGGGGCTGTGCGCGCTCGCCTTCACGATCCATATGACCTTGCTTGGCGAGGCGGGTTTGCGCCGCGTCGCCGCGCTCAATCATGAAGCCGCGTGCAGGACGGCCGACGCGCTCTCGAAAATACCGGGCGTTCAATTGTTGACGTCTTCGTTCTTTAACGAGTTCGCGCTGCGCCTTCCGAAAAATGCGACGAAAGTCGTCGAGAAACTCGCCGCCGACGATATTCTCGCCGGCGTGCCGGGCGAACGGCTCTGGCCGCATGACAGCGAGGCGCATGACATTCTTATCGTCGCGGCGACGGAATGCGTCAGCGATGAGGATATCGCGGCATACGCAAAATCTCTTTCAAAGGCGCTCGCATGACCATGAATTCTCAAGGCCGCCAGACAAAAGGCGACGGCGCAAGCGTCGATGTCGAGACGTTTACGGGCAATCGCGCATTGCAGATCGAAGAATCGCTGATCTTCGAAAAGGATGCATTCGCCGCGACGGGCGTCGATTTCCCTGAGCCGAAAGGCGGCGCCGATCGCCTCGGCGCCATGAAGCGCGAGGCGCCGTTCAATCTGCCGGGCCTGTCCGAGCCCGAAGCGATGCGCCATTATGTGCGTCTCAGCCAGAAGAATTACGCGATCGACATGGGGCCGTTCCCGCTCGGCTCCTGCACGATGAAGCACAATGCGCGCCTGAACGAGAAGATGGCGCGCCTTCCGGGGTTCGGCGATGTTCATCCCTTGCAGCCGCAATCGACGGTTCAGGGCGCGCTCGAACTGATCGACACGCTGGCGAACTGGTTGATGGAGCTGACGGGCATGCCCGCTGTCGCGATGTCGCCGAAAGCCGGCGCGCATGGCGAACTTTGCGGCATGATGGCGATCAAGGCCGCGCTCGACGCGCGGGGCGAGAGCCACAGGAAGCGCGTGCTGGCGCCTGAATCCGCGCATGGCACGAACCCCGCGACCGCCGCGCAATGCGGTTTCGTCGTCGACGCCATTCCGGCCGATGATACGGGCCGCGTCGATCTGGAAGCCTTTCGCGCCAGGCTCGGACCCGATGTCGCCGGCATCATGGTGACGAACCCGAACACCTGCGGGCTCTTTGAACGCGACATCAAGGCGATCGCCGACGCGGTGCATGAAGTCGGCGGGTATTTTTACTGCGACGGCGCCAATTTCAACGCCATTGCGGGGAAAGTGCGCCCCGGCGATCTCGGTGTCGATGCGATGCACATCAATCTGCACAAAACCTTTTCAACGCCGCATGGCGGCGGCGGGCCGGGTTCGGGGCCTGTCGTCCTTTCGGCTGCGCTCGCGCCTTTCGCGCCGGTGCCCTATGTCGTCAGGGAGGGGGAGAAATTTCACCTCGTCGAAACGCGCCGCGCGGCGAAAGCCGAGGGCGAGGGCGAGGCGGGCGGACGCATCACCGCGTTCCAGGGGCAGATGGGCATGTTCGTGCGCGCGCTCGCCTATATGCTCAGCCATGGCGGCGATGGAATCCGTCAGGCGTCTGAAGACGCCGTCCTGAACGCCAATTATGTATTGGCGCGCCTCAGCAAGGAAATGTCGCCGGCGTTTCCCGGCTATTGCATGCATGAGGCGCTATTCGACGATGCGTTCCTCAAGGGTACCGGCGTCGAAACGCTCGATTTCGCAAAAGCGATGATCGACGAGGGCTATCATCCGATGACGATGTATTTCCCGCTGGTCGTTCACGGCGCAATGCTGATCGAACCGACGGAATCGGAATCGCGGCAGGAACTCGACCTGTTCTGCGATGCGCTTCTCGATCTTGCGAAAAAGGCGAGGGCCGGCGAGGCGGCGCGGTTCAAGGCCTCGCCCATGCTTTCGCCCCGGCGCAGGCTCGATGAAACCGCAGCGGCGCGAAAGCCGATCCTGCGTTGGGCGCGCGAGGCGCAATAGAAAACGCGAATGCGCGCGCGCCCTGTCCGGCGCGCGCGGTTCACCGATCATCCTGTCAATTTGATTGCGCCGCCGCATTGTGCAGCGGCGGGCGTCTCCTTCGCCGGCGCCGCCGGCGCGCCTTCTAGGGCGAGGGCGCGGGCGTACAGGCCCTTCGGTTCGATACGCGAACCACCAAGCCGGCGGCGCCGACGAAAGAGACCGGGGCCTTTACAGACGCCCCGTTAACGAAACGCGGAAGGCGCGCGGGCTTCCCGGCGTGATGTTGTTGTCGTTGTGCGCAGTCGGGAAGTAATGCTTGTCGAACAGGTTCTCGACATTGAGCTGCGCCTCAAAGCGTTCATTCAGCGTGAAATAGATCGCCGCATCGACGCGCGTATAGCCGGGCAGCGCCACCTTGTTTGAGATCGAGGCGAACTGGTCGGACTGATGAATGACGCCGACGCTCGCGCGCCATTGATCGGTGATGGAATAGGCGTTCCAGATCGCGAAGGCGTGTTTGGGAACAAGCGCGACTTCGGCGCCGGCCGCGGCCGATCTCGTATCGCGGGTTATCTCGGCGTTCTGCAATGTATAGCCGGCGAGAACCTCCCAGCGATCGGTTACGGAACCGGCCAGCGAAATCTCCAGCCCCTTGCTGCGCTGCGCGCCGGTCAGCACGGTGAGGTTGGTGACCGGATCGATCGCGCGGGTGTTTTCACGGTCGAGGCGATAGAGCGAGGCCGAAAAAGACAGGCCCTCTCGCGGCTCAATCTTCATGCCGACTTCGATATTTTCAAATGATTCAGGTTCAAGCGCCGCCGTCGATGCGCTGAGCGAGGAGAACTGATCGCCCGATTGCGGCAGGAAGGATTTCGAGTAGCTCGCGTAGATCGAGGATTTTTCCGTCGGCTTGACGATAACCCCGCCGCGCGGGCTCCAGACATTATCGGTGCGCGAAAGGCGCGTCGGCGACCGGTTGTCTGAAAAGTCGAGTTCGAAATGATCAAAGCGCACGCCGCCGATAAGCTGAAGCCAGGAGGCGACGTCGATCTGGTCCTGAATATAGGCGGACGCCGTCGTCAGATCGACGTGATTGTCGTTGCGGATCTGGCTTGAAAACATGGCGGGCGCGAAAGTCGTCGGATTTGCGATCGTAACGATTCCGGCCGAATTATTGTTCTCCGAGCGCAGATTGTCCGTATCCTGAACGCCGATCTCGCCGCCGATCAGGATCGTGTGCCCGATCGCGCCTGTATCGGTTTTCCAGATGAGGTCGGTCTGATTGAAAAAGTTGCGCCGATCCGTGTCCGAGAAATAGGCCTGCAACGGAACCTCGCCCGCGGTCCCGGTCGAACCTACCGATCCGCCTGCGTGAATGTTCTGGTAATGCTTGTCGTAATCGGCAAGGCGCAGATGATTGCGCAGGGTCAGCGCGTCGTTGAATTCATGCGCAAAGGCGAAATCGCCGGTGTGAACATAGGCTTCGCTGAATGACTCGTCCGGATTTCCGAAAAACGCGCGCCGGTCGCCGGAATAGGGAAGGCCGTTGTCAGACGGCACGCCGCGATCGACTGTTCGCTCATCGCTCAGGAATTCATAAGTCACGTCGATAGAGGTGCGATCGCTCGGCGCAAAACGCAGCGTCGGGCTGACGCCGAAGCGCTCGATGCCCGCATAGTCGCGGTAACTGTCCGAATTTTCGTAAAAGGCGTTGAGGCGCGCCGCGGCCGTCGGTGAAAAAACGAGGCCGGAATCGATCGCCCCGCGTGCAAAACCGAATGAACCCCCTTGCAGGGTGATCGCATGAACCGGATCGAAATTCGCGGTTTTCGTGACGCGGTTGATGACGCCGCCGCCGCCGCCGCGACCGAAAATCATCGCATTCGGC
This sequence comes from Parvularculaceae bacterium, assembly GCA_020446945.1. Taxonomy (GTDB): domain Bacteria; phylum Pseudomonadota; class Alphaproteobacteria; order Caulobacterales; family Parvularculaceae; genus Amphiplicatus. The sequence continues at coordinate 313,914 of JAGRDS010000002.1, forward strand.
CCTTTGAGAATTTCGATGCGTTCCGCATTGAACAGGTCGCGGTAATATTGAACGTCGTCCCGCACGCCATCGACATAAAAGTCCGCCGTCGATGCGTTCCCGCGAAGGGTCGGCGCGTCGCGATGGCCCTCGCCCTGTCCCATCTGGACGCCCGGCACATATTGAACGACATCCGCCATCGACCGCATCATCTGATCGTCGATGAGGTCGCGCGTAATCAGCGATATCGACTGGGGTATGTTAACCAGGGCCGTATCGGTCTTGGTCGCCGTCGCGGTATGCGCGTTCGCATATTCGACGCGCTCGCCGGTGACGATCACCTGATCGGAAATCATCGCGAGCCGCATCTCCTGCGCGTCCTGCGCCGCCGCAGGAAGCGCGGCGACCATTGCGGCCCCCGCCAGGAACGGCGTTTTAATCATACCACGCATCTTGTTTCTCCAAGCCTTTCGTTTTTGATAATCATTCGCAATTTGGCGCTGCGTAGCAGCCGCGCTATTCCAATGCAAGTGATTATCATAAGCAGGCTTGCTCAAATTTCGCTGGAAAGAGCCGCCGGTGCGCCGTTCCGGATTTAAGAGCGGCGGTCACGGGGCTAAGGTCGATTTTGAGGGGTTTAAAAACGGGCGGGCGGCCCTCAGGAGCGAGTAGAAGCGAGATGATGAGAATTGCGCTGATTGCGACGGGTTTGATGGGCGCAGGCGCGCCGGCGCTGGCCGGCGAAACCATGAGCCGGACCTATGACGTGCGGGATTTTTCTTCAATCGAGATCAGCGGCGCGTATGAACTCGATGTCGCAGTCGGCGGCGAGTACGGCGTCAGGCTTGAAGGGCCGAGCAAGGAGATGGAGCGCGCCCTCGTGAAGGTGGCGGACGGCGCGCTCGTCCTGGCGAGCCGAAAACATCGCGGCGATCGCGACGGGCTGAAGGCGAGCGTAACGATGCCCGCGCTCGATCGGTTGTCGGTATCGGGAATAGTCGACGCCGATATTCGCGGCGTCGACGCCGCGGGGTTTAAAATGAACCTTTCCGGCGTCGGCGAGGTCGATATTCAGGGCCGGTGCAGATCGCTCCACGCGCGCGTTTCCGGCGTCGGCGAGCTTGATGCGAAATCGTTCGAATGCGCCAGCGTCGATGTTTCGCTTTCCGGCATGGGCGAGGCGAGCGTTTACGCGCGCGAGCGCGCGAAGGCGGAAGTTTCCGGCATGGGTGAGATCAACATTTACGGATCGCCGAAAACGGTCGACAAGCGCGGCGGTTTCTTTTCGGAGATCAACGTTCGTTAGCCGGCGGAAGAACGGCGCGAAAGGAGCGGGCGATGCGTTTGTTTTTTGGATTTCTGATCGGCCTTGCGCTGGCGGTCGCCGTTGCGGCGACCGCATTCAAGGTCGCCTGGGGCGATATCGGCGAGTTTGAAGATCGCGATCGCAGCGCGGATGAAAAACGCGTCGTCGAAGCGGTTGATTTCACGGAAATTGAAATCAAGGGCGTGTTCGAACTCGAAGTGCGCGTCGGCGATGATTATTCCGTGACGCTATCGGGCCGGCGCGAGGATCTGGATCGCACGCGCGCGCATGTTGAATCGGGCCGTCTTGTTCTCGATACGGAGCAGAAGGGAGAGGGCCGTCGCATAAGCGCTGTCAAGCGCGGCGTGACGGCGGTTGTGATGCTTCCCGCGCTTGACGCTATCGAGATTGAGGGCGTTGTCGACGCGGATATTAGCGGCGTGAATGCGGATAAATTTTCCGCCGATCTTTCCGGCGTCGGAGAGGTGGACCTGTCGGGAGTGTGCGTTTCATTTCAGGCTGAAATTTCCGGCATCGGCGAGGTCGACGCGAAAAATCTGGAATGTCAGGACGTTCGCGTTGAGGTGTCGGGCATCGGCGACACCAGAATTTACGCCTCGCGTTCAGCCGACGCCGATCTCACCGGCATCGGCCGGATTGAGATATACGGCTCGCCTGCGAATGTGTCGAAAACGCAGACCGGTCCGTTTGGACGCATCAAGGTGAAATGACGATGCGCCGATAACGGGAATTTCGCGCGCGAAATTCGCCAAAATCGGGGCTTGATCCAAAACGCGTTATCCCTTCTTATAAGCGGCGTCGGCGGCCGCCCCTTCGGGCGGGCGCCGATTTTCGTTTCAGGAGCATTTTTCGCGCGAAGCGGTTTGCGCTTCAATTCGGGAGACTGCTTTAGAATACGATGCTGGTGCGGGCCGGGAGTGCGAGTTGCGTTCGAGGGCCGCGTCACGGCGCGCTGGAATGCGCGCCGGCTCTTTGACATTCCGCTTTGTCGGCGCCCCGGTTGCGAACTGGCCGTCCGATGCGATTTGCTTGCGGCGCGCAGGTTACTTGCGGCGTGCAGGTTGCTTGCGGCGTGCTGGGGCCGCGCCGGCCGCTTCCATGACGGCCTTGAGAACGCGCGCGCTGTTTCGTTCGGTGTCTTTCGCCGCATAGATAAAAGTGACGACGCCTTCGGCGCACTGTTTCGCCAATTCGCCGACCGCTTCGCTGTTTTCTTTCAGCTCAGCGCGGTAGCGGCGTTTGAATTCCGGCCATTTCTGCGGATCGTGGCCGAACCATCGTCTCAATCCAGGCGAGGGCGAGATTTCTTTCAGCCACAAATCTATCCGCGCGGCCTCCTTCGTCAGGCCGCGCGGCCAGAGCCGCTCGACAAGAATTCGCCGGCCGTCCGATTTCGACGGCGCCTCATAGGCGCGTTTCAGCCGGATATTCATGAAACGCCTTCCAGGGCGGCGATACGATCGCGAAGCGCCGCGTTCTCGCGCTGCAATCTCGCCGCCTCCTTTGCGAGATCGCCGACCGCCGCCTCGACCTCCGGTTCGGTGAAACGCGGCGTAATATGCTGCGGACAGTTCCAGTCGAGCGCCTCGATTTCGGCGATGAACACGCGCTCAATCCGGGCCGAATAGGCCAAATCGGCGAATTTCTCAACTATTTCAGTTGCTTGGCCGGTTTCAGCCGGCGCGACATTGGCGAGCGCTTTCAGGCGCGCGCGGTTTGGGTAGTCGATAAAGAAGAAAGCGGCGCGCTTTTCATCCGCCAGATTGCCGAGGCTGATATATTGGCGATTGCCGCGGAAATCGGGAAAAGCGAAGCGTCGCTCGTCAAGGATCCGGATAAATCCGGGCGGGCCGCCCCGGTGCTGAAGATAGGGCCAGCCGGACCGGGAAATCGTCGCCATGAAAAAATGGTCGCGCGCGGCGATGAAGCCCGCCTCACGCGGGCCGAGGCGGAAATCGCGGTCGCTTTCAGCCATCGCGGCGCAGAATTCGCGCGATCCGTTTTCGGACTGCGCATTTTTGACGCCTGACGTGAACAGGATATCGGCGAAGGGATACGCCATCGGCTCCTCTTTCGGTGCGCCGCCCCGACGCCAATCGAGCATAACCGGCCGGACGCCGCCATTCACATTGACGTTGGACGGGATATTCGACCGTTGGCGGTAAGCGGCAAGGCGTCGCCCGGCGCGCAGGTTCGGGCCGCGAATATGTCGCCTGCGGCCGGTCCAAGCCTTTCCTCCCGGGCTCAACCGCATTATGACGCCGCCCCATGGAACAGTTCTGGACCTTCATCTCTTCGCGCCCGACCGATCAGGGCTGGCTCTGGTGGCTCGTGCCGACGACCTTGCAGGCGTTGGCGCTTATCGTGGCGCTGCTGCTCGCGCAGGCGTTCCTCATGTATTTCGACCGCAAGGTCTGGGCTGCGGTTCAGATGCGCAAAGGGCCGAACGTCGTCGGCCCCTTCGGGCTGCTTCAATCCTTCGCGGACCTTTTCAAATTCGTGTTCAAGGAAATCGTCTTTCCGGCGGGCGCCAACAAGGCGCTGTTCCTGATCGCGCCGATCATCACTTTTATTCTTGCGCTGGTCGGCTGGGCGGTCATTCCGGTGGGGCCGGGCATGGTGGGCGCAGACATCAATGTCGGCATACTCTACCTGTTCGCGATATCCTCTCTCGGCGTTTACGGCATCATCATCGGCGGCTGGGCGTCAAACTCGAAATATCCGTTCCTCGGCAGCCTTCGCTCGGCTGCGCAGATGGTGTCTTATGAAGTCTCGATCGGCTTCGTGATCATCACCGTTTTGTTGCTCGTCGGATCGCTGAACCTTTCCGATATCGTCATGTCGCAGGCGCGCGGCGGCGGCGGTTTCTGGAACTGGAACTTCATTCCGCTCTTTCCGATGTTCGTCGTCTTTTTCATTTCGGCGCTCGCCGAAACCAACCGGCCGCCATTCGACCTTCCGGAAGCGGAATCGGAACTCGTCGCCGGCTATCAGGTTGAATATTCCTCGACGCTGTTCTTGATGTTCATGATCGGCGAACTCGCCAATATCGTCCTTATGTGCGCGATGTTGACGCTGCTTTTCCTCGGCGGGTGGCATTCGCCCCTGCCGACAGGCTGGGTTCCAATTCTCGATCAGATCCCGGTCTTCTGGTTTATGTTGAAGACGTTCTTTTTCTTTTTCATGTTCGCGATGGTGAAGGCGATCGTGCCGCGCTATCGCTACGATCAATTGATGCGCATCGGCTGGAAGATTTTCCTTCCCTTGTCGCTTTTCTGGGTCGTGCTGGTTTCGGGCCTCCTCATCGCTTTTCCGGGCTGGGCCGATTATTTCCAAAGCTGGAGGTCGTAAGATGTCGCGCATTGTCCAGGCGCTGAACGGCTTCATGCTGAAAGATTTCGTCGGCGCATTCTTTCTCGCGATGAAATATTATTTCCGGCCGAAAGCGACATTGAACTACCCATTCGAGAAAGGACCGCTTTCGCCGCGTTTTCGCGGCGAACATGCGCTGCGCCGCTATCCGAA
>JAGRDS010000044.1 GCA_020446945.1 Parvularculaceae bacterium
TGACGATTTTGAACATCTGGTCGCGGTTAAGGTCGTCAGAACCGACTCGGCTTCTCCTCGTCTCATGGAACGCTTAAGGAGCGAACGGCGAACCCTAGCCCGCCTGAAACACCCGAATATCGCGCAAATGTACGATGGCGGCGAGACGGAAGATGGAGCGCCGTATTTCGTCATGGAGTTTGTCGACGGCAAGCCGCTTGCCGATTATCTCTCCGCTGGGTCGCCGGGGCTTGCCGAGCGGCTTCGCGTTTTCCGCGACGCCTGCGACGCGGTCGCCTATGCGCATCGAAACCTCATCATTCATCGCGATCTGTCGCCGGCGAACATGCTCGTGTCCGCCGACGGCCACGTCAAACTCATCGATTTCGGCATCTCCCGCAGCCTTGAAGATGATGACGGATCGTCAACTGCAAATCTGCCGCTGATGACGATGACAAAGGGCTATTCGGCTCCGGAACGAATGGACGGCGCGCCGGCCTCGACGATCACAGATGTCTATTCGCTTGGCGTCATTCTGAAGGACTTGATTGAGGGCGTCGCCGCACCGCGAAAATCGGATCTTGAGGCGATCGTCGCCAAAGCTGCATGCGATGAGCCTGATGAACGGTATCAGACCGTCGAGGCGCTGGCTGACGATATCCGCGCTTATGAGTCAGCGCGGCCGGTTTCGGCGGTCAGCGGCGGGTGGCGCTATTCATTGCAACGCTTTGTCGGGCGCAGGCCCTTCGCGGTCAGCGCCGCCGCACTCGGCATTCTTGCCGCGGTATTCATTTCGATCACTATGTCGGTGCTCTACATCCGCGCCGACGCCGCAGAGCGCCGCGCCGAGGACCGGTTCAACGAGACACGAAAACTGGCCGGATTTCTGCTGTTCGACCTTCAGGACGAAGTCGGAAAGCTCGAGGGATCAACCAGGGCGAGGGAATTGCTGTCTTCAACAGGAGTTGAATATCTGGACGCTCTTGGCGCCGATCCATCAGCTTCCGATGAATTGAAGCTGGAAATCGCCAACGGCTACAAGCGCCTTTCCGACGTTGTCGGGAATCCTGGAAGCGCGAACCTGTCGAATCGCGCCCTTTCTGACGAACTCCTGCAGAAGGCCGACGATCAAATTGCACCACTCCTCGAGGGGTCGCCAAACGATCCTGGCGTGCAGCGCGCTTGGATAGACATCAAGTTTTCCAAAGCCATGAATGCGGCATTCTCGGAAAATGACATGGGGAAAGCCGCGTCAATCCTCATGGAAACTCGTCCTGTTTCGGAATCGCTTGTTCAGACAGCGTCGGCGACGCTCTCTGACCGGTTGCGAAATGCGCATATCGATAGTTTCCTCGGTTTTTGCCAGAAATCTCTCGCCGCCTATGACGATGCGAAGTCTAACATTCGCCTCGCCATCCGGAAGCTTGAACCCTTGTGGCGGGAGAACCCTGACAGCGTCGAAACGGGCGTCCAGCTCGCAAGAGCGCACGTCCTTCTTGGCGAGGCGATCTGGTGGGAGGAATACGCGCCAGACGCCGCCTATGAGAGCGCAGCAGTCGCCTATGACGAAGGGATCAGCGTCTCCCGCAAGGTCCTGGCGATGCCCAATGCGACGCTGGACGCCAAAACCAATCACGTTGTAAGTCTGCTGAAACGCGGCGCCACATTCTGTTCCGTCAATCCTCGAACCGAAGAAGCGCTCTCGAATCTGACCGAAGCGATAGACTTGGCATTGAAGCTTTCAGAATCGGATCCGGAGAATGACCGGCTCTTCGAACAGGTCACAAATATCCATATCGCGATGACCGAATGCTTGATTAATCTTGGGCGCATCGACGAGACCGAGTCGGCCCTGAACAAAGCAATCAGCAGGCGCGAGGCGCGTCTCGCGAGACAGCCTGAAAACCCGAGTTTGCTGCAGGATTTATCCAACACTCTTCACGTCGCTGTTTCAATTTATGAGGCCGCCGGCCAATCTGAGAGAGCCTGTCAAATTTCGGCCCGAATTGAAGACACATGGTTGAAATACGACGCCGTCCAAAGCGCGCGTGATTTTGACGATCACGACGAGCGAGCGGCGAACCTTAAAGTGATCGAAGATTGCAAGGCTAACAACTTGCTTTAGATTGCTGGGTTGATCGGCTTCCACTCCCGCTGCAGCGGGCCGCTGACTGAGCCCGAAAAAAATCTCGACAAGACCGAGTCAATTTCCGGCTGGATTACGCTTTCCCCATTGAGACAGGTATTTGGGGAAGCTCATGCGAAACAAAAACATTCTAGCCGCGGCGGCCGTTACAGCATTGACTTTACTGCAATTTTCGCCGTCATCGGCCGCGGTATTGACGGTCTCAAGTGTAGCGACAGACGCCGGGCCCCCGCCGAATGACGGCAAGTTTTGCCAGCAGTCTGCATCAGCATCAGCCCTGAACTGCTCGATCAATGCGAGTTCGCTGACCTCGACGGCAGATGGGTTTGCCCGCGCTGATGCGATGGCGGGTGAATTGGGTGTCCTGGTCACTGCATCAGGCCAGGATTTCACGATTGAGGCTGCATCGGAAATCGTGGAAGGGTTCACGGTTACCTCTGCGGGCACCTTCACTTTCTCGGTATTGTTTGAAGGCGTATGGGACATCTTTGATGATCCCTCGCCATTTGCAGTCGAAAATTTTTCCGCATTTACAACGCTTGTCGTAAACAGCGGCAGCGCGACGGGGCCAGTGCTGGGCGTTACTGGCTACGGGCTAACCGGACAACACCAAGGCGCAATTGCACAACCCGCGTCAATGAATCTCGCGCTCACGCCGGGCTACTATGTTCTGGAAGCTGCGTTGCTGGCCAACATAGGCGCAGGGACGACTGGCACGCTCGATTTTCTAAACACTGCAGCAATCTTCGTCGAGACGCTCGACGGCGCATTCCAGTTCGACACAGCAGGATTTCTATCGACTTCGCGCATTAATTCTGGCGGCCCAGGCGGTCCTTCAGAAATTCCACTTCCAGCTTCGCTGCCGTTGATGCTCCTCGGCGTTGGCGCGTTGGGCGCAGCCGCGAAGCGACGGAAGGCGGCTGACGAGCGATCAAGCAGCGGTGCGGCAAGCCGCAACACCATACTTTCACACAAGTAACGCAGGGGAAACTCATGACCAGACTCCCAATTATCCTTCTCGCCGTGATTACTACCGGCCTCGGCGCGCCCGCGCACGCTCAGTTCGATGGCTTGCTTAAGCGCCTCGAAAACACGGCTAAGGCGGAGCTCGAAAAGAAAGTTCGTGAAGAGACGAAGCTGAACTGTCTTAGCGTCGTCGCCGGCGCAGATGTTACGGCGAATTGCCTTGAGAATGAGCTGTCAACGGAAATAGAGTCGAATTTCGGCAAGATGCTGCGCGGCGAAGACATCGCAATTCATAAGTTGGGCGTCCTCAAGACCATTACAACGGGCCAAGACTCTTCCTGGAAGAACGCGGAGAAGAACACATCAGGCTCGGCCAAGGTCGTGAAAGAAGAAACATCCGTCAGTCAACAAGAGGTTTCCTACTCAAAGTCGAGCGTCAAGGCGACGCCGCCACTCGAATTCATCGGCGAACCGTTTGAGGCGACGGCCGGCGTAAATGTTAGGTCCGGGCCGGGAACGGAATACGACGTCGTCCGAAATATGGAGCGAGGCGCTGTGACTACGGTCATCGGCAAGGTGCGGGGTGCGGACTGGTACATGCTTGGCGAAAACGGCGTCGCCATGGGGTTCGGCTATGCGAAGAATTTCGAGGCGACTGAAAAAGCGCCGGCATCCGCCGCATCGGTGTCGAACAATGCTGATATCGCTCTGGCGAACGTCGAGGGGGAGACCACCTGCCGAACAGTTGAGCAAAGTGTCACCGACAAGAAGGGCAAAACGAAAACCGAGACGATCACAGCCTGCAAAGGGGCGAATGGATGGGAAATCATATGATGCGCTTCCTTGCCGCCTCCACGGTTGTTTTTTTCATTTTTTTGGGTGGCATGGCGCAAGCCCGTGAGATCGGCGCCTTCGGCGGCGTCAGCATCCATGTAGCCGACGCCAACTGGTGCGCGCCCACTGTTTCGCTAACGGCGCGCTCCAACGACCCGGCGGCTTTCGCGGGCGAAGCCAAGCCGGCGCTGAGGGCGGTTGGCCTTTCGCTTTACGTCGTAGCTTCGGAATGTCCGGTAATGACGTCGATCAACCTGACCGGCGAGACAAACGGGAAGACCGTTTATAAGTCGCAGGCGAACAACGGAGACGGATTCAGCTTCAAGAGTCTAGATCCGGCATCCTCATTTCCGAACGCCACGCCGCAAAACGCCGCACCGGTCGCGGCGGCATCCGCAGGGCCGAATCCTGCAGCGTTCAAGGGCGAGCAGAAAAAATTCTACGACTATTGCACCCGCAACGCGACGCTTGCGATCTATCATGATTGTTCGTGTCTCGCCGGCAAATACCCGGCCGCGATGGAAGCCGAACGATCCGCGCGCGTTGCCGCCGCCAAAGCCCAACACAAATCAAACATCGCCTATGCGAAAGGCGATCCGAATCGCGTCGCTTATGCGGACGACCGACTGAAACGTGAAATCCAGGCAGCGCAGCTGGTCGACAATAATACGGTGATGATGGTTCTCGGCGGAGCCTGCAAAGCGAAGCCCCGGGCGAGCGCGGAAGCGGAACGGCAATGCCTCGGCATGCAATCACTGCAGCATCATCAGGTTCCGAAAGGACGCACATACGAACAATACTGCGGCTGCGTCGGAGAGGCCCTTGGAAAAGCATGGATGGCGGCACCAGACCCGATGAACTCAAACTGGATCACTTACAATATGAAAACAGCTAATCTGAATTGTTCGTCACCGGGTGCGTATTGATCATGCGGATCCTCCGTTCCTGTCAATTTTTGCTCTCATTGACGGTTGTCTTGACTGCGCATGCGCTGATAACAGCCCCGGCTTCAGCGAGAGAAATCGGTCGGTTCGGCGATTTCACCGTCCAGGTCAGCGACCAGAACTGGTGCAGCGAGAACGTCGATCTCGAAATCCTGGCGGGTGTGCCAAGCGCATTCATCGAGAATCGCGCTGATCTGGAACGTTCAGTCGGACTCGCCCGCGCCGCGCTTTCATTGGACTGCCCGAGATTCGTGGCCTTGCAGGTTCAGGGCGTCGCGGAAGGTATAACGGTCTACAGCGGCGTCGCGCGAGAAATCGACTCTTGGCGACTCGTTTCAATACCCCTGACGCCTGACAGCGTCCCCTCGGCACAGACGGCGGTGCACAACGCCTCCCCGCACTCGTCAAGCGCAGTCCACAGCTCTGAAGCAGAGCGCCGAACATCAGTTCCCGCCGGTGTCGGCCAGCGTGCGCGGAGTATCGCTTATGGCGACCCTGGCGTTCAATCTGAGGCCGCTTGCGGAGACCAACAGCTCTATGACGAAGACGGTTCCCTAACGACCATCGACCGGATTGTCGGCTACCATTATTCGATGAAGCGAGGCCGTGTGACGCCTGCGCCGATAACGGCCGCAGAATTGAAGCGCAAATACCCGCTCCCCGACCGCATTGGTATCTGGGGCGGACGAACCCAGGGCGAGTATTCCATACTAAAGCAGCAGGAATATCACTCGAGCCGTTGCGCCGCGGCGACGTTTCTTGAAATGGATCGCCCATGCGACGCCGACGATCTTCAATGTCAGGCAGTCGCTGACTGCCCATCCCGCGATGCCGCGTGTGTTCGGGATCGCCTTGACTATTGGGGCTCGCGATTCCAGGGCGCGCTCATCGCGACAATTCGCCATGACCCAGTCAACAACCTCTTGCCGTTCGCGCGATTCGTCGTTTACCGGCCGGCGCATATCGATGGAAAGCCAGACGACTGGTGCGGCCAAACGCTGGGCGGAGAATTCAACTATCCACTAACCGGGCGGTTCCCAATTGATGCGAGAGCGGCAAAGTCGGTCGAGTCGATCCTCGACCAAGCCGTTTCAAAGAAATGCCCGAGCGCCGAGCGCATCGCGCTTCGCGTGACCACGCTGGATTTCAAGCGGGCGCCGTTTGCGATCGGGGAGAAGATCAGCGGAAAATGGAATATAAAGATCCGCCCGGATTGGGGCGTGACGGGGCCCCAGAACAACAAGAACAGATCGCCGCTCGACGTCATTCTTTCCACGGACGGAAGCGTCGGCTCAATTGTCGAGGCGGTCACCCAATATGCGCTTGACCAGCAGGCGGCCGTTGATGACGCTCAGCGGAAGCGCATGGTGAGGTATGTCGCCGAGGAAGGAAAATTCTGCGCGCCGCGCGCCTCTGTTGCATTCTGCTATACGTCGGAAAACAGAACAAATACGCTGGGCCCGACCTTTGGTAGAACCACAACAATACAAACGCGGATTGATGTGAACTCTAGTTGCGCCGCGCCATGCAGCGGCCATGACGGTTATTGTGACATGTCAAGCGGGAGGAAGTTTACTTCGCTAGAAGCGGCGGAAAGGGATAATTGCCGGGCCGCGACGCCACAAGAAAAAGAGGCTATCCTGAGTGCTGCAAAAGTGACGACATCGACGAAACCATGGCCTTATCAGTTGAATGAGAATTTCTAGGTCTGGCCACGGGTCGAGCAGTGAAGGGAACAAAGGGCGACAATATGCGTGTCTGTCCATCGTGCGGAGGCGGCGGCAAAGGAGTTGGCCAAAATGTCCGCGGTTCGGACGGATGGAAACATACCGTTCATGCTGCATGCGGGCGATGCGGCGGCTCGGGAATGATCGCAGATACGTTGGGCGGTTCCAACGTCTCCGGAAAGCCGCGGCCGAAACCACCAAACACGAAAAAATCTCCCGCCAAATCCGGCAATTCAGCGATTGGTTTGATCGGCGCCGGCATCATTCTGTTGTTCGTAATTAACGCTCTGACCGGGCAAAGCGAAAAGAAATCGGGCATTGCTTCACCTGCGCTCGAAGCGTCTGCTAGTCAGGAAATGGCCGGTATAGAAGCCCTGACGAGCCAAATTGAAGAAAACGCCGAGATAGATTCGCCTGCGTTCGATGCGTCTGCTAATCAGGAAAGCGTCAGCACAAATTCGACGTCGTTTCCCGATTGGCAGGGCGAATGGGCCGGCAATGTCGAACAAGACGGCTACGGACGGTATGATGTCGTAACGGACATTGCCGTTTCTGAAGAGGGGAAATCGATGGGCGCCGGACGATATCCCAGCCTCGGCTGCGTCAGTTCTCTGATCGAGATTTCACGGGCTGAAAACGTCTTGCGGCTTCGTGAAAAAATCGACTCAGGCCCATGCATTTCCGGGGAAATCGTTCTCGCTCGAACGCAATCAGGCGAGGCGCAGTGGAAGTGGTTTACTGAGACCGGGCAATATCTTGCTGGCGGATTCGTTCGAAAGCTGTCGGGCTCGCCACCTGCGCAAGCCGCAGTTGGTTCGCCTGCCGCAATAACAACCCGCGGCCGCGAGCCGACGCCGATGACCGTTGCGCAGATCAATGATCTCGACGGGAACGGTTATGCGCTGCTCCATCACTTCGCCATGCAAGGGAAAGCCGCTTCGGTCGCCAGTCTGCTTGAACAGGGAGCCGAGGTAAACGTGTTGACAGGAGAGAGCGCGTTGACGGCGCTGCACTTGGCGGCATTCAAAGGCGATCTCCCGACCTTGACCCTATTGCTCGAGTTCGGTGCGAAAATCGACGCCGAGGATAGTTTGGGGCGCACACCTTTGCATTGGGCGGCGAAAGGCGAAAATCCGTCCGTAATTCCGTTTCTGGTCGCCAATGGCGCCGAAGTGGACGCGCGCGACACTGAGAATCGGTCGCCCATTGAACATTCTGTTCTTGAAGGGAAAGTCGAAATTATCAAAGCGCTGAGAAAAAGCGGTGCGATATTCGATCCGAATGAATTCACGATGGACCCTTTCAACACTTTGCACGGTGAGATCATCGTCTACGAAAGGCCGGAAGTCGTTGCGGGCATGATTGCCGCCGGCGCTGACGTCAATCTCCCTGGTCGTCGGGATGGAAACGCGGCCCTGCATCTTGCAGCTTGGCATGGACGGCTTCAATTGATCGAGCCGCTCTTACAGGACGGTGCCCAAATAAATTTGAAAAACGATCGCGGATATACGCCGCTCTTTCTCGCCGTCGGCGCTGAGAACGGCGCCATTGTGGAACTACTGCTAGACGCGGGCGCCGACAGGTCTATCGCCAGCAATACGGGAATGACGCCGCTGGCGCTCGCCCGCCAGAACGGCTTGGACGATATTGTTTTTCTGCTGACGGATAATTGATTTTAAGATTGAACAATTAGATCGTTTCATTGAACCTGAGCGGGCGGACGCTGCTTTCATCATGCTCAGGTGACGGCGCTTTGGCCGTGACTATGTGATTGATGATTTCTTCTACGCGACAGAAGCGCGTCATTTCCCGCAGGGCGCCGGCGTAATCAAGCGAGACCGCCAAAACCATTGGCTTCGAACCGCAAAGCCCGACTCTTCGATGTCATGGCGAAAGTCGCCGAGCATCCGATCAACCGGATCAAGGAGTTTTTCTCATGGACCTGGCGTGATATATTCCGCGGCGTTAGTCTCACCGCATGAAGCCTCAATCGATCGCCCGCCTCTTCGTCACGATCGAAGAATTAAAGCTGAAAGTGATAATTTTGCTCGACGTTCTTGCGGATAACGGTCTTGAGCGCCTGCACATCATACTGAAGGCAGCATAGGCCGAACCAATTCGCAAGCCTTCGAGATTAGAGACGATGTTGGAACCCGAAGCATGAACCAAAAATGAACCAAATTTCGAAGGTTGGCGCCGGCGACAGTTCTGTTGAGCTGTCAGAATTGGAGTTTCCTTCCATCTGATATTTTTGCCGTGCGATGGACTATTCCTCTGTCTAAGGATCTTCAAAAAGCAATCATCTGAATTTCGAGACAAATTGGCAGCTCAATTAGCCGTCACCAACGCATTTGGTCACCATCAATCAGTTCTAAGTATTAGCAAATATTCGTTCTGATGTATAATTGATGTCCGACACAACTCTTTTTTCTATTATTTAATGGTACCGCCTGCTGGATTTGAACCAGCGGCCTCTAGATCCACAATCTAGCGCTCTAACC
>JAGRDS010000045.1 GCA_020446945.1 Parvularculaceae bacterium
CCGGGCGTGTTCTTCGACCATGACCGCGGCAAGACGCATTCTTCGGGCAAGCTGCTGTTCGCCGCGCGCATCATTCCCTATCGCGGTTCGTGGCTCGATTTCGAATTCGACGCCAAGGACATTGTGAACGTCCGCATCGACCGTCGCCGCAAGCTGCCGGCGACGACGCTTCTTTATGCGCTCGGCATGGACCAGGAGGAAATTCTCGACGCCTTCTTCGAGCGCGTGGCGCACAAGCGCGTGAAAGACGGCTGGACGATGCCGTTCCGCGCCGATCGCATCAAGGGCATCAAGCTTGAGCGCGACCTGATCGACGCCAAGACCGGCAAGGTCGCCGCCGAAGCCGGCAAGAAGCTTTCGGCCAAGGCGGCGCGCGATCTCGCATCGGGCGGCGTGAAGGAGCTTCTGCTTTCCGACGAGGAGATGGTCGGGCGTTACTTCGCCTCCGATCTCGTCAATTTCGAAACCGGCGAGATTTACGCCGAAGCGGGCGACGAGATTTCCGAAAAGACGCTGGAGACGCTTGAGGAGATCGGCATCGACCGGTTCGATACGATCGACGTCGATCACCTGGTGATCGGCGCCTATATGCGCAACACGCTTTCGGCGGACAAGAATTCCAACCGCGAACAGGCGCTGATCGACATTTACCGCGTCATGCGCCCGGGCGAGCCGCCGACGCTCGAAACGGCGGAGGGGCTTTTCTACGGCCTGTTTTTCGACCCCGAGCGTTACGACCTTTCGGCGGTCGGCCGCGTAAAGATGAATATCCGTCTCGATTTTGAAACGGATGACACCATGCGCACGCTGCGCAAGGAAGATATCCTGAAAGTCCTCAAGACCCTGACGGATCTTCGCGACGGGCGCGGCGAAATCGACGACATCGACAATCTCGGCAATCGCCGCGTGCGTTCGGTCGGCGAATTGATGGAGAACCAGTACCGCATCGGATTGCTGCGCATGGAGCGCGCGATCAAGGAACGCATGTCGTCGGCGGAACTCGATACGCTGATGCCGCACGATCTTATCAACGCCAAGCCTGTGGCCGCGGCGGTGCGGGAGTTTTTCGGCTCCTCGCAATTGTCTCAGTTCATGGACCAGACCAACCCGTTGTCCGAGATCACCCACAAGCGCCGCCTGTCCGCGCTTGGGCCGGGCGGCCTGACGCGCGAGCGCGCCGGCTTCGAAGTCCGCGACGTTCACCCGACGCATTA
>JAGRDS010000046.1 GCA_020446945.1 Parvularculaceae bacterium
ACATGACGAAATGCATTTATTGCGGATTTTGTCAGGAGGCGTGTCCCGTCGACGCTATTGTCGAAGGGCCGAATTTCGAGTTTGCAACGGAAACGCGCGAGGAGCTTTTCTACGACAAGGATCGGCTGCTCGCGAATGGCGACCGCTGGGAGCGCGAAATCGCGAAGAACCTCGAACTCGATGCGCCGTATCGTTAGAGGCGCCGGATATTTTTCGACATAGCGAAAAGGATAAGTGATGAGCGGGGGAAGTCTTTTCGATATCGGGTCATTCATCAGTCGCGCGAAAAGTGAAGAATTTTGGCCCGACCTTCGATCGATAGTCGATGAAAACAGTACCCAGTCGGCGATTGTCGAAGCTGTTATCGAGAAATCGGTAAACTCGCCGGATTGGGCGCAAAAGTTTTACCGCACTCCATTGCCGAACGTTAAAGACGGTTCGCTGAATTTCGCCTCCGGCGTTCCGGATATCGCTTATACTTTGCGCGCCGGGCTTTTGAACGCGCAGACGCTGGACGCCTTTTGGCGAAAACACCGCGAGCCCAAAGACAGTTACAAGGTGCTGGATTTCGGCTGCGGATCTGGGCGCATCCTTCGGTTTCCGGCCGAATTCGGCGACCGGATCGTCGTTCGCGGATGTGAAGTGAATGAGTACGCAGTCAACTGGATCAGGGAAAATTTTCCGTGTGCGGTTGATCGAATTGAACGGCCGTTCGACCTTGGTTTTGTGACCGAGCCGGTCGATCTGATTTACGCCTGGTCGATATTTACGCATTTTTCGGAACGCGAACACCTGCTTTGGCTGGAAAGCCTCGCCGGCAAGCTCGCGCCGGGCGGAATAATGCTTTTGACGTTCAAGCCGCTTACGATGGTCGACAGGATCGAGACCGACCCGGCCTATAGAAAGCTGGCCCGCGCGGAAAAACTGAGCGTCGCGGAATTAAAGGAAAAAGCGGCCAACGGTTATCTGTTTTATGAATGCTACGACGCCGAGCGTTCGGTTCAGCACGGCGTTGACCCCGTGACATTCGGGAATACTTTTATCGATGTCGGCTACATTCGGAGATATTGGCGCAGATTCGGCGACGTTGTTGAAATAGGAACGGCGGTCGAAGGGTATCAGGATGTGGTCGTATTGAAGAAACGCAAGGTCGATGGAATCGCCGGCTGGGTCGGCGATCGGATCGCCGTCCTGCGTGCTGCGCTTGGCGTCTGACCCGCGAGCGGTTTCGTCTCCCGCCGGCAACCGCGATCGAACCCGCCATGACCCCGGCGCCGGCGGATTTTTACGCCCCTGATCGCCGGCGCGGGGCGGATTTGTCGCCGCCCAAAAATCGCGCGGTCCGCCGCTTGTGGAAAAAGCGCCGGATTGCGCCATTTTCGCCGCGCCATCTCCCTTTGCAAAGCCGATCGGCGCGGTCTAAAACCCGCCGCAATTCAACCGGCGCTTTCGGCGGCAAACCCTTGTTTCCGGCGGCGCGTTCGTTCAACCCGTCGCCTGACCGGCGGCCCCCGCCCGTCTTCCGGCCGCCGGCCAGCCTGTCGGCCCAGGGCGCGCGGCGACCGCCAAGAGACCCGCCATGACGATCGTCGCTTTCGCTTTCTGGGTATTTGCGCTTTCCGCGGTCGCTTCGGGCCTGATGGTCATTGCGTCGAAAAACCCGGTTCACTCGGTTCTCTTCCTTATTCTTTCCTTCATCTCGGCGGCGGGACTGTTCGTCCTGATGGGCGCTGAATATCTCGCGATGCTTCTCGTCGTCGTTTATGTCGGCGCCGTGGCGGTTCTTTTCCTTTTCGTCGTGATGATGCTCGACGTCGATTTCGTCGAGATGAAACAGGGTTTCCTGCAATACCTGCCGGTCGGCGTCGCAATTTCAGGATTGATCGTCGTCGAGCTCATTCTCGCTTTCGCGGCCTGGAAAATGCCGAGCGACGAAGAATTCGCCGCCGCCAATTCGCTCGCCACGCAAGGCTCGCCATTGGCCGCGCCGGGCGCGCCGACGAATATCGAGGGGCTCGGCCTCATCCTCTACACCGAATACGTCCATTATTTTCAGATCGCCGGGATCATCCTTCTGGTTGCGATGATCGGCGCGATCGTTCTCACCTTCCGTACGCGCGCCGGCGTCCGCAAACAGGATCCGGCCGCGCAGGTCGCGCGCAAGCGCGAGGCGAGCGTTGAGTTGAAGAAAGTCCCGACGGGGCAGGGGATATAGAACGATGATCGGTCTCGGCCATTTTCTCAGCGTCGCCGCGATTTTGTTCGCCATCGGAATGGCGGGCATTTTCGTCAACCGCAAAAACGTCATCATCATCTTGATGTCGATCGAGCTGATGTTGCTCGCGGTGAATATAAACCTGGTCGCGTTTTCCCAGTTTCTCGGCGATCTCACCGGCCAGGTGTTCGCGTTCATGGTTCTCACCGTCGCCGCGGCCGAAGCCGCCGTCGGCCTCGCCATTCTTGTCGCTTTCTTCCGTAATCGCGGCGATATCGCCGTTGATGACGCCAATCTGATGAAAAACTAGGATCCCCCTGATGGAGCCGTTTGTCGTATTGCTGCCCTTGTTCGGCGCGCTCCTTGCGATGCCGATTGCGCGCGTCGGCGGGCCGCGCGCCGCAGAGATCGTGACGACCGCGCTTTTGGGGCTGGCCTGCATTCAGGCGTGGTTTTTATTCGCCGATGTGGCGCTCGGCGGTAATGCGCGCACGATTTCCTTGTTCACCTGGATTTCGTCGGGCGATTTTTTCGCCGACTGGGCGGTCAGGCTCGACACGCTTTCGGCGGTGATGCTCGTTGTCGTCAACACGGTGTCGTTTCTCGTTCACGCCTATTCGATCGGCTACATGCACGATGACGGCGGCCGGCCGCGCTTTTTCGCTTATCTGTCCCTGTTCACCTTTGCGATGCTCTGCCTCGTTACCGCGGACAATTTTCTCCAGCTTTTCTTCGGCTGGGAAGGCGTCGGCCTCGCCTCCTATCTGCTGATCGGTTTCTGGTTCAAAAAGAAGTCGGCGAATGATGCGGCGATCAAGGCGTTCGTCGTCAACCGCGTCGGCGATTTCGGATTCGCCCTTGGCATTTTCTGCGTCTTTTACGTTTTCGGATCGCTGCGCTTTGATGAAGTGTTTTCCGCGGTTGCAACGAATGGGGTCGTTACGCCCTGGGGCGCGTCCGCCGGCGCGCCGATTCGCGAACTGACGATCACGTTCCTCAACTGGGATTTTCACGCGCTGACCGTAATGTCGGTTCTGCTGTTCATCGGCGCGATGGGAAAATCGGCGCAGTTCCTGCTCCATACATGGCTGCCGGACGCGATGGAGGGGCCAACGCCGGTTTCGGCGCTTATCCATGCGGCGACGATGGTGACGGCGGGCGTGTTCCTGGTTTGCCGCTGTTCAGTGTTTTTCGAATACGCGCCGGACGCCGCCGCGCTTGTCACGCTGGTCGGCGCCACGACCGCGTTTTTCGCCGCGACCGTCGGCCTGCTCCAGGACGATATCAAGAAAATCGTCGCCTATTCGACCTGCTCGCAGCTTGGTTACATGTTCTTCGCCGCGGGCGTCGGCGCTTACGGCGCGGCGATGTTCCACCTTTTCACGCATGCGTTCTTCAAGGCGCTGTTGTTCCTCGGTTCCGGCGCCGTCATTCACGGCATGCATCACGAGCAGGACATCAAGAAAATGGGCGGCGTCAAATCGCTGCTGCCGCTGACGCACCTGTTGATGGTTGTGGGTACGATCGCAATCACCGGGGTTGGAATTCCGGAGTTGAAAATCGGCGGACTGCCTGTCGGCACGGCCGGGTTCGTATCGAAGGACATGATCCTTGAAAGCGCCTTCGCTGCGGGCGAAGCCGGCAAGGCGTTCGGCTATTACGCATTCGCCCTCGGCATTCTCGCGGCGGTGATGACGGCGTTTTATTCCTGGCGCCTGATCTTCATCACCTTCTGGGGACCGAGCCGCCTGCCGGAAGCGGTCAAAAAGCATCCGCACGATGTGCCGAATGTCATGTTGTGGCCGCTTGTCCCGCTTGCGATCGGCGCGCTGTTCGCCGGCATGGCGTTCTACAAGGATTTCATCGGCTCGAATGCGGCGCAGTTCTGGAACGGCGCGCTCTATTCGGCCGCCGACCATGCATCGCCGGCGCATGAAAGTACGGACGGGCGATCGCACGGCGCCGGCGCGCCGGACGCTGCGCATGAAGGAACGGCGGGCGGTGAAGGCGAACGCGAAAGCGCCGGCGCGCATGAAGGCGGAAATGAGGGCGGACACGAGAATGAAACGCTCGAGTTTCCGGGCTGGGTGCTTTGGGCGCCGTTCTGGGCGATGGTGTTCGGCACAGGCGCGGCGGCGTTCCAGTATCTGAGGGGCGATCCGCTAAAGCCCGGCCTCTTGCGGCCGGGCGGCATGATCTACGCCTTCTTGAAGAACAAGTGGTATTTCGACGAGATCTACGACTTTCTTCTCGTCAAACCCGCGCTCGCGATCGGCCGCTTCCTTTGGATCGACGGCGACGGCAAGACAATCGACGGCGTCGGTCCGGACGGGATCGCGAGCACCGTCGCAGCGAGCGCGCGGCGCATCGTCAAGGTTCAGTCCGGATATATGTATCACTACGCCTTTGTGATGCTGGTCGGCATCGCCGCGCTCATCACGTTCATTTTCTTCCGGCTCGGAGGCGCGCAATGAACGATCTCCTCGCCGAAAGCCTCGCGAGCCAGCATTGGCTGTCTCTTCTGACATTCCTTCCGCTTGTCGGCGCGGCGGCGATTGCGTTGCGTCAAGCGATGGCGCGGCGCGGCGCGGATGGCGAAATACTCGCGAAGGACCAGGCGCAGATCGACACGGTGGCGCGAACGGTCGCGATGCTGTTCACGGTCGGCGCCTTCGTCGTTTCGGTTTTCGTCTACGTCGCCTATTACGATCCGTCATTCGGCGGCTACCAGCTGGTCGAGCATATCGAATGGCTCGGCGGCGGCGTCTCCTACAAAATGGGAGTCGACGGGATTTCGATCCTGTTCGTTTTGTTGACGACGTTTGTCATGCCGATCTGCATCGCGGCGTCGAAAACGATTGAAAAGCGCGTGCCGGAATACATGATCGCGTTTCTTGTCATGGAAACGTTGATCCTCGGCGTTTTCTGCGCGCTTGATTTACTTGTCTTCTATCTGTTTTTCGAAGGCAGCCTCATTCCGATGTTCCTCATCATCGGCGTGTGGGGATCGAAGGGCGTCAAGGAATTCGGCGGCGTTTCGATGCCGAGCCGCGTCTATGCGGCGATCAAGTTTTTCCTCTACACGCTTCTCGGTTCGGTTTTCATGCTGATCGCCATCCTCTGGATGTGGCGCTATGCGGGAACGACCGACATTCACGCCTTGCAGCAAACGGCGTTTCCGGCCGGCGCGCAGAAATGGCTGTGGGTCGCATTCTTCGCGTCCTTCGCCGTCAAGATGCCGATGTGGCCGGTTCACACATGGCTCCCCGACGCGCACGTTCAGGCGCCGACGGCCGGTTCCGTCGTTCTCGCCGCCATTCTCCTGAAAATGGGCGGTTACGGGTTCCTTCGTTTTTCCCTGCCGATGTTCCCGATCGCGAGCGCCGATTTCGCGCCGTTCGTTTATGCGCTGTCGATCATTGCGATCATCTACACCTCGCTTGTCGCTCTCGCGCAGGAGGATATGAAAAAGCTCATCGCATATTCGTCCGTCGCGCATATGGGCTTTGTCACGATGGGCATTTTCACCGGCACGTCGCAGGGGATTGAGGGCGGCCTGTTCCAGATGCTCTCGCACGGATTTATTTCCGGCGCTCTCTTTCTTTGCGTCGGCGTTCTCTATGACCGCATTCACACGCGCGAAATCGCCGCCTATGGCGGGCTTGTCCATCGAATGCCGTTCTATGCGTTTCTGTTCCTCTTTTTCACGATGGGCAATGTCGGCTTGCCGGGCGTATCGGGATTTGTCGGTGAGTTCCTGACCATGGCCGGCGCGTTCAAGGTCAATTCCTGGATCGCGTTCTTCGCCGCATTCGGCGTCATCCTGTCGGCCGCCTACGCGCTGCGGCTTTATCGCCAGGTGATGTATGGCGAGCTGACGAAAGACAAGCTCATGGCGATCCCCGATGTCGATGCGCGCGAAATCGTCATGCTGGGTCTGTTGATGATTTTCGCGCTGGCGCTCGGGGTTTATCCGAAGCCGGCTCTTGACGTGTTCGCGCCGTCGGTCGACGGCCTGATTGCTAGTTTCGATGCGGCGCTGGCCGCGGCGGGGGCGCACTGATGACGATCGCCGACACCTTGTTCTGGCTTTCGCCCGAACTGATGCTCGCCGGCGGGGCGATGGCGCTTCTCATCGCCGGCGTTTTTCTGGGCGATGCTTCGGCGCGGCACATTTCGACCGCGTCGATCGTGTTGCTGATCATCGCTTTATTGACCGTCGTCGCGCTCAATAACGGATTGCGCCAGGACCTCTTCGGCGGCGCGTTCCGGATCGACGCCTATTCGTCATTTGCAAAGACCCTCATTCTCGCCGCCGCCGCGATCGCCATCTTGATGTCGGATCGGTTCATCGCCAGCGAACAGCTCGGCCGGTTTGAATATCCGGTGCTGATCGTTCTCGCAGCGCTCGGCATGTTGCTGATGGTTTCGGCCAATGACCTGATCGCGCTTTATATGGGCGTCGAAACGCAAAGCCTTGCGCTCTACATTCTGGCCGCGTTCAACCGCGACAGCCGCCGGTCGACGGAGGCGGGGCTGAAATATTTCGTGCTTGGCGCGCTTTCATCCTGTATGCTGCTTTACGGCGCCTCGCTCATTTACGGGTTCACCGGCGCGACGAATTTTGCGGCGATCGCTGAATCCGCTGCGGTTCAGCGGGAGAATGTCGGACTGGTATTCGGCCTTGCGTTTCTCGTCGCCGGCCTCGCCTTCAAGGTTTCTGCAGCGCCGTTCCACATGTGGACGCCCGATGTCTATGAGGGGGCGCCGACGCCCGTGACGGCGTTTTTCGCCGCGGCGCCGAAGCTTGCGGCGATGGCGCTTTTCGCCCGCGCGCTCGTGACTCCGTTCCCTGAAATCGTCGATCAATGGCGCCCGCTTATCGCCATTCTCGCTGTCGCCTCGATGACAGTCGGCGCTTTTTCGGCGATCGTTCAATCGAACATCAAGCGGCTGATGGCGTATTCATCGATCGGCCATATGGGATTCGCCTTGATCGGGCTTGCCGCCGGTACGGCGAACGGCGTCGGGTCCGTCCTTGTTTACATGGCGATATATGTCGTCATGACGATCGGCGCTTTCGCCTGCATTCTGCTGATGCGCCGGCGCGGCGGCATGACTGAGGCGATTGAAGATCTGTCGGGCCTGACGCGAACCAATCCGGGTCTTGCATTCGCATTCACCGTCCTGCTTTTTTCGCTCGCCGGCGTTCCGCCGACCGCCGGATTTTTCGGAAAGTTTTTCGTTTTCCAGGCGGCGGTGGAGGCCGATCTTGTCTGGCTTGCGATTTTCGGCGCCGTTATGAGCGTCATTTCCGCTTATTATTATCTGCGCATCATCTGGATAATGTGGTTCAACGAACCCGCGCCGGCGTTCGAACGCGAAGTTGGCGCGCGGCTCGGAATGACGGCGTTCGGGTCCGCCGCCTTATTGTTCCCGGTGCTGCTCATATTCATCGGACCGCTCGTTTCGGCGGCGCGGAACGCGGCGGCGGCGCTTTTTTAAGGCATGACCGGAAAGCTCAAGTCCGGTTCGTCGATAGAGATTTTCGAAACGCTCGACTCAACAAGCCTTGAGGCGAAACGGCGCGCCCTGTCCGGCGCGCGCGGTCCGGTCTGGATAATCGCCCTTAAACAAACGGCCGGTTACGGCCGGCGCGGTTCGGCCTGGACGCAGGCCGAAGGCGACCTCGCGGCGACCTTGCTTTTCGAACCCGATGCGCCGGCCGAGCGCATCGCCGAGCTGTCGTTTGTTTCGGCGCTCGGCGTTTATGACGCGGTTCGCCGGTGCGCGCCGGATGCGCCCGTCGCCGTCAAATGGCCGAACGATATCCTTCTCGGCGGCGCCAAAATCGCCGGTCTCCTGCTCGAACTGATTGCGGCGGGGCGCGCGCCGGTCGTGGCGCTCGGCGTCGGGATCAATATCGTTTCCGCCCCGCAGGGCCTCGCCTATCCTTCGGCGCGGCTGATCGATCACTCCAGAATTCGCGTACCCGATCCGCGCGGCCTCGTTTCGATCGTCGATGAATGCCTGTTCGCCTGGCTCGACATTTGGCGGCGGGGCGGGTTCGCCGCGATACGAAACGAATGGCTCGGCAAAGCGGCCAGTCTCGGCGAGACGATCACGGTCAGCCTGCCGGGCGAAACGATCGAAGGCGTTTTCGCAGACCTCGATCTTTCGGGCGCTCTCATACTAGACTGCGCGGGCGTGCGCCGGAAAATCGCCGCTGGCGCAATTCTGCCGCCGCTGCGTGAAACTTCCCGGAGAGAATAAATATGCTGATCGCCATCGACGTCGGCAACACCAATTCCGTGATAGCGCTGTACGACGATGAAAAGTCGCTCGCGCAATGGCGCACGTCGACATCCTCGACGCGAACGGCCGATGAATACGCTGTCTGGCTGTCGCAGATCATGGCGATGAGCGGGTACGGCCTCGGCGATATCACCGCCTGCGTTATCTCAAACGTCGTACCGCAATCGCTTTTTCATTTCCGCAATCTTTCGCGGCGCTATTTCAACTGCGAGCCGTTCGTCGTCACGGTGGCGAATATTCCGGGCGTGAAGGTACGAATTCCAAAACCGTCGGAGGCGGGCGCCGATCGTCTCGTCAACGCCGTCGGCGCATATGTCGCCTATGGCGGGCCACTCGTCGTCGTCGATAGCGGAACGGCGACGAATTTCGATATTATCGGCAAGGATGGCGGTTTTGAGGGCGGAATTATTTCGCCGGGGATCAATCTTTCGATGCAGGCCCTGCATGACGCCGCCGCGCAATTGCCGCGCGTCGCCATTGAAAGGCCGGAGCGCGTTATCGGCAAGGATACGGTCGGCGCGATGCAGGCCGGCGTTTATTGGGGTTATGTCAGTCTGATAGAAGGGCTCGTCCGCCGCATTCGCGAAGAATACGGCGAACCGTTGAAAACCGTCGCGACCGGCGGCGTCGCAGCGCTTTTTCAGGGCGCAACGGACAGCATCGACATATTCGATACCGAACTCACCATTCGCGGCCTTTTTGAAATCCACAAGCGCGTAAAGGCGAAAGGCTGATGGCTGCGGACGAACTCGTTTTCCTGCCGCTCGGCGGATCCGGTGAGATCGGCATGAATATGAACCTTTACGGGTTCGGGCCGCCCCATCGCCGCAAATGGATTATGATCGATTGCGGCGTGATGTTCGGCGACTTATCGACGCCGGGCATAGAACTGATATGCGCGGATCCGACCTTCATCTTTGAAAACAGGGAAGACCTGTTGGGGCTGATCCTGACTCACGGTCACGAAGATCATATCGGCGCCGTCGGTTTGCTGGCGCCGGAACTCGGCTGTCCGGTTTACGCGACGGCGTTCACTGCAAAACTGGTTGAGGGAAAGGCGGAAGAACGCGGCGTGGACATCGACATGCGCGTTATCAGTCTCGGCGCCAAGCTTACGCTCGGTCCGTTCGATATCGAATTCGTCACGCTGACGCATTCGATACCCGAACCGAACGGCGTCATCATACGGACCCCGCTCGGCGTCGTTCTTCATACCGGCGACTGGAAAATCGATCCGGAACCGACCCTTGGCCCCGTGACGGATTCGCCGACCTTGCGCGCGATCGGCGATGCGGGCGTTCTCGCCATGGTCTGCGATTCCACCAATGTTTTGTCGTCCGGGGAATCAGGATCGGAAATGCGGGTCAAGGAAAACCTGATCAAGCTGATCGCCGAAAAAAAAGGGCGCGTCGCAGTTACGACTTTCGCTTCGAATGTTTCCCGCGTCGTGTCGATTTTCGAAGCCGCGAGAGCATCGGACCGTTCGGTTTGCCTGCTCGGCCGCTCGATGCTTCGCATCGTCGGCGCAGCGCGCGATGTCGGATTGCTTCCCGAGGGTGTCAGTTTCGTCGAACCCGCCGAAGCGGGGTTCTTGCCGCGCGACAAGGTTTTGTATCTTTGCACGGGCAGCCAGGGCGAACCGCGCGCCGCGCTCGCCCGGATTGCGCGCGACGATCATCGCGATCTCGTTCTCACCGAGGGCGATACGGTCGTTTTCTCCTCCAAGATCATCCCCGGAAACGAGCGCGGCATATTCACGCTCATCAACGATCTGGTGGAGCTGGGCGTCGAAGTGGTTACTGAAAAGGATGCGTTCATACATGTGTCGGGTCATCCAAATCGCGATGAGCTGAAAAAGATGTATGAGTGGGTGCGCCCGCAATATGCGATTCCCGTGCATGGCGAGGCGCGCCATCTTGAATCGCATGCGGACTTTGCGCTTACGCTGGGGGTTGACGATGCGATCGCGCCGCGCAATGGCGATCTGATACGCCTTGCGCCGGGCGAACCTGAAGTGATCGATGAAACGCCCGCCGGGCGATGGATGCTCGACGGCGATATCTTGATGCCGGAAGGTTCGGGGCCGATGCGCGAGCGGCGCAAGCTTTCCTTTGGCGGCCTTGTTTCGGTCGCGCTCGCGATTGACGAACATTGCAACGCCGCCGCGCCGCCGGCGGTCGCGATTGTCGGGGCGCCGAAGGAATCGCCCGGCGCGGAAGATATCGCCGGCGCCATCTCCGAGAAGGCGGAAGCGGCGTTTCTTGCGCTCGGCAAATCGAAACGCCGTGATGACGGCGCCGTAGAACTGGCGGTCATGCGTGCGGTGCGCAATGAAATGGTGGCCGCATGGGGCAAGCGGCCGGGGGTCGCAATCTTGATCCAGCGAGTGTGAAAAAATGCATCCGGTAGCAGCGATCGTAATTTATATTCTGGTTTGGTGGTGCATTTTCTTCGCCATGCTTCCGATCGGCGTCACCAGCCGATGGGAAAGCGACGAGGAAAAAGTCGAAGGCGCCGACCCCGGGGCGCCGACCGATCCGAATTTGAAGAAAAAAGTCCTCTGGACAAGCCTCGCTGCTGTTCCCGTTGCGGCGATCGTCATTGCGGTCATCTTGAGCGGGCTGATTAATTTTCGAGATTAAGCCGCTCTTTCGCTTGAACAATTTCGCGGTCTCAATTACCCGTCCCTAGATTGCCGAATTGCAGCTTTAATCGTCGGGAGTGGGCGTTATGTCCGATCCTGTCATCCTCGACGAAACGAAGAACGGACCGGAAACGCCGGAGCCGCAGGCTGAATCGTCCGCGCTGCACGACGAACTGACGCTCGCGGAACGATTTGTCGATCCGGTCGCCGATGCAATCGAAGCGCGCGACGTCGCGCGCATAGAAAGCCTGTTCGACGAGCTTCACCCGGCGGACCTCGCCGACGTTATCGCGCTGCTTCACGAAGAAGACCGGATGCTGCTGATCGAGTTGCTCGGCGGCTCGCTCCCTGCGGAAGTCCTTCCCGAACTTGATCCGGGCCTGACGGAAGAAGTTGTGTCGGCGATGCGCCCTGAGGCGGTCGCCGAAGCTGTCAGCGAACTCGATACTGACGATGCGGCGTTCATTCTTGAAGAACTCGACGAGGAAAAGCGCGCCGAAATTCTCGCAAAAACGGCCGCGCCCGATCGTATCGCGCTCAATCAGGCGTTCGATTACGAGGAAGAATCAGCCGGCCGCCTCATGCAGCGCGAGGTGTTCGCCGCACCGGCCTACTGGACCGTCGGACAGATCATAGACCGGCTGCGCGGCAAGGAAGAGCTTCCCGATCGCTTCTACGAAGTGTTCGTCATCGATCCGGCCACTAAGCCCATCGGCGCGGTGCCGCTCGCGACCCTGCTGAAGACGCAGCGCAACGTCCCAATAGAAAAAATCATGAATCCGGATGTCTGGCCCATTCCGGTTGCGATGGATCAGGAAGATGTCGCCTATAAGTTTGAACAGTACAACCTGATCTCCGCGCCGGTCATTGACGATTCCGGGCGCCTCGTCGGCATGATCACCGTCGATGACGTGGTTGAAATCGTTCACGCGGAAAGCGCCGAAGACATGCTCGCGCTTGGCGGCGTCGAATCCGACGCGGGCATCACCGATACGGTTATTGAAACCGTGCGCTCACGATTTTCGTGGCTGGCGATCAATCTTGGCACCGCGATACTCGCCTCGCTTGTGATCTCCATGTTCGGGGCGGCGATAGAAAAAGTCGTCGCGCTCGCCGCGCTCATGCCGATTGTTGCGTCGATGGGCGGCAATGCGGGGACGCAAACGCTGACGGTCGCCGTGCGCAGTCTTGCGATGCGCGACCTGACGACTGCGAACGCCGCACGGATCATCTGGCGCGAAACAATCGTCGGCGGCCTTAACGGCATTTTGTTCGCGATGATTATGGGCGCGCTCGCCTGCGGCTGGTATATCGCCATCGGCGCCGACAGCGTTGAGGCGTTGCGCCTTGGCGGCGTTATCGGCGCGGCGATGATAATAAATCTGATCGCCGCAGGGCTGGCCGGCATTTTGATACCGCTCGGTCTTCAGCGCGCCGGCGCCGATCCGGCGGTCGCTTCAGCCGTTTTCGTAACGACAGTCACGGACATCGTCGGCTTTTTCGTTTTTCTGGGACTCGCGGCGATCGTTCTGCTTTAGCGCATCATTCGGTTTCAGCGCTCGCGTCGCGCCGAAAGAAAAGCCAGATCGCAAGGAGTGCGAAAACGAGCAGGAAGGGCAGGCCCGGTTCCGGCACGCTGTCCGGCGGCGGCTTAGGCGGCGGACATTGCGCGTCCGTTTCCGGATTACATGGCGGTTCGGGATTCGGCGGCGGGGCCGGCGGCGTGACGATGCCGGGAATTTCAAACGGCGGCACATAAGGGGGCGCCCACTCATTCGCGGCCGGCGGGTAGGCCGGCGGCGGCTCCTGCGCGATGAGCGGCTGGTATTCGTTCGGAACCCGCCCTGGCTCCCTCGGCGCCGGCTCGTATCCGGCCAGCCGCTTGGGAACGGGGCGGGCCCCTAAAAAGGGCGTTCGGCCTTTCGCTCGCCTTCCCCGCAACAACCGCAATTGATGACGATGTCGTTGCGAATGTCGCCGACGGCGCGGGCGTAGATCTCGGCGATTTCCTTTTCGTCGAGATTTCGTTTCCCGCCGAACCCGCCGGTCCAGACGATCGCTCCCGCGAGAATCGCGGCGGCTATGACGTTCGCTATCCCGTTGCCGATCATGGGCGCCACCATTTATCCGCTCGGCGCCACAGACGCGGCCGCCCTTTTTGGCGGGAATACGTCCCGAATTGGGAAGCCGCGCCGAACTCCGGCCTCCCGGCCGCTTACCTTCCAAACTTTGCGCCAGATCGAAAACCCGCCCGGCGCGAATCGCAGATTGCGCCCTACAGCCGTTCCGCAGCGGAAAACCGGACCGGCGAGAGCGTACATTAAACGCGGGCATTGTGCCGCGAATCAATCGGTTAGGCCAGATGAGGCGAATTCGTCACAATCACGCCAGGTCAGGGCGATCTTGCGCGCATCGCGCCTACCATGCGCGCCAAGCCCATGCTAATAAACCTTAACGGCTCCCGGGGAGGGCCGGGGCGGCTGTCCGGCCGCAGCGGGATCGTGTCGCGTTTGGAGGGGATTGGCGGGTCAGCATGAAGACGGGAACAACCGGTCTTAATCTGATCAAGGGCTATGAAGGCCTGAGGATGTCGGCGCATTATGCGCCCAACGAAGAATGGACGGTCGGATACGGCCATACTTCTTCGGCCCGCCACGGCATGAGCGTGACGGAGGGCGATGCGGAACGGCTTCTTCGCCAGGACGTTCAACCTATCGAAAAGCTGATCAGCGATACGGTTCGCGCCCCGCTCAACCAGAACGAACATGATGCGATCGTTTCGCTGATCTTCAATATCGGCGAGGAAAACTGGAAGCGCTCGACCGTTCTTAGAAAGCTCAATGAGGGCGACAAACTCGCCGCCGCGCGCGCATTCGAGATGTGGACGAAAGCGCGCGTGAACGGCGAACTGGTTTCGCTCGACGGGCTCGTGCGCCGGCGCGCCGCCGAAAAATCGCTTTTCCTGATGCCGACGGACGCCTCGCTTGTCGTGCCGACCTCCGATGTCAGGCCGGCGTCGGAATGTGAATTCGATTTCAAATCCGACCGCGAACTGAAAGCCTCTCCGCTTGTCGATTTTGAACGCAAGTCGAACGGCAAGGAATTGACCCTGACGGGCGAGGAACGCGCGGCGCGCTCGCGCGCGCTGTTTGCGGCGACGCAGGCCCTGTCCGTCGATCCGACAAAAATGATCATCACAAAGGCTGAGGAACACGCCGATATGGGCGTGACCATCGGCGCCTTGTTCGCCGGCCTTCTGGCGCTTGCGATGACGGCGCTCGGCGGCGTTTTGCTGATCGGACAGGAGTTTCCGGAATTCGCAGAATCGGTCGGCCTCAGCTATGACCGCTTCGTCGAAATATTCGAGAACCTGCCGATGTGGCTCGCTGCAGTCGGCGCCGCGATCTGCTATTTCATTCTCTATATACTTGTGAAGCGCGTTTCCCGGCACGATCTCAAGCGTCAGCGGGCGCAGGAGTTTGCGCGACTTCGCGCGGCCGAATAAGGCGCGTCAATGACGCTTCATCTTATCAAGCTTTGCGCCGGCGCGAACGGAATAGAAGATCTGCGCGCACGCATGAAAGCAAGCGTCGCACGTAACCTGAAATTGCGCGGCCGGCGCGTTCATACCCATGAAACGCGCATGTTTCCGCGACGGTGCGAGGAATTGC
Source organism: Parvularculaceae bacterium (assembly GCA_020446945.1). GTDB lineage: Bacteria > Pseudomonadota > Alphaproteobacteria > Caulobacterales > Parvularculaceae > Amphiplicatus. The sequence continues at coordinate 14,846 of JAGRDS010000046.1, forward strand.
TGAACGGCGGCTCTCTATACTGGGTGATCAGGGGCGTCATTCTCGTTCGTCAGAAAATCATTGAAATCGAGGCGTTTTCCGCCGAGGACGGAACAGGCAGGTGCGCAATCGTTCTTGATCCGACGCTCGTGGAAACGAATGCGGCGCCGCGGCGCGCGTTCCAGGGTTGGCGCTATTTTGACGATGGAGATGCGCCGCGCGATCTCAGCGCGGGCGACGGATCGGCGCCGGCTGCGCTGCGCGCAAGGCTCGCCGAACTCGGCTTGCTCTAGCGCGGCGCGTGTTGCCAAGCAGGTTCGACCGGCCAATTGTCGATCAGCCTTGTCTTGCCGAGAAATATTGCGGCGAAAATGCGCGACGGCGCGGTCAGCGCGCCGGAACCGGCGCTTTCAAGCGTCAGCGCGTTTCGAACTTCGAGATAGTCAATCGACGCAACGCCGGCGTCGCCAAGCGCGGTGCGTGCAAAATGTATCGTCTCGCCGACATCGTCGCCGCGCGCCAGACGCTCGGCCATTTTGGCGAGAACCTTGTTGAGCGCGCCGGCTTTCCGGCGTTCGTCGGCGTTCAGATAGGCGTTGCGCGAGGACATGGCGAGCCCGTCCTCTTCGCGCACGATCGGCGCGCCGATGATTTCGACCGGCATATCGAGATCGCGCACCATGCGCCGGATGACGAGCAATTGCTGGTAATCCTTCTCGCCGAAAACGGCGAAGTCGGGTCTCACCTGATTGAGGAGCTTGCAGACGACGGTCGCGACGCCGCCGAAAAAATGCGGCCGCGACGCGCCGCAAAGTCCCTGCGAAATGGACGCAACCGAGACCGAGGTCTGAAAGCCTTCCGGATACATTTCTTCGGCGGACGGCGCAAAAACGAGATCGCAGCCTTCCGCCTTCAAAAGTGCGAGATCTTCCGCCTCGCGCCGCGGATAGGAACTGAAATCCTCATGCGGGGCGAATTGCGACGGATTGACGAAAATGCTGGCGATCGTCCGGTCGGCGAGGCTGCCGGCGCGCCGAACCAGCGACAAATGGCCCTCATGGAGGGCGCCCATGGTCGGCGTGAGGGCGAGCGAAAGCCCTTCGGCGCGCCATTTCGCGACGATCGCGCGGACCTCGCCGACGGTGCGGACGAGCGTCATTTGAGAATCGACGCCGGCTGCGGGCATGCTATAGATCCTTTCCACGGGACGGCGGGAAGCCGGACTGGGGTCGGAGTGGCTAATGCGACAAGGCGTCGACGCTTTCAAGGCTGCGTCTTTTTTGGGGATGAAGCGGGTCTCACTCATGGGGCTGATCCTGCTTGCCCAGGGCTGCGCCGTTCTCGGCGGCGACAAGAAGGCCGACATCCTGGCCTCGCAGGGTGAGGAATTGCGCCTTGCGCGCGCGCAGGCGAGCGATTTGCAGGCGGAAGTCGCAAGGCTCTCTGCGGAAAATGATGCGCTGACGGAAAAGCTCGCCGCGCTCGAAACAAAGAGCCGCGCGACGCCGGTCGAAACGGCGAGCGCCGACAAGAATTTGAAGGAAGGCCCGGCGACGATCGCCCCGTCCGCTTTTGACAGGAAACCGTCGACCGCGCCGGCCGCGCCCGTCGTTGCGGCGCCGAACGCCGATGGCGCGCTTCCCCGCGCGCCGGTTCCGGTCGATAATGCGCCGCGCCTTGTCCAGCCGAGTTTTTCTTCGGCGGAAGAGTTCTTCGAGAACGAGGCCGCCAGCCCCGAAATAAAAATGTCGAGCGTGCTTTGGGGCGTTCATCTCGCTTCATACCGCCATGCAGATGACGCGAGCGCGGGCTGGAAAAAACTGCAACGCGAAAATCCCGATGAGCTTGGGCTTCTCGAACCGCGGATTGAAAAAGTCTCGATCGAGGGAAAGGGCGAATATCTGCGCCTTGTCGGCGGCGGGTTTTCCTCGCGCGAGAAGGCGAAAGCCCTTTGCGATACGCTGGCTGAAAAAGGCGTGTTCTGCCGCGTCGCCACTTTCGGCGGCGACCGCCTTTCGATGCTCGACGTCGGCGAGTTGCGCTGATATCGCGGATTATTATTCGGGAGCGGCGATTTCAAAGGTTTTCGTCGCAAAAACGCGCCCTTCAAATTCCGCGCCGCCGATATAGCTGAGCGACAGCGTTCCCGCAGGCAGCGCGCTCTTTCCAAGCCCGAGCGCCAGCTTTCGCGACTGCGCATCGACATGCAGGGAAACATTGTCGATCTGGGCGATCGTCGTTTTTTCGCCCGCAACATCCATGATTGCGACAAACCGTCCGTAGGCGGAATATTGTCCCCGCCGCGTCAGTTTCGTTTCAAGTTCCAGCATTCCGTCAGAATCGCGCAGGAGCCTTGTTTCCTCGATGGCGACATCGGGCGCGACGAGCCCGCTGCGCAGGATGACGGGCGTTGAAACGCCGAGGCCGACATCGGCCTCAAGCCCGCCGCCGGCCCGGCGCAAGGGCGTGCGCGCCGGCGCCGTTTCAACCAGCAGATGCGAACGGCGTTCGCCGGCCGGAATCTGCGCGCCGTCTTTCAGCGTGACCGTAATGCGTGCGCGTTTTCCCGGTTCAAGGCGAAAGCGCGCCGGCGAGACGACAAGGTAGGGCGCCGCAGACAGGCGCGCGCGCTGTCGCGGCGTCGCGGCGGCGTAGCCGGTTTCAATCGCGGCGAGATCGGTCCAGCCGACGCGCCCCTCGATGATCCGGTCGGAGGCGTTTGAAACCTCGTAGACGGCGGTCGGCTTCGTCCGGGTGACGATCTGACGCAAGGGCGAAATCGTGATTTCGGCCTGCGCGATCCCCGTAAGGACCGACGCGGCGGCGAGGAGCGCCGCCGGCAGGCGGGTCAGGAGGGAACGGGCGGTCATGCGCTTTTTTCCCATATGAGCCCCAAGAATCGGTTGACGATCGCGGCGATTTCGTCGGCGATGCAAAAATTCGGCCCGCCGCGGGGGCGGGGCGCGTAAGGCTCTGACAAGGGGGGTTGCGGCGGCGGTCGAAATCACCCTCTGACTGTGGAAGTTAACGCTTTTCCCGCCGCGACGCCGGCGGGCTCCGCCGATGCAAGGGGTGAATTCGTGACGCACGTAATCGTACTCGGGAATGAAAAGGGCGGATCGGGCAAATCGACCGCCGCCATGCACATCACGGTCGCGTTGATGAAGGCCGGCTATCGCGTCGCCGCGATCGATCTCGATATGCGCCAGCAGAGCTTTTCGCGCTATCTCGAAAACCGGCGCGCTTATGCGGAGTCGAAAAAGAGCCGGCTCGCTTTTCCGGTTTCGCCGAAAGTCTCGCCGTCGACGATCGACAGCCGCGAGGAAGCGCGCCGCGCGGAGACGGAACATTTCACCTCCACCCTGCAAACGCTCGCCGAGTGTCATTTCGTCGTCATCGATTGCCCGGGCGCGGACACGCATCTGTCGCGGCTCGCCCATGCGCATGCCGACACGATCGTCACGCCGCTCAATGACAGTTTCGTCGATTTCGATCTCCTGGCGCGCCTGCATCCGGAAACCGGCGAATTGCTGGGGCCGAGCCTTTATTCGGAGATGGTGTGGAATGCGCGCAAGCGCCGCGCCATGTCCGGCGTCAAGGGCGGCATCGACTGGGTTGTCATGCGCAATCGCCTGTCGGCGACGCGCGCCAACAACAAAAAGGCGATGGGTGAAAAACTTGACGAGCTTTCGAGCCGGATCGGTTTTCGCCTCGCGCGCGGCTTCGGCGACCGGGTCATCTATCGCGAACTGTTTCCGATGGGGCTTACGCTTCTCGATCTCGGCGGGCCAGATGCGCCGCTGCGGCTGTCGACGATGAGCCACGTCACCGCGCGCCTTGAGATCCGTTCGCTTATCGCGACCCTCGATCTGCCGAAGCCGGATACGGGCGACAAGGGCGCGGACGGGCGCGCTGCGGCCTGATCCTTCGGGGGCGGATGAAGTCCTGGAAATCCTGGCGGTTTCGCCGCCCCTAACGCGGCGGAAAGGTTTCGCGCGCCCTTCATTTCGTGCAATGTGTCGCCATGTTGCAGCGCGCAAGGCGGCACGATGCTCGGTAAAATCGCGATATTGTTCGCACTCGGCGCCGCCGTCTGGACGCTCTGGCGCGCCGGCCGGGGCGGCGATGCGCGCGGCGTTTTCCGACTCAAGCTCGTCGGATTGCTGGCCGTCGCCGCCGTGCTTTTCGCCGCGCAGCTCTTTCCTCTCGCCTTGATGATCCTCCTCGCCGCCGGCGGGGTTACGGCGATCGAGCTGTGGCGCGATCGCGCAATAAGCGGAATGGAGGATCTGACCCCCGGCGCGGGCGGCGCGCCGCGCGCCCCGCTCGGCGTTGAAGAGGCGGCGGCCGTTCTCGGCGTCGAAATCGACGCGAGCGAGGATGCAGTGAAAGCCGCGCACCGGAAGCTGATCTCGCAATTGCATCCCGATCGCGGCGGGACCGACTATCTTGCGGCGAAAATCAACGACGCACGGCGCGCGATGCTTGAAAAGCGCGCGGCGCCGGATAATTCCGTATCCAGCACGAAGGGCGAGACCTAATGACATCCGTTGAATCCATCATTTCGGGCGTCGGCTCGCATCTTCCCGGCAAGGCCGTCACCAATCATGACCTCGCAAAGATTGTCGATACGTCCGACGAGTGGATTCGTTCGCGCTCGGGCATCGGCGAGCGCCATATCGCCGGCGATGACGAGGTGACTTCGGACTATGCGACGACGGCGGCGTGGAACGCGCTCGATCAGGCGGGGCTGAAACCGAAAGATATCGAACTCATCATCGTCGCGACGGTCACGCCGGACAAAACATTCCCCTCGACCGCCGTTTACGTGCAGCAAAAACTCGGCGCGCCGCCCGGAATCGCTTTCGACGTTTCGGCCGCGTGCGCGGGTTTTCTCTACGCGCTCAATATCGCGCATAATTTCATTCAGACGGGACAGGTCAAACACGCGCTCGTAATCGGCGCGGAAAAGCTTTCCTGCTTTCTCGACTGGTCGGACCGCGCGACCTGCGTTCTTTTCGGCGACGGGGCCGGCGCGGTCGTCATGTCGGCGAACAAGTCCCATGCGGCGGCGCCGCCGCGCGGCGTTCTTGCAACCTATCTTTCCGCCGACGGCCGGCTCGCCGAACATCTTTTCGCCGATGGCGGCCCGGCGTCGACGGCGACCGTCGGCAAGGTTCGCATGAACGGGAAAGAGGTTTTCCGAAACGCGGTTCAGGAAATTTCCAACGCCGTTCTTGAAGTGACGGAACGCGCCAGGGTGAAGCGCGAGGAAATCGACTGGTTCGTGCCGCATCAGGCGAATATTCGAATAATCGAATCCTGCGCCAAACGGCTCGAACTTTCCGAAGAAAAAATCATCGTCACCATCGAAAAGCACGCCAATACGTCTTCGGCGTCGATCCCGCTCGCGCTTGACGCGGGGATTCGCGACGGGCGTATCAGGCGCGGCGAATTGCTCGTTTTCGCCGCGCTCGGCGGCGGTCTCGCCTGGGGCTCGACGCTGATCCGCTATTAAGCGTTCTGCCGACCGGGCGTTGCGCGCGCGCCGCGCCCGGCGCAAAGGCGGGGGGACCGTCGTCATCGCCCTTCGTCTCCTCTTGCCTGACCCATGAAAATTTCTCCTTCGTCGCGCGGCGTTGTTCCCTGCGGCGGACAGAATAGGCGCGCCGGCGAGGGTGTTGGATAAATAGGGGGACAAGTAGGGGGATAAGTAGGGGGACAAGTAGGGGGATAAGTAGGGGGATAAGTTTTTTTATCCCGCTGAAATCAATGCGCTGTATGGTTAATCAAAAATCGTGGTTAACGGGAAAACGATCCCGAAAAACACTAGCAGGATCGTTCAATTCCTATTACCGCAGGCAGGTGTTCCGTGGACGGATGGTCTACCTTTTGGGGCGGGCGGGCGTCAGGCGTCGGTCAATTTGAAGTGAAACGATCGACGAAGGCCGCGCTGGGGCGCCGCGCGCCCGCTTGAATCTTTCTTCGGCGTGTATTTCCACTTGGAGATTGTCGATGTCGCCGCACGATTGAGGCAGGAGTTTTCCGAAGCGATGACGCGCGGATTGATGACCTGTCCATCCGCCGTGACGTCAAACTCAACGACGACGACGCCCTCGGCGCCGCGTGCGCGACAGTTTTCCGGATAGGCGGGCGGGAAAATCACGGCGGGTTTTGTTCCCTCGAAATCAATATCGATTCCGCCGTTTTCGGTCGGCGTTATCATCGGACCGGCGATGATCGTCGGTCCCGGATTTTTCGACGGCGGCGTGCGCGTGATCTCAACCGGCGCGGGCGCGGGCGGCAATTTTTTCTGAACAGGTTTCGGCGTCGGCCGCGGTTCGCTAATCCTGGCGACGATCGGATCGACCTGCGGCGGCGGCGTTCCAATTTCCGCGTCCTGTCGGATCATCCACGCCATGGCGAGGAACAAAAGTCCCGTCACGACAGCCGCGCCCGGAAAACCGAATATCCATCTGAAAAGCATCTGGCGTCTCCCTCTGGTCCGGCCGGCGCCGTCGCAGGCCGCGGAGCGGGAACAATCGGGAACGCTACTTTATGGGTCTTCTCAGCACCCGCGCCGTCATTTCGGGAAGACTAGCAATAAATACGGCGCGCCGCCATTTAAAACACGGGTCAGTTTATTGTGCAGGCGCAAAAAAGGCGGCGCTTTTGCGCCGCCTTCGCTTTCGCCGCGGATCGGCGCGCGCGTCATGAAACGCCGCGCCGCTTTCCGGCGGCGGCGATCAATAACGATAATGATCGGTCTTGAAGGGGCCGTTGACGTCGACGCCGATATAGTCGGCCTGTTCCTGCGAGAGTTTCGACAATTGCGCGCCGACCTTGGCGAGGTGAAGCGAGGCGACCTTTTCGTCGAGATGTTTGGGCAGAACATAGACCTTGTTCTTGTATTCATCGCCCTTCGTCCAAAGCTCGATCTGCGCCAGCGTCTGGTTGGTGAAGGACGCGGACATGACGAAGGAAGGGTGGCCGGTGGCGTTGCCGAGATTGAGGAGGCGTCCCTGGCTCAGCAGGATCATCCGCTTTCCGTCAGGGAACTGGATGAGATCGACCTGATCCTTGATGTTTTTCCATTTGAAGTTCTTGAGGGCGTCGACCTGAATCTCATTGTCGAAATGGCCGATATTGC
>JAGRDS010000017.1:0-94790 GCA_020446945.1 Parvularculaceae bacterium
CGAGGCGAAGGCGCTGCGCAAGCTGAAGCATCCGTCCCGGTCGAGGAAACTTCGGAGCTTCCTCGACAATTGACCGGGCGCAGGTTTTTATCCGGATAAACGAGCCGGGCTGAAAAACCCGTATTTTTATCGGGGCGCGCAACCTGTCGCTGCGTTTTCTTTCGGGCGATAAAGCCTTGGCGGACGAAGGGGGGGGAGGAATGGAAGTTCTCTTGCGATGGGTGGCGAGCTGCCTGCTCATCATCATTACGCTGGTGTTCATCCATCTCGGTCTCGCGGTTATTTCCGGCCAGACCAATATCCTCTTTGAAACCTTTCTCGACACGACCTGGCCGAATAGCGCAGGCGGCGCGGCGGCGTCCGGGTCGCAGGCGCGCGAACAGCTCGCTTTTACGATCCTCAATTACGGCGTCACGGCGCTCGGCACTGCATGGGTCGCCTGCTTCGCCTATCTGATCGTGATGCGAAACCAGCAGCGCCAGGCCGAACAGCAACTCGCCATCGAGCGCCTTCGTCTGACGACGGAGCTAGACGAAAGCATTCTTGAAATTCTTGACAGCAATGATGTTTACGAAGTGGACGGGCAGGGCGTCGTCACGCGCACCCGGCTGCTTTCCGCCTGCGACCGCAACACTCTCTGGCTCGGCGGCTCGGACCGGGAGTGGAATTATCGAGACGGCGAGCGAACCGTGCGTTTTGTCGAAACGTCGAAATCCGTCAGCGCCGCGGCGGAAGTAAGCCTGACGGCGCTGCATCGCTATCTCGGCTGGATCCGTCGGATTGTGCGGGCGGTCGAGACGCATGTTCTGTTTGAGAAGGATGTTCTGCTGTTCTGGCGGTGGGTCGTCATCGGGTGCTACCGCAACCGCTATCCGTTCCTTTGCGGCATCTTCTTCAAGGATGACCTTAAGGATTTCGTCCGTCTCGTTGAGCAAATTGTCGTGACCGGCGAGAGGGCCGGCAGCGGACAGGATTTTGTAAAATATCTGCGGTCGGTCGGCGATCCGGTCTTGATATCCGAGCTTTCGAAAGAAGCGCGGGCGATCATCGATGCGGGGCGAAGCGATCCGGCTCCGCAGGCGAACCGGCGCTAGGCGCCGGCGCGCGCTCCCGCGCCGTTTTTTCGCGCCCATCCGCGCTGCGGCGATGAGAAATCGCCCGCCGGACGAATTGCGGGCGTTGCGAAACAACTTATTGGATAAGTGGTCTTAAGCCGCTGATTTCGCGCCAAAAAGCATACTTATCCAACACCCCGCCGCAGCCCCTACAATTGCGCTTCCCGTAAATGGAGGCGGGATAGATGCGCAAGGGTTCGAAATTCACATCGCCGCACGGAGCGCGCCGCATCGCGGCGTCACATCACATATTGCGCTTCGTAATTGCCGCGCAGGAACAGCACCATCTCCTCGAACGAAAGCTTTTCAAGCTCGGTCATCGCCTCAAGCTTTTCTTCCGGATCGTCGGTCTTCGAAAAGCGTTCGTAAATGCGCCGGAGCGAAAGGCGGTACTGGCGAAGCCGTTCGACCTCGGTTTCGGGTTGAAATCCTTCCTCGATCGTGCGCGCGGCGAGGGCGATGATAGCCGCCCAGATCGCCGCGACATGCACTTGCGGGCTTTTCATTTGCGGAATGTCGGCGATCGCGCCGACGAACACGAGCGCGTGCAGGACGAGAATTGCAAACACGCAGAATATCGCGACCGCGCCGATCAACCTCGCCTGGCGAACCGGCGCATATTTCCAGAACACGCCTTTTTCACGCAGCATCAGATCGCAGTAACCGATCTGGCGATCGAAGCGCAAAATGCGATAGGCCGCGAAATATTCGTCGAGATGGCGCGGGTCGGGATGAAGCAGACCTTCGGGCACGCCCGGCCTTGCATCCTCCCAGAGCAGCCCGACGCCGGGATCGTCGGCTTCAACGAGGCGGTGCAGCTCCTCCTCCGCGCGGTCGACAAGATCCGCCCTGAATTTCTGAAAATCATCGCCGCGACGTTTGAGATAGGCGCGGGCTTTTTCTTCGCTCGCCGCGCCTTCGATAATGTCGCGCGAAAATGCGATGTAATGCTGGAAATGAAACTGGCGGATGCGTTCCGTCGTCAGCCGGTCGGCCAGCCATTGCATCTTTCGCGCGCGGAACATGACGCCGAAAACGCCGATGACAACGCTGGCGATGCCGGCGATCGCGCCGACAATGGCGATCACGCGCACCGTCTCCTTGGAAAAGTCGTGATAGAGGACTTCGCCGGCCGCAAGCATCAGCGCGAGCGTTGCAAGCACGACGGCGAAAACGCCCCATTGCCGGCTTTTCAGCTTGGCGGCGTTGGCGCGCGCATCGATGGGTTCGAAGATGCTTTTGATCGCCGGATTGTGCAGTGCAAAGACGATATCGGGGAAATCCTTGCGGGCCGCGTCGAGGTCCGCCTCGCCGAGCAGCAGGTCGCTGTTGAACTTGATCGCCATAATCGCCCCGCCGCCGGCGCGCCGCCGCGCCGTTTCAAACCGCTTAATCGCACGATCGAGCCCGAAACGCCAAATGAGTCGCCCAATACGCCGCCGAACAGGCGGCTCGAATCAATCGCTACCAAAGCCGATTCAATTGGGGTAGTAAGACTGCGAGCTGGAGGGCAGACGGTGCCGGACGTCTTTATTTCCTACAATCGCGAAGATCGCGATACGGCGCGCCTGGTTGCGGGCGCGCTGGAAGCTGAAGGTCTTTCTGTCTGGTGGGATGCGGCGCTGCGCGCCGGCGAGACTTATGACGAAGTGACCGAGCAGAATTTGCGCGGCGCGGGCGCCGTTGTCGTTCTTTGGTCGAAACGGTCTGTCAATTCGAAATGGGTGCGCGCCGAAGCGACGGTGGGCGAGCGCTCTTCGTCGCTCGTTCCCGTCCTGATCGAGGAATGCGAACGTCCGATCCGGTTTGAGCTTGTTCAAACCGCCGATCTTCAACACTGGCGCGGGGACCGCAGCGATCCGCACTGGCGCGCCTTCATGCAGGATGTCGCAATTGCGATTTCGCGCCGCGGCGGAAAAGGCGCGCAGACGCGCCCCGCGAGCGCGGGCGTCGACGCCTCGATGGAAACGACCTTCTGGAATTCGATCAAGGATGGCGGCGACCGGTCCGATTTCGACGCCTATCTGAAACGCTATCCGGACGGTCATTTCGCGGCGCTCGCAAGAAACCGCATCGCCGCCCTGTCGCGCACAGCGCCGGCGGCGCAGGCGCGAAAGCCCGCCGCCCCGCAACAACGAGCGCCGCAGCAACAGGCGCGCGCTGGCGGCGCGCCGCAACAAAGACAGGCGCCGCGCCATGCAGCGCCCGTTCAAAGACAACCGGAAAAAAAATCGAGCGCCGGCATGCTGATCGGCGCGGTCTTCCTGCTGATCGCGGGCGGCGCGGCCGGGGCGTTCTTTATCATGCGCGGCGGATCGGCGAAGGAGGCCGCGCCCGGCGCGCAGACGGCGCAGGTCGATAAAGGCGATGCGCGCCCCGAAACCCAAACGGACACGCCGGCCGATGCGTATACGGATGATCTGACGGGAGATCAATCGCCCGCGGTTGAGGCGTCAACGCTCGCGCAGGCTGAAAGCATTGGCGAGGCGGATGCGCTCGCCGCGCCGGACGGGGACGCCGCGCCGCTTGCGCCGGAAAGCGAAATCGCGCTGACGTCAGACGGCGCCGATGCGCTTGCGTCAGATGGCGCTGACGCGCTGACGTCAGAAGGCGCTGACGCGCTGGCGCTCGCTGGAGCGCAACCCGGCGCGGACGCGCCGGCGCCGGCCCAATCCGGCGGCGCGCCGACGCCGTTTCAGGATTGCCCGTCCTGCCCGTCGATGATGCCGCTCGCCGGCGGCGCCTTCATGATGGGCTCGCCGCGCGATGAGACTGGCCGCAACGCCTATGAAGGTCCGCAGCATGAGGTGACGGTGAAGCCGTTCGCGATCGGCGTTTACGAAGTAACGAACGCGCAATGGCGCGCATGCGTCGATGCGTCGGCGTGCGAAGCCAAGCGCGACGGCGACGACCGGGCGCCCGTGCTTGGCGTTTCCTGGCGCGAAGCGTCCGATTATGTTCGCTGGCTGTCGCGCCAGACCGGGCGCGCTTACCGAATCCCGACGGAAGCGGAATGGGAATACGCCGCGCGCGGCGGATCGACGAGCGCGTATTGGTGGGGCGACCGTTTCGAAGCGTCGCGCGTTGCAACGCGCGAACCAAAGGTCGTCGGTTCGTTCGGCGCGAACGGTTTCGGCCTTTATGACGTTCTCGGAAATGCGCGCGAATGGGTCGCGGATTGTTACGTGAATAATTATGCGAAAGCGCCGGCGGACGGTTCGGCCGTCACCGACGGCGATTGCTCGATGCGCGTCGTGCGCGGCGGCGCATATTCAAGTCCGCCGGTCGACATGCGTGTCGCCAACCGGGTGCGAAACGCTATCGGCGTCGGTGCGCGTTACATGGGCTTTCGGGTCGCGGCTGACGCGCCCTGAACGCTGCGCCCGCGCCTTGCGCCGCGCCGCGCAGCCTGTAAGGTCGCGGCCGACTTTGACCCCGCGCCGCTGGCGCAACTATGGAGGAATTATCATGGCCGTTGACGGCAAATGGAACATGACGATCAATACGCCGATGGGCGCGCAGACAGGCGTGCTGGACCTCAAGGCCGACGGCGCCGCGCTCACGGGAACGATGACCGGCAATATGGGTTCGGTCGAAATCCAGAACGGATCGGTCGACGGCGACGCGGTGAAATGGTCCGCCAATGTGACCTCGCCGATGCCGATCACGCTGGAATTCGACGGTAAGGTCGACGGCGATAATCTCGCTGGCAATGTAAAGCTTGGCGCCTTCGGTTCGTCGACCTTCTCCGGAACGCGCGCTTAAAAACCCCGATGAGAAATTTACTCGCCGCAGCATTTATGGCTCTCGCGATCGGTTGCGGCGAGGGCGGGGACCGGACGGCGGCGCCTGCGCCCGCCGCGCCGGACGGCGCCGATATAAGCATTATCGGCGTCGATGACCTCGCCGAACGGTTCGTGAAACTCGGGCTCAATCTCGGCCGTTACGACAAGAACTATGTCGACGCCTACAGCGGGCCGCAGGAATGGGCGCGCGAAGCCGGGGAAAGCGCGCTCTCGCTTGACGATCTCGAACGCGAAGCGCTCGATATAATCGACGGGCTCGATGCGCTGAAAGGCGACGGCGCGTCCGAACGCGAGTCCGGGCTTTCCCGGGTGGTCGGCGCGGCGTTGATGCGCATTCGCATGGCGAAGGGCGAGACTTTTTCCTTCGACGAAGAGGCGCGGCGGGTCTACGGGTTTGTTCCGCCCGCTTACGATATCGGAAAATTCGACGCGGCGCTGGCGCAGATCGATGCGCTGTTCCCCGGCGACGGCGATTTGGCGACGCGCGTCGATGAATTTGTTAACAGCCTCGCAATACCGCAGGACAGGCTTCAATCCGTGATGGATGCGGCGATCGCCGAATGCCGGCGCCGCACGCTCGTCCATTACGACCTGCCGGAGGGCGAGAAATTCTCCATGCATACCGTCACGGGCAAACCGTGGAGCGGGTATAACTGGTACAAGGGCGATTTCGAAAGCGTTATCGAAATCAACACGGATTTTCCGGTGACGATCGACCGAGCCGTGACGCTTGGCTGTCACGAGGGCTATCCGGGCCATCACGTCTGGAATGTCATGGTCGAACGCGACCTGAAGCGCGCGAACGGATGGATCGAATATTCGATACAGCCATTGTTCAGCCCGAACGCAGTGGTCGGCGAGGGTTCGGCGAATTACGGCGTCAGCCTCGCATTTCCGGGCGAAGAAAAAGTCGCCTTTGAGCGCGATGTTCTCTTTCCTCTCGCCGGTCTCGATCCCGCGAAGGCCGAAAAACTGAACGCGCTTTCCGAACTGAAAAACAAACTCAGCCATTCGCGAAACATGATCGCGCGCGACTATCTCGACGGCCGGATCGATCGCGAGGCGGCGATCGAGATGCAGCGCAAATACGGGCTCAGTTCGCGCGCGCGCGCCGAACAGTCTATTGATTTCGTCGATACCTATCGCGCCTATGTCATCAACTATAATCTCGGCCAGGATCTCGTAAGCGCCTATGTCGACCGGCGCGTCGGCGAAGGCGCGGATCGGTGGGCGGCGTTTGAAGAAGTGCTGAAGTCGCCTGACGCTGCGGGACTGCTGGCGCCCCATTAGTCCCATGCAGGCCCGGCGCTTCGTACAAACGCTTCATCGATGGTTGGGCCTCGCTCTTGTCGTCCAGATAACGATCTGGATGACGAGCGGCGTCGTTATGAGTTTTCTGCCGATCGGGCTTGTGCGCGGGGAAACCGCGTCGGCCTATGACGCGCCGGTCGAACTCGCCGTAAAGAACTATTTTCCGCCGGGCGGGGTTATTGCGGAAAACGGCCGCGCAGAGAGCGTAACGCTGCGCAACTGGCTCGGGCGCACCGTTTATATCGTCAAGACGGCCGACGGGCGGGCGATGTACGATGCGGATACGGGCGACAGGCTTTCGCCCCTGTCGGAGAGCGATGCGCGCCGCGTTGCGGCGGCCGACTTCATCGGCGAGGGGGAAATCGTCAAGGCCGCGCTCCTGAACGATCCGCCGCATGAATATCGCGGAACGAAACCGGTTTGGCGCATCGACTTTTCGGACGCCGACGAAACGCGCATTTATGTTTCGCCGGATACGGGAGAGGTCGCATCGCGCAGAAATCGTATCTGGCGTTTCTATGATTTTTTCTGGATGCTCCACATAATGGATTACAGCGAGCGCGAGAATTTCAATAATCCGCTCATCCGCATTTTCGCGGCGACGGGATTGCTGTTCGCGCTGAGCGGCGTGTTTCTCGTTTCCGCGCGACTTTCCGGCGGGCGCTATGGCGACGATATCAAAAAAATGCGAAAGGAACGGGATGCGGCGAAATAGTCATCGCTGAAAAGCGAAAAGCCCGCGCGCGGCGCGGGCTCGATCGCAGCGATTGCATCCGGATTAGTCAGTATCCAGATTACTCAGCCAGATTATTCAGAATGCGAGATATACCGGCTCATGCGGCTGGACGCGCGATTTCGGATCGCCGCCGCCCTGTTCGGTTTTCGGTTCGGCTTTCGCGACCTCCGCCTTTTCGTCGCGATCGCACTGTTTGGTGCGCGCGGCGGTCTCGCCAAGGCGCTCGCCCGCAAGCGGTTCAACGCGCGCCGCGGTTTCAAAACCGAACAGCGTCAGGACGGATTCGATTACGGCTGCGGCTTTCGATTGCGAAGCGCCCGAATGTGCAACGCCCGTCGCATCGCCGCCGAGACGATGCGATGACGCCCCGAATCCGGGCGACGCCCCGGCCGTTCCGCCGATAAGCAGAACCGCGGCCGCCGCTGCGGCTGGCAGATATTGGCGCATGTTCACTCTCCCAACCGGCATTTGCGTCCGTTTCAGATGAAAATGCAAGCAATTCGACCGCCCAAAAGGTAAAATACCGTTCAGGTCAACTGTTCGTGATCCGCCCCGGTCGTCGCCTAGCCGATCGCTTCAAGCGGATCGACATATGGCAAGCCGAGCGCCTCGGCGACCGCCTTGTGCGTGACCTTGCCCGCGTGAACGTTAAGGCCGTTGCGTAAGTGCTTGTTTTTCCTCAGTGCGTCGAGCCCCTGATCGGCGAGTTGGAGGCCGAACGCCAGCGTCGCATTGTTGAGCGCATGAGAAGAGGTCATCGGCACTGCGCCCGGCATGTTGGCGACGCAGTAATGAACGACGCCCTCGACCACATAGGTCGGCTCGGCATGGGTCGTCGCCTTCGAAGTTTCAAAGCATCCGCCCTGGTCGATCGAGACATCGACGAGAACGGCGCCCTTTTTCATGCCTTTCAGCATATCGCGCGTGATAAGCTTCGGCGCCGAGGCGCCCGGGATCAAAACGGCGCCGACGACGACATCGGCCTGATCCGCCTCTTCCGCGAGGGCTTCAAAGGTCGAGTAGCGCGTTTTGACGGTCCCTTTGAAAATGTCGTCGAGATAGGCGAGACGCCGCAGGCTTCGATCGAGGATGGTGACGTCGGCGCCGAGGCCGACCGCCATTTTGGCCGCATGCGTGCCGACGACGCCGCCGCCAATGATCATGACCTTCGCTGGGAGAACCCCCGGTACGCCGCCCATCAACAGGCCGCGACCGCCCTGGGGCGCGGTGAGGGCGTAGGCCGCCGCCTGGACGGAAAGCCGGCCCGCCACCTCACTCATCGGCGCGAGCAGGGGAAGCCCGCCATGATCGTCCGTCACCGTTTCATAGGCGACGCCCGTCGCGCCGGAT
This sequence comes from Parvularculaceae bacterium, assembly GCA_020446945.1. Classification (GTDB taxonomy): domain Bacteria; phylum Pseudomonadota; class Alphaproteobacteria; order Caulobacterales; family Parvularculaceae; genus Amphiplicatus. The sequence continues at coordinate 8,319 of JAGRDS010000017.1, forward strand.
TTCAGCAGCCCCTTGGTCTGTTCCGGGTCGGGCGCGAGATGGAGATAGGTGTAAAGGATCTGCCCTTCGCGAAGCTGGACATATTCCGAAGGCTGGGGCTCTTTCACTTTAACGATCATGTCGTTTTCGGCGAAAATGGTTTTGGCGTCCGGCGCAATCGATGCGCCCGCCGCCCGATAGTCGTCGTCGCTGGCGTTGATGCCGACGCCGCCATTCGTTTCGACCATCACCTTGTGTCCATGCGCGACATATTCACGGACCGATCCCGGTGTCATTCCGACCCTGAATTCATTGTTCTTGATTTCTTTTGGCACGCCGACGCGCATGGTATCGCTCCCTCTAGTGAATTTGCGCTCATCTAGCAGATTATCGCGCAAAGCAAAATGAATTCGACCGGATTTTCATCCCCCCTGCAACAATGTCGCGCCCCTCGCCGGTTTATCGCGCGAAACGGCCTTCCTCGGGCTGGGCGGGTGCGGCTAGGGCGCGGCTGGCTCCGCTTTTGCATCCCGACGTTCGAACGTCTTTTATTCAGACAGGGTGGCGAGCATTTTCAGTCTAGCAAAAAATTCGAAACGCAAGCCCGCCGTCGCCGATAATTCGGCGGCGGAAGAATGGAGCCGCGCCAATGCGCAGAGGCTGCGCACAACCCTCGCCGCAGCGCGCGCCGACGGGCGTCGAACGCTTTTGCCTGATGCGCGACAATCGCCGCGTTCGAATTCACGCCATGTAGCAGCGGCTTTGATCTCGGAAAATGAAACGATTACCTGCCGTGTCATTAACAAAAGCGCTGACGGCATGCTCCTCGAACTGCTGGAGGAAAAACCCTGTCCGACGGAGTTCGGATTGACGGCGCCGGCGATCGGGTTTGTCGGCATCGTCCGCCTGCAATGGCGCAGCGGCGCAAATGTCGGGGTATCCATCTGTCGCGCTTGAGGCTCGTCGCGCAGTAGGCGCTTTTTCGATAAATTCAAATAGAATTAACCGGGCTTCGAAAACTGCGCGGCAATCGGTTTGCGTCATTGTTTTAGCGATACCATTTGCGTTTACGACAGTTTTTGGAGCCGCACCTATGTTGAATACGGATCGCGTGGCATTGCCGGCGCAAATCGAGGTCCGCCTGAAGCGTTCGGCGCAATTCGTCGACAATATCATGGATTTCGCACGCGAGGATCTGATCGGCTTCAAGCGCCCGCTCGCGGCGACTTTCGCCTTCACCGCGCCTCTCGTGATGGCGTTTGTCTATCAGGTCGGCGGGCTCATCTATTTGTTGCAGACAGGCGCCAGCTATTTCATCGTCGGATTCGGCGGCCTTTATCTCGTCGGCCGAAACGCCTGGCCGGATCTCGTCGAAAAATTCGATGAAAAAACGGTTGAAAAGCGGCGCGCGATCGCCGATCTCAAATGCGGTTTCGGCGAGCTTTCATTTCTCAACCTTTCACGCGCGCCGCGCTTTTTCGAGCATGACAACGGCGTTCTCGTTTTTGCGGACGCCGGCGACTTCCGGACGCTTTTCTTTTCAATCGACAATTCCACCCGCTCGTCGAAACAGGATGAACGCTGGAACCTTTATATCAACGGCGAACTTGACCGGCGCGTGTGGCGCTGGCTCAGATTGCCCGTAAGTCGCGAAATTGTGAAATTCAGCGCCGAGGCGTCGAAGTTGCAGCGCGTTCAGACCGATCCTAGGCGCATTCGCTCGATCGACGCATGGGAAGCGATCAATACCGCGCTCGGCGAGCCGCTTGACGGCGCGGTCATCCACCGCCCGTTCGATGAGGTCGTGGAATCGGTTGAACGAATGCTATAGGGCGGCGGTTCACGCCTGTACCGACGATGGGCGCGCGCCGGGCGAACCGGGCGCGCCTTTTGCGTTCTGGCGGACCCTACCAATCCGGTCCGGCGGCTGCTAGATCGGCGGCCATGACATCGATAATCGACTTCACGCGCCATGAGGGCGGACTGCGCCATCCGGAAAAGCAAAAGAGGCCGGACGCCCCCCTGCTGCGCAAGCCTTCGTGGATCAGGGTCAAGGCGCCCCTGTCAGGCGGATATGCGGCGACGCGCGAAATCGTGCGGTCGAAAAACCTTCATACCGTCTGCGAGGAGGCCGCTTGCCCCAATATCGGAGAATGCTGGTCGAAGAAGCACGCCACCATGATGATCATGGGCGACACCTGCACGCGGGCCTGCGCCTTTTGCAACGTCAAAACCGGATTGCCGAAGGCGCTCGACGTCGATGAACCTTCCAATGTCGCGCGCGCGGTTGCGGAAATGGAGCTTTCGCATGTCGTCATTACTTCGGTCGACCGCGACGATCTCGTGGATGGCGGCGCGGATCATTTCGCGAAAGTCGTCCGGGCCATTCGTTCTGAAGTTCCGAACACGTCAATCGAAATTCTGACGCCGGATTTTCTGCGCAAGGACGGCGCGGCGGAAGTCGTCATCGATTCAAAGCCGGACGTGTTCAATCACAATCTGGAAACGGTTCCGCGGCTCTATCTTTCTATCCGGCCGGGCGCGCGATATTACCATTCCCTGCGCCTGCTTGAGCGCGTCAAGGAGCGCGATAGCGACATGTTCACCAAGTCCGGCCTGATGGTCGGGCTCGGCGAAACGCGCGAGGAAGTAATGCAGGTCATGGACGATATGCGTTCGGCCGGCGTCGATTTCATCACCATCGGTCAATATCTTCAGCCGACCCGAAAGCACGCGGCGATCGACCGCTTCGTGACGCCCGACGAATTCAATTCCTACGAGACGATCGCGCGGGCGAAAGGTTTCCTGATGGTCGCTTCGAGCCCGTTGACGCGATCCTCGCACCATGCCGGCGAAGATTTCGCGTGTTTGAAGGCGGCGCGGGCGCATACGCACAGATAATCGCGCCGGCGAACGGGCGGCATGAAAAAGACTGACCAGATTTTATGATCCAGCTTTTTGATCTTGCGCTCAAAGACGAGGCGGTTCGCCCCAGCCCATATTGCTGGATGGTGAAGTTTGCGCTGCTTCACAAAGGGCTCGCTTTCGAAACGCGGACCGTTCCGTTCGCCGACAAATCGAAATATCCCGATCCTGATTACGGCAAGGTGCCCGTCCTTTCCTGCGACGGCGAACTGGTCAGGGACAGTCAGGCGATCGCCAGATGGCTCGACAGGAAGTTTCCGCAGAACCCGCTCGCCGGCTCGAAGGCCGAATGGGCGGCGGCCGAATTTTATCTGGCCTGGGCCGGCGCCAATCTTTTTCCGCCGATCGGGCGGCTGATCGTTCTGAAAATCCTGGAACACGCGCGCGATGACGACAAGGACTATTTTCGTTCATCGCGAGAGGCGCGGTTCGGCGGGCCGCTTGAAGCGTATGCTTCGACCCCCGGCGCCGGGCAGGCGATAGAGAACGCGCTGACTGTTCTCGGCAAGCCGCTGGAGAATTCGAGATATCTGGGCGGAGCGGCGCCCAGCCTTTTCGATTACATCGTATTTTCCGCCTTCATGTGGCAGCGCTCCGTGACTTTGGCGGAACTCTATGAGACGCCGGCGGCGGTGATCGCCTGGCGCGAAAGAATGCTCGACCTGTTCGGCGGCTATGCGCGAAACGCCAAATGCGCCGAGGCGAAGTGACCGCACGGAAGCAGTCTACGCGCGTACCCTATTCGGCGGCCGAGATGTTCGCGCTGGTCGCGGACATAGAACGCTATCCGGAATTTTTGCCCTGGTGCGTCGCGTTGCGCGTCGCCGAGCGCCGGCGCGAAGACTGTCTTGAACATATCGTTGCGGATATGGCGGTCGCATACAAAGTCTTTCGCGAGCGGTTTCGAAGTCTCGTCCGGCTCGACCACGCCTCGCGTACGATCGATGTCGAATATTTGGACGGGCCGTTTCGCACGCTGGCGAACGCCTGGAGGTTCCTGGACGAGCCCGGCGGCGGTTCGATCGTCGAATTCTCGATCGAGTTCGAATTCCGGAACCGGCTCCTTCAGGCGACGGCGCATTCCGTTTTTGAGAAAGCATTTGTTAAGATGTCGGACGCTTTCGTCGAACGCGCCTATAAAGTTTACGGAAATTCATCTTATCCCGCTTAAATCCCGCCTTACGAGTTTGAGGATGGGCGATGAGCGAAACGATCTACGGCGGCCGGCGGGAATCTGCGTTTTCAGCGTTCGCGGCGCCTGCATTTACGGCGGCGATATTCGCAAGCGCCTGGCTTCTTTTCGGCGTCCAGCCGCTCTTTACGAAAATGGCCTTGCCCGTGCTCGGCGGCGCGCCGAATGTCTGGAACACCGCGATGGTGTTTTTTCAGGCGGTGCTGCTGCTTGGTTATGTCTACGCGCATCTCCTGTCATCGCGGTTCGCCTTTCGCACGCAAGTCTACATTCACCTGTGCGTCATGGCCGTTGGAATGCTCTTTCTTCCAATTGCGCTCGGCGCCGACATTGAGCCGCCAAAGGAAGGGGCGCAGGCGTTCTGGCTGATCGGATTAATGGCGATGACGATCGGCGCGCCGTTTTTCGCCCTGTCGGCGAATGCGCCGCTTTTGCAACGCTGGTTTTCGCTGAGCGGCCACAGGCAGGCGCATGACCCATATTTTCTATACGCCGCTAGCAATATCGGATCGCTGGCGTCCCTGCTTTTGTATCCGATACTGCTTGAGCCGCTGATCGGCGTCGCCGATCAATCGCGTCTGTGGACAATCGGCTTCGTGTTAATGGCCGGTCTGATCGCGATCTCCTCCAGCTGCATTCGCGAGCCGATAGCCGCCGGCTCCGTTTCGCCACAAGCGGGTAAGACGGAGGAAAGGGAAGCAACAAATCCCATCTGGTGGATCGTGACGGCGATCGCGCCCTCCGGCCTGATGCTGTCGGTGACCGCGCATCTGACGACGAACGTCGCGCCGACGCCGATGTTGTGGATAGCGCCGCTTGCGCTTTATCTCCTGAGTTTCGTTCTCGTGTTCGGCGCGCGCGGCGAAAGCTGGCGCCGGCGCGCCGTATCTGCGCTGCCGTTCGCGATCATCGTTTCGGCGATCGCTGACGCGCTGATCGTGAATGACCCGCTGATGGCGTCTTTGCCGCCGCTCGGACTTTATTTCATCGCGGCGATCGCATGCCACGGCGAACTCGCCCGCCGGCGCCCGGGGCCAGCGCTTTTGACGAAATTCTATCTCTTTATGTCTCTCGGCGGCGTAATCGGCGGGGCTTTCGTCGCGCTCGCCGCGCCAATGATTTTTCCCGATCTGTACGAATATCCGCTGCTGGTCGTATTGTCGGCGCTCGTTGTGACCGGTTCAGCGCATGGTTTGCGTTCTGCAAACTGGAAATCAGTCTCGATCCTTTTGTGCGCCGCCGTTTTCGGGCTTGGATCCGGCGCTGCGCCTGACGGGTCTGCGAATATATTTCTCGCGCTGAATGTTCTGTTCGTTTTCGGCGCGGCCTATCTCGTCTGGAGGTTTCGCACATATCCGGTTCTCGGCGCGCTCGCTGTTTTTATCCTGCTCGCAAATTCCATGGCGGTGCGCGATGAGATGCGCAACGGCTATCGCGAACTGATCGAACGGGAAAGAAGCTTTTTCGGCGTCACGAAAGTTTATCGAGCGGATACGCCGAACGGGCCGGTGCACATGCTGATGCATGGCGCGATAATTCATAATTTGCAGTTGCAGGACGAAGCATTCGAAAAGACGCCGCTCGCATATTTCTCCGATGAGGGTCCGTTCGGGCAGGTGATCGACGCGCTTCGAACGCGCAAGACCAGGCTGGACATCGCCGTGGTCGGCCTTGGCGCGGGCGCGCTCGCCTGTTTCGCCGCGCCAGGCGATAGCTGGGTGTTCTACGAACTCGATCCGCGGGTGGCGAAAATCGCCCAAAGCCCGGACAAATTCTCCTATCTGGAGCGGTGTGCGCCGAACGCCTCGATTTCTATCGGCGATGCGCGCCTTGCGCTCGACGCGGAGGTGAAGGCGGGCGCACGCAAACGCGACCTCATCATCATCGACGCCTTTTCATCGGATTCGATTCCCGCCCATCTGATAACGCGCGAGGCGCTGTCGCTGTATCGCAGCCGGTTGAAACCGGGCGGCGTCGTCTTTTTTCATACGTCGAACCGCTATCTCGATGTTGTTTCCGTCGCCGTGCGGCTCGCGCAGGACGCCGGTCTTTCCTACCGGGTCATCCGCTACGAACCCGATGACGGCGATCCGCTGGCGACGATGAAGTCGCAGACGCTGGCCGTTATTGTCGGCGATGAAGCGAGCCTTGAAGGACTGGACGGAGCAGGCGCCGGCTGGACGCAGGAACCGCCGAGCCCGCTGGTCGGCGTCTGGACGGATGATTATTCGAATATCCTGAGCGCGCTCGTCGCCTTCATCATGCGCGATACGGCGTCGGCGCGCTGAGAGCGGTCACATTGCGCGCAACAAAAGCATAAGCGCAGTTTGCGCCGCGCGCATCCGGACGAAACCGCGATCGCCATCGGTGAATACGCGCCTTTCCGCGCGCGCGGATCGCCCCTTCGCGGCGAGGGCGAACCAGACGAGGCCGACCGGCTTTCTATCGGTTCCCCCGCCCGGGCCGGCGATGCCGGTGATCGAAACGGCGATATCGGCGCGCGAACGCTCAAGCGCGCCGTTCGCCATGGCGCAGGCCGTTTGCCGGCTCACCGCGCCGAAGGTCTCTATGATGGCGGGCGGCGCGCCAAGCATCTCGGCTTTCGCCTCATTCGAATAGGTGACGAAGCCGCGATCGAACACCGCCGACGATCCCGGAACATCGGTTATCGCGGCCGCGACCATGCCGCCCGTGCAGGATTCGGCCGTTGCGAGCATCAGCCCTTCCGCGCCGGCCTTGTCGACGATGCGTTCGGCGAGCAACCAGATATGGCGAGGGAACCTCATCTTGCGGGCCCCAGCTCTTCGGCGAGATCGGCGTCGCTCAAAAGGCGGCGCGCGCAATCCTCGTCTTCCTCGGCGATCAGCACGCGGCGCGGAAATGCGCCGATCGAGCCTTCGACGACGGATATGTTCCGGTCCGCGATGTAAAAAGACAAGCCGGCTTCGCTCAGCAGCGCTTCGACATAGGAAAGCAGTGCGGGATTATTCGTGCGCAGGAGTTCCTTCATCAATTATCCCGCGCATCAAGGCGAACAGTCGCAGTCGCGAGCGCGGCGACGCCTTCGCGCCGGCCGGCGAAACCCAGCTGTTCCGTTGTCGTCGCCTTTACTGAAACGCGATCCGGCGCGATCTGCAGGATTTGCGCAAGCGCCTCTCGCATGACGTTGCGGTGCGGGCCGATTTTCGGCGCCTCGCAGATAAGCGTCACGTCGCAATGGGTGATCGCCCCGCCTTTTTCACCGACAAGCTCGCGCGCTTTTTCCAGGAACACGCGCGAGGGTGCGCCTTTCCATTTCGGCTCAGACGGCGGGAAATGATCGCCGATATCGCCTTCGCCGATTGCGCCCAGGATGGCGTCGGTGAGGGCGTGCATACCCGCGTCCGCATCGGAATGGCCTTTCAGCTTCCTGTCATGCGGAATTGAAACGCCGCAGAGGATTACGGCGTCGCCGGGTTCGAATTCATGCACGTCAAACCCGTGTCCGGTGCGAAACTCATTCATGGCTCTTTTCCTGCCGAGAAGAATTTCGGCCATCCCGAAATCTTCGGCCTGCGTTATTTTCATATTGTCCGGCGAACCGGCGACGAGGCGCACCTTGATCCCGGCGCGTTCGGCGACCGCGGCGTCGTCCGTCAATGTTTCGCCTTTCGCGGCGCGGTGCGCGGCCAATATCGCCTCATAGCCGAAACCCTGCGGCGTCTGCGCCCGCCATAACCGGTCGCGCGGGATCGTCGTCTCGATAAAAGGATGCGCCCCGGCGTCCGCTTTCTTAAGCGTGTCGAACACAGGTAACGCCGCAACGGCGCCGCCCTCGCGCGCGGCGCAATCGATGACGCGCAGGATCGTCGCCTCATCAATGAAAGGCCGCGCCGCATCGTGGATGAGGACGATTTCCGGCTTCTCCGATTCAACGCTTTCGAGGCCGATCCGAACGCTGTCCTGGCGTTCATCGCCGCCCGTAACAGGGGGTAGAAGTTTGCCCGCCCCGCAAATCTCCTTCATCGCATCGGCGTAAAGGGCGCCGTCATCGGCATGAATGATGACGCGCACGGCGTCTATCCGGGGATGAGCCAGAAACGCCTTCGCAGTCCGCGCAAGGACCGTCTCGCCGGCGAGCATCCGGTACTGTTTCGGTCCGCCCGCGCCGGCGCGCGCGCCGCGTCCTGCGGCGACGATTATTGCGATCGTTTTCGGTCGTGCGGGCATGAAAACTCGATATCGTCTTTTTGTGCGGGCTTTTCATGGCGGGAAATAACGGATAGCGAAAGCCCCGTTATGAAGATCGGTCCGGTGACAATCTCCAACAATGTGGCCGTCGCCCCGATGTCGGGCGTGTCGGACCTGCCGTTCCGCCGCGCTGCGGCGCGGGCGGGCGCGGGGCTCGTCGTTTCGGAAATGGTGGCGAGCGCCGAACTCGCCAAGGCGCGGCCCGATGTCGTGCGCCGCGCCGAAGGCGACCCGGCGGTTGCGCCGTTCGTGGTCCAACTGGCGGGCAGGGAAGAACGCTGGATGGCGCAAGGCGCGCGTCTCGCCGAGGCGGCCGGCGCGGACATTATCGACATAAATCTCGGCTGCCCGTCGCGGCAGGTGACCGGCAAGGCGTGCGGTTCGGCGCTCATGCGCGAACCGGATCATGCGCTCCGCCTGATCGAGGCGACGGTAAAGGCGACTTCAAAACCCGTTACGCTGAAAATGCGGCTCGGCTGGGATCTTGACCGGCTGAACGCGCCTGAGATCGCGAAGGCGGCCGAGGACGCGGGCGTCAGGATGATCGTCGTACACGGGCGCACGCGAAACCAGTTCTATAAGGGCGTCGCGGACTGGCGGGCGGTCCGTGCGACGAAGGCGGCTGTCGGCGTTCCCGTTATCGTAAACGGCGATATCGGATCGCTTGAGGATGCGCGCGCGGCGATCGGCGCCTCGGGCGCCGACGGCGTCATGATCGGGCGCGCGGCGATCGGCCGGACCTGGCTCGCCGGGGCGATCGCGAACGCCCTCGCGAACGGGGCGGTGGAAATCGAGGCGCCTCGTCCGGCGCGCCAGCTTGAAATCATGCGCGCGCATTATCGCGACATGATCGACTTTTATGGCGTCCCGCTTGGCGTGCGCGTGGCGCGCAAACACCTCGCCGCATTCATTGATCTGGCGCCGGTCGATGTGGGCGCGGCGCAAAGGCGGATTGTCCGGTCGGAGGTTTGCAGGTCGGCCAGCCCGCAGACGGTCGAGCGACTTTTGGAATCGTTTTTCGAACGCGACCGCGCCTGTTCGAGCGCCGCTTAACTATGCTGATGCTTTGCAGCAACATTTGTGTTGATTTTTAGCAACAATAGACCCATTATCCGCGCCGGCCTTTCGGATTGCTCTTGAGCGACGGGAAAGCCGGCCCGGCGGGGGCGGGTGTTTGGTTTGGGTTGTCCCCTGGCGGGATAGTTGGCGGACGAGGTCGCGATTAGCTCGGAAGACGCACATCCGCGCGCGTCGGGCATGGGCGGGCCCCTGAAGGGCGCACGCAAATTATTGCCCCGTTGGGCGTTGTCTAACACGATCGCAGCCGCTGCGCTCGCGGGCGCGGCCGCCGTCGCTTTTCTGACAACCTGGTTTTTTCTCTCGCCGGCGGTCGAACAGGCGTCCCGCCGCGTTCTCATCGGCCTGATCGTCAGCAATGTCATTATTGCGGCGGGATTCGCGCTGCTCGTCGGCGCGCGCGTTTGGCACGTATGGTCGGACCGGCGCAATCAGCTTGCGGGTTCGGCGACGCATCTCAAGCTCGTCGGCCTGTTTTCCGCCGTCGCCGCCGTTCCGGCCGTCATCGCGTTTTTATTCGCGTTTACGATCCTGCGCTCCAGCCTCAACGACGTTTTCGGCGAGCGTATCGAGAATTACCAGAATACGGCGCGCGATCTTGCGAACGGACTTATCGAATTCAAGAAGGGCGAGCTTGAACTGATGCTCAAGCAGATCGCCTTCGACGTGCGGCGAAGCGAGGAGGCGGGCCTCGGACTGGAAGGCACGCCGATCAGTTTTCGCGAGTATTTGCACACGCAGGCGGAAATTCGCGGCCTCGACGCGCTCTATGTGCTGGACGGCGCGAACAGGCTTCTCGTGCGCGCCGAAGTTCGTCCCGGATCCTACAAGCTTCCTTCTCGCGAAACGATGGACGGGCTCAACGCGCTTGAACCGGGCGCCGGCAGCTTCGGCGTCAATGACGACAAGAAATTCGACATGTTCCGCGTCATCCTGAAAATACCGGATTACCAGCGCGGATACCTGATCGCCTATCAACCGATGGAGGAGGCGACGACGAGGCGCCTGATCGGCGTCAGCGCGCTCAGATCGGACTGGGAAGAGGCGCGGGTAAGCCGCGCGCGGACCGAGCGAATTTTCCTGGCGGGATACGTTATTCTCGCGATCATCATTCTGTTCGGCGCAATATGGCTGGCGCTTTGGGCGGCGACGCGGATCGTTCAGCCGATCGGCAGGCTCGTAAACATGGCCGGGCGCGTTTCCGGCGGCGATCTCGGCGCGCGTGTCGAAGTCCATCAGGACGACGGAGAACTCGGCGCGTTGGCGCGCGCGATGAACCACATGACCGCGCAGCTTCAAACCCAGCGCGACGATCTTGTCGAAACCAACCGTCAGTTCGACCGCCGCCGCCGGTTCACGGAAGCGGTCCTTTCAGGCGTTTCGGCCGGCGTCGTCGGAATAAACTCCTCCGGCAGGACCACGATCGCCAATAGCTCTGCGGCGGAGATCATAGAGATCGACGAGGCGCGCATAACCGGCCGGCCCTTCGCCGAGCTTCTTCCCGAAGCGCGCGAACTTTTCGAGGAGGCCTGCCGGCCGCCCTTCGACGTCGCGTCGGGACAGATCACCCTTGAACGAAACGGTCTCGTCAGAACGCTGAACGTCCGGATCGTCAGCGACGAAGTCGAAGGGGAACGCAGCTTTGTCGCAACGTTCGACGACATCACCCAGCTCATCAGCGCACAGCGCTCGGCCGCATGGGGCGACATTGCGCGGCGTATCGCGCATGAAATCAAAAATCCGCTGACCCCGATCCAGCTTTCCGCCGAAAGGCTGCGGCGTAAATATCTCGGTGAAATCCAGAGTACGCCGGAAGTCTTCGATAAATGCACGGATACGATTATTCGCCATGTAGGCGACATCGGCCGCATGGTCGACGAGTTTTCCTCGTTTGCGCGGATGCCCAAGCCTGTCATGGAAAACGCGGAGATCGTCGAGATCGTCAAAACGGCCGTATTCTCGCAGCGCGTCGCCTCGCCGGATATCGAGATCGAGATGGTTTCGCCGTCCGGCGCGATCAACGTAAAATGCGATGGTCGCCTCGTGGCCCAGGCGATCGGCAACCTGCTCAAGAACGCCGCTGAAGCGGTTTGCGCGCGTATTGGCGCAAACGATAGCAGTGCAGGCGACAGCGGCGCAAATGATGGCGGCCAAGCCGGACGAATTCGCGTCACGATCGAACGCGGCGCCGACAATGTGAAAATCTCAGTGGCGGACAATGGCGTCGGCTTACCGAAAGCGGAGCGCCACCGCTTGACCGAGCCCTACATGACGACCCGCATAAAGGGAACGGGGCTTGGGCTCGCGATCGTCAAAAAGGTCATTGAAGAACATGACGGCGCGCTTCTCTTTGACGATTGCGCGCTGCTGGGGCCGACGGGGGCGGTCGTAAGCGTGACGCTGCCGGCGTCGGGCGAGGGGTTCGTCGCCGTGGCGGCGGCTGAATGAAACTGAACGGACTATAGGGTAGAGCGTTATGAGCGTAGATGTTCTTGTTGTAGATGATGAAGCGGACATTCGCGATCTGGTTTCCGGAATCCTGGAGGACGAGGGGTTCAGCCCGCGCGCAGCCTCTGATTCCGACGGCGTTTTCGCCGCGATCCGCGATCGCATACCCGCTCTCGTCGTTCTGGACGTCTGGCTCCAGAATTCGGCGCTGGACGGAATAGAGATCCTGCAGGAGATCAGAAAGGTTCACCCGGAATTGCCGGTCATAGTTATTTCCGGGCACGGAACGATTGAAACGGCTGTCGCGGCGATCAAGAAAGGGGCATATGATTTTATCGAGAAACCATTTAACGCCGACCGTCTTGTCCTTGTCGTAAACCGAGCGCTCGAATCCGCGCGCCTCAAACGGGAAAATGTCGAACTGCGCGAACGCGGGCCGGACTGGGGACTGATCGGTTCTTCGGCGGCGATCAATGCGCTTCGCGCCGTTATCGACCGGGTGGCGGACGCCAAGTCGCGCGTACTTATCAGCGGCCCCTCCGGCGCGGGCAAGGAAGTCGTCGCGCGCCTGCTTCATGCGAAATCGGGGCGCGCCGATCAGCCGTTCATCGTCGTCAGCGCGGCGACGATCGCGCCGGAGCGAATGGAGGAGGAGCTGTTCGGCGTAGAGGGGCAGGAGGGGCGGCCGAAATCCATCGGTTTGATGGAGCGCGCGCATGGCGGCACGCTCATGTTCGATGAAATCGGCGATATGCCGTTCGAGACGCAGGGGAAGATCCTGCGCGTTCTCGTCGATCAGCGCTTTAAACGAGTCGGCGGCGACGCACCGGTCAGCGTCGATGTCCGGATCGTTTCAACAACGTCCCGCGATCTGCTGGCGGACGCCGCGCAGGGCCGCTTTCGCGAGGATCTCTATCATCGCCTCAACGTCGTTCCCGTCCTTGCGCCTTCGCTCGCCGAACGCCGCGAGGATATTCCGGCGCTGTCGGCGTTTTTCATGAACCGGATATCGCGGGCGTCCGGATTTCCCAAGCGCACGCTGTCCGCCGAGACGCTGGCCGCGCTTCAGGCGTATCACTGGCCCGGCAATGTCCGCCAGCTTCACAATGTGATCGAGCGGACATTGATCATGATGGGCCGGGATCAGGAGAATTCAGAAATTTCGAGCGACCATCTGCCCCCGGAAATTATTGACGCGGGATTGTCGATCCCGGCCGGCGAGGGGCTGGAGCAGATTATCGCCCTGCCGCTCAGAGAGGCGCGTGAGCGATTCGAACGCGAATATCTTATTGCGCAGATCAACCGTTTCGGCGGAAACATATCACGCACGGCCGCCTTCATCGGAATGGAGCGTTCAGCGCTCCACCGCAAGCTGAAGGCGCTCGGCGTCGGCGGATCGGCGCGCGCGGAAAGCGCCTGAAGCGGGCTCGAACGAAAATTGGGATAAAGCGCCATGCGCATCATCATCTGCGGCGCCGGCCGCGTCGGCTTCGGCATCGCCCGCCGTCTGGCCGTTGAAAACAACGACGTTACCGTTATCGACCAGTCGCGCGAACTCGTTCGCACGATCGCCGAACGGCTGGATGTTCGCGGCGTAGTCGGTAACGGTTCCTATCCGGATGTTTTAGCCGAAGCCGGCGCGCGCGAAGCCGATATGATCATCGCTGTCACCTATTCTGATGAAGTGAACATGATCGCCTGCCAGATCGCGCATACGCTGTTCAATGTGCCGACCAAAATCGCGCGCGTGCGAGCCGCCGGATATCTCGACCCCAGATATTCGGACCTGTTCGGACGCAATCACATGCCGATCGACGTTATCATTTCGCCTGAACGCGAAGTGAGCGAAGCGATCATGCAGCGAATGGCTACGCCGGGCGCGTTCGAGACGAAATCATTCGTCGACGGAAAAGTGTGGGCGGTCGGCGTAAGGCTGATGGAGGATTGTCCCATTCTCAACTCGCCGTTGAGACAGGTCGCCTCGCTCTTCCCGGACCTCAAGATCACAATCGTCCTTATCAGACGGGGCGAGCGGATATGGCGCGCGCATGCGGACGATCAACTGGAGGCGGGAGACGACATCTATTTCATCGCCGACCGGAACGACGTCAGCCGCGCATTGGAGATTATGGGCAAGGCCGAGCGCCAGGCGCGGCGCGTTATTATTATCGGCGGCGGCAATATCGGAAAATACGTCGCATCAGGGCTTGAAAAGGTCGGCAACATGAAAATCCGCCTGATCGAGCGGGATCGCGCGCGCGCCGAAATCATCGCCGCCGGGCTGGAGCGCACCGTCGTGCTGCAGGGCGACGGACTTGATCGCACGCTGCTGCGCGAAGCTGGCGTCGAGGAGGCGGAAACCGTCGTCGCCGTGACGGACAATGATCAGGTCAATATTCTGGCCTCGGTCGTTGCCAAGCGCGAGGGCGCACGCCGTTCGATGGCGCTCATCAACGATCCGGAATACGGCGCTTTGTCCGAGGCGGTCGGCATCGACCGTTTTATCGATCCGCGCGCGACCACGGTTTCGACCATACTGCAACATATCCGCCGGGGACGGATCAAAGGCCTCTATTCGGTATCCGACGGCGAAGCTGAATTGATCGACGCCATCGCGCTGGAAACCTCGCCCCTGGTCAACCGGCCATTGAAAGACGCCGAATTGCCGGAGGGCGTCATGATCGGCGCGGTGTTCCGCGACGGTCAGGTCGCCATGCCCAACAGCCAGACAGTCGTCAAACCCGGCGATCGCATCGTCTTGATGGCGATTAAAGACCACGTCAAAGACGTTGAACAGATGTTCCGCGTCAGCCTCGACTATTTCTGATCGAATATGGTTTCGGCAACGCTCGCCCGCTATTTCGGCGTCAGCCTGTTGCTGATCGGCGGCGCGATGGCGATCCCGTTTGTCCTGGCGCTGTCGTTGAAGGATCCGGCGGCGGGGAACTACGCCTTCGGTTTGGCCGTAACGCTCTTCGCCGGCGCAGGGTTCATGGTTCTCGGCGCTGGTTCGCGCCGCGAAGTCGATTTCAGATCGGCGATTTTTCTCGTCATTATCTGGTGGTCGGCGGCGCCGCTGTTCGCCGCGTTGCCTTTCTGGCTTGGCGGGTGGTCGCCTATAGACGGTTATTTTGAATCCGTCTCCGCCGTCACGACGACGGGCGCGACGCTTGAGCGCGGCGATCTGCGCACTTCGCCCCCGGCGCTCGCCTGGCGCGCGATCCTTCAATGGATCGGCGGGCTGGTATCGCTCGCCGCGGCCGCCGCCATTTTCATTCGGCCCCAATTCGTCGGCGCGGACAATGTCGAGCCGACCTTTTCGCGCGGCGAGGACGGGTCTTACACATTCGCATTCAAAAGCGCGCTTCGCGTTTTTGCGCCCGTCTACGGCGCGCTGACCTTCATCGCTTTTGCGGTATTCGCCCTCGGCGGGGCGCCGACATTCGACAGTTTCGTACTGGCGTTGTCATGCATCGCATCGGGCGGCATCGTCCCGCACCCCGACGGTCTCAGCGCTTATTCGGACGCCGCCGCCGTCGCGTATTTCCCGTTCATGGTCCTTTCGGGCGCAAGCTTCATCCTTATCGTCCGTGCGTTCAGCCGCAAGAGAACGAAGGCGGCGGATGTCGAAACGAGCGTCTATCTCCTTTTGTCCCTGTTGCTTGCGTTGCTATTCCTGCTTTTTGAGGGCGATACGGTTTTCGCCTCCCTGTTCAACGCCGCCAGTCTATTTTCAACGAACGGGATCGTCATCGGCGCCAAGCCGGATCTCATCTTCGCGCTTGTGACGGTCATTATCGGCGGCTGCGCCATTTCGACGGCGGGCGGGTTGAAAATCCTGCGCTGGATCGTCGTCATCCGAAGGACGCAGATGGAAGTTCGCCGCCTTATCATGCCGAGCGCCGTCTTCGGCCCGCGCACGACGCGAAACGAACTGGGCGTCTGGATGCATTTTCTTGTGTTTACGATGGGATTGGCCGTGTTGACGACAGCCCTGACCGCCGGCGGCCATTCAATAGAAGCGGCCGCCGCCGGCGCGGTCGGAGCGGTTGCGAACGCCGGACCGGTGATGGCGCTGACGCCGGAAGGGCATGAGGGCTACCACATATTCGAAGATGACTGGATTCGCCTTCTTTTGGCCGCGGCGATGATCGGCGGGCGCCTTGAAGGCGTCGCAGCCTTGATGTTGATAAAAGGCGCATTCTGGAGAACATGACCGACTATGGCGCGCATCGCTTATGTAAATGGCGCTTATACGCCCCTGAAAGATGCTTTCGTTCATATTGAAGATCGGGGTTATCAGTTCGCCGATGGGATTTACGAGGTCGTGGTTCGCGTAGGCGGACGCTTCTGGGATCTCGACGGCCATCTCGCCCGCTGGTCGCGATCGCTCAAGGAATTGAGCATCGCCGAACCGATGAGCGAGCGCGCATTGCGGCTCATAATTCATCGGCTGGTCGAGAAAAACCGGCTTGGCGACTGCTACATCTACATGCAGGCGACGCGCGGCGTCGCGCCGAGAAATCACACGTTTCCGCTTGAGGGGACGCGCCCCTCGCTTGTCATGACTGTGAAGCCGCTGGACATGAACAAGCTGAACGCGAATGCGCAAAAAGGTATTTCGGTGATTACCGAACCTGATATTCGCTGGGATAGAGTGGATATAAAGTCTGTCGGTCTTCTGGCGAACACTCTCGCCAAGGAAAATGCGAAGAAAGCGGGATCGGGCGAGGCCTGGCTGGTGCGCGACGGCAAGATCACCGAAGGGGGTTCGTCGAACGCCTGGATCGTCGATAAAAGCGGCGCGCTCATCACCCATCCGCTCGGACATGAAATACTGGGCGGCGTCACGCGCCAGGCCGTTATCGCCTGCGCCGAAAAACTCCAGATTCGCGTGATCGAGCGGGCGTTCTCAGTCGATGAAGCCGAAAACGCCAGTGAAGCGTTTATCACTTCCGCGACGAACCTGGTGACGCCGGTTACGGCGATCGACGGCGTCAAAATCGGCGGCGGCAAACCGGGGACGGTCGCGTTGCGCCTACGGGAAGCGTATATTGCTTACAACGCAGGATAAGAACCGGCCGTCTCGAAACAGGTTGCATCGGGACCGATACCAAGCCAAAATCACAAAAATCGAAGAGCGTTTGATCCGCCGAAGGATAAAGATTTCCAATGAACGACAAGAAACAAAATCTTCAGGACGTATTCCTGAACCACGTTCGGAAAGAAAAGGTGGCGGTGACGATATTCCTCGTCAACGGCGTCAAGCTTCAAGGCGCTGTTACCTGGTTTGACAATTTTTGCGTCCTTCTGAAGCGCGAAGGGCAGGTGCAACTCGTCTATAAGCATGCCATATCTACGGTGATGCCGGCTCAGGCTATCAATCTGTGGAATGGCGAAGAAGGCGAAAAAGACTAATTGACGGACAAATTCGACGACGACGGCGCGCCTGATTTCGGCGCCGCCTTTGTGATTCATGTCGACTTCGACGGGGTGGAGCGCCGGCGGAGCTCCTCGGCGCGCCTGGAAGAAGCGGTGGGCCTTGCGCAAGCGATTGACTTAAACGTCGTTTTCGCCGAGGTCGCCAATATATCGGACCCGAGACCGGCGACACTGCTCGGGCGGGGGCGCGTTCAGGCGATCGAGGACCGGCTGAACGGAACCGAACCAAGGCCGGGGCTTGTAATCGTCGATACGGCCCTTAGCCCGGTGCAGCATCGCAACCTGGAAAACGCCTGGCGCACGAAAGTGCTGGACCGGACCGCGCTCATTCTCGAAATATTCGGCGAGCGCGCGCAGACGGCCGAAGGGCGCCTGCAGGTCGATCTCGCGCATCTGACCTACCAGAAATCCCGGCTCGTGCGCTCGTGGACCCACCTCGAGCGTCAGCGGGGCGGGCGCGGCTTTCTCGGCGGGCCGGGCGAGCGCCAGATTGAAAGCGACCGGCGCGCCATCCAGGTCAGGATCGACCGTCTGCGCGAGAAACTCGATCAGGTTCGACGCACGCGCACGCTTCAACGCGAAAAACGGCGCAAGACGCCGCATCCCGTCGTCGCGCTTGTCGGCTATACGAACGCCGGGAAGTCGACGCTGTTCAACTTGCTGTCACGGGCGGCGGTCGTCGCGCGCGACCAGCTTTTCGCAACGCTTGATCCCACAATGCGTGCGATCGATCTTCCCTCCGGCCAACGGGTCATTTTGTCCGACACGGTCGGTTTTATTTCCGACCTGCCGACACAGCTTGTCGCGGCGTTCCGCGCAACGCTGGAGGAAGTGAACGAGGCGGATCTGATATTACATGTGCGCGACATCGCGCATGAAGACACCGAAGCCCAGCGCGAAGACGTACTGAAAGTGCTGGCGGAGCTTGGCGTCGAACCGCAAGGCGATCGCCGTTTCGTCGAGGTGTTGAACAAAATCGACATCCTGCCCGCAGAAGATCGAAAAGCGCTGGAGGCGACCGCGCGCCTGACGCGGGAGAAAAACGCCGGAACGATTGAAGAACCGTTCAAGGCCGCCGTTTCTGCGATAACCGGCGAAGGCGTCGATGAACTGCGTGCATTCATCGACGAATTGTTGACGCTCGATCGTGAAACCTTTCGTGTCACGCTGAACGCCGGCGACGGCGCGGCGCGCGCATGGCTGCACGCGCATGGAGAGGTGCTTGCCGAAGCGGCTGAGGATGGGCTTGTCGCCATTGATGTCCGCATAACCCGCAAATCTGAAGGCCAGTTCAAGAAGCAGTTTCCAGGTGCGGCGATAATCCTGCGTGTCGCAGATCGAGGTCGCTTATCCGCATGAAAATCGACACTGAAAAGGTAAGCGAGATCATCGCCGAGACCGCCGAGCGAGAAATGATGTCTCGATATAAACGGCTCGATCCGGATTCTGTGCGTTCGAAATCCGCCCCGACAGACCTTGTAACGATCGTCGATGAGGCGATGGAGCGCGATCTGCGTCGCGCGCTTATGGATTTGACCCCCGGCGCGGCCTTTGTCGGCGAGGAATCCGCAGCGGCCGATCCTTCGATTACTGCGGAAATTTCAAGGGCCGAGCGATGCTGGATCGTCGATCCGCTCGACGGAACGCGCAACTTTGTCAATCACATCGATGAGTTCGGAACGATTGTCGCCTATGTGGAGCGCGGCGCGGTGGCGGCGGCGTGGATTTACGCGGCGCCGACGCGGCAGATCGCAGTCGGCGTTAAAGGCGGCGGCGTAACGTGGGATGGAGAGCGCCTGACGCCGAAGCCCTTCGCCGGCGATCCGCCGAAAGGGTGGCGCTCGACAGGTTGGCTGAACGAATCCTGGCGCGCGCATATCGTTGATAACCTCAAGGTTAAAACGGCTTCACGCGCCGGCCATTGCGCCGCCTACGCCTATTTGCAGCTCATTAAGGGCGAGGTCGATTTCAAGCTTTCAAGCCGAATTCACGCTTGGGATCATGCGGCCGGCGCCATGATGGCGGAAGAGCTTGGCGGCGAGGCGCGCTGGCTGGAAAACGCAAAAGCCTATCGCCCGCAGGAAAGCGTAGATCGCCCATATCTTGCGACAGCGCCCGGGCGCGACTGGCGTTCGATCGCCGCTTTGATTCTCGACTGAACCCGCCGTCGGCGCAGGCCGGACGGCGTCAGATCACGCTGAGCGATTTACCGACTTTCGAGAACGCGGCGATGGCGCGATCGACCTGCGCATCGCTGTGGCCGGCGCACATTTGCGTTCGTATCCGTGCAAGGCCTTTTGGAACGACCGGAAACGAAAAGCCCGTGACGTATACGCCTTCATCCATCAGCGCGGCGGCCATATCCTGCGCAAGGCGCGCATCGCCCAGCATGACGGGAATGATCGGATGTTCGCCAGGTAGCAGGTTGAAGCCGGCTTTCGCCATGCCTTCGCGGAAGCGGGCGGCGTTCCGGAAAAGTTGCGTGCGCAGATCATCGCCGCCCTTGACGATCGAAAGCATTTTCAGCGTCGCCCCGAGGAGCGCCGGAGTTAAAGCGTTCGAAAAAAGATACGGGCGGGAGCGGTTGCGCAAAAGGTGTATGACGTTCGCTTTGGCGCATATGTATCCGCCCATGCCGCCGCCTAGCGCCTTGCCGAGCGTTCCCGTCAGGATATCGACGCGCCCTTCGACGCCGCAATGGGCCGGCGTGCCGCGCCCTTGCGGACCCATAAACCCTGTAGCGTGGCAGTCATCGACCATGACGAGCGCACTGTATTTATCGGCGAGAGCGCAGATTTCCTGAAGCTTAGCGATATATCCGTCCATCGAGAACACGCCGTCCGTCACGACAAGTTTCGTGCGGACGCCGTCCGCGTCGGCCTGTTTAAGCTGGATTTCGAGATCCATCATGTCCGAATTCGCAAAACGGTACCGTTTCGCCTTGCAAAGCCTCACGCCGTCTATGATCGAGGCGTGGTTAAGCGCGTCAGATATAATTGCGTCTTCAGCTTCAAGCAAAGGCTCGAAAACGCCCCCGTTCGCGTCGAAACAGGCCGCGAACAGTATTGAATCTTCATAGCCGAGATAGGACGCGATTTCCTGCTCGACCTTGCGGTGCAGATCCGTCGTCCCGCAGATGAAACGCACCGACGCCATGCCGAAGCCGTAACGCTTCATCGTATCCTGTGCGGCGCGTACAATCTCGTCATTGTCGGCGAGACCCAGATAATTATTCGCGCAGAAGTTCAGCGCCTTTACCGGCGCGCCCTTATGCATGACAGTGATTTCCGGGCTTTGCGGCGACGTGATTTCCCGTTCGCGCTTTTCCAGTCCCTGTGCGCGAATATCCTCCAGCGTCGTGTCGATGCGTGAGTAGAATTCTTTGTTCATAGGAGCCTCGTTGACGGACGAATCGCTTGTAGACCGCTGACGGGGGGCGTCAACCGGACGCTTGCATTCCGCGGCGCAAACCGGACATTATCCGTTTACAGGATCGGGATAGCGGGGAACTCCATGTCAACGTCGCGCCGGGCGCTCATCAAGAGCGCTGCTTACGCCGCTTTGCTTTCCGGATGTTCCAGTAGCGATACGAGAAAGGAGGCCGCCCGCGCAGAGTCGGCCGGCGGCGACGGGCTTAGCATCGACGATATCGCAGCGGCGGAGAAAGTCGCGGGGCTGCGCTTCACGCACGAGGAACGCGCGCTGGCGTTTGAGGGAATTGAAGGCGCGCTCGAAACGCTTGCGCGGCTGCGATCTTTGGAGTTTGCGAACGCGCACGCGCCGGCCCTCCAATTTAACCCGAAGCTTGCGAATATGCGGGTCGGATCGCAGAAGAACACTCTGAAACTGGGCGCGGTCCATGATGCGCCCTTTCCGTCGCAGGACGCCGACATCGCCTTCGCCAGCGTCGGCCAACAAGCGCAGTGGATTCGATCTGGCGCGCTGTCATCGAAGCGGCTGACGGAAATTTATCTTAAACGTATCGCAACGTTCGACGGCGACTTATCCGCTTTCATAACGGTTACGCCCGATCGCGCCCTGAAGGAGGCGGAAAAGGCCGATGCGGAACGCGCGCAAGGGCGAGATCGCGGCCCGCTTCACGGAATTCCCTACGCGCTGAAAGACCTCGCAGATACGAAAGGCGTCTCAACAACCTGGGGTGCGGAGCCGTTCCGGGACCACGTTCCGCAAACCGATGCGGAAATCCTGCGAAAGCTTGAACGCGCCGGCGCCGTTTTACTCGGAAAGACGGCCTGCGGCGCAATCGCCTATGGCGATCAATGGTATGGCGGCGTGACGAAAAATCCGTGGAATCCGAACGAGGGTTCCAGCGGGTCAAGCGCGGGTTCGGCTTCCGCGCTGGCCGCCGGTCTTTGTTCGTTTTCCATCGGCACGGAAACGCTCGGTTCGATAATTTCTCCATCGGAAAGATGCGGCGTTGCGGGCCTGCGTCCAACCTATGGGCGCGTTTCGCGCGCGGGGTTCATGGCGCTGTGCTGGTCGCTCGACAAGGTTGGTCCGCTATGCCGTTATGTTGAGGATACCGCGATCGTCCTGTCGGAAATCAACGGATATGACGCCGACGATCCAGGCGCAGCGCGTTACGGCTTTGCCTATGACGGCGAAACGGACATAAGATCGCTGACGGTCGGATATGTGCCGGATTGGTTTGAAAAAGGCGATGCGATCGACCGTAAAGCGCTCGATGCGATGAAGTCGCTCGGCGTGACGCTGAAAGAATTTCCCTGGCCCTCCACTGATTATTCGCCGCTCGTCAAAATCGTGGAGATTGAGGCCGCCGCCGCTTTTTCCGATCTCACCTTGTCGGACCGCGATGACGAACTCACCTGGCAGGACGCGCGCGCCTGGCCCAATAGCTGGCGTCAGGCGCGCTTGTTCCCGGCGGTTGATTATGTGCAGATAGACCGCCTGCGCCGGCGGGCGATGCAGGAACTTGGCGACGCCTTTGCCGGGTTTGACGCCTTGATCGGTCCAAATTTCGCCGCCGACGCGCTTCTTGCGACAAACTGTACCGGCCACCCGCAATTATGCGTGCGCGCCGGATTTGCGCAAACGCCGACCCGCGACCTTTTCAGCCAATCAGCCAAAACCGCAGGCGCGGAGACATTCCGAACGCCGCGCGGGGTCAGCCTTTGGGCCAACCTGTTTCAGGAAGGAAAAATCATCGCCCTCGGACGAGCGCTTGAAAGCGCATTGGGCGTCCAGCGAATTCGCCCGCCCGGATTATAGGAACCGGGCGACGACTTCCTTGTAGGACCGCGAAAGTTTCAATTCCGACCCGTTTTCGAGAATGACGAAATACTCGCCGTTCGAATGCGGGTGTAGCTCCTTAACTTTCCCGACATTCACAATCGCCGATCTGTGGATGCGCTGAAACCGTTCCGGATCAAGGCGCTGTTGCAGCGTCTTCATGGTCTCGCGAATGATATGGGTTTTTCCTTGCGCATGGATGCACATGTAATCGCCGGCGGCGTCAATCCAGTCGATATCGTCAGCGTTCAGCATAACGACCTTCGAACCGTCCTTGAACGACAGCCGTTCCGAATACCGGTCTTTCCCGGCCCAGGCTGGATCCTGGATAAGCTCCTTAATCTGATCGTGTTCGCCATCGCTTAGCGAAGCCAAAAGCTCGACGAGCCGCGATTCGCGGCTCGCGGCGGCTTTCGACCTGATCGCCTCGCGCGCGCGGTGGACTGCATCCTTCAAGCGCTCGTCCTCGACCGGTTTAACAAGGTAATCGAGCGCGTTCGCCTCGAACGCATCGATCGCGTATTTGTCGTAGGCGGTGACGAAAACGACAAGCGGCGCCGGCGCCCCGATCAGCGCGCGAACGACGCCGAAACCGTCTAGCCCCGGCATCTGAATATCAAGGAATACGAGGTCAGGAGATTGCGCCTTGATTTCCCGCACCGCCTCGCGCCCGTTGGAGCATTCGCCGATGACTTCAATCTCGGGAAAATCCCGGAGCCGAAGTTTGAGACCGCGTATCGCAAGCGGCTCGTCGTCGACTAGCATCACGCGGATTTTCTGATCGTCCATTTTTCTAATTCCCGTTGATTTGCCGCTTTGTCTCGTACGGAATTCTCAAATTGACGCAAAGCCCGTCCGGCTCGTTTCTGGCCAGCGAGAACGATTGCCGGCCGCCGTAAAGATGTGCGAGCCGGTCACGCATGTTTACAAGTCCGACGCCGGTTTTACCGTCAGCCAGCAGCTGGTCCAGATCGTTCGGCGCTGATGGACCGTTGTCGCATACGCGAAGGCGCAACATGGCGCCGTCGCGCTTGGCGACTATGCCGATTTCACCGCCGGATTCCATCCGCGCAATGGCGTATTTGATGGCGTTTTCTATCGCCGGCTGGAGGATGAGAGAGGGAACCTGCGCATCCATCGCATCATCGTCGGCGTCGATAGCAATTTTGAGGCGATCGGCGAAGCGCGTTTTCTCAATATCGAGATAAAGCTGGAGCGCGCGCAATTCTTCCGCCAGGGAGATTTTCTGCAAAGGGTCGCTGTCGAGGGAATATCGGAGGAAAGCGGAAAGCTTGGTCAGCATCTGGTTCGCCTGCGCGCCGTCCTTTTCGAGAACGAGGGTCGAGATTGCGTTGAGCGTATTGAACAGGAAATGCGGGTTCAGCTGATAGCGCAGCATTTTCAGCTGCGCCTGATCGGCGAGCCGCGCGGCCATGATTGCGCGTTCGGATTCATCGCGCAGCTTCAGGTAGTAGTTGATTCCGAAATAAAATCCGCCCCAGGACATCAACAGGAAGAAGTTCGGCGGCAGGTCCGGCCTTATCAGCATTAAAAGGTTCGAGCTGCCGAGATCGGCGCCGCGATTCAAGACCCATTCCTCGCCGAATATCAGAACGAAAGTCTGCAGCTTTGCGATCGACATCGCGACCGTCGCGGCCGCCGTCGTCGATATGCCGATTACAAGCAGGGCCGCCGGGTGCTGACGCCGCGCAAATCGGTAAATCGGCCTCAATATGATTGACGTCGTCAAAAGGCCGACGATCGACATCGCAATAGAATAGGCGACCGATTGCTGGGACCAGCCCGCAACGAGAGAGGAAACGGCGAGAACGTGAAAAACGAAGAAACCGAGCCAGCCCGATATCTGGAGGAACCAGAACAGGCGCTCTTTCTCCGCGAAGAACCAGTTCATCGCCCGCCGCGACGGTTCGGGCGAGGAAATGAAAGGCCCGGTTTGCGCCTGGTTGATGTCGATCGCCGTCATTGGGGACTGCCGCATGTCACCCCTATAGCACAGTCCGAAAACGTCTTGGCAAACAAGGCGGTTGCGGCGAAGCGGCGGTCATATGCGGCGATCGGGTCGATGTTCTCATTCGGGCAGGGACAGCAGCTTCACGTCGCCGCCGGCGGCGGTGGTGTTTATGGTTAGCGTGCGTTCGCATGCATATCGGCTCGGATCGTCAAGGCTGGAAAGGAGAGGCGCAATCGCCCCCTCTCTCGCGGCGAGCGCGCCCAAAATGGCGGCGCGCGCCTCGCCCGCGCCGTCGAACGCGACCGCTTTAACCCGCCCATCAAGCAGATACGCCTCATGAACGGCGATTTCAAATGCGCCGCCGGCCGCGAGATCGCTCGGGGCGCCGGACTTTGCAAGCGCCGCGGCGATCCTGTCGCTGATCGCAGGCGCGCAGATCACCGCGTTGCCGGCCGCAAGGGCGAGGGCGATCTGGCGCCGGTTGGCGGGGGCGGCCCCGCCGCCGAGGCAAACGACAACGCCGCGCCCTTTTAAGCGAAGCGTATTCGACTCGCCTGTCGGGCCGGGTAATTCGATCGCGGTTTCGAAATGCTCCGCGAACAGGGAGGCGGCGAGACGGAAAATTTCCGCATCGGCGCCATCGGCAAGCGCGGCCGCGCGGGTCAGAATATCGCGCCTGTCAGCCATCTCATGCCATTTTAGGAACGCCGCCTCCGACTTGCCCATCTGTTGATCGAAGAACGGGGCGGGCGCATCTTTTTGAACGGCGATTGAAGCGGTTCCTTTCGGCGTCTCACGTTTGCACATCGCATGAAGATAGTGAGGCCCGCCGGCTTTCGGCCCCGTTCCCGACAAGCCCTCGCCGCCGAATGGCTGAACGCCGACAACAGCGCCGATCTGATTTCGATTCACGTAGATATTGCCGATGCGCGCGCGCGCGACAATCGAATGCATTGTCTCATCAATGCGCGAGTGAATTCCCATCGTCAGGCCGTAACCAAGCGCATTTATTTCATCAACGAGCGCTTTTACGCCGTCGGCGGGAAAACGAAGAACGTGGAGGACGGGACCGAAAACCTCCCGTTTGAGGTCTCCGATGCGGCCGATTTCGAACGCGGCCGGAATAATGAAGGCGCCATCGACGTCGCCGTCGAGCGCCGGTGCGCGTGCGATAAGCTTATGATCGCGTTCCATCTCCGCAATATGGGCTTCGATTGTCGCGCGGGCTTCCTCGTCGATAACGGGCCCGACATCTGTCGAAAGGCGCGCAGGATCGCCGATTGACAACTCGGCCATCGCGCCGGCGAGCATTTCATTGAAACGGTCTGCGATATCGTCCTGAACGCAAACGAGACGACACGCCGAACAACGCTGGCCGGCGCTTTTGAACGCGGATGCGATGACGTCCCTTACCGCCTGTTCCAGCAGCGCGGTTGAATCGATAATCATCGCATTGATGCCGCCCGTTTCGGCGATCAGCGTCGCGTCGAATTTGCCTGCTCCTAAAAGTGAGCGGTTGATTATGCGGGCGACATCGGTCGATCCGGTGAACACGACGCCGTTGACGTTCGGATGTTCAACGAGCGGGGCGCCGACGCCGGGTCCGTCGCCAGGCAGGAATTGAAGCGCGCCGACGGGAATTCCGGCCTCATGCAACAGTTTCACCGCCTCGTATGCGATTAGCGGCGTTTGCTCGGCCGGCTTGGCGATTACAGCGTTTCCGGCGGCGAGCGCCGCCGAAACCTGGCCGAGAAATATTGCGAGCGGAAAGTTCCACGGACTGATGCACGCGACAACGCCGAGCGGTTCGCCGGTCAATGTCAGGGCTTCGTCTGCATAGTAACGAAGGAAATCGACCGCCTCGCGAATTTCGGCGATTGCATCGGGGATCGTCTTGCCGGCTTCTCGCGTTGCAAGCTGCATGAACTGCTCCGCGCGCGATTCAAGAAGGTCTGCGGCGCGATTTAAGGCCGCACCGCGCTCGCCTGACGGGGTGCGCGCCCATTGTTGTTGCGCGCCGGCGGCGGCCGAACAGGCGAGGGCGACATGCGAAGCGTCAGCGAAGTCGATTACTCCGACCTTTTCGCTATTATGGGCCGGATTGATCGAAGGCGTCGCGGCGCCTTTCGGCGTAACGCCGTTGATTATCGGCCCGTAGGATCGTCCGCCGTCCAGCGCCTGGCTGACGGCGAGGCGCAATTGTTCCGCCGTATCCGGATCGGTCTCATCCCACCCCTCGGCGAGCAGGCGCGTTCCGCCGAACAGATCGCGCGGGGCGGGGATTGCTGTGTTGGGTATCGTATTCAGCGAACGCAATTCGTCGATCGGATCGGCGACGATATCGTCGATAGACGTTTCCGGGTCGAACAACTGGTTGACGAACGAGGAATTGGCGCCGTTTTCGAGAAGGCGGCGCACGAGA
The DNA here is from genome assembly GCA_020446945.1 of Parvularculaceae bacterium. Taxonomy (GTDB): domain Bacteria; phylum Pseudomonadota; class Alphaproteobacteria; order Caulobacterales; family Parvularculaceae; genus Amphiplicatus. Next base: position 35,277 of record JAGRDS010000017.1, read on the forward strand.
TAGGGTAACAGTTCCTTGTATCCGCCGACCGGCGCGTAGATGCGCGATCTAAATCCGGATTTCAGGAGGCTGTCGTGAAGCGCCTCACCCATGCCGTGAAGGCGCTGGAGTTCGAATTCTTTCACCTCGCCCGCCATTTCGCGGACGAGCGCCGCCGTAAGCGCGTTATGCGTCGCAAATTGCGGATAAAAAACGTCGGCATTGGCGAACAGCTTCTTTGCACACGCCTGATAGGAAACGTCCGTTGAGACTTTGCGCGTAAAGACAGGATAGGATTCAAGCCCCATGACCTGCGCGCGCTTTATCTCCGCATCCCAATAGGCGCCTTTGACGAGACGCACGGTAATACGTCGTCCGGTTTCGCGCGCCAGCGCGGCGAGCCAGTCGATCACGAACGGGGCGCGGCGCTGATAGGACTGGACGACGACGCCGAAACCTTCCCAACCGTCGAGTTTCGGATCGCGCATCAATGCTTCGATCAGTTCGAGAGAAAGGTCGAGACGGTCGGCTTCTTCCGCGTCAATATTGAAACCGATATTCGCTTCTTTCGCCTGAATGGCGAGGCGCCGCGCGCGCGCGCCGAGTTCTTTCAGTACACGCTCGCGTTTGGCGTATTCGTAACGCGGATGAAGCGCCGACAGTTTTACCGATATTCCCGGGTTGTCGACCGCGCGTTCGCAGCGCGCGGTTTTGGCGATGTCTGCGATCGCATTTTCGTAATCACGGAAATATTTCTGTGCGTCGTCTTCGGTATGGGCGGCCTCGCCCAGCATGTCGAAAGAGAAATTGTAACCGGCCTTGGCGAAGTTCTTTGCGCGGCGCTGCGCCTCGTCGATCGTTTCGCCGAGAACGAAATGTTCGCCGAGAAGTTTCATCGCCTGGGCGACAGCGCCCCGGATGACGGGCTCGCCGATGCGGTCGAGAAGCTCCTTTGTTGCGCGCACCGCCTTTTTTGCGTGCCCCGTTCCCTCGATTTCGTCGAGCCAGGCGGCGGTGAGCATCAGCCCGCGCGTTGAAAAATTGACGAGCGGGAAAGGGCTTTTTCCCTTGTGCGCCGCCCAGTCCCCGGATTCGACCTTGTCCTTGATAAGCGCGTCGGTCGTCGCGGCGTCAGGCGTTCGCAAAAGCGCCTCGGCGAGGCGCATGAGCGTGACGCCTTCGGCGGTGGATAGGCCGTATTCCAGCAGGAATTTGTCGACGAGTGAGGACCGGCCCGAACCGGACCGCGCCTCGCGGATGAAGGCGGCGGCGTTATCCTGCGCTTTCTTGCGTGCGGCTTGCGGCATTTCCGCATCGTCAAGCACCGCGCGAACCCGTTCTGCCTCGTCGGCGAGCGTATGGTTCCGAATGGAAATTCTAAGGTCGCTAAGGGGGGAGGTCGTGGTCATTCTCGTCTGCATAATCAGGGTTAAAAAGTCGCCCTCGCCATAGCGTGAAGCGGCCTTCATGTCATGGCGCCCGATTTAAAGGGAGCTGTACTGCGACGCAACATTGCGGCGACCCGCTGGGGCGCTTAGGTAGAGCATTCTAGTTCTTCTGCCGATCTAGTTTTCGCCCTCCGGCTGTTCCGGTTCAAAGAGGAAATTTCCCATGACTGAAGCCTTCGTCTTCGACGCAGTTCGCACCCCGCGCGGTAAGGGAAAATCTGACGGGAGCCTTCACGAAATCACCCCGGTCCAGTTGGCGACGCAGGTGCTGGAAGCGATCCGCGATCGCAACAGCCTCGATACGGCGGCGGTCGACGATGTGGCGATGGGTGTCGTCTCGCCTGTCGGCGAACAAGGCGCCGTGATCACGAGAACCGCTGTCCTTAACGCCGGCTTCGCCGAGACCACGGCGGGCATTCAGGTTAACCGTTTCTGCGCCTCCGGCCTTGAAGCCGTCAATATCGCCGCAGCGAAGGTAAAATCGGGCGAGGCGGATCTGACGATCGGCGGAGGCGTTGAATCGATGAGCCGCGTCCCGATGGGCTCGGACGGGGGCGCATGGCCGGTCGATCCGGCGACGGCGTTCAAAACCTATTTCGTGCCGCAGGGCGTTTCCGCCGACCTCATCGCGACCAAATACGGGTTTTCCCGCGATGATGTCGACGCGTATGCGGTCGAGAGCCACAAGCGCGCCGCGAAGTCATGGGAAGAGGGGCGGTTCGAGAAATCGATCTTGCCGGTCAAGGACGTGATGGGCGTCGATATTCTCGCCCGCGACGAGACGATCCGCCCGAATACGGACATGCAGGCGCTCGGCGCCTTGCCGCCGTCATTTGCAATGCTCGGCGAAAATTTCGGCTTCGATTCCGTTGCGGTTCAGAAATATCCGGAAATCGAAAAGATCAATCATGTTCACCACGCCGGCAACTCGTCGGGCATCGTTGACGGCGCCGGCGCGGTTCTGATCGGAACGAAAGAAGCCGGCGAACGCCTCGGTCTCAAACCGCGCGCGCGAATAGTTTCCATGGCGTCAATCGGCTCAGAGCCGACAATCATGTTGACCGGACCCGAATTCGCCGCGGAAAAAGCGCTCAAGCGCGCCGGCATGACGAAAAAGGATATCGACCTTTGGGAATTGAACGAGGCTTTCGCCTCCGTCGTCCTGCGCTTCATGCAGGCGATTGATATTGACCATAGCGATATCAACGTGAATGGCGGCGCTATCGCGATGGGGCACCCGCTCGGCGCTACCGGATCGATGATTTTCGGTACGATGGTCGACGAACTGGAACGCTCCGGCAAATCGACGGCGCTTATCACGCTTTGCATCGGCGCCGGTATGGGCACGGCGACAATCATTGAACGGGTTTAATCGAAATATAGACAGGGAAGTTTGAGCATGTCCCAAAAGGCAATGACAGTTGAAGTCGACAGCGACGGCGTCGCGCTCGTTACAATCGACCTCGAAGGCCAGTCGATGAATGTCTGGAACGAAGCGCTGATGACGGAATTCGCCGCATTCATCGAACGATTATGTTCTGACGAGTCGATAAAAGGCGCAGTCATCACTTCCGGCAAAACTTCCGGCTTTCTCGCAGGCGCGGATTTAAGAATGCTGGGCGGCGGGCGTTTCGATTCCGGCGCCGGATCGGCGAAGGATCTGTTCGACCGCCTGTTCAATCTCAACAACATGCTCCGCAAGCTGGAGACGAGCGGCCATCCGGCGAAAAAGCTCATCAAGGGCGAGGCGCACGCCAAACCGGTCGCCGCGGCTGTAAACGGACTCGCGCTCGGCGGCGGGCTGGAGCTTGTGCTTGCGTGCCATTACCGCGTTTGCGCGGATAATCCGAAAATTCAGCTCGGCGTTCCGGAGGTGAAAGTCGGCCTGCTGCCGGGCGGCGGCGGTACGCAGCGCCTGCCGCGCCTCGCGGGCCTTCAAAACGCCGCCATGATGGCGACGCAGGGAAATCCGGTGAATCCTGCGACGGCGAAAGGCTACGGGATCGTGCAGGAAATTGCGCCGGCGGACGAGATCGTCGCTAAGGCGAAGGCGTGGGTTAAAGCGAACCCCAAAGTCGCCCAGCCATGGGACAAGCAGGGTTTCAAGTTTCCAGGCGGCGCCGGTCCGACGAACCCGTCCGCCGTACAGTTCCACATCGCTTCCAATGCGATGGCGCAACGTGAAACTCAGCACAATTATCCGGCCGTCCAGTATATACTTTCCTGTCTTTATGAAGGGTCTGTCGTTCCTTTCGACACGGCGATCCGGATCGAGTCGAAATATTTCGGCAAACTTTTGATGAGCCCGCAAACGCGCAATATGATCCGTACGCTGTTTATCAACAAGCAGGCGGCGGAGAAGGGTGAACAACGCCCGAAAGGCGTCGAAAAATCAAAAATCGGCAAAGTCGGCGTTCTGGGCGCGGGCATGATGGGCGCAGGTATCGCCTATGTCACCGCGAAGGGCGGCGCCGAAGTCGTCCTGCTGGATCGCGACCTGAAATACGCGGAAAAAGGCAAAGCCTATTCGCAGGGAATCGTCGAAAAGGGCGTTTCGCGCGGCAAGGTGTCGAAGGAAAAGGGCGAAGAGCTTCTAGCGCGCATCCGGCCGACGACGGACTATAACGATTTGAAAGACGTCGATCTGATCATCGAAGCTGTGTTTGAAGACCCCGACGTCAAGGCCGACGTGATCAGGAAAACCGAAGCGGTGATCGGCAAGGACGTCGTTTTTGCGTCGAACACCTCGACATTGCCGATTACGGGTCTTGCGAAGAATTCAAGCCGTCCGGATCAGTTCATCGGAATCCATTTCTTTTCGCCGGTCGACAAGATGCCGTTGGTCGAGATCATTCCGGGCGGCGAATCCGGCGACAGGGCGCTCGCGGCCGCGCTCGATTATGTTGCGATGATCAAGAAAACGCCGATCGTCGTCAAAGATACGCGCGGATTTTACACAAATCGCGTCGTACCGCCTTATCTCAACGAGGCGATGCTGATGGTGAAAGAGGGAATTTCGCCCGCTTTGATTGAAAACGCTTCAAAAGCTCTCGGCATGCCGGTCGGCCCGCTCGCGCTCGTCGATGAAACTTCGCTGGAGCTTGGCAAGCGCGTAATGGAATCGACGAAAAAAGAGCTTGGCGCGGACTACAAACCTTCCGGTGTCGAAGATCTTCTCAATGTCATGGTCGACAGGCTCGGTCGTTTGGGGCGCAAATCCGGCGGCGGTTTCTACGACTATCCCGAAGGCGGGAAGAAAAAGCTCTGGGCGGGTATCGTTGATTATTTCCCTCAGACGAAAGACCAGCCGAGCGGCGAGGACGTCAAGGAGCGCATCCTCTACGCGCAGCTTATTCCGGCGGCGCAATGCTTCGCCGACGGCATCGTTCACGACCCGCAATCCGCCGATCTCGGCGCCATTTTCGGCTGGGGCTTTGCGCCCTGGACCGGCGGGCCGATGAGTTACATCGATACGATCGGCGTCGATGCTTTCGTCAGGAAAGCGGAGAGTCTGGCGCAGAAATACGGCGCACGATTTAATCCTCCGCAGAAATTCCGCGACATGGCGGCGAACAAGGAAACGCTATACAAGGCGGCCTGATTGCGACGGCGCGGGTGAATATGATCGCGCCAAAGCGCATGCGCCGCGTGACGGCCGCCGGGAAGGTGAGATGCTGAAATCGGTTTTATCCGTCGTCGTCGGCGTCATCGCCGCCTCAATAATCATTCTGGCCGTCGAGCTAATTGGTCACTCCATATATCCTCCGCGCGCGGAGCTTGACCCGACCGATCCCGCCTCGATCGCCATGATACCCCTCTCGGCGCAGATTGCGGTCGTCATCGCGTGGTTTTCGGGTGCGTTCGGCGGCGGAATTGTCGCGTCCCGGATTGCTAATCGCTGGGCGCCGCCGGCCTGGGTGGTCGCGGCGACAATATTGCTGCTCGCGGGCTCCACGATGCTTCAAATTCCGCATCCGGCATGGATGGTGATCGGCGCCGTCGCCGCGACCGGGCTCGGCGGCTGGCTCTCTGTCAAACTCACCAAAGCCTATTACGGACGCCCTTACCCATTCGCGTCGAAGCCGGGAAATTAATGGCCGAAGCGGAAGAGTTTCACACGCCCCCGGCGCCGGCTGCGACCGTTCTTTTGTTGCGGGACGAGCCGGTTTTTGAAGTATTGATGATCGAGCGGCATGAAAATTCGGCTTTCGCCGGCGGCGCGCTTGTATTTCCCGGCGGGCGCGTGGACCCCGGCGACAGATTGGCCGAATGGGCTGAACTGGCTGACGGATTGAGCGATGATCCGGTTTTCGCCGCCGCCGAAGTCGCGGCCATTCGCGAAGCGTTCGAAGAGGTCGGGGTGCTGCTCGCGCGCGACGAAAAAGGTGAGCCGATCGGCGCCGATCGTGTACAATCACTAAACAGTCATCGACAACTTGTTGAAAAGGATGATTCGCTGTTCCTTGAACTCATCCGGCGCGAGAATTTAAGGCTAGCCTGCGATGCGCTGACCCTTTTCGCCCATTGGATCGCGCCGCCCGGCCTGCACCGCCGCTTCGACACCCATTTCTTCGCCGCCAGTTTTCCCGATGGCCAGCGCGTGCTGGAGGATGGAAATGAGGCGACCGAGGCGGTCTGGATCGAACCGGCCGCCGCTCTCGCGGCGCGAAAAGCCGGCCGCCGAAAAATCATCTTTCCGACGGCGTGCAATCTTGGATTGCTCACTTGCTCGCCGAATGTCGGTGAAGCGATCTCCTGGGCGCGCGAACGCGAAATCCGTCCGATAACGCCCGCCGCCGAAAAGCGCGGCGGCAAGATTATTCTGCAAATTCCCGACGGTCTAGGCTATCCGGTCACGGAGGAACCGCTCGATCTTGCGCGGCCCGATTTATCCCGGTCCTGATTTTTATCAAGTATCCTGCGCGTCCATTCGAACGCGATGAAATCGTACAACGAATGCGTGATGACCGCGGCGGTCAGGCTTTGCGTCATCCAGAAGAGAACGCCGAGGTAAACGCCGACACAGGCGGCGATCGCCGCGTAGGCAATGCTGCGCGCATGCAGCGCGCCGAATAAAACGCCCGGCAAAACAATTGCGAATACGAGCGGCAGTCTTTCTTCCGCAATCGTTTGAAAGACGCCGCGAAACAAAAGTTCTTCGCTGACGCCGGCGAGGAGTGAAAGCGCGATAATGCGCGCACGGGTCAGGCGAAATCCAATCCGCGAAAAGAACTCAATCTGCGAGTCGCGAAATGCGGCGACCGAGCGTTGGGTGGCGCGCATAAACCAGACGAGAGCCGCGACCAGAGGCAATGTCGCCGCCACGCCCCAGGCGATAGCATCGCCGCCAGGACGCAAAAGGGCGGCGATATCGATGCTAAAAATGCGCGCGATCAATATGGCGACCGGGATAAGCGCGAAACCAAATCCAAAAGTCAGCAGGAAGACCGCATTTTCCCCGTGGCGCGCTGAATTGACGCCCGGTCCGCGCTCGCCGGTCATATTCAGCGGCCCCGTTTCAGTCCGCCCAGCACGCCGCGTACGAGTTCGCGCGTGATCATGGTCGAAAGCGTCCGGGCCGCGGATTTGAACGCGGCCTCACCGACCGACTGACGGTTCGAGCGCCGAGCCGGCGCGCGCCGGCGCGTCTTGTTGTTTGACCGCGATGTTTTGCCGTCGCGGCTATCGGCGCGGTCTTCCTGCCTGCGACCGCTTTCTGCGCGCGCGGCGAGAATTTCGAAAGCCGATTCACGATCGACAGGCTCGTCGTAGACATCGCCGAGATCGGAGTAGCGCATGACATCCTTTCGCTCATCCGGCGTAATCGGCCCGAGGCGGGAGGAGGGAGGGCGTATCAATGTTCGCTCGACGACAGACGGCGCGCCTTTCGATTGCAGCGTCGACACGAGCGCTTCGCCGATACCCAGCTGCGTAATGACGTCGAGGGTTTTGAAAGCCGGATTGGGGCGAAACATTTCCGCCGCCGTTTTCACCACCTTTTGTTCCTTTGGCGTGAATGCGCGCAAAGCATGCTGAATGCGCGCGCCCAGCTGGCTTGAGACACTGTCCGGTACGTCCTGCGGGTTTTGCGTGACGAAATATACGCCGACCCCTTTTGAACGGATCAGGCGCACGACCTGTTCGATCTTGTCGATCAACGCGTTGGGCGCCGCGTCAAAAAGAAGATGCGCTTCATCGAAAAAGAAAACGAGTTTCGGTTTGTCCGGATCGCCGATTTCCGGCAGTTCTTCAAAAAGTTCCGATAACAGCCAAAGCAGGAAGGTTGCATATAGCTGCGGGGTTTGCATCAGCTTATCGGCGGCGAGGATATTGACGGCGCCGCGGCCGGCGTCATCTGTGCGTATGAAATCATGAAGGTCGAGCGCAGGCTCGCCGAAGAATTTCTCCGCTCCTTGCGATTCAAGCGTCAAAATCCGGCGCTGGATCGCGCCGACTGTCGACTTCGCGACATTGCCATAGCGAACCGTCAATTCGCTTGCGCGATCGGCGATGTCGGCGAGAAGGGCGCGCAAGTCCTTTATATCGAGCAGCGCCAGCTTTTCTTCGTCGGCTACGCGAAAGGCGAGAGTCAATACGCCTTCCTGCGTATCGTTGAGGTCGAGAAGGCGGGACAATAAGAGCGGCCCCATTTCGGTGATCGTTGCGCGTATCGGGTGTCCCTGATCGCCGAAAAGATCCCAGAACACGACCGGGAACGCGGCCGGCGCATAATCGTCAAGGCCGATCTTTCCGGCGCGCTCAACAAGGAAGTCTTTCATCTCGCCAGCGACGGCGAGGCCCGCGAGGTCGCCTTTTACGTCGGCGACGAAAACCGGAACGCCGGCCCTGGAAAACCCTTCAGCGAGTATCTGCAATGTAACGGTTTTGCCGGTGCCGGTCGCGCCGGCGATGAGCCCATGGCGATTGGCGTATTTCAGCGCCAGTTCCTGAGGCGCTTCGCCCTTGCCGATAAAAATACCGTCGGTCATCCAATCGTTCCTTTGTTCGCCTATTCGATAGCTTCCGCCGGGCGATCCCGGCAAGGCGCAAATTGTGCGCATGATATCCGGTCTGCAATTGGATTGCCCGATCGCGCCGCAATCTTGTAAACGGTCTATGCGCCCTTTGGTTTCAATCGGGCGGGGCGGCAAAACGAAGGGGCACGCGATGTTGAGAATTCTTCTGATCATAGTGGTCGCGTTGGCGGTCATCATCGGGCTGATGCGCCTGACCGGGACGAAGCCCGGCGCGGACGCAGTGGTGAGTGAACCTGCGGCCGAAACCGCTCATGAAGATGCGGCCACTTCGCTGGAGGGAGCCGGCGAAAGCGCCGACGATCTGGGCGCTGACGGCGTTGATGCAACCATGGGCACGGCTGAAGACGCGCTTGGCGCCGCCGGCGAGGCGGCCGGCGAAATGCTGGACGAGGCGGCCGGCGAAGGCGCGCAAATGATGGATGAAGCCGGCGCAATCGCTGAAACGGCGAGCCAGGCCCTGGATGAGACCGGCGCGGCGGCAGGTGAAATTGCTGACGAAGCGGGAGACGCGGCGGAGGAATCAACGGCCGGCGCTGCGGAGGAAACCCATCCCCAGCCGCAATAGGGTTCTGCGGGCGCATGGCTGATCCTTAACGGCGCGTTAAACAACGGTTCTAAAATTTTAGGAAAATGCTCAACTTCTTCGCCCTATGTGGCGACAGGGGAGACGAAAGCCTTTTTCATGTCCGATCCGATCGATCTTGAACATCTCAATCTCTACACTGTGGGCGACAACGGCCTGCTGGATGAAATACTATCCTTGTTCATCGAGCAGGTTGAATCGCTTTCGAACAGGTTGTGTGAAATTCCAGACAGCGAAACGTGGCGCGAAGCGTCGCACAAGCTGAAGGGCGCGTCACGCGGCGTCGGCGCATGGGCGCTCGGCGATCTCGCGGAAACAGCCGAGCAAGCGGCCGCCGGAAATGACGCAGAAAGAAAAGCGATCGCGGAAGAAATTGCGCAAGCCGCGCGCGAAGCGATCGAGTTTGCGGTGAGAACCCGCAATCAGTGACGCCCGGCGGATGGCCCTGTCAACGCCGCAACTGCGCCATCGCCTTGTCTATCCCTGACAAGGTGAGCGGATACATGCGATCCGACATCAACTCGCGCATGATTTGAATTGAACCTGAATAGCCCCATTGCCTTTCGGGAATGGGATTTAGCCAGACGGCGCTCTCATAGATGCGCGTCAACCGGTCCATCCAAATCGCGCCGGCTTCCTCGTTGTAATATTCAACCGAACCGCCGGGCACAGTAATTTCGTAAGGGCTCATCGACGCATCACCGACGAAAATCACTTTGTAGTCGTGTGCGAATTTGTGCAGCACGTTCCATGTCGGCGTCTTGTCGGTCCAGCGCCTTTTGTTGTCTTTCCAGACAAAATCGTAAAGGCAATTATGAAAATAAAAATATTCCATATGTTTGAACTCGCTGCGCGCAGCTGAAAAAAGCTCCTCGCACAGACGGATATACGGATCCATCGAACCGCCGGCGTCGAAAAATAAAAGCACCTTGATTGTATTGCGCCGTTCGGGACGCATTTTGATATCCAGATAGCCGGCGCGCGCAGTGGCGTCGATCGTACCGTCGAGGTCGAATTCGTCAGGCGCGCCCTTGCGCGCAAAACGCCGCAAGCGCCTCAACGCCACTTTGATGTTTCGCGTTCCAAGCTCGATCTGGTCATCGAGATTCCTGTATTCGCGCTTTTCCCAGACCTTTACGGCGCGCCCTTGCCGCTGGCCTTCCTTGCCGATGCGCACCCCTTCCGGATTATAGCCGCCGGAACCAAAGGGCGAGGCGCCGCCGGTTCCAATCCATTTGTCGCCGCCTTGATGTCGCTTTTTTTGTTCTTCGAGGCGTTTTTTCAACGTCTCCATCAGCTTGTCCCAACCGCCGAGGGATTCGATCTGCCTTTTCTCTTCTTCGGTCAGGTATTTCTGCGTCAGAAGTTTCAGCCAGTCCTCCGGGATCTCCGCCTCGATCCCTTCCTTGAGCGTTTCCACGCCTTTGAAGACATGGCCGAAAACGCGGTCGAATTTGTCGAGATTGCGTTCGTCCTTTACGAGCGCCGAACGGGAGAGGAAGTAAAAATCCTCCACCTTTCGGTTGGCTAGATCAGCCTCAAGCGCTTCCATCAGCGTCAGGTATTCGCGCAGCGATACGGGAATTCCCGCCGATTTCAGCTCATGGAAAAACTTTGTGAACATGGGGCCTACATTAGCGCCCATCCGCCGATTAGGCGAGCGCGAGGGACAGGCGCGCTAAATGCATGTTCCGGTCTTTGTCCCGGCGTGAATCCATATTAGGCTCCGGGCATGGCTTTGACCGGAACGACCGCGAGCTTATCAATGGATGCGCCATGGCGATGGCTCGGAGCGGGCTGGCGCGATCTATGGGCCTCGCCGGGTCGCTCGCTTGGATACGGGCTCGTCATAGTCGGCGGCGGGCTTGTAATCGTCTATGCGTTATGGGCGGCGCAGATGGCGTCGCTGGTTCCCGTCGCTCTCGGCATATTCGCTCTGGTGGGGCCTTTGTTGGCTCTCGGCCTGTATGAGGCGAGCCGGCGGATCGCAGCGGGCGAGACGCCGGCGCTTTTTCCTGTCCGATTTGCGGGCCGGCGTTCGCGCGGACAGATCGCCTATATAGGCTTTTTTCTGCTGTTCGCCGCGCTCGTCTGGGTGCTTCTTGCGATGGGGCTTTACGCCCTGACGACAGCCGGCACATTCGTACCCCTCGATCAGTTCATAACCTTTTCCCTGACGACGACGCGCGGGATCGCGATGCTCGTTATCGGCACGATACTCGGCGGGGCGGTCGCTTTCGCGATCTATCTTCTGACAGTAATTTCAATACCCATGCTGATGAACGAGGATGTCGACGCCTTCACGGCGATCGGAACAGGCGTCGCCGCGTTCAAGCGTTCGCCCGGGCCGATGCTGCTCTGGGCGTGGCTCATCGGCATATTGATCGTCGGCGGCGTCGCCACTTTGTTTTTCGGGCTGGCGATCGTTTTCCCGCTGCTCGGACACGCAACGTGGCACGCCTATCGCGACATTCGCGCTGTCGCTTGATCAGCGATCCGTTTCCTCAAGATCATCGTCCAGCAAGATGCGTTCGGCCGCACCGTCCGGGTCTTCAAACTGACCTGATCTCAGCGCCCAGAAAAACGCCGCGAGGCCGAGCGCGCCGAGGCCAAGGGCGATGGGAATAAGAAAAAACAGCGCCGTCACGATCGGGCGCGCCCGAAGCCGGTGCGAAGCGCGTTGAGCGTAACGACCATCGAAGAACCGGACATTGCGATTGCGGCGATCAGGGGCGTTACAAATCCTAATGCCGCAAGCGGCACTGCGCATGCGTTATATAGGGCGGCGAAAAGGAAATTCTGGAGAACGCGCCGGCGCGACGCGCGAGACGCCGCGACGGCGTCAGCAATCGGCGCAAGGCCATCACCCTGATAAACGAAATCGGCCGCCGCCTGACTGGCGTCCGCCGCCGTTCCGGGCGAGAGGGAGGCGTACGCGCCGGCGAGCGAAGGCGCATCGTTAAGCCCGTCGCCGACCATCGCCACTTTGCGTCCGGCGCTTTGCAACTCTTCCACATAAGCGATTTTGTCGGCGGGCGTCATCTCAGCGCGCCAGATATCGACGCCGAGATTTCCGGCGACCCGCTCAGCCGCCGCTGCTCGATCGCCGGACAACATTTCAATTTCAAGACCGAGTGACTTTAGCCGGGCAATCGCTTCGGTCGCGTCCTCACGCGGCGCATCTTCGAACAGGAAGCGTACCGGCGCCTCTTCGCCGCGTTTGAACCAGCATTCCTGCGCGGCGTCATCCGGACTTTGAGCGCCGACAAAAGCCGCGCGGCCAAGTTTTACGATTTCGCCATCGATCGTCGCCGACACGCCGTCGCCGGGTGTTTCAACAGCATCGGCGGCGGGCTTTCCCGCGCCTGCGGCTGCGACAATCGCCCGCGATAGGGGGTGGCGGCTTATCCGCGCCAGCGCCGCAGCCGCGTCGAACACCTCAGCTTGTATCTCGTCGCGGTTTGCAAGGCGCGGCTTTCCGAATGTGAGCGTTCCGGTTTTGTCGAATATGATCGTGTCGACTTCGGCGAGACGCTCCAGCGCATCGCCTGATTTTACAAGTACGCCTTTTTTGAAAAGCCTGCCGGTCGCAACAACCTGGACCGCCGGCGCGGCAAGGCCGAGCGCGCACGGGCAAGTGATGATCAGCAAAGCGACCGCGTTGAGAACCGAAACGCGAACGCCGGCGTCCATCAGGAAAAACCAGCCGGCGAATGTCAGCGCGGCGAGCGTGTGAACAACCGGCACATAAAGAGCCGCGGCCTTGTCCGCGAGGCGAATATAGCGGCTTTTCGATTGCTCGCCGGCCTCTATCAATCGGGTAAGATCGGCGAGAAGCGAATCGTCGGCGGTTTTAGTCGCCCGCAGCGAAAGACGCTGCGTCAGGTTGAGAACGCCTGCGTGCAAAAGCGCGCCTTCTCCGCATCTGACGGGAGCGCTTTCGCCTGTAACGAGCGACATATCCACGCTAGAGGCGCCGTCTTCGATGACGCCGTCGACCGGCGCGCGATCGCCCGGCGCAAGAAGCAACAGATCACCCGGCGAAATATCGCGCGCGGAAACCAGCGTCATGGTTCCGTCGGCGCCTATTCGGCTGGCGGTAACAGCCTGAAGCGCCAGAAGGTCGCGCGCCGCGGCGCGCGCGCGCAACCGCAGGCGATGATCAAGATACCGTCCGATCAGCAGGAAGAAGAGCAGCATCACCGCCGCATCGAAATAGGTGTGTTCTCCATGCGCGAGGAATTCGTAGATGCTGACGCCGAGCGCGAGGATGACGCCGAGCGAAATCGGCACGTCCATATTCGCCTGGCCGGCTTTCAGCGCGCGAAAGGCCGAGCCGAAAAAAGTCTGGCCGGCGTAGAGCGCAGCCGGTACGGCGATAAGCGCCGACACCCAATGCATGACGCCGCGCGTCGCCGGCCCCATTTCGTCGGCGCCCGCCCAAACGGATATGGAAAGCAACATGACATTGGCGGTCGCAAAACCCGCAACCGCAAGCGCGCGCAGCAGGCGTCGGCCCTCATTGTCCGCTTCCTTCTCCGCCGCTTCAGGGTCGAAAGGCGCCGATCGATAACCGAGTCGGTCAATCCGTTCCGAGATCAAACGCGGCTCGAACGCGCCGTCAGTCCATACGAGAGATAGCCGGCCGGTCGAAAGATTAAGCCGCGCCGATTGCATTCCCGGCAGGGCGTTCATCGCGCCTTCAATCTTCCGAATACACCCGGCGCATTTGGCGCCGAAAACGGCGAGGTCAAGCCGCGCGAGTTTGTCGACGCGCCGAACGAAGGGCGTCGGATCGATCACAGCGCCGTCCGCCGGCGGCTCCAGGCCGCTTGGACATCCGATATCCGCAGTAATCGCAGTCGTCGTCATTCGATCGTCAGGCGCTTTTCAAGTTCGAACCTGTCGCCGCGTTCATTTTCCGCACTTGCCTGTACGCGCCATGCGCCCGCGGCCGCAGGTGCATAAGCCCTATATAGGCCCGCGCCGACCTCTTCAAAAGTAAGGGCGGCGTCGAATTCATCGCTCGCCGGGCGCGTCAGAACTCCGCTGAGCGTCAAGCCGCTCAATGGCCGCCCGGCGGCCGTGGTAAAGGCGAGATCGATTGCGGCCTCGCCGCTTTCGATACGTCCGGCGGTGATCTCCGCACGCCAGCCCAGCGCATTTTGCGCTTCGCGTTCCTCAATGCGGGTGTTGAAATGAAGCCCTTGAAGATAGGATTTTTTCTCCTGTTCGCCCGGAAAGCTCTTTACCGCCAAAGTAATAAATATCGCGTTTGCCGTCAGGACGACGGCGAAAAAACCGATAAAGATCGCCAGAACATGCTTGCCGGTCAGGGTGAATGACGCTGATTTCATCGCCGTTCCTTCATGAAAGCGGTTTTATTGACGACGCTTTCGCCGCCGCCGACTTCTTCGACGATGATGCGGATATCGCCGCTGGCGCGTGAAAGCTCGCCCGGCGCAAGGGTTGCAAATATTCGAACCGAGCGCACCGCGTCGCCATCAGCCGTTACGGTCAGTGTGTTATCATGCGTTTCCGCGCCGACCGTTGTCAGATGGTAGGCGGAACTTCCCTCCAGTCGGATGACGAAATCACGCGCCGAGTTCGCCTTGTTGACTATTTTGACGGTATAGGCGTTACGGATCGAGCCGTCCGAAAGCGTTACAAAAGGCGGCGTTCTGTCTCGAATGACGCTAACGTCCATTGTCGCGCGCGAGGCGAGCCCCGACAGGATAAGCAGACCAACCGCGGCGATCAGCGCCGAGTACAATATTGTGCGCGTGCGGATCAGGCGAAATTTCTCTTTCTCGCCCGCCTGACGTCGGCGCAGATTCATATCCGTGTCATATCCGATCAGGCCGAGCGGTCGGCCGACCTTTTTCATCGTGTCATCGCAGGCGTCGATACAAAGCGCGCAATTGATGCACTCAAGCTGCGCGCCGTCGCGTATGTCGATTCCCATGGGACATGCCGCGACGCAGGCGAAGCAGTCGACGCAATCTCCTCGGCCGTCCCAGCTCTGACCTTTTTTGTGCGATCCTCGCGGCTCCCCGCGATCGAATTTGTAAGTGACCTGGAGCGTTTCGGAATCGGTCAGCGCCGCCTGAATGCGCGGCCATGGGCACATGTAAGTGCAAACCTGCTCGCGCATCGAGCCGGCGAGGATATAGGTTGTCAGCGTCAGAATGCCGATGAACAGGTAAGCGGACCCCGGCGCCTCGCCGCGGAAAATCTGCGGGAAAACACTTGGCGCGTCATGAAAGTAGAAGACCCATGCGCCGCCGGTCGCAGCTGCGATCACGAGCCAGAGCGCGTGTTTGATCGTCTTTTTTGCGATCTTCGCCGAGGTCCACGGCGCTTTCGCCAGCTTTATGCGCTTGTTCCGGTCGCCTTCGACGAGGCGCTCAACGGCGATGTAAAGGTCGGTCCAGACCGTTTGCGGGCAGGCGTATCCGCACCACACGCGCCCGAACAGGGCCGTCGCAAGAAAAAGGGCGAGGGCGGCGAGGATCAATAGACCGGTGAGATAATAAAGCTCGTCCGGCCATATCTCGATAAAAAAGAAATAAAAGCGCCGTCCGGGAAAATCGACGAGAACGGCCTGATCCGGCTCGCCGACGCCGCGCGGCCATCGGATCCACGGCAGCAGGTAGTAGACGCCGAGCGTCAAAGACAGCAGCGCCCATTTGAGCGCGCGGAATTTTCCATGAACGAGTTTGGGGTAAATCGGCTCGCGCGCCTTGTACAAAGTGCGCGATGCGGCGCTGTTCACCGCCGCGACGTCGACCTTTTCCACGACGCCCGCGCTCACCCGCCCGGCGGATACATCCTTATTCAACACCTAAACGCCTTTCGACGGAGGAGGCGAAGTTATTCGCCGCCGCCGAGAGAGTGAACATAGACGGCGAGCGCCGTCATCTGTTCTTCAGACAAACGTCCGGTCCACGCCGGCATGACGCCGCTGCGGCCGAAATACAGGGATTTTTGAATGTCCTGACGCTCACCGCCATAAAGCCAGATACCGTCGGTAAGATTGGGCGCCCCGAGCGCCTTCATTCCCTTGCCGTCCGGTCCGTGACACGACACGCATTGGACGGCGAACACTTCCGCACCCCTGGCGGCGGCGGCGGCGTCCGCATCGCGCCCCGAAATTGTCATGACATGTTCAACAACGTCTGAAATCTGGTCGCCCGAAAGCGCGCCGGTTTCGCCATACCCCATCATCTGGTTAATCCGAGCCTCGGGATGGTCGGAGCGAATGCCGTAATGGATCGTCGTCTGGATATCGGAAAGCGTGCCGCCCCACAGCCAGTCATCGTCGGCGAGATTGGGATAACCGACATTGCCTTGCCCGCCGGCGCCATGACAGGTGGCGCAATTGTCGCCGAAGATCGACTTGCCCGCAGTCAGGGCGAAAAGCTGCAAGTCCGGATCGCTTTCGATTTCTGAAACGGAACCGACCGTCAAAAGGCGCTTCATCTGATCGGCGCGCATCGATTCAAGGTCGGCCACGGCCCGCTCGACATTCGCCCGTTCGGAATGATTGCGCGTACCCTTGAGGTGGCCGGAAATACCAGGCCAGGACGGCATGAATATCCAATAGGCGAACGACCAGACGATCGAGATGTAAAAAACGGTTAGCCACCAGCGCGGCAGCGGGTTATTCAGCTCCTTGATGCCGTCCCAGCTGTGACCGGTCGTTTCAATGCCGGTCGGGGCGTCGATTTCCTTGCCGGCCATGTTCATTCATCCCCTTCATCGAGCGGAATACGCTTTGCGTGATCGAACTTCTGCTTGTTTTTCGGCGAAAGCGCGTAAACGAGTACGAGGCCGAAAGCGATTACGAATAGAACAAGGCCCCAGGTTTGGGCGATTGATGAAAGCGTTTCGTACATAACCGGCTACCTGTAGTTTTCTTCAGGTTCGTAGACGGAGAAATCGACCATCGTTCCCAGCACCTGAAGGTAGGAAATCAGCGCATCCATCTCTGTTATGGCGCCCGGGTTTCCGTCAAAATCGCGAACATGCGCCTTTGGATAGCGCGCTACGAAATTGTCGAAATCGGCGGCGAACGGGTCATGCTGCGTTTTCAGATCCGCCGCCGCATTCTCGATCATCTCGTCGGTATAGGGGACGCCGACCGCGCGATTCGCTTTCAGCCACTCGGGCGCGTCGTCAGGATCGATGATGCTGCTCGCCAGGAATTTATACGGCGGCATTACGGATTCGGGCACCAGCGCACGCGGATCGATCATGTGCTCGACATGCCAGGCGTCGGAATATTTGCCGCCGACGCGCGCCAGATCGGGGCCTGTGCGCTTCGAGCCCCATTGGAACGGGTGGTCGTACATGCTTTCAGCCGCGAGCGAATAATGCCCGTAGCGTTCGACCTCGTCGCGCAACGGCCGGATCATCTGACTGTGGCAGGTATAGCAGCCCTCGCGGACATAAACGTTTCGGCCAGCGAGTTCGAGCGGCGAATAGGGCCTTACGCCCTGGACGCGCTCAATCGTCGATTCCAGGTAAAACAAGGGCGCAATTTCGATAATGCCGCCAATGGAGACGACGACGAGGATCGCGACGGTGAGCAGAAGGCCGCGCTTTTCAAGAATATCGTGACGGTCAAGCATCGCGCAGTTCCTTATTCAGCCGGTGCGAGTGCGGGGGATGCGGCGAACTCACGCGCACGAACGTCGCCCTTCGCCGTTCGCCAGAGATTATAGGCCATGATGAGCGCGCCGATGAGGAACAGCAGCCCGCCGGTCATGCGGATGACGTAATAGGGATGCATCGCGTCCACGGTTTCAACGAATGAATATTCGAGGAACCCGAGCGAATTGTAGGCGCGCCACATCAACCCCTGCATGATGCCGGAGACCCACATGGAGGTGATGTAAAGCAGGATGCCGATTGTCGACACCCAGAAGTGCCATTCGACAAGCGCGTTCGAATAAAGCTGTTTGCGCTTCCAGAGCCAGGGAACGAGGCAGTAAAGGGCGCCGAAAGACACATAGCCGACCCAGCCCAACGCGCCTGAATGAACGTGCCCGATCGTCCAGTCGGTATAGTGCGACAGCGAGTTGACGGCGCGCACCGACATGAGCGGACCTTCAAACGTCGACATGCCGTAAAATGCGACCGAGACGATCAGCATCCGGATGACGGGATCGGTGCGGAGCTTGTCCCAGGCGCCGGAAAGCGTCATCAGGCCGTTTATCATCCCGCCCCATGACGGCATCCAGAGCATTACGGAAAAGGTCATGCCGAGGGTCTGGGCCCATTCGGGAAGCGCCGTGTAATGCAGATGGTGCGGCCCGGCCCAGATATAGATGAAAATAAGCGACCAGAAGTGGATGATCGAAAGCCGATAGGAATAGACCGGGCGTTCGGCGCGCTTCGGAATAAAATAGTACATGATGGCGAGGAAGCCGGCGGTAAGGAAGAAGCCGACGGCGTTGTGCCCGTACCACCATTGGGTCAGCGCATCCTGAACGCCGGGAAAAAGCGAATAACTTTTCGTCGACAGGAGCGAGACAGGAATCGCCAGGTTGTTGACGATGTGCAGCATTGCGATTGTGACGATGAAAGCGAGATAGAACCAGTTCGCGACGTAAATGTGCGGCTCTTTGCGCTTGAGCAGCGTGCCGAGAAATACGACGAGATAGAGAACCCAGATTATCGTCAGCCAGATATCGGCGTACCATTCCGGCTCCGCGTATTCGCGCGACTGGGTGACCCCCATCAAATAACCGGTTGCTGCGATGACGATGAAAAGGTTGTAGCCCCAAAATACGACCCAGGGCGTAAGGCCGCCGAACAGGCGCGCCCGGCATGTGCGCTGCACGACATAAAATGAAGTCGACATCAAAACGTTGCCGCCGAATGCGAAAATCACGGCGGACGTATGCAATGGGCGAAGTCGGCCGAAATTCGTCCAGCCGAGATCCTCAAAATAAAGCAGGTTCGGAAAGGCGAGCTGTGCGGCGATGATCACGCCGACGAGGAATCCCGCAACGCCCCAGAATACCGAAGCGAAAACCCCCGCTTTGACGACACCCATCTCGTAAACATCCTGCGTCAACCTGTTTCCGGACGAGGCGTGATGTACGAGCGCAAACGCGCCGGCGATGAACGCCAGCAGGAACATCATCGCATGCGCGGACATCATCGCGTCCGGCGTGCGCGCGGCGATAAAAAGCGCGAGAAGGGCGCCGACCGCCAGAAAGGCGGCGATAAAAGGAACTTCCGATCCGCCGTCTTGCGCCGGCGCCGGAACGTTTGAGGTCGCTGTCATGGGGCGTTCCCTGATGATGTCTGCGCGGAATTAGAATGAATCGTGGGGCGTTGGTTGATTTAAATCAACATTTCTTTCTCGCGGCGTGGCAATCGCGAATTGTCGCATGTCAACTCGGCGAATATGAATATGAGGATCATTCTCATCGGCGCCTGCCTATTGTGGGCGATACCAGCGCCGGCCCCGGTTTCGGCGGCGTCGGCCGGGCCTTTGGTGCGGCTTTGCACCGCGGGCGGCGTGCGGTTGATACGGCTCGGCGAGGACGAGGAGCCGGACGAACCCGTACGCAAAGGTTCGGGCTGCCATGCGGCGCGGCCGGGCGATGAGCGAATAGATGGCGTCGGCGCTTTCAGGCGGCGGGGACAGTCACCGAATGGCGCGTAACGTCGAGAAGGCGTCCCGATTCGCGAAGCGAAGTCAGCGTCCGGCTGAGCGTTTCCAGCCGCAATCCGAGATAATCCGCGATATCCTGTCGCGGCATAGGCAGCGGAACGCGCCGCGCGCCGTTCCCGTCGTCAAAGCCGATGCGTTCATTGATCATCGCAATAAAGCTGACCACGCGCTCTTCGGCGTTTTTCTTGCCTAGCAAGACGATATGATCCTGCGCCTTATGATATTCGGTCTGGCCGTGACGAATCAGCCGGTCCTTCACGCCAGGCGCGTCGATGGCGATTTCGTCCAGGAAGCTGTGCGGAAAATAGCAGACAAGACCATCATTGAGCGCCTCGGCCGTATAGGCGCTCGCCTCAGTCGCGCGCACGCCGGCGAAATCGCCTTTGAACAGGAAGCCGGTTACCTGCCGGCGCCCGTCCTCAAGCATTTTCGACAGCCGAAAACACCCATCAACAACAACGTAAAGAGAGTCGTTGGGCTCACCCTCAACCATGAGAGCCTTGTTTTTGGCGACATGGCGGCGCGACATGGTTTTTTCGACCTGCACAAATTCGCGCGGGCCGAGGTCTGAACAGATCGAATTGGCGCGCACTTCGCAAACGTCGCAATTCGCCGGTCGCCCGGCGTCAGGGCAAATTCGGGCCTTTTCTTTAACCGGTGTTTCCATGGTTCCGCCGCACGCTTTCCATAGTCCTGCGCAGTTAGATTAAGTAGCCGCGAGGATCGCGCATTGCTAGGGGGCGTGTGCAGGAAGAGGGTTAAATCGCCTGCGCCAGAGCGCGGCCTTGCTCGCAGCCGATCGCCGCTTCGTACGGATCTAGCGCCATTGCGACCACCCGCGCCAGAATATTGGCGCCCGGCGCGAGCGTGACGATATCCTCGTTCCACCGGATCACGCCGTCGACCTCAAGCTTGTCGAGATTGGCGCAAATGCTGTTCGCGTCCCTCGGCGCGAACGCGGCCAGGAGCGGGCGAATATCGACTTCAGAACGGCACAGAAAAGTCCGGATCGCGGATGCGATCACACGCTCGCGCGGCGAAAGTACGAGCCCGCGCGATGTCGCCATTCGCCCTTTCTCAACGCATGCGTAATATTCGCCGAGCGTTTTTGCGTTTTGTGCGTACATTTCCCCGACAAACGAAATCGCCGAGGCGCCGAATCCTATAGTCGTTTCCGACAGATCGTCGGTAAACCCTTGAAAATTTCGTCTCAAACGCCCTGTGCGGGCGGCGCGCGCGAGCGGATTGTCACGTTTCGCGTAGTGGTCGAACCCGATCCGGACATAGCCGGCGGCGACAAGCATCTCATCAGCCAGCAAAGCGAGATCGGCCCGCAGCTCGGCCCCAGGAAGCGAATGTTCGTCGATAAGACGTTGATTGGGCAGCGCGGCGGGCAGGTGCGCATAACCGAAAACGGCGACGCGGTCAGGCGAGAGCGCAACCGTCTCCTCCAACGTCTCTTTATAGCTTTGCAGCGTCTGGCGCGGCAGCCCGTAAAGAAGGTCGAAAGAAATATCCGTCAGCCCGACGCGGCGCATTTCGCCGACGGCCGATTCGACAAGTTCAAAGCGCTGTACGCGATTAATAGCCGCCTGTACGCCGGCGTCGAAATCCTGAACGCCAAGGCTCATCCTGCCGAACCCCAGCGCGGCGAGACGATCGATATCGCCGTTTCGAATGAGGCGCGGATCAAGCTCAATGGCGAGGGACGTCGAATCCGTAAGGCCAAGCTCGGCTTCGATCGCGTCAAGCACGCGCTCCAGATCTTCGACTTTCAGAAAGTTCGGCGTTCCTCCGCCGAAGTGAATGGAACGCGCGCGCCCGGCGCCGCTTAGCGCCTTGCCCGCCAGCGCTATTTCGCGCCGCAGCGCATCGACATAACGAAGCGCGCGGCCGTAATCATTCTCGACCCGCATATTGCATCCGCAATACCAGCAAAGGCTCTTGCAAAAGGGGACGTGAATATAGAGCGACAACGGCTCATAAAGGGCGGTTTCGCCAAGGCGCGCGCCGTAGTCCTCGGCCGAGACCTGCTCGTCGAAATGCAACGCGGACGGGTAACTTGTATATCTGGGCGCGCGCAGGCCCAGATATTTGCGCCATTCCTGCTTCATGCGCGCCAAACTGGCCCACGATCAAGGGCCGCGCACTGATCCAGATCAAATCTGAAATCGTTCAGCCGGCCTTTTTCGTCCATAGGCGGCCGCGGCGCAGCGCGGCGGCGACTTTGCCGGTCCGTTTCCCCTGGGTCGCGTGATGGGCCCAGAAGGCGTCGTCAAACGACGACGCCGACGGATCGCGATAGATGACGCCCATGGCGACCGGAAAGGCGGGGTGCGCCATTTCGCAAAGGAGATGGGCGAGCGTTCTGTTCGTCTCATTGTGAACGAGGATTTCACACTCGCGCACGCCGTCGTCGCCGACGGCGACGACCTCAAGGGCGAACGTATCCGGATTAAATCGCAGCCCTTTCTTTCCGCCGCTAAAAAGAAGCGCCTTTCCGTGTTCGACGTGAATTTGATTTTCGTCGGCGACTTTCTTTTCTGTGACGCCGGCGAAAACGTCCTTGTTATAGACGATGCAGTTCTGGAAAATCTCTACGAATGAGGCGCCTTTGAAAGCATGTGCGGCTTTCAGCGTTTCTATAAGGGGTTTCGTTGCCGTATCGACGCCCCGCGCGACAAACTTCGCCCCGGCGCCCAACGCGAAGGAACAGGGATTGACCGGCCTGTCGACCGATCCCTTGGGAGAGGAGGGCGAGCGCGTGCCGACACGGCTCGTCGGCGAATACTGTCCCTTGGTGAGGCCGTATATCTCGTTATTGAAAAGCATGATCTGCAAGTCGACATTGCGCCGTATGACATGCAGCAGATGATTGCCGCCGATCGAAAGACCATCGCCGTCGCCTGTAACGACCCAGACATCGATTTCCGGATTGGCGAGTTTCAGTCCGGTAGCAAACGCCGGCGCGCGCCCGTGAATCGTATGAAACCCGTATGTGTTCATATAATAGGGAAAGCGCGAGGAACAGCCGATGCCCGAAACGAACGCGGTCTTGTCTTTTTCCGCGCCGAGGTCGGCCATCGTTTTCTGAACGGCCTTCAAGATCGCGTAATCCCCGCAACCGGGGCACCAGCGCACTTCCTGATCGGTTTCGAAATTCTTGACGGTGAGGGGGGCGTTCATATGCTTACTCCGCCGCTTTCGCGACGCCTGCATGGGCGCGAATGGATTCAAGTATTTCGCCGATCTTGAAGGGCTGGCCTGAAACTTTCGTCAGCGACTCGACGGGGATTTCGATGCGGTCGCGAATGAGCGTCGCCAGTTGCCCCATATTCATTTCAGGAACGAGAATTCGATCATACCCGCGTAATAGTTCCGGAAGATTTGACGGAAATGGGTTGAGCCAGCGAATATGAATTTGCGCAACGTCCAGGCCTTCATTGCGCGCCGCTTCGACAGCGCGCCAGATCGGCCCCATGGTCGAACCCCAGCCGACAACCGCGAGCGGTCCTTTTTCCGATCCCTGCTCGACATGCTGAGACGGAATGAATTTCGCAACGGACGCGACCTTGGCGAAGCGAAGATCGGTCATCTTCTGGTGGTTCGCCGCGTCGTAGGAGATGTCGCCGGTCGTCATGTCTTTTTCGATGCCGCCAACGCGATAGGCGAGTCCATTCATGCCAGGATGCACCCATGGTCGACCAAGAGTTTCGGGATTTCGTTTCCAGATCGCGCGCTTGACGTCGGCGGGCGCGTCCGATTGCGCGAGCGCCGGCGGCGCATTCGATTCAATCTTTTCGTATTTATCCATGTCCGGAATGAGCCACGGGCCCGCCGCGTTCTGAATATATCCGTCCGTCAGCAGAAACACCGGCGTCATATGGCGCAGCGCGACGCGCGTCGCCTCGATTGCAACGTCGAAACAATCATCTGGTCCGGACGCGGCGACAACCGGAACCGGCGCATCGGCGTTTCGGCCGTATACGGCCTGATAAAGATCCGATTGTTCCGTTTTCGTCGGCAGGCCGGTTGACGGGCCGCCTCTCTGGGAATTGACGATGAGCAGGGGCAGCTCGGTTGCGATCGCCAGCCCGATCGCTTCGGTCTTAAGCGCAATGCCCGGACCGGACGAAGACGTGACGCCGATTCGCCCGCCGAACGAGGCGCCGATCGCGGCGCAGGCTGCGGCGATTTCGTCCTCGGCCTGAAATGTCGCAACCCCAAGTTCGCCAAGGCGCGAGAGGTAATGGAGGAGCGCTGAGGCCGGCGTTATCGGATAGCCTGCGAAGAGGATGGGCTTGTCGGCGAGTTCGCCGGCTGCGGCGATGCCGAGCGCAAGAGCCTCAGCGCCGGTGATCGATCTGTATTCGCCCTCTTTCATAGGCGCCGCGCCGACGCGGTATTGCGGCAACTCCGCCGACAGCTCCGCCGTTTCCGCATAGGCGTTGCCCGCGGCGAGCGCCATCAGATTGCCGGCGCGAATTTCGGGTTTTGCGGCGAACTTCTTGTTGATCCACGCCTCGACAGGCGCACGGTCGCGGCCGAACATCCAGAGTACGGCGCCGAGGCCCCAGAAATTCTTGCACTGTTCGGCGTCGCGTTTTGAAAGACCGGACGGTTTCGTCGCTTCAAGGGTTTGGGTCTTGATCGGAATTTCAATGACGCGGAAATCGTTCAACTCGCCTGTCGTGCGCGGATCTCGTTCGATATTCGCCTTAGCGAAATTGCGGTCATTGAATTCGTCCGTATTGACGATAATCGTCGCACCCTTCGGCATGATCGGCAGGTTGACCTTCAACGCGGCCGGATTGAAGGCGATCAGAACATCCGGCGCATCGCCCGCGGTCGCTATGCGCCGCGCGCCCAGATTTATCTGAAAAGCGGAAACGCCGAAGGTCGTACCGACCGGCGCCCTTATCTCCGCCGGAAAGTCCGGGAAGGTCGAAAAGTCAGAACCCGCCAGGGCGGTCGATTCCGCGAATTGGCCGCCGAGAAGCTGAATACCGTCGCCGGAATCGCCCGCGAAGCGAACGACGATCGAAATCTCATCAGTCGGTTTAGTCATCGAATGGGCCTGCCGTTCCCGTTAGTCGCGCCTCTATCCTATCCCGTACGGCGCGGCGGGCGAATAAAAAAGGGCCGACAACCCAGGGAGATGCCGGCTTTGGGACCGCATATCCCAATTGCGCGAGCCCGGCGCAAGCGCTTCGCGCGGGCGCGACCATGAAAATCACTCAAAACCGCTTGAGGCGCGCTATCGACGCCGGCCTTTGGGGACGCGAAAGGCCGGTGGATTTTTGCCGCGGCGCGCGGCAATACAATGAGCCGTCAAACACCGGAGCCGCCATGAAATTCTTCGTCGATACCGCTGAAGTTTCCGAAATCAAGGCGCTCATGCCGACCGGCCTGGTCGACGGCGTGACGACCAACCCTACTCTCGTAGCCAAGTCCGGGCGAGATTTCAGGGAAATGATCGCCGAGGTCTGCGCGCTCGTTCCAGGTCCGGTCAGCGCCGAGGTCACGGCGCTCGAAACCGAGGCCATGATCGAGGAGGGGACGAGCCTTGCGAAAATCGCCCGGAACATAGTCGTAAAACTGCCTTTGACGATGAACGGGATCGCCGCCTGCAAGGCGTTGACGGATGTCGGGATCAAAACAAACGTGACGCTTTGCTTCTCCGCGAACCAGGCGCTCCTCGCGGCCAAGGCCGGCGCGACATTCGTTTCGCCGTTTATCGGACGCCTCGACGATATCGGAGAAGACGGCATGCAACTCATTCGCGATATCCGGATGATTTACGACAATTACGGTTTCAGGACGGAAATTCTCGCCGCCTCGATCCGTTCGCCGATGCATATGCGCGAGTCAGCGCTCGCCGGGGCCGATGTTGCGACGGCGCCGCCTACGGTCATAAGAGCGCTCGCAAGCCATCCGCTGACGGACAAAGGACTTGAGGCGTTCCTGGCCGACTGGGCGAAGACAGGGCAAAAAATTCTTTGAGCGAAAACGCGCAAACCGACAAGACTGACAAAGGCCCTCAAGCCGAGGGAGGCCCCCAAAATGACGATGGGCCGCCCTTCGTTTTCGGTTTTGCATTCAAGGGCGGCGCCGCGCGCGAAATGCGCTGGGAGGAGGCGGCGGCGAATGCCGGGGACGCCGAATGGGTGTGGATCCATCTCAATTTGAACAATGACGCGGCGCGCGCGTGGATTAGGGCGCAAACCGATTTGCCTTTCGCAGCCATGATTTCGCTTCTCGCGGATGAAACGCGCCCGCGCGTGACGACGCTTGAAACGGGCGTCGTCGCGAATTTGCGCGGCGTCAACCTCAATGAAGGCGCTGAGCCTGAAGACATGGTTTCCATTCGCATCTGGGTCGAACAACGGCGAATTATCACCGCGAGGCGGCGCAGGCTGGTCGCGGCGCAGGAGATCCGGTCGGAGATTGTCGGCGGCAGGAAATTCGAAGGACCGGCGGGGCTCGTCGTCCGGCTTTGCGCGCGGCTGACGGAGCGCACTGAGCCATTCGTCGCGGAGATCGAAGAAGATCTCGATGCGCTTGAAGAGCGCATTTTGGAAGGGGAGAGTTCTTCAATCCGCAGCCGGCTCGGCGAAGTCCGCCAGACCGCCGTTCACTTTCGCCGCTTCATCGCCCCGCAGCGAGAAGCTCTGGTCCGGCTCGCTTCGGACGAAAGCGCGCTGTTCGGACCGCGCGACAAGATCGAATTTCGCGAGATCGCTGACCGTGTCACCCGTTTTGTTGAAGACATAGACGCCGTTCGCGAACGTGCGATGGTCCTGCAGGATCAGCTTTCCGACAAGCGCGCCGAAGAGATGAACCGCAACATGTTGATCCTGTCGGTCGTCGCCGCGATCTTTCTGCCGCTCGGATATCTGACAGGATTGCTGGGTATAAATGTCGGCGGCGTGCCGGGTGCGGATAGTCCGCACGCATTCTGGGTTGTCGTTGGCATTTCGGCGGCGATAGGCTGCGCGCTGGTGTATTTGTTTCATCGTAAGGGCTGGCTTTGAAACTTCATGCGATAATTGCGTTCGTAATCCTGGCGTTGACCGGCGCGGCGCAAGCGCAGGACCGGACCGACCTCGCGCGCGAAAAGGAAATCCGAAATGCGGCGACGTCGCTGTCCGCCCTTGCGCGCGACCTGCGCGAGGACGGCGTTGACGATCCGGGCGATTTCGAACGCGATGTTCGCACGATTTTCAGAACCTCGCGCGAGCGCGTTGCGCCGGTCGAACAAGCCATCGCGCGAACGCAGGCGAGCCTCGATCTTCTCGGACCGGCGCCGAAAGAGGGTGAACCCGCCGAAGCCTCCGCCGTCGCCGACGATCGCGCTGCGCTGAACGAGGCGCTTTCCTTTCTGCGCGGCCAGCGCACGCGCATTCGCGCCAATATGGACGAAGCGACTTCGATCCTCGGTGAATTGTCAGAACGGCGCCTGCGTGATCTTTATCGCAAGATCATGCGCCGCGGCCAAACGCTTCTTTCGTCGGCGCCGTGGAAAGGCGCCTGGTCGGGCGCAAGCGATCTCTCTGGCGCTTTCACGCGGTTTTTCACCAAATGGTCCGACAGCCGCTCGGGCAAGGGCGGCGTCCTGATAAATCTCGCAGCGCTCGCCGCCGCTTTCGCAGCGTCTCTTTTCCTGTTTGGACCGGTGCGCGACTGGCTGCGCCGCGTCGTCACCGCGCGTATCGAAGCGCATGAACCGACGCCTGCGCGCCGCGTCGCTGTCGCCGGCGTCAAAATGCTGGCGCGCCTTATTCCCGGCGTCGTCGGCGGTTTCATCATAATTGAAACCTCGCGCGCGCTTGGCCTGCTTGGCGCTGAAGGCGTTCCGGTTGCGCGCGCCGTATGGATTGCGCTGGTCGCATATCTCATCGTCGATGGTTTCAGCGTCGGCCTGTTCGCGCCGAGCGCGACGGCATGGCGCCTCGCCGAAGTCGAAACCGCCAAAGCAAGGCGGGCCTCTGCGCTTCTTCTCGCCATTGTACTGATTGTCGGCGCAAAATCGGTTGTCACCGAAATCGCCAATGCGGCCGACATCGAAAATACCTTCAATTATGTCGTACGCGGCGTTAGCGCGATCCTCGTCGGCGGGATTTTATTCCTTCTTTGCGAGCGTCGATTGTGGACCGGTGAAATTGTTGCGTCATCGTCGCCGCAAGAGGCCGGCGCGGAGGCCGGCCGGGATTCTGTGTGGCCGATAGTGCGCTTTCTCGGCCGCGCGCTCGGCATCGCCATCATGGCGGCGTCTTTCGCCGGTCACGTCAATCTCGCCGATTTCGCGTCCTCCCGGCTCTATTTTCTCGCGATCATACTCGCACTCGCCTGGTTCATTCGCTCTGCGCTCGGGGAGACGGCCGCATGGGCGGATCGGCGTTTGAGAGCGACCCGCGACGGCGGCGAGTCCAATGACGATGCGCAGGTTTTCCGCTTTTGGGTCGGGCTGGGCGTTGACCTTGCGCTGCTGCTTTCCATCGCGCCGGTCGTGTTCGTTCTGGCCGGCGTCGATCCGAACGCCGTACGCGATTTCGTGTTTCGGGCCTTTGTCGGCTTCAGGGTCGGCGGCGTTGTAATTTCGCTTTCGGATATATTTTTCGCGATCGCCACATTTGTCGGCATCTTGATGCTGACGCGCCTGTTCCAGGGCGCGATGCAGCGCGGACCGCTGGCGCATGCGCGTATCGATTCCGGGATCAAGAATTCGCTGACAACCTTGCTCGGATATTTCGGGCTTGTTCTGGCGGCGGTTTTCGGGCTCGGCGTTCTCGGTCTCGATCTATCAAATCTCGCCCTGATCGCCGGCGCCTTGTCTGTCGGCATCGGTTTCGGCCTTCAGTCGATCGTCAATAATTTCGTTTCTGGACTTATCCTGCTTTTCGAGCGGCCGATCAAAGCCGGCGACTGGATCGTGACCACATCGGGCGAAGGGATCGTCAAAAAGATCAGCGTCAGATCGACCGAAATCGAAACCTTCGACCGTGCGGCGATTATTATTCCGAACTCGGAGTTAATTGCGGCGACAGTCACGAACTGGACGCACAAAAGCGCGCTCGGACGCATTCGTGTAAATGTAGGCGTCGCCTATAATTCCGATCCGGAACTTGTGCGGGACATTCTGACGAAAATCGCCATGGACCATCCGCTGATCGTGCGTTACCCGGAACCATTCGTTGTCTGGAACGATTTCGGCGCTTCATCGCTCGATTTCGAATTGCGCGCCTATTTAAGTGATATCGGCAAGGGGCTTCAGGTGCGCACTGATATCCGATTCGAAATATTCAAGGCTTTCAAGGAGAACGGCATAGAAATTCCGTTCCCGCAACAGGACGTTTATATCAGATCGGCGCCGGAAGGGTTCGGCGCAACGCCTGACCGGCGCGCGAATGCGGACCCGGCCGGCGCCGACCAGGCAAAAGCCAGCGCAGACCAGGTCAAAGCGGGACCGATCAGCGAGAATTGAGGAAAGGCGGCTATGCTTGAACTGCGGCCCAATTGCGAATGTTGCGACCGGGATTTGCCTCCGCAGGCGCCAGCGCGAATTTGCAGCTTTGAATGCACCTTCTGTCCGGACTGCGCAGATCGCCGATTTAACAGCGTCTGTCCGAATTGCGGCGGCAATCTTGTTGAACGGCCGGTCAGACCGCAAACCGCGCTTGTGAAAAACCCGCCGTCGACCAAGCGCGTTCTGCGAGACCATGGCGGCGCGCAATGAGTTTTGTTTTCGAGCCGCAAGCACAACCGGCCGCCGGCGTTCTCGGCGGCGGCGAATTTCCGGTGCGCCGCATTTTCTGTATCGGTCGAAATTATGCCGACCATGTGAAGGAAATGGGCGGCGACCCGAAATCCGATTCGCCCGTCTTTTTTACAAAACCGGCCGATGCAATTGTCGGCACAGGTACGGTCATACCTTATCCGGCGGCGACGAAAAATCTTCATTATGAAGGTGAACTGGTCATCGCGTTAGGGGCCGGCGGACGCGAACTTAAATCGCGGGACGAAGCTGCGGCGCTTGTTTTCGGTCACGCGGCCGGGTGCGACTTGACGCGGCGCGATTTGCAGGCGGCGGCGAAAAAGGTCGGCGGCCCCTGGGATTCGGCGAAAGGCTTTGACTGCTCGGCGCCGCTCGGCCTCATTGCGCGTATTGAAGACTTTCCTGCGGATCTGCTCGATAACGCGCAACTCGTCCTCAAGGTCAACGGCGAAGAAAAACAGAAAGCGCCGCTTTCCTCCATGATCTGGTCGGCGCCGGAAATCATTATCGCGCTCTCGGCGCTTTTCGAATTGAGGCCTGGCGATTTGATTTTCACCGGAACGCCAGAAGGCGTAGGGCCGCTGACACGCGAAGATCACGTCGAAGTGACGATCGGCGTTCTGCCGCCGCTGGAATTTTCAATCGATTAGGATCTGCGCGGTATTTGATGAGTTTGCGCTATGTTCCGGCGTCCGAAACTCATGGCCGTTTCCATGACGGCGGGCGAGCGGTCTTGAAACGCGGCGCGCGAATTCATATCGGTTTCGGAGCGCGTCGCCCCTTCGCTTCAGCGACGGACGCAGCGCAACTAGGTAAGGAAAACCGAATTGTCCGCGAAATCTGAACGCTACCGGGAAGTCGCCAGGGAAATCGCCGCCGTTCTTGAAGGCGAACGCAACATGACGGCGCGTATGGCGACGATATCAAACATCCTGCATCATTCGTTCGACCATTATTTCTGGACGGGCTTTTATCTGGTCGATCCGAAAAAGCCCGGGGAACTTGTCATCGGTCCGTATCAGGGATCGCTCGGGTGTCTTCGAATCCCGATCGGCAAAGGCGTATGCGGCGCCGCAGCGGCTGAGCGAAGGACGATTGTCGTCGAAGACGTTCACGAATTCGCCGGACATATCGCCTGCGACGCACGCTCCAGGTCAGAAATCGTCGCACCGGTATTCGATCCATCGGGCGCGCTTGTCGGCGTTTTCGATGTCGACAGCGACCGCAAGGCGATGTTCGATGAGGAGGACGCAACCGGAATCGAAGCGATCCTGAAAGATGCGATTATCGACTGATCACGCAGCAGGCGGCGATTGATCGACAAGCGACAGTCGCGGTACGATTTCGCCGGGACGCACCAGCGCGCCGGGCGCGATAACCGCGTTCGCCCCGATCTTCGCGCGATCGCCGATGAGCGCACCGAATTTTTCGGCGCCCGTGTCGATGATTTGTCCATCAAACATGATGCGGATACGTTTGTCCTCGCATTCATTCCTGAAATTCGCCATCACGACGCCCGCTTCGATATTCGCTTCGGCGCCGATAATGGAATCGCCGATGAAGGACAAATGCGCCACTTTCGAACGGTCGAGGAGATAGGACGATTTGATCTCGCAATTCGGTCCGACGACGCATCCTTCATCAACAAATACGCCGCCGCGAAGATATGAGCCGGACGCGACTAAAGCGTTCGGGCTGATTATCGCCGGCGATTTGATGCGAACCGATTGTTCGACAGTCGCGGTGCGGTGAACGGCGACGCCGTCCGACACCGTATAGCCGCTAAGCCCTCCGATCGCGCGGCGCAAGATAGCCTCAGCGCGCTGCGTAATCTCCCATGGCGCAAGTTTGCATAAATCATTGAACAAGCCGCCTCGCGCAGAGGCGATCCAGTCTCGCAGATCTATCGGACAGGCCAACGCTTCAATCGTCGTCGTGCCGGCGTTCAACATCGCTCGACCTTCTAAGGTCGGCTTTCGCTTGCTCGATGATGCGCCGGACATCAATCGGATCGTCGATATTCGGCAGCGTGATTACTCCGACGCCAGTGCCGCGCAGGACGAGGCTGCCGTAACCGAACAGACGACCCCATATTGATTGTTTGAGCGTGATTTCTTCAATCTTGTTCAGAGAGACTTCCTGCGTGTTCCTTGAAATCAGACCCGTCTTGAATACGAACCTGTAAGTCGTAACGGCGATTTCCGTCGTCCAGAGTATGATCAGGTGATTGAGCAGGATCAAAGTTCCAATCCCAAGACCCGCCAGAACGAACCACCAGCCGACGCGCAGCTCATCGAACGGTATCGGTTGACTGAACGTTCCGAAATGGAGAAGCGTGTACATAACGGCCGGCGCCGCACCGAGCGCAAACCAGAGCACGGGAAAGAAACTGAACGTCCAGTTGAAATGGACCCGATAAACGATCTTCTCGCCCGGCGCCAAAGTCTTGTCGACATAGCCCGTCATTTTTGTACCGACCCCTCCGATTCGCGGCGCGCCGGCCCCCGCCTGCGCCGGCCCAGCGCCCACTATATAGACGCCCGCCCGCCGCTGGAAAGGCGAGGGCGGCGTTGAAAGCCCGCCAAACGCGCGATAAGACGCGCGCCAGTTTAACCCATTACGCGAAATTGAACGGGAAAGAGCGCTCTGGCGCGCGACCAAAATATGGCGAAACACCAATTCATCTACTTCATGCAGGGCTTGTCCAAGGCCTACACTGGCGGAAAAAAAGTATTAGATAACATATACTTGCAGTTCTATCCCGACGCAAAAATCGGAATTGTGGGCGTCAACGGTGCGGGCAAATCGACCCTTCTTCGCGTTATGGCTGGCATCGATCAGGAATTTTCGGGCGAAGCCTATGCGGCGGATGGCGCGCGTGTGGGATTTCTGCCGCAGGAGCCCCAACTCGATCCCTCGAAGTCCGTTTTCGAGAACGTCATGGAAGGCCTCGGCCCCATCAAGTCAAAGATCGACGAGTTCAACGCCGTTTCGGCGCAGATGGCGGACGATTACACCGATGAGTTGATGGAGAAGATGTCGGCGCTTCAGGAGGAGATAGACGCCGCCGACGGCTGGGATATCGATTCGAAGGTGGAGATGGCGATGGATGCATTGCGCTGTCCGCCGGGCGACTGGAAAGTCGATAATCTGTCCGGCGGCGAAAAGCGCCGCGTCGCGCTCGCGCGCCTATTGCTGTCGAAACCAGATTTGCTGCTTCTCGACGAACCGACCAACCACCTCGACGCGGAATCGGTCGCCTGGCTCGAAAATCACCTGCGCGAATATGCCGGCGCGGTCATTCTGGTGACGCACGACCGCTATTTCCTCGACAATGTTACCGGCTGGATCCTTGAACTCGATCGCGGGCGCGGCATTCCGCATGAGGGAAACTACTCGTCCTGGCTTGAGGCCAAACGCAAGCGCATGGAGCAGGAAGAGCGAGAGGATCAGAACCGCAAAAAGACACTCGACCGGGAATCGCAATGGATCAGCGCATCGCCGAAAGCGCGGCAGGCTAAATCGAAAGCGCGCATCAATTCCTATGAGGAGCTGCTGGCGAAAGCGGGCAAGGAGGAAGTCGGCACGGCGCAGATTCAAATCCCGCCGGGACCGCGCCTCGGCTCCGTCGTCATCGAAGCGGAGAACCTCAAAAAAGGTTTCGGCGACAAATTGCTCTTCGACGGGTTGAACTTCAAACTGCCGCCCGGCGGCATTGTCGGCGTTATCGGCCCGAACGGCGCCGGTAAAACAACCCTTTTTCGTTTGTTGACCGGACAGGACCAGCCGGACGAAGGCGCACTCAGGATCGGCGAGACGGTTAGGCTGGGATATGTCGATCAAAGCCGCGACGATCTTTCGCCGAACAATAATGTCTGGGAGGAGATTTCGGGCGGGCTCGACGTCGTAAAGCTTGGAAACCGCGAAATGCCGAGCAGGGCCTATGTCGGCTGGTTCAACTTCAAGGGCGGCGATCAGCAAAAGAAGGTCGGCAATCTGTCGGGCGGCGAACGCAACCGCGTCCATCTCGCAAAAATGCTGACAGAAGGCGCGAACCTGTTGTTGCTCGACGAGCCGACGAACGATCTTGACGTCGATACTTTGCGTGAGCTTGAACGCGCGCTGGAGGACTTCGCCGGCTGCGCCGTCATCATCAGCCACGATCGCTGGTTCCTCGACCGCATCGCAACGCACATTCTGGCGTTTGAAGGCGACAGCCATGTCGAGTGGTTTGAAGGCGCCTATTCCGACTATATTGAGGACAAAAAGCGACGCCTCGGACCGGACGCGGATATTCCGCACCGGATCAAATATAAGCGTCTTACTCGATAAACGGCTCTACACCGGCGGCGAACAATTCGGGAGTGGGAACGGGAGGCGCAATCGGGCGACTAGTTTTTGTGCGCTGCGGCGACAAATCGTGTGGGCGCTATTGCGATGCGATGCGACAGGTTGACCTTGCCCGCGAATTGATCCGACCATCGCGTTTTCGCAAACAGGAAGCACCATGAAGTCCGCAATTTTGATATTCGCACTCGCAGCAACGCCGGCCCTGGCGGCGCCGACCTACATAACGGCGGCCAGAATGATCGATCCGGCGAGCGGAAAAGTCGTGACCGATCCGGCGATAACTATTGAGAACGGCAAAATACTGTCGGTGGGAACAAAATCGAATCTCGCCGCGCCCGCAGGCGCAGAAAGCGTCGATCTCGGCGCCATGACGATCTTGCCGGGGCTTATCGACATGCACACGCATCTGATCGGCAATGCAGGCGTATTCGGATACGCAAGCATCGGCGAAACGCGAGAAACCGCCATGATCTGGGGCGTCCTAAACGCAGAAAAAACGTTGATGGCCGGATTTACAACCGCGCGAAATGTCGGCGCTGGCGATTACGCAGACGTCGCGCTTCGCGATGCGATCGCCGAAGGCCTTGTCCCGGGACCGCGCATGTTCGTGTCCGGCCCGTCGATCGGCATCATAGGCGGGCATTGTTCGGACAATAATCTTCTGCCGAACGACTTTCACATGCTGGGACAGGGCGCGGCGACCGGTCCCTGGGAAATGCGCGCGAAAGTCAGGACCAATATCAAGTACGGCGCAGACGTCATCAAGACCTGCTCGACCGGCGGCGTTTTCTCCAAGGGAACCGTTCCCGGCGCAGAGCAAAACACTGTTGAGGAATTAACTGCAATCGTTTCCGAAGCGCACCAGCGCGGCGTGAAGGTCGCAAGTCACGCACACGGTACGGCGGGCATCAAGAATGCAATTCGCGCAGGCGTGGATACGATTGAACATGCTTCCTATCTCGACAAGGAGGCGATCGGCATGGCGAAGGCGCGCGGCGTTTACCTTTCCATGGACATTTACAACACGGAATACACGCAAGCCGAAGGACGCAAGAACGGCGTTCTGGAAGAATCCCTGCGCAAGGACGCCGAGATCGCCGAAATTCAGCGAGAGAGTTTTCGCGCCGCCGTTAAAGCCGGCGCAAAAGTCATCTACGGCACCGATAGCGGCGTTTATCCGCATGGAGACAACGGCAAGCAATTCGTCTGGATGGTCAAATACGGAATGACCCCGATGCAGGCGCTGAAGTCGGCTACTTCGCTCGCGGCCGAAGCGCTCGGTCAGGAAAAAATGCTTGGACGCATATCGCCCGGCTACGCCGCAGACATCATAGCGGTGGACGGCGATCCGCTTGCCGACGTGAGCGTTCTGGAGTCTGTCGATTTCATCATGAAAGAAGGCGAAATCTATAAGCGGTAGGCGCACAAGACGGAGGGGCGGACACGATGGAAACGCATGCGCTGATATCAAACGATGCGGTGGTGTTCGGCATTCTCGCGATGCTGCTCGCTTTCGTGTTCTGGTCATCGGAAAGCGGGCTGAAATTCTTCACCGGCTTCTACCGGATTTTTCCTCCGCTGCTAATCTGCTACTTCCTGCCATCGCTGTTGACGACGTTCAGCATTGTCGATCCGGAACAGTCAAACCTCTATTTCGTCGCGTCCCGTTTCCTGCTTCCCGCAGCGCTCGTAATTTTAACCGCCGTCGCTGATTTGCCGGCGACGTTGCGCCTTGGGCCAAAAGCGCTGGCGCTATTCGCCACCGGAACCTTCGGCGTCATCATCGGCGGTCCGATCGCCTTGTTGATCGCGAGCGCCTTCGCGCCCGATTTACTCGGCGTGGAGGGGCCGAACGCAGTATGGCGCGGTATGGCGACGGTCGCGGGAAGCTGGATCGGAGGGGCCGCGAACCAGACGGCGATCCGCGAAATATTCGGCGTTGGTCCAGACGCCTTTTCGGCCTGGGTCGCTGTTGATGTCATTGTCGCGAATATTTGGATGGCCGTCCTGCTCGCCTTTGCAGCGAACCAGGAGAAAGTCGACAAATGGCTGAAAGCGGATCGCTCTGCGCTCAGCGAGGTAAAACGAAAAGCGGAAGAGTACGAAGCGGCGCACGCGCGCATTCCAACGCTCAAGGATCTGATCTTCATCCTGGCGATCGGGTTCGGCGCAACCGCCTTCGCTCATGCGGGCGCGGATATTCTGGCGCCGTTCTTCAGGGAAAAGTTCCCCGATGCGGCGCAGTTCAGCGTGCATTCAACGTTTTTCTGGATCATCGTTTTTGCTACGATGATCGGCGTCGTGCTTTCTTTTACCAAAGCGCGCTCGCTTCAGGGCGCCGGAGCGATGAAAGTCGGCTCCGTATTCGTATATATTCTTGTCGCGACGGTCGGCCTTAACATGAACATTCGCGCGCTCACTGAAACGCCCGCTTTCTTCCTGATCGGCGGATTGTGGATATCGATCCATGCGGGGCTATTGATACTCGTCGCCAAACTCATACGCGCGCCGTCCTTTTTCCTCGCGGTCGGCAGCCAGGCGAATATCGGCGGCGCAGCATCCGCACCTGTCGTCGCCGCAGCATTCCACCCCAATCTCGCGCCGGTCGGGGCGCTGCTCGCCGTGCTGGGCTATGTGGCGGGAACGTTCGGGGCGTGGTTCTGCGGGCAAGTGATGCGTATCGTTGCGGGGCAATAATATGTCCGGGACGAACGCCGCCAAGCCTGGCCGTTTCTCGCGCGGGCATGTTTTGACAGGCGCGCTGGCGGGCGGATTGACGCTGTTTCTCATTGCTGCGGCGCTGGCGGTGCGCGGGGAGCCTTACGCTTTCGACCGCGAAATCCTGCTGGCGATGCGATTGGCGGACGATCCATCGGCGCCGGCCGGGCCGGACTGGCTGTTGCGAGCCGCGCGGGAGATCACCGCATTGGGCGGTACGCCCGTTCTGACATTGCTGACGGTCTTCCTCACCGGATATTTCATAGTCAAAAAACAGTTTGCGTCGCTTTGCATCCTGCTGGCCGCCGTTCTGGGCGAGAGCATAATCGTCGATATATTGAAGGATATGTTCGCACGCGCGCGGCCGGATTTCGTCACGCATTTCGTTGAAGCGGGAAACAAATCGTTTCCGAGCGGACACTCGTCAAGCGCGGCGGCGATCTATCCGACGCTTGCCGCATTTGCGGCGCGCGAGACGCAATCGGGCGCCGTTCGGCGGTATTTGTTCATCGTCGCTTTATTGCTGGCGCTCCTTGTCGGCGCGAGCCGCTTGTATCTCGGCGTTCATTTCCCGACGGATGTCATGGGCGGCTTCGGTTTCGGCGCCGCCTGGGCCGCGTTTGTATTCCTCGCCGCAGGCCGGATTGGGAAGCAGACCGGCTAATGAAAAACCCGCAGCCGGCGGCTGCGGGTTCAACTTATATTCAACAGTTCATTCGGTTACGCTTTTCGGCTCGCTTTTAGTTCCTTGCCGATAGCGGAATTATGCGTTCCGTAAAGGAAGTATACGATGAACGCGATTGCGACATAAATCGCGAAAAAGGTCAGAACCCGCGCCTCGACCGTCGTGATCAGGTAGACGCAGGATATAATGCCCGCGATTGGAACGAAAGGGTAAAGCGGCACGACGAAACCGCGCTCCAAATCCGGTCTTGTGTTTCTGAGATACATAACCGTCACGCAAACGACGGAGAACGCCGCAAGCGTTCCGACCGAGGTCAGATCGCCGAGCGTATTGATGTCGAATACAGCCGCCGCAATCGCAACGATGACGCCGACCAGAATCGTGTTGATCCACGGAGTTTTGAACCGCGCATGAACCTTGCCGAATACGCCCGGCAACAATCCGTCCCGCGCCATGGTGTAGAAAATGCGGGTCTGGCCGTACATCAACACAAGGATAACGGAGGTGAGGCCGGCGATCGCACCGAGTTTGATCGCGACCTTGAACCATGCCCAGTTCGCGGGCAGCGCATTTACCGCGTCGGCGACCGGCGCGGGCGTGTTCAAATCCTTGTAGTTGACAAGAAGCGTCAGCACCGCCGCCGTACCCATATAAAGAACCGTGCAAACGATTAACGAGCCGATTATGCCGAACGGCATATCTTTTTTCGGGTTCTTCGCTTCCTGTCCGGCGGTCGAAACCGCTTCAAATCCGATATAGGCGAAGAACACGATAGAGGCCGCGCGCATGACGCCGCCGACGCCGTACTCGCCGCGCACGCCCGTGGGCTCTGGAACGAACGGTTCCCAGTTCGGCAGGAATTTGTCGGGCGTTTGCAGGATAACCCATCCGCCGATCAGAATAAACGCGACGATGACAGCGCCCTTTATCACGACGATAATGTTATTGGCCGTCGCCGATTCAGAAACCCCGACGACGAGAAGCGACATGATCAGCAGGCAAACGAGAAGCGCCGGTAGATTGAGAACGCCGGTAACTGAGCCGCCGTCTATCGTGGCGACAGCGTGCCCCATCGGACCGGTGAATTCCGGCGGTATGATGATGTTCCAATCATGCAGCAGGCTGACGATATAACCCGACCACCCGACAGCGACGACGGAGGCGGCTAGTCCGTATTCCAGGAGCAGGAGCGCGCCCATCATCCATGCTGCGAGTTCGCCGAGCGTTGCGTAAGAATAGGTGTAGGCTGAGCCGGAAACAGGAAGCACCGAGGCGAGTTCAGCGTAACAAAGACCGGCAAAAGCGCAGACGAGGCCGGCGACGAGAAATGCGAGAAGAACCGCCGGACCCGCATGCAGCGCCGCAGCGTTCCCGGTGCGCACGAAAATACCCGCGCCGATGATGCATCCGATGCCGAGAAACAAAAGGTTCCAGGGGCCGAGCGTTTTTTTGAGTTCGCCGCTCGCATATTCAGCCTGGATCTGTTCGATGGATTTCCGGCGGATCCAGCCGCTCGCGAATGCGGGGCGATTTTCAATCTTCGGCCCCTTGGTCTGATCGTCCATATATTTCCCTCCCGCCCATGCGGTTTTTGCTTTCCGGTTCGCGCACCTCGCCCCGAGTGTGCGCCGGGCGCGTCACGCCGCGTCCGCCCGAAACCGCGCACAGTGCCCAAATTTGTTGAATTTGCAAGGGGTTAGAAAGCGCCGGGCGCGATCAGACATGGCGTGGCGCGATTTTTCGCCAGCGCTGGATCGGCCGGCGCCTGATGCGCCCTAGCAGCACGCTCCCGATGTCGCGGCGGCTTTGTCGGTTTGGCCGAATGGCGCGTTTGTCCCACAACCCGGAAAGATCCCGTAATGAGTCGACCAGTCGCCGATGAATTCGAAATATGAGCCGAAACGCGATTCCGCCAGCATGCGGTATGTGTTGCCGCAGACTGGGAAAATCCGGCCCTTTTCGATCACATGATGGTTGTCGAGCGTGAAAGTATTGTCGGCGTAGGCAAGGCCGCCATTGTAAATCACGGCCTGGCCGTAATCTTCGCAAGCCGGTTCAAGACCGTCGATCCTGAACAGGCGGTAGGTCGCCGAAAAGAACCGGGCCGGCGACAGTCGCGATTTAAGTTCGTCATTATTGATTGAAAGCTCGCGATCCGCGACGAGGCGCGGATCGGTGAAACCGGCGGCTTTGGCGAGACCCAGAAAATCGTTCCAGTAAAGCGCGCCGCCTAGGCATTCGCCGCGCGCAACCGGATCGCTTCGAAAACCGTCGGGGAGCCGCCGGTCCGCATAAACGTCAGAGAAATAAAATTCGCCGCCGGGCTTTAACAAATCATACGCCGCCTTGAATACGCTCGATTTGTCCTCGCATAGATTGATGACGCAATTTGAAATGATGATGTCGAAGCTCGCCCCGTCAAGACCGAGCGCGGCGAGGTTTTCTATATCGCCTTCGATGAATTCGACGTTGGACCTCGGATAGGCGTAGCGGTCGCGATGCCAGTCCTGATGGGCGCGCGCAACTGCGAGCTGCTCGGGCGTAAAATCGACGCCGACGACGGAGCCTTTCTCGCCGACAAGGCGCGAAAGCAGGTATGCATCCCGCCCGGCGCCTGAGCCGAGATCGAGAACGCGCGCGCCGTCGAGCGCGAGCGGCGCAACGAGCCCGCAGCCATAGTAGCGCTCGGCGACTTCCGGATGGATGTCCTTTTGCAGCGCGCGCAGGTGAGCGGGCGTGTCCTCGAGCGTGCAGCAGGCGTCGGTCTTAAGGTCGCGGGACGATTGCAGCGTCCTGCCGTAATAATCTTTCACATCCTGCTGGATATTCACAAATCACGCCCTTTGCCGCTTCTCTGTTTTGATCGCCTGACTTTGGGCCCGGATCAATCGCCAAATCACTTCTGTGATCGATCGTGATCGGCCGGGAGAGAGTTAGATTTAGATCGCCGGCGGGTGAGGGAGGGCGCTTGCGCGCATTTGCGCCTTACTTCCGCTTGATTGGCGAATAGGATCGCGTCGTTGCGTTGAAACCGGGCGTCATGAACTTTCAGTCTGTGAAATCGTCATTAACGGCGCCGATCCGCCGGCGGCTCGACGGCGCGGCTGCGGCGTTTCTCGCGCACGCCGGCGCGGGCGATCTGGATTTCAGCGAGCCCAAGGGCGAACCGGCGCTTGTCGCGCCCGATTCAATTTCCTGGCGCATATTCAAGAACCCGGCGACGCTTTATATCGGCGGGCTCGCCGCCGTCATCCTGGAACTCGCCGAACCGCGGGTTCGCACCGGCGTCTGGGAACATACGACTTTCCGCAAAGATCCGGTATCGCGTCTAAGGCGCACCGGCCTCGCCGCGATGGTCACGGTCTACGCCGCGCAAAGCATTTCCGAAGCTATGATCGCGCGCGTGCGTCGCGCGCATGAAGCGATTGCGGGCGTGACGCCGTCGGGCGAGCCATACCGCGCGAACGATCCCGCACTTCTTGGTTGGGTCCAGGCGACAGCGGCGTTCGGCTTTCTCGAAAGCTACTCAACCTACGCCGCGCCCCTGTCGCAGCCCGAACGGGACCGGTTTTTCGCCGAGGGTCGAAGAACAGCGCAACTTTACGGTGCGCAAAGCGCGCCGCAATCCGAAGCCGAATGGCGCGCGCTCTATAACGCGATGCGCCCGCGATTTGAGCGGTCCGACATCATCTTCGAATTCCTTTCGATTATGCGCTCAGCGCCCGCATTGCCGCAGCCTGCACGCCTGACGCAGGGACCGCTCGTGCGCGCCGCAATCGAGATCGTCCCGGATGACGCCCGCGCCATTCTGGGGTTGGGCGAGAATTTCGGATTGAGACCGTTTGAACGAACGCTTGTCCGGCGCATCGCTAGACGCGCCGACCGATGGGTCTTGCCGTCC
The DNA here is from genome assembly GCA_020446945.1 of Parvularculaceae bacterium. Taxonomy (GTDB): domain Bacteria; phylum Pseudomonadota; class Alphaproteobacteria; order Caulobacterales; family Parvularculaceae; genus Amphiplicatus. The sequence continues at coordinate 76,443 of JAGRDS010000017.1, forward strand.
TGTCCCGCTGCGCAGGCATGCGTCAGAATGGGGCGCCCGGCCGACTGGCTCTATCGGCGCAGCCGGCGCCGGTAGAATTTACGCGAATGCGGGGCGGGGCCTTTTGGAATGACCGCGCTGCGCCGGTCCCGCGCCCGAATGCCTTATATTGAATTTCCATTTGTCGCAGTCGCAAACATAAGGCGCGCAAGCCCGTTGCTTAATGCGTGCAAGCCCGCCACGCGCCGAAAGTTATTCACCCCAGCGCCGCAACAGATTGTTGCGGACATTGGCGAGGCGCTCACGCAAGGGGCCAGATCCGGCGTTCGCCGCGGCGAGGTCGGCGCCGATCCGGTCAAGCTCGAACAGGATGGCGCGCTCCTCCGCCGATCGCAGGCGGCTCTTTATCCACCCGACGCAAGCGATCCGCGCGCCGCGTTCGACCCGCGTTACGCGGTGAAGGCTCGTTGACGGATAAAGCACCATCGACCCGGCGGGAAGCTTGATGCGATCTTGCGCACCCGCGCTGTCGATCACCAGCTCGCCCCCGTCATATTCGTCGGGATCGGAAAGAAACAAAGTAAACGACAAGTCGGTCCTGACGCCGTCAATATAGGGCGCATCGACATGATCGCCGTATTCCATTCCCTCGCCATAACGGTTGAGCATTATCCGGGCGAGGGCGGCCGGGCGCGCCGCGCTTTTCACCGTTTCATTGTCCACAATGGCGCGCGCCAGCGTTTCGAGGAGTCCTTTCGCAGGGCCGGCTATCAATGCCTGTTCGTTTGATTTCGCCGCGCGGGCCCGCCCTTGCGCTGTCGCACGCCCGTCGGACCAAAACCCTTCCGCCACGGCCGCTTCGCGCGCCGCTTCCACCATCGGCCGGGAGATAAGGTTTTCGATCTGAAGAAGCATGTCTCACCATCTGCGAATAAGTCGCGTTTTCAATTTCGATAGAATTATGTATGCTGCGTCCAACGTCAAAAGGGAACTTAACGTATGTCGCGCCGCCTGAAGCTTCTAACGGGACTTTCAACGCTCGCACTCGGCGGCGTTGTCGCACTCGCCGGTTGCGGCGGCGAGGGTGAGGGCGCCGAGGGAGAGGGCGCGCAAAGCGCCCATCATGGCGAAGCCGAAGGAAGCGAGGGCGAGGGAGAGGGCGCAAACGCCGCCGCCTCCGTCGGCGGCGAGGCGGAAGGGGCGAGCCTCGTTGATGCGGCTCATGACAAATCCGCCTATCTGTCCGCCCTTCAGATCGTGCGCGGCCATTTGCGCGCCGGCGTTGAGCTGTATGCGAGCGGCGATCGCAATCTCGGCCCGCAGCATATGCGCCACCCGCAGGCTGAGATCCTGACGACCCTTTCCCCGGCGTTCGCCGCCTATGGCGCGCAAAACGTCGAACCGGCGATAGACGCGCTCGCCTCGGCGGGCGAAGCGGGTGCGCCGCCGGCCGAAATCGGCGCGCTCGACGAGGCGGCGATCGTCTCGGTTAACAAAGCCGCGGCTGCGGCCGACGCTAGTCTGAAAGAAAAACTTCTCGCGGTCGCCAGAACGCTCACCGTCGCCGCCGACGAATATTCCATAGCGGTAAAGGATGGCGCGATCGTCAATCTGCACGAATATCACGACGCTTACGGCTTTATCGCCGTCGCGCTCGGCGATCTGAAAGTATTGTCGGGAAAAACCGATGCGGAGAAAAACGCCATCGCCGCAGTAATCGAACAGACGAAAATCGCATCGACAGCCGCGCCCACCGTCACACCGCCGGCGGAATTTGAACCGGCGTCGACGATCTACGGCGCGGCGGCGCGGATCGAGATCGCAGCGCGCGCGCTTTAACCGCCGCGCGTCAAACGCAATCTAGCGCCGGCGCGGGCGCTCTAAAACGTCCTCGGCCGAGGGGCCGGGCGGTGTCTGGTCGCGAATATCTTTCGGGTTCCATGGGCCGTAGGAAAAACTGCGCGCGCCCGCATGCGGTTCATAGCCGGTGAAGGGCGTGCGCTCCGTCAGGGGCGGCGTTCCGCGCATTTCCGGGCGCGGGCCCTTCGGCTTTGCGCGGAACAGGGAGAACAGGCCGTCGGAACTTATGAATTTCACGTTCGAGCGTGAAAGCCTGTCCGGGAACAGAGCCATTAATTCGCTGATGTCATCGGGAAAATCGGTCGAAACGTTGAGGCCGATTTCACGCGCTTCGCCGGCTTCTATCGGATAATCGTGCGTCCATTTGCCGGTCGCCAGTTGATCGGCGACGGCCATCGCGGCGTTGTCCGAAATCGTTCCGCTCAACAATTCGCGCGCGGCGCGCTTTAGCTGATCAATCGCCATCTGCCCGACATCGGCAAGCACATAGGTGTAGTCATCCGTCGCATCTGCCGATTTTTCCTGACGAAGACGAACGAGAGACGCCGCCGGAACGCCGCCGATCTGGGGGTCGATCGGACCAAGCACCGCATGCCGGTTGAGAATAATTTCGTCGGCCGCCAGCGCGATCAGCGTGCCGCCTGACATCGCGTAATGGGGAACGAAAACGGTCGTCCTCGCCGGATGCGCCTTTATCGCTCGCGCAATCTGCAATGCGGGAAGAACGAGTCCGCCGGGCGTGTGCAGCACCAGGTCGATCGGCGTCGATTTCGGCGTCGTCCGGATCGCCTCCAGCACATCTTCCGCATCATTGAGATCTATGTAGCGGAGAACCGGAATGCCTAGCAGTCCCATCGGTTCCTGGCGATGAACGATGGCGATGACGCGCGATTTTCGTTTGCGCTGGATTTTTGAAAATCGCCGCTCGACTTCGGCGCCGCGCTGGCGGCGCGTAATCGCCGGAATGATAAAGAAAAACACCAGGAGCAGCAGGAAAGGCAGAGAGCCGAACAGATCGTCCATGATTACACCTTAACATCCGCACCCGGTGCGAAACCGCTTTCAGCCTACTCCCGAACTTGCACACGCGCGCCGCTTCGCGCCCCGGCGACGGCGTGCACATTCGCGCCAATTCGGAGATTCAATTTGCGGACTGCGTAACCGGTCGCCGCCATATTTGATGCAACGGCGCCGATCAGCGAGTGAAAATGGTTGGGGCCGGCGGGTGAACGCAAAGAAGCCGCCGGGACGGCCGTCGCTGCGGCGAACGCGCTGACGGCGAAGCTTGTTCCCGAAAAAATCCGCCTCATGCTTTCCCCTCGACCCCAACCGCGCCGGCCAGCTCCCCCCGGAGCCGCCAGCGAGCGAAGTCTGGCGGAAGACGCCCGAAAGGGCCAGCCCTTTGAGGGATTGGACGGATTTCGGCCGCAATCGAGTGGCGCAGAAGCAACGCCGAACTGCGTCAGACGCCCTCGCGGCGGGCCAAAAATGCGAGGCGTTCGAACATGTGGACGTCCTGCTCGTTCTTCAAAAGCGCGCCGTGAAGCGGCGGAATCGCCTTTCTGGGGTCTCGTTCGCTGAGGATTTCCTCCGGGACGTCTTCGGACAACAGGAGTTTCAGCCAGTCGAGCAATTCCGAAGTTGACGGTTTTTTCTTCAACCCCGGCACGTCCCGAATTTCGTAGAAGATTTTAAGCGCATCGGCGACGAGGCGTTTCTTTATGTCAGGGAAATGCACATTGACGATTTCCTCCATCGTCGCTGCGTCGGGAAATTTGATGAAATGGAAAAAGCAGCGGCGCAAGAACGCATCCGGCAATTCCTTTTCATTATTCGACGTGATGATGACGATCGGACGCCGCGCGGCCTTGACCGTTTCGCCGGTCTCATAAACGAAGAACTCCATCCGGTCGAGCTCCTGAAGAAGATCGTTCGGAAACTCGATATCGGCTTTGTCGATTTCGTCGATCAGAAGGACGGGCCGTTCCGGCGACGTAAACGCCTCCCACAATTTTCCGCGCTTTATATAGTTCCTTACGTCGCGCGCGCGTTCTTCGCCGAGCTGCCCGTCGCGCAGACGTGCGACCGCGTCATACTCATATAATCCCTGGTGCGCCTTCGTCGTCGATTTAATGTGCCATTCAAGGAGCGGCGCGCCGAGCGCTCCGGCGACTTCCTGCGCGAGAACCGTTTTGCCGGTGCCCGGCTCACCCTTGACGAGGAGCGGACGCTCCAGCGTCACGGCGGCGTTGACCGCAATTTTCAGGTCTTCCGTCGCAACATAATTCCTGGTGCCGACAAACTTCACAGAGATGTTCCTTCTTCTCGCAGGCGCGAAAGGACTATAAGAACACATGCAAAGGGCGGCAACGCCGCCTTGCAGCGCAGGCGAGGGCGACAGGAAGGGCCCGGACGCCGGCGTAATCCGATAGAAAGGGGAGAGATGAAATGGCGTCATCAGTTCACGACTTCAACGCCGCGCGCCTCAGCGGCAAGGAAGAACATCTATCGGCGTACAAGGGAAAAACGCTTTTGATCGTAAATGTCGCTTCAAAATGCGGCTTCACCCCTCAATATGAGGGGCTGCAGAAACTCTACGATCGGTACCGGGCGAGGGACTTTGAAATTCTCGGCTTTCCCTGCAACCAGTTCGGCGCGCAGGAGCCGGGCGATGAAAAGGAAATCGCGAAATTCTGCGCCGTCAATTACGGCGTCACATTCCCGATGTTTTCCAAAATAGATGTCAACGGCGAAAACGCGCACCCGCTCTACAGGTTCCTCAAGAAAGAGAAAAAGGGCGTCGCCGGCACTGAAGCGATCAAATGGAACTTCACCAAATTCCTTGTCGATGCGGACGGCGCGGTGGTTGACCGCTTCGGTCCGCAGGATACTCCCGAACTCATCGGTCGGAAGCTGGAGAAAATCCTCGGCGAACTATAGCTATTTGGGACTATCCCCTAGATATAGGCAAATATTGTTGATGTGAGGTCGGTATTAGAAAATAGATGTTGCATATAAAGTAATGGCATGGCAACGCCGAATAAAAGCGGGGAGCCATGACAATCCGATATTACATTGGAATTATTTCCGTATTTGCGGTTATTTTCACTGGGCAGGCATGTTACGCCCGGCAGGATCCGGCGAGCGCGGCCGACGAATACCAATATTCGCCGGTCGCCTTTACGCAGGCGCTCGAATTAACCCGCGGCGTAGTAGCTCCTGCGCGCGAAGGCGGGCTCTACTTCAATCACGATGATGCGTGTCATCTGGCGGTCGCGAACTGGGGCTGGGAAAAAGCGTCGTGCGATAGCGTCGACAAAATGCTGTTTTCGATTACGGAGGCGATGGACACCGTCATTATCGAACAGCCGAATTCCGACGGCTATATCACATTCGACGACTGGCGGAAGAAAGACCTCAACAAGCAGATTGATACAATCTGGAATGAACTTCAGTCCGGGCTGAAGAGCCAGAGCGAAAACCTCGGCGTTACGATCACGGCGGAGGACTGGTTCATCTATCCGACTCTCAACGCCGAAAAGCAGTATCTCTATTACGCCACCAAGCTGAATTGGGACGGAGAGCCGACGATTAACGTGAAGGCGTCAAAATTCGACCGGCGCGGATATGTCGTCTTCAACATGGTCCCGGTCGATAGCCGCATTTCAGCCGAAACGCTTGAGGCGAGCGTTGAGGAAGTTCTCTCGACCTATCAACCCAAATCAATGATGGCGTATTCCGATATCAGCGAGGGAGATAAAATCGCCGCCGCCGGCGCCGTCGGCGTTCTCGCCGCGCTTGCAGGCGTTAAATTCGGAAAGGCCGCTGCTGTCGGCCTTGGCGCATTGCTGCTGGCTTTAGGCAAAAAACTCTGGATTTTGATTGCGCTTCCGCTTGTCGCGCTCAAAAACAGGATTTTCAAAAAGAAAGTATAGGCGTCGCCAGTCCGGCGTAATAATAATGCGATTACATCGCGGATTGATCTCGTCCGGCGATTCCGCCATCGTCCCGCCCCTTAAGGGAGCGAGGTTACGATGAGACGGATGGCGATCGCGCTGGCGCTTGCGGCGCTGGGTGGGTGTTCGGTGGAAACGGCGCAGGGGCCAGACGGCAATCCGCGCGTATTGTCGGATCACCCGCGAAAGGGCGCGGCGCTGTTCAAGGTGGAAACCGACGCCGACGGCCATTTCGTCGCAACGCTGCCCGAGCCTGACGAGGACGGCTTGTCGCTTCGCGTTATTCACAGCGCCGGACTGACGGCGGGGCTCGGCTCCAATCCGGTCGGCCTCGATCGCGGCTATTCCGATGAAGGACGCATTATCGCATTCCGGCGGGTCGGCGGCAGGGTCATCATCGAACAGGAAAACTGGAACTATCGCGCCGGCGCGGACAATGCGCTCGAAAAGAACGCTGTCGCGCAATCTTTCGCGCGATCGTTTCTTTGGGCCGGCGAGGTCGCCGGGGAAACGCCGAGCGGCGCATTCACTGTCGATATTTCTTCTTTTCTGACGAGCGATATTCTCGATCTTGAGGGCGTACTTGAGGCGGGCGGACAGGGTTCCTATTCGATCGACAAGGACCGCAGCCTTGTCGACGCATCTTCGCTTCTGGTTTTTCCGGACAATGTGGAGATAGACGCATTCGTCACGTTGAGCGCTGAAAAGGCGGGAAGCGAAGTTTCCGCAACCGCGGCGAACGGTCGCGATTTCACGCTCACCCAGCACCATTCATTCGTGCGCCTTCCCGATGACGGGTATAAAACGCGCATATTCGATCCGCGCGCCGGCGCCATAGATCTCGGGTTTTACGATTTCAGCGCAAAGCTCGAAGATCCGATCGTCAAAACCTATGCGCGCCGTTTCCGCCTTGAACGCAAGGATCCGAATGCGAAATCGGGCGGCGTCAAGAAGCCGATTGTTTTTTACATCGATCCGGGCGCGCCCAAGCCCGTTCGGCAGGCCCTTGTCGACGGCGCGAAATGGTGGGCCGAAGCGTTCGAGGCGGCTGGATTTAAAGACGCCTACCGCGTCGAATTGCTGCCCGAAGGCGCCCATCCGATGGATGTCCGCTACAATGTCGTCCAGTGGGTGCATCGCCAAACGCGCGGCTGGTCTTATGGCGGCGGCGTATCCGATCCGCGCACCGGCGAAATGATCAAGGCGCATGTCGTGCTCGGCTCGCAGCGCGTGCGACAGGATCGCATGATATTCGAAGGCCTCGCCGGCGCTTCAAAGAGCGGAACCGGCGCGGCTGACGATCCCGTTCAACTGGCGCTGGCGCGAATTCGCCAGCTATCTGCGCACGAGATCGGTCACACGCTCGGTTTCGCCCATAATTTCGCCGCCAGTTCGAATGATCTCGCTTCGGTGATGGATTATCCCGCACCCTATATACGTCCGACGGCGGAGGGCGGACTTGATTTCAGCAATGCTTATGGCGAGGGGATAGGCGCGTGGGACAAGGTCGCCGCGACCTGGCTTTATTCCGAATACGGAAAAGGCGCCGACGAGAAAGCCGAACTCGAAAAAATCCTGGACGGCGCCTATGCGCGCGGATTGCGTTTCGTTGACGACCCGCAAGCGCGCGGCGTCGAAACGGCGCATCCATACGCCGCCGTTTGGGACAACGGCGCAGACGCCGTTGCGGCGCTCGACGAGACGATGCGCGTACGGGAAATCGCCCTTTCGAATTTCGGCCTCGACGCGATCGCGAACGGGCGTGCGCGTTCCGACCTTAAAGCCGTCATCGTCCCGATCTATCTTTTCCATCGTTACGAGATCGATGCGGCGGCGAAACTCATCGGCGGATTTGAATTCCGTCATTCGGTGAAAGGCGACGGCGCGCCGCCGGCCGAACCCGTCGCAGCGGACAGGCAGCGCGCCGCGCTCGCCGCGCTTGTCGCGACGCTTGACCCCGCCGCGCTTGATCTGCCGGACCGCACGCTCAACTTGCTGACGCCGGAACTTGCTGCGTTCAATGGCGGCGGAGGGGGCGGCGAGCTGTTCAAAAGCGACACGGACCCGATGTTCGACCTGCTCGCGGCGGCGGATGCGGCGGCGAGCGAAACCTTGTCCGCGATCCTTCATCCCGCGCGCCTTGCCCGTCTCGTTGAAATGGAACGCCGCGACGCGAATTCTTTAACCTTCGATGAAACGCTGAATGCAATTGAACGGCGCATTTTCTGGGCGCCGGCGACGGGCCGCCTTGGAGAAATCGCGCGGCGCGAACAGGTGCGGTTCGTTTCAACGCTGATCGGCACCGCCTCGGCCGGCGCGGCGGCGGGCGATGCGCAGGCGCCGAGCCTTTTTGTGTCCTTCGGACCTGGCGCTGTATCCTCGCCGGAAGTGCGCATCCGGACGAACGCTTACCTCGCCTCGCTTTCGGCGCGGCTGGAAGCGGCGGCCGCGCCCGGCGCGCCGGACGCCGACGGCGTTGGAAACCGCGCCGCACGCCACGGCCTCGCCATGATGATCGAGGCGCATCTGAACCGCCCAGCGCCGGCGATAGCGCCGGTCGCCAAAGCGCTGAAAACGCCGCCGGGAAGCCCGATCGGCGCGATGCAGGGGCTGCGCGAAGATTGCTGGTTCTGCGACCTGCCCATGTAGATGCCGACAATCAGCTATTGCACGATGGGAAGCTGGCGCACCCTGTGGGCGCCGCATCTGTTTCAATTCAGCCTCGCGGGCTGGTTATTGATCGCGCTTTACCTCACCGCGATCGGCGCTTGCGTTTTGCGCGCTCGGCGCGATGGCGCCGGCCGCTTCTGGAAAGGCGCCGGACTGCTGCTGGCGGCGCTGTTATTCTTGCGGCTGTTCAATCTCGCCGAATTCGCAACGCTGGCGGCGCGATGCGACGCGCTGTCAGGCGCCTGGTATCACGACCGGCGGCCAGTCCAATTCGCGGCGGTTTCAGCTCTCGCCCTTGCAAGCCTGGCGGCGGCGGGCGTCATATTCGCCCGCCGCGGCGCTTTCGACAGGAAAATCGCCGCAATTGCGCTCGCTGCGCTGGTTTTCCTGTTCGCCGCGCACAGCGTTTCGTTCCACGCGCTCGATTCCGTCATGGGGGGGCGCCTTGTTATGGGACACCTGAACGGGGGGCTTCAGGCGGGGCTGCTCTCGGTTGTGACCCTTGCGGCGGCCAGGCCGCGAAAGCGCTATTGATCCCTCGCCCCGCGCATGCAAAACCCCGCGAACCGTCAGGGATTCTCGCAGCATGACCGAAATCACGCCCCAAATCGTCGCCGATCACGGCCTAAAGCCCGAAGAATATGAGCGCATACGGGAGCATATGGGCCGCGAGCCCAATCTTCTCGAACTCGGCGTTTTTTCCGTCATGTGGTCGGAACATTGCTCCTACAAATCCTCTCGCCGGCATCTTAGAAAACTGCCGACGTCAGCGCCGTGGGTGATACAGGGGCCGGGCGAAAACGCGGGCGTCATCGACATCGGAGACGGACCGGAGGGGACGAAACTCGCCGCCGTCTTCAAAATGGAAAGTCACAACCACCCGTCTTACATTGAACCCTATCAGGGCGCGGCGACGGGCGTCGGCGGCATCATGCGCGACGTTTTCACCATGGGCGCGCGCCCGGTGGCGAATATGAACGCCTTGCGTTTCGGATCGTGGGATCACGACAGAACGCGCCACCTGGTCGCCGGCGTCGTCGCAGGCATCGGCGGCTACGGCAATTGCATGGGCGTACCGACCCTCGGCGGCGAAACGAATTTCCATCCCGGCTATAACGGCAATATCCTCGTCAATGCGATGACGGTCGGCATCGCCGAAAAACACCGCATTTTTTATTCCGCCGCGCGCGGCGCCGGAAACCCGGTCGTTTATGTCGGCTCGAAAACCGGACGCGACGGCATTCACGGCGCCACGATGGCCTCCGCCGAATTCGACGACGCATCGCAGGAAAAGCGCCCGACGGTTCAGGTCGGCGATCCGTTCACTGAGAAACTGCTTCTTGAAGCGTGCCTGGAATTGATGGCGTCCGATGCGATCATAGCGATCCAGGATATGGGCGCGGCGGGGCTTACCTCGTCGTCCTGCGAAATGGCGGCGAAGGGCGGCGGCGGTTTCGAGCTGGACCTCGATTTGGTTCCCCAGCGCGAAGAGGCGATGAGCGCCTATGAGATGATGCTCTCTGAATCGCAGGAGCGTATGCTCATGGTGCTGAAGCCCGGCCGCGAGGAAGCGGCGCGGGCCGTCTTTGAAAAATGGGGCGTAGATTTCGCCGTTATCGGCGTGACGACCGATACGGGCCGTTTGGTCATCAAACACAAGGGCGAGGTTCAGGCCGACATGCCCGTCGCGCCGCTCGCCGATGCGGCGCCGAATTACGACCGGCCGGCCGCAGCGCTTGAAAAACCCGCTCCGCTGGACGATCGCACCGTTTCGATCCGCGAGGCGCTCGTCACCTTGAAAGCCGACAAATCGGAGGCGGAGCTGAAAACGATCATCGACGCGCTGATCGATGATCGCGTCGCCGCGATTGACGGTGTCGATGCGGTCGGCGTTACGACATCGAAAGGCTCTGCGAAACTTTATCTGCGCATGAAGCCGGACGCCGACGCCTCGTTCGCCTCGCTTGAAGAGGCGGCTGAAAATCTCAAGGAAACCAGTGTCGTCAAGGAAACCTCTTTCGAAACGCATGAGGAAAAAGTCGACATCGCCGAGCGCGCCGGCGCGCTTTCATCGCTGACCGCGCTCGCAAAACTGATGGGTACGGAAGATCTTTGCTCGCGCCGCTGGATCTGGGAGCAGTACGACCATACCGTTATGGGCGATACGGTAATCGCCCCAGGGGGCGACGCAGCGCTCGTGCGCATTCACGGGACCAATCGCGGCCTTGCGATAACAACCGACGTAACCCCGCGATACGTAAAGGCCGATCCCCATGAGGGCGGAAAACAGGCGGTCGCAGAGACCTATCGCAATATTTGCGCGATCGGCGCAGCCCCGCTCGCGATCACCAATTGCCTCAATTTCGGCAATCCGGAACGCCCGGAAATCATGGCCCAATTCATCGGCGCCGTCGAAGGCATGGCCGAGGCGTGCGAAGCGCTCAGCTATCCCGTCGTTTCCGGCAATGTCTCGCTTTACAATGAGACGAACGGCGTCGCCATTCCGCCGACGCCGGCGATCGGCGGGGTCGGCGTTATCGAGGATGCAACGCGCGCGGTCCGTGTCGGCGGCGCGCTCGCCGGCGATGAACTTATCGCCGTCGGCGTCACCAAAGGCTGGCTCGGCCAGTCGCTCTATCTGCGCGAGTTATTCGGCGCGGAAGAGGGGGCGCCGCCGCCGGTCGATCTGGAAGCGGAGCGGCGCAATGGCGAGACAATCCGAAAACTGATCGCCGAAGGGCTGATCACCGCCTGCCATGACGTATCGGACGGCGGGCTCCTCGTCGCGGCGGCGGAAATGGCGCTCGCCTGCGGCGAAGGGCTTGAACTAAAAACGCCGGTCAAGGCGCGCGCGGCCGCCTATTGGTTCGGCGAGGATCAGGGGCGCTATCTGATCGCCGTCGCGCCGGCCGCCGCCGACACGCTCTTGCTCAAAGCCGCAATGGCTGGCGTGCAGGCTTCCAAGATCGGCCGTTTCGGCGGCAATTTCCTTCGCCTTGACGAAGACGATTCCATTGCGCTTCTCGACCTCGCCGACATTCATGATCGTGCGTTGCCGGACTATATGAGCGCGCAAACCGCAACGGAGACTGACGCGATGCCGATGAAATCTGACGATATCAAGAAAATGATCATCGATGCGATGCCGGATGCGACGGTGGAGATTGAAGACCTCGCCGGCGACGGCGATCATTATCGCGCGCGCATTGTCTCGTCCGCGTTCAACGGCAAGAACCGCGTCCAGCAACATCAGCTCGTTTACCGCGCCCTGAAGGGTAAAATGGGCGGCGAACTGCACGCGCTCGCGCTGGAAACGGAAGCGACGGAGTAAGCGCCGCGATCGGTCGCAAAAAAACAAACAATCCGTCACAAAAGCGCAAACGAAGCCTTCTATCCGGTTTCGCGACGTTTTCATTGACGGAGCCGGCGGTGAACTTTTTCGATCGGATCGGACTGGCGATTGTCCTGTGCGTTCTAGCCCTGACTGCGATGGCGCGCGGCTAGGCGCTTTTTAAAGCCGCGCCGCACTTATTCCGCCGCATCTGCGGGGGTCGATCCTGGTGCGTAAGGGGTCAGTATTTTCGCCTTCTCCTTGCGCGCGCCCCACAGGCAAGCGGCGACGATTACCGCGCCGCCCAGCCCCACCTGAGGCCGCGGAACCTCTGCGAAAAAGAAAAAGCCGATCAACGAGGCCCAGATAAGCGCCGTAAATTCCAACGGCGCCAGAACCTGCGCTTCGGCATGCGCATATGCGCGCGCGAGAAGGTAAATGCCGGCGGACGCAAGCGCGCCGAGCGCCAGAAAATACGGCAAGTCCGTCGCAGGCGGCGCTTTACCTGTCGCAAAAGCGGGAACAGCGACAATCAGGCCGGGAACAATAGCGCCGAGCAGCGCAATAGCCTCCGGCCCGTCCTTGCTGGCGCGCGAACGCATCAGGACTATGGCGAGGGCGTAGGTCACGGCGGAAAAAAGCGCACCAGCGATCCCCAGCAATCTTTGATTGTCCGGAGAAAAATTGTCGCCGCTCGCGGCCGCTATGATGACGCCCGCGAATCCTATGACCGCCGCCAGGACCGATCGGCGCCGGATATTCTCGCCGAGGATCGCGCTCGCCATGAAAGGAACGAGAAGCGGCGCAATGAAGGCGATGACCAGCAATTCGGCGAGCGGAAGCACCGAAAGGCACCAGAAAAATGACGTCGCCGCAAGCGCGATGACGAAGCCGCGCAAGCCGTGCGCCTTCCACATTTCAAGCGTTAATGTCGGCCGCCCGGCGCGGGCCCAGACGAGTATGGCGAAAAACGAACCGAACAGGTAGCGGCCCAGCGTAACGACGAGGACGTCGTTCGTGGATACAAGATGCTTTATGACGCCGTCCATGACGCACAGAACGGCGACGCCCGCCGCGCCGAATGCAATCGCGCGGTAATGATGTTCTGTTTCTGACGACATGGTGCGGCTCTGGCGTCCGCAGGGCGATAAGTCAAGCCAGCCTTTCTAACCGGCGATAAAATCGTTCAGGCCGAAATCGAATTTCGCATCCAGGCCGAGAAGCAGGATCAGGATAACGGCGATCGGCGAAACATAGCGGATCATCACGCGCCAGAAGCGGAACATTCCCTCGCCGGCGTTGGGAAGTTCGCCGCGCATCACCGTGCGCGGCGCCACCCAGCCCGCCAGGAGCGCAACGAGAAGACCGCCAAGCGGAAGCGCAATACTGCCCGAAACAAAGTCCAGCCAGCCGCCGAGCCCTGAAACAACGACGGTCGCCGCCCCGACCGACCAGCAAATGGCGCCGATAATTATGGCGGCCATTCCGCGTTTCACGCCGAATTGCTCCTGCGCGACGGCCGCGCCGACGAGCAGCATCGAGATTGAAGAGGTGAGGGCGGCGATGAAGGCGAGGAAAAAGAATACGCCGCCGATTATCGAACCGTACGGCATGCCCGCGAAAACTGCGGGAAGCGCACCGAATATAAGACCGGAGCCGGCCGCCGGATCGAGACCGTGGGTAAAGACAATCGGGAAAATCATCAGGCCGGCGACGATCGCGACAAGCGTGTCGGAGCCGGCGATGATAACCGACGAATTTGCGATGTTTTCTTTCGGTCCCAGGAACGAGCCATAGGTCAGCATTAGCGCTGCGCCGATGCCGATCGAAAAAAACGCCTGGCCGAGCGCAGCGAGGACGACGGACGGGGTGACGTCCTCAAAACGCGGCGAAAAGAGATAGGCGAGCGTTTCCTCTGCGCCGCCATTCATCATCGCATAAACGGACATGCCGGCGAGCATGACGAAAAACATCGGCATCAGTATCGTCACGACGCGCTCAATGCCGTCGTTCAATCCGCGCGAGACGACCATGACAGTGATCGCCATGAACAACGTGTGCCAACCTAGCGCATGGACCGGGCCGCCATAAAGCGGCGCGACCGCCGCCGCATCTCCGCCGGCGCGTCCCGCGAACTCGCCTAGGAACGACATAACGGAATAGGCCAGCACCTGCCCGGCGATTACGCTGTAAGTCGTCAAAATAAGAAAAGAGCCGATGACGCCGACCCATCCTGTTATGCCCCATACGGATGACTTTCCGGCGTCTTTCGCAAGCTGCGCGGTCGAGCCGACAGCCGACAGGCCCTTATGGCGGCCGACGGCCAGTTCGCCCATGAGAATAGGAAAGGCGACAAAGACGACGCAAAGGAGATAGACGAATACGAACGCCGATCCGCCGTTCTCGCCGGTCTGAAACGGAAACCGCCACAGATTGCCGAGGCCGACCGCAGACCCGATCGCGGCCATCAAAAAAGCGAAGCGGGAGGACCATTGCGGCGTCGTAGCCATTTGCGTCTCCTTGATTTCAGCACGCAGCTTTCGCGCGTTTTGCGGGCGTAGACCCTATGGCCTATCGCCGGCGCGTCAAGCTTGCGCGCGATATTCGATTATTGCAGGGGGCAGACCATGACGTGCGCGTCGAATACGGCGCCGACGATAAGCTGGTCCGTCGTCACGGCGGCGACGGATGAGGCGTTAATGGCGCCGTTCAGGTCGACAAGGACATTTTCCGCATGCTTCGTTTTCGGATCGATTCGGATGACCTGCGAGGGAGATACGGCGGCGGGATCTTCAACGTGTTTGAGAAAATCAAAAACCTTTGGGTGGCCTGCGACCCACAAGGCGCCGTCCGCAGCGACTTCGATATTGTCGGGTCCGGTGTCGACGCTGATGGAATCGCGCTCGGTCAGCGCGCCTGTTTCGGGATCGCGATCGTAAACGACGATATTTCGACCGAGAAAAGCGGACGCATATACGGTTTTTCCGTCCGCTGAAATATTGACGCCATTGGCGTAAGAGAGCCCCTTTGCAGCCACCGAGCCTTTTGAACCGTCGAAATAGGCGAGGCCGGACAGGGGGAGCGTCAAATAGGCTTCGGCCGCGCCGAGAACGCCGCCGTCGAAGGCGCGATCATTCGTTACATAAAAACTGCGCGGCCCGACGCCAAGAACGTCATTCGGCGATGTCATTTCTGGGAATGATACTGAATCGACATGGATCAGCATTCCGCGAAATCCGACATCGAATATTTCAACCCGATGTCCGTTTTCAATCGAATGGTTGACGACGAAGAGCCTCTTCTGGCCTTCCTTGTTGCTCCACAGGCTTAGGCCGTGCGGGTGAAAATCTTCCAGCATTCCTGGCGAAACTTTCGAAACCCCGTCCGATCCGTCGAGCTTTAGCGCGTAGATACCGCCCGGAACCGGATGACCCGCATTCGTCGCCCGACGGTCGTCAGCGGAAATGAACGCCACATTGAGATCGGGATCGATCGTGACGTCTTCAACGCCGGGAAATATTTCGACGCGCCGGCATTCATCAATCAGTTTCGGTTCAAGGTCGGCGAACACGCCGGACGCCGGAATAACACCCCACGCAATTCGGACAATCACGCCAAGCCCAACCAGGCCCAAAAGCCAGACTAAAGCACGCATACAAGTTTTCTCCGCCCCCGCGAGTGCGGCAACCTGTCAAAATTGCCCGGCGAGGGCAAGCCGATTAAGCTGCCGGCCGATTCGCCGTTTGGGAGAAAATCATGCGCCCGCTGCTCGCCTTGCTAGCGTTTGCACTCATCAACGCCTGCGCGGAAAGGCCCGATGACGCCGCCGCTTCGGCGCAAAACACCGCACAGAGCGATGAGGCGATGGCGGAAGACGCCGCCGCCGGCGACATTGTAGATGTGACAGGAGGCGCGGGCAAAACGATTGAAGAAATGCGCGCGCAATCGCTCGAAGCGATCGACACGCAGGATTGCGAGGCGCGCGGCGGCGAGGTCCGCCCTGAAGGAATGCTCGGCATGTATCGGTGCGTAACGCCATATGCGGACGCCGGATCGCCTTGCCGGTCTGGCGGCGATTGCGAGGGGAAATGCCTCGCTGATGACGACACGCCCGTCGGCGGAGAGACGGTTGGCGTTTGCCAGGCCGATGACAGCCCATTCGGCTGCTACGCCGAAATAGAGGACGGAAAAGTCACGACAGCGCTTTGCGTTGACTGATGCAATCTCCCTCAAGGCTTGGTTTCGGCGTATCCGGCCCGCTCGGCCGGAGCTGGTTCAGCGAAGAAAAGGCGGCGGCGATTATCGGCGCTGCTTACAAAGGCGGCGTTCGACATTTCGATACGGCGCCGTTTTACGGTTCCGCTCAGGAACGGCTCGGCCGGGCGCTTAACAGCCTCGGGGCGCGAGACGTATTCATCAGCACAAAGACGGGTACGCGCCGTGACGGCGGCTCGCTGGTGAAGGATTTCTCCGAACGCGCCATTCGAAACGATGTGGAACGCAGCCTTGCGGATCTCAATCGCGCAAAACTCGATCTTTTGTATCTCCACGGACCGAGCCTCGCGCAGATGGACGCCGCGCGTCCGATCATTGAAAAACTGAAAGGCGAGGGGCTGATAAAGGCCGCCGGCGTGTGCGGCGACGGCGCGCCGTTGACCCGCGCAATCGAAAGCGGTTTTGACGCCGTCATGACGATTTACAATGTCGTCAACCGGGACAGCGCGGCGGCGATCGCCGATGCGGCGCGGCGCGGCTTGATGACAATTGCGATTGGCCCGCTGGTCGACGGGCTTGTCGGTCCGGGTCCGATCCCGCCGCGCTCTCTTTCGGATATCTGGCGCATCGCCCGGTCGGCGGCGCGCCGGCGATATGACAGGCGCGCGCTGGCAGCGGCGCGGCGCGCGCTCGGATCGCAAGACCCGGCCGGCAAGGCGCTTTCCTTCGTTCTCGCCAATCCCTCTATCGATATTGTGATGACGACGACGACGAAGGAGCGCCATCTTGTGAGTTCGCTCGCGGCCGCCGCCCGGCCGGCCGATCCCGCATTTCATCAGCGCATTATCGAAATGCTCTTGACCGGCGAGGCGGCGGCGCCTAGCTAATCCCTATCAAAATAGAATGTTTTTCCGCGGAAAGGGTCGTATGAGCGACAAGGCCGTACAAGACGCCATCAAGGCGAAGATCGAAGCCAATCCGGTGATGCTTTTCATGAAAGGTACGCCGCAGTTTCCGCAATGCGGATTTTCGGCCGCGGTCGTCCAGATCCTCGATTATATCGGTGTCGATTTCGGATCGGAAAATGTTCTGGCCGATCCTGAAATCCGTCAGGGAATTAAGGATTTTTCCGACTGGCCGACAATCCCGCAACTTTACGTCAAGGGCGAATTCATCGGCGGCTGCGATATCGTCAAGGAAATGTTCGAAGCAGGCGAGTTGAAGGCGTTTCTCGAAAGCAAGGGCGTTCCGGTCGCGGCCTGAGATCGCCGGCGTCCGGGATGCTGCCGCGGGGAGCTTGCCCCGACCGCATGAAAAGCTAATCGTAAAAACGCCCGGTCAGGACTTGCGCCTGAACGCATTGTCGCGCTTTCGTCATCGGGATGAAAGATAGAGCGCCAAGCCTTCCGCCGATATTCGAGGATTGGTTCGCCGCGCGCGGCTGGCGCGTGCGCCCCCACCAACTTGAATGTTTTGAGGCGGCGCGCGCGGGGCGCTCGCATCTGCTTATCGCCCCGACCGGCGGCGGCAAAACGCTGGCGGGATTTTTGCCGAGCCTGGCCGATATTCATGAAAACGGATCTCGCAGCGCGCTGCATACGCTTTACATCTCGCCATTAAAAGCGCTCGCCGTCGATATCGCGCGCAATCTCGAACGCCCGATCGCAGAGATGCAACTGGCCGTCAAAGTTGAGGCGCGCTCCGGCGATACGCCGGTTCATCGCCGCCAGCGCCAGAAATATGCGCCGCCCGATTTGCTGCTGACAACGCCGGAACAGGTCGCGCTATTGCTGTCCCACACTGATGCGCCGCAATTTTTTTCCGGACTTCGCGCGATTATCGTCGATGAACTTCATTCTTTTCACGCGACGAAGCGCGGCCAGTTGCTGGCGCTCAATCTTGCGCGGCTTCGAAAGCTGGCGCCGAATGTTCGCTCGGTCGGCTTGTCGGCGACGGCGCGCAATCCCGATCTTCTGCTCGGCGTTTTGAAAAGCGCGGGCGAGGAAGCGGTGCTGATCCGCGCCGATGGCGGCGTTTCGCCGAAGGTGCGGGTGCTGGACGGCGAAACGCGCATCCCCTGGTCCGGCCATTCTGCGCGCTACGCATGGCGAAATGTCTATGAGGCCATTCGCGGGTCGCGAATGTCGCTTATTTTCGTCAACACGCGCAGCCAGGCGGAGATGACTTTTCAGGCGTTGTGGTCGATGAACGACGACAATCTGCCGATCGCGCTGCATCATGGCTCACTCGATGTCGAACAGCGCCGCAAGGTCGAGGCGGCGATGACGCGCGGCGCCCTGCGCGCCGTCGTCTGCACGTCGACGCTCGATCTCGGCA